>NZ_CADIKH010000014.1 GCF_902859855.1 Paraburkholderia humisilvae
AGCCGCGCCGCCCTGCGCAGCCGGCCGCGCCGCGGGCACCGGCCCGCCGCCGGCCGCGCCGTTCAAGGCCGGCTCGAACGCGAGCATGCGCAATAGCGTCATCGTGAAGCCCGCGTATTCGTCAGGTGCAAGGCCCAACTCGCTTCGGCCAATCGTCGCGATCTGGTAGAACAGCTGCACCTGCTCGGGGCTCAATGCATCGGCAAAGCGTCGCAGATCGCCCGCCTCGGGCCATTCGGCGAGCACTGACGAGGGCGCAAACTGCGCCCATGCAATCCGGTGCAGCAAGCTCGCAAGATCTTGCAGCGCGGTGGAAAACGACAGGCTGCGCAACGCCATCTCGTCGGCAACGGCCAGCACCGTGGCGCCGTCATTTGCCGCCAGTGCGTCGAGCAGCCGGATCAGATAGCTCTGATCGAGCGCACCCAGCATGCCGCGCACCGCCTCTTCGGTCACCTGGTTGGCCGAGTAGGCAATCGCCTGATCCGTCAATGACAACGCATCGCGCATCGAACCGTCCGCCGCGCGCGCAAGCAGACGCAGCGCCTGCGCCTCGAACGGGATCTGCTCCTCGCCGAGAATCCGCTCGAGATGCGACACGATATGCCCGGCAGGCATCTGCTTCAGATTGAACTGCAGACAGCGCGACAGCACCGTGACCGGAATCTTCTGCGGATCGGTGGTCGCCAGAATGAATTTGACATGCGGCGGCGGCTCTTCGAGCGTTTTGAGCATTGCGTTGAACGCGTGGTTCGTCAGCATGTGCACTTCGTCGATCATATAGACCTTGAAGCGCGCATCGACCGGCGCATACACCGCGCGCTCGAGCAGCGCGGCCATTTCGTCGACCCCGCGATTGCTCGCCGCATCCATTTCGACATAGTCGACGAAGCGCCCTTCGTCGATCTCCCGGCACGCGCGGCACACGCCGCACGGCGTGGCGGTGACGCCCGTCTCACAGTTGAGCGCCTTCGCGAAGATGCGCGACAGCGTGGTCTTGCCGACGCCGCGTGTTCCGGTGAACAGATAGGCGTGATGCAGGCGGCCGCCGTCGAGCGCATGCGTGAGCGCGCGCACGACGTGCTCCTGTCCGACGAGCGACGCGAAATCTTTCGGCCGCCACTTGCGTGCGAGAACTTGATAGGTCATCGGGAAATTGTATCAGCAACGCATAGGCGCACAGGCCGTTCAGCCGGACGCCACAAAGGGGCTGCGAAAAACAGTTGCCGGGGTGACAAACGCGGATCCTGTCATCCGATAGATATCGGAACCACGCGGCAACCGCCAGCGCTCTATTGTATTTGGCTAATTGGCCGATAGAGAAAGACTTCACGTGCGCGCCGCGAAACCACGCGCATCGATGACCCGCGGGCCCAACGCTCAATGAATCGCAGGTCAACCCGACAAAACGCAGACAGCGCACCGACGAACTCCAATGCAATATCTGCGCGACGCGAGGTCCGTCAATTGAAATACGCAGGGAAGATGACGCAGCAACGACGTGACGCAGAAAGACGCGCCAGGGAAAACACGCGAGGGAAACACAACGAAGGAAAGAGGAAGGTGACGAGCCCGACCCTCGGCACTGGTGGAAAACGGCTGTGGCTGCTTCGTTCCCGACCTGACCAGGTTGACCGCCCCTCCATGCGAGGAGGCCCGTCACGAAGCATTCTATCATTGCCGACCGCGCCGCGCGACTGGAAAATCGGGCGGCACGGCTTGCGCGCGTTGCGCAGTGTGCCCGGCCGCGCGCCGCCAGGCCCGTCGAAAGCGCGGCTGCGATGCCTTGCGCACGTCCTCGAGCGCCTCTTGTGTTCGGCCGCCGCCACCTCCAGATAGGTGCCGGAAAGGACCGGTGCACCATGGCGGCAACACACCGATCCTGCTGCCCAAATGGGTACTATCACCACGGGCAGCACATAGCGAATTAGGCTAAACTGCGTGCAAGTGACCCGTAAAGTCAAGCGCCGAGTGCCTTCGCAGGTTCTTTGCAGCGAGTCCCCACAGACCTCGAAAGTCATTCGGTTGAGCGTTTCTTTGCGGTAAAGCGAACGGAGATTTTCTTCAGTTTTGATGTATCGTGGCGAGCATTCAGGCAGGCCTCGAACCGAATGAGGTATTCAGACAATGAGCGAACAAATCAAGCACATCAGCGACGCATCGTTCGAACAGGACGTCGTGAAATCCGATAAACCCGTATTGCTCGATTTCTGGGCAGAATGGTGCGGCCCTTGCAAGATGATTGCACCGATCCTCGACGAAGTCGCGAAAGACTACGCAGACCGTCTGCAGATCGCGAAGATCAACGTTGACGAGCATCAGTCGACGCCGGTGAAGTTCGGCGTGCGCGGCATCCCGACGTTGATCCTCTTCAAGAACGGCGCGGTCGCCGCGCAGAAGGTCGGCGCACTGTCGAAGTCGCAACTCACCGCGTTCCTCGACGGCAATCTTTAATTGCCGAACCGTGATTGCGATGCGTAATCAATTAACCGGCGCATACCGTTAGTTCATCGCCGGTTAATCTTTGCCCGCCCGGCGCGCTGCGCGGCAAGCGGTCGCACCGGGCAAAGTCCAGCGCCGCCGGCATCACGCAAAGGTTGTCCCCGCGCCGATTGCCTGTCCCGGTCTGTTGTCGGTTGACAACACGGACAAAGCAAAGCTGCCGGTCCGCCACGCAGGCCGGATCAGGCGTGTGCTATGCTAGAATCCACAAAACGTCGAAAAGACGAATAAGTCCCTGAGCGGTCCCGCTCAACCCTCCTCCCAGATTCATTTCAGGTCGCACCTTCTCCCTGCGGGTTCTCCGTATGCATTTATCCGAGCTTAAGACTCTGCACGTCTCACAGTTGATCGAAATGGCCAATGGCCTCGAGATCGAAAGTGCGAACCGCCTGCGCAAGCAGGAGTTAATGTTTGCCATTCTCAAAAAGCGCGCGAAGACGGGCGAAACGATCTTCGGTGACGGCACGCTCGAAGTGCTGCCGGACGGCTTCGGTTTCCTGCGCTCGCCCGAAACCTCGTATCTCGCGAGCACGGACGATATTTACATCAGTCCGTCGCAAATCCGCCGTTTCAATCTGCATACGGGCGACACGATCGAAGGCGAAGTGCGCACGCCGAAAGACGGCGAACGCTATTTCGCGCTGGTGAAAGTCGACAAGGTCAATGGCCAGCCGCCGGAGGCGTCGAAACACAAGATCATGTTCGAGAATCTGACGCCGCTGCACCCGAACAAGGTGCTGCTGCTCGAACGTGAAATGCGCGGTGAGGAAAACGTCACCGGCCGCATCATCGACATGATCGCGCCGATCGGCAAAGGCCAGCGCGGGCTGCTGGTCGCATCGCCCAAGTCCGGCAAGACCGTGATGCTTCAGCACATCGCGCATGCGATCAAGCAGAACCATCCGGACGTCGTGCTGTTCGTGCTGCTGATCGACGAACGTCCGGAAGAAGTGACGGAAATGCAGCGCTCGGTCGCGGGCGAAGTGATCGCATCGACGTTCGACGAACCGGCCGCGCGTCACGTACAGGTCGCCGAGATGGTGATCGAAAAGGCCAAGCGCCTCGTCGAAATGAAGAACGACGTCGTGATTCTGCTCGACTCGATCACGCGTCTTGCGCGCGCATACAACACTGTTGTGCCGGCATCGGGCAAGGTGCTCACCGGCGGTGTCGATGCGAACGCGCTGCAACGGCCGAAGCGCTTCTTCGGCGCGGCGCGCAATATCGAGGAAGGCGGGTCGCTGACTATCATCGGCACCGCGCTGATCGAAACCGGCAGCCGTATGGACGACGTGATCTACGAAGAGTTCAAGGGCACCGGCAATATGGAAGTGCACCTCGAGCGCCGTCTTGCGGAGAAGCGCGTCTATCCGTCGATCAACCTGAACAAGTCCGGCACGCGCCGCGAAGAACTGCTGATCAAGCCCGAGATCCTGCAAAAGATCTGGGTGCTACGCAAGTTCATTCACGACATGGACGAAGTCGATGCAATGGAATTCCTGCTCGACAAGATCCGCCAGACAAAGAACAACTCCGAGTTCTTCGATATGATGCGCCGCGGCGGCTAAGGCCCTGTCGCGCGGCATCACCGTGTTTCACCAGCTGGCCGTGACGCCCGCCTTCGCGGGCGCTTTTCGTTGAACGGCGCACTTCGACGGCCGCGCGTTTAACACTTCGCAGGCCGTCGGCCACGCGTTTAAAATTGTCGACGTTCGGATACCCGACAGCCAGACAATCCGTCGCCGCGCGCGAGGCACCGCTATTCGCCAGCGTCACGCGCGGCCCAACCAGCGCTAGCGATGCTCTCGAAACTCACTCACTGGATCGGCGCACGCCGTCGCGAGCGCGCGCTGCGCACCCATGCGATTTCCGACGCGCTGTGGCAAAGAACACTCGCCGGGCTGCCGTTCCTTGCGTGGCTCGACGCGCCGGATCAGGCGCGCCTGCGCGATATGACATGCCTCTTTCTCGCGCAGAAGGAGTTCTCAACCGCGCATGAGCTTGAGCTCACCGACGAGATCAGCGTCGCCATCGCCGCTCAGGCTTGCTTGCCGGTGCTCAATCTCGGCCTCGAACTGTATCGCGGCTGGGTCGGCATCATCGTTTATCCGGGCGAGTTCGTGATTCGCAAGACGGTCGAAGATGAAGACGGCATCGTTCATGAAGTCGAACACGATGCGAGCGGTGAAGCGTGGGAAGGCGGGCCGGTCGTGCTGTCGTGGGAAGACGCGCAAATGACCGATGGCAGCGACGCATACAACGTTGTGATCCATGAGTTCGCGCATAAGATCGATATGGTGACGGGCGCCGCGGACGGTCACCCGCCGCTGTTCCGACGGCTGCACGCGCCGCTTGACAGCAACGCGTGGGCGGACGTGTTCGACCACGCGTACGACCAGTTCTGCGCGAAGGTTGACGCGGTATCGGATCGCCGTTGGGCGCGTTTCGAGCGCGAGTCGCTGATCGACCCTTACGCGGCGGACCATCCATCGGAGTTTTTCGCGGTTTGCAGCGAGGCGCTGTTCGTGAAGCCGCGCGAGTTCGACGCGGAGTACCCGGAGTTGTACCGGCTGCTTGCGCGCTACTATCGGCAGGATCCTGCCCGGACCGGCGCGTTGCAGGCCGATACGCCGGGTTGAGGAGCCGGGGCTGACGAGCCGCAGGCTTGATCAGCCGCGAGGTGATTAGCCTCACGGCATACCAGCATGGGAGCCACGGCCGGCCGACCCGCACGCGGATCGCGAAAAAACCGACGAGATTCTCGCCAAGCGACTGATTTTCTGGCATAATCTCGCGTTTTCGACCTTAGGCAAGTGGCTCGCGAACCCCGCTGGCTGGCTACCGCCCGATCAAAGGAAAAACCATGAAAGAAAACACCCACCCGAATTACCGCGAAGTCGTGTTCCAGGATATGTCGATCGACTTCAAGTTCATCACGCGCTCGACCATCCAGACGCGTGAAACCATCGAATTCAACGGCAAGACCTACCCGCTCGCGAAAATCGAAGTGTCGTCGGAATCGCATCCGTTCTACACGGGTCAGCAAAAGATCATGGACACGGCTGGCCGCGTCGAGAAGTTCAACAAGAAGTTCGGCGCCCGCGCAACCGGCAAGGCCACGAAATAAAGCGTCACGACATTTCCGCGCGCCGGGGCCGGCTGATCATGCTCGACCCGCGCAGCAATCCCCGAGAAAGGGCAGCATCCGCTGCCCTTTTTTGTCGCTGTCTTTTCTGTCGCAGCTTTTTTTATCACCGCAGTACAGGCCGCCACGCGGCCAGCCTCCGTCGCGCCCGACCAGCGCCGACTTTTCATGAAAGCGTGCGAAGCCTGACAAGTGTCACGCTGTTGCAGCCGGTATTTGCACACCGACACGTCGCACGCACGAATCGCAAGCACGATTCGCACGCCGTTCGTACAGCCATGTGCGGCGCGGGCGGCGTCAACGTTTTGCAAGATCCGCGGCGGCTGCACGGTCAACCACGCGTCGTTGTCAACACCCAGTTGTCAGCACACCATGCCCCTTGTTACATGCTCATGACGCGCAGCGCCGCGCACGTCTACAATGCCGGATGCTCAGCATCGGCCGGGTTTCCGAGCTGCGTGCGCGGGTCACGTCGTTGTCCGACCCGCGGGTCACCCCGTCGGCCAACCCGCTGGCCAGCCTGTTAGCCGCCGCGTGCCCATCGCACCACGGAAAAACGCTTCATCACGATCAATAACATCGCATGCGACCCGTTGTCCGACTCACTGCCTCCGCAACCAGCGCGCTGCCGCGTTCGTTGCTGCTTGCCATCTGCGTGATCTATGCATCGTTCGGGCTATTCGGCCGCGATCCATGGAAAAACGAGGATGCCGCCGGCTTCGGCGTGATGTGGACCATGGCGAACGGTAGTCTGCATGACTGGCTACTGCCGAACCTCGTCGGCAAATACATCACGTCGGACGCGCCGCTCGGCTATTGGCTCGGCGCCGCCACGATCCGGGCGCTCGCGCCATGGGTCGACGCGAGCAACGCGTCGCGCGTGTTCACCGGCCTGCTGTTTTGCGCGGCCTGCGCGTTCGTCTGGTACGGCGCCTATCTGCTCGGTCGGCGCCCTGAGGTACAGCCGTTCAAGTACGCGTTCGGCGGCGAACCGGAACCGCGCGACTACGGCCGCACGCTGGCCGACGGCGCGCTGCTGATCCTGCTCGCGTGCTTCGGCCTCGCGGAGCGCGGCCACGAAACCACCCCCGCGCTTGCGCAGTTCTTCTGTATCGCGATGCTCGTTTATGGGCTCGTGCGGCTGCTCGACAAGCCGATCCAGGGCACGCTGATCTGGGGCTGCGGCCTGGGCCTCGTGATGCTGACAGCGAGCCCGGTGCTGGTCGGCGCGCTGCTGATCGGCACGCTGACGATGATGCTGATCGTGCGCGAAGCACGCACTCGCTGGCTGCTACTGACGGGTCTTCCGGTCGCGCTCGTGCTGTCCGCGTCGTGGCCGATCGCGGCACTCGTGTTCTTCCCGGCGGACGCGGTGTGGTTCCTGAATCAGTGGATGCGCGGCAGTTTGAATTCGTTCACCGGCCCGTTCGGCCCCGTGCTGCTGTATGCATTGAAGAACCTGCCGCTTTTCACATGGCCCGCGTGGCCGCTCGCGATCTGGGCATGGATCAGCTGGTCGGGGCTGCGCCGCGCACCGCACATTGCGATTCCGCTGGCGGTGATCGGGCCGCTGTTCGCGCTCGTCATCCTGCAAAGCTCGGAAACGAACCGGCTGTATATGCTCCCGCTGCCCGCGCTGTCGGTGCTCGCCGCGTTCGCGCTCCCCACGTTGAAACGCGGCGCGATCAACGCGTTCGACTGGTTCGCGGTGTTGAGCTTCACTGTGCTCGGTTCATTCGTGTGGCTGGTATGGCTCGCGTCGATGACCGGCTTCCCGTTCTTCCTCGCCCGTAACCTGTCGCGGCTGGTCCCCGGCTATGCGCCGCAATTCAGAATCGTGTCGCTGATATGCGCGATTGCGGTCACGCTCTGCTGGATGGTGCTGGTGCAATGGCGCGTCGCGCGGCATCCGAAGGTGCTGTGGCGCAGCGTCGTGCTGTCGAGCGCGGGCACGACGCTGATGTGGGTGCTGCTCATGACGTTATGGCTGCCGATCGTCAACTACAGCCGGACCTATAAGGACGTCGCGCAACAGATCGCCGCGCACTTGCCCGACGACTACTCGTGCATTTCGCCGGTCCGTCTGGGCAATGCGCAGATCGCGACCTTCGCGTATTTCGGCGGCATGCACTTTTCGTTCACCGACGACGACTGCGACGTGATCCTGCGTCAGGACACGCAGGACTTCGGCGCACCGAGCCCGATGCCGGACTTCGTCTGGAAGCTGGTCTGGGAAGGCCGGCGCGCGGCCGACCGCGACGAGCGCTTCCGCCTGTACGTGCGCATCGACCGCCCGAAGCCCCCCGTCAAGCGACGCAACGTGCGGCCTAAAGCTATACAGTGAGCGGCGCATCGATCGGCACACGAGCCCGCGCAGGCTCCGTGACCCACCGCACGCCACGCGCAAATCATTCGTCATGACGCCAACCGATCAATCGACGCACGCCGCTTCCCTCTTCGCCGACGCGCGCAAGATCGCGGTGCTTGCCTGGCCGGTGCTGATCGGCCAGCTCGCGATCATCGCGTTCGGCGTCATCGATACCGCGATGGTCGGCCGCTATTCGGCGACCGATCTCGCGGCGCTCGGACTCGGCGCGTCGATCTACGTATCGGTCTACATCGCGCTCACGGGCATTCTCACCGCATTGCAACCGATCGTCGGGCTGTCGTACGGCGCGGGCCGTCATGGCGAAATCGGCGAGGATGTGCGGCAGGCATTGTGGCTTGCGGGGGCACTGACCGTTATCGGCTTTCTGATTCTGTACTTCCCCGGGCCGCTGCTGCGACTCGCGCATGCGCCCGACGCGCTGCGCGAGCGCACCGTCGCCTATCTGCAGATTCTCGCGTTCGGTCTACCCGCAAGCCTCGTGTTTCGCGTGTATTCCGCGCTCGCCACCGCGGTCGGCCAGCCAAGACTCGTGATGTTTCTGCAGGTTGGCGCGCTCGCGTTGAAGATTCCGCTGAACCTGTGGCTCATTTTCGGCGGCCTCGGTGTGCCGGCCGCCGGCGGACCGGGCTGCGCGCTCGCGAGCACCGTGCTCAACTGGCTGCTCGGGGGCACCGCGCTGCTGCTGCTCATGAAACTCGAGGTGTTCCGGCCGTTCGCGATTTTCGCGCGCCTGTGCTGGCCGGTCTGGCAACGCCAGTTCGCACTGTTGAAGCTCGGCATTCCGATGGGGGTGTCGTACCTGATCGAAGTGACGTCTTACACGTTCATGGCGCTCTTTATCGCCCGCTTCGGCACGACCACACTCGCCGGTCATCAGATCGCGGCAAACCTCGGCGCGGTGCTGTATATGACGCCGCTGTCGATCGGCATTGCGACCTCGACACTCGTCGCCCGTGCGCTGGGCGCACAGCACATCGCGGCCGCGAGCACGCTCGCGCGGCACGGCATTCTGATGGCATGCGCGATTGCGTGCTGCTTCTGCGCGACCGTGCTCGCGCTGCGGCCGTTGATCATCGCCGGCTATACGACCAACGCGCATGTCGCGGCCGCGGCAATGCCGCTCGTGCTGATCGTGGCGTTCTATCACATCTGCGACGCGCTGCAGATCACGTCGGCATTCGTATTGCGCGCGTATCGGATCGTGCTGGTGCCGACCGCGATCTACGCCTTTGCGCTGTGGGGCGTCGGACTCGGCGGCGGGTATCTGCTCGGCTTTAACGTCGGCGGGGTCGTGCCGGCGTGGTTGACCGGTGCGCGCGGCTTCTGGGTAGCCAATACCGCAAGCCTCGCTGTCGCGGGCCTCGGATTGCTGTTTTACTGGCGCAGCGTGGGTGGCCGCTACGCCAGCAGCGCCGACGCGCCGCGCGACGAATTGCGCACGTAACCGCTCTCGCGTCCCCCGCCCGTCGCATGCTCACGTCGGTCAGGGGAGCGCTACGCGGATTGACCTTGACGGTGCCCGCGTCGTATCGCGCGTCACACCGCGTCGGCTTTTGCATGCGAAATACGGTCGAGTCGGTCGAATACCTCGCGTGCCGCGAATAACGCATTCAACGCCGCCGGAAAGCCCGCATAGACCGCCATCTGCATAAACACTTCGACGATTTCATCACGCGTGCAACCGACGTTCAGCGCCGCCTCGATATGCACCTTCAGTTGCGGCTGCGCGTTGCCGAGCGCAGCGAGTGCGGCGATGGTCGCGATCTCTCGCGCGCGCAAGTCGAGTTTCGGACGGCTATAGATGTCGCCAAACGGAAACTCGATCAGTAAGCGTGCGAAATCCGGCGCGATCGGCGCCAATGCCGAGAGCACCTGCTCCCCGGCCGAACCGTCGATTTCCTTCAGCTTGTTCCAACCTCGTGTGTAGCGCTCATTGCCTTCGTGCTGGTGCTGTTCCATCGTGAAGCCTCGCTCCGTTCGGTGTTTGTCGACATGTCATGTCTCACTGCACGGGATCACGCCGAGCGCTGCGCTCGACCGCTTCGTAGTGGTCGATCTTGTCGCTGATCGCCGCGAGGTTGGTCTGCAACTGCGCGATGCGAGCCAGTACCGCATCGCGATGCGCGACCAGCATTTCGCGACGTGCGCTGACCGTCGCATCACCGTGCGCACGCAAGGCCGCGAACGCCTGCATCCCGGAAATCGGCATGCCGGTGGCCTTCAGGCGCATCACGAACTGCAGCCAGTCGAGGTCGGCCGGCGCATAGAGACGATGTCCGGCTCCGCTGCGGCCGACCGCCCGCAGCAGGCCGGCCTGCTCGTAGTACCGCAGTGTGTGCGTGGAGACGCCGCTCAGCGCGGCGACCTGACCGATCGTAAGTGCTTTGGACATGACGGAACTCAGGTTAGGGCTTCGAGTGCACTCTAAGTCAAGTGCGCAGGCTCGTGAATCGTTGCGTGCGTGGTTGCGTGCGTCGTAGGATACCGGCTACACCCTCTGAGGGTTGGGAAGCCGCATCGCACTCGGTTAGAATCGCCAGCGTTCTGTAAGCAATCAGGAGCACGACCGATGCGAACGCCGATGCAACCTGGCACCCGTCAACGGATAGCGCGATCGGCATGCATGGCGGCTGTCGTGCTCTGCAGCCTCGCGGCGCTCACCTGGCAAGCCCATGCGGCTCGCATCGCACAGGTGTCCCCGCAGGGCACAGTCGCGCAGGTGCGACAGGTCGTCGTCAAATTCGACGAAGCCATGCTTGCATTCGGCACCGCGAACGCCGCGGCTCCCGCGCGTGTGCACTGCGACGATGCGTCGGCCAGCGCTGGCACGGGCCGCTGGATCGATACGAAGACATGGGCGTGGGACTTCAATGCGGATCTGCCGCCGGGCATGCGATGCACGATCGATCTGAACGATGCATTGAAATCGGCGGCGGGTCAGGTGTTGAGCGGCCCGCGTCACTTTGCGTTCGAAACCGGCGGCCCGTTCGTGCAAAGCGTGATGCCGTACAGCGGCGAGATCGAGGAAGATCAGGCGTTTATCCTGCGTCTGAACGGGCCGGCGACCGATGCTTCGGTTCACGAACATATCTGGTGCGAATCGAGCGGTCTCGGCAATCGCATTCCAGTCAAAGCCGTCGACGCATCGGCGCGTACCGCCCTGCTGTCCCACTTTCGCCTGCAGAAGGTCGCGGCGCGCGTGCTCACGCTGCAATGCCAGCAAACGCTGCCGTCCGGCACGAAGATGCAGCTTGTCTACGGCGCTGGTGTCGCCAGTCCGAGCGGCCTCGCGAACGACGTCGAGCGGCGCTTCGACTACACGGTGCGCGAGCCGTTCGCCGCGAGTTTCTCGTGCGAACGCGAAAATGCGAAGGCGCCCTGCACGCCGCTGCGCCCGCTACGTGTGCAGTTCAACGCGCCGATCGCGCGCGCCGACGCCGCGAAGATCCGCCTGAAGGGGCCGAACGGCAGCGTCGCCCCCACCTTCCCGGCTGGCGATAAAAGCCCGGAAGTCGATGCGGTCGAGTTCGCCGCGCCGTTGCCCGAGCACGCCGAACTCACGATCGACGTGCCCGCGCACCTGAGAGACGCGAGCGGCCGCGCGTTGTCGAACGCCGATCTGTTTCCGCTGAAGACCACGACCGCACCGCTGCCGCCGCTCGCGAAGTTTTCATCGGGCACATTCGGCATCATCGAACGCTTTGCGGAACCGGATACGCCTGCGCTCGTGCCCGTCACGCTGCGTAATGTCGAAGCGGACCTGCACGTCGAGGGACTCAACGCGGGCACCGCGCGGTTCAGCCAGCTGCGCGTCGACGCGGACACGGACATTCGCCGCTGGATGCGCGTCGTCGAGCGCTTCGACCAATACGCGATGACCCGCGAGTCGATCGCGAAGCTAATGCCGGGTCTGCTCGATCACGGTCAGCATCCGGTGTTTGTGCCGCGCGCACCGCAGGACACCCCGGAAAGCGGTGACGCCGGCGAATCGAACCGCCTGATCGATGTGCGCTCGGTTTCGTTGCTCGCGGGGCAGCACGGCGTAGAGACGCTGACGCTGCCGAAGGCCGACCCGAAGACACTGCGGCCATTCGAAGTGGTCGGCGTGCCGATCAAAAAACCGGGCTTCTACGTGATCGAGCTGGCGTCGCCGGCACTCGGTGCGTCGCTGCTCGGCAAGCCGGCGCCCATGTATGTGCGCACGGCCGTGCTCGTGACCAACCTCGGCGTCCACTTCAAGCAGGGGCGCGAAAACAGCGTCGTCTGGGTGACGACGCTCGACAAGGGCCAGCCGGTACCGAATGCCGACATCCATGTGAGCGACTGCAACGGCAGCGAACTCGCGTCCGGCAAGACCGACGCACGCGGCCTGCTGACCCTCAACCAGCCGTTGCCAACGCCCGAGCGATGCAACGACGACCACTACGAGGGACTATTCGTCTCCGCGCGCATCGACGATCCGAACACCGGCGCCGACATGGCGTTCGTGCGTTCCGAATGGAACCGCGGCATCGAGTCGTGGCGCTTTAATGTGCCGACCGATATGAGCCGCGAAGAAACGGTGCGTGCGCATACGATTTTCGATCGCACGCTGCTGCGCGCGGGCGAAACGGTCTCGATGAAACATCTGCTGCGGGTCGAGACGTTGAACGGCCTTGCGATGCCGAAGCGCTATCCGACGCGCGTGACGATCCGGCACCTCGGCAGCGGACAAACCTAGCATCTGCCGCTGCACTGGGCCGCCGATCACACCGCCGACTCCACCTTCCCGATTCCCGCCGCGGCCAAGCTCGGCGAATACAACGTGTCGCTCGACGACGGCGACCCGAGCGCCGCCGACACCACGGACGCCACCGGCGCCACCGATCACGCCGACGACGAAAACAACGGCGACACCGCACCGCGCGCGAGCTACGAGTCGGGCAGCTTTCGCGTCGAAGCATTCCGTCTGCCGGTCTTCAAAGGGTCGATTGCCGTGCGCGATGAAAAGACGCATCCGCTGATCGCTGCGCAACAAGCGCCGCTTGCGTTGCAGATCGACTATGTATCGGGCGGCGCGGCGTCGGGCTTGCCGGTGCAGGTATCGGCCCTCGTGAAAAGCGCGTCACCCGCATTCGCCGGTACATACCCCGACTTCAGCTTCACGCCCTACCGCAAACCGGCCGACGACAACGCATCGTCATCCGGTAACGACGACGGCGAAGACAGCGGCGCGTCATCGTCATCGAGCGAAGACACCGCGAAGCTCGTCGCCGACAAGCAGCTGGTGACACTCGACCGCAACGGCTCCGGCACGCTCACGCTAAAGAACCTGCCGCCGCTCGATGCGCCGAAACGCCTTGTGCTCGAAGCGACCTTCGCCGACCCGAACGGCGAAGTGCAAACGATCAGCGGCGGCGCGATGCTGTGGCCGGCCGCAGTGGTGGCCGGCATCCGGTCCGGGCAATGGGTGTCGGTCGGCCATACGGTGCCGGTCAAGGCGCTCGCCGTCGATCTGCAAGGCAAGCCGCTCGCCGGCGTCGCGCTCGACGTGCACGGCATCGCGCGCATCATGACGAGTTCGCGCAAACGGATGGTCGGCGGCTTCTATGCGTACGACAACCATACGGAGACGCGCGACCTCGGCACGCTCTGCAGCGGCGCGAGCGATGCGCGCGGACTGCTGTCGTGCGATGCGAAGCTGCGCGACGCGGGCAATATCGATCTCGTCGTCACCGCGAAAGACCATGACGGCCGGCAGTCGACCGCCACAACGTCGGTCTGGGTCACGCGCGCCGACCCGCTATGGTTCGGCGGCGACAATACCGACCGCATCGACGTATTGCCTGAGAAGCCCAGCTATGAACCCGGCGAGATCGCGCGCTTCCAGGTGCGCATGCCGTTTCGTTTCGCGACCGCGCTCGTCGCGGTCGAACGCGAAGGCATCATCGATACGCGCATCGTGCAGCTCAACGGCACCGACCCGACCATCGAGCTGAAAGTCGAAGAGGCATGGGGGCCGAACGTCTATGTATCGGTCCTCGCATTGCGCGGGCGGATTCGCGACGTGCCGTGGTACTCGTTCTTCACATGGGGCTGGAAAGCGCCGCTCGAATGGGCCCGCGCGTTCTGGTACGAAGGGCGCCAATACGAAGCCCCGACGCCGCTCGTCGATCTGTCGAAGCCCGCGTTCCGCTACGGACTCGCGCAAATCAAGGTCGGCACCGCCGCACACCGGCTTGCAGTTAGCGTGACCCCCGACGCGCAGACCTACACCGTGCGCGGCAACGCACACGTGAAGCTGCGCGTGCGAATGCCCGGCGGCCAACCCGCGCCGGCCGGCACGCAGATCGCGGTGGCCGCGGTCGACGAGGCTTTGCTCGAACTGATGCCGAACCGCAGTTGGGACCTGCTCGACGCGATGCTGCAGCAACGCGCGTACGGCGTCGAAACGGCGACGGCGCAAATGGAGATTGTCGGTCGCCGGCACTTCGGCCGCAAAGCGGTGCCCGCGGGTGGCGGCGGCGGACACGCGGCGACCCGCGAACTGTTCGATACGCTGCTGCTATGGAACCCGCGCGTGACGCTCGACGCGCAGGGCGCCGCATCGCTCGACGTGCCGCTCAACGATTCGCTGACGAGCTTCCGGATCGTCGCGATTGCCGCGGTCGGCACCGGTACGTTCGGTACAGGCAGTGCATCGATTCGCAGCACGCAGGATTTACAGCTGATTTCAGGGCTGCCGCCGCTCGTGCGCGAAGGCGACCTGTTCCGCGCGCAATTCACGGTGCGCAACACCACCGCGCGGGCGATGAAGGTGCTCGTGAAGGCGACTATCCCGGGCCTCCCGCTGCCCGCGCAAACCGTCGATCTTGCGCCCGACTCCGCGCGTGAAGTCGCGTGGACCGTCACGACGCCGGAGGGCCTCGCCGACGCGTCGCAGCCAGCGTTGACGTGGAACATCAGCGCGGCTGAGCAACCGGCGATGCGCTCGGCCGGCCCGCCTGCGAGCGACACGCTGAAGATCACGCAGCGCGTCGCCGCCGCCATCCCGATCACAGTTCAGCAGGCCACGCTTGCGCAAGTCGATGGCACGCTGTCGGTGCCGGTTGCCGCGCCACCTGATGCGAGCGTCGCCAGCAACGGCGCACTACGCGGAGGTATCGCGATAGCGCTGCAACCGACGCTGGCGGACGGCCTGCCGGGCGTGCGCCGCTGGCTCGAACGCTATCCGTACACGTGCCTCGAACAGCTGAGCTCCCGCGCGATCGGGCTGCGCGATGCGCAGCAATGGCAGGCCGTGATCGCGAAGATGCCGGTGTATCTGGATCGCGACGGACTTGCGAACTACTTCCCGCCGGGCGACGACAGCCGCAATACCGGCAGCACAGTACTCAGCGCGTATCTGCTGTCCGCCAGTGACGCAGCATCGAAGCTCGATGCGCGCTTTGCGTTGCCCGACGATCTGCGCGGCAAGCTCACATCGGGCTTGACCGCTTTCGTCGAAGGCCGTATTGAACGCAATGCATGGGCGCCGCGCAAGGATCTCGATCTGCGCAAGCTCGCCGCGCTTGAAGCGCTGTCACGCTATGGCGCCGTCCAGCCGCGCATGCTCGATTCGATCGAAATCGCGCCGAACCAATGGCCGACGTCGGCGGTGCTCGACTACTACGCGGTGCTGTCGCGCGTCAAAGGCGTCGCGCAGCGCGACGCCAAGCTCGCGCAACTCGAGCAGATCCTGCGCGCGCGGCTCAGCTTTCAGGGCACGCGTCTGACCTTCTCCACCGAGTCCGGCGATGACCTGTGGTGGCTAATGACCGGTCCCGAAACCAACGCGGCGCGGCTCGCGCTGATCTTCGTCGACGCGCCCGGCTGGAAGGACGAGATGCCACGCATCGTCGGCGGTCTGCTGGCATTGCAGCGCAACGGCGCATGGCAGACGACGACAGCGAACGTATGGGGCTCGCTCGCAGTCGAGCGGTTCTCGCGCACGTTCGAAAGCGAGCCGGTCACCGGCCGCACCACGCTGCGGCTCGGCGCGATCGACAGGACGATCGCGTGGAATGTCCCACCTGCCGATGCTTCGGCAGCGGCCCGCGCTTCCGTTGCATCGGCAACGAACGCCGCAGCGGCGAAAACCGCCACTCATACCCACAGCGCGCTGCTGCCGTGGCCGCCTGCGACGCACGGCAGCGCGCCGCTGCCGTTGACGCTCACGCACGAAGGCACCGGCAAACCCTGGGCGACGCTCGAAAGCCTCGCCGCCGTCCCGCTGAAAGCGCCGTTCGCCGCCGGTTACCGGATCACGAAGACCGTCACGCCGCTCGATCCTGCCGTCAACGGCGTCTACACGCGCGGCGACGTCGTGCGTGTCCATCTGGACATTGATGCGCAAAGCGACATGACGTGGGTGGTCGTCAACGATCCGGTGCCGGCCGGGGCGACGATTCTCGGCTCCGGCCTTGGCCGCGATTCGCAAGTCGCCGTGCAAGGTGAAAACCGCGACGACAACACGCCACGCAACGCGTGGCCGACGTTCGTCGAACGCGGCTGCGACGGCTATCGCGCGTACTACGAGTACGTGCCGAAAGGCCGCTTCTCGATCGAGTACACGGTTCGGCTCAACAACCCGGGCACCTTCGGCCTGCCGCCGACGCGCGTCGAAGCGCTGTATGCGCCGTCAACTTACGGCGCGTTGCCGAATGCGCCGGTGGTCGTGCGGCCAGCCGCGCTCGCGCCGACGCCGGCGGCCGCCGCTGCTTCGGCCGTCACGCAGTAGCCTCGCATGAGACCGTCATGAACCGCCCGCTCATCCCGCCGCAACCGAACGGACCCGCGCGCATGCGCGCGTTCGCGCGCGCGGCGGTTGTGTGCGCAACCTTGCTGACCGTGCCGCTCTGCGCGCACGCGCTGCCCACCTTCGACGACGTACGCACCCAGTGGCACAGCTCGGACTGGCTGCTGCTGTCACGCGATGGCGAGCCGCTGCAGCGCACGCGCATCGATCTGGCCGAGCGGCGCGGCGAATGGGTCGCGCTCGCCGACGTCTCGCCGGCACTGCGCGAAGCGATTGTCGTGTCCGAAGACAAGCGCTTTTACGCGCACAGCGGCGTCGACTGGCGCGGCGCTGCCGCGGCCGCATGGGGCAACCTGTGGAATACACGCACGCGCGGCGCATCGACGGTGACAATGCAATTGTCGGGCCTCCTCGATGAGGGCCGTCAACGCTCCGGACAACGGTCGATCACGCAAAAGGCAGGCCAGGCCTTCGACGCGCTGCGTCTCGAACGCAACTGGCGCAAGGATCAGATCCTCGAGGCTTATCTGAATCTCGTGCCGCTGCGCGGCGAGACCGTCGGGCTGTCGGCGTTATCGTTCACGCTGTTCGGCAAACTGCCGTCGGGACTCGACAATCGTGAGGCCGCGGTCGCCGCCGCGTTGGTGCGCGCGCCAAACGCACCCTATGCGAAAGTCGCTGCGCGTGCATGCCGGATCCTGCGTGATATGCATGACGCCGCGCAGTGCGCGAATCTGGACAGCTTCGTACAACTGGCGTTCGCACGCCCGACGCCCGCGTTGCTGAGTCCGGCGCCCGATAACGAATCGCTCGCGCCGCACTTCGCACGGCGTGTCGCCAATGACGCACATCCGGCCGCGGGCGCGCGCATCCGCTCGACACTCGACGCGCAACTGCAACGCTTCGCGCGCGAAACGCTCACGCGCACGCTTATCGAACTGAATGCGCGCGCACAGCCACGCAATGTGCATGACGGCGCGGTCATCGTGCTCGACAATGCGAGTGGCGACGTGCTCGCCTGGGTCGGCTCGTCGGGCAATCTGTCGGCTGCGCCCGACGTCGACGCGGTACTCGCGCGCCGCCAGGCCGGTTCGACGCTCAAGCCGTTTCTGTACGCACAGGCAATCGACGAACGGCGCGTGACCAGCGCCACGCTGCTTGACGATGCGCCGCTCGATCTGCCGGCCGGCGGCGGCCTCTATATTCCGCAAAACTACGACAAGGGCTTCAAGGGCTGGGTCAGCGTGCGTACTGCGCTCGGTTCGTCACTGAACGTGCCCGCGGTGCGCACGCTGGTGATGGTCACGCCGCATCGCTTCGCGGACACGCTTGTCGCGCTCGGACTGCCGCTCGAACAGAGCGGTGACTACTACGGTTACAGTCTTGCGCTCGGCAGCGCCGACGTCACGCTGCTATCGCTGAGCAACGCGTATCGCGCGCTGGCGAACGGCGGCATCGCGTCGCCAACCTGCGACCTCGCGATGCAGCGACCCGCCGCCGTGCGCTGTGGCCGCGCCTCGCCGGATGCTCATCGTGTGATCAGTGCCGACGCGAGCTTTATCGTCACCTCGGTGCTGTCCGACAACAATGCGCGCACGCGCACGTTCGGGTTCGACAGCCCGCTTGCGACGCGTTTCTTCTCCGCCGTCAAGACCGGCACCAGCAAGGATATGCGCGACAACTGGACGATCGGCTTCACGTCGCGCTATACGGTCGGCGTCTGGGTCGGCAACGCGGACGGCACGCCGATGTGGGACGTGTCGGGCGTAACCGGTGCGGCGCCGATATGGGCCGCGCTCGTCGGTTATCTGCATCGGCGTGTGGCCAGCACGCCGCCTACCGCGCCCGCCGGTGTGATCCGCACCCGTGTGACGTTCGAGCAGGCGCTCGAACCGACGCGCGACGAGTGGTTCCTGCGTGGCACGCAAATGCCCGTGGTTGCGCTGTCAGCGGGTGCGCGCGGCGACGCAGCCGCCACCGCGGTCACACGACACCCGACGCATGCGGTATCCGGCTCGCCTGCCCCGCCGCGCATCGGCGCGCCGGCCGACGGCACCCTGTTTGCGCTCGACCCCGACATCCCGCCCGCCAACCAGCGCATTGCATTCGAACGGGCAAGCGGCACGTCCGCGCAAAGCCTATGGCAGCTCGACGGCAAGCGACTGGGTCATGCACAGCGGGTCATGTGGCCGCCGTGGCCGGGTCGGCATGTGCTTGAACTCGTCGACGACAACGGCCGTGCCACCGATGCCGTGCGCTTCGAAGTGCGCGGCGCCACTGCGCGTGAGGTCGCGACGCGCTCCCCTTATGGACGATCCGGTCCGTCGGGCCCCGCCTCCGCCGACGCCTCGGCAGCGCCAGCCAACCCAGCGGCGCTGCCCGCACTCGACCCATTGCGCAGATGATTCGAAACGGCGGGTGTGCCTGACACGCAGTCGACCCGCTGCGCATCGCGCGATCGATCACCGGTTTTCGCAATAATGCCGCACAAAGTGGTCTATGCTTGAGTCGCAGTGCTTGCTGACTGGATGCGCGGTCCGTTCCCGGCCTGTTCCGCCCTCAATGGAGTGCTTACCATGTTGAAGAAGCTCTGGATGCTAGGCATCGCGCTGATTCTCGCGCTGTGCGCCGGCCTTGCAGTGGCGGTCGAAGTGAATACCGCCGATCAGGCCGCGCTCGAATCGGTGAAGGGCATTGGCCCGGTTCATGCGAAAGCGATCATCGACGAACGCACGAAAAACGGCCCGTTCAAGGATGCCGACGATCTCGCCGCACGCGTCAAGGGCATCGGCCCGAAATCGGTGAAGAACCTGGAAGCGGCGGGCTTGACCATCAACGGGTCGGGTGCACCGCCATCGGGTGCGGCAAAGTCGGCGTCGAAGTCGACCAAGTCCACGCCGCAGACGACCGCGACGACAACGGAAGCGCCGGCTGCAACCGCGCCTGCAGCCGCATCGGGCGCCAAAGCATCGAAATCGAAGAAGAAGAGCAAGGCGGCCGCGTCCGCAGCCGCCGCATCGGGTACCTGACGATCGATGGCGCGCCGCGGCGCACGCACGCCGGCTCGATCGGCGTCGTTCGCGGCGGCACCATTCACCACAGTGTTCTGTATCGCCCTTTGACGTTGCTTTTACGTCCGCTGCCGCCGCGCCTTTCGTTGCATCTGCAACGACAGTGCGCGGCAATCCGATGCCGCGCGTTGCTCGCGGCGTTTTCCCCAACCGGTGGGCATGGCGCTCGCCGGCCTTCAGGAGAGACAGTCATGAGCCTACTCGATACGATCGGTTCGATGTTCGGCAACTCGCCGCAAGGCGGGGGAAGCCAACAGGCGCTCGTCGCCAGCGCGCTCGAATTCATCAACAACCAGCCGGGCGGTCTGAACGGTCTGGTCCAGCGCTTCCATGAAAACGGCGCGGGCGACATCATCAGTTCATGGATCGGCACCGGCGAAAACAAAGCGATCAGCCCCGATACGCTGCAGAACGTGCTGGGCTCGGAGACCGTCACGAATATCGCGGCGAAAGCGGGCGTCGAACCGGAACAGGTGACCGGACTGCTGTCGCAAGTGCTGCCGCACGTGGTCAACGCCGCGACACCGAACGGCGAAGTGCCCGCCGACGGCAAGGTCGAGCCGTCGAGCGTGTCGGGCGCGATGGGCGCGTTGAGCGCGCTGTCGGGGTTGTTTGGAAACAAGAACGCATAGCGGCCGCAACCTGACCCAACGATCCGCGGGCGGTCGCGCGAACCACTCGTGCGCCGTCCGATCGATTGATGGTTGCGACGCGTCGACCATCGCTTTCGAAGATCGATTGCGCGACGGGATCACGCTCACAGCCGCTGTAGCTGCTGATCGACTGCGACCCGCTCGCGCTCCGCCCGCTCCAGATCTGAAGTCAATGTGCGCAGCGTACTTTCAAGTTGCGTGAGTGACTGCTGGTATCGATCGACCTCGCGCTGCGCTCGCTGCAATTCCGTTTCCCAACCGCGCACTTCGGTGGTCTGCGTATCGATCGTCGGCTGAAGGTTTGCCTCGCCCTCTTGCTGTTTGCGCTTCAAATCCTCGAGCCACTGCTCTGCAAGCCGCTTGCCCGTTTCGCGAGTGGACACCGCCTGCTGTGCATCGTGCTTTTTCCTTCTCTCCTCCTCGATCGACCGTTCCAACGACGTTTTCACGCCGGATAACTCAGCGGCCTTCTGTTCGATTTCCGTTTTGCGCTGTCCGAGTTGCCGGCGCTGCGCTGACGGGTCCGTGTCGCCTCCTCCCTTGAGCCCAATCGAGCCGCGAGGCCTGACATTCGGCGCGTCGACAACCCGATACGCTTTGCCATCCTTAATAATAAAATGCCCTCCGGTGTTCTGATCGACGAAAACGCCAGGAACATCCGACGACCGGTATTCGGATGGAATCGCCGCCAACGGACCCGCACCAGGCCACGATGGCTGCGGCGCACTGGACGGCGGCCGCAAACCACGCCCTGCGGCGGGCAGCGCCGCCCCTTCCGGCGCTTTCGCACCCTGCGCGTGCGCGCTAACGGGCGAATGCATACCCGCCCCCTCCGCCGGCCGCACTTCCGGCACGCTGACCGCCCCCTCATGGATTGGCATGGGACACATCGCTCATCTCCCGCTGATGACATCAATTGAATGCTAGAGATAGGTCGCCAACCTCGGGCAATGTGTATTCAATGGAAACAAAAAAACGGACAACGAATTTCTTCGTTGTCCGCGTTGTTTTCCACCCGCGGTCCGAGCCGCAGCCCGAACCGCATTCCGTCTTAGTGCACGACCCGCTCGAACACCAGCTTGCCGTTCTTCACATCGACCGGTATCACGTCCTTCGGACCGAACTTGCCCGCGAGAATCAGTTTCGCCACCGGGTTCTCGATTTCCTGCTGGATCGCGCGCTTTAACGGCCGCGCGCCGAACAGCGGGTCATAACCGACCTTACCGATCAGTTCGAGCGCGTCGTCGGACACAACCAGCTGCATATCGAGCTTTGCCAGCCGCTCGTGCACCCGATCCAGCTGGATCTTCGCGATCGACTCGATATTCGACCGGTCGAGAGCATGGAACACGACCACATCGTCGATCCGGTTCAGGAACTCGGGCCGGAAATGCAGCTTCACTTCTTCCCACACCGCATCCTTCACCGCTTCCTGCGGCTGTCCGACCATCGACTGGATCACCTGCGAACCGAGGTTCGACGTCATCACAATGACCGTGTTCTTGAAGTCGACGGTACGGCCCTGGCCATCGGTCATGCGGCCGTCGTCGAGCACTTGCAACAGCACGTTGAACACGTCCGGATGCGCCTTCTCGATCTCGTCGAGCAGGATCACGCTATACGGCTTGCGCCGCACCGCTTCGGTCAGGTAGCCGCCTTCCTCGTAACCGACGTAACCCGGCGGCGCGCCGATCAGCCGCGCGACGCTGTGCTTTTCCATGAATTCGCTCATGTCGATCCGGATCAGGTGGTCTTCCGAGTCGAACAGGAACGACGCCAGCGCCTTGCACAGCTCGGTCTTGCCGACGCCCGTCGGCCCAAGGAACAGGAACGAACCATACGGACGATTCGGATCCGACAGACCCGCACGCGAGCGCCGGATCGCATCGGCCACCGCGCTGATCGCTTCGTCCTGGCCGACCACCCGCTGATGCAGCTTCTCTTCGATCTGCAGCAGTTTCTCGCGTTCGCCCTGCATCATCCGTGAGACCGGAATGCCGGTCGCGCGCGACACGACCTCGGCGATTTCCTCCGCGCCGACCTGCGTGCGCAGCAGCCGCGGCCGGGTCGGGTTGTTCTGCTCCTGCGCTTCGGCCTGCGTGACCTGCTTCAGACGTGCCTCGAGCTGCGGCAGCTTGCCGTACTGCAGCTCTGCCACCTTTTCGAGCTTGCCCTGGCGTTGCAGCCGCGCGATTTCCGCACGCGTCTTCTCGATCTCTTCCTTCAGTTGCGCGCTGCCCTGCACCGCGGCCTTTTCGGCGGTCCAGATTTCTTCGAGGTCCGAGTATTCCCGGTCGAGCCGCTCGATTTCTTCCTCGATCAATTGCAGGCGCTTCTGCGACGCTTCATCCTTTTCCTTCTTCACCGCCTCGCGCTCGATCTTCAGCTGGATGCGGCGGCGATCGAGCCGGTCCATTTCTTCCGGCTTCGAGTCGATCTCCATCTTGATCTTCGACGCCGCTTCGTCGATCAGATCGATCGCCTTATCCGGCAGAAAACGGTCGGTGATGTACCGGTGCGACAACTCGGCCGCGGCGACAATCGCCGGGTCGGTGATATCGACGCCGTGGTGCAGTTCATAGCGTTCCTGCAAGCCGCGCAGAATCGCGATGGTCGCTTCGACGCTCGGTTCGTCGACCAGCACCTTCTGGAAGCGCCGCTCGAGCGCCGCATCCTTCTCGATGTACTTCCGGTATTCGTCGAGCGTGGTCGCGCCGACACAATGCAGTTCGCCGCGCGACAGCGCCGGCTTCAGCATGTTGCCCGCGTCCATCGCGCCCTCGGCCTTGCCCGCGCCGACCATCGTGTGAATCTCGTCGATAAAGACGATGGTCTGGCCTTCGTCCTTCGCGATGTCGTTGAGCACCGCTTTCAGACGCTCTTCAAATTCGCCGCGGTACTTGGCACCGGCGAGCAGCGCCGCCATGTCGAGCGACAGCACGCGCTTGCCCTTGAGCGTTTCCGGCACTTCGCCGTTGACGATGCGCTGCGCGAGCCCTTCGACGATCGCCGTCTTGCCGACGCCCGGCTCGCCAATCAGCACCGGGTTGTTCTTCGTGCGCCGCTGCAGGATCTGGATCGAGCGCCGGATTTCGTCGTCGCGGCCGATCACCGGGTCGAGCTTGCCGGCGCGTGCGCGCTCGGTCAGGTCGATCGTGTACTTCTTCAACGCTTCGCGCTGGCTTTCGGCGTCCTGGCTGTGCACCTGCGAACCGCCGCGCACCGCGGCGATCGCCGCTTCGAGCGACTTGCGCGTAAGGCCGTGCTCGCGCGCGAGACGTCCGGCCTCGCTTTTGTCGTCGGCGACGGCCAGCAGAAACATTTCGCTCGCGATGTACGTGTCGTTCAGCTTTTGCGCTTCCTTGTCGGCCTGATTGAGCAGACCCGTCAGTTCGCGGCCGATCTGCACGTTGCCGTCGGTCCCCCGCACTTGCGGCAGACGCACGATCGCGTCGTTCAATGCGGCTTGCAGCGCCTGGGTATGCACGCCCGCCCGCGACAGCAGCGAGCGCGCGGAACCGTCCGGCTGCGCGGCGAGCGCCGCCAGCAGGTGGACCGGCTCGATGTACTGATTGTCATGGCCGACCGCGAGGCTTTGCGCGTCCGCCAGTGCTTCCTGGAATTTGGTGGTGAGTTTGTCGATTCTCATCTAGAGACCTCCAGTTTCGAATGTCATCAAAATGAGGCGGATTCCACGCGTTTCAAGCGGTTATTGGCATCCACAGATAACAATTCGGGCAATTAGCCGCGCTGGCGGCACTAATCCGCCGTCGGCGGCCGCCGGCGGGCAACGCGTACGGTATCAGTAGTATGCCGATCCGGCTGCGGCGACGCTCAGGCGTCCGGGAAGATCGGGATGATCGAGGCGACCGGTGTCGCGGTGGGCATCAGGCCGAGCAGAGTCAACAACGGATCGCTCGGCTGCGCGATGTCGCCGATCGTGTGGCGGTCGAGTTCCGCGAAAAACGCGTCGCGCGCGCCCTCGAGCACGCCTTTCAGCCGGCATTGAGGGCGAATCGCGCAGTCGCGATGCGCGCCGTCGCCATCCGGGAGACAGGCGACCAGCGCGAAGTCGTTTTCGGCCGCGCGCACCACTTCGCCGACCGTCAGCGCCGACGAATGTTCGTATAGTCGAAGCCCGCCATTGCGGCCGCGCACCGTCTCGACCCAGCCGAGTTCGGCGAGCCGCTGGACGACTTTCATCAGATGATTTTTGGAGATTCCGTACGAGTCGGAAATATCCTGGATCGTTGCGAGTCCCTCAGGACGTACGGCGAGGTAGAGCAGCACACGCAACGAGTAGTCGGTATAGTCTGTCAGTCTCATGTATGCCAAGTCGCGATCGGCGAAGACGTAGCCGCAGAGAAGCCGGGCTGCGTCCTATCCAAGGTTGCCGTGAACGCTTTTATCGCGTGCTGTATCGCACTGCTGATTGCAATAAGATGCTTGTATTGCGCATCTTATTGTCGCGTTTGTCGTCTTATTTCGCGTAACTATAAACGCTATGGTTTATTTGCATACGGTCTTTTTTACGAGAATCGCGATGTCTTTTTACAATTGACCGTAAATAGCTATCGCCAGCCTGACTTGTAACGACTGATGAACCCTTCTTTTGAACCTGCCGCGGCGGTTGCGCGGCAATCCGAACCAACCGAAGCGAACATTCGCCAACTGGTTGATGCGTTCTACGACCGCGTGCGTGCCGACGCGCTACTGGGACCTGTTTTCGAGCAGACGATCGCCGGACGCTGGGACGAGCATCTGCCGAAGATGTGCCTGTTCTGGGGCAGCCTGGTGCTCGGGTCGAAGCAGTACCGCGGCAATGTTCAGCAGACGCATCAGCCGTTGGCAGGCATCGAGCCGCGCCATTTCAGCCGCTGGCTGTATCTGTTTCTCGATACGGTCGAAGCGCGCTATGAGCCCGCCGCGGCCGTGCGGTTTATGGAGCCCGCGCTGCGCATCGCGCAAAGCCTGCAATTGAGCCGCTTCGGCTGGGACTACACGATTCCCGACGAGCAGAAGGCGTTACTCGAACGCGTCGCGCCACGTCGGCGCAACGGGGACGCCGATGACGATGCCACGCACCCAGGTCCGCCCAGGTCGCGCGGCGAGCCGTTTCCGGCGAAGATTATCGGGCGCGGGGTCGACGAAGAGTAAGAGTAAGTCGCGGCGGGGCACGCTGCGCCTGTCAATCGAGCGTGCAAAATCGCGGATGTCGGTCGGTGGTCGAGTTGTGGGGCCATGCGAGCGGAACGTGCTGGGCCGCGCAGCGCCGATCAGGCGTCAGGAACGACGCACATGGCCGTCACAGCGCGGGCACACCACCCGGTGCGCTATTGCGCTTTCGCGTTGCCGGAACTCAGCCCCCACCGCTCGAGCGCCGCATCGTCGGTCACGCGCGCATCCACCCAGTGCTCGCCGCTCTCGGTCCTTTCCTTTTTCCAGAACGGCGCGTGGCTCTTCAGGTAGTCCATCACGAACTCGCACGACGCGAACGCATGACCGCGATGCGCGGAAGTCGTCGCGACCAGCACGATCTGATCGAGCGGATAGAGCTTGCCGACGCGATGCACGATCAGCACGTCGATGCCGGGCCAGCGCTCGCGCGCCGCATTGACGATGCCTTCGAGCGACTTCTCGGTCATGCCCGGGTAGTGCTCAAGCTCCATCGTCTCGACGGTCCGGCCTTCGTTCAGGTCGCGCACCGTGCCGACGAAGCACGCGACCGCGCCGACCTTCGGATTCTGCGCGCGCAGCGCGGCCACCTCGGTGGTCAGGTCGAAGTCCTCGGTCTGGACACGCACTGTCATCGCTCGTCCCTTAACCGCCGGTCACAGGCGGGAAAAACGCGACCTCACAGCCGTCGGTAATGCGTGTGCCGGCGTCGGTCATCACGTGATTGCACGCCATACGCAGCGCGCGTCCGTCGGCCAGCGTGTCGGCCCAGATGCCGCCGCGCACGCGCAGCCACACGCGCACGTCGCCGACGGTCACCACTTCAGCCGGCACCTCGACCGCTTCGTCGGCCAGACCGAGCGCTTCACGCACGCTCGCGAAATATTTCAGCTGGATCTTCATCGGCAGCGTTGATTCAGTGTCAGTCCTAGTTCAGCAGTTCCGAGAACGGAATGAAGCGCACGGTCTCGCCGGCGCTTATCGCGTGGTTCGGCGGATTGTCGATCAGCCCGTCGCCCCAGACAGTCGACGTCAGCACCGCGGAACTCTGGTTCGGGAACAGGTCGAGCCCGCCCGCCGCATTCACGCGCGCGCGCAGAAACTCATTGCGGCGATCGGCCTTCTGCTGGGTAAAGTCCGCGCGCAGCGACAGCGCACGCGGCGTGACGGTGCGCACACCGGCGAGCCGCAACACGAACGGCCGCACGAACAGCACGAAGGTCGCGAAGCTTGACACGGGATTGCCCGGCAAGCCGATAAAGAATGTCTCGGCCGGCACGGCTGAGTCACTTGCCGCGCCCGCGGCGCTCACCGTGCTTGCGGCGCCGGCGGACGCGCGACGCACCGCGCCGAAGGCGAGCGGTTTGCCTGGCTTCATCGCGATCTGCCACATCGACAGGCGCCCTTCGGCCTCGACGGCCGGCTTCACGTGGTCTTCCTCGCCCACCGACACGCCGCCGCACGTAAGAATCAGATCATGGTCGCGCGCCGCGTCGCGCAGCGTTGCGCGGGTCGCATCGAGCTTGTCAGGAACGATGCCGTAGTCGGTCACGTCGCAGCCGAGCTTGTCGAGCAACCCGCGCAGCGTGAAACGGTTCGAGTTGTAGATCGCGCCCGGCTTCAGCGGCTCGCCGGGCATGGTCAGCTCGTCGCCGGTGAAAAACACCGCCACTTTCACGCGGCGCACGACGCGCAGTTCCGCGCAGCCCACCGATGCGGCCAGTCCCAGCGCCTGGGGCGTCAGACGCGTGCCAGCCGGCAGGATCACCGCGCCGCGCCGGATATCCGCGCCTTGCTGCGTGATCCATTCGCCGGCCTTCGGCGTATGCAGCAAGGTCACTTCGTTGCCGGCGACCTCGGTTTGTTCCTGCATCACGATCGCGTCCGCGCCGGGCGGCACTGTCGCGCCGGTGAACACGCGCGCGGCGGTGCCCGCCGCAAGCGGCTGCGGCGCGTGACCCGCCGGCACGCGCTGCGACACCGGCAAGCGGCGGTCGCCATGTGCGAGATCGGCGATGCGCACCGCGTAGCCGTCCATCGAACTCGTGTGCATCGGCGGGACGTCGAGCGGCGAGATCACGTCTGCGGCAAGTACGCGGTTTAGCGCGTCGAGCGTCGGCAGCGTGGCTTCGCCGACGATTTGCACGGCCGCGCCCAGCAAGGTCGCGAGGGCGTCGGCGGTCGACAGCATCGGGGCGCGAGGTGCGACAGGCGTGGGTGTGGACATCGGGTGAGTGGCGCGGGGCAGGACGGGAAAGACTATTGTAGCGGGCGGCGAGCGATGGCGGGGTCGGCCGGTGTGGGATAGCGGGCCTATCGCAGATACGGAATGGTGAAGGGCGCGGTGAAAGCGCGCTGAACGGCGGCTGGCCCTTATGACCGGCAACACGGCAAACCGCTACGCAGAGGGTGGCGACACCTCGGCCGTGGTAGCCCTGGCAGAGGCCCTCGCGCGCCGTGGTGCAACGAGCGGGCGGCAAGCCTTCAGACATGGCTGCCACCCGACGTGTGACGCTATTACGCGACGCCGCACGCGTGCATCAAGCGCCCGTCTTCGACGCGACGAACGCCTTCACCTGCTGCGCATCCGCCGGCAGCACTTCGAAACGCTGCGGCAACGCTTCGAGCCCGACAAACGCCGCAGGACGCCCCGGCTCGCGCAGCAGCGCCTCACGAATCGTCTCACCGAACTTGATCGGCTGCGCGGTCTCCAGCACGATCATCGGAATGCCGCTCTGCAGATGCTCGCGCGCCACTTTCAGGCCGTCCGCCGTGTGCGTGTCGATCATCGTGTCATAGCGCTCGAACACGTCGCGAATCGCGTCGACACGGTCCGTGTGCGTGCTGCTGCCCGACACGAAACCGAACGCCTTCACGCGCGCGAAGTCTCCGCTGGCGGCCAGATCGAAACCGCCCTTCTCCTCGACATCGCGGAATAGCTGCAGCACACGCGCCGGGTCGCGGCCGAGCAGATCGAACACGAAACGCTCGAAGTTCGACGCCTTCGAAATGTCCATGCTCGGACTACTCGTGTGATACGTCTCGGCCGCCTTGCGCACGCGGTAGATGCCGGTACGGAAGAACTCGTCGAGCACGTCGTTTTCGTTGGTCGCGACGACCAGCTTTTCGATCGGCAAACCCATCATCCGCGCGATATGCCCCGCACAGACATTGCCGAAATTGCCCGATGGCACGGCGAACGACACGCGCTCGTCGTTGGACTTCGTCGCGGCAAAATAGCCTTTGAAGTAGTAGACGACTTGCGCCACCACGCGCGCCCAGTTGATCGAATTGACCGTGCCGATCTTGTGCGCGGCTTTGAACGCGTGATCGTTGGACACCGCCTTCACGATGTCCTGGCAATCGTCGAACACGCCTTCGATCGCGATATTGAAGATATTCGGATCCTGCAGGCTGTACATCTGCGCAGTCTGGAACGCGCTCATCTTCTTGTGCGGCGACAGCATGAACACGCGCACGCCGCGCTTGCCGCGCATCGCGTATTCCGCCGCACTGCCGGTGTCGCCCGACGTCGCGCCGAGAATGTTGAGCGTTTCGCCGTGTTTCGCGAGCGTGTACTCGAACAGGTTGCCGAGCAGTTGCATCGCCATGTCCTTGAACGCAAGCGTCGGCCCGTTCGACAGTTCGAGCAGCGCGAGCGGCGCGCCGTTCTCGACGCCGAGCGTCTTCAACGGCGTGATCTGCGCGGCCTGTTCGTCGTCGCGCACGTTGCAGTAAGTCTGCGCGGTGTACGTGCGGCGCGTCAGTTCGCGCAGGTCGGCAGCGGGGATGTCGTCGCTGAATTTCGACAGGATCTCGAACGCAAGGTCCGCGTACGGCAGCGCGCGCCAGCGCGTCAGCTCGTCCGCGGACACGCGCGGGTACGCGGCCGGCAGGTACAGGCCACCGTCTTTCGCCAGACCGCCGAGCAGGATGTCGGAAAACGTATGGCGCTCGCCCGCTGCGGCGCCGCGCGTGGAAATGTAGTTCATCAGAAAAGTCCGCTCAGTGTGCTTGCCATGTGCCCGGATTGCGCATGCCTCTCGCCTAGTTCAGCGTTTCCATGCGCAGCTTCGTCACCTTCGATACGACGGTGCGCAACGCCTCGATCTCCGCGATCGCCGTGTTCACATTCTTCTCGACCGTCTCGTGCGTGATCAGCACGATGTCGGTTTCGCCCTTGCCGTGATCGTCGACCTGCTCCGATTCCTTCTGCAGCAGCGCGTCAATCGAAATTCCGGTATTCGCGAGAATGCGCGTGATATCGGCCAGCACGCCGGTCACATCGGCCACGCGCAGACGCAGGTAGTAACCGCTCGTCACTTCGTCGATCGGCAGGATCGGCGTGTCCGAGAGCCGGTCGCGCTGGAACGCCAGATGCGGCACCCGATGTTCCGGATCGGCGGTGTGCAGCCGCGTCACGTCGACCAGATCCGCGACCACCGCCGACGCCGTCGGCTCCGCGCCCGCACCCTTGCCGTAGTACAGCGTCGCGCCGACCGCATCGCCGTGCACGACCACCGCATTCATCGGGCCTTCGACATTCGCAAGCAACCGCTTCGACGGAATCAGCGTCGGGTGCACGCGCAGCTCGATGCCCTTGCCGGTGCGGCGCGTGATGCCGAGCAGCTTGATCCGGTAGCCGAGCTCTTCCGCATAGCGGATATCGATCGCCGCGAGCCGGCTGATGCCTTCGACGTAGGCCTTGTCGAACTGCACCGGCACGCCGAATGCAATCGCGCTCATGATGGTCGCTTTGTGCGCGGCATCGACGCCTTCGATATCGAAGGTCGGGTCCGCTTCGGCATAGCCGAGTTCCTGCGCGCCTTTGAGCGCGGTCGCGAAATCGACGCCGCGGTCGCGCATTTCCGACAGGATGTAATTGGTCGTGCCGTTGATGATGCCCGCGATGTACTCGATGCGGTTCGCGGTCAGTCCCTCGCGCAGCGCCTTGATGATCGGAATGCCGCCCGCGACCGCTCCTTCGAACGCGACCATCACGCCATTCGCGTGCGCGGCTTCGAAAATCTCGGTGCCATGCACCGCGAGCAGCGCCTTGTTGGCGGTCACCACGTGCTTGCGATTCGCAATCGCACGCAGCACGAGTTCACGCGCAACGCCCGTGCCACCAATCATTTCCGCGACGATATCGATCGACGGATCGTCGACCACCGCATTAAAGTTGTCGGTCACGATGGCGCTGCCCGCATCGGTCACACCGATGTCATTCAGCGCTTTCGCCGCCTTCGCCGGATTGCGCACCGCGATGCGCGCAATTTCAATGCCGCGCCCCGCCCGCCGTTTGATTTCTTCCTGATTGCGGCGCAGCACCGTGTAGGTTCCGCAACCAACTGTGCCGAAGCCCAGCAATCCAACTTTGATCGGTTCCATGCAGCGTGTGTGTTTCTATTAAAAGTTTGAGGGAACGGACAGGCGCGGGACGCGTGCGTCAGACCGCGTGCCGTTTGCGGTAACCGTCGAGAAAACGCGCGATCCGGTTGATCGAGTCCGCGAGGTCGTCGACGTTCGGCAGGAACACCACGCGGAAGTGATCCGGCGCTTTCCAGTTGAAGCCCGTGCCCTGCACGAGCAGCACGCGCTCCTCGAGCAGCAGATCGAGGATGAACTGCTGATCGTTCTGGATCGGGTACAGCTTCGGATCGAGCCGCGGAAACATATAGAGCGCCGCTTCCGGCTTCACGCAACTCACGCCCGGAATCGCGGTAAGCATGTCATACGCGAGTTCGCGTTGCCTGAAGAGCCGCCCGCCGGGCGCGATCAGATCATTGATGCTCTGATAGCCGCCCAGCGCGGTCTGGATCGCATATTGGCCAGGCACGTTCGGGCACAGCCGCATCGACGCGAGAATGCCGAGCCCTTCGAAATAGTCTTTCGCGCGGCGCCGGTTCTCGCCGGTCAGCCCCGACACCCACATCCAGCCGGCGCGGTAGCCGCACGAGCGGTAGCTCTTCGACAGGCTGTTGAACGTGACGGTCAGCACGTCTTCCGACAGCGCCGCGATGGCCGTATGCTGGCGGCCGTCGTAGACGATCTTGTCGTACACCTCGTCGGCGAAGATCACGAGGCCGTGCTCGCGCGCGATGCCGATCAGTTCGAGCAGCAGCTCGTTCGAATACAGCGCGCCGGTCGGGTTGTTCGGGTTGATCACGACGAGCGCGCGCGTGTTCGGCGTGATCTTGCGGCGGATATCGTCGGGGTCGGGCATCCAGCGGTTCGACTCGTCGCAGATGTAGTGCACGGGCGTGCCGCCGGAGAGACTCACGCCGGCGGTCCACAGCGGATAGTCGGGCGCCGGCAGCAGCACTTCGTCCCCATCGTTGAGCAACGCCTGCAGCGCCATCACGATCAGTTCGGACGCGCCGTTACCGATGTAAATATCGTCGAGTTCGACGCCGTGCACGCCTTTTTGCTGCGCGTAATGCATGATCGCCTTGCGCGCCGCGAACACCCCTTTCGAATCCGAGTAACCCGACGACGTGGGCAGATTCAGGATCATGTCCTGGATGATCTCGTCGGGCGCATCGAAACCGAACGGCGCAAGGTTGCCGATGTTCAGCTTGATGATCCGGTGGCCTTCCTCTTCGAGCCGTTTCGCGTGTTCGAGAACGGGCCCGCGAATGTCATAGCAGACATTCAACAGCTTGTTGGATTTGAGTATCGGTTTCACGGCAGGGTTTCACGGCAGGTTGCAGTCGGGCACTTCGCCTGGATTCGAGTCTGGCCGGGACGCCGCTGCCGTCCTCCTGAGTGGAGGGCCGCACCGCGCAGGCAGTCGTGGCCCGGCACGCGAGGTGAAGCGCAGCGAAATCGCGGGATAAAACGCGCGGAACGGACAACGCGCGGGAACAAAAAATCGGGCGATTAGCCCAACCCGTGACCAGGAAGCGGGGCAGCGAGCGCCGGGCGGCGCTTTTGACGCTCGCCGGTTTTAATGCTCCCCGGTTTTGACGCTCCGTTTTAACGCTGATGGCGACGCGCGCAGCGCAAGGCGCCGCCGGGCGGCTAAAAAGCTATAATTTAGCGGATTTTGCCCCACTTCCGCAATGCACCAAAGCGCCGGCACGGCATACGGCATCGACAATTTCGCAACCTATTTCGTCGCCCCCATTGGCGACCACCACGGAACACCGGTTTGAAATTACATCAGGATTCGAGCGGCGCGCTCAATACCGTCACGGCTTACGGCGCCGACTATGTCGAAATCAATCTCGAACGTCACGCAGGCAGCATCATCGTCATGCCGCAAGAACCGGTTATCCCATGGCCGGTTTCGTCGTTCGAGGCCCTTGCCCCCGAGCACTTCGAGCTGCTGATCGAACCGGCTCCGGAGGTCGTGATCTTCGGGAGCGGCGACCGGCTGCGCTTTCCTCATCCGCGCCTGACGTCGGCGCTCGCCGCGCAACGCATCGGCGTCGAAACGATGGACTTCAAGGCCGCCTGCCGGACCTACAACATCCTGATGGCCGAAGGGCGCAAAGTCGCCGCCGCGCTGCTGATCGAGGCATAACCCGGCGCGCACGTCGGCAGCACCGCGCCGATCGAGTAAACTGCGCGGCATTTGCGCAAAAGACGCACGCCGGTTCGGGCGCCACGCGTGCGGCCTATGCATCGCCCCTGCGCGCGGCCGGATGCACCAGACGGCGCACCAGAAGCACCAGACGCACCGGATGCACCGCTAAGGCCCCGTTAAGCTTCGCTCAGGCATGCTCGCGGCGCGCGTTCGCGCGCCACCGGCCGCCATTGGCCATTGGCCGTTGCCCGAAATAAGAATGATGCCGCCCGTCGGCGCCGAAAAGGTTGAAATCAATGAACGATGTGCCGTCCCGGCTACCGCTCAATCGCACCGTCATCCTGCTGTTGCTGATCGCGCTTGCGCTGATCTGGTTCGTGCCGCTTGGCTGGCGCCATCTGCTGCCAAGCGATGAAGGCCGCTACGCCGAAATGGCGCGCGAGATGTTCGTCACCGGCGACTGGATCACGCCCCGCTACAACGGCTACAAGTATTTCGAGAAGCCGCCGCTGCAAACCTGGGCGAACGCGCTGACGTTCGCGTGGTTCGGTCTCGGCGAATGGCAGGCGCGTCTCTATACCGCGCTGACCGGCTTCGCGGGCGTGCTGGTGGTCGGCTTCACCGGCGCGCGTGTGTTCAACGCGGCGACCGGCGTGTTCGCGGCAATCGTGCTCGCATGCTCGCCGTACTGGAACCTGATGGGCCACTTCAACACACTCGACATGGCCCTGTCGTTCTGGATGGCGCTCTCGCTGTGCGCACTGCTGCTCGCGCAGCGCCCGGGCTTGCCGGCCGGTGCGGTGCGCGGCTGGATGTGGGCGTGCTGGGCGTCGATGGCATTGGCGGTGCTATCGAAGGGACTGATCGGCGTGATCCTGCCCGGCGCCGTGCTGGTGCTGTACACGCTGATCGCGCGCGATTGGGCGATCTGGAAGCGCCTCTATCTGGTGAGCGGGCTGATCGTATTCTTCGCGATCGTCACGCCGTGGTTCGTGCTCGTGCAGCAGCGCAACCCCGAGTTCTTCAATTTCTTCTTTATCGTCCAGCAGTTCAGGCGCTATCTGACGCCCGAGCAGAACCGCCCCGGCGCGTTCTACTACTTCGTGCCGGTCATACTCGTCGGGTTTCTGCCGTGGCTATCCGTGAGCGTGCAGAGCATTCGGCGTGCGCTTCGAACGCCGCGCCAGGCGAACGGCTTTGCGCCGGTCATCCTGTTGCTTGTCTGGTCGGCGTTCATTTTTCTGTTCTTCAGCGCGTCGCATTCGAAGCTGCTGTCGTACACGCTGCCGATCGCACCCGCGCTCGCGCTGCTGATCGGCATGTATCTGCCGCTCGTCACGAAGGAGCAGTTTCATCGGCATCTGACGGGCTATGCGGTATTCCTGATCGCCGCCGCGTTCGGCGCGGTGTTCCTCGGCCGCTTCGGCGACGAGCGCAATCCGACCGCGCTCTACGTCGAATTCCGCAGCTGGGTGTTCGCGGCGCTCGCCGTTGCGTTCGTGCTGACCTTGCTGGCGATCTGGATCAACCGCCGCAGCCGCGGCGGCATCGTCGGCGCCACCGCCGCGTTCGGCGCCGCATGGCTGCTGCTCGGCACCATCGCCGGCACCGGTCACGATGTGTTCGGCCGGCTCAGCTCAGGCGCGCCGCTTGCGCCCGCGGTGCGCGCGGCGCTCGCGAAGCTGCCGCCCGACACGCCGTTCTACTCGGTCGGCGTGCTTGACCATACGATGCCGTTCTATGTCCGTCATACGATGATCATGGTCGAGCATGCGGACGAGTTGAGCTTCGGCGTGTCGGTCGAACCGCAGAAATGGATACCGACGGTCGATGAATGGATCAAGCGCTGGAACGCGGATCGCTATGCGCTCGCGCTATTGCCGCCGGACCGCTATGCCGATCTTGCGGCGCAGCATCTGCCGATGCAGGTGATCGCGCGCGATGCGCGACGCGTGATCGTGGAAAAACCCGTTATGGAAAATCCGTCGGCCGCTCAACCGGCGGTGCCGCAGCCCGGCTTGCCGAGCCCCGCCGCGCCGGGCTCGGCAGCTGAACCGGCCGCCCCTACAAAAACCACGCCCTGACCTCCATATCACACGCTCGATGAACCCGATCTCCCTTTTCTGCATCCTCGCCGGCGTGACGCTGAATGCATGCGCGCAACTGTTGCTGAAGGCCGGCACGAATGCTGTTGGACACTTCGAATTCACCCGTGCGAACATCCTGCCCATTGGCATCAAGCTCGCGACCCAATGGCCGATCATCGGTGGCTTGGCCTGCTATGTGGTGAGCGTTGCGGTCTGGATTGTCGGGTTGTCGCGCGTCGATGTTTCGATCGCCTATCCGATGCTGTCGCTCGGCTACGTGCTCAATGCGGTCGCCGCGTGGTATCTGTTCGGCGAAGTGCTGTCGGTGCAGCGTCTGATCGGCATCGGCATCATTCTGGTCGGCGTCTTCGTGCTCGCGCGCAGCTAGGCACGCAGCGCGCCGGCCACGGCCACGGCCGCCACGCGCGCGACGCGACACGTCGCCTGAAGGCTCGCGTCAACAGATTGAAAGTTTTCTTATGCTGTCAGCATCGGCCCGTCATCCTTATCGTTCAAGGCTCTCATGACCCAGTCATCCGTCCCGTTTTTGCCGTTCGTTCGCCCGGATATCGACGAAGAAACGATTCGCGGCGTCGCCGACGTGCTCCGCTCCGGCTGGATCACGACCGGTCCGCAAAACCAGGCGTTCGAAGCGGCGTTGTCGGAGTTCTGCGGTGGCCGCCCGGTACGCGCATTCAACTCCGGCACGGCGACGCTCGAAATCGGTTTGCGGATCGCGGGCGTGGGTCCCGGCGACGAAGTGATCACGACACCCGCATCATGGGTCGCGACGGCGAACGTGATACTTGAAACCGGCGCGACGCCGGTGTTCGCGGACATCGACCCGCAGACGCGCAATATCGATCTCGATCTGCTCGAAAAAGCGATCACGCCACGCACGAAGGCGTTGATTCCGGTGTATCTCGCGGGCCTGCCGGTCGATATGGACCGGCTTTACGCGATTGCACGCGAGCACAAGCTGCGCGTGATCGAAGACGCCGCGCAAGCGCTCGGTTCGACGTGGAAAGGCGAGCGCATCGGCAAGCTCGGCGACATCGTGTCGTTCAGCTTCCATGCGAACAAGAACCTGACGTCGATTGAAGGCGGCGCGCTGGTGCTGAACAACGAAGAGGAAGCCGTGCTGGCCCAGAAATATCGTCTGCAAGGCGTCACACGCACCGGCTTCGACGGCATGGATTGCGATGTGCTCGGCGGCAAGTACAACCTGACCGACGTCGCCGCGCGCGTCGGCCTCGGCCAGCTGCCGCATCTCGAGCGTTTCAATGCGCAACGCAAGAAGCTGGCGCGCGCGTACTTTGCGGGATTCGCGGGCGGCGTCGCGGAAAAACTCGGTGTCGGCTTGCCGCTCGCCGATTTCGAGAACAGCAACTGGCATATGTTCCAGATCACGCTGCCGCTCGAGCGGCTGTCGATCGACCGCGCCGGCTTTATGGGCGCGCTCAAGGAACGCGGCATCGGTTCGGGCGTGCACTATCCGGCGCTCCATCTGTTCTCGCTGTATCGCGCGCGCGGTTTCAAGGAAGGCATGTTCCCGCACGCGGAGCGCTTCGGCGCGACCACGGTCACGCTGCCGCTCTTCACGCAGATGAACGAAGGCGATGTCGCGCGGGTATGCCGCGCGGTCAATGAACTCTGCGAACAGTACGGACGCTAGACGCCATACAAGCAAAACCACCGGGCACAACCAGGCACAACCAGGGACCACCAAGCGGAACACAAGCGGATATGAGCCAAACGGAACACCGCCGGGCACGACCGGAAGTCACGGTCATCATCCCGGTCTACAACGAGGAAGCCGGGCTGAACGCGCTCTTTGAGCGTCTCTATCCGGCGCTCGATGCGCTTCACGCGGACTACGAAGTGATTTTTATCAACGACGGCAGCCGCGACAAGTCGGCCGCGCTGCTCGCCGAGCAGTTCCGCGCGCGCCCGGACACCACGCGTGTGATTCTGCTGAACGGCAACTACGGCCAGCACATGGCGATTCTCGCGGGCTTCGAGCAATCGCGCGGCGATATCGTGATCACGCTCGACGCGGATCTGCAGAACCCGCCCGAGGAAATCGGCAAACTCGTCACGAAGATGCGCGAAGGCTTCGACTACGTCGGCACGATCCGCATCCAGCGCCGCGACAGCCTGTGGCGCCGCAAAGCATCGCGGGCGATGAACCGGCTGCGCGAGCGCATCACGCGCATCAAGATGACCGATCAGGGCTGCATGCTGCGCGCCTACAGCCGGCACATCATCGATACGATCAACCGCTGCGGCGAGATCAACACGTTCATTCCCGCGCTCGCGTACACGTTCTCGCAGAATCCGGTCGAAATTGAAGTCGCGCATGAAGAACGCTTCGCCGGCGAATCGAAGTATTCGCTGTACAGCCTGATCCGCCTGAACTTCGATCTGGTCACGGGCTTCTCGGTCGTGCCGCTGCAATGGCTGTCGTTTATCGGCGTGATCCTGTCGATGGGCTCGGCGGGCCTGTTCGTGCTGCTGCTGATTCGCCGCTTTATCATCGGCGCGGAAGTGCAAGGCGTGTTCACGCTGTTTGCTATCACCTTCTTCCTGCTCGGCGTGATTATCTTTGCGCTCGGGCTGCTCGGCGAATATATCGGCCGCATCTATCAGCAGGTGCGCGCGCGGCCACGCTATCTCGTGCAGACCATCCTCGAGCAGCGCAACGGCGAAACCGTGGCGGGCATGCCGAGGCAGACGGTCGTGCAGGCGGTGCAGCCGGCGCCGATCATCGACCAGGGGCCGACGCCGTGAAGCCGCGCGCCGTCGTCTTCGCCTATCACAATGTCGGCGTGCGCTGTCTGCAGGTGCTGCTCGCGCGCGGTGTAGACGTCGCGCTGGTCGTCACGCATGAGGACAACCCGCACGAAAACATCTGGTTCGGCAGTGTCGCCCAGGTCGCGGCCGAGCACGGTATTCCGGTCGTGATGCCCGCCGACCCGCGCAGCACCGAACTGCGTGAGGCGGTGAGCCGCGCGCAGCCGGACTTTATTTTCTCGTTCTATTACCGGCACATGTTGCCGCTCGATCTGCTCGCGCTCGCCGCGCGCGGTGCGTACAACATGCACGGTTCGCTGCTGCCGAAATACCGCGGCCGCGTGCCGACGAACTGGGCGGTTCTCAACGGCGAAACGGAAACCGGCGCGACGCTGCACGAAATGGCCGCGAAGCCCGACGCCGGCGCGATCATTGCGCAGACCCCAGTGCCGATTCTGCCGGACGACACCGCCGCGCAAGTGTTCGACAAGGTGACGGTGGCCGCCGAACAGACCTTGTGGCGCGTGCTGCCCGCGCTGCTCGCGGGCGAGGCGCCGCATCTGCCGAACGATCTCGCGCACGGCAGCTACTTCGGCGGGCGCAAACCGGAAGACGGCCGCATCGACTGGACGCAGCCCGCGCAAAGCGTCTACAACCTGATTCGCGCGGTCGCGCCGCCGTACCCGGGCGCGTTTACCGACATCGGCGGCGAACGCTTTATCGTCGCCCGCGCGCGGCTGATGGCGCCCGGCAGCGCACCTGCGGATTTGCCGCCGGGCCTCCACGTAAGCGATAATGTCATTTTTGCGACATGCGGCGACGGCCGCGCAATCGCGATTCACGAACTTTGGCACCCGAGCGGGCAAACCAGCGGGCCACAAAGCGGGCAACCCGGCGGCGCGATCAGCGCCGGTGGCGGCGCCCTCCTTTCCGTCACGCCCGCCGAATTCACCCGGCTCACCCAACCTTCCCATCACTGATGAAAAAAGTCCTGATTCTGGGCGTGAACGGCTTTATCGGCCATCACCTGTCCAAGCGCATCCTCGAAACGACCGACTGGGACGTGTTCGGGATGGACATGCAGACCGAGCGCCTCGGCGATCTGGTCAAGCATGAGCGGATGCACTTCTTCGAAGGCGACATCACGATCAACAAGGAATGGGTCGAGTATCACGTGAAGAAGTGCGACGTGATCCTGCCGCTGGTTGCGATCGCGACGCCCGCCACCTATGTGCAGCAGCCGCTGCGTGTGTTCGAGCTCGACTTCGAAGCGAACCTGCCGATCGTGCGTTCGGCGGTGAAGTACCGCAAGCACCTCGTGTTTCCGTCGACCTCCGAGGTGTACGGGATGTGCGCCGACGATGAGTTCGATCCGGACGCGTCCGCCCTCACCTACGGCCCGATCAACAAGCCGCGCTGGATCTACGCGTGCTCGAAGCAGTTGATGGACCGCGTGATCTGGGGCTACGGGATGCAGGAAGGCCTGAACTTCACGCTGTTCCGTCCGTTCAACTGGATCGGCCCGGGCCTCGATTCCATCTATACGCCGAAGGAAGGCAGCTCGCGTGTGGTCACCCAGTTCCTCGGGCATATCGTGCGCGGTGAGAACATCAGCCTCGTCGACGGCGGCGCGCAAAAACGTGCGTTCACCGATATCGATGACGGCATCGGCGCGTTGATGAAGATCATCGACAATCCGAACGGGATCGCGTCGGGCAAGATCTACAACATCGGCAACCCGAAGAACAACTACTCGGTGCGCGAACTCGCGCACAAGATGCTCGCGCTCGCGGCCGAATTCCCCGAGTACGCGGACAACGCGAAGAAGGTGCAGCTGGTCGAGACGTCGTCGGGCGCCTACTACGGCGCCGGTTATCAGGACGTGCAGAACCGCGTGCCGAAGATCGACAACACGATGCAGGAACTCCACTGGGCGCCGAAGTCGACCTTCGACGAAGCGCTGCGCAAAATCTTCGAAGCGTATCGCGGACACGTCGCCGACGCGCGCGCGCTCGTCGAATAACGCTGCGTCGAACCCGCTCTCCAGCAAGGCACGCTTCCCTTGGCTCGCATCGTTCTCAAGATCGACGTCGACACGCTGCGCGGTACACGCGAAGGCGTGCCGAACCTTGCGCGCATGTTCGACCGCTTCAAGGCGCGCGCGACTTTCCTGTTCAGTCTCGGCCCCGACCACACCGGCTGGGCGATGCGCCGCGTGCTGCGGCCGGGCTTTCTGAAGAAGGTGTCGCGCACGTCGGTGGTCGAGCATTACGGCATCCGGCAATTAATGTACGGCGTGCTGCTGCCGGGACCGGATATCGGCGTGCGCGCGGCCGCCGAGATGCGCGCGATCCATGAAGCGGGCTTCGAATGCGGCATCCACACGTGGGACCACGTGTACTGGCAGGACAATGTGCGTCAGCGCGAGCGCGAATGGACCACCGCGCAGATGCAAAAGAGCTACGCGCGCTTTCACGATGTGTTTGGCGCGCCGCCCGCGACGCACGGCGCCGCCGGCTGGCAGATGAACAGCCATGCGTTCGGGCAGATCGATGCCTGGGGGATGCGCTACGCGTCCGACGGACGTGGACACACGCCGTACTTTCCGGTGGTCGACGGTAAAACGCTTACGCACGTGCAGATGCCCACCACGCTGCCGACGCTCGACGAAGTCCTTGGCGTCGACGGGATCGACGAACACAGCGTTGCGAAATGGCTGCTGAAACTGACCGCCGCCAACCCACACGACCAGGTCTTTACGTTGCACGCGGAGCTCGAAGGACAAAAGCTCGCGCCGGTATTCGAGCAACTGCTTGACGGCTGGCGCGCACAAGGCCACACGTTCGCAACGATGGGCGATTATCACGCCGCGCTAGACCGTGACACGCTGCCATCGTACCCTGTCACGTGGGGCGAAATTCCAGGCCGCTCCGGTGAGCTGATCGTCCAGCCCGACTGATGCGCGCTGCCCGATCCGAACCGGCCGCGCGTGTCGTCGCGCCGCCCGGCGCACCGGCCTGATTGCGCCTCGGCCCTGCCAAGCCATAACAATCGGAGAAACCCGTGCCCATCGCAGTCGACCAGCCCATCCCCGACTTCACCGCCCCGGCAACCGGCGGCGATTTCACGCTATCCCGCCTTCGGGGCAAGAAGGTGGTGCTGTATTTTTATCCGAAGGACAACACGCCGGGCTGCACGACCGAAGGTCTGCAGTTCCGCGACCTCTATCCGAAGTTCAAGGCGGCCGGCGCCGACATTGTCGGCGTATCGCGCGACAGCGTGCGTTCGCACGAGAACTTCAAGTCCAAGCTGGAACTGCCGTTTACGTTGGTATCGGACCCTGAGGAAACGCTGTGCACGCTCTTCGGCGTCATGAAATTGAAGAAAATGTATGGCAAGGAAGTACGTGGGATCGAACGCTCGACGTTCGTCATCGACGCAAAAGGCGTGCTGCGCCTCGAGTGGCGCGGTGTGAAAGTGCCGGGTCACGTCGATGAGATTCTGGAGGCTGTACAAGCGCTGTGAGGCGCGTTATATTGGGCCGCAATGAGTGCCTGTTCCCACTATTTTCCCCGCAGCTGCGCCCGTCGTCATCACGTTCGTCACACGCTTGACACCTATGCAAGCCACCGCGACGTGAGAGCCGAAAGGCTTATCAGGCGCAACGCGACGACTCAAGTCGAGCCGCTTGCCCCGTTCACCGGGGCGGCGGCTTTTTTAATTGCGCGCGGCTGTTCTAGCGAAACACCGCGTGCGCTCGTCAAGGAGCCGATCGAAAACCAGGCGAACCGGCATTACTAAACGAAGCGCGCCTGCCGGCGCAAACTGCGTGCGCAGCATCGGCACGTTCAGAATGCGGCAGCCGGCGCACACGACATGTTGCACGGATCGCCGCATCGATCACCCGCGATCCGTGCCCCGATTCCTTCGAGGGAAACCATGCCTTTGCCTACTCCGCCCAGCAAGCTCGGAAATCTGTTGTCGCCTGACGAATACAAGGCCAAAGCTCATCCGGCGCGGCCTGCCCGAAAACAGGCGAACGAAGGGGAGCAAGCAGAGTCGCCCGAATTCGGGCGTGCCAATGTCGCCGTGCCTATGTCGGACGCGGCGAATGCGGCGACCACGCTGCGGCCGGTGCCGGTTGCCGCCGCGACCTTGGCCGGGATTGACGCTCCCGCTGTAACGCCTGACTTGCCCGGTGCGGGTGGATCGGCACGAGGCCGCAAGACGAAACAGACCGCCGCGCTGCTGCAGCCGGTGCCGGCCGTGCCCGTTACCGCGGACGAAGAAGACCTCGCGACACGCCCCGTCGCGCGCCGCGGCAAAGCGCCGGCCGGCGCCGACAGCGACGCCGCCGCTACCGCGTCCGCGACACGCGGCGGCACGAAGAAACGCGATACGCGCGGCGCGGCGACCGAGGTTCGCAAGCTTTTTGTGCTCGACACGAACGTGCTGATGCACGATCCGACGTGCCTGTTCCGCTTCGAGGAGCACGACGTCTATCTGCCGATGATGACGCTCGAGGAGCTCGACAATCACAAGAAGGGGATGTCGGAGGTCGCGCGTAACGCCCGCCAGGTGAGCCGCACGCTTGACGCGCTGGTCGCGAACGCGGGCCCGATGACCGAGGGCATTCCGCTCGCGCGTCTGGGCAGCCGCGAGGCGCTCGGGCACCTGTACTTCCAGACCAAGCTCACCGATATCGAGCCGGTCGAAGGCCTGCCGCAAGGCAAGGCCGACAACCAGATTCTCGGCGTGGTGCGCGCGCTGCAGCGCGACCGCGAGGACCGGCAGGTCGTGCTGGTGTCGAAAGACATCAACATGCGGATCAAGGCGCATGCGCTCGGCCTGCCCGCGGAGGATTATTTCAACGACCAGGTTCTCGAAGACAAGGACCTGCTCTACTCCGGCATTCGCGCGTTGCCGCAGGACTTCTGGACCCGCCACGCGAAGGGCATGGAAAGCTGGCAGGACACAAAGACTGGCACCACGTACTACCGCGTGACCGGGCCGCTGTGCGCATCGATGCTGGTCAACGAGTTCGTGTATCTGGAGCCGCAGAACGGCGAACCGGCGTTCCATGCAATCGTGCGCGAGCTCAATGGCAAAACCGCGCTGCTGCAGACGCTGCGCGACTACGGCCACCACAAGAACAACGTGTGGGGCATCACCGCGCGCAACCGCGAGCAGAATTTCGCACTGAATCTGCTGATGAATCCGGAAATCGACTTCGTCACGCTGCTTGGCCAGGCGGGCACCGGCAAGACACTGGTCGCGCTTGCAGCGGGCCTTGCGCAGGTGCTCGACGACAAGCGCTACAACGAGATCATCGTCACGCGCGCGACGGTGCCGGTCGGCGAGGACATCGGCTTTTTGCCGGGCACCGAAGAAGAGAAGATGCAGCCCTGGATGGGCGCCTTCGACGACAACCTCGAAGTACTGCAAAAGACCGATGACGCAGCCGGCGAATGGGGCCGCGCAGCGACGCAGGAACTGATCCGCTCGCGCCTGAAGATCAAGAGCATGAACTTCATGCGCGGACGCACGTTCGTCGACAAGTATCTGATCATCGACGAAGCGCAGAACCTGACGCCCAAGCAGATGAAGACGCTCGTCACGCGCGCCGGTCCGGGCACGAAGATCATCTGCCTCGGGAATATCGCGCAGATCGATACGCCGTATCTAACCGAAGGCAGTTCAGGGCTCACGTATGTCGTCGACCGCTTCAAGGGCTGGGCGCATAGCGGACATGTGACGCTGGCGCGCGGCGAGCGCTCGCGCCTGGCGGACTACGCGTCGGAGATTCTGTAGGCGGCGTCCCCGCTTTCTGTCGAGTGGGTTGTCACGAGCCGCTTCCGGTGGATGCCGGAAGCGGCTTTTTATTGCTTTTTACTCTGCGACACGACCAGCGATCCGTCCCCGGACTCGGCAGAGATACCCAAGCTCAAAAGCAACAGTTAGCGCGTAAACTTCAAGTAATTCATCAGCTTTTCTTGCCGGAGCCAAACCAGACGGGCTACCATCGGGCATCGTCCGCTATGGGCGAGCTCGGCGCTCGCCTCGCCTGGTATGCGCCGTGCCGGTTTTTTGCCTTTGGGTTGTTCGTCCCCGGGTGCTGCATTCCCGGGTGTGACGGCCATCCTGCGGCTGCTGACGCTGCTCCTCGTTGCGTTGCTCGCGGCCTGTTCCAGCGCACCGCAACGGACCGTGCGTTCGAGCGGCGCATCGTCGACAGCCGGCGCCTACCGGACCCCACCCGGCTTCCCGGATTTCGTTGACCACAGCATCGGCCGCGAGGAAATCTCGATCCAGGCGATGAGCCTGGTCGGCGTGCCATACCGATGGGGTGGCAATACGCCGGACAGCGGCTTCGACTGTAGCGGGCTCGTGCACTACGTCGTGCAGCGCGCGGCGTCGGTCAATTTGCCGCGCACCACCGCCGACATGAGTTCGCGTGGCGCGTCGATCGAGCCGGACGAGATCGCGGCCGGCGACCTCGTCTTTTTCAATACGACCGGACGGTCGCATTCGCACGTCGGCATCTATGTGGGCAAGCTGCGCTTCGTGAACGCCCCTTCGACGGGTGGCACCGTGCGCCTCGACTACCTGACCAATCCATATTGGGCAAAGCGCTTCGATGGCATCCGGCGCGTCGCGCCGCCGCTCGCGCCATCGAAGCCGACGCCGTTCGACGGTGCGACCTACGACGCATCGGCACCGTCCCCTCGTGATGGCGATCCGGCCGGTGTGCCACTCGCTGCGCCGGCCGCTGCGCAAGTTGCGGTGGACGGACGCCAACAGGTGCCCGTCACTGCGCAGCGCGATAACCGTATAACAGCCGCGCGTGCGCCGGCGGCTGCGATGGCTGGCCCGGCCGCCGTTGCCACGACAGGCACCACGACAGGCAGCGCGACAGGTGCCACGACGGCCGCCCCGGCCAGCACCGCCGCCGACGCGTTCGAACCGCCGCCGGCCGCGATGAGTGCGGCGCAATCGCAGGCACGTGACGCGGGCGCGGTGTCGCCGGTACGCGTAGCGTCGCCGGCGTCCGCGCCCGTTAACGGCACAGGAAACGGCGCGGCAAGCGCCAATATGATGGCCACTCAAACAACGCAGCCCGCGCAGTCAGGCGCTGCCTACGCCGACGCGCCAGCTCGCGTATCGGCTCAGGCACCCGACCCGATCGACGCGGCCGCGGATGCTTACGAACCTCCGCCTTCCGCGGCGCTCGCCGCGCGTCAGGCACAGCAAGCTCAGCAAACGCCATCCGAATGGCAACGCCCGGCGAGCGGCAGCGCGCGGATCATGCGCGCGTCGACCGTATCGCCCAGTCTTCCCGCCCCCACGCAAACCAACGACGATCCGATCGCCGGCTTCGCAAACAGCAGTTACTGATCGCGCGACCCAGCGTGACGACCAAAGTCGTGCACCCATGTCGCCACACCGATGCGCACCGTATCGTGGATTGAAAGTGCATTGTCAGCGCCGAGCGATGCTGCGCGATGACAAGCAGCCCACGCGCAAGCACAGCGAATGCGCGTCTGCTATCGTGTCCGATATTCCAAGACAAGCAGGTGAACAAGATGGATCTCGGACTGAAAGGCAAGGTCGTTCTGATCACAGGCGGCAGTAAGGGCATCGGCCTCGCGTGCGCGCGCGCATTTGCGGTCGAAGGCGCAAAAGTCGCGATCGTGTCGCGCAATCCGGCTAATCTCGCCCGCGCTCGCGAGCAGTTGAAGAGCGAAGGCTTGCAGGTTCACCTCGCGCGCGCGGATCTGCATGAACAGCACAGCGCCGCGGATGTCGTCGAAGAAGCAACCCAGGCATTGGGCCCGATCGACATCCTCGTCAACAGCGCCGGCGCCGCACGCCGCTACGATCCGGAAACGCTCGACGCCGACGCGTTCAAGGCGACGATGGACGCGAAATACTTTCCGTACATCTATCCGCAGCAGGAAGTGCTGCGCCGCATGGTCGCGCGCGCGAAGTCAGGCGACGCGTCGGAGCCTGGCACGATCGTCAATATCATCGGGATGGGCGGCAAGTACGCGACCGACATTCACATTGCGGGTGGCGCGGCAAACGCGGCGCTGATGCTGGCGACCGTCGGCCTCGCGCACTATCACGCGCGCTACGGCATCCGGATCAACGCGATCAATCCGGGCGCGACGCTGACCGAGCGCGTCGAAGACGCGCTGGCGCTCGAGGCGCAACAACAAGGTGTCGATATTGCCGAGGCGCGCTCGCGCGGCGAAGCGAAGGTGCCGCTCGGTCGTTTTGCGAAGCCGGAAGAGATTGCGGATGTCGCGCTGTTTCTGGCGAGCCGCCGCGCGAGCTACGTGTCCGGCGCGATCATTCCGATGGACGGCGTAAGTACGCCGATGATCTGACCGGTGTGGGCGGTGTGCGCTTCCCGCGCGGCCGCCCTGCATGACTACAGGAACCGATGTCCGAACCACCAGCCGGCGCCCGCGAGCACCGCGGAGGCCGGGATCGTCAGAATCCACGCCCACACGATATTGCCGGCGACACCCCAGCGCACCGCGGACAGCTTGCGCGTCGCGCCGACGCCGACAATCGCGCCCGTGATGGTGTGGGTCGTCGACACGGGAATGCCGAGCCACGACGCGAAAAAGAGCGTCAGCGCGCCGCCGGTCTCCGCGCAGAATCCACCGACCGGTTTCAACTTCGTGATCTTCTGCCCCATCGTGCGCACGATGCGCCAGCCGCCGAATAGCGTGCCCAGGCCCATCGACAGATAGCAGCCGCCGATTACCCAGATCGGCGGCGCGTCGGCGCTCGCCGATGCGTAGCCGGTCGCGATCAGCAGCATCCAGATGATGCCGATCGTCTTCTGCGCGTCGTTGCCGCCGTGACCAAGACTGTAGAGCCCGGCCGACACCAGCTGCAGCCGCCGGTAGCGCCGGTCGACCTTGCTCGGCGGCGTGCGGAAGTACAGCCACGACACGTTCAGCATGAAAAACGAACCCAGCACGAAGCCCAGCAGCGGTGAGACAAAAATAAACGCGATGGTCTTCAGCAGTCCATCGACATTCAATGCACCCCATCCCGATTTCGCGAGCGCGGCGCCGACCAGCGCGCCGAACACCACATAGTGATCGACGATGGCCGGATCGATCGTGCCTCTGCCGACGGTCTCCGCGACCTTCAGGTGAAAGATGAAATACGCAATGACATTGAACATCGCGGCAAACGCGACCGCCTGTTGCGGCTTGAGCACACCGGTCGACACGACCGTCGCAATCGAGTTGGCCGCATCGTGAAAACCGTTCATGAAATCGAATACCAGCGCGACCGCGACCAGCGTCGCGACAGTCCAGATGGCGAGTTGTACCGAATGCATCAGGCGTTTTCCAGCACGATGCCTTCGATGATGTTCGCCACATCCTCGCACTTGTCGGTGACCGCTTCGAGCAGTTCGTAGATGGCCTTCAGCTTGATCAGCGTCTTCACATCGTCTTCTTCGCGAAAGAGCTTCGACATCGCCGCGCGCAGCACACGGTCCGCTTCGGACTCGAGACGGTCGATGTCTTCGCATGCCTTCAGGATCATGCGCGCCTGCTTCATGTCCGGCAGCATCTCGACCGCCGCCTGCACGCGTTCGCAGCACGACGTGCAGATATGCGCGAGCTGGCTCGCCTCCGACGTCACAGCCTGCACGTCGTACAGCGAAATTGCAGTGGCGACGTCCTCCATCAGGTCGAGGATGTCGTCCATCGTGCCGATCAGTTTGTGGATTTCGTCGCGATCGAGCGGCGTGATGAAGGTTTTGTGCAGCAGGTCGATCGTTTCGTGCGTGAGCTTGTCGGCGGCTTTTTCGGCGGCCTGCACGTTCCGTTTGTGAATTTCCGCGTCGCCGAGATTGTCGATCAGCAGCTCAAGCTCATGGCTCGCCGAGACAATGTATTTCGCATGCGCATTGAAGATTTCGAAGAATTTGCCCTCGGTGGGCATGAAACGACCGAACATTGGGTTCCTGAAGGAAGGCTATCGGACCGGTGACCGACAGATGGTACGAACGTATGACAGCGCGTCTGTCATAAATCCGACATATTGTACCGCTCACGGAGCGTCGCGACACCGGCTTCGATGGCCTGCCGTGGCCCTACTCGCTGCCGTAGAAGGTCTGCGCGCCGGCAAAATTATCGAACTTCGTATATTGGCCAATGAACGTGAGCCGAACGGGACCGATCGGGCCGTTACGCTGCTTGCCGATGATAATTTCGGCGGTGCCTTTGTCCGGGCTGTCCGGGTTATAGACTTCGTCGCGATAGATAAACAGGATCACGTCGGCATCCTGCTCGATAGCGCCGGATTCGCGCAAATCGGACATGATCGGCCGCTTGTTCGGACGCTGTTCGAGACCGCGGTTGAGCTGAGACAGCGCAATGACCGGCACGTCGAGCTCTTTGGCAAGGCTCTTCAGCGAACGCGAGATTTCGGAAATTTCGGTTGCGCGGTTCTCGCCCGACGACGACGCGCTCATCAGCTGCAGGTAGTCGACGATGATCAGACCCAGCTTCCCACATTGCCGCGCGAGACGCCGCGCGCGCGAGCGCAATTCCATCGGATTCAGACCGCCGGTTTCGTCGATGAAGATCTGCGCTTCGCTCATTTTCTGCACGGCGTGCGTGAGCTTCGGCCAGTCTTCATCGGTGAGACGGCCGGTACGCATCCGGTGCTGATCGAGACGGCCGACCGAGCCGAGCATACGCATCGTCAACTGCGTGCCCGGCATTTCCATCGAAAACACCGCGACCGGCAAACCGTACTCGACTGCGACGTATTCGCCGATGTTCATCGAGAAGGCGGTGTTATGGGTCACCACGTAGTCGTCGGTGATGTAGAGGCGCGACGGATGCGATACGGAGATGCATTGGGTAGCCGTCTGTCGGGTCGGTTCGATCGCGGCGATGACTGGCAGCTTGCGTCGCGCGCGCCCCGCCGTCAGCCGCGCACGCTTGCCTTCGAACAGAAACAGGTTTTGCGGATCGGGGTGGCTGATCGTGCATTGATAGACCATTGCACCGGCCATGCTCACACCGTCACGGGTAAAACGGCCCTGCTTCCCGGAAACTGTGCACCAACCGCCGAGCGAGCGCACCAATTCGCACACGTCACGCGCCAGATCCGGACTGGCGGTGGAGTAGCGCACCGTGCCCCATCCTTCAACCCAGCCATCGGTATCGAGCAGCCCACGGAGCAAATCAAGCCGCACCGATTTACTCGCATCGAGGTAGGGACGTGGAATGAACTTGTTATCGCTGGTCCGCCCCCACAACCCTAGCTGCTCGAGCGCCTGCCTGATTGGATTGACCGGCGCACGGGCTATTCCGCCTTCGGCCGGGCGCCGCTTGATGCGCCAGTCGTAGCGGCCGGCCCGGCTGAGTTCGAGCACGCCGCCGACGCGCGTGCGCATCCGTTCCAGCGTTTCCTCGGCCTTCACGCTGAAGCGCACCGCAGTGCCGCCGATCGCGCCATCGCCAAGCAACGCGCCGAGTACCCAGGCATCGACGGGCAACGCATCCTGATGACCGAAATCACCGCTCGGCATGTCGATCCATAAGCGGTTTCGATAGCGTTCGCGCGTCAGCAATGTGCGGATTTCCGCCGTGCTGAGAATGCGCGGCGTCGGCCAGTCGCGGTAATGAACGCACCACAGATGTTCGTCGCAGCATTCGGCCGAGCGCCCATCGGAAAAGCTCAGGCGATACACCTGCCGCTCACCCTGCGGATAGCATCCCGTGACCATCGACGGCGCGCCGTCGACCGACGCGAGTGCGTCGCCGACCGCGAGTTCATCCATGCGCTTCCAGCCAGTCAGCGTCCTGACGCGCGCATCGAGCGGCTGCGCCTTGCCCATCGACGGTCTGCCCGCGACGATGATCAGTTCACCGCCATGCATGCCGGAGGTCATCCGGTCGAGGTCGACAAAACCGGTCGGCGTGCCGGTCACGTCGCTCGGGTTCGCGGTGTGATAGAGCGTGTCGATTCGCTCGACCACTTGCGTGAGCAGCGGCCCGATCTCGAGAAAACCTTGCGTGCCGCGCGCGCCGTCTTCGGCGATCGAAAATACTTTCGATTCCGCTTCGTCGAGCAGTTGGCGGACTTCCTTGCCTTGCGGATTGAAGGCATCCGCCGAAATTTCATCGGCCACCGACACGAGCCGCCGCAGCACCGCGCGGTCGCGCACGATTTCCGCGTAGCGCCGGATATTCGCGGCGCTCGGCGTGTTTTGCGCGAGTGCGTTCAGATACGCGAGGCCGCCGACCTCCTCCGCCTTGCCCGACGTGCTGAGCGCCTCGAACACCGTGACCACGTCGGCCGGACGCGTTGCCGCGATCAATCGGCCGATGTGTTCGTAGATGACCCGGTGGTCATAGCGGTAAAAATCGCTTTGCGACAGGAAGTCGGCAATGCGGTCCCATGCGGCGTTGTCGAGCAGCAGACCGCCGAGCACCGATTGCTCGGCCTCGATCGAATGCGGCGGGACTTTCAGCGACTCGATTTGGGGGTCTTTCGACGGTGCGTTCATGGGGTGGGATTATCGGGCAAATGGACGCGCGCGCAAAGTTCACCGGCAGGCGCCGGGCAATAAAAAAGCAGGGGCGGTTTCCCGGCCCCTGCCCTCGCGCCAGCGACTGCCTGGCGCTTTTTTCTGCATGCGGTGCTTAGACGTGCTCGCCGAGCACCGACACCGTCAAGTCGACATGAACGTCCGTGTGCAGCGAAACCTGCACCGGATGGTCGCCGACCATCTTCAGCGGGCCTTCCGGCATGCGCACTTGCGCCTTTTCAACCGCGAAGCCTTGCTTGGTCAGCGTGTCGGCGATGTCCGCGTTCGTCACCGAGCCGAACAGGCGGCCGTCGACGCCAGCCTTCTGGCTGATCTGAACCGTCAGACCGGCCATCTTTTCGCCGAGCGCCTGAGCGGCAGCCAGCTTTTCAGCCGCGACTTTTTCGAGTTCCGCGCGACGGACTTCGAATTCGGCGATCGCGTCCTTCGTCGCGCGGCGGGCGCGCTTGTTCGGGATCAGATAGTTACGTGCGTAGCCGTCCTTCACCTTGACGATATCGCCGAGGTTGCCCAGGTTGACGACTTTTTCGAGAAGAATGATCTGCATTCAAATGCTCCTTATGGCGCCGTCGGGTTTAGGCCTTGTGCTGGTCGGTGTACGGCATCAGCGCGAGGAAACGCGCGCGCTTGATCGCCGTATCCAGCTGGCGTTGATAGTGCGACTTCGTACCCGTGAGGCGCGCCGGCGTGATCTTGCCGTTTTCGCCGATGAAGTCCTTCAGCGTTTCGATATCTTTGTAGTCGATCTGTTCGACGCTGGCAGCCGTGAAACGGCAGAACTTCTTGCGCTTGAAGAGCGGGTTTTGTTGCTGGCGACGCTTGTCGAATTTCTTACCAGTCGGGCGGGGCATGTTCAGTCCTTTCCTATGTCCTGCAAATCTGTGATGTGAAACACCAGAGTTCTCGCGTTGCGGCTTTTCTTCGCCAGGAAGCCGGTGAAGAGCGTTTCGACGCCCATCGCACAGCGTTCCAGCCTGCCGCTCGCTTCACCGGCTGCCACCGCGGGCATCGTCAGTTCAACCTGGCGGGCAATGCCCGCTTCGACGACTTCCGTACGGTGTTGCAACATGCAGCCTGCAATCGGAACGCCGGCGGGGGTGTACCGCAACGGTTCGCGTTCGACGACGCTGGCTGTGAGTTGCAGCCGGTTCACTCTGATGGCTTAGAGTCTTAAGCCTGCGCTTCGGACGGTTGCGTAGCAGCCGCCTTTTTGGCTTCTTCGCGCTGCACTTCCTTCATCATCGGCGACGGGCCGGATTCGGCCTTCTTCATCTTGACGATCAGGTGGCGCAGCACCGCGTCGTTGAACTTGAACGCGTGCTCGAGTTCTTCGAGCGTGGTCTGGTCGCATTCGATGTTCATGCAGACGTAGTGAGCCTTCGCGAGTTTCTCGATCATGTAGGCCAGCTGGCGACGGCCCCAGTCTTCGATACGGTGGATCTGGCCGCCGTGCGACGTGATCGTGGACTTATACCGGTCGATCATCGCGGGCACTTGCTCGCTTTGATCGGGGTGCACGATAAAGACGATTTCGTAATGACGCATACACACTCCTTGTGTTCTTGCAGCGCTTATGGATATAAAGCCACCCGGGCGTCGAACCGGTGTGGCAAGTGAGAAGCCGGAAAGTGTAACCCGGATGGGGCGCGAACGCAATACCAAGTGCGTCCGATCGGGTTATTTCGGTCTTGTTTTCAAGTATTTACGTCCGGCGCGCGCTCATCCTACACCCCGCACGCTCAACCGCCGCTCTGCAGCCGCGCGCGCAGCGCCGCCTCGAGCTGCGTCAGCGATTCCGGCGCCGCGTCGGTCACCGCCCACCACATCATCCCGGCATCGCGCCAGCGCGCCAGCGAGTAGCCGTCGCTCGTCAGCGACGGGCCGGGCGTGCCCGCCGCCGGGTCGTTGTCCGGAAACACATAGACATCGATCACGTGCTTCCGATGCATGTAGGTCAGCACGGCAACCCGCCGATGCCCGACATAATCGAGCCGCCCGCCCGCCAGCGGAAAACCGCTCGAGGCGAGATCGACCACCGGCGGCGCATAGTCGATGCGGCCGTTGAACCACGGCTTCACCGTATGCTGGTCCGACGAGATCACGTCGATGTCGCGCCCCGAAATCTGCGCGCGCACGTGACTCGAGACCAGTTCGTCGACGAGCCCGGCCGGCGCGGCCGAACGCTGCTGCGTGTAGATCACGCCGGCCGCGACCGCCGCGCACACCGCCAACGCCAGCGCGCCGCCGCGCCACGCGGCACCGGACGGTAGCGCCAGCGTCCCGGCACGACCCGAGCCGCCGAGGACCGGGCCGCGGGCGGTGTCGCGCGCGTCACCGTGAGCCGACCGCTTGCCGCGCAGAAAGTCGAGCCAGCGGTTTCTCGTCGGTGAATTGCGCCTGCCACCGCGCGCATCGTCGCGCGGGCTCTCCGAGGTTTGGTCCCGGGTTTGGTCGCGGGTGTGATCCCGATAATCGCCATGATTCCGCTCTGCGGCGGATCGGCTGGTCTCCTCGCGCTGCGCAACGACGTCAGTCGCCGGCAGCGCCCCGATGATCCGCGCACGCAGGGCCTGCGGCGCGCGATGATATTGAGCCGCGGCGCGCACCGCGGCGCTCAGCGCGCGCACCGCTTCGCTTTCGCGCTGGCAGACCGCGCAGCCGTCGATATGCTGCTGCAGCGCGTGCGCATCGGGCGGCGAGAGTTCCCGGTCGACGTTCGCGTCGATCAGCGGGCGTGCGTCGTTACAGTCCATCTGGGCTCTCCTGAGCGATACCGCCCGACGTCGCGCCGGGATTGCGTGGCGATGATCCGGACGGGTTACCGGCCGGCGGGTGCTCGCCGCTCCGGTTGGCAAGCGCGGACGGCGGCAGCCCGCCGGGCGGCGGCATCGAACCCGGCGCCCCGGCTGGAGCCGCGGCGGATACGCCAGCCGCACTGGCCCCGCAGCGCTTGTCGCGGACGCCGCGCCCGTCTGCCGCGGCCGTACCCGCGCTCATGCCCGCCGCGGACCCGCGCGACGGCGCCGGCTTGCCCGCTGCCCGCGCCTGCATTGACGCGAGCGACTCCGCGAGCCGCCGCCGCCCGCGCGCAAGACGCGACATCACCGTGCCCACCGGCAAATCGGCAATCGTCGCAATCTCGCGATAACTGAGCTCCTCCAGTTCGCGCAGCACCATCACCTCGCGATACTCGGCCGGTAACTGCTCGAGCGCCGCATGCACGAGCCGAGCGTCCTGTTCGCGGATCATCAGCGTCTCGGGGTCGGCGTTCGCCTCGCTCCACCCTTCGAAGGTCCGGTCGTCGAGGTTCTCGTCGAACTCGACCGAATGACGCGACATCTCGCGCTTTTGCCATTCGGTGTACCAGGTGCGCCGCACGATTGTCAGCAGCCACGGCCGCGCGTTGTCGCCGTGGAACATATCGAAGTAGCGGAATGCGCGGATATACGCGTCCTGCACGATGTCTTCGGCATCGTTCGGATTGCCGCACAACCAGCGCGCAAGGTTAAAGGCCGCATCGAGATGCGGCAGCGCCATCTGTTGAAAGCGGGCGCTGCGCTGTGCGGCATCACTGTCGGTTTCAATCACCGGAGCCCTCCGAACGTTACCGCTGCTGTACCGGCTACGCGACGAGTTTATTCCCGCTGCAGGCGTCGTTCATCAAAAATTAAACGGGAATAAAAGACCCGCGCGCCCGGTTCGACAGGCAGACCCCCACACTGCGAGGAGCGAGCATGTCATCCACCCTTGGTCATCTGAAACGGCGCGATTTCCTGAAGCTGGCCGCGGTCGGCGGCGCGGCGTTCGCATCGGCGCTGCCCGGCTTCACCTACGGACGCGATCAGGACTTTTACTTCGTGCAACTATCGGACGCGCACTGGGGCTTCGAAGGCCCAGCGGTCAATCCGGATGCGAAAGGCACGCTGCCCAAGGCGATCGCGGCCGTCAACGCACTGCCGGCCAAGCCGGACTTCGTGATCTTCACCGGCGACCTGACGCATACGACCGACGACCCGATGCTGCGCCGCGAACGGATGAAGCAGTTCGCCGCGATCGTCGGCGCACTGAACGTGAAGCCGCTCTATCTGATGCCCGGCGAACACGACGCGAGCCTCGATGCGGGCGCCGCGTACAAGGAGAACTTCGGCCCGACCCACTACACGTTCGATCACAAGGGCGTGCATTTCATCACGCTCGACAACGTGTCGGACCCGGCCGGCCGCGTCGGCGCCGAGCAGATCGCGTGGCTCGCCGCCGATATCGACAAACAGCCGCAGGACGCGCGCATCGTCGTCTTCACGCACCGGCCGCTGTTCGATCTTGCACCGCAATGGGACTGGGCGACGCGCGACGGCGCGCAGGTGATCGACGTGCTGACGCGCAGGCAGAACGTGACGGTCTTCTACGGCCATATCCATCAGGAACACCACACGATGACCGGCAACATCGCGCATCACGCGGCGCGCTCGCTGATGTTCCCGCTGCCCGCGCCCGGCTCGCAGGAAAAACGGCTGCCGGTGCCGTGGGATGCCGCGGCGCCGTATCGCGGACTGGGCTGGAGACAGGTCGACGTGAACACGCAGCCGCGCTCGTTTGCCCTGAACGAAATGCCGATCCGCAACATTTCCTGAGGACGCGCGATGTCAACCACAACCCACCGCTCGCCGCCAAGCGCCGCGCGGCGCAGATGGCTTACCCTCGCCGGCACGGCCGTCGCGCTCGCGGCGATGTCGCACATCCCGGCGCGCGCAGCCGCGCCGCGCGTGATCCAGGTGCACGCGAGGCGCTTCGTGTTTACGCCGAATCAGATCAAACTCGCGCCGCATGAATCGGTGGTGTTCGAACTGACCTCGGAAGACATCACGATGGGCTTCTCGATTCCGCAATACGGCGTGCGTGCCGATGTGCCGCCGGGACCGCCGGTACGGGTCGCGGCGCAAGCGGGCGACGCCGGCACGGTCGAATTCCTGTGCGACATCTTCTGCGGATCGGGGCACGAAACGATGAACGGCGCGCTGATCGTCGGATGAAACCGTGCGCGGCAGATGGGAGCCGCACACTCGGCGGGCGCGAATCGGCCTCCACCGCGCCCGCGATTCACCTTCAATCTGCCCTTCAGGCCGCCTGCAACCCGCTCGCTCCGCGCGGCTAGGCGTCGCCCGCCCAGTATCCGGGCCGCGCGTACACCACCTTCAGATAATCGATGAAATAGCGCACCTTGGCCGGCACGAAGCGCTGCTGCGGATACACCGCAAGGATGTCGTAATCGGGCAGCGCGTAGTCGTCGAGCACGGTTTCGAGTTCGCCGCGCGCGATCTGTTGCTGCACTTCCCACGTCGAGCGCCAGCCAAGCCCGAGCCCTTCCGATACCCAGCGGTGCAACAGCTCGCCGTCGTTGCAGTCGAGCGTGCCGCCGACGCGCACCGTCACAAGCTTGCCGTTGCGCCGGAAATACCAGCCGCGGTTTTGCCCGCCTTGCAGATTGAATGCGAGGCAATTGTGCGCAGGCAGGTCTTCGAGCGTCTTCGGCCGGCCGTGCCTGTTGAAGTACGCGGGCGTGCCGCAGACGACGCGCGAATTCGACGCGAGCTTGACCGCGACGAAGTTCGGATCGACCGCGCCACCGATGCGGATCGACAGGTCGTACCCCTCGCGCACGAGGTCGACGACCCGGTCGGTCAGATTGAACGACACCTGCAATTCCGGCTTGTCGGCCAGAAAGACCGGTGCGAGCGGCGCCACATGCTTGCGGCCGAACGCCGCCGGCGCCGACACGATCAGATGGCCGCTCACCGCGCGATGCCCGGCGCTCAGCTCGTTTTCCGCCTGATCCCATTCGGACAACAGTCCGCGGCAACGCTCCAGAAACGACGCGCCCTCTTCGCTGACGACCAGACGCCGCGTCGACCGGTACATCAGCTTCACGCCGAGCCGCTTTTCGAGCGCGTCGATGCGCCGCCCGAGGATCACCGGCGACACCCCCTCCTCGAGCGCCGCAGCGGCGAGGCTGCCGGCATCCGCGACGCGCACGAAGGTTTCGATCTGTTTGAAGCGGTCCATCTTCGTCTCCGTTGTCGAATCGGCGATGTCGAATCGGCGTTATACCGGTTACCGCGCACGGCGCAGCGCCACGACCCGAAGCGGCAATCCAGCGCCGACGGGACTTGCGCCGCGCATCGATCAGCGCCCGCCTGTTAGCGCTACGCTGATTGCTCGCCATACCCACCGCGATGCCCGTGCCGCCAGCCTGCCCCTCATCCGGCAATTCGATACTTTTTGTATCGGAATAAACGACCCGGACTGATCTTATCAAACCTTTGGTGCAGACCTAAAGTGCGAACAACGCCCCCTTTCCCACATTCGCAGTACACCCCAGGAGACATTCATGGCCAAGATGAGAGCCGTCGACGCAGCCGTACTCGTGCTCGAAAAGGAAGGTATCGACACCGCGTTCGGTGTGCCGGGCGCCGCGATCAATCCGTTCTATTCGGCCATGCGCAAAGCGGGCAACATCAGCCACGTGCTCGCCCGCCACGTCGAAGGCGCGTCGCATATGGCCGAAGGCTATACACGGGCTGCCCCGGGCAATATCGGCGTGTGTATCGGCACGTCAGGCCCCGCCGGCACCGACATGATCACCGGCCTCTATTCGGCATCCGCCGACTCGATCCCGATTCTCGCGATCACCGGCCAGGCACCGCGCGCGCGGCTCTATAAGGAAGACTTCCAGGCGGTCGACATCGAATCGATTGCCAAGCCGGTCACCAAATGGGCCGTCACGGTGCGCGAGCCGGCGCTCGTGCCACGCGTGTTCCAGCAGGCCTTTCACCTGATGCGTTCAGGCCGTCCGGGTCCGGTGCTGGTCGACCTGCCGATCGACGTGCAACTGGCCGAAATCGAATTCGACATCGCGACCTACGAACCGCTGCCGGTCTACAAGCCGAAAGCGAGTCGCGTACAGATCGAAGCCGCGCTGACGATGCTGAACAACGCGGCGAAGCCGCTGATCGTGTCGGGCGGTGGCGTGATCAATGCGGCGGCTGAAGACCTGCTCGTGCAATTCGCCGAAACGCTCGGCGTGCCGGTGATTCCGACGCTGATGTCGTGGGGTGCGATTCCCGATGACCATCCGCTGATGGCCGGCATGGTCGGTTTGCAGACGTCGCACCGCTACGGCAATGCGACGATGCTCGCGTCGGACTTCGTGCTTGGCATCGGCAACCGCTGGGCGAACCGCCACACCGGCAGCATCGACGTTTACACCAAGGGCCGTAAGTTCGTGCATGTGGACATCGAGCCGACGCAGATCGGCCGTGTCTTCGGGCCGGATCTGGGCATCGTGTCGGATGCCAGGGCCGCGCTCGAACTGTTCGTCGAAGTCGCGAAGGAATGGAAAGCGGCGGGCAAGCTGAAGAATCGCGGCGCGTGGGTTGAAGAATGCCAGGAGCGCAAGCGCACGATGCTGCGCAAGACCCACTTCGACAACGTGCCGGTCAAGCCGCAGCGCGTCTACGAAGAGATGAACAAGGTGTTCGGCCGCGATACCTGTTATGTCAGCACGATCGGCCTGTCGCAGATTGCCGCCGCGCAGTTCCTGCATGTGTTCAAGGCGCGCAACTGGATCAACTGCGGCCAGGCAGGCCCGCTCGGCTGGACCATTCCGGCTGCGCTCGGTGTGCGCGCCGCGGACCCGCAACGGCCGATCGTCGCGCTGTCCGGCGACTATGACTTCCAGTTCATGATCGAAGAGCTCGCGGCGGGTGCGCAGTTCAAGCTGCCGTATGTGCATGTGGTGGTGAACAACTCGTACCTGGGTCTGATCCGCCAGGCGCAGCGCGCATTCGACATGGACTACTGCGTGCAACTCGCATTCGACAATATCAATGCGCCGGAAATCGAAGGCTACGGCGTCGACCATGTCGCGGTGGCCGAAGGCCTCGGCTGCAAGGCGCTGCGCGTATTCAAGCCGGAAGAGATCGCACCGGCGCTGAAGAAAGCGCAGTCGATGCTCTCCGAGTTCAACGTGCCGGTGGTCGTCGAAGTAATTCTGGAACGCGTGACCAACATTTCGATGGGCGCCGAAATCGACGCGATCAACGAGTTCGAAGAACTGGCGGCCTCGCATCAGGACGCGCCGACTTCGATCAGTGCACTCAGCGCGCTCGATTGAACACCGTTGAGGCGGCGCGGCGCGCGGTCGCCGGCGCCCGTCACGCTGCGTTTATCCGTTGCTTCCTTTTTTGCAGAGCTTGTCCGGGCGGCTTGCGAAAGCCATCCGGAAGGACGCTGTCCACCTGACCGACCCGAGAGAAACAATGCCTCAATTCGCTGCAAATCTCACGATGCTGTTCAACGACGTCCCGTTCCTCGAGCGCTTTGCCGCCGCGGCTAGCGCGGGCTTCGATGCCGTCGAATTTCTGTTTCCGTATCCGTACCAGCCCGCCGAGCTTGCAGAGCGTCTGCAGCAAAATCGCCTGAAGCTGGTGCTGCACAATCTGCCGGCCGGTAACTGGGAAGCCGGTGAACGCGGGATCGCGTGCCTGCCGGATCGGGTTGGCGAATTCCAGGAAGGCGTAGGCCGCGCAATCGAATACGCGAAAGCGCTCAAGGTGCCTCAACTGAATTGCCTCGTGGGCATTCCGACTGCTGGAGTCGACGCGGACAAGGCGCGCACGACGATCGTCGGCAACCTGCGTTTTGCCGCCGCCGCGTTGAAGAACGAAGGCATCCGTCTGCTCATCGAGCCGTGCAACTCGTACGATATTCCCGGCTTTGCGCTGAACCGCTCCGCCGACGCGCTCGACGTGATCCGCGCAGTGGGCTCGGACAACCTGTTCCTGCAATACGACATCTATCACATGCAGCGGATGGAAGGCGAACTCGCCGCGACGATCAAAAAGAACTTCGCCTCGATCGCGCACATCCAGCTAGCCGACAATCCCGGCCGCAATGAACCCGGCACCGGCGAAATCAACTATCCGTTCCTGTTCGACCTGCTCGATTCGCTCGGCTATACGGGCTTTATCGGCTGCGAGTACAAGCCGCGCACGACGACCACAGAAGGTCTCGGCTGGTTTCAGAACGCAAAGACGAAAAAAGTTGCAAACGCAACCGCATAAGCGCGACGGCGCCCGGCGCGCCGGCAACGGCAAGCGCATCAATTTTTTCTGGATTCCACTGGAGAGTATGTAAATGGCAAAGATCGGCTTTATTGGCCTTGGCATCATGGGCTCGCATATGGCGCGCAACCTTCTGAAAGGCGGCCACACGCTGATCGTGAACGGCGCGTACCCGGTGCCGGACGATCTGACCCAAACCGCGACCGTGGTCAAAAATTCGACTGCCGTCGCGCAAGCGGCGGAGATCGTCGTGGTCATGGTGCCGGATACGCCGGACGTCGCGAACGTGCTGTTTGCCGATGACGGCGTAGCCGCAGGCCTGAGCAAGGGCAAACTGGTAATCGACATGAGCTCGATTTCGCCGCTCGAAACACAGGCATTTGCGAAGAAGATCAACGAGCTCGGCTGCGATTATCTTGACGCGCCGGTGTCCGGTGGCGAAATCGGCGCGCGCGATGCGACGCTGACGATCATGGTCGGCGGTCCGCAGAAAGCGTTCGATCTCGCGAAGCCGCTCTTCGATCTGATGGGCAAAAACATTTCGCTGATCGGCGATAACGGTGCGGGCCAGACCTGCAAGGTCGCCAACCAGATCATCGTCGCATTGAATATCGAAGCGGTTGCCGAAGCGCTGCTGTTCGCCGCGCGCTCGGGCGCCGATCCGGAACGGGTGCGCCGCGCGCTGATGGGCGGCTTTGCCGCATCGCGGATTCTCGAAGTGCACGGCGAGCGGATGACGAAGCGCACGTTCAATCCGGGTTTCCGCATCGAACTGCACCAGAAGGACCTGAACCTCGCACTCGATGGCGCGCGCAAGCTCGGCATCGCGCTGCCGCACACCGCCAGCGCGCAGCAACTGTTCAGCGTGTGCGCGGCGAATGGCGGCAAGGCGTGGGATCACTCGGCGATGGTTCGAGCGCTCGAGATCATGGCGAACTTCGAGGTCGCGCAGGCGCCCGCCAGCGACGCGAAGGCGGCCTAGCCCCCGTCGCCCGGCACAGCCAACCACGCCAGACTCGGGCTGCCGCGCAGGCGTCGCGACAGCCCACAAGTGGGGCGTCCGGTTCGAAGCGCGCAACGCGACGGACTGGACAAATCGGGCCGCTCTGGGCTGAGGGCGGCTAGTGGGGTCCGCAGCGGCACCCGGCGGCGACGGGGAAGCCTTGGTCGGTCAGACGCCGTCGTCGGGTGTCCGCCTGTCGGATCGCATCACGCGCGTGCCACGCGCGCCACCGCTTGTGCCACGCGAGGGCAACCTAGCACGGCGCATAGCGTCCCGGTTGGAAAATCCTCAACAGATAGTCTCTGACGGACGGGTCAAAGTCCGGCCGCTCGATCGTATCGAGCACACGGGTCAGCGACGCGAAGCGGAATTCGACCGGATACGTCTGGTCGACATAGTCCTGCAAATCCTTGCGTGTCTGGAACGGCGTGAAATCGACGACGCACGAACCGGCGTGCTGGCTCGCGATACGCGACTTCAGGTCGGCGACCGTATCCGGAATGCCATAAGGCGCCGACAATACATTGACGATCGCCTTGCCCTTCGGATAGTAGAGACCATAGAACCCGTCCACCATCGGCGACACATCGGGCAGCTGCAAGGTCACGATCACGTCCGCATTCGTCCCTTCACTCTGATAGCGGGTCAGCGCCTGCGACGGAAAGATGTAGTTGCCCGACAACGCCTCTTTCAGCTGGAACGGCAGCAACCCATCTTGCGCGACGAGCAGGATAAGCCCGCCATAGAGCGCGAGCGGCACAGCCGGAAACGTACGTGCCCTCGCACGGGTCATCATCCCGATCCATGCGGCTGCAACGAAGGTCAGGCCGTAGCTGACGGTGCGCGGCGAATACAGGTCATATTGCGTTTGCGTACGCAGATAGAACGCCAGCAGCAAAAAGCCGAGGCCCGCGACCATCAGCAGCCGGCACGCGCGCACATCATTACCGCCACGAGCCGCACTGCCCGGCTGTGAAGGCCACGACCAGTGTTTTCTGGCCAGCCACAGGAACAGCACAGCGGCCACGCCAAACCAGACACCTTCTTTCGCCAGCTGGAGAATGAATTTGAATGTCAGGAAGCCGAACGTTTCAGGCGCCGGAATACGTGCGATGCCTGTGCCGAAGCCGGTCGTGTGGACATTGAATGACTGATACGCGATAAAGAAGACTGCGGAGACGACAAATGCCGGCAACGCGAAGAGCGCGGTTTTTCTGCCATACGCGAGCCACGCGCCGATAAAAATGGCCGCCGCGAACGGCGCAAAGAAGTAACGCGCGGAACAGCCGATCATCAGGAACATCGCCAGCAGGAACACATTCCAGTACCGCTGTTCGCTTCGATGGAGTCGCGAAATCGCATACACGGCGCCGCAGAATGCGAACAGAAAAAGATTTTCAGACCACGTGTATTGATACAGCCCGAACGACAGCGGGTTGATGATGACCAGCGCAGGAACGAGCACATTGCGGAAGGAGTTCATCAGCAACCAGAACCCACCGAACGCGAGCATCAGGTTGGTCGCCTTGCTGCTCAGGATCAGGTCCGCAATTTCGTGTGACGGCGCCGTCAATGCAATCGCAAGCGGATAGCCGCATGGGAAGATCGCGAAATACGAGCCGTCGACCGTGCATCCGTCACCCTGAAGAATCGATTGGGCGAGGTGCAGATAATTCCACGAATCGACCGTCAGGAAGCCAAATGCGCAGGCCGCGAGCGCGCCCGCCGCAAGCACGAAAAAGATGGCCAGAAAATACGCGAATCTCGTTGAAGTCCAACTGCTCGCGGTGGCCCGCTGCCGTTCCTGTCGCGCGGGCATCGCCCCCGCGGACTCCATCCCGGTGGACGTGGGAGGCATGATGGTCGGTCCCTGCAAGCCTCCCGACACCCACCGACATAACTGAGCCGCTAGCATCTTCGCATGTCCTCCAACAGCGCAACAGGCCTCGTGCGACGGCTGCTGCACGAGCCGTCGCATCGATCGGGATAGCCGCACAATGCGGCTCATGGTCAGTCAAGGGGATGCACCGCCGCGCGATGCTGCGAGCGGGCAATATCGAACCATCGCGGCCGTCACCGGTGTTATTCCGGCGCCGCGACTCCCCCCGCCAGTGTTGCGGGCGCTGTGCGCTCCGCTGTGTCACCGCTGCTCACTGCTGTATAACACCTGTGTACCCGCTTAGATCGCGAGCACCACGCTGATCGCGCACAGCCCGATCACCGCACCGCTCACGCGGTCCTTGAACGTGAACACGATCGGGTCGTCATGCATCTGCCCTCGAAACGCAAACATCCAGATCCGGCTGACCCAGTAAAGCGTCAGCGCGAACACCGCCCACAGCAATTGAGGATGCCGGTACAACTGCGACATTTCCGGCGAATTCAGATAAAGCGCCAGCACCAGCACCGCGAGATACGCCGACGACGTGCCGAACGAACGCAGAATCGACATGTCCTGCGTGATGTAGCCGCGCCCTGCCGCTTCCATCTTGCCCTGACGCAGGATGTTCTCGAGCTCGACGTAGCGCTTCACCATCGCGAGGCTCAGGAAAATCGGCACGCAAAACAGGATCAGCCAGTACGACAGCGGGATATGCGTCGCCGCACCGCCCGCGATCACGCGCACCGTGTACAGGCACGCGAGCATGAAGACATCGATCAGCGCCATGCGCTTCAGGCTGAACGAATACGCGACGGTCGCCGCCATATACGCGGCAAGCACCGCGCCGAAATGCCATGGCAGCAGCAACGCGAGCCCTGCGCCCGCGGCAAGCAGCAGCACGGTCATCACAATGCCGAACGACAGCGACAGGTTCCCCGACGCAAACGGGCGGCTGCACTTTCGTTCGTGGCGGCGATCCGCGTCGAGGTCGAGCATGTCGTTGAGCAGGTACACCGACGATGCGCACAGACTGAACGACGCGAACGCGATGCAGGCGGCGAGCACCGCTTGCAGATCGGTGAAACGGTGGGCGGTCAGCATCGGCACGAAAATCAGCACGTTCTTCACCCACTGGTGCACGCGCATCTCTTTGAGCACCAGCGGCACGATGCGGCGCTTGCTCTCGAAAAAGATAATCGCTTCATTGACCTTGCGCGCGGCCGCAGCGATATGCCGGTCGCCCACCACGATCGCCTGGCGCGCCCGCCGCCACACCGGCACATCGGCAAGCGCATCGCCGCAGTAGTCGAACCCGTGGTCGCCGAACTCCGCGACCAGCGCGTCGGCCTTGTTGCGGCCAAGCAGATTGCGCTCGGCCGTGCTCGCGAACACGCCTTTGAACAGGCCAAAGTGGTCGGCCACCTGGCTCGCAAAGCGATGATTCGACGCGGTGCACAGGTATAACGGCCGCCCGGTGGAGTGCTCGTCGCGCAGATAGTCGACGAGCTGACTGTTATACGGCAACACGCCGACATCGAGGGTGACGCGTTTTGCGATCTGATCCTTCAGATAGGCCTTGCCGCGCAGCATCCATCCGATGCAGAGAAAAATCGCCCACGGGTTGTGCTTGACCAGCACCAGCAACCCTTCGAGCAGGAAGTCCGTACGCGTGAGCGTGCCGTCCAGATCGACGCATAACGGAATTGCCGTGTTCGCCATGTGCTACCTCGCAGGCTTGACTTCTTTTTCGGTCCACCCTGTGTGCCTCAAAAGCGGATCTCATACCCCATCGATCCGCAAAGCCAACCACAGCGGCAGCTGCCGTCACGCACAATCCGCATAGGAAATCCCGCGCGACCTTGTCATGCTATCGACGCGACACGGAAGGCTCTGTGCGGCACCGCACCCGATCAAGCGAACACAAAGCGTTTATCGAGGTGGTACTTCGCGAAATAGCCGAGCGTCAGTCCGATCGCGCCGCCGGCGAGGCGCGCCGGCTCGGTATGGAAGATCGCCTGCGCACTGAATTCGACGGCCCAGAAGAGCGCGGTCGTCCCGAGGCCCATCACGACGTACATCGTGAAGGTCTGCAGACCGTGTGCGACGCTGCGATGCGGGTAACGAAAAATCCAGACCTTGTCGAGCAGGTATTTGACGACGAGGCCGACGCCCGTGCCGACGCATACCGACAGCGGCACCGCGAGCCAGCCGCTGTACAGCCAGAACGCGAACTTCTGGCTGGCGAGGTTGGCAAGGATCGACAAGGCCGCGAACACCGCGTACCAGACCACCAGTTGTGAACGGCCAAGCGGCGCCGCCGCCACGGCAGGGCCGCTCACAGCGACACTCGCTTGAAAACAAAACCCGGCAGCGAGCGGATGATCAGCATGATCCCGCTCCAGAACCATGGCGTGTACAGCGCATCCTTGCCGCGTTCGATCGCGCGCACGATATCGGCCGCGACCCGCTCCGGCGACGCGACGAGCGGCCCCGGCAGCGACAAACCCGCGGTCATCGGCGTATCGACGAACCCGGGCTTGATCGTCAGCACGCGCACGCCGTGTTTGAAGAGCCGCGCGCGCAGACCTTCGCAGAAGGTCGCCACCGCCGCTTTCGCCGCGCCATAGACGTAATTCGACGGCCTGCCGCGGTCGCCCGCGACCGACGCGATCACCGCGAGCGTGCCGCTGCGCTGGCTCTCGAACACGCCGGCGAGCAAGGTCAGCAACGCGATCGTCGAGATCGCATTGGTCGACAGTTCGTGCAGCGCGGCGCCGACGTCGCGCTCGCATTGCGTCTGATCGGGCAGCGACCCGTGCGCGATCAGCACGATGTCGATCTGCCCGAGTTCGCGACGGCACGCTTCGAGCATCGCCGGGTGCTGCAGATGGTCGTTCATGTCGAGCACGTGCGTAAAAACGTTGCCCGCGCCGCGCACGCGCAGGTCCTGCGCGACCGCGTCGAGCCGCAGCGGTTGACGGCCCGTCAGGAACAGGTTCGCGCCCTGCTGCGCCCAGCGCCGCGCGCAGGCGGCCGCAATCGCGGACGAGCCGCCGATGATCAGAACGTTTTTCATTGCTGTGTGGTCCGTAGCCAGAATCGCGACATCAATGCCGGGTCGCGGTTTCGTTCGAGTTGCTGCCAAGCCGGATACGCGGCACGAAAACAGGCGCCGCCCATATGCGCGTCTTTCGCCGGATACTGCCGGCCGCCCGCTTCACCGACGATCGCGTCGAGCCGCGCAAACAACGCGTCATTGCGGCGCGCGTGTTGCGGAAAGTCCAATGCGAGCGACACGCCCGGCATCGGAAACGAAAGCAATCCCGGTGACTCGAGCGTTCCGCAACGCTTGAGCACCGCGAGAAACGAGCCTGAGCCGCTTTGTGCGATGGTCGACAGAATTGCTTGCAACGCATCGCGCGCGGCCGCCTCGGGAAGCACGCACTGATGCTGCTGAAAGCCGCGCCGGCCGTAGATGCGGTTCCAATGCAGGATGCTGTCGAGCGGGTACAGGAAGCGAATCAGATCGACCTGCGCGTGCGCGGTCCGATGCAGCTGACGACGGTAATACAGCGCGTTGAACGGCTTGAGCGTATAGCGGTTGATCAGCGAAAGCGGCAACGCGAAAGGCACGGTACGCACGCGCGCCGCGGGCATCGACAGATCGCCGTCGCTCGCGTGGTCGCCGCACATATAGAGGCCGCGCCCGAGCGCCGCGCCGCGCGCGAGACAATCGACCCACGCGACCGCATATTCGTGCTGCGCATCGAGTTCGTCCGACAGCGCGAAAAAACCGTCGAGATTGTCGAAGCGAATGGACGTCGTCGAAATGCGGCTCGATCGCACCGGCATCAACTGGATTTCGACCCACTCGATCACGCCGGTCAACCCGAGGCCACCGATCGTCGCGCGAAACAGTTCGTCGTTTTCGCCGGGCGCGCATTCGGTCGGCGCTCGATCGGAGCGCAGCAGCGAGAAGCGCCTGACATGCCGGCCAAAGGTTCCGCGCAGATGATGGTTTTTGCCGTGGACATCGTTCGCGACCGCGCCGGCGAGCGTCACAAACTGCGTGCCGGGCGTGACCGGCAACATCCAGCCACGCGGAACGGACAGCGCGAGCACGTCGCCCAGCGTCACGCCCGCCTCGGCCCTGAGAACGCCGGCTGTCCAGTCCGCGTCGATGAAACGGCCGACGCCGCGCATATGCAGCACATGGTCGGTTGCCGCGAGGCAGCTGTCGCCATAGCTGCGGCCGTTGCCGAATGCGAGGGTCGTGCCGAAGCGGGCGCTCACGCGCTCCAGTTCCAGCTGGATTGCGTCGCGCCACGATAGCGGATGACTCGATTGGGGCGCGTGGGGATAGTGTCCCCACGACTGCAGCTTCGACGCGCTCATTGGCTCCCGCCCTGGTCCGGATGAGCGCGATATTAGCGGCGCGGGCCGCGCGTGACCGTGGGTTGCCTCACAAAGGCGGGTGAAAGTTTCGCGCGCCGGCGCGGCCGTGCAGGCTAGTAGAGATCGAACACCCGCTGCAACTCGGCCGGCCCTGTGCCGCCGGCCGCCAGCGCGAGCATCAGCAGCACGCGTGCCTTGTAAGGATTGAGCGAGTTCGCGGTGACGAAGCCGAGCGCGTCGTCCGACGCCGCGCCATTGTGCATCACGTGCCCCGAGCCCACGCGCGAAGCGCGCACGACCGCGACGCCCTGTGACGCCGCATCGGCGAGTCCCTGTTGCAACGCTGCGTGAATCGAGCCATTGCCGGTGCCGGCGACGACGATGCCGCGCACGCCCGCCTGCACGAGCGCATCGACGATCGTGCGTGTGGCGCCCGCATAACTCGTGACGATCTCGACCGCGGGCCACGCATCGGCCGACGCCGGCCCGCTCGCAAACTCGGTGGCGACCGTGTGAGGCCGCACGACGCTGCGCTGAAACTCGACCCGTCCGTCCTGCACCCAGCCAAGCGCGCCGACTTCGGGCGACTGAAAGGTATCGACGGCGAACGTGCTCGTCTTCACGACGTCGCGCGCGCTATGAATCCGGTTATTGAACACCACCAGCACACCCTGCCCGTGTGCCGCGCGATGGCCCGCGACGCTCACCGCATTGAGCAGGTTCAGCGGTCCGTCAGCCGACAGCGCACTTGAGGGCCGCATCGCCGCGGTAAGCACCACAGGTTTGGTGCTCCTGACAGTCAGATGCAGCAGATACGCGGTTTCTTCGAGCGTATCGGTGCCGTGCGTGATCACGACGCCATCGATGTCTTCGGTGGCAAGCAGCGCATTCACGCGCTGCACCAGCGTCGTCCACAATGCGAGCGACATGTCCTTGCTGTCGACGCTCGCGATTTGTTCCGCGTGAATATTCGCGACGGTCGATAACGCCGGCACCGCCGCCAGCAGTTGCCCAACGCCGACTACGCCGGCCTGGTAACCCGCGGTGCTGGTCGCGTCCTGCGCCGAGCCCGCGATGGTGCCGCCGGTCGCAAGCACGGCAATGCGCGGCAGCGCCGCGTAGAGGGTCGAAAACGGCGACGAAGCAGGAGAGGTATTCATGGCGGCGATTGTAAGCGATGCGCCACGCGGCGCCCGTCAGGCCGCTTCGCGCATTTGCGCCGCGATTTCCGCCTCGCTCAATTGCGGCGCGAACATTTCGATCAGACGGTACGCGTAGGCACGCAAGAACGCCCCTTTGCGCAAACCGACCCGCGTCGTACTCGCTTCGAACAGATGCTGCGTATCGAGTGCGACGAGCTCGCTGTCGCGCTTCGGATCAAACGCCATCGCCGCGACAATGCCCACGCCCATGCCGAGTTCGACATAGGTTTTGATCACGTCGGCGTCGATCGCGGTCAACACGACATCCGGCATCGCGCCGACCTTCGAGAATGCCTGGTCGACATGCGCGCGGCCGGTGAAGTCCTGCTCATATGTGACGATCGGGTATTCGGCAATCTCTTCGAGCGTCACATTTGCGCGGCCAACCAGCGGATGCCCCTTCGGCACGACGACCACGTGATGCCACGAATAGCACGGAAACGTCACGATATCCGGGTAACGGTCAAGCGCCTCGGTCGAAATGCCGATATCCGCTTCGCCGTTGATGATCATCTGCGCGATCTGCTGCGGGTTACCCTGGCGCAGCGCCAGATGCACTTTTGGAAACACGTCGGTGAACTGACGAATCACCTTGGGCAGCGCGTAGCGCGCCTGCGTATGCGTCGTCGCGACCACGAGGTGGCCATTGTCCTGGTCCGCGTATTGGCGCGCGACGCGGCGCAGGTTCTCCGCATCGAGCAGCATCCGCTCGATCAGCTGATGCACCGCCTTGCCCGGCTCGGTCAACCCCGTAAGCCGCTTGCCGCGGCGAATGAAGATATCGACGCCCAGTTCGTCCTCGAGGTCCTTGATCTGTTTCGACACGCCTGACTGCGACGTGTACAGCACGTTCGCGACTTCGGTCAGGTTCATGTTCTGGCGCACGGCCTCACGCACGAAGCGCAACTGCTGGAAGTTCATGGTCGTCTCCAATCTCGCTGCGACAAAGCGCGCGAAGGGGCATTGGTATCGGTGAATGGCATCATGTTGCACTCGTTGCCGGTCGTGCGCGAATCACTGCGCGCGGGCGGGAAATACGCGCAGCACGCGCGGCACCGCGGTGACCGGGTCGCCGACCGCGAGCCGCAATTCGCGCCACGCTTCGCGATCCAGCTCCGCTTCGAGCACGGATGGGCCGCGCCCGTCCGCCGCCGCCCATCCGTCCAGCCCTTCGAGCTCGACGCGCACCGAGCCGCCGAGCGTCACGACACGCCGCACGCCGAGCGTGATGCCATCGCGATGGCCGCCGCCGGCTGCGCGCGGGTACAGCACCAGGTCGTGCGGCCGCACGTACGCGAACGCCGGGCCTTCGAAGCCCGCGGCAATCGCGATCGGCTGCGCGGCGCCGTCGGCCACGAAGCCACGCCGATCGACCGTGCCGCGCAGACGATTCGCCGCGCCGAGAAATTCGTAAACGAACGACGTCTGCGGATGATCGTACACGTCCTGCGGGCTGCCGACCTGCTCGACATGCCCGTGATTCATCACGACGATGCGGTCCGCGACTTCGAGCGCTTCTTCCTGGTCGTGCGTGACGAAGATCGTCGAGATGTGCAGATCGTCGTGCAGGCGGCGCAGCCAGCCGCGCAGTTCCTTGCGCACCTTCGCGTCGAGCGCGCCGAACGGCTCGTCAAGCAGCAGCACCTTCGGTTCGACGGCCAGCGCACGCGCGAGCGCGATGCGTTGCCGTTGCCCGCCCGACAACTCCGACGGGTAGCGCGGCGCAAGCCAGTCGAGTTGCACGAGCTTCAGCAGCTCATGCACCTTTTCGCGAATCACCGCTTCCGTTGGCCGCTCGCCGCGCGGCTTCACGCGCAGGCCGAATGCGACGTTCTCGAACACGGTCATATGCCGGAACAGCGCGTAATGCTGAAACACAAAGCCGACCTGGCGCTCACGCGCGCGCACGTCGGCGACATCCTGTCCTTGCAGCACGACCTGCCCGTCGTCCGCGAATTCGAGGCCCGCGATCACGCGCAACAGCGTGGTCTTGCCGCAGCCGGACGGCCCGAGCAGCGCAACCAGTTCGCCGGGCGGAAAGTCCAGCGACACATTGTCGAGCGCGGTGAAATCGCCGAAGCGCTTGTGCAGGTTACGAACGGTGATACCCATCTGTAGCGACTCCTTTATTGGACCTGGCGACCGGCGCCCGCGCCGGACGACGCGGGCGTACCCGTGATGCCGGATGCGGCGGCCCCCGCCGCAAGCGCGCCGCCGCGCGGCGAGCGCGCCTGCTCCGACATATGACGCTCGGCAAGCAGTTTGAGACCAAGCGTCACCAGCGCCAGCAATGCAAGCAGCGACGCGACGGCGAACGCGGCCGAGAAGTTGTATTCGTTGTAGAGAATTTCGACGTGCAACGGCATCGTGTCGGTCTGGCCGCGGATATGCCCCGACACCACCGACACCGCGCCGAACTCGCCCATCGCACGCGCATTGCACAGAATCACGCCGTACAGCAAGCCCCACTTCACGTTCGGCAGCGTCACGCGGCGAAAGATCTGCCAGCCCGACGCGCCGAGCACGTGCGCGGCTTCTTCTTCGTCGGTGCCTTGCGCTTGCATCAGCGGAATCAGCTCACGCGCGACGAACGGGAACGTGACGAACACGGTCGCGAGCACGATGCCGGGCACCGCGAACACGATCTGCACGTCGTGCGCCTGCAGCCAAGGACCGAACCAGCCTTGCGCGCCGAACAGCAGCACATAGATCAAACCGGAAATGACCGGCGACACCGAAAACGGCAGATCGATCAGCGTGGTCAGCAGCGCCTTGCCTTTGAAGTCGAACTTCGCGATACACCATGACGCGACGAGCCCGAACACCAGATTGAGCGGCACCGCGATCGCCGCGGTCAACAGCGTCAGCTTGATCGCGGACAACGCGTCCGGGTCCGCGAGCGATTCGAAGTAGAACCCAAGGCCCTTGCTCAACGCCTGATAGAACACGGCGGCAAGCGGCACCACGAGGAACAGCACGAGAAACAGCAGCGCGATGCCAGTCAGCACCCAGCGCACCGCGCGCGGCTCGGTGACCGGGTCGTTGTGGCGTGCGGCCCCGGACGCCGCGCGGCGTGTGCTCGACAGCACGACCGAATCGTCGCTCATCGCGCCCCTCCGTCCTGCGTGGCGGCCAATGCGCGCGCCGGCGCGGCGGCGCTACGGCTCGTGCGCCGCTGCAAATACCATTGCAGCGTATTGATGAAAAGCAGCATCAGGAACGACACGATCAGCATCACGACCGCGATCGACGTCGCACCCGCGTAGTCGTATTGCTCGAGTTTCGTGATGATCAGCAGCGATGTGATTTCGGATTTCATCGGCACATTGCCCGCGATGAAAATCACCGAGCCATATTCACCGAGCGCACGCGCGAACGCGAGCGCGAAGCCGGTCAGCAGCGCCGGGAACACCGCCGGCAACACCACACGCCGGAAGGTCAGCCAGCGCGATGCGCCAAGGCACGCGGCCGCTTCCTCCTGTTCACGCTCGAACTCCTCCAGCACCGGCTGCACGGTGCGCACGACGAACGGCAAACCGATAAACGTCAACGCGACCAGCACGCCGAGCGGGGTGAACGCGACCTTGAGACCGAGCGGTTCGAGAAACTGTCCGATCCAGCCGTTGCCCGCATAGACCGCAGCGAGCGAAATACCGGCCACCGACGTCGGCAGCGCGAACGGCAGATCGACGATCGCATCGATCACGCGCTTGAACGGGAACGTATATCGCGTCAGCACCCACGCGACCAGAAAGCCGAACACCGCGTTGATCAGCGCGCCCCCGAGCGCCGCGCTAAATGTCAGCCGGTACGACGCGAGCACGCGCGGTGACGCCACCGCGCGCACGAACTGGCTCCAATCGAGCGTCGCCGTTTTCAGAAAGGTGGAGGCGAGCGGAATCAGCACCACGAGGCTCAGATACGCCACCGTGATACCGAGCGTGAGGCCGAAACCCGGTAGTGCGCTCGGCTTGCGGAAGGTCAACATCGTCATGCCAGATACTCTTTTCGGTTGTGCGCGGCAGGCCATGGACAGCCTGTCAACCACGCGAGCCTTGGATGACAAGCTCAAAAGCGCGCCCGAAGGCGCGCTTGCCGGCTTCATCCGCCGCGATCGTTGCCGGACTACTGCGGCTGGTAAATCGAATCGAATACGCCGCCATCGGCAAAGTGGGTTTTCTGTGCGTTCGCCCAGCCGCCGAAGGTGTCGTCTACCGTATACAACTTCAGCTTCGGAAACTTCGCAGTCAGCGCTGCAGGCACTTTGTTCGAACGGGGACGGTAGAAGTTCTTCGCGGCGATCTCCTGTCCCTCCTCGCTATACAGAAAGTTCAGGTACGCGTCGGCAAGCTTGCGTGTGCCATGCCGGTCGACGACCTTGTCGACGACCGCGACCGGCGGTTCCGCAAGGATGCTGACCGACGGCACCACGATCTCGAACTTGTCCGGTCCGAACTCCTTCAGCGACAGGAACGCTTCGTTTTCCCACGCGATCAGCACGTCGCCGATCCCGCGCTGCACGAAGCTCGTGGTCGCGCCGCGCGCGCCGGAATCGAGCACGCCCGCGTTCTTGTACAGCTTCGACACGAATTCCTTCGCCTTCTGCTCGTTGCCGCCCGGCTGGTGCAGCGCGTACGCCCACGCGGCCAGATAGTTCCAGCGCGCTCCGCCCGATGTCTTCGGGTTCGGTGTGACGATCGACACGCCCGGCCTCGTCAGATCGTCCCAGTCCTTGATGTGCTTCGGGTTGCCCTTGCGCACCAGAAACACGATCGTCGACGTGTACGGCGACGCGTTGTCGGGCAAACGCTTCTGCCAGTTGCTATCGATCAGCCCTTTGCTGGCGAGCGCGTCGATGTCGTAGGCCAGCGCCAGCGTCACCACGTCGGCCTGCAGGCCGTCGAGCACCGAGCGCGCCTGCGCGCCCGACCCGCCGTGCGACTGCTTGAACGTGACCGACTCGCCGGTCTGTGCCTTCCATTGCTTGCCGAAAGCCGCATTGATGTCCTGATACAGCTCGCGCGTCGGGTCGTACGACACGTTCAGCAATGTGGTATCAGCATGCGCCTGTGTGGCGAGACCAAGCGTCGCGGCCGCACTAACGGCCAGCAATGCGAAGAATTTTTTTGCGTGTGCCGCCAACCCCGTACTTCGATTGCTCATTCCTGTTCTCCGCTTGTCGGTCATTCCAAGGCCCGGCGGCCGGCGTGTCCGCCTTGTCTGCCGCGCCTGTCATCGATTTGCGGCCAGTCTATCCGCGCGGCTTCATCATTAAAAATAATGTTTCTTCATTTTTTAATACGCAAAAGTGGTAATGACGGCCGGATGCGGCGTTCCAGCGCGAATTCTGCTGTCGACGCGTCGGCGATCGACGATGTTGGCGAGCAACTTAAAGTAAAACTTGAATTGCGCCCGATACTGTATAAAAATACAGGCACCTGTCTATCCATACAGTGGCGCCATGACCAAACTCACCGCACGACAGCAGCAGGTTTTTGAACTGATCCGCCGCGCCATCGAGCGCACCGGCTTTCCGCCCACGCGCGCCGAAATCGCGGCCGAACTGGGGTTCAGCTCGGCGAACTCGGCGGAAGAACATCTTCGGGCGCTGGCCCGCAAAGGCGTGATCGAGCTCGCGGCCGGCGCGTCGCGCGGCATCCGGCTGCTCGCCGGGCAGGACGACGCGCCCCACCAGTTCACGCTGCCGCACGCGGCGCTGATGCAGTTGTCGCTGCCGCTGATCGGCCGGGTCGCGGCCGGCAGCCCGATCCTCGCGCAGGAGCACATCGCGCAGCACTATGCGTGCGACCCGGCGCTTTTCTCGAGCAAGCCGGACTACCTGCTGAAGGTGCGCGGTCTGTCGATGCGCGACGCGGGCATTCTCGACGGCGACCTGCTCGCGGTGCAAAAGCGCAGCGAAGCGAAAGACGGCCAGATCATCATTGCGCGGCTTGGCGACGATGTGACGGTCAAACGGCTAAAGCGTCGGCCGAACGGCATCGAGCTGATCGCCGAAAACCCCGATTACGAAAACATTTTCGTCGAGGCCGGCAGCGCGGATTTCGCGCTCGAAGGCATCGCGGTGGGCCTGATCCGGCCGACCGAATTCTGATACCCCTGCTTTTGCCCGCGTTTTTGCACGCTGTTGCGCGCTTTTTGCCCGCCGGCGCCGCGCGGTATTTATTGCACTGTCTGGAGAAATTCATGGAACGCCTTGCCCGCCTGCTGCCCTTTCGCCAGTTCGGCCGTTTGCGTCACCTGCGCAAGCTCGCGCCATGCGCGCCGCTCGACGCTGCCGAAGCGCCGCGCACGGGCTCGCTGTTCGATTTCGACGAACACGAACGGGCAGTGGCTGCGTCATTGCGCCCGTCGCTACCGTCAGCGTTGCCCGCATTCGCGCGCGTATCGCTGAATGCGGGGCTGAACGCCGAACCCGCCCGGCGTGCGCCGGTGCGGGTGTACCACGGGCCATCGCGGCTCATCATGGTCGGCACGGTCGACGCAGTATGCAGAATGATCGACCGCGCGATCGCGGAGGAGCACGCCGCCGCGCAACCGGCCTGATAAAAAAGTCAGCCGGCGCGCACGTGACGAACACATTGCACGGAATCATTTTTGCGAGAATGGGGTCCACGTTAAGTCCGCCCATTTGAAGGAATGTCCCGCACGATGACGTTTCGTACAGGCCGCGCAAAGCGCGCGATCAATCACCGCCATAACGGCAGCGTCAAGCGGTCGATGCTGGTCGCGCTGGTCGCGATCGCCGTTCTGATTGCATTGGCATTTGTCTACGCGTCGCCGTATATCGCGCTTGATCGCCTGAAGCGTGCCGCCGACGCGCGCGATGCCGCAACGGTCAATCAATATGTCGACTTCCCTGCTTTTCGTGACAGCCTCAAGGAGCAACTCGTCGTGCTGCTCAAACACCGGCTCGGCGCCGAAAGTCACGGCAATCCGTTCGCCGCGCTGGGTGCGATGATTGGTGTCGCGTTGGTAGGGCCGCTCGTCGATGCGTATGCGACGCCGGACGGCGTCGCTGCGTTGTTGAACGGTATGCCGCCACGCGGTGAGCCCGGCGAGCGGCCGCCTCCACCGCCGGATACGCGTGCGTCGACCGATGGACCGAATACGCAGGCCGGCGCCACGCCGCCGCCCGCGCCACCCGCTGACGAACCATCGAAACCGCCCCAGCCGCCGCAAACCACGGCTGGTTATCGCAGCGTCAATGAATTCGTCGTCACCTACCAGCACGGTGTCGGCGATACGCGCTATTCAGCGATTTTCCACCGCGAGGGGCTATTCACATGGAAGCTCGCGGCCGTCGATCTGAACGGTTGACGCCGACGGTCGACGTCGCCTTATGCGGCGGCCGGTTGCTGGTCGTCGGAACACGCGACCAGAATGCTGCACGACACACGATCGAGCAGCGGCGTATTGCCGGCGCCCATCCACCATCGCGACAAACCGTGACGGCAGCGATGGCCGACCACGACCAGATCGACCTTCAGTTCATCGGCGAGCGCCGCGATTTCATCGATCGGATGACCGAACGCGAAATGCCCGTGCGCCTGGACGCCGCGCTCGGTCAGCCAGTCGACGCCTTCCTGCAGGATGTCGCGTGCGGTCTTCTCGAAGCTGCCGCACGCAACATCGGTTAGCAGCCCCGCGCTTTGCGCGATGCTCGAGCGCATGTCGACCACCGACAGCAAGTGCGTCTCAGCCTTCAGATCCAACGCCAGATCCGCGCCGCAACGCAGTGCCTTGCGGCCTTCGCGCGAGCCGTCGTAGCACAGCAGAATTTTCTGGTAGCTCGCCATCGTGGTTCTCCCTTCCGCGCCGATCGCGGACGTCGAATCAATCATGGTGCGCCGCAATTGCGCTTGCAAGGGATGGAAAACGCTAACTGTGCGCAGCACCTCCGATACGGGATGCCGCAGCGCAAGAAAACCCCTGGCGCGGGTGTGGCGGCGCTCGCGGCGCTCGCGGATCATGGCCTAGAATAGGCAGCCTTTCGAAAGACCTCGCCGTTGCCGTTTGCCCCGATCCAGCGCTTCATTCAGTTGGACACACCATTGCGTCCGCTGTTTCGCGATCGGGCGCCAGGTCTTCGAGGCCGAACCCGACCACCGCCACTGGACAATCCGCCCATGCCTGAAGCCGCTATCGAATTTCATCGGGTCGAAAAACGCTACGGCGGCAAGAAGGTCGTCGATGGCCTGTCATTCGATGTGCGCGTCGGCGAATGCTTCGGTCTGCTTGGCCCGAACGGCGCCGGCAAAACCACCACGCTGCGCATGCTGCTCGGCATCGCGGCGCCTGACGCCGGCGCGATCCGTCTATGCGGTGAACCGATTCCCGCACGTGCACGAATCGCACGTGCGCGCGTCGGCGTGGTCCCGCAGTTCGACAATCTCGACCCGGACTTTACCGTCCGCGAGAATCTGCTCGTGTTCGGCCGCTACTTCGGCCTGTCCTCCCGCGAAATGCGCGATCTCGTGCCGTCGCTACTCGAATTCTCGCGGCTCGAGAACAAGGCGGACGCGCGCGTCGCCGAGCTGTCGGGCGGCATGAAGCGCCGGCTCACGCTCGCCCGTGCGCTCGTCAACGACCCCGATGTGCTGGTGATGGACGAACCCACCACCGGCCTCGATCCGCAGGCGCGCCACCTGATCTGGGAACGGCTGCGCTCGCTGTTGTCGCGCGGCAAGACCATCCTGTTGACCACGCACTTCATGGAAGAAGCCGAGCGGCTGTGCGACCGGCTGTGCGTGATCGAAGAAGGCCGCAAGATCGCCGAGGGTGCGCCGAAGGAACTGATCGCATCGGAGATCGGCTGCGATGTGATCGAAGTCTATGGCCCCGATCCGCTTGCGCTGCGCGAAGAACTGGCGCCGTTCGCGGTACGCATCGATATCAGCGGCGAGACGCTCTTCTGCTATGTCGACGATCCACAGCCCGTGCATGCGCGGCTCAAGCAGCGCGCCGATTTGCGCTATTTGCACCGCCCCGCGAACCTCGAAGATGTATTTCTGCGGCTTACCGGCCGCGAGATGCAGGACTGAACGACCATGGATGCACGCTCATACGACACGCCCGATCGCCCGCTCAAACCGACCCGTGAACGTTTCGCCGCACTGCCCGCCAATGCGCTCAACTGGGTCGCTGTGTGGCGCCGCAACTATCTGGTCTGGCGCAAGCTCGCGGTCGCGTCGATGTTCGGCAATCTCGCCGATCCGATGATCTATCTGTTCGGTCTGGGCTTCGGACTTGGGCTGATGGTCGGACGCGTCGACGGCGTGTCGTATATCGCGTTTCTGGCAGCAGGCACCGTCGCCTCGAGCGTGATGATGTCGGCAAGCTTCGAATCGATGTACTCGGGCTTTTCAAGAATGCATGTGCAGCGCACGTGGGAAGCGATCATGCATACCCCGCTCACGCTGGGCGACATCGTGCTGGGGGAGATTGTCTGGGCAGCGAGCAAATCGCTGCTGTCGGGCGCAGCGATCCTGATCGTCGCGGGCCTGCTCGGCTATGCGGAATTTCCGTCGACCCTCGTCGCCCTGCCGGTGATCGCACTGGCGGGGCTGTCTTTTGCGAGCCTCGCGATGATCGTCACCGCGCTCGCGCCGTCGTACGATTTCTTTATGTTCTATCAGACGCTGGTGCTCACGCCAATGCTGCTGCTGTCCGGTGTGTTCTTTCCGGCATCGCAACTGCCGCCCGCGGCGCAGTACGCAACGCAGTTGCTGCCGCTTGCGCATGCGGTGGACCTGATCCGGCCGGCGATGCTCGACCGGCCGCTGGATAACGCGGCGCTGCACATCGCGGTGCTCGCCGTCTATGTGATCGTGCCGTTTCTGATTTCAGCGGTGCTGCTGCGCCGCCGGATGATGCGATAGTCGCTCACGCGTATCGCGGCAGGCATCCTGCGGCGAGCGCGTCAATGCCGGTCGCGACGCGGATGCCAGCCGTCGGTGTTCGGTCAGTCTTCGTCGTCCGACCACGGAATATCGACGTCGGAGATAAACGCGACCGTCGCGAACGGCCCGCCTTCCTGACGCCCGATCTTGCCGTCGGCGCGATGCCATTCGACGCGAAACACCGTGCCGGGATCGTCGGCCAGCAGCCGAACGGTGCGCACTTCATCCGGGTCCGCCTCTTCGACCGCACCGTCGAGCGAGACCAGCAGCACCTGCGGCCACAAGCCGTCCGCCGGGTCGTAGATGCGGTCGCCGTCTGGAATCAGCGTGGACACCTCGACGCCGATCGTCGCGGATGCGTCGATGATCATCTTGCCGAGCGCCCGCAGCAGCGCGGTCGCGCGCGCTGAATTGGCCTGGCGGATCGCGAGGTCTCCACGCGTGAGCGCCTGCTCGAGCTTCGGATTGGTCTTCTGTTGCGCCATGCGATGTCCTGTGTGGGATCGTCTTGTTGACTGTGTGACTATGAATAATTGCCGGACCGGCTGTCGCGCTGCGCCACCCGCTTGCGGCAACTGACAAACGGCGGAACCGTCACCGCCATCGGTCCCGCTTTCGTGCTTGCAGCGGTTCACCGGCAACTCGCCGCTCCCCGTTCACACCGATTCCGGTTCACCCAGTTTAGTTCGAGATTCGACCGTTTGACGTGGCTTGAAACTGGCTGAAACTGTTGAAACCACCTGAAACGGGTTTGAAACCACTTCGATGCGACGCAATAAGACGCGTTTACGCGCGTCAAGTCACGTTCACAGGCCACTGTATAGCCCATTTCGCCGATTGTTTCAGAGCCCACGTTCACAAACCAAGCGCGACCGCCAGCAGGCCCGACACGACGCCCAACCCGACCACCGCCGCCGCGACGATGGCCAGCATGCGCGCCCGGAACGAGCGTGCGAGCATCACGAGCGACGGCACGCTGATCGGCGGCAGGGTCATCAACAGCGCGCCGGCGGGGCCCACGCCCATGCCGAGCGCCAGCATCGCCTGGATAATCGGCACTTCGCCTGCGGTCGGAATCACGAAGAGCATGCCGGCGACCGCAAATGCGACGATCCAGCCGATGTCGTTACCGATCGCCGGGCCGATATGCGGGAACAGCCATGCGCGTGCCGCGCCGAGCAGCAGGATCAGCACCACGTATTCCGGCACGAGGCGCACGGCCATGCGCGCGAGGATCGATAGCCAGCGGGTGAACGCATTGCCATCCGGCTGATGCGCGACGAGTTCGGCCAGGTGCGCGTCGGCGGCACGCGCTTCGCCCGGCGTCACGAGCCGGTTCACCACGTAGCCGAGGCCGAACACCATCAGCACACCCAACGCAAGGCGCAGGCCCGCCCATTGCCAGCCCAGCACGAAGCCCATGAACACGAGGGTCGCCGGATTCAGCACCGAGTTGCCGAGCCAGAATGCGATCGCGCCGCCGGGCGACGCCTCGCGCGCGCGCAGCCCGACGACGACCGGCGCCGCGCAGCAGGTGCACATCATGCCCGGGATCGCCAGCAGGCCGCCTGCCGCGACACTGCCGAAGCCGGTCTTGCCGAGCACCTTCGCGACCCAGTGCGCCGGCAACAGGGCCTGCACGGCAGAGCCGAGCAGCAGGCCGAGCACCATCGCCTGCCAGATCGCCTTGCCATAGGCCCACGCATAGCCGAGCGCCGCGTCGAATGACGGCGCGGGCGGACTTGCCGCGGTGCCCATCAGGATCGACGCGCCGATCGAATGGGTCGACGCCGCGGTGAATGCGCGGTGATAGTACGGAAACCACTTCACATAAAAGAGTCCTGCGACCGCCAGCAACAGGAAGATCAGCCAGCCCGACGCTGGGGCGGCTTGCCGCGTAGTGTTCATCTGGGTTGTCCTCTGATGCGTTTATTGTTCGTTGATTCGCTTGTTGGTGGTTCGGATGCTTTTCTTTGCCGGCCAAAACGGATGCGTGATGCATCTTGCCGTGGCGTTTCAGCGCTGCTTGCTTCCGGTATCGGCTGGCCCGTTCATGCGGCCATCATGTCGGCGCATGCATCGCTGTCGCTTCGCCGGTGGTCACCGACAACTGCGCGAGCAGCGCTTTCGCCTGGCTCACCGTATCGCCGGCACTCGGCCTGAACGTGAAGTGCTGCGCGTGCGCGAGCTGGCTGAAGTGCTGCCGGCTGCTGCGCTGATACGCGGGGTCGTAGTGCCGCTCGAGCAGCTGGTGGAGCAGTTCGCCGCGTGCGCGTTCATCGATCAGTTGCTGCCAGTGCATGATCTGCGCACGGCTATGCAAGCCGATTAACAGACTGAGCTGCCGCTTGAACCCCGCCGGATCGTCCAACAGGTGCCCGTAGTCTTCGAGCAGGAACGCGACCCGCTCGTCGAGCGCCGCGCGAATTTCGACGCACGCCCCCTGATGAAAACGCTCGAGCAACGCATCAGGCAACGTAATCGCACCGATGCGCCGGCTTTCGGATTCGACGAACACCGGTTGCGCCGGGTGGAATTGCGCAAGCGCGCCCACGAGTGCGCTATCGAACGCCTTTTGCGACGGCTGCGGCCGGCCCGGCCATGCGCCAAGCAACGAGCCGCGATGACACGCGAGACCTTCGAGGTCCAGCACCTGCGCGCCGACGTCGCGCAAAGCATGCAACAGCCGCGTCTTGCCGGTGCCCGTATGACCGACGAGCGCGATATAGGCGAAGCGCCTCGGCCATGTCGCGAGCTTTTCGACCACCGCGCGACGGTACGTCTTGTAGCCGCCGTCCAGTTGCCGCGCCTGCCAGCCGATCATGTTGAACACGTTTGTCATTGATCCCGAGCGCTTGCCGCCGCGCCAGCAATAGATCAGCGGACGCCAGTTGCGCGGCCGGTCGGCGAAGGTCGTGTCCAGATGATGGGCAATGTTGCGCGCTACGAGCGCGGCGCCGTGGCGCGTCGCTTCGAACGGCGACTGCTTGTACATCGTGCCGACGATCACGCGCTCTTCGTTCGACAACACCGGCGCGTTAAGCGCGCCCGGAATGTGATCTTCGGCGAATTCGAGCGGCGTGCGCACGTCGACGATTTCATCGAAGCGCGCCAGCTCGGTGAGCGGCACAAGCAGACTTTTCAATTTGGCAATATCAAACGAAGGGGGATTCCGTGCGCAAGCGACGCCCGCGCCCGATTCTGAGAATTCGTGATTATCTCATGCGGCGGCGTTCGCACACTGCCTCTGCCGATCAACCGTTCACGCGACGAAAGCTGCCGCGATCAGTAGAATGTCGGTCCGACGCCCGCGCGCCGCTGTATCGCGATTCGCGATGCATGGTTCGCCTGTTTTCACATCCACCCCGTCCGCCCGATGCCAGATTCGCCGTCCGCCGCCACACGTTCAGAAGGCTCGTCGTTGATCGTGATGCTCGTCGCGGCCGCGTTCTTCATGGAGAACCTCGACGGCACGATCATCGCTACCGCGTTGCCGCAGATGGCGCGCTCGTTCGGCGTGCATCCGGTCGATCTGAGCATCGGCATCACGTCGTATCTGCTCACCCTCGCGGTGTTTATCCCGATCAGCGGCTGGGCCGCCGACCGCTTCGGCGTGCGCAACGTGTTTACTGCCGCACTGGCCGTGTTTACCGCGGCATCGATCGTATGCGGGATGACCGACGGCCTCGTCAGCTTCACCGCGGCGCGTATCGTCCAGGGCATCGGCGGCGCGATGATGGTGCCGGTCGGCCGGCTCGCGGTGCTGCGCGCGACACCGAAGGACGATCTGATGCGCGCGATCGCATTCATCACCTGGCCGGGGCTCGTCGCGCCGGTCATCGGGCCGCCGCTCGGCGGGTTCATCACGACGTACTCGTCGTGGCGCTGGATCTTCTATCTGAATCTGCCGCTGGGCCTCGCCGGCATCGCCCTTGCATGGCGCTTTATCCGTGCCGCCGGCGACACCGAACGGCGCCCGTTCGACGGGCTCGGCTTCGTGCTGTGTGGGCTTGCCGGCACGGCGATCATGTACGCGATGGAGCTGCTGGGCCGCGTCGATACGCGCTGGTCGCAAGCACTCGCCTTTCTCGCGGTCGGCGCGCTGGCCGGCACAGCAGCCTTCCTTCACGTGCGGCGCACGTCGCATCCGGTCATCGATCTGCGCGCGCTGCGCGTGAAGACATTCGCGGTATCGATGGCGGGTGGATCGCTGTTCCGCGTGTCGATCAGCGCGGTGCCCTTTCTGCTGCCGCTGATGTTTCAGATCGGCTTCGGCATGAACGCGTTCCGCTCAGGGCTGCTGACGCTCGCGGTATTTGCCGGCAATCTGTTGATGAAGCTTGTCACGACCCAGGTGATGCGGCGCTTCGGCTTTCGCTCGGTGCTGCTTGTCAACGGCGTACTGGCCGCGCTGTCGCTCGCCGCGATGAGCCTGCTCAAGCCCGACACGCCGTACTGGATCATCGTCGCGGTGCTGTTCGCGAGCGGACTGGTGCGTTCGCTGCAGTTCGGTGCGATCAACACGTTGAGTTTCGCCGATGTGCCGAAACAGCAGATGAGCGGCGCATCGACGCTCTCGAGCACGATCCAGCAACTGACGATCGGCATGGGCGTCGCGCTCGGCGCAATCGCGCTGCGCGTGGCCGCGTGGCTTCATGGACATGGCGCGCAGTCCGTGACGACAGCCGATTTCAACGTCGCTTTTCTGCTGGTGGCCGCAGTCGGTCTCGCATCGATTTTCGACGTGTTCGGACTCGACGCGCGCGCCGGCGCACATGTCAGCGGGCATCGCACGTCCCGCACGGAGGCCACGCAATGAAGACCGAAGACCTTGAACTGCTCGTGACACGTGTGATGCCGTTCGGCAAGTACAAGGATCGGGTCATCGCCGACTTGCCGGGACACTACCTGAACTGGTTTGCGCGGGAAGGCTTTCCGACCGGTGAAATTGGGCGGCTGCTGGCGCTGATGCACGAAATCGATCACAACGGCCTCAAGTCGATACTGGACCCGTTACGCCGCGCGACATAGCGCCGGCTCAAATTTGTCAGAAGGGCGATAACTGTCGTATTCCCGACATGAAGCCGTCTGAAGCCGTCGGTTTCGTAACCGTTTGTTATTTTCAACGGCTTGAAATCCCGTTTTTAAGCGGATACTGTAGTGCTGCGCTTGATCTCCAAGGAACCTTTTTCATGCGCAGCCCCGCTCCCGACTTTCGGCGGGGTTTTTTTTCGTCAGCGCGCGGTATGCGTTGCAGCGCTTGTGCGCGGTCCGACTACTGGCAGCAGGTCGACCAGTCGGTGCCCTTCTGCGTAACCCGCGTCGCGCGCTTCGTCCTCGCTGCGAAACGTCGTGACCATTTCCTGGAAGCGTGTGCTCTGGCCGGCGAGATGAGCGTCCGCGCCATGCCGGCAAAAGTATGCGGTGTAATGCCAGAGGGTATCGGGTGCGGGTGGTCCATACGCCAGCACGGGCAATACCCAGATTTCGTAGCCGTTATGCTCGATTCGATCCCACATGGTCGGCTCCTGATGGCGAATCATCAGGAATCCTAGCATGCGGTATGGGCCTGGAACGAGGATGAGTCGCTGAGTCGCGACATGCGCGTGCGCGACATGTGCATCCGCCATGCGGTTGTGACGCCGGTGGCGTTAATCGGCTGCGGGCTCGGTTTCGTCGGGCACGTTGTTGCCGAACTTGATCGCAACGTAGTAACGCATCGCGGCGACCAGCGGCGTCGCGCCGTGCGACTGGAATTGCGGCGCATCCGCGGTCGGTCCGGCACCCCATCCGCGCGCTTCGGAATAGCCGACACAGATCTGCGCGCGCTCGATAATCGGACCGCCGTGCGTCCAGTCGGTTGACGGCGTAAACGCGGCTTCCAATGCACCCGCGGGATCGCCATCGCAAGCCGGTTCTTCGATCCAGCAAAAGCCGTCATCGACACGCGGCTTGGGCAACTGCGCGACACGCGCCACCCAGAAATCGAGCAACGGACCTTCCAGATCGGCAACGTTCTTCATTGGTTCTCCCCTGGTTCGACGCCAAAGATAAATAGTAGCTTTTGTTGGACGTCGATGCCGGATCGGCGCGTGAGCCAGGCGTGAAATGGCATGCGGACTAAAACGGTGCGGGGAAACAGTATGGGGTGGCTGATGGGACTCGAACCCACGACGACAGGAATCACAATCCTGGACTCTACCAACTGAGCTACAGCCACCACTGGAACATCAACCTGGCTCGCCAGAACTGGCTCACCGATGAAGAAGCGAGATTATACAAATACGTTCCGCTTTTGCCTAGCCCTTATTCCAACATTTCGATCGCGGCGCGTTGTGTCGGCTCGCTTTCGACGGATTCGCGCAAATGCTTTCGCGCTTCATCGAAGATCGACAGATCGCGTGCCGCGAGCTTGCGGTTATCGGACAACACACGACGCCAGCCGCGCGCGCCGGCCACACCGCGATACAGACCGAGCGCATGACGCGTGATCGCACCCGGATACGTGCCGCGCGCGAGCTCCGCCGCACAGTAGTCGATCAGCCTGGCCTCGACTTCGTCGCGCGTCGGCGCCGCTTCGGTCGAACCGTAGAAGCGCGCATCGACACCCGCCAGCACGTAAGGATTGTGATAAGCCTCGCGCCCGAGCATCACGCCGTCGACGTGTTGCAGATGCGACGCGACTTCGTCGAGCGTCTTGATACCGCCGTTGATGATGATCTCGAGATCCGGAAAGTCGCGCTTCAGCCGATACGCGTATTCGTACTTCAGCGGCGGAATCTCGCGATTCTCCTTCGGGCTCAGGCCTTTCAGAATCGCGTTGCGCGCATGCACGATAAACACGCGGCAACCCGCGTCGGCAATCGTCCCGACGAAGTCGCGCACGAACTCGTAGTTCTCGACGGTATCGACACCGATCCGATGCTTGACCGTAACGGGCACCGACACCGCGTCACGCATCGCCTTCACGCAGTCGGCGACCAGTTGCGGCTCGTTCATCAGACACGCGCCGAACGCGCCGCGCTGCACACGCTCCGACGGACAGCCGCAGTTCAGATTGATTTCGTCATAGCCCCACTGCTCGCCCAATCGCGCCGAATGCGCGAGGTCGTCGGGTTCGCTGCCGCCCAGTTGCAATGCGACAGGCGCCTCATCCGCGGTGAACGCGAGATGGCGCGCGACATCGCCGTGAATCAGCGCGCCGGTCGTGACCATCTCGGTATACAGCCACGTATGGCGCGAAATGGCCCGATGAAATGAACGGCAGTGACGATCCGTCCAGTCCATCATAGGTGCAACGCTTACTTTTCGTGCGGTCATAACTTGCCTAAAATCCTTATCTGGCGGGCCTTTCGGCTGATTCGACTGGACCAACCAGTGCGACTATAATTGCTGCGACGGCCCCCGTTTTTTCCCGGTTTTTCCCAACATCACCTTCCAAGTGCGACGGGAAAATGCGACGGGCCACCCCCCGAATACGGAAAAGTGGACTGGACCAACAATGGCCTCGATACGGAAAGTCAACGGCAAGTGGCGTGCCGAAATTCGCCGCAAGGAGTACCCCCCACAAGTGCGTAGTTTCCTTACTGAAAAGGAAAGCCGCAAGTGGGCACGAGACGTCGAAATCGCGATGGACGAAGGCAACTTCGAGCCGGTCGACAAGGACGGGCACAAGCTGACGGTCGAGGGCCTTATCAACCGCTTCGTCGAACACCGTGAGGCGCGCCACCGAACCAAACTGAAAGCTCGCAAGGCTGGCTCGGAGGTCGAGTCGCCCGCTATCGGGCGCTCGACAATGGGCGCGCTTGCCAACCTCAAACGCCTGCTCGGGGACCGGAACGCCGCTCGCCTGACGGCGGACGGCGTACTCGCCTTCGCGCGGGACCGTGCCAACGAAGGTGCGGGGCCGGTTACGGTTGCGCTCGACATCTCGACCCTTGGCACCGTCTACAAAACGGGTCGGAGCATTTTGCACTTGCCCGTAACCAATCCGGTGCCCGAGGCGCGGGCGCGACTCAATGACGCGGAACTCGTCGGCAAAAGCAACGAGCGCGACCGCCGCCCGACCCTTCCCGAACTGAAGCGCATCAAGGCATGGTTCGCTGCCAAGAGCCGCCAGAAAATTCCGATGCCCGACATTATCGACTTCGCCGTGGCCAGCGCCATGCGGGCATCTGAAATTACCCGGCTCGCGTGGGATGACCTTGACGAAAAGAACTGCACTATTTTGGTGCGCGACCGCAAGGACCCGAAGAAGAAGATAGGCAACAATCAAGTGGTGCCACTGCTGCCCGATGCGATGGAGGTCATCCTGCGCCAGCCGAAGGTCGCGGGCGAGCCGCGCATCTTTCCTTACAACCATAAAAGCTTCTCTTCCATCTTCCCGCGTGCCTGCACCGCGCTGAAAATCGAAGACCTGCGCTTTCACGATATGCGGCATGAAGGCATCAGCCGCCTTTTCGACATGGGGATGCAGATTGCACAGGTGGCGCTGATCAGCGGCCACAAGGACTGGAAGCAACTCGCGCGCTATACGCAGGTTAAACCCGCAGCCGTACACGAGCAGTTCAAACGCCTGAAGTTGCTCCAAGACCAGAGCGAACAGGCCGCGTAGGATATCACGGGGGAGAAACGGGGTGCCGGGAGACTGGCACCCCGTTTTTTTGTTCAATGTGTGCGCTCGAAGGCTTCGCGGGCCGTTGCGCGCTCGCGGTCGAGATATTCCGCGACGTCGCGCACGTCGATCAGCACCCGCTTTCCCTGCTTGCGATGCGGCAACGGAAAGGTGCCCATCGAGATCTGGTTATAGCCGGTCTTGGTGGCGATACCGATTGCTTCGCACGCTTCATCCAGCGTCAGCACGACGCGCCCATCAAATTGCGCGGCGAGATAGAACATCGAGCTTGCCATCGCTAGTCTCCTTTCGCCCGGTGCCGCCACGGCATCACGCTCGGCAACTCGCCACCTTTGACATCGAAGCGCACGAGCCGCAGCACCAGCACCGGCACCTCGCCTGATTCAACTTCAAGCACCGCACGCGACACGCCTTCGAGCACCTCGCCGTCGATCAGCACGAGGGGGTGCGCGCCCGAAAGGTCCAGTTCAGCGATCGGTCCCATCGCTTTCGTTTCGTTCGTCATCGTCCGCATCCCCTGCAATCAGGTCCGCGATCGTGTCGAAGCACACCTCGCACAGCCCGCTGATGCGCGTCTCGATCCAGCCCGCCTCGCTGTAGACATTGGCGTCGCTGAATGGCTGACCGCAGCAGCGGCAGCGTGTACGAGGTGGGCGGAACACAATCATCGCCTCACCAGTTCGCGGGGTCGAGGCACGCGTCCTCACCCCACGTACAGGCACCGCACATCGATCCGTCATAGACCACCTTCCCGTCACGCACGCCGCTCACGCATGGCGTCTCGCCGCATACCTCACACTGCCGACCGTAGTTCGGCACCCACTCGTCGACGGCCATGCCCTGCGCGTCGCTGACGGGTTCAGGCACAGCAAACTTCTCGCGGCGCTTTGCGTTCCTCGCGGCCATGATCCACTCCAGTGTTGACGGGCGCGAGCAGCTTCGGGAAGTCGAGCAGATACGCGGGCGCAACGGGCCGCACATGCTCGGGCTGCGAGCGCGTCACAAAACCAAGCTGGCGCTCGCAGTGCGTGATGACGGTCGTGTTCAGCCGGTGACGCCGTGCGATCGTGCGCAACGCGACGGGCCACTCGACGGGCAGGTTCGCGTCGTGCATCTCCTGCAGGTCGCGCAGCAGCGGCATGTGGATGTACAGGAAGCGAGCGAACTTCGCGCCGTAGTCCGTCTCGATCAGGCGCGCGGCGATATCGCGCACGCCGAAGAACTCCAGCGCCTTCGAGTAGACGTCATCGGGGATCAGCCAGCCGATCGCGCACCGCTTGCCGTCCGGTGCGCGGTACAGACACTTCACGCGGTCGAAGGCGGTCGCGCGCGCGTTCTGCCGCAGCAGGTTCCAAGCGACGATATCGAACACGTCCTGCCGGTCAAGTGTGCCGAGCATGGTTGTCGTCAGTTTCATGACGGACCTCCTTTAAATGGGACAGACTGCGAATACGGTGATCAGCCAGCGCACGATGGCGACAACGCCTGCAAACGTGCCAACGATCAGCAGCAGCGTCAGGCCGAACGACGCGAGCAGGAGCAGCCCGAAGAGCGCTCTCGCCAGCGGCGGCATCGGGCGCGTGCTATTCATCGTCCTCGTCCTCGTCTGAGTTGACCGCGTTCGACATATCGATCGTTGCAGGCACCTGCCGCTTGAGCAGGCCGACGAGCTTTGCGGTCTCGTCGGGCGTGGGCAGCACCTGCGCGCGCGCCTCGCACGAGCACGTACCGCCTTCCTTCGCGATGAAGATAAACTTGCCGAGCGTCGACTCGACGAACAGCAGGTCGCCCTTGCCGCGCCCGTTGCCAAGATGCAAGTGCAGGCCGACCGCATCCCATTCGCCCGCCCACTTCTGCTTGCCGAGTTGCGGGAACCGCACGTGCGTGAGGTGATCGGCATCGTCGAGCAGCGACGGGTCCGCGCCCGGATCGATCTCGTACAGCGACTCGCGCAGGCCCGGGCCGAGCGATTCGAGGTAGGTGTTCGGCACATCGAAGCCGAGTTTGATATCGACGGCGGTGCGTTCCACGTCGCCATGCTGTTCGGTCCTGACGTTCAGGTGCAGGATCTTCACCGGATGCTTCTCAAGGGCGATCATCAGCTTCTCCTCTGATCAAGAGACGCACCGAACCGACGCGCCTCGATGTGAAACCTCTCAAGCAGGAACACGGCGGACAGTTCATCGAGTCCGGCCAGTTCGAAATTCACGTCGAGCATCGACTTGAAGCCCGCATAGAACGCGAGGCGCATCTCGTCGCGTTGCAGCGGCGGCGCATCGGGTGCGACCACACGCGCCTCGAAGTCGGTCCAGCGATCCGCGATCGTCTTCATGACTGTCCCTCATCGAACTCGGCCATGCGCGCGTGGTACAGACTCTCGAGTTCGGTGCGCTGCTGCTGGTCTTTGATGTGCTTGATCAGATCTGCTGCCTCGCTGGCAGCATCGGCGCTCGTCGCCGCGTTCAGCGCATCAGCCACCTCGGCGTAGGTGACGACCGGCGCGGCGCTCTTGCCAGCGGCATCCGGCTTCGGATCGGCCTTGCCAGCCGTGTCTGTTTTTGCCGCCGCTTTTGAGGCCGCAGCACCTTTGCCCTTTGCCCCGGCCTTGATGCGCTCCTTCGCGGCAGCGGTGCCCTTGCTACTGGCGGGTGGCGGCGCACCCTCACCAGCGGCTTCGCCAGCGGCCTCGCTCATGTCGAACCACTCGTCGGGCGTGCTCATGTCGTCGCGCAGCGACGCATAGACGCGCTTCAGACTGACCACCTGCGCGGGCGTGATCGCATCGAGCCTGCGCTGGATACGCTTCTCGATGTGCTCCTTCGTGACGCCGAACGGCGCGAACGCTTCGAGCATCTTGTCCATCGCCTCGGGGCTGGTATCGGCCTTCGCCTTGAGCGTGGCATCGGCCTGCGCCATCGCCGCATCGATCACATCGCCGGGGATCACGGCTTCCAGACACGCGCGCACGCGACGCTGCGCCATGTTCGCGCACAGCTCGTAGATATCGCGCTCGTCGCGCAGCGCGTAGCCACCCTGCTTGGTATCGCGCCAGTGCGGCACGATGAAGGCGATACGCTTGCGCGTGCGGCTCTGCATGTCGACGGCCACGGCCTCGACCTCGGAGTACGCGATACCGCGCCCGTCGATGCCGCGAGAGCGCTCACGCCATGCCGCGTCGATGTTTTCCCACTCGGCGGCGATCGCCTCCATCGCCTTGATGCTCGGGCCGCGAATGTCGGTGCCGCCGCGCGAGAACTGGTACTGGCTTTTCTCCGCGAGCGCGGGCCGCGTGAAGGCGTTCAGGATGCGGTCCATTGCCTTGACAGGATCGCGCGGGAACTGCCGTGCCATCAGCGCCATCACCTGCATGTCCGCGAGTTCGCGGCTCTGGTCCTGACGCGCCCCAGCCGTTTCTGCGACCTCCTTGCGCGCGCCGAACGGCGACTCGACAAGATCGTTCATTGAGCATCTCCTTGGTTGAGCACCGCACGGCCAGCGTCCGTGATAGTGACGGCGCGGTACATGAGGCCACGTCCCTTTGCGATGAAGCTGTTTTGCGTCTCGGTCTGCGGGCCGAGCACGCGCACGAGGCCCTGCTCGATCAGCGAGTCGAGCGCAGCACCTTGGCACTCGCCGTACTGCCCGTCGTCGTATCGGAGGAAGTCGAGCAGCACGCGTTCGTCGTCGGTCATGACTTCTCTCCCTTGCGCGCGGAAAAGCGGAAGTCGACATACGAGGCCGGATCGACGGAGTAGCCGTCACGCTTGATCACCTTTCGCGTATAGCCACCGCCGTTCGGCAGGAGGCCGACCGAGGCGTCGCCCATCAGGTGCATGATCCTGGCCTTGGCAGCGTCCGCGCCTTTCTCCATCAGGTCGCGCTGCTCGGAGAAGTCGAGACGCGCATAGTGCAGCGCCTCGGCCTCGGGCGGCAGCTTGACCGTTTCTCCGCTCGTGCCGGGGTACATCTTTTTCAGCAGACCGATGGCGCTCGCGTGGGTGTAGTCGAGCGATGGCGGTTCCTTTTTTTCGATGTGCTTCCAGAAATCACCTTCGCCCGATTCGACAAGATCGATCATCTCGGGATCGCGCTCGATGTGATAGACCTTGAGCGAATTGCCACCGACGCAGGCGGCGAGGTGCCATACCTCATAGCCCGACACCGCGAGGTAGTGGTGGCACTGCATGAGGTACTCGGTCGGCACCTGATCGGAGTGCTCGTCGCCCCATTCACCGAAGCGGTACGAGAGCGAGTCGACGTTTTTGCATTCGACGCCTTCGCGTTTGCCGTCGACCGTGCGGTCGTAGGAGCCGAGCATCCACGGCAGCTTCGCGTGCTGCGCCAGCTTGTTATGCCGACGCAACTTGACGCCATAACGCTTGGCGTACATATCCGCGATCACCGCTTCGATTGCCTGCCCGAACTCCATGCGTTCGACCGCGTCGGGCGCAACGAGCATGTCACCGGGGATCAGGCCGAGCTTTTCCTGATAAAGCTGGAACGCGGTCTTGTGCCGCGACTGACCGAGCGCCGCCGCCGCATCGCTGCCGCCGATGCCGCGCTTGCGATCGGTGAGCCATTCCTCACGCGCATTCATAACGGACTCCTTTACTGTTCCCGAGGTGGGATGTGTCAGATGGGGCCTCACGCCACTCAGGCGTGAGATTGCGACGCGCGGTTCGCTGTACTGCCAGCGCATCGACCACCATTGCCGGTGCAGCGTTTTCGGGATCGTGCGCAACACCGCGCGATAGCTCATGGGGCTGCGGCTCGTGAAGCGATAGCAGGTCATGAGCGCTGCTCTTCGGCTCGCAGCGAGCGGCCTGCGCGTTGCAACGCGGCCTCCACCTCGTGCAGTGACTTCGTACCGAACCCGGGCAGCTTCATCAGGTCACGCGCGGTGGTTCGGCACAGATCGCCCACGCAAAAGATGCTTGCCGCGCGCAGCCGGTTCGTGATGCGGCAGTGCAGGCCGAGCACTTCCACCGCGTCGGAGTCCGCGACGACCTCGACGGGTGTCGCATTCATGAGGTCCTCCGCGTGCGCACGCACGCGCACCAGCTTCCGTTGCTCACGTCCTGCCGGACCTTGCCCACCTCGGGGCACTGCTCGACGGGCAGCACGTTCTTCACGTCCAGCGCGCTCGCAAGCACCGCGTCGTAGTCAGAACCGCAGACCATCACGCGCACCGCGCCGTCCTCGTCGGTATCGAGGTCGAACGTAATGCCGGGGATATTTGAGAACTTCAATGGCGATTGCATTTTCTTTAGCCTTTTCCCGATTGAATCGGGATTGGTCTTTAGCGTTGTTCATTACCGATCCCACCGCAAGTGGCTAAACCGGCACGCAATGCGGAATTAATCGCCTTATTAACTCGCAATTCAGATGGCCATAATGTGCAAATATCTGAAACGAAGCATCCTTGACTGACATGACTTGGACCTCAATCCGCGCCCCGACCGCGCCCAAGACCCGCGCCCCGAGCGCGCCCGAACCGCGCCCAAAACCACGTCAAACCCTAAGCGGGAAAACACCTAGGACTCCGTCGCATCCGGTAGGGAGACCGGGGCATCGTCGACGGCGCGGGCCTCACTCACGGCGCATGATATTTTTTTGAAAGGCGGAATCCCTGTCACATAAGGCGAAGACAGCAATCCGCGCCCAAGCCGCGCCCAGACTTGATTTGCCGGTGTTGGCAATCCGCAGACCACAGGTCTACACTCTTCGGACGTCCCACTTTCTGAACGACAGAAGGAGGCAGGCATGGCAGGCAAGGACACCCCGGCGCTGCGCGCGCTGAACACTGCGATCGCACTCTGCGGCGGGTCGCGGCGGGAGCTTGCGCGCCGTATTGCCGAGACCGGCTATCGAGGGGTGCGGGCACCGATCAGTTCGCAGCGCATCGACAACTGGATCAACCGCGACGGCGCTGTGCCCATCGAGGTCGCGCCGTTCGTGGCTGCGGCGGTCGACGGCAAGGTCTCCGTCTATGACCTCTGTCCCGGCTATGAGGGCTGGCAGGTGCTTCGAGCGTTACTGCTCAATGAGGCGGGAGAGTCATCGGAGCTACAGCAGGAGCGGGAGAGCGCGTAAGGAGCACGCGCCGTTGCATCCCCAAGGCCCGGGACTGAGGGGGCCTGACTAACGACTCCAATTACAGCATTGAGTGCCGCGATTAGTACTGGCGTGGGCTTTGTTGCGTCCGTTCGCCCTGAAAAAAACACCGGAGATGCTAACTCCGGTGCTATCAGGCTTTGCCGAATCGATTAATCCGGTAAAGAGGACCGGCCAAAAGTATCACGAAGGCTTTGCAATTGAAACCGGAGAAGTTTCTAACCCCGGCGAGAGAAGCGATTAACGAGGACTTGCAAGTGGATAAGGATATCTTCTTCGTCGAGGGCGCGGAGTTGCGATCGCTCAAGGAGCATCCCCTCTGCGTGTTCGTGCCCGCGAGTGCGGGCGTGTCGGCTGCGCGCAATCGCAAGATCGTGATGCCGGTCGTGCTGATCGGCAGCGACATTGTCGATGGGCGCGCACGCGTGCGTGAGGCCGTGCGTCTCGGCCTGACATGTCCATGCCGTCTGTTCAATCCCGAGTTCGACGGGCACCCCGCGACGTTCATCGCGGAGATGGCGCGCGAGCAGCGCAAGCTCACCACGCCACAACGCGCGGTGCTGGCAGCGAGCCTCGTGCATCAGATCATGCAACGGCCCCAGTGGCTGGAGCGATACGACAACGGCCTCACGAACCAGCTGCGCACCCAGCGCGGGCGCGAGCCCTTCCTGCAAGCCTGCGGGATCTCGTCGCGCACGTACCAACGCGTGCAGGGCATCTTCGACGCCGATCTGTTGCAGGCCATCAGTGACGAGCGCGTGTCGCTGCGCGATGCACATGCCGCGCGTGATCTCGGTGCGGTCAAGCGTCGCCGCATCTTCGCGCTGCCTCATGCCGAACAGACCGCAGCATTCGAACGCGCGATCAGCCGCGCAAAAAAACGCGTGCCCAAGACGCGTCCGCTCGACCTCCCGAGAACGGAGGCCATCATGAAATTCGTGCGCCGCATGCGCACCGACTTCTATCAGGGTTCGTGGGCAAGCGCCATCAAGATCAAAGGAGACAGCGATGAATGACGATGTGAAGGTGACCATCAAGATCAGCGTGCCGCCCGCCAAGGACCTCGTGCAATGGCTCGCGGCAGCACGCCTCGTGCGCGAGGACGCGCCGCAGCTTGTCGAGTATGTCGAGCGCCGTTTTCGTGAAGGGCTGCACGTCGCGCATGTGAGCGACACCGGCCACTGCCATACGATCAACGACCCGGGCCATTCGCACGGTCTGGAGCGTGGCCTGTTCGAATCGTTCGTCGTCGATCAGGAGCGCGAGAGGATGGCGCGCAACCTGACGATCGTGCGGCCCTTGCCGTGCGACCGTGAATGAGGCTCGACTGCCATGCCGCGTATCCGCACCATCAAACCGGAGTACTGGACCAACCCGCAGGTCTGTCGTTGCATCCACGCGGCACGCCTGCTTTTCATCGGCACATGGAGCTTCGCGGACGATCATGGCAACCTGCCTCGTGACCCCGAGAAGCTCAAGATGCAGGTGTTCCCGAGCATGCATGACTCCGGTATCGACGTCGAATCGCTGATCACTACACTGATTGCACAGGGATTGCTCATGGAGTACTCAAGCGCCGATGGACAGCGCTTTTTGCACATCCCGACGTTCACGAAACATCAGGTGATCAACCGGCCTTCAAAGCCGCAATATCCGCAGCCTGAAAAAACACTCATTGAGCAGTACATGAAAGCCGTCAACGCCATGCTGGACAAGGCAGAGCGGGAATCACGCGTGTCTACTCAAAACGGCAAGGTCGAGGAAAATCACACACCACTCACGGAGCACTCACGTCTGGAAAGGAAAGGAAAGGAAAGGAGTAAACCTAAAAGCAAGAGTGCTAACGCACTCTGTCGATCTGAGATCGACCGCGCGAACGGTCACGGCGACGAGGTGACGAAAATTTTCGTCTACTGGCAGGAGCGCATGTGCTCGCCGCGCTCGAGTCTGAGCGACAAGCGCAGGCGGCTGATCCTCTCCGCGCTCCGGCAGCACACGCCTGCCGACCTGTGCAGGGCGATCCGTGGCTGCTCGAAGGACGCGTGGCACATGGGCATGAACGATCGCGGCAGAGCGTTCAACTCGATCGAACTGATCCTGCGCGACGAGCAGCACATCGAGCAGTTCATGGCCTACGACTCAAACCCGCCGCTGCCGGTGCGCAATGACGGTCCCGTCTCGCGGCAGGAACGCCGTCGCAAGACCGCCGCAGCGTTCGGCTTTGTACCGGGTGCGCAGGACGATTCGACGATCGATCTGCCACCGGAGGATGCCCATGTTGTCGACACCAAGCACTGAGACGCGCGGTGCGTGGCTCTGGCGAAAAATGATGAACGTCTACGGTGCGAGGTTCCTCGACATGTGGGAAGGCGTCGACGTGAGCGAGATGCAGGTCACGTGGACCGAGGGTTTGCGCGGCCTGTCGCGCGAGGCGATCCAGCGTGGCGTCTCCCGGCTCTATCACGCCAAGCACCCGCCGACGCTGCCCGAGTTCATCGCGCTATGCGAACCGTCGCCTGCGATGCACCGGCAGAACACGCTCGCGCTCACCAACGAGGCGAACCGCACGCCACCCGAGCAGGCGCGCGAACAACTCGTGAAGGTGCGCGAAGTCGCGCAATCGCTCGTGCGTCCGGTCGAGCGCGGCAGTGGCGTCGCCTGGGCGCAGCGGCTGATCGACCGTGCTCAACGCGGCGAGCACGTGACGCTGCACCAGCTTGCGTGCGCGAAGGCCGCGATCGAACAGTGGCAGATCACGCACGGCACGATGCGGCACACGCGCGAACCCGGCAGCGACGACGAATGAGGACCACAGCCATGCGAATCGAGTTCACGATCCTCGGACAGCCGGCCTCGAAGGCGAACAGCCGCGAGATCGTCGCGCGCAAGGTGCGGAACAAGTCGACAGGCGAACTGCAGACGCGGCCCATGTCGATCAAAAGCGACGCTGCGCGCGATTACGAGAAGACGTGCCTCAAGCAGATTCCGCCGAAGGCCCGACAGCGCCTCGAAGGTCCATGCCGCATCGCCGTGCGCGTCTGGTACGCGACCGAGCGGCCCGACCTTGATCTGTCCGTGCTCATGGATTGCCTGCAGGACCGCTACGAGTGGGTGAAGCGCGGCACCGGCGAAAAGCGTGTGCTCGTGCATCGTGGTGTGGTGCGCAACGATCGCCAGTTTCGCCAGCAGGTTTTCCTGCATGGCATCGATCGCGCGAATCCGCGCGCCCACATCATCGTCGAACCGCTTCACGCGCAGCAGCTTACGCTTGCGCTCGACAGCAATATCGACCCTTTCGAACTGCTTGCGCTATGAACAGCCATCAACTGAAAACTTTTAGCTCACGACTCGCAGTCCGGTTTGTCGGGACGCGGTGGGAAAGCCTGCCCATCGGGCGAGATCCCCGCACGTTTGGCGTGCTGGAAATACAGCCAGTAGTGGCAGGTCGAGATGTGCGAATGGAACTCGCCATGACGCTCCGTCAGACAGGCGATCCACTCGTACACGTCCGCAACGGACGGCTGCGGGAATTCCTCGTGGCAAAGACATGCCAGCAGAAAGGCGTCGACTTCCTTCGGGGTGCCAGTGGCGATGACAGCGGGTATGGCTGTCGATTCACGTTGATCAGGCATTGCCGCTCACCGTTCAGGTTTTGCCGGGATAGCCATTTTATTCCCACTTCTGCCGACCCCGCTTCTGATGCGGCTATCGCAAGCTCGTTTTCAAATTGCACACCATGAACCGCCAGCACCTCACACGGCATGCCCTGTCTGCGCACCTGCGCGTCTCGCATGAGAACGATCGCTTGCGCGAAGTACTCGCGCTGATCGCAGACATCGCGGAAGGTAGCACCACTGCCAACAGCCTGCCGAACATCGCGCGCCTTGCCCGCGTCGCGCTCGTCGGCTCGCCGCCCGCCGACCCGACGCTTCAACACCCGGAGGTCTCATGACCCACCGTTGCCTCTGGCCCGGTTGCGAGCGCAACGTGTCGGCCTCGATGTGGGGATGCCGCACGCACTGGTTCGCGCTGCCCGCTAGACTTCGGTCACGTATCGGTCACGCATATCGCGATGGCGTCGACGTTGGAGAGCATCCGACACGGCGCTGGCGTGAAGCGCATGCCGATGCGCTCGCATGGATCGCGCAACACGAAGAGGAGCTTCATGGACGGTATTGATCGGCTGCTGCTCGACTGGCACGAGTGGCAACTTGGATACGAACCTGTGCGTGGCTATCCGCCTGATGCGGGATTCGGTGAGGCATTTCAAAGCAGCAGGCAATGGATGGACGTCGACGACCTCAACGAAGAAGTCGAACTGCGCCTGCGCGAAAGCGTCGGACGGTCTGTCGACCCGTTGGTAATGGCACTCGATCTGCGTCTGCGCATTGCCGTTTCAACCGCTGTGCGCAACCTTTATGCGGGCACGACCGTGTGGGTGAATCCGCGATGGCCAGCAACGCAGGAAGCCGACTATGCCCGCGCGAAGGCGACGCTCGCCCCGTCGCTCGTCTCGCGCGGTCTACTCCCTAAGACAGATCTTCAGGCGATGAAGGTCACACTTTGATCGGGCCGAACATGCCCGTATAGATCAACGCTTCCCAGATTTTTTTCATAGCTTGTCCAGTTTCCTGATTGATGAACAAGGATGACCTGCTGCCGTGCGGACGCCCGATAAAGTATGAACGCATCGACTCCCATGTTTCCGCGACCTGCGCGTCCCAGACGCAGGGAAGCTCCATTTCCAAAAGCATGGGCATCGCGACCCGCAAAGGGATCGTGCCATCACTGTTGAGCGGCTGGAACCAATCGCACTTGACCAATATCGGCGTGCATTCAGGGTTATAGAGCTTGACGTCCAGCCGCTCTGCAGTGACGGATGCAGCCGGATGGTACGGAAACGCCTGCACCGAGTCCAAGACCTCCTGCCCATCGTTGTACGGACAGGTGATGAAGCCATTAACGAAATACCTCGTGTGGTCGAGACCCTTGTAACCGTATTCCATGCTGGGAGTTGTGGTCGGATAGCTTCTGCGTTCGTAGTTTCGGACCAATGGATGCCAGCTCGGATACGCATCAACAACGGGTCCGAGCGTCACGGAAAGATCATGCAGGGCCTCTCGACTCCGTGCCCGTTCCTCTTCGCCGAGGTACTGCGGGCGCGGAACAAGGTAATCCATCACGCTTGCAAGTCCGGCCCGCGCCGATTCGTCTGCCCGAAAAGCCATTTGATCCCTCTCCATGATCGTTTAGATTTGTGCATGATATCGACACACAACGCACAACACAAGTACATCACGCACAAGATCACTGTTTCATGCGTGGATTGCTAGGCTAGAAGTTTTGGTGTTTAATCCAAAGCGCTGCCGCATTGCGTCCAGCAAAAACGCAAGGCCCCGTCAGGAAACTGTCGGGGCCTTTTGTTTTGGCCCACAGCCCTCTTTCCTTCGTCCCCCACGATCATGTCCGCAGCCACGCCTCGCACAGTCGGGAGCCGGTGGAGGGTCATCCGTGCGCGTCAGCTACGGCACCACCCGCTTTGTGCGGAGTGCCTGCGCCGTGGACATGTCACCGAGGCAACCGAAGTGGATCACATCATCCGGCTGGAGGACGGCGGCACCGACGCCGACACGAACCTCCAGTCCCTCTGCCACGACTGTCACGCCCGCAAGACCGCGAAGGAGAACGGCGCGCGCCCTCGCGGGTGCGACGCCAATGGCATGCCCACCGACCCGGAGCATCCGTGGTCGCGCTGACCTTCATGCCGTCGCGCGCGCGGCTCGCCGGGGACGCCCCTCGGGGGGGATTGTGTGAATTTTTCGCAACACTTTCCGTCACCCCGTGGCCTCCTCTTTTTTCAACGCGCCACATCTCGATCGGGGGGGCGTCACAGGCCGGCAAACGCCCGCGTCGCGTGACGTGCGGGCGCACGTGCCAACACAAACCGGAGGTCGGCTATGTGGGCTGACGCCATCGAGCAGCGGCCTGTGGCGGCGCTGAACGCCTACGCGAAGAACGCGCGCACGCACAGCGAGGCACAGCTCGCGCAGCTTGCCGATTCGATGCGGGAGTGGGGGTTCACGATCCCGGTTCTCGTAGCCGAGGACGGGACGATCATCGCGGGTCACGGACGGGTCGAGGTGGCGAAGCGCCTCGGTTATGAGGCGGTGCCGGTGATCGTTGCGCGCGGCTGGAGCGCGCAGCAGATACGCGCCTACGTGCTTGCGGACAACCGGCTCGCGGAGAACGCGGGATGGGACAACGCGCTGCTCATCTCCGAACTCGAAGCGCTCACGCTCGACGGCTTCGCGATCGGGCTGGCGGGTTTCAGCGAACTCGACATGGACCGGCTGTTGCGCGGTGCGCGCGGTCGGGACGACGAGGACGATATCCCGCCAGTGCCCGAGCAGGCCGTCACCGTCGAAGGTGACGTGTGGGTGCTCGGCGGGCACCGGCTGGCCTGCGGCGACTCGACCAAGGCCGAAGTGGCGGCGGTGGCGCTGGCGGGCGTGCGGCCTTCGCTGATGATCACCGATCCGCCATATGGCGTGGACTACGACGCCGACTGGCGGAACCGCGTCGTGATGGTCGAAGGCGAGCGGCGCGGCACGCATGGCACGCGCTCGACGGGCAAGGTGCTCAACGACACGCGCGCCGACTGGCGCGAGGCTTGGCAGCACTTCGCGGGCGACGTTGCCTACGTGTGGCACGCGGGCATCTACGCGGACGTGGTGGCGGGTTCATTGCGCGCCTGCGGGTTCGGCATCCGCAGCCAGATCATCTGGGCGAAGCACACGTTCGTCGTCTCGCGTGGGCACTACCACTGGCAGCACGAGCCGTGCTGGTACGCGGTGCGCGAAGGCAAGACGGCTGGCTGGACGGGCGACCGATCGCAATCGACGCTCTGGCAGATCGAGCACCGCAGGAGCGAGTCGGGCCACTCAACGCAAAAGCCCGTCGAGGCCATGCGCCGTCCGATCGAAAACCACACCTCTCCCGGGCAGGCCGTCTACGAACCGTTCTCCGGTTCGGGCACGACGATCGTCGCCGCCGAATCGGTGGGCCGCACGTGCCACGCCATCGAACTCAATCCCGCCTACTGCGACGTGGCGATCCAGCGCTGGCAGGTCGCGACGCGGCAGCAGGCAGTCCGCGAGCGCGACGGACTCACTTTCGCGCAGGCCGCACAGGCCGCAGGCATCGAGGTCAGCAATGGCAAGGACACGACCACCGCTTCCAACGGAACTGAAGCTGGTGCAAGGGACGCTGCGTCCGTCCCGCGCAAACAAGCGGGAGGCAAAGCCCGAAAAGGCGATGCCGACACCGCCCGCCCATCTCGGCGCGATCGGAAAAACGGAGTGGCGGCGCATGGCACGTGAGCTATTCGATCTCGGGCTGCTCACGCGCATCGATCGCGCGGCGCTCGCCGCCTACTGCATGGCATACGAGCGGTGGGTGCTGGCCGAGCGGGCGCTCGCCAAGATGGCCGAGCGCGACATGCTCACTGGTGGCCTGATGATCAAGACCACCAACGGCAACGCGATCCAGAACCCGCTGGTCGGCACCGCGAACAAGGCGATGCTGATCATGGTGCGTTTCTGCACCGAGTTCGGCATGACGCCCGCTGCGCGTGCTGGCATCGAGGCGGGCAAGCCCGGAGAAGGTGATGGCAAGCAGCGCGACGTCCGGCAGAAGTACGGCTTCTGATCCGGCGACGCAGTACGCGCGCGATGTGGCAAGCGGGAAAATCGTGGCCGGTCCCGATGTGCGCAATGCCTGCAAGCGGCACCTCGACGACCTCGTGAATGCGAGCGCGCGAGGTTTCACATGGAACCCGGCAGTCGCGCAGCGCGTGATCGACTTCTTCCCCGAGGTGCTGTGCCTGAACGGCGGCGACTTCGAAGGCGCACCGTTTCACCTGCTCGACTGGCAGAAGTTCATCGTCGGCTCGCTGTTCGGCTGGCTACGCGCCGACGGCTCGCGGCGCTTCCGTGAGGCATACGTCGAAGGCGGCAAGGGCTGTGGGAAGTCGCCGCTCGCGGCAGGCATCGGGCTTTACATGATGCTGGCCGACGCCGAGCAGCGCGCCGAGGTCTATGCGGCGGCAACGCGTCGCGATCAGGCAATGGTGCTGTTCCGCGACGCGGTGGCGATGGTGCAACTTTCACCGAAGCTGCGCGAAGCCACCAGCATGCAGGGCCGCGACGATCGCGTGTGGAACATCAGCCATCGCAGGAGCGGCTCGTTCTTCCGTCCGATCGCCAGCGACGAGAGTGGTCAGAGCGGGCCGCGCCCGCATTGCGGCCTGATCGATGAAATCCACGAGCACCGCAATGGCACCGTCATCAACATCATGCGCGCGGGTAAGAAGGGTCGCCGCCAGCCGCTGATTTTCATGATCACGAACTCGGGCTTCGATCGCACCTCGGTCTGCTACGAGCAGCACGAGTACGCGACCCGCATCGCCAGCGGTGTGCTGGCCGACGACGCCTTCTTCGCCTTCGTTTGCTCGCTCGACGAGGACGACGACCCCTTCGAGAGCGAGGACTGCTGGAGCAAGGCCAACCCGTCGCTCGGGCAGACGATCAAGCCCGACTACCTGCGCGAGCAGGTGCATCAGGCGCGCGGCATGCCGTCGCTCGCCTCGACCGTGAGGCGCCTCAACTTCTGCCAGTGGGTCGACGCTGAAGATCCGTGGATCGAAGGGCCGCTGTGGTTCGCCTGCGAAGTGGGACGCCCGCCCGAGTCGGGCGACGTGCTGCGCGGCGATGCCGGTGCGCACGAACTGATGCGGCGGGCCGAAGCGGCGAGGCTCGACCTGCGCGCCTCGTTCAAGGGCAAAAAGGTCTCGGGTGGTCTCGACCTGTCGGGCACCCGCGACCTCACCGCTGCCGCGTTCGTTGCGGTCAACGAGGACGAGACGGTCGACGCGTTTGTCGACTTCTGGACGCCCGGTGAAACGATGATCGAGCGCGGCAACCACGACAAGGTCAGTTATGACGTGTGGGATCGCGCGGGCTTCATCCATGCCACCGAGGGTCGCTCGGTGGCGTACCGCGAGGTCGCACGCACGCTCGCCGCGCTCGATGCCGAGATGGAGATCGAGGGCATTGCCTGCGACCCGTACCGGCTGAAGGATTTCGAACGCGAGTGCGATGCCGAGGGCGTGGTGCTGCCGTTCGTGACACACGGTCAGGGCTTCGGGCGCTCGTCCGAGTCGGGCCTGTGGATGCCGCGCTCGATCGAACTGGTCGAGCAGCTGATCTTCGAAGGCAGGCTGCGCGTGGTGTTCAACCCCTGCCTGCGATGGAACGTGTCGAACGCTGTTGTCGAGGCGGATGCGAAGGAGAACCGCATCTTCCGCAAACGCAAGGCGATCGGACGTATCGACGGACTCGTGGCTCTCACGATGGCCGTGGGCCTCGCGCTCAACAAGAGCGCCGAGCGCGAACCCGAATACCAGATGTACTTCCTCTAAGGACGCCGATCATGGAACGTGCTTACTCGCTGCTCACCGTTCGCAGCGCGGATGATGCTGCCCGCGTGATCGAGGGCATTGCCTCGACACCGACGCCCGATCGCTATGGCGATATCGTCGAACCGCTCGGCGCGAAGTTCAGGACGCCCATGCCGCTGCTCTGGCAACACGACGCGCGAGCGCCTGTGGGCCAGGTCGAGTTCGCCACGGCGACTGCAGACGGCATCCCGTTTCGCGCATCCATCGCGATCATCGACGAACCCGGCACGCTCAAGGAGCGCCTCGACGAAGCATGGCAGAGCGTCAAGGCGCAACTCGTGCGCGCCGTCTCGATCGGCTTCCGGCCTATCGAGTACGCCTTCATGGATGACGGTGGCATGCACTTCCTCGAATGGGAGTGGCTCGAACTGTCGCTCGTCACGATCCCCGCGAATAGCGAAGCAACGATTCAAACCATCAAGTCAATCGATACGACCACCCGCGCCGCGCTCGGTATCGGTGGTGGCCATGTCGTGCGCCTGAGTCAACCCGCGCGCGCCCGCGCATCGAAAGCGTTCGTCATCCAGACGATCCATCGGGAGAACCAGCAATGAAGCCCACTATTGCAGAACAGATCGCCGCGTTCGAAGCAAGACGCGCGGCATCGTGCGCGCGGATGGCCGAGATCATGGACACCGCAGCCGCAGACGGCGCGACGCTCGACGCCGCGCAGCAGGAAGAGTTCGACACGCTCGAAAAGGACATCGAGTCGATCGATGGCCACCTGCGCCGCCTGAAGACCATCGAGGCGCATGTCGTGAAGAGCGCCACGCCCGTCAATGGCGACAACCCGCAACGCTCCAGCGTGACGCGCTCGGTCGGTGCTGGCCCGAATCCGATCATCACGATTCGCGGCAACCTGCCCAAAGGCACCGCCTTCACGCGGTACGCGATCGCACTGGCGCGCTCGCAGGGCAATCTGATGCAGGCGGTCGAGATCGCCAAAAGCTGGCACGACTCGACACCCGAGGTCGAGAGCGTGCTGCGCGCTGCCGTCGCCGCTGGCACCACGACCGATCCGGCGTGGGCCGCACCGCTGGTCGACTATCAGAACATGACCGAGGAGTTCATCGCGCTGCTGCGGCCTGCCACGATCATCGGTCGGATCAACGGCTTCCGCCGCGTGCCGTTCAACGTCGCCATGCCCGCGCAAACCTCGGCCTCGTCCGCGCAGTGGGTCGGTGAAGGCAAGGCCAAGCCGGTGAGCGCGCTCGGCTTCGAAACGATGCGCCTCGGCTTCGCGAAGGTCGCGGGGATCGTCGTACTGACCGACGAGCTTGTGCGGTTCTCGAATCCTTCGGCAGAGCCGATCGTGCGGCAGGACCTGATCGACACCATCACGCAGCTTATCGACCACGACTTCATCGATCCCGACAAGGCCGAGGTCAAGGACGTGTCGCCGGAATCGATCACGCATCAGGCGACGTATATCGAAGCCTCGGGCACCGATGCCGACGCATTGCGCAACGATATCCGCGCGCTGTTCTCGGCCTTCACCGCGAACAACGTCTCGGTCGCGGGTGCCTACTGGATCATGGACCCGGTGATGGCGCTGACCATCGGCATGATGCAGAACGCGCTCGGCCAGCCCGAGTTCCCCGGCATCGACATGAACGGCGGCACGTTCTTCGGCCTGCCTGTTGTCTGCTCGACGAACGTGCCGAAGGACGCGACCGACATGACGCGCATCATCCTCGTCCAGCCGAAGGAGGTCCTGCTGGCCGATGACGGTGGCGTGACGCTCGATGCCTCGCGCGAAGCGTCCCTGCAGATGGACAGCGCGCCGAACGGCAACGGCACCGGCCTCGTGTCGCTCTGGCAACAGAACATGGTCGCGCTGCGTGCCGAGCGCTTCATCAACTGGAAGGCCCGTCGCGCCCTCGCGTGCGCGTACATCCGTGGTGCCAACTATGGTGCGCCGCCCGTCGATGATGGCGGCGGTGCCTGATGCGCTTCATGTGCTGACGTGGGTGGACCCTTCGCGGGTCCGCCCGTTTTCATAAGGAGCGCACCACCATGAAGATGATCGCGACAAAGAGCTTCACCTATGCCGGGAAGTCGCGCAGGCCGGGAGACGAGTTTGACGTGGCCGATCGCGATGTGAAGCTGCTCGCGGCGGTCAAACGGGCCAAGCCGGCGCCGCAGTCGCCGCCACCCGCAAAGCCGGTGAAAAAACGCGACATGACACCCGAGCAGCCCGACACTCCGCAGGCCGATGAAGGCAAGCCGCGCAAGGGCCGTTATCGCCGCCGCGACGTGCGTGCCGAAGACGACGCGACGGAGGAATGACATGCGCATCTTCGGCCTTCAGATCACGCGGGCCGCGCCGCGCGCCGCTGTCGCGCAACACGCGTCGCCGGTCAGCGCATGGGGCGGCAACGGTGGCTGGTGGCCGTTGATCGTCCGCGAACCCTTCTCGGGCGCGTGGCAGCAGAACCGTGAACTCGCGCCCGAGACGACGCTCGCCTATTACGCGGTCTATGCGTGTGTGACGCTGATCAGCGCGGACATTGGCAAGCTGCAGATCAACCTCATGCAGCGCGACCCCTCCGATATCTGGAGCAAGGCGCAGTCGCCCGCGTTCTCGCCGGTGCTGCAGAAGCCGAACACTTACCAGACGCACATCCAGTTCATCGAGAACTGGATCATGTCGAAGCTCACGCGCGGCAACGCGTATGTGCTCAAGGAGCGCGACCAGCGTGGCGTCGTGATCGCGCTGTACGTGCTCGATCCTTCACGCGTGACGGTGCTGGTGGCCGACGATGGCTCGGTCTATTACCGGCTGAACAGCGACAAGCTCGCAGGCATCCCCGACGACGATATCGCGGTGCCCGCCAGCGAGATCATCCATGACCGGATGAACTGCCTGTTCCATCCGCTGGTGGGGACCTCGCCGCTTTTCGCCTGCGCACTCGCGGCACGGCAGGGCCTCGCGATCCAGAACAACAGCGCGTCGTTTTTCGAGAACGGTGCGCAACCGGGCGGCATCCTCGTCGCGCCCGGTGCGATCAGCGATGAAACCGCGAAGCGCCTCAAGGACAAGTGGGAAGAGAACTTCGGTGGTGTGAATCGCGGTCGGCTCGCGGTGCTCGGTGACGGTCTGAAGTACGAGGCCCTCACGATGAACGCGGTCGATGCGCAGCTGATCGAGCAGCAGAAGATGACTGCCGAGATCGTCTGCTCGGTGTTTCATGTGCCCCAATACATGGTCGGTGTGGGCACCGCGCCCACTTATAACAACATCGAGGCGCTGTCGCAGAACTACTACTCGCAGTGCCTGCAGGCGTTGATCGAGTCGCTGGAACTGTGTCTCGATGAAGGGCTGACGCTGCCGAAGGACTATCGCACCGAACTCGACCTCGACGGCCTGCTGCGCATGGATACAGCAGCGCTGATCAAGACGCTGACCGAAGGCGTCGGCGGCGGCATCGTTGCACCGAACGAGGCGCGCAGAAAGATCAACCTCAAGCCGGTCAAGGGTGGCGCGACGCCATACCTGCAGCAGCAGAACTACTCGCTGGCGGCACTGGCCGAGCGCGATGCAAACGAGCCCTTCTCGAAGCCCGCGCCGACGCCCACGCCCGCGCCCGATGATCCTTCCGCCGAACCTGCTGCCGGTCCTCCTGCCGATCTGAACGCGACGCAGGCTCCAGAGGGCAAGGGCCTCGATGCATTGACCATCGAGCGTGAAGCGCAGCGGCTGATGGCCGACGCCATTGCCGAAGCAAAACGTTCAGGAGTGCGCGAGCCATGCTGACCAGAGACGATATCGCCGCACTCGTGCGCGGCCTGCTGCCTTCCGTCATGGATTACGCCAACGGGCTGGTCGACACGATCACCGCTCGCGTGAAGGCCCTCGAAGAACGCCAGCCCGAACGCGGCATCGATGGCAAGGATGGCATCGATGGTCGTGATGGCAAGGACGGCGATGCCGGTCGCGATGGCGTCGACGGCAAGGACGGCATCAACGGGATCGACGGCACGCACGGCGGCGACGGCGAGAACGGTCACGATGGTGTGGATGCCAAGGATGGCCGGGACGGACGCGACGGACGCGACGGCATTGATGGCAAGGACGGTCGCGACGGCATCGATGGGCGCGATGCGTCCGACCTCGATGTGCTGCCCGCGATCGACTTTGGCAAGGTCTATGGGCGCGGCACGCTCGCCAGTCACCGGGGCGGATTGTGGCGTGCCTTCACGAACACCGATGGCGAGCGTGGCTGGGCCTGCATTGTGGATGGAGTGGACGGTATCGCGATCGAGGCCGAAGAGCGTGGCTTTGTGATCAGCATCACGCGCTCCACCTGTGCGGTGCAGACATTCCGCTGCGCGCTGCCGGTGCTGATCTATTGCGGTGTGTACGAGTACGGACGCCGCTATGACGCGGGCGACGTGGTCACCTTCGGCGGCTCGCTCTGGCATTGCAACGCGGCAACAGGTGCGAAGCCCGACGAGCACACCGACGACGCGGTGAAGCCGTGGACGCTCGCCGTCAAGCGCGGGCGCGATGGCAAGGACGCTCGCCTTTCTCAAGGAGAGCACGCATGAGCACGCCCGCATACGAAATCGTCTCGATCGACGACGCGAAGAAGTGGATGCGCGTCGACGGCACGGCGATGGAAGCCGACATTGAACTCGCGCTCGCTGGTGCGACGGCTTCCGTCTACGCGTATCTCAAGCGGCCCGCGCCGTACTCGGAGTCGGACCCCGCACCCGCCAATGTCGTGCAGGCGATCGTCCTGCTGGCGGGCATGTTCATTCGTGATCCTGATATCGCGGACGCATCGTCATGGCAGGCGGGTTATCTGCCCGCGCCGATCGTCTCGATCCTGTATCCGCTTCGCGACCCGGCGCTCTCATGATCAGGCAAAGCGGCATCAAGGCTGGTCCGCTGAACCAGCGCATCACGATCCAGCGGCCTGTGGTCAGGGTCGACCCGGCCTCGGGCGAGCCGCTGGTCGACGCATGGGAGGACTTGCCGGTGGACCCGGTGGTGTGGGCCGCGATCGAGACATTGAAGGGCATGGAGTACCTCGCATCCGCCGAGTTCCGTGCGGGCGTGACCACGCGCATCCGCGTGCGCTGGCGCGACGACCTCACCTCGGCCATGCGCGTGCTGTTCCGCTTGATGAAGGGCGACGTGCTGGTGCGCGAGACGGTGTACGAAATCCAGTCGGTGCTTCTGCAGTACCAGTCGATGTCCGAGGTGCATCTGATGTGCGCCGATGGCGTGATCACCGAGGGAGGTCAACCGTGAAGATCGATCTGGAGGTCAAGGGCCTCAAGGAGGTCGAGCAGTTCCTCAAGACGCTGCCCGACGAGGTGTCGCGAAAGATGCTCTATGGCGCGCTCATGGGTGGAGCGAAACCGATCATGGATCAGGCGAAGCAGAACGTGGTCGCCAACTTCGGCAACTCGGCGCGATTCACGCACACGCTCGCAGAGTCGTTGGTGCGCGGTCGCACCCGCAAGACGGGCCTCGCCGCCCGCGTGGACGTGAAGATCAGGAAGGGAAAGACGAAGGACCGGATGGTCAAGGCAGGCGTCATCAAGCCGCACGGCGACGATGCGTTCTATGGCCGGTTCCTCGAGTTCGGCACCTCGAAGATGCCCGCCTACCCTTTCCTCAAGCCCGCCGCCGATGCGAAGGCGGGCGAGTCGATCAAACGCTTCAACGACACGCTCATGAAGCGCATGGCGAAGTGGTGCAAGGAGAACGGTGTGGTCTACCGCTCGCCGGGAGGCATGACATCGTGACCGGCGACGAACTCTTCGCGCTGCTCGATCAGGCGCTGCCCGGTCGCGTGTTCAAGACGCTCGCACCGCAGGGCACGTCCGAGCCGTATGTGATCTATGCGCTCACCTCGGGCATGCCGCGCAACACGATGTGCGGCAGCGCCCACGCCGCGCAGATGAGTTACCGCGTGGACTCGTATGCAAAGACGCAGCGTGACGCGCTGGGCGTAATCGATGCGATCGGCGCGCTGGTCGATGCTTGCGAAGGCGATCCGATCATCGAGAACCGGCAGGACATGTACGAGCAGGACACGCGCATCCACCGCGTGAGTGTGGTCCTTTCAACTTGGCAGCTTGACGACGAGGTGCAGACATGAAGAAGGCAATCAGCGCGCAGAAAACGCGCATGTATCTGGAGAACCTTGATGCGCCCGCCGCTGCGACGGGCCTGCTCAGAGGTGGCTCGAAGTCCAAACCTTGCGTCGTGCAGTTCGATGACGCGACGAAGCTGCGCAGCGGCGCGGCGATCTTCATCATCGGCAGCGGATGGTCGAGCATCGATCTGAAGTCGTGGGTCGTGCAGAACATCAACCTCGATTCGAAGACCGCCGAACTCGCCAACAGCGACACGAGCGCCGAGACCGAGACCTTCGGTGCGAACGCGGCATGGCTGCTGCGCTCGTACATCGACGTCTGTGCGGTGTCCTATCAGATCAACCAGAACGCCGCCGCAGATATCGACACGACGACGCTCTGCGACGATGAAAAGACTTCGCTGGTGGGCTTCGGTGACCCCGGCACGCTGACGTTCGACTTCTTCATCGATCCCACCGACCCGGACTATCAGGAGCTTCGCGACGCGCAGAAGGATGGCAGGACGCGCATGTTCGAGATCGTCTACCGGAACAAGGCCACGCGCACGCTGCCGGTGATCGTGCAGTCGGTCAACGAGTCGGGTGGCGTCGATCAGGCCGTGCAGGGTTCGGCCACGCTGAAGATCACCGGCCCCGATGTGCTCACGATGCCGCCCGGGCAGACGACCGATAACTATGTGCTGATCCCGGTGCTCGCGCCAGTCACAGGTCAGACGCCGCTCGACGTGACGCTCACGCTCAACGAGGCAGGCGGCGCTGCGAGCAAGTATGCGATCGACTGGAAGGACGGCGGCTCCGTCGAGCAGGCGACGACCAAGGTGATCTCCCACACCTACATCAAGGCAGGCAGTTTCACGCCGTCCGTGATCGCCACAGTCGCCGGGTCGCTCACGGCACCGTTCAAGGCGCAGACGACCGCCGTGGTCTCGGCCCCGCCCTATGCGCTGACGGTCGACGTTGCGCCGCTCGCGGGTGTTGCGCCGCTCGCGGTCACGCTCACGCTCGACGAGACGAATGGCGAGGCCGACTTCTTCGACGTCGATTGGGGTGACGGTGGCGCTTCCGAGCGAGTGTCGGACCTCACCGCACCCCACACGTATGCGGCGGCGGGCAGCTTCACCGTGTCGGTTGCGCCGACGATCGCTGGCGTGGCAGGCTCGCCGGTCGCAGCGGCTGCGCCTGTCGTGCCGACTGCTGCATAAGGGGCATGCCATGAACGATCGGCTACCAGCTACGCAGCGCGAGAAGCTCTTCGTCGTGCAGCCGAAGGAGACGGTGGTGGAGACGGACTCCTTCGGCGCGGTCACGCTGCGCGCGATGAACGTGCGGCGCTTCCGCGAGCTATCGCAGAAGCTCACCGACGACCGGCCCGAGGACTTCGGCTACGACCTGCTGTGCGAGATGGCGCGCGGCCCGAACGGCGAGCGCTTCACGCCGTCCGCGATCGCGGGCCTGCCCGCGCATGTACTGCCCGACCTGCGCAAGCTGGTCGACGCGACGGTGCTGCTCTGTGGTCACAAGCCCGCCGATGCAAAAAAAGACTGACCGACCCGGTAACGCGCCTCGTCTTTGCGGTGGCCTCGCACCTGCACATGACGGCCGGGGAAGTTGAAGCGCGCATGGATTCGGACGAGCTTTTCATGTGGGCGAACGTTCTCTTCGGATGGGGCAACGTACCGGGCGATGACGCCGAGGTGCTCGCCGTCGAGGATGAAATAGCAGCGTGGAGGTAAGGCAATGGCATCCGCTGGTTCGCTGATCTTCGAGCTTGCCGCTGACGTGGCGCACTTGCGTCAGGACATGGCGAAGGCGAACGACACGATCACATCCTCGCTCAAGGGCATATCGAACTCGGTGGCAGGCATCGCTGTGCTACAGGGCGCGCAGTTCGCCATGAGCTTCGCGCGTGGCTTCGCAGACAAGGTGAAGCAATCCATCGACGAGATGGACGCGCTCGGCAAGCTGGCACAGCGCATCGGCACCAGCACGGCTGAACTCTCCGCGCTGTCCTACGCCGGTGAGTTCGCGGGCGTGTCGCTCGACGATCTGTCGACCGCGTTCAAGGGGCTAAACAAGTCGCTTCTCGAAGCGCGCGATCCGTTGAGCGATAGCGCCGCCGCATTCAAGGCGCTCGGCCTGAACGCAGACGAGTTGCGCAAGATGGACCCGGGCAAGGCGTTCGAAGAAATCGCAGGCGTCTTTCCGAAGTTCGCGGACGGAGCCGAGAAGGCCGCGGTGGCGACGCAACTGTTCGGCAAGCAGGGTCAGGCATTGATCCCGTTGCTCAACGGAGGCAAGGAAGGCATCGAGGCGATGCGCAAAGAGGCCGAGGATATGGGCCTCATCGTGTCGAGCACGACCGCGCAGGCGATGGGTGATCTGAACGACGACCTCACGCGCATCAGCAACCTCGGCAAAGGTGCCGCCGCTGTGATGGCAACGGAGATGCAGCCCGCGATCTCCGAGGTCGTGAAAATCCTCAAGGAAGCCGCGACCGAGGGCACCGTATGGAATGGCGTGCTCGACGGGATCGTCGGCACCGCGAAGATCGCCATGCAGGTGATCATCGGTCTGACGGGCACGCTCTCCGCGTTCGCGAAGCTCGCCTCCGCAGTCGGGCAGGCGCTCAATCAGGAGGCGTCCTTCGAGGGCATGAAGAACGCCGCGAAGATCGTCTCGGACGCGTGGAACACGGCGCGCGACGATCTCACGAAGGTGCATGACGCGCAGGTGCGCATCGGCAAGTCGGCCTCCGAATCCGAGAAGGCTGCGAAGGCCCAGGCCGATGCATACCGGTCGATCGACTCGCGGCCCGTTGTGCAGTTCACCGCGAACCTCGATGCGAACGCAAAGGCCGCGAAGAGCGCGAAGAAGGAGGTCGACGAGTACGGGAACATGCTCAGGTCGTTGCAGGACCAGTACCGCGCCGCGCAGGCGAACGGCGACGAGATGCTCATGCTTCTCACCGATCCGAAGTTCGCGAAGTTCACTACCGAGCAGCAGCGCAACCTGACCGACCTCAAGCAGGCCACGCTCGATCTGACTGCCGCCAACGAAGCCGCGAAGCAGGCCGAAGAAGATCTGCAGAAGGTTCGCGACGACGCTGACAAGGCCGAGATCGCGCGTGTCGAAGGGCTGCGCACGCTGGCCGACAGCACGCTCGATGCGCTCGATCCGACGCGCGAGTACGTGCGCACGATGACCGACCTCGTCGCCGCGCAGCAGGCCGGGTTCCTGTCGACCGAGCAGCTTGCCGCCGCACAGGAACTGCAGGCGAAGAAGCTGCAGGAGGCGATCGACAAGACCGATCCGATGAAGGAGCAGCTGAAGTCGCTGCAACAGGCGGTCGAAGGCTTCGGCAAAAAGTCGAGCGACGCGCTGGTGGACTTCATCTTTTCGACCAAGGACGCGAGCGTCAGCTTCTCCGAGATGGTGACCGCGATGCTCAAGGACATCGCGAAACTGCTCGTCTACAAAAACGTGTTCGAACCGCTTGTCGGCAGCATCAATAACAGCGGCTGGACGGGCGCGCTCGCTTCGTTCTTCGAACGCCGCATGGCGGGTGGCCCGGTCTCGGCGGGCACGACCTATCGCGTCAACGAGACGCCGCTGCGCGGCGAGTACTTCACGCCGAACGTGCCCGGGCGCATCACGACCGGCGACCCCGGGGCGGGCGGCACCTCCATCGTCATCAACGTCAACTCCGACTCGGGGGCCGTGACCACCGATGGCGACGGCGCGAGAGCAGTCGAACTCGCCAAGCGCATCGCCATGATCGTCAAGCAGGTCATCGCCAACGAGAAACGGTCGGGAGGGCTGCTCGCATGATTACGACCACCTTCGACGAGTGGCTTGCGCGCTGGAAGCGCACCGGCCCCAAGGCCAGCGGCCTGATCTTCGACTGGTGCGTGAGCACCGCGCAGGCCGATGTCGAGCCGCGCGTGCGCATCGCGCAGTTCGGTGACGGCTATGCGCAGCGCCGTCCCGCAGGCATCAACACGCAGGACCAGATGTGGAGCGTGGGGCTGACCAACCTCACCGCCTCGAAGGCCGAGGCCGTGCTCGCGTTCCTCTCCGCGCGCAACGGCGTGGACGTGTTCAACTGGACGCCGCCCCGCACCGCCACCACGCTCGACGTGATCTGTCCTTCGTGGTCGTGGACCTATGGCGACATGCTCGTCGACGGCGAGCGCACGATGAACGTCAATGCCAAGTTCCAGCAGGTGCATGTATGAGCACGATCGCTGGGGTCGCGCAGTCGCTCAACCCGGGCGCGGTGATCGAGCTATACGTGCTCGACCTGTCGCGCTTCGGCGCTCAGACCGTCTACTTCCATCCCGGCACCAACGCGCTCGGCAGCGACGTGGTGTGGCAGGGCGTCACGTACCAGCGCTATCCCGTCACCGCGACCGGCTTCGAGATCAAGGGGCAAGGCACGCTGCCGCGCCCGAGGCTCGCGGTGTCGAACGTGACGGGCATCATCAGCGCGCTGTGCCGTCTGTATGGCGATATCGTCGGCGCGAAGGTGATCCGCAGGCGCACGCTGCTGCGCTATCTCGATGCGGTCAACTTCCCGGGCGGTGTGAATCCCGACGCGGACCCGCACGCGGCCTTCCCCGACGACCTGTTCTTCGTCAACCAGAAGACCCACGAGGACCCGCAGACCGTCGAGTTCGAACTCGCGGTCGCCTTCGACGTGCAGGGCGTGCAACTGCCCCGCCGCCAGATCATCCGCAACTCGTGTCCGTGGCGCTATCGCGGCGACGGCTGCGGCTACGCGGGCGGGCCGGTGGCCGACATCAACGACATCCCGACCGCCGATCCGAACAGGGATCAATGCGGCAAGCGGCTCGCGTCCTGCAAGATGCGCTTCGGCGCGGCGGGGTGGCTTCCGTTCGGTGCGTTCCCGGGCGCATCGGCCTATCGGTGAGGAGATACGGGATGAACACGCCGACGCCCGACTTCACTGCGGTGCTGCCGTTGATCCAGCTTCACGCGGACGCGCAGGCTCCGCGCGAGTGCTGCGGCCTTGTCGTGCGCAGGCCCGATGGCGCGCTGAAATACATGCCGTGCCGCAACCTCGCGCACGAGGCCGACCAGTTCACGATCGATCCCGCCGACGCAGCGCACGCCGAGGACGCGGGCGAGATCGTCGCGTATGCGCACTCGCACGTTTTCACACCGCCCACGCCCACCGATGCCGATCGCGCGTCGATGGCGCAGACGGGCCTGCCGTGGATCATCGTCAACCATCCGCTCGGCACCTTCACGGTCAACCAGCCGGTGCCATTTCTGGCACCTTTCCCGGGCCGCACGTTCGTGCATGGCGTGCATGACTGCTACGGCATCGTGCGCGACTGGTATGCCGTCGAACTCGGCATCACGCTCAACGACTATCCGAGGCAGTACGGCTGGTGGGATCGCGAGGACGGCCCCGACCTGTATCGCGAAAACTTCGGCCAGGAGGGCTTCGTCGTCGTGCATGAAGGCCCGCTCGATGCGGCGGCGCTCGGCGCGCTACACGCGCACGACCTGCTGCTCATGCGAATCCGCGCGAAGCGCGACAACCACATGGCGGTGTATGTGGGCGGCAATGTGATCCTCCACCACCTCGTCGACCAGCTATCGCGCCGCGAGGTCCTGCAGGAGTTCTACCAGCGCCGCACCAGCGCCGTGCTGCGGCATCGCTCGATGCTCGACCTCATGGAGGAAGCGTGATGCTGACGGTTCGTTTCTATGGCGACCTGCGTCGCCGCTTCGGACGCGAATGGACGCTCTCGGTGCGCAGCCCGCGCGAGGCGCTGCACGCGCTGATGACGCAGCTTCCCGGGCTGCGCGTCTATTTCCGCGAGCACGCCACGCGCCACTTCGTCGTGCGCGGCGAGCATCAGGACTACAACGAGGCCGACCTGCACTATCCGCTCGTGAAGGGCGTGCTCAAGGTGGTGCCGCTCGTGCAGGGTGCGGGCGCGTGGGGAAAGATCATCGCGGGCGCGGCGATCGCGGTGGTCGGCGTGTTCGTACCGGTGGTCGGCACCGCGATGATCAGCCTCGGCGTGTCGCTCGCGCTCTCCGGTGTTGCGCAACTGCTGGCTCCGCGTCCGAAGGGCACGGCCACGCCCGAGAAGGCCGACAACGAGCCGTCGCTTGCGTTCGATGGTGCGGTCAACACGATGGGACAAGGCGGCCCGGTGCCACTAGGCTATGGCCGGCTGCTGGTCGGCTCCGCGATCATCAGCGTGGGCTTCTCGACCAATAACGAGATCGTGGTGTCCTGATGGGCAAACGCGACCTCGTACCCATCACTGGTGCTGGCGGCGGCGGTGGCAAGGGCGGCGGTGGTGCTTCCCGCTCGCCCGTCGAGGCACCCGACTCGCTGCGCTCCACGCAGTATGCCCGCGTGATCAACCTGATCTGCGAGGGCGAGGTCGACGGCATTGTGGGCGATGCGCAGGGTATCTATGTCGACGACACGCCGCTCGCGAACCCGGACGGCTCGTGGAACTTCGTCGGTGCCGGGATCGAGTGGCGCTATGGCACCGCCTCGCAGGCACCGATCAGCGGCTTTTCCGCAACGGAGTCCGAATCGAGCGTGGGCGTCACGGTGACGGTCGATGCGCCTGTGATCCGCAGCGTGACGAACCCGAACCTGAACGCGGTGCGCGTGACGCTTGGCTTCCCGGCGCTGTCGAACACCGACACGACAACGGGGGACGTGACGGGCGTGACCGTGCAACTGGCGCTCGACGTGCAGAAGAACGGCGGCGGCTTCCAGCAGGTCTTTCTGGATACGGTCACCGGCAAGACGTCGAGCCGCTACCAGCGCAGCTATCGCCTCAACCTCGCGCGCTTCGGCACGGTCGGCGGCACCTACGATATCCGCGTGAGGCGCCTCACGCCCGACTCGACCACGCAGTACCTCGCCAACGCCTTCCAGTGGGAGACGATGACCGAGATCGTCGATTCGAACCTGATGTATCCGTACTCCGCGATCGTCGGCGTGCAGATCGATGCCTCGACGTTCCGCCAGATCCCGAAGCTGTCGTTCGATATCAAGATGCGCCGCGTGCAGGTGCCGACGAACTATGATCCCGTCGCGCGCACCTATAGCGGCACATGGGACGGCACCTTCAAGATCGCGTGGAGTGACAACCCGGCGTGGATTCTCTACGACCTCGCGACCACCGAGCGCTTCGGTCTCGGCGGGTATATCTCGCCCGCGATGATCGACAAATGGACGCTCTATACGATCGCGCAGTATTGCGACGGGCAGGTTCCCGATGGCATGGGCGGCTACGAGCCGCGCTACACGTGCAGCATCTATCTGCAGACCCGCGAGGATGCGATCACGCTGCTACAGCAGATCGCCGCGATCTTTAACGGCATGATCTTCTGGTCGGGCGGCATGCTGACGGTCAGCGCCGACATGCCTGCCGATCCGGTGATGGAGTACACCGCCGCCAACGTGGTGGACGGCATGTTCGTCTATCAGGGCACGCCGCTAAACCAGCGCCACACGGTGGCGCTCGTGACGTGGAACAACCGGGCAAACCGCTGCCAGCAGGAGATCGAGTACGTCGAGGACCGCGACGCGATCAACCAGTGGGGCATGCGCGAACTCGCGGTGACGGCGCTCGGCTGCACCTCGCGCGGGCAGGCGCACCGCGTGGGCCGCTGGATGCTGCTCACCGAGCAGATGCTCTCGGAGACGGTCTCCTTCAAGACGGGCATCAATGCGGCCTTCACGCGCCCCGGCGATATCTTCTACACCGCTGACGAGACGCGCGCAGGCTATCGCTCGGGCGGGCGCATCCTCGACGGCGACATTGACTGGCTGCAGCTTGACGCGGCATTCGCGTTCGACGCGCAGATCGTCTATAGCGTCGGCGTGCTGCTGCCCGATGGCTCGCTGCAGCGTGCGACGGTGCTCAACCCGGGCAGCGTGACCACCGACCAGATCAGGCTGCAGCAGCCGCTGCGGCTCGCGCCGAACCGCATGTGCGTGTGGTCGATCTCCGCGACGAACGCGGTCAATGAGCAGTGGCGCTGCATCGGCGTGACCGAGGACGAGGACGGCAATGTCGAGGTTCAGGGCGTCGCCTACCGGCCCGACAAGTTCGCGGCGATCGAGTCGGACCTCACGCTCGAACCGCTGCCGACCGGCATCATCGATCCATTCTCGATTGGCCCCTGCACCGAACTGACCATCACCGAGTCGAAGTATCAGATCAGCCCGGTGGTGGTGGGCGCGCGCGCAACCTTCTCATGGCTCGCGCCGATCGGCGCGGTGCGCTTTGCGGTGGCCTACCAGTTTGAGAGCGACTCGCCCGTCTATGTCGACGCCTTCATGTCGAGCATCGATATCCAGCCGACGCAGGAAGGCACGTGGACCTTCACCGTGTGGGCGATCAATGCGCTCGGCATCCGCAGCGTGCCCGCGACGGTCACTGTTGAACTGCTCGGCCTGAGTCAGCCTCCCGACGATGTGCGCGGCTTCCAGCTCGATATCTATAACGACGCGGCGAACCTGCAGTGGGTCCAGTCCGGCTCGCTCGATGTGATCGTCGGCGGCCAGGTGGTGATCCGCTTCTCGTCGCGCCTGTCGACCGAGGTCTCGTGGGAGGAAGCCAACGAGATCGCGCGCTTCGCGGGTGGCTCGACGAACGGCTTTGCGCCGCTCATGAAGGGCACCTACTTTGCCAAGTTCATGAACTCGTCGGAGAAGTACTCCGCGAACCCGGCCTATGTGATCAGCACGACCGGGCCGCTGCGCGATTACAACCTCGTCGAGGATATGGAACAGGACCCGACCTTCGCGGGCGAGAAGGTCTACACCGAAGTGCGCAATGGCGTGCTGTACCTGTCGCAGGATGCGCACGGCTATGCGAAGTCGACGACCGGCGCGTATTACTTCGACCATGTGATCGACCTCGGCAAGGTGTACACCGTGCGCTGCACGTCCTACGTCGAGGGTGCGGCCTATGACTTCTTCAACGATGTGGACACGTGGCCCGATTGGGACCTCGTGCTCGATGTGGACGGCACCAAGATCGACGAGGGTGGCGCGCTGGTGCTCGCCTCGCTGACCAACACCGATCCCACCACCGCCGTCGACGACGACTGGAGTCCCTACGTGCGGCTCGTCGCCTCGGACCTCACATTCCGAGCGGCGCGCTTCATGTGCGCGCTGCACGTGAAGGACAACACGCAGGGCATCGGCATCATCGACCTTGGCGTGACGGTCGATGTGCCCGACCGCATCGAAAGCCGCAATAACGTGCCCGTGGACGCGGCGGGCACGGTGATCACGTTTAGCGTGCCGTTCAAGGACACGCCTGCGATCGCGATCGTCGCGCAGGGTTTGCAGACGGGCGACAAGTGGCTGATCGACCAGCAGTCGGCAGAGGGTTTCCGCATCCGCTTTCAGGATTCGACGGGCGCGGGCATCGCCAAGACCAGCGACTGGATTGCGCGCGGCTATGGCTATGAGCATACCGATCTTGATGGTCTCGGTTACGCGAGACTGACCCGCTTCGACTCGCCGCTGCTTGCGACGATGCGCGGGCGTATTGGACCGAAGCGCCTCAAGGCGTTATAGCGAACGGAGTCGAGCAATGACGCAACCTTCCTCCTATCAGGTGCCTGCGCATCCGTCCGGTCTGGACATGCGCACGCAACTCAACCAGATCGTGCTGTCAGTGCTCGGGGACAACTGTGGGCCGACCGAACCGCCCGAGACCTATCCCGGCATGATGTGGGGCGACACGACCGCCGTGCGTCTGAAGCGGCGCACGAACGCCAACGATGCGTGGGTCGACCTCGGCCCGCTCGATGACTTCCTCGCTGACGTCAGGACGTCAATCACGCGGGCGGTGCCGACTGGCACGATCATCATGTGGTTCGGAGACGGCAACGCGATCCCTGCGGGCTATGTGAAGTGCGACGGCGCGAACGGCACGCCGAACATGATCGACACGTTCCCTTGCGGCGCTGGTGGTTCACTGGCGATCGGCGCACGCGCAGGCGCAAACTCGCGAGTGCTCGATGCCAACAATCTGCCGACCCACGCGCATGGCGTCTACGATCCGTCGCATGCGCACAGCATCTCTGATCCGTCGCACGCTCACGGCGTGGGCGATCCGGGTCACGCGCACAGCATTCCGAACTACGGCTCGGTGCAGGCGGGCGCGGATAACGGTGGTGCGCAGTGCCCGGTGGCGACCGGTTATTCGTCGGGGCGCGGGCAGAACAATGTCAACGGCAACGGCACCGGCATCTGGATCGGTGGCAGCGGCACCGGCATCGGTATCTACGGCGCGGGCACCGGCATTGGCATCTATAACGCGGGCAACAGCACCGCGTTCGATAACCGGCCCGCCTGCTGCGCGCTGTGGTTTCTCATGAAGAAGTGATCATGCGCACGCGACCCTTCAGCACCCTCGTCGCGATGGCGGCGCTCGCTGGCCTGTGGATGGCTGGGTGCAGCAGCACGAACCCGCCCGGTGATTCTGTCAGGGCGGGACATAACACGACGTTCCCGCCGTTGCCTGCGTGTCTCTTCTTCTGCTTCGCGAGAGTGGACTCGTCGATTGACACGACCAACTCGATCAACCGCACAGCGAAGCCGGGAAGGTCCGCGAGCGCCGCGAGCGCGGCCAGCGCACCGAAGCCCGCAAGCGCGCCGCAACCGCTGCCCGCCACCAAGGACCGTCCGTGATGGCGCTACTGCGTCGGATGCGCGGGCACGAGGCCCATTAGCTCGTCCCACGCACGGCGCATCTGCTGCGCGCTCTCCTGCGGGGCCATGCGGCCCGTCAGGGTGGCAAGGCCCGGGCAGATCACACTCTGGAAGTTGACGTGCCGCACGGCGCGCAGCACCGCACGGAACGCGAGGTAGGCGTTATCGGTCTGCGCCACCACGCTCGGCACCTCCATCGTCGGCGCGGCGATCATCGCGGGAATCTGCTCGTCTCCCGTGTCGAGAATGATCGCCTCGCCCACCGCGAGCAGCTTCGTCGGCAGGCCCGCAATCAGCGCCTGCAGGTTCGTCTCGATGGCCAGCCCGAAGCGGTCGCGGTAGACGAGATCGATCCCGCCGTCCATCCAGCCGTGCGAGTTCGCGGGCGACACGATCGCATCGGCTGGCGCGCCCTCGAATACGTCCGCGCATTTCACATCGAACGCGGGTATGTCCGCGAAGGCGACAGCGACCGCCTCCACCACCTTCGGGTTCAGGTCACGGAAACGCAGCTTCATACGACCTCCTGCGCAAGCTCGACGTCAGCGAGCGCCGCGATCTGCATGGCCAGCGCTTCCGTCTGCACGCGTGCGTAGTCATAGCTGCGGTACTCGGCGGGCGTGCGGTAGAGCGCCTCGGCCTGCTCCGCATCCATCGTCTGGTACGCCTGCACCGTGATCGGATCGAGCGGTTTAAAGTCCCACGCGTGCCCGCACATGAAACCGTAGAACCACAGGTTAGGATGATCCTCGCCGATGACGCCGGTGCTCCACAGGCCACCGTGGACGTCGACCACGACCGACAGCGGCGCGGCGGCACCAGCGGCGAGCGTGCGTGGCACCACGCCATGCAGGTCCGCCACGGCGATGCGCGTGCTGATCAGTTCGTGGCCCGCCATTGCCTCGGGCACGATGATCATCACGTCGCGACGCTGCCTGTAGAGCGCGTGCGTCTTTGGAACACCTGCATACCCGTTCCACACGCCGTTATGATCGCGACGCATCAGGCAGACAAGTTCGGACGCCTCGAAGGCGTCCGCATCCGGTTCGTTATCCCAAGGGTGTGCGACGGTTGTCATGAAAAGACCCTCCTGTAGCTGACGAGCAAAGTTTACGATAGCTGCTGGGATCGGCAAGGTCCCCATCGCAGTTCTAACCAACAGGAGCGCATCATGAAAGTGATTGTGGTCAACGAAGGCGAGGCCCCGGTTCGCGTAATCATTGATGGCGATACCGTCAACGATTCGCACCTTCAGCCGGGGGAGGAAGCGGCGCTCACGGCCTCGGACGAAGGCGTGATCGAGCTACGCGAACTCGGTGGGCTGCAGGCGGACCTTTCCAGCACCGAAGGCGAGGCGGCAACCTGAACGGGCCGCGCAAAAAAAAGCCCGCACCTGAATGGGAGCGGGTGGCAAAGTGCCTAGTCCGCGTCGAGGGCTCCTGCTTTGCGGACGTTCAAATTCTAGCTCCCACAACGGGCTGGCACAACGGCTCTGGGATGGTTGCAAGCGGCAAGGCCCGTCAGCGGCACGGTGGCCCGGATTCCGGCCACGCTGCGCGTTTTCGGATGACGAAGAAAAGCCCGCTCGCGGCGGGCCTGATTCGATGTTAGCGCGCCTATGGGAGAACAACCTCCACGAGCGTTTGCGCGGGCATGTTCGTGACCGCTACATTGTCGGGCTTGCCTAGCTGGTAGGTCTTGACCTCGACCCGGCCTGCGGGCCTCCCGACAGGCGTCACGGTGACCACCACGTGGCGGCTGATGCCCGCGTGCAATAGCACGTCCCCCGGCTGCAGATGTTGCGCTTCTTTTGTTGGCATGTTCAGTCCTTTTTGAATGCCCAGATCAGGGCGATGCCCCACCCGATGAACGTCCAGCCGAAGAGAACGTTCAGGATGGCGATGGAGGTCGAGTCCTTGTGCTTGCGCCGCCCGGCGACCAGCGCGGGGAGGAAGTACAGGATCACGAGCGTGATCAGTGTCAGCGCGCCGATGGTCATGGCTGCGCTCCTTTGCGCTTCGCTTCGAGGTCCGCCGCACGGCGCGCGTTGACCATCTGATCGAATTGCGGCAGCGCGCGGATATGCACGAGCAACGTAATGAGCGCGCCATTCTGTTCAACGTTGAGGCCAAAGCCACGCACGCGTGGAAGATGCCAGTCGAGGTTATCCACCGTGAGGATCGTCCTGATTCCACTGAGCACCGAAGAAGCCTGAAGGGGCGTAAGGCCAGCGGCCTCAAGCGAAGGCTGCATCGACATCAATTCGCGGCCCCACTCGCGCACGGCGGCGCTATGTTGCGGCTCCGTTTCCCGCTCCTGTCGCATCAGTAGCAGGCAGGATGGGCAAGCGTCGACGGTCGGATCATTTCCGGTGACCTCACCGCAAACAGCGCAGCGGCAAGGCTGCAATGGCGTGGTCATGATGCGCTCCCTGCGTTGCCACGCGTTTTGATCAGTTTGCAGAGCGCGATCATCTTGCGATCGCGAGCCTTGTGCAGCGCGGGTATGGTTTCCGTCACAGCGCCCATATAGGCGTATTCCTCGTTACACAGCACCTTGACGAACAGTTTCACCGTGGCCTCCCTGACCGCTTCGTATGCCTTGTCGACTTCGGGGTCGACCATCAGCGGCTCGATCATTTTCCAAACCTCCAGCTGCTCGCGCACCAAGGCGATCGAGCGCAGGTGGTCCTCACCGTACTGCGTGTCGTGAAAGCAGGTTTTGCTGATCGTCCACATGTATTCCTCGAGCAAGGTACGAATGGCGTCGGTGCTCATTCTTGTGATCGCCATCGCCATGCTCGTCGTGAGGTCGGCCTTGCCGTCGACCTGCGCAAATTGCGTCGTCTTCTTCATCGCCCGCTCCTTAAACGTAGTGGTGCGGCAGCACGAGGCGGCGCACGAAGGAGCGGTATGTCTTGACCAGCCCGTCGCGTTCCCCGTCGCCCGGGTTCGCGACATACGCGTCGAGTTGCTCGTCCAGCTTGCCCATGAAGGCTTCATGCTTGGCAAGCAGCTCGGCGCGGTGCGCGTCGTCTGCGAACACCTGCCGCGACATCAGCAGGTCGATCCATCCGGCGCGCAACCCGTCGCGCGTCTCGGCGTCGGCCCCGACATAGGCGGCGAGCATCTCGCGCGCTTCCGTTTCACGCTTGCGGCGCGTCGGTTGAAAAATCCACTCGGTGCCGCTTTGTTCGATCATCGTGTTCATGGTTTGCCCTCTATTGGCAGTAAAAAAATCGCTGTGTTACTCGGGGCGGACTACGCCCACCGGACCCGGCTCCAGCATCACGTCGAGCCGGTCGGCCAGCCGCTGCGCGTCGGCCTCGCTTTCAAACCACACGGTCATGTAGAAAGACCCGTCGCGATTCCAAAGCTCCCAAGCCTGCACCTCGGCGCGCGGTTCAAGATCGTCGGTCATGTTCAGTCCTCGTCCGCAAAGCTCAGATCGTCCGCAAGCCAGAGGCGCAACGCATCGCCTCGCGCCTGATACTCGGTGACCGGCTTGCCCGTCCTCACGTTCGTGCCCGCCTTGCCGCTTGCAACGTATTGCTCGCCCGCGTGATGCACCACCCACACCGTGCCGTCAGCGCGGCGCTCGATTCCGACTGGCATCGCGCCCTTGTCGCGCCCGTTCGTGTCGGTGATCCTGATCGTTACCGTTTCCATCGCCTGCTCACTCCGTCTCAATGCAATAGCGGAAATAGGGCATCGCGTACCGCGTGTCGACCGTTCCGACCGCGTCCTCGGTGTACACCACCAGCCAAGCCGTGCTGCCCGGGGCGGCTGGCATGGCGCTGACCGCATCCTGCACCGCCGCGTGATCCGTCTCGCCGTACCCGTACCGGGTCTCGCCACCGTCGCGAAGTTTTGCCACGTACTTCATGTCTTGCTCCTTGGTTCGTCCCGGCAGGCCCTCCTGCCGTCAGAACCATGATCACTCTGCCGCCCGCGCAGAAGTCGCGACCGCTCGTCGCATCAGAAGCCGATCAGGCGTGCGCGCCGCCCGACCTTGGCGATCAGCGGTGCGTCGTCGTCGGCCTGCTCAAGCAGGCGCACCTGAACGATCACCTCGCGGCCCTCGCGGGTGTTCACGAGTTGCCCGCCGATGCGCCGCCACGCGTGATACACCGTTGCGGCCTCGATCGTGATGTGGCGCTTCACCGGGCGACCCGCGCCGCCCTTGAGCGTCAGTTCAAACGTAAAGCGATCCATCTATCCCTCCTGTTCATTTACAGGCTGCCGCCGTGCCAGACATCGGCGGCGAGCAGCACCTCGTAGTCGTAACCGGCGCGGCTCAGACTGCGCGACATAAGTTCGATCACATCGGTGCCAAACTTCGCGCCAAGATCGCAGGCGATGTCTCTTGCCTTTACCTTGTCGCCCTGCAGCCATTCGGTGCGGAAATACACGCCGCCACCGGGCTGAAAAACAGTGATCTGATATTCGGTCATGGTCCCTCCTTTCAGCGCCAGCCGATCGTGCGGCTGACGTTACCCGGCAGGTATCCAATCTGTGAGCCTTCGACGAGGTAGACAACAGGTTCGTCGTTCTCTTCCTCGTCATTCGCACCGAGCGGGCCGCCGATGATCACCGCGTCAGCGATGCTGTATTCAAAGGGATAAGAAGGCTGGTGCGCGAGGCGGACTTCAACGCCGTCCTCCAGGCCTTCGATCATTTCGCGCAATTCACCAACGGTCATCATTTGCTAGGTTTCCTCAACAATCCGTGCGGTGCGTCATTGCCCCGCCGACAAGACCACGATAGCTCCGGTGCGGCACTAGTTGTGCGACGTGCGGTCGCACTTAGAGTGGTCCCACGGTTTCGGCCGCGTTTGCGAGGCCCTGATAAGCTGTTGACGCGCGGCCTGATCGCTCCCCGGGGATGCCGTCTGACGAAAGCCTCGGGTGCGCGCAGCCCGCCGAAACCGAACGGAGGCGCGTATGTGCTACGGCAAGCCTGAAGAAATGCTGGCGGACTTTCTGCAAGCCAATCCGCTGGTGCCGAACGATCTCGGCCACACGGCGCTGGATGACTTCGATCACTTCTGCGCGTACTCGGGCTGCAACCCCACCGAGGTCGGTCCCGATGCCTATGCATGGGCGAAGCTGGCTTATGTCAGCGCGCGGGCCTCCAAGACATGATCGAGGCCGGGGACCTGATGCTCGCGACACTCACGCGAGCACCGTTCTCGCGCGAGGGCTGGATATTCGAACTCAAGTACGACGGTTATCGGTGCCTCGCTCGCAAGGCAGGCGAACGCGTTGATCTGATATCGCGCAACGGCAGCGTCATGAACCGATCGTTCCCAGACATCGTGGACGCGGTTGCTTCGGTGCCCGGTGACTTCGTATGGGATGCGGAACTGACCGTCGACGAGCCAACCGGCCAGTCGTCTTTCGAGCGCCTGCAATTGCGGGCGCGCACTTCAGTGGAGATGCGCGTGCGCGCCGCACTTCGACAGCACCCGGCACGACTGTATGTGTTCGATGCGCTCGCTGCGGGCAACCATGATCTGCGCAGCCGTCCATTAGTCGACCGCAAGGAGCTACTGCGCGATTCGTTCGAGAACACATCGGTGCTGGTCTACGTGACGGGTATCGCTACAGCGGGCGATTGGGTCTTTGAACAGGCGCAGGCCCTCGACTTCGAAGGCATGGTCGCAAAGCGGCTCGATTCCACCTACCAGCGCGGACGCTCGAACGACTGGCTGAAGGTCAAGTTCGCGGGCTACAGCCGACCGGCTGCGTTAGGATGGGGCCGCAAGGAATGATCACTGGCGAACAGCGACAAGGGACGTAATGGCAAAAGGAAGCGTAACGCTCGGGGAGGTAGCCACCCGCGCGAGTCATATTGAGGTGGCCTGTACCCGCTGCGAACGGCGCGGGCGATATAGGCTGGCGAGGCTGGTCGCTTCGTATGGCGAGGACTTTCCGATGACTGACCTCGGCGCGGAGATTGCGGATTGCCCCAAGAGGCATGCCGCCATCACCGAGCGGTGCGATGTGTACTTCCCTGGGCTGCGAAAGATCATGGACCCCAATGGCGAAACGCCCCGGTCACCGGCTCAGGATCACGGAGACGATGACGACGAGTGAAAAATCGGCTGCGCCCGTTCAAGCTCCATAGCTGTTGCGGTTCATAGTACGATTCTCTTCCGGTACAGCCGGAGCCACCGGATCTGCTCCAAAAACGACAACAGCACGTCCAATGACAAAAGCAAAAAAGTCAAAGCTACCACCGCCGCTGGTCGGCCAGTGGAATGGAAGTTTTCGCGCCACCCAATGGTCGGGCGACATGGTTATCGACCTAGAGATGCGTGCCGACAAAACTGTCGGCAGCGCGATGCTATTCCCGGACGAAGGCGTCAACGCGCCGGTCATCGTCGGGCGCATCGACGATATCTGGCTTGGGCCTGAAGGCGCATTCATTACCATTTTGCTGCAACCCACGCATCCGAAGAACCCGACCCATCTGGTTCCGCTACATCAGGTTCGCGAGGTTTTCCCGCAAGACATACGCATTGCGACGAAGGCTCAGGCGCGCATCAGGTGGGACGAGACAAACATGGAGGTCGAGTGGCACTCCGATATCGGTATGGAGGGACAGGCGCGGCTATCGCGCAATGATCCTGATCGCCCGTCCGATATCCCTTCGAAGCGCATGAGTTGGGATGCATTCAAACGTCATGTATCGGGGCTGGAAACGCGCAAGTTTATCTTCCGAGGTCAGCAAAAGCCGTGGCGGCTCCGATCGCATTTTCACCGCACGAACCGCTCCGATCTGTTTAGATATACCTTCGACGACCTCGGGACGTTGCATCGACATCTGAGCGCGCGTACGAAACATATTTTTAACCCTGCCGACAGCGACCAGTTCGGCGCACTTCTTCATCTGGCGCAACACCACGGCTTCCCGACCCCGCTGATCGATTGGTCATATTCGCCATATGTTGCTGCGTTCTTTGCCTTCAGGCATATAACGATCGCTGCCTCGCGCAAGCGCAACGCTGGTTTTGTTCGCATCTTCCAATTCGATCAGGCCAAATGGCGAGAGGACAATCTCCAGATACCAATCACGGCACCCGTGCGGCCTCATTTCTCTCTACTGGAGTTTTTGGCGATCGAAAACGAGCGGCTCATTCCGCAGCAGGCGCTGTCAGCGCTGACGAATGTAAGCGACGTCGAGTCCTATATAAAGGTGGTCGAGCAACTTCGGCAGCATCAATACCTCTATGCGATCGATATCCCGGTCAAAGAGCGCGAGACTGTGATGAAAGAACTGGCCTTGATGGGCATCACAGCGGGGGCGTTGTTCCCGGGTCTCGATGGGGCATGCGAAGAGTTGCGCGAACGGTTATTTGCGCTGTGATCTAGATAGCGCGAACGGGAACCAGCGAAAGGAAAAATGGATACCGGAAACGTTTCAGCCGTCATTTCCGCCACTGCGGGCATCAGCGGGGTTCTCCTCGGCAACGCCTTTGTCGCGATCAAAGAATTGTTGATCAGTCACTCCAAGCGGCGCAAAGACACCGCGTACCTTGCGATCATCGTCGTGTCCCATCTCGATCGGTTTGCCAATGGATGCCTCCACGTCGCCTACGATGACGGCACGGCATATGGGCAACCAGCCGGTCGCGACGGAGAGGAGTCGGTGCCGACAGCTAAACTGCCCGAGTTTCAGCCGCTTGACATCGACGTTGAGTGGAAAGCGCTACCGCGAGATCTCATGTATTCGATCATGCGTCTGCCTGATGAGAGTGAGCAGATCCAGAACCGACTGGCTGGCATCGAGGAGTTCGACGATGACTATCCCGACCATACCGAGTTTTTTTGGGTTAGACGGCGGGAATTTGCGGCTCTAGGACTCACCGCGTCAGAACTCGCGCGCCGTCTGCGAAGGCACGCTGGAATGCAGGTTGAAGAACCCAAGCCCGGTGAGTGGCACCGGGATCAAGGCATGCGGGAAGTGATTCAGACGATCGACGAAAAGCGGGCCGCTTACGAGCGTCGGCGCAACGAAAAATCATCGTCGACGCCATTCGGCCCCACTCCCTAAACGTCCTTATATGCAACACCACACCTCATTGGGTACGAGCAGGCGCGTCATGTGTGCGGCCCTCGTGCGACGCGATGAACTCGCGCAGTGCCACAAGCATATCGTCGCGGTCAGCGTTCGACAGCCAGTTCATCATGCCGTCAGGGCCGAAATCAAACACGAGCAGCGCAAAACCTTTGCCTTTGAAAACGTCGCCAAGTATCGAGCCGATCTCGTTCATCGACTGGTGAAGCTCGGGCGAGATCGCGTGATGCATGTAGGTTTGTCATGGCTACTCTCCAGTGGGAGGATCACGGCGCATCCACACAACGTGTTCGCGCACATAGTCGATCGTCATTTCCGGCGCGCAGTTATTGCCATCGGAGGTCGAGCCGATCCAGAGCGCCTTGCCTACGATCACGTCATGCGGCCAGAGGCTGCAAACGAAGCCGCACATCAATGCCGGTTTGCGCAGCTTGCCTTCCTCGTCGACATACATCACATCGCTGCCCGAGTTCTCTGGCACCACCGCTTCAACGATGCCACATTCGAGCAGCGCATATAGCTCGTGCAGTTCGTCGAACGTGCCGGTATCGCTGCCGAGTTGGACGAGCCGCACCTCGCCCTCGAAAGGATCGATCAGATAGGCGGTGGTCGCCATCACCTCGCCCCGCGTATCAGGAAGGCGTCGCGATCGTCGCCGCGCATCCACAACGGCGTGCGTCCGCGCCCGCTCCATGTCTTGCCCGATGCGGGATCACGATACTTCGGCGGCACCGAGGCGTGCGGTGCCTTCGGCCTGAATGTCTGCGGCTTGCGGCCACGGCGCGACGGGATCAGTTGCGTGCGCACCAGACCGAGGTCGTGCGCGGTGAGGCCATATGTCTCGATCAGCACCTTGCAGGTCGTGATCGCGCGTGCCGATTCAGCAGTGCGCGCCAGTTCGATCTGCGCCTTGACCTCTTCGAGTTCCTTCAGCAGCGAGCGAAGCTCTTTCATGATGTAGCCCTCGGATTTCATGGTTAATGTCTCCGGCTATTGTTTGCCGTGTGGGAAGAACGCGCGGATATCGCCCACGGCTGGCGGGCGCTCGATCAGGACGGGCACTGGCAGGCCGGTACGCGGATCACGCCCGATGCCTTCGCGCCGTGAGATGGTCGCCATCGCGAGCGCCATCTGGTAGTCCATCAGGTTCAGGTACGGCACCTTCGTGGCTTCGCTGCCGACCAGTTCGCACAGCAGCGCGTCGCTGTCCATGTTGAAGTGCTGGCGGCAGGCAAGCGGGCGCGACGCGTAGATCGAGCACGCGCCGCCCTTCAGGAACGGGCAGGGATTGTGATAGCCCGACTCGACGTCGCCGCGCTGCGTGATGCCCGTCACCTTCGCTGGCTTCACGCCGATGCGTTTGCCGATCAGCGCGGCCTCCTGCTCGGGCAGCAGCACCGCGATATGGCAGCAGTGCGAGCAACCCTTGCGGCAGGCCGAGCGCGGTGCCGCGATCGCGGCCAGTTCGTCGACGGCTTCCCACAGCGCCTCGATTTTCGTGGCGATGCCGACCAGCGGATTGTTCAGCATCGCATTCACGCTGACGTGGTGCCGCCGCTTGATGGGCCGGGACTGCTCGTTGACGATCTCGATCACGCGGGCGAGCTTGCCCGAGTCGAGTTCGCGCCAGCGCACGACCACGTTTGCGTCGTGCTGCGCATTGGTTTCAGCCAGCGCCATGCTGGCCTCCGTAGAACATCTCCTGCAGCAGCAGCGCGCCGAGCAACATGCGCGGATCGCTACCGCTCGGGCGCTCGGCCCCGATGCCGGTGATCGAGGCGAAGCGAACGAACCGGCAGTGGGCATCGACCACGACCTGATCCCACTGGCCATCGCTATCGCAATAGAGGACGCGCTGGTACGGATGGCCGACGACCAGCCGGCCTTCGTCGACGAGCGACGCGAGGACGTGCTCGATATCGTTGGTCACGGTCTTGTGCTGATCGTGCTGACCGCAATCGGTGATGGCGACGAGGTTGAATGTCTCCGTCCTGAAAACGGCGTGCATGATCAGCCTCCCTTGCGCGGGCCGCGCTTCGGGCCTTGCGGCTGCGAGGCTTCGTGCGGGTCGGGCGCGACTGCGCCATCCAGATATACAGTCACGCTCTGGATCAGGATTGCCTCGGGGGTGGTGCCGCGCTGGCGTGCATAACGCACCAGCCGCTTCATGAGACGCGCATCGAGCGACAGGTCGACGCGATTAGGAGAATCAGGCATGGCGCGCCTCCATCGGGAGACGGACACCTTGCCGAAGTGAGATGGTTAGAATGTTAAATCGCGTGCGATGATGAGGCACGCAGGGGGACGAAACTAGTCGTGCTTCTTCAGCGGGTGCTCGTCCATGAACCAGTCGGCGGCAAGCGAGAACAACGCCGAGCGGTTCAGCCCGCCACGCTTTCTGCGATAGGCATCGAGGCGTTCCAGAACCTCGGGCGGCACCGTAATACTGATCTTCACGCGCGGCCCCTCGTCGTCCTCCTCCGGCGCTGACGATCGTTCGGCATTTTTCTTCGCAGTCATATAAGCCTCGTTGGTTGCACGAGACGGCACTATAGCAACGATGGGCGATGCTCAATATTTGGGCGTTCATAACCGGATGCTCCATTGTTCATACCGGGTGGGCAGGCCGACATACCACTAAGATCAAAAAAATGCGCTTGCTGCGCCTGTCGGTTTCCGCGCTGAAACTTTGATGCGCTAGAGGTTTGCCATCTCGCGTTGCATACGTTCCAGCCGGGTGTTGCGCTGACGATCGCGCTCCTTGCCTTCACGCTGGCCCCGCCCATTGAGCGCGCCCGCGTCCATGAACGCCGCCTCCATTGCGGACGTCGATGCCGCGCCATGATCGTCTGCCGCCGCCTTGCTTGTTCGGGTGGCCTTCATCACGGCAGCGGGTGCCGCTTCAGCGAGTGCTGCCGCCCCGGCCTGCACGGTATCGCATGAGCTGGCCATGCCAACGGGTCGCAGCAGCTGCTCGGGCTTGCAGTGAAAGATCGGGCAGAGCTTGTCGATCGTTTTCGCACGCAGCCATGCGTTCGCTTCCATCGCCTTCACGTTGCTGCCGGTGGAGCCATACGCATCGGCCAGCGCCTTGACGTTCATGCCGCGATACAGACGCCACGCGAGCATCGGTGACTTGCCTGCGTGCAGATGTGCGAGCACGCCCTCGGGATAGTCGGTCCCGGCTGGCGAGCGCGGTTCGCTGACCGTTCGGCGGTGCGGCTCCGCCTTCGCGCGCTCGACGGACGCGGGATCGGTCTCGGGCTTCGGTGTGAATTGCGCGATCGGGCAGTCGTAGATCTGCGCGAGCTTTTCGAGCGTCGGCGCGCTCGGCACCGACTTGCCGCTCTCGTGCCAGATGATCGTCGTCTTGTCGCGCCCATACAGTTCAGCAACGTCAGCGAGTGTGAGGCCCCGGTACTCGCGCCATGCGCGCGTGAAATAAATGCCATCAGCAATGCGCTCTGCGACCTCGGCAGGTGGAGCGTCGACGAACTCGCGGAAGAACACGCGGTTCGACTTCTTCGTGGCAACGGGTGCGGGAGGCAGTTCAGGAGATGTGGACGCGGGCGGCGCGATGAATTCTGTCGAGGCGATAACTGGCGGCGAATCGGGAGGAGGCTCTGGAAGCCGTGCGATCAGGTTTTGCCAGTGGCGGTCATGCGGATTGCGCGACGCTGAAGACTCTGCCGGTGGTGAAGTCGCGGTCGGTTCGTCAGGCGTCGGCAACTGCGCGGCCTGCAGCGACCCTTTGAATTGTCCCGGGCGGGACGTTGCTTCAACTTTGGCGGTCTGCGCCCGCCTTGCTGCCATCCAAAACTCAGTTAGAGCAGAAAACATCGTGTACGGGATTGTCGCCTTTAGGCGATTGCCCGCATGGTCCGTCTCGTAACGGACGTCGGAATAGTCAAGGCCGTAGGACATCGGTTCTCTCCCATCTTGATTTAATGCGCGACCCCTCGCGGTCGGCATGGGCGCGACCAGCGATGCGGTTTTGCCTGCACAAAACCTCTTCACTTCCGCAACACCCACACGACCACCGTAAATATTACGAATGCAAAGTGCAACCGATTCTCAGTTCCTCGGGGGCGACGCACGTCCGCTCCGGTTGCACAGCGAGTCGTCAAACCAGTCCCGGCAAGGCTCGATGATCCTTGATAGGTACAAACCCCACACCATTTAAAACGATGCGCGGCGCATCGAATACCTGACAGATTTGATAGGTTAAATGCGGTATCTGCAGGTCATGTTTTCCGGGGCGACGTGGGCCTCATATCGGCACAGGGTTCAGGCGGCGGCGTCGCCCCCGGGCAGCGTGGCCCGCCCGGTCAACGGCAGCGTTTTAGCGCGCCAGCGGCTATTGCGCAGCGTCGGCGCATGCGTGCGGATAAACGCCTTTCGTGACGGGAAAATGGGGCCGCTAGGGACTGCGTGGGGCGCGCCGCGTGCGCTGTTCCGGGCAAGGCGCGCGGCCCCGTCGCAGTGGATTCAAAGACGCGGACGACCGTTCAGTGCGACGGCCAAGTGCGACGAAGGAAGGAAGAGTGCCCGGAGATGCCCGCTGTGTAAGCCACCAACGTTTCCCGAGCACCAGTCCATCATCGGGGCAACGCTGACGCGGCGCGGACTCAGGGTTTGGCTTGACAGCATGGAAAACGGTGACAGAAGAGGCAGAGATCAATCCACAATTTTACCGCAGCCCTGCAAAAAGACCCCTGCCCCCCGTGGTCCCGAAGCTGAATTTTCTCAACTATTGGATAGGGTACTTGTCGGAATATTGTCATGCACAGCTACGAAACCCGCGCCAGATAAGGCCGAGGGATTGTTTCGATTGACAGAATAGTAATTTCGAGATATCGCGCATAAATATTCGATAGTAAGGGTATACACTGCGCCTCAACGATGTCGCAGCACCCTTTCGCACAGTAACCCACGCGACGTCTTTCCGAATCGAAACTTATTGGAGTTGTCAGCATGAAGACCAAACTGATCGCAGCAGTCCTGATCGCCGCCTCCGCCGCCGTTGCCGCCCCTGCTTTTGCAAGCGGCTATGGTCCGGCACCGTTCTATCGCCCGAGCACGGGCGCACCGGCGTCGCAACGTGGCCAGAGCGAACAAACGCTGGCTGCGGAACAACAGCAGATCAATGACAGCAATGTCGCCTACGGCGGCGTGCATGCCGGCGACACGCAAGCGGGCAGCCGCGGCGCGCAAACCGTGCAAGGCGGCGAGCCGATTTTCAAGGGCCACTAAGCCAACCTGGTTGCCAGCAACTGATTTGCAGTCGATAAAAACCGGGCGTTCGAATACGAACGCCCGGTTTTTTTACGTCACTTCGTCACTTCGCTGGATCCGACATCCCGTTGTCGATTGCGTCGCGCGCGGCACGAATCGCGGCTTGTGCCGCGGCACGCTCGGTCGACCAGAAACCGTCGATGTGCACAAGCCGCCAGTCCAGCGTCACGACTGCGCCGCTCAGTATCCTGAAGTGCGCTTTCACGCCGGTGAGCACCTGCTCGACCGCAACCTCAATGTCGTATTCCTTATAGCGCTCGTGATAGTCGCCCATGTCGAGCCCATTCGGCTCCATGTCCGGCTCCTTGCATGCGGCATACGCCGCGCCGATCTTTCATCAGGCAGTGCAACAGCTCCGGCTCGCGTCAATCGCAATCGCCCGACAGGTACTTCCTGCCGTCGCAGGTAATCTCGACACCCTCGCCTCGACCAGCCTTCGCCACCAGGCCGGCGCCTAGCAGTTCCGCGACTACCGGGGGCGGCACCGGCGCCGGCGCGTCGCCGGCCTGCATGTCGTTCAGATGCCGCAACATATCGATCGCATCGGGACTCAAAGCTTTCATCATCGCAACCTCCGCAAGCTGAGGGACGGCCTTCATTCACCGTCGTTGCCCGATTCATGCTAGCACTTCCTGCGAAGATTGCCGGAACGTTCATGAAAGGAATGCCCGCCATGCGCACCGAAGCATTCAGGCGGATTCCGGTTGGGCGCGCAGACTGCGCGGGAACCGGCGACGCACCCGCGCGCTCAACGAAAAATGAACGGCAAATGGAGCGAACGCTCGGGAGGATTGATGAACGGATTAAAGCTGAAACTGCCACTGGCGACGGTCGCGTCCGCTGTGTTGCTGCTGAGTGCCTTCGCATTGGCGAGCGGCACGGCCTCGGCACAGAACGCGCCCACGCAACACGCGCCGTCGCCGGACATGAGCGCGTCGATGGTCAAGCCGCCCGCCGACGCATCAGGCGGCTCGAACAACCCGGACAATATGCCCGTCAAGAAACCGCGCAAGCCGACCAACGACAAGATGATGCACTCCCCGCCCGCCAGCGCGACCAACGCGAAGTAACCGCGCCGGCCATGTCAGGTCGCGCGCGTCGACGCAACGCCGGTCAAAGCCGCGCGATCGATACCTCGGTCGACTTCACAAGTGCGACGACCTCCGAGCCCTGCACGAGTTCGAGTTCGTCGATTGAACGCGTCGTGATGACCGACGTGACGATGCCGAACGGCGTCTCGACATCGACCTCCGACACAACCGGACCGCGAATGATCTCCTTGATCTTGCCCTTGAACTGATTGCGTACGTTGATGGCGACGATGCTCATGCGAGTGGCTCCAAAAGAAAATCGATCAATCGAATCGGACATGACGTGGCGTCTAAACAGCCCAGCGGATTTGCGTCAGCCTTACCGGCGACGCGGCTTGCGGCTCGACGTGCGCGTCGTCGTGCGCATGCAGCGCGGCCGCGCCGCTATCGACGTCGCGTTTGAGCACCCGCCGCAGCACGCGGTCTTCGAGGCTCGCGAAGCCTGCGGATGCGCGTGCGCGCGGTCGCACCAGCGGCACCGGCAAGTCGAGCGCAATGCGTCCCTCGTCGATCAGCAGAACGCGATCGGCCAGCGCGACGGCCTCCTGCACATCATGCGTCACGAGCAGCGCGGTGAAACGATGCTCGCGCCACAAGCGCTCGATGAGCGCGTGCATTTCAATGCGCGTGAGCGCATCGAGCGCGCCGAGCGGTTCATCGAGCAGCAACAATTGCGGTCGATGGACCAGTGCGCGCGCGAGCGCCACGCGTTGACGCTGGCCACCCGACAGTTGCGCGGGCCAGTCGTTGGCGCGTTCGATCAGCCCGACTTCGGCCAGCACCGCGCGCGCATCGTCGCGCGCGCGGCGGCCAAGACCCAGCAGCACGTTTTGCTGCACGGTCTTCCACGGCAGCAGCCGCGCGTCCTGGAACATGATGCGCGTGTCGAAACGCGCGCCATTTGACGCGCCTGATTCGCCGTCTTCGGCTCGCTTGTCGACGCGGCCGGCCGTTGGCGTCTCAAGGCCCGCGACCAAACGCAGCAGCGTCGACTTCCCGCAACCGCTGCGCCCGACGATCGACACAAAACTGCCGCGTTCGATCGACAGATCGAAATCCGCGAGCACCGTGCGCTCACGATACTGTTTGCGTACCCCGCGCAACTCGACGGAATAGTCTTCGAAGCGCCGTTCCGTGCGTTCGCGCAGCAACGCGCGATGGGCCGGCGCAGGCCGCGGTGCCTGACCGGGCATGCGCGCATGTGAACCTGAGTCCGCCGCGTGCGCCTGCCCCGCATCCGCTTCGCGCGTACGCCACTGCTCGAGTTCCGCCTCGAGATCCGCGCCGGCAATGCCGCTAAACGACGTCGAAAAGCCTGTCGCACTCATACCTTCGTTCCTCGTTGATAAGCGGGATGCCAACGCAACGTCGCACGTTCGAGCCCCTTTGCGAGCAGATCCGCAAGCTTGCCGAGCGCCGCATACAGCAGGATGCCGACGACCACCACATCGGTTTGCAGAAACTCGCGTGCGTTCATCGTCATATAGCCGATGCCCGACTGCGACGAGATCGTCTCAGCGACAATCAGCGTGACCCACATCAGCCCGAACGCGAAACGCACGCCAACGAGAATCGATGGCAGCGCGCCGGGCAGAATCACATCGCGATAGAGCGCTAGGCCCTTCACGCCGTAGCTGCGCGCCATCTCGATCAGATTCGCATCGACTGAACGGATGCCATGGAACGTGTTCACATAGATCGGAAAAAACACACCGAGTGCGACCAGAAACACCTTCGCCTCTTCCTCGATGCCGAACCACAGAATGACGAGCGGGATCATCGCGAGCGCGGGAATATTGCGGATCATCTGCACGGTCGAGTCGAGTGCGATTTCGGCCGGCCTGAACAGCCCGGTTGCGAGCCCCAGCGCGAAACCGATACCGCCGCCGAGCGTAAAGCCCGACACGGCGCGCCACGTACTGACTTTCACGTCGGCCCACATTTCGCCGGAGCGGATCAGCGACCACGCGGCTCGCACCACCGCCAGCGGCTCGGGTAGCACGCGCGTCGACAGCACGCCGCTTTTCGCCGCGAACTCCCATGCGAGCAGGATCGCGAGCGGCACGAGCCATGGCGCGACGCGCCGACCATATGACGCGGCAAGCCCAGCTTTATCAACGGCCATGACGGTAGACATCAACGCGTCCTCCCTGCTCAGCTTTGCGCAGCCTGCGGCGCATAGTGGTTGCCGACAATCTCGCCGAACGGCCCCGACAGCGGGCCACTCGCGCTCGCACGCTGCCGCCCCGGCAGCAGCGGAAACACGAGCTCGGCGAAGCGATAGGATTCCTCCAGATGCGGATAGCCGGACAAAATGAACGTCTCGATACCCAGCGACGCGTACTCCTCCATCCGCTCCGCGACCTGCTGCGGACTGCCGACGAGTGCGGTGCCCGCGCCGCCGCGTACGAGACCGACGCCCGCCCACAGGTTCGGATATACCTCGAGCTCCTTGCGGCTGCCGCGCTTGCCGCCGTGCAACGCGGCCATGCGGCGCTGCCCTTCTGAATCCATCCTGGCGAACGACGCCTGCGCGCGCGCGATGGTCTCGTCGTCGAGCCGGCTGATCAGCCTGTCGGCGGCGGCCCACGCTTCCTCCTCGGTCTCGCGCACGATCACGTGCAAACGAATCCCGAAGCGGATCTGCCGGCCGTGCTGCGCCGCGCGGTGGCGAATCTCCGCGATCTTCCGTTCGACCGCGGCCGGTGGCTCACCCCAGGTCAGATAGGTGTCGATATGCTCGCCCGCGACCTCGTAGGCGGCCGGCGACGAGCCGCCGAACCACAGCGGCGGATGCGGCTCCTGCACTGGCGGATAGAGCAGCTTGCCGCCCTTCGACTGCAGATGCTTGCCGACAAAGTCGACCGACTCGTTGCGATGGGCGCCCGTGAGCAGCCCGCGCCAGATGCGCAGAAATTCGTCGGTGATTTCATAGCGCGTATCGTGATCGACGAACAGCCCGTCGCCTTCGAGCTCGGCCGTATCGCCGCCGGTCACGACGTTGATCAGCAGACGCCCGCCCGAGAGCCGGTCGAAGGTCGCCGCCATGCGCGCCGACAGACCCGGCGACGCAATGCCGGGGCGAATCGCGACGAGGAACTTGAGCCGGCGCGTGACCGGGATCAGGCTCGACGCGACGACCCACGCGTCTTCGCACGAGCGTCCGGTGGGCAGCAGCACGCCTTCATAGCCCAATGTGTCCGCGGCGCTCGCGATCTGCTGGAAATAGTTGTAGTCCGCGGCGCGCGCGCCGTCGGACGTGCCGAGATAGCGGGTGTCGCCATGCGTGGGAATGAACCAGAACACGTTCATCTGATACTCCTGCCTGCCAGATCGAGTGGTTGAATAAAGCACGCCGGGCAACGTCCGCCCGCACGCAGCCCCGCGCGATGTGCAAGCGCGTCCGGACCGCGCGCCGCGCGGCCTGGGGGGTCAAACATGGGTCCAGCGTGAAAGGAGAAGCAGGCGCCGCGCTAACAGCGCAGCCGCAAGCGCGTGGGCACTCCGGCAATGCTTGCGTGATCGGGTATCGGACAGGACATCGCGACAGCTTCCTTCGAGAAAGACGCGCAGCGGCTGCGCGGCGTGAAGACCAGTGACGGCGCAAACGCCATCTGCATCGGAAAACAGTCTAGGGAGCGGGCCGCGGGATGAGAACGATTTTTTTGAGCTTAGGTTTTCCGCATTCGTGATTTGACTGGCGCCGCCTGCCACCGCCAGACAGCGCCTGAAACCACCGGACGCCGCGGGTGCGTCCGCTTGCATGGTTGCAACAGCATGCGCATCGAATTATCGAGGCCGTCGATATAATGACGCACGTTTTCCGACAATCTCGCATGGCCGCGCTGGCCTTGCCTCTCGCGTGTGCGATCGATGCAAAAACTGATTCTGCCGTTTGTGTCCGGATTTCTCGCGTCGCTGTTTTTCCATGACGCGACGCTCGCGCTGCTGCACGCGGCCGGCATGATCGACGTGAGCGGCTTTTCGACCGCTCCATTCGCCCCGCTCGGGATACCGGAATTTATCGCGAACGCGATCTGGAGCGCGGTGTGGGGCGTGCTGATGGCGTGGCTGCTACGCGTGTCGCCCGACAGGACCGCGCCATGGGTGCCCGCGTTCGTGTTCGGCGGCATCGTATTGACGGCGGGCAGCGTGTTCGTCGTCGACCCGATCCGCGGCATCTGGCCCACAGGCAATATGCTGCCGCGACTGGCGGTCGGCTTTGCCGCGAATGCGATGTGGGGCTGGGGCGCGCTAGTGTTCATGCGCGCGTTCATGGCGCGCGACGGCGAATCGTAAGCGTCCCGCGCTGGCCCGCGACCGTGTGCCTGTTATGCGGGCGCGTTGTGCGTGCACACCGACCGGCCAGTCAGCCCTCGAGGTCGCGCAGCGGGTGCTCGCCGGCCGGCCACGGGCTGTCGAACATCTGCGCGACATCGTCCGCCGGCACGTCTTCGATACGCGCGAAACGCCAGTTCGGCCGATTGTCCTTGTCGATGATGCGCGCGCGAATGCCTTCACTAACGTCGCCGCGTTCGAAAGACGAGCGCGTCAGATCCAGATCGCGCCTCAAACAATCCGCCATCGTGCCTTCGGCGCGCGTCACCACTTCGAGCGACACCGCCATCGCGAGCGGCGAGCGCTCGCGCAACACCCCAGCGACCTGCTCTGCCCAGTCCGCATTCGCGCAATCGCCCTCGGCGTCAAGCGACGCGATGATCTGTCCGACATTGGGCAGTGCGAAGTGCGTGTCGATCAGCGCACGCGCGTCGGCAAGGGCCGACGTGTCTGGCGTCGGGACGACCTTATAGGCCGCCGCTTCACGCGATACACACGCCACCACATCCGCGCCCCGCTCAAACACTTCCGTTTTCAGCCGATCGAGCAGCGCAGGGATCGCGTCGTCCTCGAGGTAAACATCGGCCAACCCGGCATAAAGCGCGTCCGCCGGCCCCAGCGATTCGCCGGTGACCGCGAGATAGCGCCCGATTGCGCCAGGCGTGCGCGCGAGAAACCAGCCCACGCCGACATCCGGAAAGAGACCGATGCGCGTCTCCGGCATCGCCATGCGCGTGGACGTCGTCACGACGCGCAGCCCGCCGGTGCGATACGCGCCCTGCGAAATGCCCATGCCGCCCCCCATCACGATGCCGTTCATCAACGCGATATACGGCTTCGGATACGAGAAGATCGCATGGTCCAGCCGGTATTCTTCGATAAAGAAGGTATCGAGCGCGTCACGGTCGCCGCGCCGATGCGCGTCGTACAGGAAGCGGATATCGCCACCCGCGCAGAGTGCCCGCGGATGCAGGCTGCGCAGCACCACCGCGAGCACGTTGGGATCGTTGCGCCAGGTGTCGAGCGCCGCATGCATCGTACGGATCATGCTGGTGGTCAGCGCGTTCAGCGCCTGGGGTCGATCGAGTTCGATGAAGCCGATGCGATTCGCGACGTAGGTCGCGACTTCTTCGCTGGCGGCGAGCGGTTCAATGGTTGGCATGGCGAATAAGGCAGACAAATATAACAATCGGCAGCGTGAACGGTAACACGCGCTCGCGGTATGCAATATGACGGGCCGCTTGCAACGCAGCGGCGCCCCGTCGATGCACACGCCCCGCGGCACCGCGACGCGCCGGCTCAAGTATCCGGCGTCTTCTTCTTTGCCGCGGATGCCCGCGTGTCCCCCGCGCGCTTACGCGGCTTTGCGGCGTCGGCTGTGCGCACAGCATGCGCGCCGAGCCAGGCATCAAGCGCGGCATCGACGACGGTATCGAGCGGCGCACGCGGAAAGACCGGACACGTCAGCCGTAACGCGACGATGCCATGCATCGTCGCCCACAACGCCTCGGTCCACACCTCGCTGTCGGCCGACCCAGGCAGCCGGCCCTGCGCCTTCAGTTCATCGAGCGCATCGGCCACCCGCCGGAACGACGCGTCGCCCGCGTCGTCGCCCGCCTCGCGCGCGCTCGCGAAGGCCGCGCCGACGTAGGTCGGGTCTTCCATGAAGATCAGCCGGTACGTCTCCTGATGCGCGATGCCGAACGCCACATACGCACGCCAGATCGCCTTCAGGCGTTCCGCCGGGTCCGCTACCGACAGGTGCGGTTGCAATGTATCGAGCAGTTGCGCGTAGCCTTCCGTGCACAACGCGCGCGCGATTTCATCACGATTCTCGAAATGCAGGTACAGCGTGGCCGGCGAATATTCGATCGCATCGGCAATCTTGCGCATCGACAGCGCAGCAAAGCCTTCGCGCATCACGATGCGACGCGATGCATCGAGGATGCGCTCGCGCAATGCCTGCTTCTGACGATTTTTCCGTTCAGCGATTCCCATGGCACGCATTTTCAGGTTGACAAACTGAAAAGTCAAATTAAACTTAACACCGTTTACTGAACAGTGTTCATCTGCTGCTCCCCGCAGAGCAAGCGGGATGGCGAACAAACCGCGTCACCGTTGTCGGCGCAGCTATCGGGAGGTTGTCATGGAAAACGCTCACCACATTGCGGCCCGTATCGGCCTGTTCGGGGCCGCCGGCGGAGCAGGCCGGAGCATCGCCGCGGCGCTCGGCGCAAGCGGCGTGCGCTATCGCGCGATCGGCCGTTCGCGGCAGGCACTCGAAGCGGCGTTTGGCGACGATCCACACGCGGATATCGCGATCTGGCGTCCGGACGACCCTTCATCGGTCGCGGCCGCGGCGGCCGGCCTGCAAACCGCGGTCTATCTGGTCGGCGTACCCTACGATCGCTTCGCGATGCATCCGCCGTTGATGCGCACTACGCTTGCGGGACTCCATGCGGCCGGCGTCGAAAGGCTGATTCTGATCGGCACGGTCTATCCGTATGGCCGGCCGCAGCACAATCCGGTCACGGAGGCACATCCGCGCGAAGCTCACACTTTCAAGGGCCGCATGCGGCTTGAGCAGGAAGATCTTGTCCTGAACGCGCATGGCCGCAATGGCCTCAATACGCTTGTGCTGCGCTTACCTGATTTCTATGGTCCAGACGTCGAGCGCAGCTTTCTGCACAGCGTATTCGAAGGCGCGGCACGCGGCGAACGCGCACAGTTGATTGGCCCGATCGACACGCCGCACGAGTTTATATTCATGCCCGATCTTGGGCCGGTCGTCGCTGCGCTCACACGTACGCCTGCGGCCTATGGGCGCGTGCTTCATCTCGCGGGTGCGGGCACGATCACGCAGCGTGAAGTTGCGGCGCGCGCCTATGCGCTGGCCAGCCGCGAACCCAAGCTGATGGTCGCGGGCAAGACCATGCTGCGCGTGCTGGGCCTTTTCAATCCGCTGATGCGGGAACTGGTGGAAATGCACTACCTGCTCACCGACCCGATCGTGCTGGACGATTCAGCGCTGCAGGCACTGATCGGTCCGATCAGCAAGACGTCCTACGACGAAGGTATTCGGCTTGCTTTCGCCGCGGCAAAGCGGACGCTGAACCAGCGGGCACCGGCTAGCGTGTAGCGCGCGCCGCGCCACATCGATCGCTTCGGGTACCCGCCGGGCGACGCCGACGTTTTTTACATGCGGCTGCGAACCTGCTTTCAGGACCCGACGATGTTGCCGGGCGGAAAGTGCCCGCTCTTGAGCAGCACGGGTGTGCCGTTGCTGATCTGCAAATGCTCGCGCGCGACAGCTTCGATGCGCGGGCGGCCCTCGTCGAATGCGCGTATCCAGCCGTCGCGGTCTTCGGGCCGCGCCCCGAAGTGATCTTCGAGTGCTTCGACCGAAATCGCGCACGGCACCGGCTCGCCATTGACCAGCGCACGAAATACGACGGTCAGATTCGAATCGCGGTACGCGGGCGCGTCCGCGGGAAAGCGGATGTCCATGTTCGTCTCATCTGAATGATCGTGCAAAAGCCCTGATATCCACCCGGCGGTCGGATCGAGCTCATTTGGGCTATATGGTACTCGTCCGCACCACACACGGTGCGACCTCGCCGCTCGCTTTGCCACGCGGGACGCCGCGCTGGACAGACGTTCACGACGCTTGCAGCAGACGGTCGATGTAGGCGCGCGCGGACGCTTCGACATGTTCGAGTGCGGCCTCTTCGGTCGCGAAACGCTGTTCATCGCCGAGCTCGAGCAGTGTCTCGATGCGATGCGGGTCGTCGGGGCCACGTTGTGAAAGGCTGACCGAACCGACATAGATGCCGTTCATCGCTCCCGGTTGCGACACCGTTTCGTGCGCATTGACGAGCCGCGCGGCCGCGCTGATGTAGTAGCCGCGATAAGGTCCGCTGACGCGTTCTGCCATTTCAACCTCCGTTTTGCTGGGGCGGTGCCGCGCGGCGGCAAAGCGCCGGCGATCGTGCAAAAATCGTGCGGCGAGCGGTTTCGACTACCTCGATTGCACGCATTGATCATGGTATAAGGCGCCTGCAAGGAAAATTAGTTCGGCACGATCTATAGCAGGCACGACGCAAACGCCGCATTGCGATGCACTAGTTGGCCGCCCATCTGTCGAACTGGCGGGCCAGAGGGTTGCCGGACGGCTGCGAACAGTCGTGCACCTCGCGTACCCGATGGGACGAACCACGAAATGCCTCAATACACGCCGCGCGTATTGTCATGCGCAACGACGTGACATCTGAACACCACCCGAACTGTCGACTCCGCAATATGGGAAAATATTTCCTTCGTGACATTGAAGTCACCGAACCCGATGCAGCCCGCGCATGGTTCTCCTACGCGGGAGCGCACGGCATCGAAGTGCCGAAAGCAATCAGCATCTGGGAAGATGCGTCAAGCGAAGAAGGCTTTGAAAGCCGGCGCATGGTCGGCGATGCGGGTATTCGCGTTGAACCCGGCATAGGCTGATACGCGACGCAGCGTCCGCCGCGTGCGCAGCCGGTACGCGACTCGCACGGACAACGGCGGCACAGCATCGCCGCGTACTCATATTCAACACAGAGGAAATGTCATGAAGCACCCCACGACGCGCTTGCGCCCGTCCCGATCCTTTTTTGCCCAGGCACGATTGCATCGGGCGTCATGGCGTCCGGCGCACTTGCGCGCCGCGCTGCTGCCCGGTCTCGCGTTGATCGCCGCGAGCCTCGGCGCCTGCGCGTCGTCGAACACGACATCGCTGATCAATCTGCCGAACGGCGAGACGGGCTTCGCGGTCAACTGCAGCGGCGCGGATGCGGGATCGAGCTGGGCCTCGTGCTATGTGCAAGCGGGCAAGGCGTGCGGCCCGACAGGTTATGACATCGTGTCCAAGGACAACGATGAAGGCGGCGCCGCGGGCGGCGGCATCACCAATGTCGTATCGGCGAACGTGAAAAACCGCTCGATGATCATCCGCTGCAAGTAAACATGATGCCGTGCGGTGGATGCGCCAACGCGGCCGCCGGCGCGCAAGCCGCGCGTTAGTGCGTCTGCACCTTCGAAAACAGATTGAGCACGACCACGCCGGCGATGATCAGCCCAAGCCCGGCCATGGCGGGCAAATCCGGCACCTGTTTGTACATGACGAGCGCGACTAGCGTGATCAGCACAATGCCGACACCTGACCAGATCGCGTAGACAATGCCCACGGGAATGCTCTTTAGCGTGAGCGACAGCATATAGAACGACACGCCGTAGCCGAACACCACCACAACGGCCGGCAACCATCGTGTAAAGCCATCTGATGCGCGCAGCGCAGATGTGGCGATAACTTCGGCAACGATCGCGATAGCGAGCAATAGGTACGGAGGCAACCGCATCGCGTCAGGCCCTTGCAAGCGAGAGCTTGCCGTAGTCCTGATCGAGTTGCGCACACAGTGCCTCGACAACCAGTTCATGATCCGAGCGTTGCGGCAATCCGGACACCGTCACCGAGCCGATCACGCCCGCGCCCGCCACGGTCAACGGAAACGCTCCGCCGTGTGACGCATAGTCCGCGACGGCGAGACCATGCTTGTCCGCAAGCGTCGCGCCGGTTTGCTGCAGTCGCAATCCGACCGCGTACGAGCTGCGCCGGAATTGCGCGACCACATTGCCCTTGCGGCGCGCCCATTCGACGTTGTCCGGTGTCGTACCGTCGAGCGCGCTGAAGAACAGCGGCTGGCCGAACGTGCGTATGTCGATCACGAGCGCCAGCCCGCGGGCTTTCGCGATTTCGCGCAGGTACGCGCCGAGTTGCCATGCGCGATCGGGATCGAATTGCGCAAACGCCAGCGCCTTTTCCTGGGCGGCGATCGTCTGCAGATCGTGAACGATGTCCATGTGTGACTGAATGGCAAAGAGGGGGAAACGCCGCGGCCGCGTGTCGCGCGGCACACCGCAGATTGAATTGCGATTCTAGCGCAGCCGCTATCGGGGTCCGGCACAACGTGGCCGGGATACACACGTCAGCGCATGAGTAACGCACACACGCGTACGCATTACGTGTCGCACATGTCGAAGTGAACAAAGGTATTGCACGAGGGCGGGGTTTGCCCTATAATCTTTTCTTCGACGGACGCGGGGTGGAGCAGTCTGGCAGCTCGTCGGGCTCATAACCCGAAGGTCGTAGGTTCAAATCCTACCCCCGCAACCAACGCTAGAAATTCATTTTCAGCGGTCGTTCAAACACGTTGCCTCTCTATCAAAGGGCTTGCCTCATTGGCAGGCCTTTTTTGTTTTTGACTCGACTTTTTCGGTCCAGATTGTCGCCAACAGACTGTTCCTAACTGCGGTTGACAACTGCGGTTGACAACTGCGGTTGACAACTGCGGCAGCCACCCGCGCGCGAATCGAGTCGCGATCTCATCCGCAGTCGTCGCACTCCGCTCACCGCCTTCGCCTGCTTCGCACGCCATTCCTGGTTCACGCTAAAAATCCTCCAGAACACCAAACAGCGCGGCGACACCCGCGACACTCAACATCAGGCGATTGGCTAACAGCAGCGCTTCGAGCAGCCAGTCCGAGAACAACGACGTTGCAAGAATGTACAATGGAAAAATGCACACGCCGTTGAAGACATCGGATGTGGTCGCCTTGCTAAAAAATCGCGGGTCCACCGACCTCCCCGACTGCGACCGACGACGTGATCGCGATGCACTGTGCCGCGTGGGCTGCGGGAGTTGACGCCGCCTCACATAGCGTGCAACCGCCCAGATCGCCCCAATCACGCACGAACAGTCGTCGACCCAATTACCATCGATACGTAGTCCGAATAAATCCATAGACAACACACAAAATACTCAAGCGCTCTTAAGCGGTGTGGAACAGCTTAAGCGAAGCCGCCGTTGCGCCGATGATTGCTCCGATGGGATGCAGATCGACTGACCGGTCGATCCACCCAAAGAAGACGCTCAAGGCAACGCCGCCGAACAACGCACAGTTGGCGACGCACCGAAGACGACGAAAGATGTTTTGATGTTTCATCACGCTCCCTGTTCAATCGATAAAAACTGGACGACGGTAGTAATCCTAACTCAACGCCTCCCACCATTCACGCAAATTGTCGCGCGCTAGCCGATCGGCCAGGGGATACCTTCGCCGTTGCCGCGCCCTCGATCTCGCCCGCTTGCTTCACCCACTTTTGCCGGCTCCAGGGACCCGCGCGAGCGTCGCGCATTCCTGAAATCCAACCCGGTGATAAACTCCCATCACCGATTTCCGTCCCTGTCCCCATGAAATTCTGTTCTGTCTGCGGCCACGCGGTCAGCGTGAGCATTCCGCCCGGCGACAACCGGGAACGCTTTGTCTGCGCGAACTGCGGCACCGTGCACTACCAGAATCCGCGCAATGTGGTGGGCACCGTTCCGGTGTGGGACGACAAGGTGCTGCTGTGCCGTCGCGCAATCGAACCGCGCTACGGCTACTGGACGCTGCCTGCGGGCTTCATGGAGATGGGCGAAACCACGTCGGAGGCGGCGGCACGCGAGACGCTCGAGGAAGCCGGCGCGCGCGTCGAAGTGCAAAGTCTGTTCACGCTCCTCAACGTCCCTCACGTGCATCAGGTGCATTTGTTCTATCTCGCGCGCTTACTCGACCTCGATATCGCCGCCGGCGAGGAGAGCCTCGAAGTCCAGCTCTTCGAAGAGCGCGACATACCGTGGGATGACATTGCGTTTCCGACCGTCGGCCAGACACTGCGATTCTTTTTCGCTGACCGCACTTCGGGTAGCTTCGGCCTGCACACCGGCGACATCTTCCGCTCGCTACGCGAAGGCTGAACGGCGCACGCATGGTCCCCTGGCTCGGCCCCGACGACCCGTTTCCAAGCGTTGAACGCGCGCTCGGCGAAACAAGCGGCGCACCGGGTCTGCTCGCCGCGAGTGCGGACCTGCTGCCGTCGCGCCTGATCGACGCCTATCGCCGCGGCATCTTCCCGTGGTACTCGGACGGCCAGCCCGTGCTGTGGTGGAGCCCCGACCCGCGGATGATCTTGCGGCCGCGCGAATTCAAGGTCTCGCCGTCGTTGCGCAAGACGCTCAAACGCATCGTACGCGCTGATGAATGGGAGGTGCGCGTCGACCACGACTTCGCCGCGGTGATGCGCGCCTGCGCGCAGGCGCCGCGCCGCGGACAGCGCGGCACATGGATCACCGCCGACGTGATCGACGCCTATTCGTCACTGCACCGGCGCGGCGATGCGCACAGCATCGAGACATGGTGCAACGGCACGCGTGTCGGCGGCTTGTATGGCGTGTCCTTCGGCCGGATGTTCTTCGGCGAATCGATGTTCGCCGAGGTAACCGATGCATCCAAGATAGCGCTCGCTGCACTCGTCGCGCACTTGCAACGCCACGAAATAGAAATGATAGACTGCCAGCAGAATACGTCGCATCTGGCGTCGTTGGGTGGCCGCGAGATCGCGCGCAAGGCGTTCGTCGCGCATGTACGCGCATCGGTCGATGCTACGCAGATTCCCTGGCGCTTCGACAAATCGGTACTGCTTGACCTCGCCCACCACGCGAGATAACGCAAATGGGTACGCAACTGCGGACTCAAATGCGGACACCTGCGCAGACGCAACGGCGCTCACACCCAATGTGTCAACCGCTATGCGTCCGCCGGATTGAGGACGCCTGATGCAAACCTGCCGGCTCGCCGCCGCGGGTTTGCAAGTGATAGAAACGTTTCGAGAGCTGCCAACGTGACTCATCCGAACGAGCTGCCGCTTTCACCCCTGTCCGCGCTGCAATTCTATGCAACGGCGCCTTACCCTTGCAGCTATCTGGACGGGCGCATCGCGCGCTCGCAGGTGGCCACGCCGAGCCACCTGATCAACTCCGACGTCTATACCGATCTCGTCAAGGCCGGCTTCCGGCGCTCCGGCGTGTTCACCTACCGGCCCTACTGTGACGGTTGCCGCGCGTGCATCCCGGTGCGCGTGCCGGTCGAGCAGTTCACGCCGAACCGCACCCAGCGCCGCGTACGAAAGCTGCACGGCGGTCTCGTCGCGAAGGTCACGCCGCTGCACTACGACGAAGAGCATTACGCGCTCTATATGCGCTACCAATCGGCGCGTCATGCGGGCGGCGGCATGGACCGCGACAGCCGCGACCAGTACGAGCAATTCCTGCTGCAAAGCAGGATCAACTCCCGGCTGGTCGAATTCCGCGAGCCCGTGCCGGAAGACGCTGCGCAGCCCGGCGCGCTGCGCATGATCAGCATGATCGACATCCTCGGTGACGGGCTGTCGTCGGTCTACACGTTTTTCGATCCGGATCAGCCACGCAGTAGCTTCGGCACCTACAACATCCTGTGGCAGATCGAGCAGGCACACAGCCTGAACCTGCCGTACGTGTATCTCGGCTATTGGATTCGGGAAAGCCCGAAGATGGCGTACAAATCGAACTACCGTCCGCTGGAAGGACTCGTCGACGGCAACTGGAAAGTGCTCGACCCGTCGAGCCCGGTCGTATCGAACATCGATGCCCCGACGCCACGCCGCCGCGGGCCGGTCTATCTGTAGGCCGCTGTCCGTACCCACGACCTGCTCGCACCGTCCCGCGCGGCCGCCGTGCGACCGGTCATCACCCGCTTGAAAGACGCGTGGCGCGTTGTCGTAAAATAGCGGGTTGCCATCTTCCGCTCACCGCCCTTCGTGTTCAGTTCTCTTTATCCGCTCGTACGCGCCCAACTCTTTCGCATGGACGCGGAAGACGCTCACCATCTGACGCTGCGCATGCTCGGCGCCGCCGGCCGCACCGGCGTCGCCAGCGCGCTCGCGGCGCGTGTGCCTGATGCGCCGCGCACGGTGATGGGCCTCGAATTTCGCAATCCGGTCGGCCTCGCGGCGGGCCTCGACAAGGACGGCGCTTGCATCGACGGACTCGCGGCGCTCGGTTTCGGCTTTATCGAAGTCGGCACCGTGACGCCGCGGGCGCAACCGGGCAATCCGCGGCCGCGCATGTTCCGTCTGCCGCAGGCGAACGCACTGATCAACCGGATGGGGTTCAACAACGCGGGCGTCGACCAGTTTGTCAGGAACGTGCAAGCCGCGCGTTATCGCGGCGTGCTCGGTTTGAATATCGGCAAAAATGCCGACACGCCGATCGAACGCGCGGCGGAAGACTATCTGTATTGCCTTGAGCGCGTGTATCCGTTCGCGAGCTATGTGACGATCAACATTTCGTCGCCGAACACGAAGAATCTTCGCCAGTTGCAAGGCGCGGACGAGCTCGACGCACTGCTCGCGGCGCTCAAGGAAAAACAGCAGAAGCTCGCCGACCTGCATGGCAAGCTCGTGCCGCTTGCGCTGAAAATTGCGCCGGATCTCGACGACGAACAGGTGAAGTCGATCGCCGATAGGGTGCTGCGGCACCGGATCGAAGGCGTGATCGCGACCAATACGACACTGTCGCGCACCGCGGTGACCGGTCTGCCGCATGCCGACGAGGCGGGTGGCCTGTCCGGCCGACCGGTCTTCGATGCATCCAACAACGTAATCCGCAGGCTGCGCAGCGAAGTCGGCGAGACGGTGCCGATTATCGGCGTCGGCGGCATCTTCTCCGGCGACGATGCGCAAGCGAAAATCGCGGCCGGCGCGTCGCTCGTGCAGCTTTACACGGGGTTCATTTACCGCGGGCCGTCGCTGGTCGCCGAGTGCGCGCAAGCGGTGGCGCGAGCGCGCACCGCATAGCGCGACGCCTGCGAACGCGATCAGACCGGATCAGTCAGCCGGCACAACCGCCGCCCGGGCTGCTCGCACGAGTGCCCTCGTCGCGTCGCCGCGCGGCCTCACTCATTCTCCTGCGAAGCGCAAGCCGAGCGCCGCGCGCGCCGCATCGGCCATCGCGATCATGTGCCGCGACGTCGCGTGCGGCATCACCGGGCTTTCCAGTTGCCCCGCGCGGACCAGTTCGCAAAAGTGCGCGGTCTCGTAGTTGAGGCCGCCGCCTTCGAATGGTTCGTCGAGTTCGACCACTCGCCCGTCGACATAGCGCACCGTCGCACGCACCGGGTTCCACCAGTTCTCGTGAATCGTCACATGGCCCGCGCTGCCGGCAATCAACGCGTCGCCTTTGCCGTGCAGGTCGAGGCCGCAGAAGAGCTGCGCGATGCCGCGCTCGTGACGGCAGTTCAGGCTCGCGAACGTATCGACACCGGTCGGCCCGAGCCGCCCGAGCGTTTGCACGTCGAGCGGCGCGCCAAGCCAGTCGACTGCCAGAAACAGTTCATAGATACCGATATCGAGCAGCGCGCCGCCCGCGTGCTCAAACGAAAAAGCCGGGTGATCGGCCGGCGCATTCGCAATCGAACAGCCGGCGCGCACCAACCCAACCTCGCCGATCGGATCCGCCGCGAGATGCGCGCGCAGCTTCCGGTACAGCGGATAGAACGGCGGCTTCATCGCTTCCATAAAGAGCCGTTGCGCACCGCGCGCCACACCCAGCACGTGGTCCAGCTGCGCCACGTTGATCGTCGCGGGTTTTTCGCAGAGCACGTGATGCCCCGCCCGCAATGCGGCCTGTGCGTATTCGGCGTGACTGTCCTGCAGCGTCGCGATATAGACCGCGTCAATCGCGCTGCCGAGCAGCGACTCGAAGCTGGCGCACGGCACGCAGCCCGGCGCCCCGCAATCGCGCGCGAACGCGTCGGTCGCGTCGCCTCGACGCGACCACACGGCAGCGAGCTGCGCGCCCGGCACGACCGCCAGACTCTGTGCAAAGCGGCGTGCAATACGGCCCGCGCCCACTATCCCCCAGCGAACCACCGTATCGTGACTCATCGGCTGATCGAATTCCGTCCCGTTGTGCAAAGCGCTATTGTCGCCGATGCACGGACGTTCGCTACGCCGATTACGCGGCGCGCAGCCTTGAGTCACTCACTCGTGCTTGCCGTTCGCCGGTATCGCATTGCCGATCTCATCCGCCGCGAAGTCGATCAGGTCGCGCGACGCGGCTTCCGCTTCAGCCGCGTCGTGGCGCTCGATCGCTTCGACGACGCGCGCATGCTTGCGAAGCACCTCGTCCCACACGCCCTGATTCGCGAGGATGAGCTGATTCGAAGCCGACAGTGCGCCACGCACGATCGCCGCCATCTGCTGGAAGAACTGGTTGCCGCTCGCGACGACGATCCGCGTATGCAACAGTTCGTCTGCGGCCTGATGCGCCGGATCGTCGGGACCAATCGACCGGAAGTTTTCGAACGCCTCGCGAATCGCCACGATATCCGCGGCATTCGCGCGTTGCGCAGCCTGCGCCGAGGCTCTCGGCTCGATCAGCATCCTGAACTCGATCACGTCACGCAGGAACGCCGGATCGGGCTTCGCGCGAAACCGCCAGTTCACGACATCTTCGTCGATCATCCGCCAGTCGCGCATCGGCCTGATGCGCGTGCCGATTTTCGGCCGCACGTCGAGCATATGGCGCGCGAGCAGCATCGACAGCGCCTCGCGCATCACGGTGCGGCTCACGTCGAACTCCTTCGACAGCACGTCTTGCGGCGGCAATACAGCGCCGTATTTTTCTTCGACGATCCCCGTGACGAGACCGTCCATTACCTTGCTGACGAGCGATCGCTCCTTCGTTCCCTGTTCCATGACTCACTCCCCGAATCGGCGTTCTGTGCCTGTTGATCACGCGCCCTTCAAGTGCCTTGTTGTCGTATTAATTTCGACACGTTGCTTCCTTCAATACCCACGCGCCAGTTAGGAAACGTCCTAACAGGGTTATCCCTCTGACGAATTGTTTCGTTCATGCAACGCGCAATGAAGCGAAGCAAAACTGGCGTGGGCACCCAAACGCCGGGCTGAAAATTTTGCATTGCCTGGCGTCCCCGAAAACAAACGTCTTGCAGCACCCGCGGTCGATTGGAACAGACGATTAACCGCATATTCTGTGCGAGGGGGCACACAGCCAGGCGTGATTGCTCGTACAACGCACATTGCGTGTGACGTATTTCTCAATGCAGCGCCGTGACCGGGTGAATTCGATATCGACAAAGCTCTATAACGACGACCGCGTTCGACGCGTCGTGACACGACAGGCGTGCGCGAAATGATGTGACAGGAGCATGCATCCGATGCAATCAGTGTGATCGATCACACGAATCTGGTCTGTCGAATAAGCACGCTAACTATTTCGTAATCCTAGATATCTATGCGATGAATACGCGGTGAAACCGAGCGGCACCCTTTTAACGGACTGAAGATATCAAGCCCATTACTCTGTTTAAAGTTGACGATACAAGCTCGGCATCGAACGTTGACAAGCTTTCGCTGCTGTCATTCGATGCGAACAGTGCGCTGGTGAACGGCGGATTCTCGCATCTTGCCGCAGGATGCGCCTGTGACGTACGTCGCGCCTCGCGGCGAGTGACGTAGGTGTCGGCGGTGGGCCAACAGCCGGAATTTTTCCGACTCGCGAAGCCGTTTTGCTCTCGCTTTTATGTGGGCAAGCACACATAAGCGATAGAACACAACTGAATCATTTCTGGCACACACCGGTCGCGAGCGAAACAGCGCCTGACTCACGCGTGCAGGGCTGCCCGGCCCCATGGGCGAAACCGCGATACACAAGAATAAATCCAATGATATCAATGGGTTGTGTCATACAAAATCAAAACATATACCCGCGTCCCTACGCCGCGGCCGTTTTACAGAATTGAAACAAAAACACCCATTTCGCCTCGCGCCTTCCCGTCGAAAGGTTCGTTGCACCGCATCAGTTCTCGTTTTGCGAACGCTTGGCATAGTCCTCGCTAAATGTGAGGCGCAGCACACATGCGAGGACGCAGACGGAACTTGGAGTCAGACGCGTACCGCATTACGGGGCCGCCCCCGCCACTCTCAGCCGCCCGACCGGCGGCGCAACACGAGGGACGCAGGGCCGGAATACAACAGAAGCCGCGAGCGGCTTCGATGCGAGGACCGATCATGTTAACCCTTCAATCCGATCTGCACGGCAACCACCTGCTGGGTGCTCTTCCGTCGCATGAATGGCAGGCGCTGGCGCCCCATCTCGAACTCGTGCATCTGCGCGCCGAGCAATTGCTGTGTGACTCCGCGCAGCGCATCCACCATGTCTATTTTCCGACCACCGCGATCATCTCGATGCTCTCGACGATGGAAGACGGCGGCTCGGTTGAGATTGCCGCAGTCGGCCGCGAAGGCATGACCGGGGTGCCGATCCTGACCGGCGGCGAAACGATGCCGAGCCGCGTGCAGGTGCAATCGGCAGGCTTCGCGTACCGGATGACCGCGCAGTGCCTGAAACAGCAGTTCGCGCGCTCGGACTTTCTGCGCCGCCTGATGCTGCTGTACATGCACGTGCTGCTCACGCAGGTCGCACAGACCGCCGCGTGCAACCGGCATCACTCGCTGAACCAGCAGTTGTGCCGTTGGCTGCTGATCGAGGTCGACCGCACGGCTTCGAATGAGCTGACCGTCACGCAGCAGTTGATTGCGGACATGCTCGGCGTACGCCGCGAAGGCATCACCGAAGCGGCCGGCAAGCTGCACAACGAAGGGCTGATTCATCACAGCCGCGGACATATCAAGGTGCTCGACCGCAAAGGTCTCGAATCGAAGGCCTGCGAATGCTACGGGCTCGTACGGCGCGAGTTTGACCGCCTGCTGCCGCGCCTGCGTCAGGCCGAAGCAGTGAGCTGAGGCGACGCCGCATTTGAAGCCGTGTGGCAAGTCGTCTCGATGTAACCGGATCAAAACAACGACAACAGCAGTCTTGAGTTTCCCGGGCGCTGCGCGCTGCCTGGACGCACACCGCAAGGGTGCGGGCGCGTGGATCGCTCAGTGGAAATGCTTCTCGCGATAGCAGAAGAACGGGGATCAGGCTGGCGGCAGCCACGGAAGGCTGCCGCCATGCTTGTCGGGCGCCGCGGTTTCAACGGTAAAGCGCCCGCGCATCGCTCCCTCATCCGCCGCAATCGACACATCGCATCGCTTCGCTTTACGCGTGACGTTGCGCAGTACCTCGCCTCGCCGGTGTGCCGATCACCCCATGCGAGCGCCCGTGCATCGCGCCGCATCGGTTCGATTCCGAACAGAGTCGGTAGCCAATAGCGCTTAGCTTCACGTACACGGGCCGTGCAGCCGGGACCACTCACGTCAGCACTCAGCACATCGGCCATATCGAACGCTGTTGCGTGGCCGATGATGTTCACGCACGCAACACGCGCAACACATCACGCGCCACCACATGGCAACGCCGCGCTCCGGCGCGACTGGCCATTTGCGGAGGGGAACATGCAAGGACAGACCAGTGTCGGCCGGACCACGACAACGCGTGCCGATACAAACGCAAACAAGGACGCCATGCCCGCCACGGACGTCGCGCCACCGACGCGCGCAATACTCCATACGCCTTCGCCTGAGCGCATCGCACGCTCGCAAATGAGCACATTCGCGGCTGCGCTGCAGGCCCGCACAGGCGTCGATTGCAGCGACTATGAAGCGATGCACGCGTTCTCGGTGCGCGACTACCGCACCTTCTGGCGCGCTTTCATCGAGTCGACAGCAGGCCTCGATTACGCGGGCGACCCCGATCCGGTCTGCGTCGGCGATGTGTGCGAGCATGCAACGTTCTTTCCGAATCTCGAACTGAACTTTGCGGACAACCTGCTTGGCACACAGCTCGCCCCCGCGAGCGCGCCGGCACTGACCGCCTGCCACGCGGACGGTCGGCGCGTGCGCCTCACGCGCGGCGAGTTGCGCGAACGCGTCGCACGGCTGGCATGCGCGCTCGAGCGGCTCGGTGTAAAAAGCGGTGACCGTGTCGCCGCGGTGATGCGCAACGATGAGCAAGCAATCGTCACCGCGCTCTCGATCGCGGCGCTCGGCGCGACGCTGTCGACAGCGTCGCCGGAAATGGGCAGTGAAGCGCTGCTCGATCGCTTCGAACAGCTGTCGCCGCGCCTGCTGTTCGCGCACACCGCGACGCTGCCGTCCGACACCGGCATGACACCTGCGGAAAAAGTGGCAAAGCTTGCCACGGTCATCCGCTCGCTCGACGGTGTCGTGACCCTTGACGATGGGCCGCTGCCCGCCGGCCTCATCCAGCCGGTCCATTCACTCGCGAAGCTGATCGCGAGCGCCAACGCGGCTGACTTCGTCTGGCGCCGTTTCCCGTTCAACCAGCCGCTTTTCATCATGTTTTCGTCGGGCACGACCGGCAAACCGAAGTGCATCGTGCACGGCGCAGGCGGCTCGCTCATTGAGCATCTGAAGGAACACCGGCTGCATAGCGATCTGCGACCCGGCGACAAGATGTACTTTCACACATCGTGCGCGTGGATGATGTGGAACTGGCAGCTATCGGCGCTCGCGTCGGGGGTCGAGATCGTCACGTACAGCGGACCGCTCGCGAGCGTCGATACGTTATGGCGTCTGGTCGCCGACGAACAGGTGACGGTGTTCGGCACGAGTCCCGCCTATCTGAAGATGTGCAGCGAAGCCGGTCTCGAACCCGCGCGCGAGTTCGACCTGCATGCGCTGCGCGCAATGATGTCGACCGGCGCGGTGCTGTTCGATGCGCAGTTCGAGTGGATACGCGACCACGTCAAACCTCTGCAGCTGCAGTCGATTTCCGGCGGCACCGATATTCTCGGCTGCTTTGTGCTTGGCAATCCGAACCTACCCGTCTTTACCGGAGAAGCGCAGTGCAAGTCGCTTGCGCTCGATGTGCAGGCGTGGGACAACAGTGCCGGCGCGCCGGCACAGGGAATTGGCGAACTGGTCTGCGCGAATCCTTTTCCGTCGCGGCCGCTCGGCTTTTTCGGCGACCCGGACGGTGCGCGTTTCCATAAGGCGTATTTCGCGGCCAATCCGGGCCTATGGACGCACGGTGACCTGATCGAGTTCTCCGCGACAGGCAGCGCAAGGCTGCACGGCCGCTCGGACGGTGTGCTCAACGTGCGCGGCGTCAACGTCGGGCCCGGCGAAATCTACCGTGTGCTGAGCGACATCGAAGGTGTGCGCGAAGCGATGGTTGTTCAGCAAAACGTACCCGCCCGCGCCGCGCCGCGTCGCGCACCGTCAGCGCAGACGCCGGTTGAATACGACCGGCGCGTCGTGCTGCTCGTCGTGCTGCAGAACGGCGTTGCGTTGAACGGCGCACTGATCGCGCATATGCGCCGCGAACTCGCGCGCCGCGCGTCGCGCGCGCATGTGCCCGATGTCGTGATGCAGGTCGACGCGCTGCCGGTCACGCATAGTGGCAAGCCCTCCGAGGCCGCCGCGCGCAACGCGGTGAACGGGTTGCCGGTCGGCAATACCGGCGCGTTGCGCAACCCTGAATGCCTGGACGTGATCCGCAACCATCCGGCGCTGACCGTCACCGCGCGCGAACTGCCGCCGCCGGGCGAAACGGCCGAAGACCTCGAGCGCTATCTGCAGGCGCTGTGGGAACGTCTTTTCGATCTGACGCCGATCGGGCGTGACGACAGTTTCTTCGACCTCGGTGGCGACTCGCTGCTCGCCGCGGCGATGATCGCCGAAGTCCAGCAGGCGACCGGTGCGACGATCTCGCTCGCCACGCTGCTCGCCGCACCGAGCGTCGCGCAGCTGGCCACCCATATCCGCGGCAGCCACGCCGGCGAAATCGCCGCGTCGCAGATTATCCTGCCGCTGCGCGCCGGCACCGGTGCGCCGGTGTTCTGGGTGCATAGCATGGCCGGTTCGGTGATGGAATGCCTCGCAGTCATCCATACGCTGCGCACGCCGCGTCCGTTTATCGGCATCCATGCACGCGGGTTGAACGGCGAAGCACCGCCGCTGCAAAACGTCGAGCAGATGGCGAGCTCGTATATCGCCGAAATGCGCAGCGTGCAGCCGCACGGCCCCTACTCGCTGGTCGGCTATTCGTTCGGCGGGTTGGTCGCGTACGAAATCGCGCAGCAATTGCATCGCGCGGGCGAACAGGTCGAGATGCTCTGCCTGGTCGACACCTACGTGCATGAACGCTGCCTGCCATGGGGTGCATGGCTGCGTTTCCAGCGCGGCTACGTGAAGCGTCAATGGCGCACGTTCAGCGGCCTGCCGCTCGCGCAGCGTGTCGGCTTCGTGAAACGCAAGCTCAACGGCGCGGCAGACAAGATCCGGCTGCGCCTCGGCCACATGGCGCACAAGCCGTTTCCGCAGATCGCGCATTTCCCGCCCGTGCTGGTACGCGTGCGCGAAGCGATGCGCGTCGCGATGACGACCTATCGGCCCGCACCGTATATGGGCGGACCGGTTCACTATGTCCGCGCGGCGCTGCTCGACCCCGAACGCGGCGATCCGCTGCCGCTGTGGCGGCGGGTCGCACGGCGTGGCCTCGCGATCGCGAACGTCGACGGCAGCCACACCGATATGATTCTCGAGCCGAATATCGACGTGCTAGCCGCCGCGCTGGACCGGGTATTCAGCAATGAAATTGCGCCGTCAGGTTCGCAGTCGGCATCGGCCGCGCTGCGCACGAAGAGCGGATACGCGTGACATGATCTCGTGAAGCGAGGCCCCGCCTGCGCGGGGCCTCGCGCGTCGTCGACGCCCGGCGTGTCCGTTGCCCGGAGCACCGCCCCTCTACTACTCCGTGCGTTCCGCCGCCAACGGATTCGCACTCGATGGCAGCGGCACGCGCGAACGTGAGCGTGTGTCGAGCGTGCGCCGTGCGAATTTGAAGAGCGGCCGGTCGACGAACCGGTAGAACACGCAGCCCACGCAGGTCGCACCGATCACGGCCAACACCGCGCCGAGCGGCGCGCGAATGTTGAAGCCGTGTACCACCTTCGGCAGCAGCTTGCGCATCGATTCGACGACGAACGGATGGCTCAGATAGGTCGCGTAGCTCGCGTCGCCGATGTACATCAGCGCGCGCGTCGCACGGTTGTCGCGAATCGACTCCTCGAGGCTCAGCGCGCACATCAGCAGAGTGAACGTCGGCACGCCGTTCCTGACGAGCGGCGAGCTGCCGGGCAGCGCCCACTCCGCATAGGTCATCAGCACGTACATCGCGAGCGCGCCCGGCAATGCGAGCGTCGCGGGCACCCGCACGCCGCGCTTCCAGACGTACCAGGTGACGAAGCCGATCGGGAATTCGAGCACGCGGTCTTCCGCCAGGAAACGGCCGAGCGCGAAACTCGAATGCGCGGCCAACGCGGCGAAATAAAGCGTACCCAGCGCAAGCGCGATAAACGCGAACCTGCGCTCGCGCATCAACAGCAGCGCAACGGCGGTGACGACGTAGAACAGGATTTCGTAGTTGAGCGTCCAGCCAACGAACAGCATCGGAAACAGCTGCCCGCTTTCCTTCGTGTAAGGAATGAAGAACAGCGACTTGAAGAGTTCGACGACATTGGCCGTCGTCGAATTGAACAGATCGGGCCGCACGATCGCGCCGCAAAAGACCACGAGCGTCATCAGCCAATACAGCGGCACGATGCGCGCCACGCGGCTCACGACAAATTCGCGCAGCGTGATCGTGCCCGCGCTCAATGCAAGCGCGATCACGAAGCCGGACAGCACAAAGAAGATATCGACGCGAAATGCACCAAATGCCGTGCCGTTCGTGATCATCACATGGTGCACGATGACCGTGGTCGCCGCCACCGCGCGAAGAATTCTTATTGAGTTGAGCTTACGCATCTGGCACCCATAGTGGGACATTCGCCGCAGGATTCTACGTAGACGAAATAGCGTGGATCAGACAATGTCCCGGCTGCGTCCGCCGCTCGCGTTCGCTGCACCGGAAACGGCACACAGTTGTCCGTCGACGCCTGGCGATTGGCCGATATCGCCGCACCGCCGCGACCAGTATTGACGGGCAGGCTGCGCGAACCAGCGACGCGGCCGGCGGCGCTTTGCGTTGCACGGATCACGAACAGACCGGCGAGATGGGCAACATTCGGGGTACACAATGAATCCACGGCAGATGAACGTCAGCATGCTCGCGGCCGAGCGCCATGCTTACGCGCCCTACATCGACGGTCTGCGCGCCATCGCGGTACTCGCGGTGATCCTCTATCACCTGCATGCGCAGTGGCTGCCCGGCGGCCTCGCGGGCGTCGATATCTTCTTCGTCATTTCCGGCTTCGTTGTCAGCGCATCGGTCGGCGGCCTCAGTTCGGTGAGCCTGCCGCGCTTCATGCTGTACTTCTATGCGCGTCGCGTGCAGCGTATCGCGCCGGCGCTGATCGTCTGCCTTGTCATCACCGCGCTCGCGTCGGTGCTGTTCATTCCATCCGCGTGGCTAAGCGACACGAACTCGAAAACCGGGCTTTTCGCGTTCTTCGGGCTGAGCAATCTCGTGCTCGCGAAGACCGGCAACGACTATTTCTCGCCGCGCGTCGAATTCAACCCGTACATGCATACGTGGTCGCTCGGCGTCGAAGAGCAGTTTTATCTGATCTTTCCGCTGCTGTTCTTTCTATGGGTCAGCCGTGCGCCGCGCAAAAAGCGGACCCTCGCATTTTTCGCCGGCGGCTTTGTCGCATCGCTTGTCTGCGCGAAGTGGCTCGCGTCAGGTCACCCGACGCTGGCGTTTTACCTGATCTTCAGCCGCTTCTGGGAACTTGCGGCAGGCGTCCTGCTGTACCAGGCGCTTGCGTTGAGCGGACGTCCATTCGGCGTCGCCGAACGGGGCGCCACGAAGGTCGCATCGGGCGCGGCGCTGCTTTCGCTCGGCCTGGTCGGTGCAGGCCTCGCACTATCGAAGCCGAGCACGTTTCCGTTTCCGGGCGCATTGCTGCCGGTAGCCGGCACACTCGGTCTGCTCGCCTTTCTGCATGGCCGGCGCACTGAAGGCGTGCTGCATCGGGTGCTCGCGTCGCGCGGCGTGGTGTTCGTCGGCAAGATTTCGTACTCGCTGTATCTGTGGCACTGGCCGGTGATCGTGCTGATGCGCTGGACCACCGGCATCGACACCGCACCGTTGCAAGCAAGCGCCGCCGTGCTCACGTTCGCGTTTGCCACCGCGTCGTATTACTTCGTCGAGAACCCGGTCCGCCGCGCGCGCCGCCTGCGGCAATGGCCGCGCGCGGCGGTCGTCGGCTCCGGATTCGCCGCGATTGTGCTCGGCGCGGCGCTCACATTCGGCCTTTACCATGAGCAGCCGCGGCTTTCGCTGAGCGTCGTCTCGCATCAGGCCGACGACTGGTATCCATACGGTGCGCTCAACCTGCGCTATGCGGGCTGCAGCGAGAAGTGGGACGCGCGCAAGCTCGACGACGGTCCCGTCTGGACCTACTCGCGTGTCGGCTGCAACGTGCCCGCGCGCTACACATCGCGACTGTTCGTGATCGGCGATTCGCATGCAATGGCATACAGCCTGATGTTCCGTGAACTGGCGCTGCAAACCGGTGTTCAGGTGCTGTCGTACAACAACGGCGGTTGCGCGTTTATCGGCTTCCTGCCGATGGATGGCGCGGACGCCGAACGTTGCAAGGCATACGACGCCGATGCATTCGCCGAAATACTCGCGAAGCTTCGACCGGGCGACGTCGTCTTTATGCCGTCGCTGCGGCTGCCGCGTTTCTCCGACCAGTTCGCGCGCTTCGACGATCGCGCCGCTCACGATGCGATGTTCAGCCACGCATCACTCGCCGAACGCCATGCGCGTGAGCAGGACGCGATCCGGCAACTGCGCGAGCTGACCGCCAAAGGCGCGAAGATCGTGCTCGAAGCACCCGAACCCGTGTTCAGGATGCCGGCGTTCCGCTGCGCCGACTGGTTTAATCGCGACAATCCGATCTGCACGCCTGGCGGACAGATGATACGCGCGGACGTCGAGGCGTATCGCGCGCCCGTGCTCGATTCCTACGCACGCATCGTGCAAGCGGTGCCGTCGGTCAGCGTGTGGGACCCGCTGCCCATCCTCTGCCCCGATGCGGTCTGTTCCATGCATGCGGACGGCGTGCCGCTGTACTTCGACGGCGACCATATCAGCGGGTATGCGAACCGCCTGCTTGCGCCGCATTTTCAGCAGTTCATCGCCAATCTGATGGATGCGCCGCGGACGTGAATATATTGATTGAACAGGGCTCGCGCGCGCAACCGATGCCCGCGGGCGCAGCCGTGGTTTATCGGCGCGGTTGAGGCGCGTGGGTCAGCCGTGGGGTTGAATCGCCTGGATGAATCGCGCAGTCGCATCGCACCGTTGTTGGAATCGCGCCGTCATTGGCGCGCCCCAACTCTGATCCACTCGTGATCAGTTGAACGCGTCGTCACCGGCCATCAGCCGGTCGCGCACGAACGAGCGCCAACTTTCGTAGCGCGCAGTCGGTGCACCGACGAAGTCCGGCTCGTCGCGCTTCACATGCAATTGATCCGTATAGACGCCGTATTCCGACGTATGCTGCCGACGCCGCGCTTCCGCCTGCAACTTGTCGTCAAGGTCCGCGAGAAACTTGAAGTGCAGCAGTGCGCTCGAGATCAGGTTGCCCGAGCGCGGCGCCGGCTGGTTCAGACGCGCCGGCCATAGCTGATGCGACGACTTCAGAAACGCGTACGGCTTCCTCCAGTACACGAGCGGCGTCTTGTTCAGCGCAGGGCCGTCCCACGCGTTCTTGAAGAAAATGCGCCCACGTACGCCGCCTTTCGTCCATGTGGTCCGCGAGCGCGGATCGAAGCGCGTCTGATAGCCATACGCGTCGTATAACGGACAAACGCTCGCTGGATCTTCCCCGGGCATGCACGTGTTGTCACGCGTGCGATTCACGCTATACATGTCGATCATCAGGCTATTCACCGACCGCTGGCCGTTGCGCGCGAGATGCGCGGTCAGATCGGCAATGCCGCGTCGGTCGTGGTGCGGATAGACAAAGAACTCGTCCGCGTCGACATAGAGAATCCATTTGCCGCTGCAGTAGCGCGACAGCACCGAATTGATCCAGTCGTTGCCGAAACGCGAGTCCTTATAGGACCCTCGCGCGGCGAACAACGACACACCGGGTTCGTCGGCGAGCAGCGCGCGCAAACCGTCGGTCGACTCGTTGTCGAGTACGATGAACTGCTCGAAACCCAGCGCCTTGTAGTACTGAAGAAAATACGGCATGCGGTGTGCTTCGTTATGTACCGTCATGATCAGCACGTGCGACGCAGAGGAGAGTCCCGGCGCGATCCGCACTGCGGCTACCTGATGGGCCTTCGCCACACGCCGGATATGCGCCTTCGAAAACTCGAGCGCGTTATAGATCACATAGGAAAAGAAACCCGCGCGTTCGTCGCGCCGCTGCCCGATTTTCGGCGCAGCGCCGCCAGCGGCTTGCGGCAGGTGAATCGGCGTTGGCTGGTCGTTGGTCGTCATGTGCGAAACCCTGGGCGGTCCTGAGCAGTCTTCTGTTTGCGGCACCGGCTAACAGGCGCAACGATTGGACAAATGGCGAAAGCACAACAAGCCGGCCCACCCGTGCGTCGGTGCGTCACTTCGAATGCGACACGATACTAGCATCGAAGCCGTCCGACGAAGCGTCGGCACACCGCACTTTCGGGCCCGTAGTGTGGCCTTCCTATCGTTGCCGGCCGTCACGTGTGCGAGCTCATCGGATGAACGCGCCGCATTGCGCCGAATGGCCGATCCCGCCGGGATTTGGGCCGAAGCGGAGGGATCCGGCTGCCTAGAATGCATAACAAGCGTAGGAGTGCATCGCGCAATGCACGCCTGTTCGCCACCGTCGGCAACGGCGCGGCGGATCCGCACAGATGCGGCGCCGACTCGAAGGAGATTGCGATGGCTCGCAAAGGCATCATTCTGGCGGGGGGCTCGGGCACGCGTCTGTACCCGGTCACGCATGCGGTATCGAAGCAGCTGATTCCGGTCTACGACAAACCGATGATCTATTACCCGCTGTCGACGTTGATGCTGGCCGGCATCCGCGATGTGTTGATCATCTCGACGCCGCAGGACATACCCCGCTTCGCGACGCTTCTGCGCGACGGCCATCAATGGGGGATGAACATCCAGTATGCGATGCAGCCGACGCCCGATGGCCTCGCCCAGGCCTTCATCATCGGGCGGCGCTTTATCGGCCGCTCGCCGTCGACGCTGATCCTCGGCGACAACATCTTCTACGGTGACGATCTGCCGGCGCGCCTCGCGCGCGCGAGCGCCACGAGGCATGGCGCGACGGTATTCGCGTATCACGTGAGCGACCCGGAACGCTATGGCGTCGTCGAATTCGACAACCGGCAGCGCGCGCTCTCGATCGAGGAGAAGCCCGCGCTGCCACGCTCGAACTATGCGGTGACGGGGCTTTACTTCTACGACAACGATGTCTGCGACATCGCAGCGAGTATCAGACCTTCCGCACGCGGTGAACTCGAGATTACCGATGTCAACGCCTGTTACCTGCGTGACGGACGCCTGAACGTTGAAATCATGGGACGCGGCAATGCGTGGCTCGACACCGGCACACACGACTCGCTGCTCGACGCGGCGATGTTTATCGCGACGCTGCAAAAGCGCCAGGGCCTGATCGTGTCGAGTCCCGAAGAAGTCGCGTACCGGCAGGGCTGGATCGACGCGCCGCAATTGCAAAAGCTCGCTGCACCGCTGATAAAAAGCGGTTACGGAAACTACCTGCTCGGCATTGTCAACGACCGGCCACCCGAGCCGCTCGAAATCGAATCTGCCGTTATGCAGGACATGCATGTGATCGACGTGTTGAGCCAAGGCAGCCACCACGCGCTGCCAACCTGAGCCGCATGCGGCGGCCGCCACGCGGATGCGGCCGCCCCTTCATGCACCGGCACAGCCGATGCGATCCGCGCATTCCAATAATGATGTAGCAAGGACAAAGCGAACATGACGACATCCGTATCGGTCGCAATGGCGACCTGCAACGGCTCGCGGTATCTGGCTGCGCAGCTGGAAAGCCTCGCGCGTCAGACCTGGCTGCCTGCCGAACTGGTCGTCACCGACGACGCCTCGACCGACGATACCGTGGCGATCGTCGAAGCCTTTGCGCGCACCGCGCCCTTTCCGGTGCGACTCCACGTCAATCCGAAACGGCTCGGCTATCGCGCGAACTTCATGAAGGCCGCACAGCTGTGCGAATCCGACGTCATCGCGTTCTGCGATCAGGATGACGAATGGCTGGAAGACAAGCTTGCCATCTGCATTGAACGCTTCGTGAACACCGACGCACTGCTGATCTGTCACAACGCAACCGTCACCGACAGCGAGATGCTTGAAATCGACACGCTAGCGCGCGACGCTTTGCCCGCCGCATACAACCCGGCGCTGACCGTCGGCCCGCTTACCTACGGATTAGGCTTCACGTTGCTATTTCGCCGGCAGTTGATGGAATTTTCGCCGCTGTGGCAGCACTCGCTCGATTTCCATGACACGGCGAACCACGAAGGCCACGACCAGTGGTTCTTTTTCCTTGCGAACGTATTCGGCTCGATTGTGTACATCGGCACGCCGCTGGCGCGCTACCGTCGCCACGCGGCGGCCGCGACCAATACGCGCTGGGCAGGCGCGTCGTGGGTCGCACGCGGGCTGCCATTCCTGTTCGAGAATCAGCACCACTGGCGCAATTTCGCAGACGGCTGCGCACGCCGCGCCGAACTGCTGCGCGAGGTCGCGAATCGCTACCCGCCGCAATACAGGGAGGCGGCACTGGCCGGCGCCGAGCGCTTCGACGCGTACGCGCTGCTCTATTTCAACCGGCTCACGCTGTACAACACACCGTCGCTGATCGAACGCTTCGCGGTCTTCTTCCGTATCCGAACCAGTGGCGGCTACCGCAACGACGACGTGTGGGCAAAAGGCAGCCGCAGCGCGGTCAAAGACCTGCTGGTTGGCGTGTTCGCACTCGGCAATCTGCGCAAGCGCTTTTCCCCTTCCACCGAAAACGTCAAGCTCGGCGGCCACTGAAGCGTTCGCTGCGCCGTTCGTCGAACCGCTCATTGCGCACCCTGCGCGCTAGCCGCGATACGGCGGCTGCGCGCACCCCGGCGTTCGAAGCAGATCAGCGCGATCACCAGCACCTCGGTAAGCACCACCGAAACTGCCGTGCCCGTCGCGCCAAACTCCTTCACGAGAATCACCGATTGCACGAAATGGAACGCCGCTGCAATCCCGTAGATACGTTTGAGCGGCCGCACTTCGCCCTGTGCAATCAGCCCGAGCTGCATCAGCACCGACGCGATACCGACCACCACCGGCAGGAAGATCAGCGCCTTGAGCACCGGCACGGCCGGCAGGAACTTCGGACCGAATGCGAGCATGACCAGTTTCTCGCCGCCGACGAACACGGCGAGAATCGCGCACACGTTCAGCAGCAACACCGTCAGCACGACGTTCCTGACGATGTGGTCGGCCTCGTTGCCGCGATTCTCCGCGTGCAGCTTGCAGATGCGCGGGAACATCGTCTGGATCAGCGGCCCGAAGAACTGCTTGATCGGGCTCACGATCTTGTCAGCCATCACGTAGAAGCCCACTGCATCGTTGCCGGTCAGAAACTTCAGGATGATCGCGTTCAGGTACGTGTACATGAACGCGAACGCGGACCCTGAAAACACATGAAACGCCTCGACTGACTGGTCCCACAGATCCTTGCGCGTAATTTTCTGCCACGACGTGAGCATGCCGGTGCCATGTGCGAGCGCGGTGAGGATCAGTCCCGACGCGAGCAGTGGCGCGAAGAAGCACACCGCGGTCGCGAGGTAGTCCGCCGACGACTTGACGATAAAGAACAGCACCGCGAGGCTAACGATACGCGTGGCGAGGGTAATGACCGCCATCAGCGGTATTTTTTCGAGGCCCTGATACAGCCAGACCGGACTCAGCACCGTACCCGCCAGCGACAGCAGGCTGATCAGAATCACGCCTTTGTCATCCCGCAGCGCGGGCACGAACTCGACCGACGCGATCACGACAAGCGCACAGAGCAGCGCAATCAGGCTTTTCGAAATCGTGACGACCCAGTAAAGCCGCGTGAGCATCTCGCGGTCGCCGCGATGAATCGATATTTTCCGCGCGGCGGTCAGATCGAATCCAAAGTCGGTCACCATGATAAAGAACTGCATGAACGCGACCGCGAAGCTCACCTGCCCGAACCGGTCCGGACCGAGCGTCCTCGACAGATACGGCAGGGCAATCAGCGGGACCAGATAGCCGCATGCCTGGATCACGTACAGCGCGGCTGTGTCTCTTTTAACCGACAAGGGAACCTCGCTTCAATTGAAGGAACTGCGTTCGTCGGAGGCGCGTGTGCCGCTCACCACCGCGTCGAAAAACTGCTGATACTGCCGGCAGCACGCGAGCCAGCCGAACTCGTCCATCGCGAGCTCGCGCTTGTCCTGCCGCGCCGCGCCGTGCCAGTTGCGCTGTGCATAGCGAACGAGCTCGGGCAACTGGTCGATACGATCGAACAGCAGCACGTTGTCGAATTTTTTCGCCGCCCACACCATGAACGGCGTCGCACGGGAAATCAGCATCGGCACCCGGCCGATCGCTTCGAAGAATGCACCGCTCACGAGCATCGAATCCGCAACGTGCGGCAGGACCAGCACGTCGGTACCGCTGATGCGCTGCTCGAACTCCTGATCCGACAGAAAGCGCGCATCGATCGTGACCGTGTCGTTCAACGCGCGGCGATCCATCACGTCGTGTAGCGTTTTCACATAGTCGGCACTGCCGTTGCCCGCGATTTCGAGCCTGCATTCCTGCGGCCAGACGTCAAGCACGGCGGCCAGGTCCTTGTACGGGCGGATTGTGCCAAGCATTGCGAAAAGCGGCTGCGTATCGTCTTTCGTGTCTTCCACGCCTTGCACGTCTGGCACGCCAGCTACGGCTTCGGCGCCATCCACGCCGGCATCCCGCCGTGCACGCGGTGTCGCCTCGTAGCCAGGCACGTCCCAGTACAGCGGGTGCGGCAGATAGCGCGCGCGGTATTTGCCTTCGAAGGTCGGCGCATGCACGACACGCGCATCGGCCAGTCCACGCACGAATGCCATCAGTTTCATCGACAGCCGCCGCATCACGCCAACGGTATCGTGCACCGCGTGGTCATGCACGAAGTACACGACTTTCGCGCGGCCGACGCAGATCACGAAACAATAGAACGCGAACACCAGACAGCCGACCGGCGACAGCAGCGTGCGCGTGCCTTTGCGCCTGAACGGCCGAAGCTCGAGCCAGTGAAACACCAGCACCGTGTTGCGGCTGAACAGATGCACAAAGCCGCCACCCAACAAGCCGCGCGCGGACAATGGTTCGACCTCGTAACCGACCTGGGTCAGAACACGCTTGACGATGTCGATATACGGATTCGTCGTATTGGTGAACGGCGAGAACAGCACGCGCCGCGCAGCACCCGCGGCCTTGACCGCCGCCGCACCCGCGGATGCGCCCGCCGTGCGCGCCTGTGCGATGCGGCGCTCGGCGCCCGCGCCTGGCACGTCATCCGGTGCGATTTCCAGCATATGGCAGCCTCCACTACGCTTTCCCCACCCCGTACGCGCGGCTCGTTGACACCGCGCGCTCTATTGGTCCGTTGCGTTTCGTCGCGTCCCGGCGTTTCGCATCGCGTTCGCGCCCACGCCCGCACACCGGACGAAGGCCGGCGTGAACCGGCCAGCCGTGCGTCACGCAGCCTTTGCCTCGGCCGCGCACGACAGAATGATTTCGATGATCCGCTCCTGCTCCACTGCCTCGAGCATCGTGTACATCGGCAGGCACAGCACCTCGGAAGACACTTCGCTCGCCACCGGCAGATTCTCGCGCGACGCGGACGGCAGATCCCGATAAGGCACGAATTCGCTGATCAGCGGATAGAAATACCGCCGCACCGCGATGTGGCGCGCGCGGAACTGCTCGAACAGCGCGTCGCGACTGATCGGAAACTCCGGCGTCACGCGAATCGGAAAGTACGCGTGATTGCGCGTATTGTTGCTCGCGATTTCGTGCAATTTCAGCCCACGCACGCCGCCGAGCGCTTCACGATAGCGGCTATCGATGCGCGCGCGCGCGGCAAGCGCATAGTCGACGTGCTTTAGCTGAAGCATGCCGAATGCGGCCTGCACCTCGTTCATCTTGCCGTTCAGGCCCGCCGCACCTACCGTCAGCTCGTCGACAATGCCGAAGTTCTTCAGCCGGTCGATGCGCTGTTTCGTTTCGGCATCGCGGCACACAATCGCGCCGCCCTCGAACGTATGGAAAATCTTGGTGCCGTGAAAGCTCAGGACCGACATATCGCCCGCGCGCAGGATCGACTGACCGTCGCGTTGCACGCCGAATGCGTGCGCGGCGTCGTAGACGACACGCAGGCCATGCTTCGCGGCGATTCGTTCAATCGCCTCGACTTCGCACGGATTGCCATAGACGTGAACCGGCAGAATCGCCTTGGTCTGCGGCGTGATGGCGGCCTCGATTCTGGCCGGATCGAGATTCATGCTGACCGGGTCGATGTCGACGAACACCGGTTTGATGCCGTTCCAGTGCAACGCGTGCGTGGTCGCGACAAACGAAAACGGCGTCGTGATCACTTCGCCGCTGATCTCGAGCGCCTGCAGCGCGGTGATCAGCGCGATCGTGCCGTTCGAGAACAGACTGATATGCTCGACACCGAGATGCTCGCAAAGCGCCTTTTCAAGCTGGTGATGAAACGGGCCGTCGTTGGTCACCCACTTGTTGCTCCAGATCTGTTCGAGATACGGGGTGAACTCCGCCAGCGGCGGAAGGTACGGCTGGGTCACCGGCACAAAGCTAGCTTTTTGGTTGTCCATATGAATGCTCGCACGTTTTGTCCGCCTGGAATAAGTCCCTCACGCGATGACATGGCTGGCGTCGCGGGACGGGCCAATCTCGCGACGTAACACTTGTCTTACGCTCCAGACTTACTGTACGTAAGCAAGCCCCGCTAAATCCGCCTAAATCACGGACGATTCGGACATACGGGCACGCGTCACCGCTTACGCCCCACGTCCTGCCCGTTCGTCATGCCAGGCAAGCCGGGCACCTGTCTTTCCCTATCGCCATGCCGCGCGCTTCATTCGATGCCGGTGCGCTCAGGGACGGCGGCCGCTACGCGAAGCAAGGCCGATATCGAGAATGCGTTGGGGATGGCTGCTGCCGCGCACATAGTCGATAAACGCGAGCACATTGCCTTTGAGGCGGCCGCGATAGTCGAAGATCGGATCGCGCTGCAGGCTGTGATAAACGTTCGACAAAAGGTGGCGCGTGATAAACACATATGCCTTCTTGCGCGCCATCGTGTTCTTCTTCACGAGAAAGATCGGGTTCGCGATCTGCGAGTAGCCGAAGCGCACGCCGGAGATACGGCCGTTTTTCACGCCCAGATGCACACCGCGGCAAGCCGGCTCGTAGACGAATTCGCCGAGCGCGAGCGCCTGCGACGTGTAGTCCTGATCTTCCTGCCAACCGTAGAGCGGCAGCGCTTCGTCGAAACGGCAGGCGCGAATCACGCGCTCGACGAAGGCCATGTTGCAGCCATAGGCCGAATTCAGCGGCCGACGCTCGGCGCCCGACGCCCAATGCTCCTGCGGCGCGAGCGCGCCCGACAGGTAGCGCAGCGCGTCGGCTTCGGACACGCCTTTGCCGCGCACACCATCGGCGAGGATCTGGCCGGTCATGCCAATCATGGCCGGCTGTGCGGCAAACAGTGCATCGCACTGCTGCAACCAGCCGCGATGCGGACGGAAGTCGTCATCGAAGAACGCGGCAAACCACGGCTCTTCGACGCGGTCCCGCTCGAGGTCGCGCAACAGTTCCGCGACGCCGGCGTTTCTCTGCACGGTCAGGCCGGGACCCTTCGCAAGCAGCAGTTTCACGGTCGCATGCGCGTGCAGCGGATGACCGGCGACATCGGGCAGATCGGCCGTTTCCGCACCGACCACATAGACCGCATCCGGACGGGCGTCCTGCTCGAACAGAAAGTCGAACAGCGTGGCGGTTTCGACAGCGCGCCCTTTCGTCGCGATGATCACGTACTTTTTCATGTCACTCCTCAGCCAGCAGGACCGGACGTTGCGTTTCGGCACGGCCGGTATCGATGTGGCCCGCGTCCGCGCACCGGGCGTCCGGGCCGACGCTTGCGGCGAGCCGGTGTTGCGCCACGCGAACCGCGTCGTCGACGACGCGCCGGAACTCGCGCCGGAACCGCTCGGGCGTAAACCGCAGCGCGTTGCGATGACACACCTCCGGGTGGAACGGACCGTGCGCCTCGAAGCGTGCAATCGCATCGACAATCGATTCGACGCTCTGCTGCCGGTAGAACACGCCGGTGCGCGCCATCGGGTCCGGCGATTCGACCACCGTCTCGAGCACGCCGCCGCGGCCGTATGCAATGACCGGCGCACCGCATGCCTGCGCCTCGACCACCGAGAGGCCGAAGTCCTCTTCGGCGGCGAACACGAATCCGCGCGCACGTTGCATGTAGTCGATCAGCAGGTCGCCCGGCTGGTAGCCGAGCAGCGTGACATTCGGCCCCGCCAGCGCCTTCGCGCGTTCGAACTCCGGTCCGTCGCCGATCACGACGAGCCGCTTGTCCGGCATCTTCGAAAATGCCTCGACGAGCAGCGGTACGCGCTTGTACGGCACCATCCGCGATGCGGTCAGGTAGAAGTCTTCGCGCCGCGTGCCCGGTACGAAGCGCTCGATGTCGATCGGCGGATAGACGACGGTCGCGTCGCACCCGTAGGTCTTGCGCATGCGGCGCGCGATAAAGCCCGAGTTCGCCATGAATGCGTCGACGCCGGGCACCGAGCGCAGATCCCACATCCGCACGTAATGCAACACACCACGCGCAATCCAGCTCTTCAAGCCTCTCGTCATGCCCGCCTGCTGCAGATACTCGTGCTGCAAGTCCCACGCGTAACGGATCGGCGAATGCACATAGCTCACGTGCACCTGGTCCGGCCCGGTGATGATTCCTTTCGCCACCGCATGGCTGGCCGAAATCACGAGGTCGTACGCGGACAGATCGAACTGCTCGATCGCGAGCGGCATCAGCGGCAGATAGGACCGGTACGCGGTGCGCGCACGCGGCAGATGCTGGATAAACGATGTTTTGGCCCGCTTGCCGAGCAGCTTGTCGCGGTCCGCTTCCGGAAAGAAGTCGACGAGACTGAACAGGTCCGCTTCCGGCCACATCGCGATGATCTGTTCGAGCACCCGTTCCGAGCCCGCATACGTGACCAGCCAGTCGTTGACGATCGCGACACGGCCGTAGGGCGGCCGCACCACGGAGGGCACTTCACTTTGCGCTAAGTCAGCCATGGCGATATCTCTTCGAGTAACTTGACTGCCGTCGCACGCCACGTCAGCTGCGCGGTGATCGCGTTGCCTTTCGCGCGCAAGGTGTCGCGCAGCGCGGCATCGGTCGTGATGCGTTCGAGCAGGTCGGCAAGCTCGCGCGGATCGTCCGGCGACACGTACAGCACGGCGTCGCCGCACGCCTCGACCACCGAAGGCAGCCGTGACGCGATAACCGGGCAGCCGAGCGCAAGCGCTTCGACCGGTGGTAGACCGAAGCCTTCATAGCGCGACGGGTACACAAAACACGCGGCATGCCGATACAGCGCATTCAGATCCGCGTCGTTCACATAGCCGAGATGCTTGATCAGCGGCGGCAGCGGGTCCTGCGACGTGCCGTAGACGCGCGGATCGCCGCCGCCGACCACGACGATGTCGAACGCCGCGTCGCCGAGCAGCCTCGCCGCATCGCTGACGAGCTTGAAATTCTTGTGCCGGTTGAGGCTGCCAACCGCCAGCACATAGGGCCGTTGTGCGGTCGCGCCGTATGAATTCGCGCCGGCCTCGGGCATGCGCAGCATGTGCTCGCCGCTTTCCGGCACGACCCCGATCTTCGCCTGCGGAATCCGGTACGCGTCGCACAGTTCGCGCCGCGAAAACTCGGAGACCGTCAGCACACGCCGCGCGATGCGCCCCAGGCGCGGCGCCATCAGCCGGTACCACGTGCCGAACGCGCGGCTATAGCTGTCGGGTACACGCACCGGCGCCGCATCGTGCAGCACGGTCACCTGCTGACGGAAGAAGAGCGGACCTGAATTGCACAGATTCAACAGCAGCGAGCCATGCGCCGCGCGCGGCAGGCTCAGTTGCTCCCAGCGCATGCCGTGCCCATTGCCGACCGCCCGCAGTGGAATGCGCGCAAACGGATTGTGCAGCGCGCCCAGCGTGTGCGGCACGACAATCTGCGCGTTCAGCCCGGCGACAAGCGGGTCGCCGCTCTGCAACATCTGGTCGAGCGCGCGCACCGTCTCGAACGCGAAGCGGTCGACGCCGGTCGCCTGCCGGCCGAGAAAGCGGCCATTAATCATCAGACCGCGTGCTGCCGTTGTCGCCATCTGCGTTCCCCGTGGTATTGGTTTAGTGCGGTCGCCCTGCGCGCGCCTTCGTGGCCGCTAGCGCTAGTGCGCCGGATGCGCCTGCCTTGCGAGCGGGTTCGCGATATAGCGGATCGCGTAGTCGCTGATCCGCCGCGAAGGCACCAGACACAGTGCGGTCAGCGCGAGCGCACCGAGCTTTTTGCCGGTGCTCCAGAACGGATTGCCGAGCACCGCATGGAAATAGCGACCGGACTCAAATGCGAACCAGCGCCAGCGTCGGGAGATTGGCGCGTCATACACTTGCGAGCACAGGCGCGCCTTCTCGTACGAAAAGTCGTTGCCGTGCGCGGGCAGCGTTTCGCCCAGGCGCTGCGCGACCAGTTCACGCAGTGCATTCCAGCGCACCGGAAAGCCCTCGATCACCTCGTTGAAGTCCTGGCAATTGGCGATCGACAAGCTGATCTTCGGCGCGCCGCCGTCCTCATCGACGACGAACGAACGATGCACGCGGTAACCGCCCAACGGCGTGTCAATCGAATGAATCGGCCCGACCATCGCGATGCCGTAAATCGCGAAGAAATCCGCGGCAATGCGGCGGCCGCCCGCGAGGGGAATCGGCAGGATCTTTTTCAGCGCGCTCACGCGATAAGCGTTGCCCGACGCTGGCGGCGATGGATAGAGCCAGCCGCTTTCGAGCAGCTTGCGGCAGTCCGCGGGCGGCTGCGAGTTGGGCACCCGCGCGCCGGTGGGCGTGCCGTCCTGCGCGATCACATCAAGCGTGAACTGCACCTTTGCATAGCCGCCGCGCTCGAACGCATCGAGCACCTGCCTGACCGCGCCGTCGTACAGTACGTCATCCGAATCGAGATAGATCAGATATTCGGTATCGACAAGTTCGAGCCCCTGGTTGTACGCGGACGCCTGCCCTTCGTTCTCCTTGAAAACCGCGGTGAGCTGGTCGCCATAGCTTTCGATGATCGCGCGCGAGCCGTCGGTCGAACCGTCGTCGATCACAACGACATGCGTCCTGTCAGGCTCCTGTCTGAGTGCCGAATCGATCGTCTCGCGAATAAAGCGCTCGTAGTTGTAGCTGCAGATGATGATCGTCATATCCTTCATCGCGTTTATTCCTTCGCCGCTTCCGGCGCATCGCTGCCGTAACTCGAGTACCCGTACGCGCCGTATTCCTTGCCATAGCGGCTCGGACGCGACGTCATATCGTTGAAGATCACACCGCGAATCGGCACGCCGATCTGCGCGAAGCGCCGTGCGGATTCGCGCAGTTCCGCGAGATTCGTCACACCCTGGCGCGCGATCACGAACACGTTGCCGGCCAGCTTCGCGACGATTCCGGAATCGGCTACCGGTAAAATCGGCGGCGCATCGATCAGCACCACGTCGTATTCCTGCTCGACGCGTTGTGCAAACGCGATGAATTTGCGGTGCATCAGGATTTCGGTCGGGTTCGGCACGTAGCCGCCGCTCGCGACAAAGTCGACGCCCGGCAGGATCTCGCGGCGCACGACCTGCTCAAAGCTCAGGCCGCCGACGATCATCTCGGTCACGCCCGGCGTGCACGTCGCGCCCAGGTAGTGATGCAGCGATCCGCGGCGCAGATCCGCGTCGATCAGCAGCACGCGCTGGCCCGACGAGCCGATCAGCGTCGCGAGGTTCACCGACACGAACGATTTGCCGACGACCGGCGTCGCGCCCGCAAGCAGCACGATCTTGTTCGGCGCATCGAGCAGCGCGAACTCGAGTGCGCTGCGGAAGCTGCGCAGGCTTTCGATCGCCGCATCGCCGGCCGATGCACGGGCGAGCACGAGATTGGTGCCCGTGTTGGTGGGCAGGCTGCGCGTGATCTGCTCCTGCAGCTTGCTGCGCGGCACCGACGCATAAACCATCATGCCCGTGCCGTACTCGATCTCCTCGACTGCGCCGATACCGTCGATCAGCTTGCGTTTCACCAGCACCAGCGCGATGCTCAGGAACAATCCGGTCAGCACCGCGCCCGCCACCGCGAACGCACGCTTGGGCCGGATCGGGCTTTCCGGCACGATCGCGCTATCAACGAGGCGCACATTGCCGACCTTGCCGGCCTTCAGCAGTCGCAACTGCTCCTGCGTGTTCAGCAGGTTCGTGTAGAGATCGGTGTCGACCTGCACGTCGCGCTGCAGGCGTAGCAGGTTTTGCTCGAGTGGCGGCAGCGCCTTGGTCGTGGCTGCGATGTGATCGAGTTCCTCGCTGGCCGCGCCAAGCTGCGAGTCGATCGCCACCACCGCCGGGTGCTCTGATGTAAAGCGCGCCAGCAGTTGTTCGCGCTGCTGCTTGAGGTCGGCGATGCGGCCTTGCGCTTCGACCGAGCGCTGCAACAGCGCCGTGGCTTCCGCGTTCAGATCCACGGTGCCATGCTCGGATCGGAATGCATTGAACTTGCTTTCGGCCGCTTCGAGCTGGACCTTCAGATCCGGCAGTTGCTGTTCGAGGAAACGAATGGATTTCTCCGCCTCTTCCTCGGTCCGTTCCATGTTCTGCTTCACATATTCGGCGCCGACCGCATTCAGAACTTCGGCGGCGCGCCGCGGATCGCTGCTTTCGAGCGCGACACCGATCACGTCCGACTGCTTGCCCTTTTCGGTGATCAGCAACGACTTCTGCAGTGATTCGATCGTCGAGAGCCGCGAATGGCGCGCCACGTCGAAGGTCGACCCCGGTTCGCCCACCGCCTCGTCGACCATCAGGTCGATCGGACCGGCAGGCGTTTCCGCGTGCAAAAGCTCGCCGACGCGCCCCTGCAGATGCAGTTCCTTCGACGACAGCGTGTACGCACCGCCGTTTTCTAGTTTCAGCACGAACGGTGCACCGTTCAGACTACCTGGTACATCGAAGGTCGATACGTCGATGCGGTCGTCACCCCATGCGTAACCGCCGAGTCCGGAGCGCACGAGGCCCGGCAGATGCCGCGCGATCCATTTACCGACCACCGGGAAATAGTGCGGCTGTGCGGCGATAAACAGCTTCGTGCGATCGACGGCGCGCGAAATGACCATCCGCGAACGCAACACCTCGATCTCCGCCGACGCCGCCGTGTGCACCGCGAACATCGACGACACGTCACTCAGCACATTGCGCGCCGAGTTCTGGTTTTCCTCGACCTGCACCAGCATGTCCGATTGATAAACGGGCTCCGCCAGCATCGCGTACGACACGCCGACTAGCGCAAAGCACGAGGTCACCGCCGCGATCAGGCCGCGATTGTGGTACAGCAGATCGACAAAGTTGCCGACGTGCGAGCCTTGCGGCGAGTCGGCGTCGATCGATTGAAATTGCAGGTCGCGCTGGGTCATGTTTTCTCTCCACCTCGGTATGCGTGCGCTCAAGGCATGCCGGTATCGGCCTACTGCATGCATTACCGCTGCGTCGATCAGTTTTGTCAGGTGTTATCCATCAATAGCCAAGTGCCCTGGATGTCGCCGCCGCTTGCGTGCTCGGCAGGATCAAACCAATGACACGAGCCCATCTGACGAGCGCCGAGGCGTCGACGAACACCACGTCGTCCGGCTTCAGGTCGAAGCTGTCAGCGGTCGCCATCGCGGTCGGAGACGATGCGTCCAGATGGAACACAGTCGGCTGCCCTGATTCGCGATTGCGCACGACGAAGATCTGCGATGCGTCGCCCGAACTCTGGTTGACCCCGCCCGCATCGCCGAGCGCCTGACTCAGTGACATACGGCCGTTGTTCAGCACGAAACTGCCTGGATGCTCGACTTCGCCGAGCACCGATATCTTGCTGTCGTTCGACGAGAAGACGCGTACCAGATCGCCGTCGCGCAGCACGATGTTGTTCGGGTTGGTCCCCTTTGCGATCAGGTCAGGAATATTCACGACCACCGTCTCGTCGCTGCGCGTGACCGCGATCTGCGAACGGTCTCCGTTCGTCGTGAAACCGCCGGCCCGGTTGATCGCCTCGGGCAGCGTCATCGTCATGTCGTTCAGCGTCTGCAGGCCCGGGTTGCGCACTTCACCATCCACATAGACGCGTTTGCTGCGGTAGGCTGTGATGCGCAACGTGACCTGTGGATTCCTAATATATTTGCTGAGCTTCGTGGTCATCAGATCGCGCGCTTCCATTTCGGTCAGCCCCGCGAGCTTCACCGGCCCGATGTACGCGTACTGGACCTTGCCGCCGCTATCGATCGTGTAGCCAGAGACCACCGAGTTCGAGCCGGTCGCGTCCTGTCCGCCCGACCCCGTGGCTTCGGGCATGTTCAGTTCCGGGTGGTCCCAGACGATGATCGACAGGATGTCGCCGGGGCCCAGCGCGTACGGCGCCGGCTTCGCGAAGAGCGCGGTCACGCCGGTCGGGATGCCTTTCGGCCGCTCCGCTTCCTGCTTCGAAATCAGCTCGCCGTTGATCTCGACCAGCGAATTGGGCGGCAGCGCGTCCATCCCGTCCGCCTTCGGCGCACCCGGCCGTGTGCTCGCGAGCGGGTCGGACTGGATGGTGCCCGCGCCGCTGACGCGGCTGCTGTAACTCATTCCCGGCGCCATCGCGCAACCCGTCAGCACGGTGACGATCGCAGCACCCGTGACGAGCGCCAGATGGCGGCGCAGCGACTTCACGATGGCGCCGCGCCGGCCGTGCGCTGCGACCGCGGAACTGGTTGTGTCTGCAAGCGATTCGCCACACTGAGCGGCTTTTACCGGGCTTGCAAAACTGGACTCGCTGTGTAACATGGTTCTACCCATCTGTTTGCAGATCCAGCTCACTTACCCGTTCAGGCATCGCAATGAGCAAAGAACTGTTCCGTACGCTTTCGCTGATACCGCTTGCTGCGTTTTCGATTCACGCCGCAGCTCAACTGGTATCCCCCCGTCAAGCACTTACAACTACCGAGACTGCACGACAAACCGGCGCGACGCCAAATCGAAACGTCGCCACGGGTGCGGTAACCCACATTCACCCTACTTACACCGGTCCGGCTCCGATTGCGCCGACGCAAGTCCAGCCGACGTACTCGAACCCGTTGCCTTCTACCTCCACCGCTACCGCCACGTCGGGCCAGGTGGCAGGCCTCGCGCAAAACACCCGGGCTAACAGCGGCAACGCAGCGCCCGCTCATGCACCACACCCGTCGCTGCAAACGTTCCATTACCGCCCTGCCACGCAAACGGATACGTCGATGCCCAACCCGTACGCGTATGGCGGCTGGAGCGGCGACACATCGAGGGGCAACAGCCAGATCTACGCTTCGCCGATCACCCCTCAGGTCGCGCCGCCTTCGCCCTGGAATCGCTAACGCTGCTGCGCGCCTGATCCATTTCAGGCAGCGCGCGGCGCACCACACGCTGCAACACCGCGGCCCCGATGCGGCCACAACGCGATCTAATACGCGCCGCTGCCGTACACCACCACCTTGAACGTCTTGAACAGAATCGTGATGTCGCGTGCCAGCGACCAGTTCTTTACGTACGCAACGTCGAGCGAGACACGTGTCTCGTAGTCCGTATCGCTGCGGCCGCTGACCTGCCATAGGCCGGTTATGCCGGGCTTGGTCATCAGGTAGTAGTCGACGTCCGCACCGTAACGTTCGAGTTCCTGATCGATCACCGGACGCGGTCCGACAAGGCTCATATCGCCGCGCACGACATTCCACAACTGCGGCAGTTCGTCGAGACTCGTGCGCCGCAGGAAACGCCCAATCGCCGTGACGCGCACGTCATGCTTCAACTTGAACTCGCGTTCCCATTCGGCGCGCGCCTGCGGATCGGTTTCAAGCAGATGTTTGAGCACCTGATCGGCGTTCACGACCATCGAGCGAAACTTCAGACATCGGAACCTGCGACCGTTGAGTCCCACGCGCACGTGCCCGAATACGATGGGTCCCCCATCGCGCCTGACCGCCAGCGCAATCACCGCAAGCACCGGCGACAGCGCGATCAGCAACGCAATGCCGACCACCACGTCGAAGCCGCGCTTGATCGCCTGACTTGCCGCGGTGGGACCGAGCGACACATGCACGCGCTGCACCGGCATGCCGTCCGCCCCGACCATGCGCTGCCGCAGCTGGCTCGCGATATTGAATGCAACGACCGTCAGCGTATGTGCGACGAGCAACAGAATCCCGCTCGTCAACGTCCAGTAGAGGAACCACGGCACGGACAGCACACTCTTGCGCTGGATCAGATACAGCAGTGCGAGACCGCACATCTGCACGACGAGCCATGCAATCGCGGTGCGGGTCGCCGAGCTGACGACCGAGCGTTTGATCTGCGCTTTGGTTGGATAGGTGCCGCACGCCGGAAATACCGACAGCGCGAGCGCGGCGACGAACGCGACGAGCAGCGAATCAAGTTCATAGTGAGCGCCGGCCGCCGTCACGTTCAGATGCAAGGCGCCGAAGGCGCCCAGCACAATCAATGCGACATCGATCGCCCGATGGAATAGTCCAGCCATGTCGTTACTCCACACCTTTGCCGTCTCTCGCGCGAAACGCCATCCGTCGCCGGACATCGCGACCGCGCTCCCTTCAACGACGCCCGACGGCGCCGGCGCGACGCCTGCCGCCGCGTCCGCGACGCGGTGCGGCGTCGCGGACGGCGGTAAGCGTTGCGTTTTCCGGCGCGCAGTCAACACGTCATCCCCTTCCGTAGTTGTCTTCGAAACGCACGATGTCGTCCTCGCCCAGGTAGGCACCGGACTGCACTTCGATCACTTCGAGCGGCAACTTGCCGGGGTTCTCGAGGCGATGGCGCACGCCGAGCGGGATGTAGGTCGACTCGTTTTCGCCGAGCAGGAACTGCTCTTCGCCGCGCCAGACTCGCGCGGTGCCGCGCACGACGATCCAGTGCTCGGCGCGGTGGTGATGGAGTTGCAGCGACAGGCGCGCGCCTGGCTGCACGACGATGCGCTTCACCTGGAAGCGCTCGCCGCGGTCGATCGAATCGTAGAAGCCCCATGGGCGGCGCACCTTGCGGTGCTGATCGGCTTCGGGCGCCTGTTCGGCCTTGATTCGCGCAACCAGCCCCTTGACGTCCTGCACGCGCGAGCGGTCCGCCACCAGCACCGCATCCGCGGTCTCGACCACCACCACGTTGGTCGTGCCGACGCACGCGACGAGACGTCCTTCGGAGTGCGCGTAGCTTGCCGTCGCGCCTTCAAACATCACGCGGCCGCGCGCGACGTTGCCGTCGGCGTCCTTTTCGTGTGCATCCCATACGGCGTCCCACGAACCCAGATCGGACCAGCCCGCTTCGAGCGGCACGACCACGCCCTGGCACGGCAGGCTGCCGGTGCCCAATTGCTCCATCACCGCGTAGTCGATTGAATCGGACGGGCTCTGTTCGAACTGGGCGGCGCCGGGACGCAGGAATGCGCCGTCTTTCCGGCTGTTGGCGAATGCCGCGACGCACGCGTCGTGCATCGTCGGCTGCAAGCGCTTGACCGCCTCGAGCCAGATCGATGCGCGCACGACAAAAATGCCGCTGTTCCACCAGTACTGGCCGCTCGCGACGTATTGCGCGGCAAGCTCATGTGCCGGCTTTTCGACAAAGCATTCGATATGGCGCGCGCCGTCCTGCAGCGCAGCGCCGACCTTGATATAGCCAAACCCGGTATCCGGGCGCGTTGGCGGCACGCCGAGCGTCACGATCGCGCCGCCCTCCGCGTGACACGCGGCCGCGAGAATCGCGCGCTGGAACGCGTCGACGTCGGCGATCGAGTGATCGGCCGGCATCACGACGAGGATCACGTCCTCGCCGTGCGCGGATGCGACGACAGCCGCGAGCGTCAGCGCCGGCGCCGTGTCGCGGCGGGCCGGCTCGACCACCAGCCGCGCGTCGACACCGTTTGCATGCAACTGCTCGACCGCGACAAAACCGTGCTCTTCGCCGCACATAATGATCGGCGCGCCGACCACCTTGCGCGCTGCGGGAAAGCTCGCCATCCGGCGCACCGTCGTCTGCAGCAACGAGTCCGGGCCGACGATGTCGAGCAGCTGCTTCGGGCAGTTCGCCCGCGACATCGGCCACAGGCGCGTGCCCGAGCCACCGGCCAGCACGACCGGCGCGAGTGCAAGACCTTGCGCAGCCGGCATCGCATCCGGGACACAGGCACGCGATCGTTCATCGAGCGTGCCGGAAATCACTTCGGTCTGTTCGCTAGCCAACATTTCAGATTCCTAAATATGTAGACGTTTCGCCGATCCGGCGGCGAAGGACCCCATGCGTCCGGTTAACTTTCAGTTTCCCTTTAGCAAAATCGAAAAACGGTGCGCCAGCGCGCGTTGCGATGCATCTGGTTTGTGCGCTTGATCCGTGGTTCGCGCGCCCGATGCCTAGAACACGAAGTCGCGCGTTTCGATTTCGGACATCGCGGCGGGCACGGCGACGGCGGTCAGTGCGTCGCGTTCGCGGCGCACGCGCAAGCGGTATTCGGTCGGCGAAATCGACCAGCGCTTGCGGAAGATCTTCGCGAGATGGTCGCCGTTGCCCATGCCGCTGCGGCGCGCGATCTTGTCGACGGGCAATTCGGTGCCTGCGAGCAGCCGGCAGGTCATATCGAGACGCGCCTGCAGCAGATATTCGGACGGGGTGCTGCCCATTTCGAGCCGGAAGCGGCGCAGGAAATTGCGCTCGCTCATCGCGGCCTCCTGTGCCGCGTCGGACACCGAGATGGGTCGATCGCAGTTTTCGCGCAGCCATTGCGCACAGCGGCGCACCTTATCGACAACCGTCGTGCCGACGCTGCCGAGCAGCGGCATCAGCTTGGCGCTCGAGCCGGGCATCAGCCGCTCGGCGATCTCTCTCGCGACATCGATGCCGTGATCGCGTACGACGAGCGTAAGCGCGCTTTTGACGGCTTCGAAGCGGTCGTCGGCCTGTGCGGCCGGCAGATCGAAGACTAGCGTCGTGCGTGCCGTGGTGACGCACGCGGGCGCGGATTTTCCGTCTGGCGAGCTCGCAACCGCGCCTGACATCCGCCCGGCGCGCGCCGCGTCGGCGCCGCCGCCTGAAATGAACAGTGCGTCGAATGCGTGCTGCGCGCGCGCATCGAGTTCATCGGTCCACACCTGCACGGACGACGAACACGTGACACTGCCGCCATGCAACGACAGCAGCCGCACGCTGTAGCGCACACTATCGCCTCGCGCGGACGCACTCAACTCGTTGGCAAGCTGGAACGCTTCGGCAACGATGCCGGCGCCCAGCAATGAGAAGCCCTCCGACAGCACAATGCCCACGACGCATGACGCGCGAGACGCGCGATCGCCCGAAGCAAGTCCGCCAGCCCCCGACTGTTCCATCCCCGCGTGCGTCATTTTGATATCCCCACGTGGCCGCTTGCACTTGTGCCGATTCGAATAAGATCGTTGAAATCCATGGCGCCGATTTCCTTTCAGATAGTTTGTTATCCGAAATAGTCTGAACGTTGACCCGTCATCGAACCTTAGACCCGGTGCGACGGCAGCCCGGTGACGTCACTTCGTTGCGCTCGTTCCCAGTCGGACATCGCAGCTTGCGGGCCCGCGCATCGTACAGACGAACTTCCGATCCAATCGGCGGTTCATTTATACCGCACGCGTCCCGCCGCCTGCCATTGCTATCAGTCGTTTTGTGTGCGGTCATCAACGTACTCCGCACAGTGTGGTCAAGCGCACATAAGATGCTTGCCGACCGACGAGCTTGCGGCCGATTTACAGCACGATTTCACACGCGTCGTAACGAGCGTACGAAACGTGGCCGAAGCGATGACAGCTCGACTGGAAGAACGTAGAGATTGCAATTGAACCAGCAGGATCGGCTTCGCGACGAAGCGACTTGCTTGCTGACCCGGCAGGGGTTGCCGGTACTGCGTTACTGCGAAGGGCATTGCATTGCGCGCGACGTGCTTTGCGACTGAATCGGCGAGCGAGCCGTGGTTTGCGTCGGTTCGAACTGCCTGATCACGATGCGCCAGCGCATTATTGCCGTGCACAAAACGCGGCTCTGTTCGGCATCGCACGTAGCGACTGCGACATCACGCGCACGCCTGCCTGGAAAGGAAAACGCCGTGCACAGCGAGCAGCTGCGCACGGCGTACGGGAGAACCGATCGATGAGACCCGACTGTCGACTGGGGTCGGAACTGCGATCGTAACCGGACTAACGCTTCGGGTAATCGATCCGCTCGACTCCGGTGTCCGTGCCGAGCAGACAGATATTCGCGCCGCGGCCTGCAAAAAGTCCAACGGTCACGACGCCGGGCCACGCGTTGATCTGACGCTCGAACGCCAGCGGATCGCTGATCTGCAGACCTTTGACATCGATAATCTCGTTGCCGTTGTCCGTAATGAACGGTGCGCCGTCTTTCGCCACGCGCACGACCGGCACACCGCCAAGCGCGGTGACTCGACGGCCGATCGCGGTACGCGCCATCGGCACCACTTCAATCGGCAGCGGGAACTTGCCGAGCACGTCGACGCGTTTGCTCGCGTCCGCAATACAGACGAATACGTCCGACACCGACGCAACGATTTTCTCGCGCGTCAGCGCGCCGCCGCCGCCTTTGATCATCGCGCCGCTGCGATCGATTTCGTCGGCGCCGTCGACGTACACCGGCAGCGCGTCGATCTCGTTCAGGTCGTACACCCGAATGCCGTGCGCCTGCAGACGCGCGGTGCTCGCAACCGAACTCGATACCGCGCCGCGATAACGGCCTTTGTGGGCGGCGAGCGCGTCGATAAAGCAGTTCGCGGTCGAGCCGGTGCCGACGCCGATCACCGTGCCTTCCGGCACGTGGGCATTCACATAGTCGGCGGCCGCCTGGCCGACCCGTTGCTTGAGTTCGTCTTGAGTCATGAGAATTGAAATGCTGGCACGCGGGGAAACCGTTAGTTTACCGGACTCCCACCGCAACTGGACAACACGCGTGTGGCGCCGCGGCACGCACCGCTCGAGCGCGCCTGTCAGGGCGCCGGTTTCGTCTCGACGGGGGTCTCAGACATGTACTTGTCGAGCAGCGCCTGTGCGATCGCGTCGGTTTGCGCGTCCGGATTGCCTGAATAGTCGCGCGGCCGGAAATGCATCTGGAACGCCGCGAATACGTGCCGTGTTTTCTCGTCGAATACGCCGTCGGTCGCGACGTCATAGCCGTAGCGTGCGAGTTTCTGCTGCAGGCCGCGCACGTCCGCTGGTGCTTCCGGCGCGCGGCCAGCGAGGTCCGCAGTGACGGTCGCCGCGTCAGGCCATGCGCCGACGCCGGCGTCGTAGAGCTGCTTCCACGGAAAGAGCGGCCCTGGGTCGGTTTTGCGTTGCGGCGCGATATCGCTGTGGCCGACCACGCGCGTCGGCGGAATGCCGTAGCGGCTGACAATGTCCTTCGACAGACGAATCAACGCGTCGACCTGCGCGGGCGGATACGGTTGCCATGTGCGGCCTTGCGGCGTGTCGATCGGGCCGAGATTCACGTTTTCGATGCCGATCGACGCGGCATTCAACTCGGTCGTCCCTTGCCATTCGCTGACGCCCGCATGCCACGCGCGCTGCGACTCCGGCACCAACTGCCAGACCACCGGCTCGCCGTTTTTGACCCGCGGTTGCGCCGGCACCAGGTAGTGCGCGCTCACCTGCTCGGTGGTCAGCACGTTCAGCGACTGCGCTTCGTCGATTTCGGTGTAGTGCATCACGAGGAAACGGATGCGGGTGTCCGCGTATTGCGCGCGATGGCTCGTGTCCGCGTAGTAGGTGCCGCGGTCGATCGTCGTGGTCGTGCAAGCGGCGAGCAGCACGGCGGCGAATGCGATGAACGCGCGGCTCAGCGGAGTGGTGAGCGGGTGGGGACGGGCGAAGGTCATGGCGGGGTGCCTGTTCCTGAAGCGCCGGAAAAATACCGGCCGTGGCTTATGCGCGCGCCGCGCCCCTCTGCCTGACCGCCTCAAACAGACAAACCCCGCTCGCCACCGATACATTCAGGCTCTCGACGCTCCCCGCCATCGGAATATGCATCACCTCATCGCACGTATCGCGCGTGAGACGGCGCATGCCCTCGCCTTCCGCGCCCACCACAAGTGCAACGGGCCCATCGAGTTTGGCTTGATAGAGGCTCGTCGGCGCATCGCCAGCCGTGCCGACCACCCATACGCCCGCATCCTTCAGTTCACGTAGCGCGCGGGCGAGATTCGTGACCGTGATATACGGCACCGTGTCCGCCGCGCCGCTCGCGACCTTTGCCGCCGTCGCGTTGAGTCCGACCGCACGGTCGCGCGGCGCGATCACCGCGTGCGCGCCCGCGGCGTCGGCTACGCGTAGGCATGCGCCGAGGTTGTGCGGATCGGTCACACCGTCCAGCACCAGCAGCAGCGCCGGCCCGTTCAGGCCATCGAGCAGTTCCGCGAGATTTTGCGCGAGCGGCAAGTCGGTTGCACGCGCAACCACGCCCTGATGGCGCTCGGTGTGGGCCAGCCCCCACAGCCGCGTTTCGTCGGCGGCGATCACGCGCACGCCCGCCTCCTTCGCGACATGCAGGAATTCGTTCATGCGGCGATCGCGCCGCGACTGATCGTAATAGATGTCCTCGATCGTCGACGCATCGTGCCGCAAACGCGCGGTCACCGCATGAAACCCGTATAGAACCTTGAGACGTGACATAACTGAACGACCTTTGATGACGCGCCTGAACGGCACGACATCGACAATGACAAACGATGCGTGGGGACACTGCGCGCGCACGTAGCGGCCCGAAACAGTCTCAACCGGCCGAAGCCGCCGACGCGCGCCATACGCCACATGCGAGCGCGCGTCGCGCGACCGTGTGCGTCAGCGCTTCTTTCTCGGCTGCCCCTTGGCGGACTTCGCCGACGCCGATCGCGACGCCGCGCGCTTTTTCGCCGCGCTGCGCGCCGCCCGCGCTTCCTTCACCGCAGGGCTCGCCGCCGGTGCGGCCTGCTTGCGGTGCCCGCTTTCGGCGACCGCCAGCGCACGCACGCGCGGGCCGCCATCGCCACGTTCGCCGCCGGATTTGTCGAGCGCAGCGCCGCGGATTGACGATGGCTTGATCGGCGTGTCGCGCACGAGGCGAAAATCGATCTTGCGCGCGTCGAGGTCGACGCGGCTCACCTGCACGCGCACGCGGTCCGACAACCGGTAGCGGATACCCGTGCGCTCACCGCGCAGTTCGTTTCGAATTTCGTCGTACTGGAAATAGTCGGAACCGAGCTCCGTCACATGCACGAGCCCTTCGATAAACAGTGCGTCGAGTTGCACGAAGATGCCGAACGACGTCACCCCGCTCACCATCCCGCCATATTCTTCGCCCAGTTTGTCGCGCATGAAATAGCACTTGAGCCATGCTTCGACGTCGCGCGATGCTTCGTCGGCGCGCCGCTCGTTGGACGAGCAATGCAGCCCGAGTTCTTCCCAGATCGCCGTGTTCTCGCGGCGGCGGCCGCTGCGTTTTTCGTCGTCGGCCTGCATCGCGCGAGCGCGCGGCGACAGCGCGGTGTTCAGCACGACCTGATCGGGCGTCTCCGGCTGGTACTTGCGACCCTGCAGGATCGCGTAGATCGCGCGGTGCGTGAGCAGATCCGGATAGCGGCGAATCGGGCTCGTGAAGTGCGCGTACGCCTCGTAGGCCAAACCAAAGTGACCGATGTTGTCCGGGCTGTAAACGGCCTGCTGCATCGAGCGCAGCAGCATCGTTTGCAGCATCTGCGCGTCGGGCCGGTCGCGGATATGCGCCATGAGCGCGGCGTAGTCGCTGGCGTGCGGCGTTTCCCCGCCGGTCAGCGTGAGGCCCATGCCGCGCAGGAACGTACGCAGGTTTTCGAGCCGTTCGGCGGTCGGCCCCGCGTGCACGCGGTAGAGCCCGGCGTGCTTGTTGCGTTTCATGAAGTCCGCCGCGCAGACGTTCGCGGCCAGCATGCATTCTTCGATCAGTTTGTGCGCGTCGTTGCGGTGGCGCGGCACGATCTGCTCGATCTTGCCCTGCGCGTTGCAAACGATGTACGTTTCCGTCGTGTCGAAGTCGATTGCGCCGCGCTTCTGGCGCGCGGCGAACAGCGCCTTGTATACGCCATACAGATTCTGCAGATGCGGCAGCAACGATGCGCGGCGCGCGGCCTCCGGACCCTTCGTATTCGCGAGCACCGCGGCGACTTCGGTGTACGTCAGACGCGCGGACGAATGCATCACGCCCGGATAGAACTGGTAGGCCTTGATCTCGCCGCGCGCGGTAATCACCAGGTCGCAAACCAGCACGCAACGATCGACGGCCGGATTCAGCGAGCACAGTCCGTTCGACAGCTTCTCCGGCAGCATCGGGATCACGCGGCGCGGGAAATACACGGACGTGCTGCGCTCGAGCGCGTCGACGTCGAGCCCGCTGCCGGGCAGCACATAATGCGACACGTCGGCGATCGCGACGATCAGGCGAAAACCGTCGCCGCGGCCGACCTTCACCGGCTCGCAATACACGGCGTCGTCGAAGTCGCGCGCGTCTTCGCCGTCGATCGTGACGAGCGGCACGTCGCGCAGATCGATACGGTGGCGCATGTCCGCGGGCCGGACTTCATCGGGCAGTTTCGCGGCGGCTTCGAGCGCGGCGTCGCTGAACTCGTGCGGCACGCCGTACTTGCGCACCGCGATTTCGATTTCCATGCCTGGATCGTCGATATCGCCGAGCACTTCGACGACGCGTCCGAGCGGTTGCGAATGCCGGCTCGGAAAATCGGTCAGCTCGACCACGACGACCTGACCGACCTTCGCCTTCTTCGTGTTCTGCGTGATCAGAATATCGTGGCCGATGCGCTTGTCCTCGGGCGCGACGATCAGCGCGCCGTTCTCGTTGAGCAGGCGACCGATCACGCGTTTGTTCGCGCGATCCGTGACTTCGACGATATGCCCTTCCGGCCGCCCGCGCCGGTCGTAACCGACGATGCGCGCAAGCACGCGGTCGTTGTGCATGACCTTCTGCATTTCGCCGTTCGGCAGAAACAGGTCGTCCTGGCCGTCGTCGCGCACGAGAAAGCCGTACCCGTCGCGATGGCCCTGCACGCGGCCGGCGACGAAGTTCGACGGATGCGTCAACTGGTAGTGTCCACGCGGATCGAGCCGGATCTGGCCATCGCGTTCCATCGCGGCCAGACGCTTGAAGAAGCCTTCGCGCTCCTGGCGCTTGATCGAAAGCGCCTCGGCGATGTCGTTCGCGGCAAGCGGTGCTTCACTCGTGCGCAGCACGCCGAGGATTTCTTCGCGACTCGGAATCGGATAGGGATATTTGCTCAAGGGCTTATCGATGATTTTTCTCGGTGCGTGGACGTCGGCGGATGAAATGCGGCGGTGCCGGGCGCTTTGGACCACGTTGGACCGCTTTGGCCTGGTAGGCGGCGCCTGGCTCGCTCTGTCAACGTACTGCTGCGGGCCATTCTATCATCCGTCTCTTAATGCGAACCGCGTTGAGGCTGCATGCGCGGCCTTCGGAAGCGCATTCGGCGTGGCGTGGACGGGTTCCGTTCAACGCTTGACAGCGGCGGATAGCTCGCTATAATTGCGGTCTTTGCTGTTCCACGCAAGCTGAACAGGCCGAAATGGCAAGAGGCGGCGAGTAGCGGCAAATCAGGCACCTGCCCAGGTGGCGGAATTGGTAGACGCACTAGTTTCAGGTACTAGCGGGTAACTCCGTGGAGGTTCGAGTCCTCTCTTGGGCACCACTGATTCAAAAAGGTCGGCGTATGCCGGCCTTTTTCATTTCTACGCCCAGGAAGCAAAGCGCCTGCGCGCTTTGCGCGGGGACTCGAAAGGCGGCGCTTGCAAGCGCCGCCGGGGTCGCGCCCGTGTGACCGAGTCCTCTCTTGGGCACCACTGATTCAAAAAGGTCGGCGTATGCCGGCCTTTTTCATTTTCGGTTGCTGTTTTAGCGGCTCGCTTCAATTATCAAAGTTGACACACTGCATCATCCCGCTACAATAGCGGTCTAGTTTGAGACGTGCCCAGGTGGCGGAATTGGTAGACGCACTAGGTTCAGGTCCTAGCGGTGGCAACACCGTGGAGGTTCGAGTCCTCTCCTGGGCACCACGATTCAAAAAGGTCGGCGTATGCCGGCCTTTTTCATTTCTGCGCCCAGGAAGCAAAGCGCCTGCGCGCTTTGCGGGGGGACTCGAAAGGCGGCGCTTGCAAGCGCCGCCGGGGTCGCGCCCGTGTGACCGAGTCCTCTCCTGGGCACCACGATTCAAAAAGGTCGGCGTATGCCGGCCTTTTTCATTTCAAGCAAGCCGAAACGCCCCCGACATACGCTCCTGCTGTCGCGCGGCGACGCCCAGCGACTGCGCTATCGTGCCCCACTGGGACACAATTCGCCTCTGCCGCTCGACGATCTCCTGCGCCGTCGCAACCGGCACACGAAAATACGGCGCCACGGCAAACGCAAGCTCGAGATCCATCGCGTTGTCGGCCTCGCTGATGTTGAGCTTCAACCCATGCGCATCAGCAGTCGGATTCATATCGAACGCAGGCGACAGCGCCCAGCCCTTGTCGGGCATCAACAAAAAACCGTGGTTGCGCAGATGATCGTCCGTATTCGAAACCAGCAGATTAAAAACGATTCGTGACCACAACTCCCGCAGGTCGCGATCAGTCCGCGCACCATCCGTCATCAACACGCGGGCGATTTCGAGGTAGCTCGCGCCGGTCGATGCATCGTCACCGTCCTGATGGCCGGTCAGATTCATCGCTGACGCGAAATGCAGCCGCTGTCCGGCATCCGTTCGATCGAACCGCTTGACCAGAAACGTATGATGCGGACTGCCGAAGCGGCGCACGAGCGCATCCGGCACGCTCAGACCACATGCCTTCGCGAGCGTATGGACAACCATCTCCCACGCGCCGACGTCGTGGTCATCCCGCACGCTCGGGAATTTGGCAATCCACAGGTGCCCCCGCGGGTCGATCACACTCGCTTTGGGCCGCGCACCGCCAAGCGAACCACCGGGCGCGATCAGCATGCGCAGCCATTCATCACCCGCGCCGGCGGTATTGTCCTCATCCCGCTCCAACGCGAGGCTGGCTGCCTCGAGTGCGCGCAACTGCACGAATGGCGGCGCGGCAACGTCATGCCGGTCGTCCAGGAAGGCGGCGCCATCGCCACGGCGAAAGCGCAACGCGCCGACGCGATACGTGTCGTGTACGCCGAGCAGATAGTCCGACTCGTACAGACGCGCGCCTCGGTCAACAAGCCCGGCGCGCTGCGCTCGCTCGAGACGCCGGCGCATCAGAAGGCGCCCCCAGCGATCGGGGCTCGCATCAGCGAACGCGCCAAACGTCTCCTGCCCCTGCGGCGGATACTGCCGGCCTTCGAACAGATTCAGTCGCGGGTCGAGCTTCACGTTCGCGAATGCAGGGCGCGCGAGTAATGCCCGGTCGAACTCGAAATCGAACATCTCGCGGGCCGCCGTTCGATGCGCGGACAGATAGCCCAGCAGCACGGGCTCCCGCATGCCGCTCCAATCGGCATAGACCCGGATCGGCGCATCGGTCATGGTTTCTTCCTTCGTTTCGCCGGCTTGTCGGGCGCAAGCAGCGAAGCCAGCTCGTCGGCGCTAACAAAGCCGCTGCCGGCGGCCCAGTCGGCCGCGTCTTCGTCGGCCGGAGGAGGCGCATCGCTGCGGGGCGCCACCGTTTCGCGCAGCGTTCCACCGGGTGTCGGACGCGATGGTCGCGCGGAGCGCGCGCTTCCCGCCTTATAGGGCAATAACGCCGCATCCCGCAGTTCGTGCCCGACCCGGTCCTCCTTCGCAAGCAGATCGAGGTCACTGTCGAGACCAAGGACTTGCATGACCGCGAGATAGGCCCCGATCGTGACGCCCGACGCCCCCCGCTCCAGATTGCGCAGCGTAACGGCGGTCATCCCTGCGCGCTCAGCGACCTGCCTCGCGGTAAGCCTGCGTCGCAGGCGCGCGAGGCGCAGGCGCTCACCGAATTGCTCAAGCCTCAATTCAGCGGAAGGCAGCAGGGGAGAAGTTTTCTTGGCCATAGTGTCATTATTTTATCTCTTTATCACAAAAAAGGAAAGAATAATGTCTCTCTTGGATACCAAAACCTTACGTCAGCGAAACAGCGGCCCTCTCCGGCGCCTTCCCGCCTCGCGCCTTTTCAATGCATTTTCCTCAGGCCAATTTGCATGGCCTCAAGATGCCGTTACGTACCCTGAAATTACCCAATACTTTCAATATTTTTTCCAAAACAATTCGTTTATTACGCTTGTAAAACACAAACTGGAATTCCCCAGGCACTCCCCAGGGAATACCACGGGATCATGCGCAATTACATGCAGGCGCTTAACCGTCGGCGTACACTCGTCCGGCGGCCGCGCCACGGGAAACGCGGGATGCGCAACGCACAATACGCAAAGAGACAATCGGAAAGAGGAGAACAAGGACGATGAGTTGGACTCGCGAACAAAGAAACGTCACGATCGCCGCGTATCTCGGCTGGACACTCGACGCATTCGATTTCTTCTTAATGGTCTTCATTCTGAAAGATATCGCTGCGGAATTTAATTCGACAATCCCGGAGGTCGCGGTCGCGATTACGCTGACGCTCGCGATGCGCCCGCTCGGCGCGCTGATCTTCGGCCGGCTCGCCGACAAGTTCGGTCGCCGTCCGACGTTGATGATCAATATTGCGTGCTACTCGCTGCTCGAGTTGTTGTCCGGCTTCTCACCGAACCTGGCGACGCTGATCGTGCTGCGCGCGCTATTCGGCATCGCCATGGGCGGCGAATGGGGCGTCGGCTCCGCGCTGACCATGGAAACCGTGCCGACCAAGGCGCGCGGCCTCGTGTCCGGCCTGCTGCAGGCAGGCTATCCGAGCGGCTATCTGCTCGCGTCGATCGTGTTCGGCGTGCTGTACCCGTACATCGGCTGGCGCGGCATGTTCTTCGTCGGCGTCGTGCCGGCACTGCTCGTGCTGTACGTGCGCTCGAACGTGCCCGAATCGCCGGCGTGGGTCGCGATGGAAAAGAAGCCACGCCCCGGCCTGCTCGCCACCCTCAAACGCAACTGGGTGCTGTCGATCTACGCGATCATCCTGATGACCGCGTTCAACTTCTTCTCGCACGGCACGCAGGATCTGTATCCGACCTTCCTGCGCGAACAGCATCATTTCGATCCGCATACCGTGTCACTGATCACGATCACGCTGAACATCGGCGCAATCGTCGGCGGCCTGCTGTTCGGCTCGATCTCGGAGAAAATCGGCCGCCGCCGCGCGATCTTCATCGCCGCGCTTATCGCGCTGCCGGTGCTGCCGCTGTGGGCGTTTTCGACGACCGCGGTGATGCTCGCGATCGGCGCGTTTCTGATGCAGATTTCCGTGCAAGGCGCATGGGGCGTGATTCCAGTGCATCTGAACGAAATCTCGCCTGATGAGATTCGCGCGACCTTCCCCGGCCTCGTGTACCAGTTGGGCAACCTGCTCGCATCGGTCAACGCGACACTGCAAGCGTCGTTCGCGGTCGCGAACAACAACAACTATGCGCTCGCCATGGCAGTGGTGGCCGGCACCGTGGCCGTCGTGATCGCGGTGCTGATCCTGTTCAGCCGCGAACGGCGCGGCATCGACATGACGCAGTCCGCCGAGCAGATCACGGCGACGACCTAGTCAACGCGGCGCCGGACACCGCTGCTTCTACTGCCTCAGGGCCGTGCCGATCGGCACGGCCTTTTTCGTTGCGGCGCGGTCCGCCGCGCCCGGCGCGCACTCCCCAAGCCCATTAGAAGACTTTACCGACGCCGGTCTCTTGCCCGGTCGTCGCCGTCGTCCGTATCCTCGAAAGCCCATGCAATCGGCTGCCATACTGTCTGTACAACCGATCAAGCACAAAAAAACCAGGAGACGACAATGAACCGCCCCACCCCGTCGCTACCGCCCGCGGCCGCCGACGTACGCGTGTCCCATGCGGCACCGCAGCCGGCGCCCAATACCGACGGCATCTGGTACGCGTCCTACGCGCCCGGCGTGCCGCACGAGATCGACGTCACGCAGTACGCCTCGATCGTGCAGCTCTTCGACGAGTGCACGCAAAAGTATCGCGAGCGCGTCGCTTATGTGAGCGTCGGCGCCGATCTCACGTACGGCGAGCTCGCGCGCAAGGCAAACGCATTCGCGAGCTGGTTGCAAAGCGTCGGCGTCAAACCGGGCGAGCGGGTGGCAATCATGTTGCCGAACACGTTCCAGTACCCGGTCGCGCTGTTCGGCAGCCTCAAGGCGGGTGCGGTCGTCGTCAACGTGAATCCGCTCTATACGGTGCGCGAGCTTGCGCATCAACTGAAGGACAGCGGCGCGCAAACAATCGTCGTGTTCGAGAATTTCGCAAAGACGGTCGAAGGTGCACTGCCCGGCACGCGTGTGCAGAACGTCGTGGTCACGGCACTCGGCGACCTGCTCGCCAACGGTCTCAATTTGAAGGGCCGCTGTATCAACGCGATGATGAAACACGTGAAAAAGATGGTGCCCGCCTACCGGCTTCCACAGGCGATACGCCTGCGCGACGCACTCGCGGCCGGCACGCGCCGCCCACCCACACCCGCGCCGCTGAACCAGACCGATGTCGCGTTTCTGCAGTACACGGGCGGCACGACCGGCGTCGCGAAAGGTGCGATGCTCACGCATCGCAACATCATCGCCAACGTACTGCAAGCGAAAGCGTGGTCGGAAAGCGAACTGGCCGGCGACATCGAAACCGTACTCACGCCGTTGCCGCTTTATCACATCTACTCGCTAACCTTGAACGCGATGATCTATATGCTGCTTGGCGGCCGCAATATCCTGATCGCGAACCCGCGCGACATGAAACGCGTGATGAAGATCATCCGTCACGAAACGTTTACGGGCATCACCGCCGTCAACACGCTATACAACGCGTTTCTTGATAACGAGGAATTCCGCAAGCGCGATTTCTCAAAGCTCAAGCTCGCAATGGCCGGCGGCATGGCGATGCAGAAGGCCGTCGCCGAGCGCTTCAAGGCGGTCACCGGCGTGCCGATCATCGAAGGCTACGGGCTCACCGAGTGCTCGCCGATCGTCACGATGAATCCAGTCAATCTGAAGCAGAGGCGCGACTTCGACGGCTCGATCGGGTTGCCGGCGCCGTCGACACTCGTGCGTTTTCGCAAGGACGATGGCGGTTGGGCTGGTATAGGTGAAGCGGGCGAGTTATGCGTGAAAGGTCCGCAAGTGATGAAAGGCTATTGGAATCGTCCGGACGAAACGGCCAAAGTGCTCGACGACGCGGGGTGGCTTGCAACCGGTGACATTGGCATGATGGACGAGTATGGCTATATTCGGCTGATCGACCGCAAGAAGGACATGATTCTTGTGTCGGGCTTCAATGTTTACCCGAACGAAATCGAAGACGTGATCGCAATGCACCCGGACGTACGCGAAGTCGCGGCGATCGGCGTGCCGGACCCGGTGCAGGGCGAGCGTGTCAAGGTGTTCATCGTGCCGCGTCACTCCGCATTGACCGAGGCACAGGTGATCGAACACTGTCGCAAGAATCTGACTGGCTACAAGGTGCCAAAGCTCGTCGAGTTTCGTGATCACCTGCCGCAATCCAATGTCGGCAAGATTCTGCGCCGTGAATTGCGCGATCAGGAACTCGCGAAGCAAAAACCTGCCTGATGCAAAGTATGTGCGGCGCGAACGGCCGTCACCAGCTTAGCCGTCACCCGTTCCTGAGGGAGTCCACTCATGCCGCACCCGCCATCGACGAATTCGACTCGCCGTGCACCATTCATGTGTACGGTTTGTCTGCTCGTGTGTGCGATGGCATTGAGCGCGGCGACCGTCGCGCTTGCGCAGGAAAGTGAAACGCCAGCAGCCGGCCCAGCGCCCGAGCCCGCGCCTGCGCCCGCCGCGCTCGCTGCGCCTGCGGGTTCGGCCAGCACGGCCGGCGCGCCGGCCGTTCCACCGCGCGAGGCCGGCAAGCTCAAGCCCGACGATCAGGTGCGCTGGCTGCGCCAGGCCGCGCAAAGCGGCCTGCTCGAAAAACTCGACGACGCCGAACTCACCGCCCTCTTCCAGTCGCTCGATCCGCTCACGGTGCCGCGCTACGTGAAGGACGGTCCGAGCGGCTACCCGTCATACGAGTTCACGATGATTCGCCAGGAGCGCATTCGCGGCGTCTGGCCAGACAAACCCGATCACATGCTGGTGCGTGTCACGCGCGACCCGATCCGGCTGTACGCGAAATGGCTGCCGGACGGCGCACACGCCGGCCAGGAGATCATCTATGACGAGACCCGTCGCAGCGATGAAATGTACGGCCATCTCGGCGGCTTCCTGAACATCATGCCGGTGTGGGCTTCGTTGAACGGCGCACTCGCCCGCACCCAGTCGAACCACGAGGTGCGCGATCTCGGCACCGAGTACATCGCGAAGCAGTTTCTGTCCGAAGGCGAGAAATACGCGCAGGCGGGCGTCACACGACCGACGCGCATTGAAGTGAAGACACTCGACGGTGTGCGCGTCGTCGCGTTCACCTACGAAACGAGCGTCGGCATGCCGACGTTCTACGCGAAAAAGGAGACGCTCGGGCTCGATCTGCGGCATCCGTACTTTCGTACCATCGAGTCGTACGACAATGATGGCCGCATCTTCGAACGTATCGTCTTCCAGACCATCACGCCGAAAACCTTCGACGACGAAACGTTCGATCCGAAGAATCCCGCGTACCGGTTTTAGTGAACCCGCGGTGCGCGCCCGCCGTTGCCGTTACGCGCAGATCACGAATGAAACCGCCGCGTTTGCATGCGGCCGGCTTGCTTCGGTTGCGGGCGCAACCAGCCGGCCCGGGCGCAACGCAAGCCGCGTCAGCACGAAATAGTCCGACGCACGCGTGAAGCCGATCAGCGCCGACGGTGTCCGCGCAACGCGCGGCGCAAGTGCGATGTGCCAGAGCGCGCCGATATCGTCACCGATATCGAATGTCGGAATGTGCCGCCTCGCCGCATAGCCGGTGAACACGTCGGCTTGCGCAAGCGTCGCATCGAAAAGCGCCACGATCGGGCGCCCGAACGCGAGCGTGATGCGGGCCGGCGCGATACCAGCGGCCTCGCCATAGCCAGGCGCGAGCCACACCGACGCCCACGCGCCGGTCGAATACCACGTGCCTGTCGCAATGAACGTACGCCGGTCCATCGTTATTGCCTCGCACGGGCCTGGACGCCGGTCTGGAACTGACCGGTCATCATGTATAGCCTCGTTTGTCGCGCCATGCGCGCGGCCAGATGCCCTGCTTGCCCGGCGACAGGATGCCCACCGGATCGAGCACATCCTTCACCGTCTCGGACAGTCGCAGCAGCGCACCGTCGTTGAAGCTGTACTGCGCGGCCGCATAGTCCATATGCAAAAGATGCGAGCGGTATTCGCCATAGCCGGCCGCGCGGACGTCGCTCATCAGCGCGCGCAGCAGGTCGCCTGCGCGTTCGCTCTGCTTCGCGTCGTCGCGATTGAAAATCGCCGCGAAAATATGATGCAGATGCCGCACGCCGGCGGTAAAGCCGCCGTAGTAATCGAACCCGTACGATGCGGCCCGCCCTTTCACCATCATGTACTGACGCAACGCGTCGCGGCCGGTTGCCGGGCAGATCGGCGAAAAATCGATATGCGCGCCGGTGCCGCCGCGCCAGTCGAGCATCCGGAATGCGGTCATCGCGGGAATCCCCGCGAGATTGCGATCACCACCGCCGCTCGGCTGTGCATCGCCCGCGTACGTCTTCGCGAACATCGACGCATGTGGCACACGCGCGAAAGCGCGCTGCACGATCGCATTGCGCGCGTCGATCAATTCAGGCGTGCCATACAACGCGTAGTGGAGGTTCCAACGGCCCACCTGAAGCTTCTTCAACATCGCATCGATCGCACTATCAGGCATCGCGCCGTCGCCGTCGTACCACTGCGCGCGCGGCGACAGACCCGCCGCGCGGCGCAAACCGCCCTCGATCACCGCATGGTTGGTGACGGTGCCGTCAAGCCGCAGCGGCCGCAGGATATCGACGATCGCTTCGAGATCGCGCTCGTCATGAAACTGGATCTCGCCAAGCAGGTAGGCGGGAGGCGCGGGCATCAGCCACAGGCCCATCTTCGTGACGACGCCGTAGTTCGATTGCATGAACATCGGATCGAACGACGGACCGTAGCCCGGCCGGTAGACCTGCCACGACGTGCCGATCTCGATACCGCCCATGCCGGTGCGCACCACGTCGCCGTTCGCCAGCACCACTTCCATCCCGCACTGCGTCGCCGCGTGATCGCCGTATGCGGTGTAGCCGAAGCCACGCTCGAGCGTGTTGCCGATCACGCTGCCCCAGCCCGCCGCTGGCGGATCGACCCACAGCTTGTAGCCGTGTTCGTGCAGATAGTTATACAGATCGAAATAGCTCACGCCCGGCTCGACGAGCGCATACGCGAGCGTCTCGTCGACTGCGAGCACACGGTTCATCCGCTGCAGGTCGACCACCACCGAGCCCGCAAGGCGCGGCGCCGCGCCGCCATATGCGTAGTTGCGCCCAGTCGATACGGTCCACAGCGGAATGCGGTACTCGTTCGCGACCCGCAACACCGCCCGGATTTCCTCGACCGATGACGGCAGCAGCGCGGCCGAAGGGATGAACGCGGCGCCGGCCGGCCCTGGCGCGAATGGATCAAGATACGGCGTAAGCGCCGCGCCGGCGAGCACGTGCTCGCTACCGACAATCGACTGCCACGCGGCAAGCGCGCGCTCGAACTGCGCGGCCGTAACGTCCGGCGGCAGGATGCGGATCGCGGGCGGCGTCATGCGGCGCTCCCCGGTTT
>NZ_CADIKH010000015.1 GCF_902859855.1 Paraburkholderia humisilvae
CGACTCCACGCCGATGATAGTGCGGATCCCCGTGTGAAAGTAGGTAATCGTCAGGCTCCCCTTTCCAGACGCCCCAACCCCGCCCTCCCAGGCGGGGTTCGTGCGTTTACGGGAAACACTAACAAGTGAGAGCTATCTGGGAGGACGGCGCCCGGGCAAGTCTTGACAATGCCCGGTTGTTCCCCCATAATCATCAGTTCTCTGCGGAGGGGTGCCCGAGTGGCTAAAGGGGGCAGACTGTAAATCTGTTGGCTTACGCCTACGTTGGTTCGAATCCAACCTCCTCCACCAGGATAACGCTGAGCAGTTGTCGGGAATCGATGGATCCTTGCGGGTGTAGCTCAATGGTAGAGCAGAAGCCTTCCAAGCTTATGACGAGGGTTCGATTCCCTTCACCCGCTCCAGCAAGAAGCAACGCCCATGTGGCTCAGTGGTAGAGCACTCCCTTGGTAAGGGAGAGGTCGGCAGTTCGATCCTGCCCATGGGCACCAGCAGGTGTCAGTGATTGATTGTTTGCGCCCCGCGCAACGTACGGAAAAACCCTCTTAGGAGTCGAAAATGGCCAAAGGTAAGTTTGAGCGGACCAAGCCGCACGTGAACGTGGGCACGATCGGTCACGTTGACCACGGCAAGACCACGCTGACGGCGGCGATCACGACGGTGCTGACCGCGAAGTTCGGCGGGGAAGCGAAGGCGTACGACCAGATCGACGCGGCGCCGGAAGAGAAGGCGCGCGGCATCACGATCAACACGGCGCACGTGGAGTACGAGACGGCGAACCGTCACTACGCGCACGTTGACTGCCCGGGACACGCGGACTACGTGAAGAACATGATCACGGGTGCGGCGCAGATGGACGGCGCGATTCTGGTGTGCTCGGCCGCGGACGGCCCGATGCCGCAAACGCGCGAGCACATCCTGCTGGCGCGCCAGGTGGGGGTGCCGTACATCATCGTGTTCCTGAACAAGTGCGACATGGTGGACGACGCGGAACTGCTCGAGCTGGTGGAAATGGAAGTGCGCGAGCTGCTGTCGAAGTACGACTTCCCGGGCGACGACACGCCGATCATCAAGGGCTCGGCGAAGCTGGCGCTGGAAGGCGACAAGGGCGAGCTGGGTGAAGTGGCGATCATGAACCTGGCCGACGCGCTGGACACGTACATCCCGACGCCGGAGCGCGCGGTGGACGGAGCGTTCCTGATGCCGGTGGAAGACGTGTTCTCGATCTCGGGGCGTGGTACGGTGGTGACGGGACGTATCGAGCGAGGCGTGATCAAGGTCGGCGAGGAAATCGAGATTGTCGGGATCAAGCCGACGGCGAAGACGACGTGCACGGGCGTGGAGATGTTCCGCAAGCTGCTGGATCAGGGTCAGGCGGGCGACAACGTGGGTATCCTGCTGCGCGGCACGAAGCGTGAAGACGTGGAGCGTGGCCAGGTGCTGGCCAAGCCGGGTTCGATCACGCCGCACACGCACTTCACGGCTGAAGTGTATGTGCTGAGCAAGGATGAGGGCGGCCGTCACACGCCGTTCTTCAACAACTACCGTCCGCAGTTCTACTTCCGCACGACGGATGTGACGGGCTCGATCGAGTTGCCGAAGGACAAGGAAATGGTGATGCCGGGCGACAACGTGTCGATCACGGTGAAGCTGATCGCGCCGATCGCGATGGAAGAAGGTCTGCGCTTCGCGATCCGCGAAGGTGGCCGTACCGTCGGCGCCGGTGTCGTCGCCAAGATCATCGAGTAAAGCCAGCCAGTTCTCGTTGATCTGTTGTTTTCGGGGTTGGCGATGTCGTCAACCCCAAATGGTTTAGGGGTATAGCTCAACTGGCAGAGCGTCGGTCTCCAAAACCGAAGGTTGGGGGTTCGATTCCCTCTGCCCCTGCCAATTCTCGCGTCGATTTGACGCTCGTAAGGTGTTATGGCGAATCCATCCGTCGAAACTGTAAATACGTCCGGTGACAAGCTGATGCTGGTCGTCGGTGTATTGTTGGTCGTGGCCGGGTTCGTGGGGTTCTTCTGGCTCAACGGTCAGGAATGGTACGTTCGCGGTGCGGCTTTGGCCGTCGGTTTGATCGCGGGCGTCGCAGTCGGTCTCCTTTCTGCGCCCGGCAAGGGTTTTATCGCGTTCGCCAAGGACTCGTATAAAGAGGTCCGCAAGGTCGTGTGGCCGACTCGTAAAGAGGCAAGTCAAACGACGCTCGTGGTCTTCGGGTTCGTGTTAGTCATGGCGCTATTTCTTTGGATTTGCGACAAATCCATCGAATGGGCGATTTTCTCGGCGATTCTGGGTTGGAAATGATATGAGTGATACGCCGGCATCCCCGAGTGGAAAACGTTGGTACGTCGTGCACGCCTACTCTGGGATGGAGAAGAGCGTGCAGCGTGCGCTTCAGGAGCGCATCGAGCGGGCTGGCATGCAAGACAAGTTCGGCCAGATCCTCGTACCGACGGAAGAGGTTGTTGAGGTAAAGGGCGGTCACAAATCAGTGACCGAGCGCCGCTTTTTCCCGGGCTACGTCCTCGTCGAAATGGAAATGACCGACGAAACGTGGCACCTCGTCAAGAACACGGCCAAGGTCACCGGGTTCGTCGGTGGCGCGCGTAACCGTCCGAGTCCGATTTCGCCGCGCGAAGTCGAAAAGATCATGTCGCAAATGCAGGAAGGCGTTGAGAAGCCGCGGCCCAAGACCTTGTTCGAAGTTGGCGAGATGGTTCGGGTGAAGGATGGCCCGTTCACTGACTTCAACGGCAGCGTTGAGGAAGTGAACTACGAGAAGTCGCGGGTCCGTGTTTCTGTCACGATTTTCGGTCGCGCGACACCGGTCGAGCTGGAATTCGGACAGGTTGAGAAGTTGTAATCAGTTTTAGCGAGTCGCGCCGACCGGCGCGACTCGCATTTCGCGCTTACGGCCCGCGTAATGGCCGTTGAGGAGCGTCAGTAGTCGAAGTTGGGCGAACGCGCGCTACTACTCACTGAACGCACACGCGTTCCAACGAGGTTTTCAGACATGGCAAAGAAAATCGTCGGCTTTATCAAGCTGCAGATTCCTGCAGGTAAAGCCAATCCGTCGCCGCCGGTCGGCCCGGCACTGGGTCAGCGCGGCCTGAACATTATGGAGTTCTGCAAGGCGTTCAACGCGCAGACCCAATCGATGGAACCGGGTCTGCCGATTCCCGTCATTATTACCGCGTTTGGGGACAAGAGCTTCACGTTCGTTCTCAAGACGCCGCCGGCCACGGTTCTGATCAAGAAGGCAGCGAAGGTCGACAAGGGTTCGAGCAAGCCGCATACGGACAAGGTCGGCAAGATCACGCGCGCACAGGCTGAAGAGATCGCCAAAACGAAGATGCCGGATCTTACGGCAGCTGATATGGACGCAGCGGTACGTACTATCGCTGGCAGCGCCCGCTCGATGGGCATCACCGTGGAGGGCGTGTAAATGGCTAAGCTTTCGAAGCGTCTGCAGGCGTTCGCCAAGAAGGTCGACCGCGAGAAGCTGTACCCGATCGACGATGCGTTGTCGCTCGTGAAGGAATGCGCGAGCGCGAAGTTCGATGAGTCGATCGACGTGGCGGTGCAACTCGGCATCGATGCGAAGAAGTCGGACCAGGTGGTTCGCGGTTCGGTCGTTCTGCCGGCTGGTACGGGTAAGTCCGTGCGCGTTGCGGTGTTCGCGCAAGGTGAAAAGGCTGAGCAGGCGCGTGCAGCGGGCGCCGACATCGTCGGTATGGAAGATCTCGCTGAGCAAGTGAAGGCCGGCAATCTGAACTTCGACGTCGTCATCGCTTCTCCGGACACGATGCGTGTGGTGGGTACGCTGGGTCAGATCCTCGGCCCGCGCGGCCTGATGCCGAACCCGAAGGTCGGTACGGTGACGCCGGACGTGGCGACCGCCGTGAAGAACGCAAAGGCTGGTCAAGTCCAGTTCCGCGTTGACAAGGCCGGCATCATCCACGCGACGATCGGTCGTGCGTCGTTCGAACCCGCAGCGCTGCGCAGCAACCTCGACGCACTCGTCGAAGCGCTGCAAAAAGCGAAGCCGGCGACGAGCAAGGGCGTGTACCTGCGCAAGGTCGCACTGTCGAGCACGATGGGTGTGGGTGTGCGCGTCGATCAGACGTCGCTGGTCGCGCAGTAAAGAATTTTGTCGCTTCCGTGCTGTTCAGCGGGGAAGCGTATAAAGGGCTTTGGGCGGTCGCGAACTGGGCGGTAAGCAGTGCGCGACCGGTTGTCAAAGACCGTTGGCGGATGCGCAGCAATCAGGTGTGTCCTTAATGCAAGCCAACGCAGATGGCGAACCCGAAAAGGTTTTGTGGTGATGAAGCTGTTCGACACGCTCGGTAACGCGAGTGTCGGATGGTCGAAATACTCCTTGACTGGTCGGACGCCGTTGTTGAACGCGATGCATGAAACGCAAGTCGAGTGCGTCGAATCTGGAGGTTAACCGTGCCACTCAACAAAGAAGGTAAGCAGGCCGTCGTGGCTGAGGTTTCCGCGCAAGTCGGGAAAGCTCAGACCATCGTTCTGGCCGAGTATCGTGGGATCACGGTTGGCGATCTGACCAAGCTGCGCGCGAAAGCGCGTGAGCAGAAGGTGTACCTGCGCGTGTTGAAGAACACGCTGGCGCGTCGCGCTGTCGAGGGTACTCCGTTTGCTCCGCTGGCTGAGCAGATGACCGGTCCTCTGATCTACGGCATCTCTGAAGATGCCATTGCCGCCGCTAAAGTCGTCAACGAATTTAGCAAAGGCAATGAGAAGTTGATCATCAAGGCCGGTTCTTACGAAGGCAAGGTGATGGACAAGGCTGGCGTGCAAGCGCTTGCCAACATCCCGAGCCGTGAGGAGCTGCTCTCCAAGCTGTTGTTCGTTATGCAGGCGCCTGTTTCCGGCTTTGCGCGCGCTATGGCTGCGCTGGCTGAGAAGAAGCAGGGCGAAGCTGCCTAACGCACTTCAGCCGAGCGTAATGGATCGCTGGCTGTATCCGAATTCAATCTAGGAGTATTTCAAATGGCAATCGCAAAAGAAGACATCCTCGAAGCCGTAGGCTCGATGTCGGTTCTGGAACTGAACGAACTGGTCAAGGCATTCGAAGAGAAGTTTGGCGTGTCGGCTGCTGCTGTCGCAGTTGCTGGCCCGGCAGGCGGTGGCGGCGGTGCCGCTGCTGTGGAAGAGCAAACCGAGTTCACGGTTATCCTGACCGAAACGGGTGGCAACAAGGTTTCCGTGATTAAGGCTGTTCGTGAACTGACGGGTCTCGGCCTGAAGGAAGCGAAGGACCTGGTCGACGGTGCACCGAAGCCCGTTAAGGAAGCGGTGCCCAAGGCTGCTGCTGAAGAAGCCAAGAAGAAGCTGGAAGACGCAGGCGCGAAAGCTGAAATCAAGTAAATTTCGGCGCGCTTTGCGAAGGCTGGCGGTTTTTCCACCGCCGGCCTTTTTGTGCTTTGTGGAAACGGCGTTTTCCGACGTCGTTTCTGGCAACAATGCATGCAAGAAGCCAAAGAAAACCGCCACATCGGAAGTTGTGTGACGTTTCTCTTTGTCTTCTGAAGCGACTGCAGAAGGCAAGTTTGGTCGGGCAGCGGGCAACACAGGCATCCGCTGCCGTCAGCCAGCGGTTGGTAGCGGCCAACCACCAAGCTTCTCGGCTCGTTCAAGCCATCGGACGGCCAACGGGTCTCAGTCGGTGAACACTCGGGTTGTCACATCAAGGTATCTCGCCTCGACAACAATGCCCGCCGTGATTCGGAGATCGTATGCAATATTCCTTCACCGAGAAGAAGCGCATTCGCAAGAGTTTCGCGAAGCGCCCCATCGTTCACCAAGTACCTTTCCTGCTGGCCACCCAGCTTGAATCATTCAGCACGTTTCTGCAAGCAGAAGTGCCGGCTACGCAACGCAAGCCAGAGGGTCTGCAGGCCGCGTTTACGTCGGTTTTTCCGATTGTTTCTCATAACGGCTTCGCTCGTCTAGAGTTCGTCAGCTACATGCTGTCGTCGCCGGCGTTCAACATCAAGGAATGTCAACAGCGCGGACTGACGTACTGCTCCGCACTGCGCGCGAAAGTGCGTCTTGTGTTGCTCGATAAGGAGTCCCCGAGCAAGCCCGTCGTCAAGGAAGTGAAGGAGCAGGAAGTGTACATGGGCGAGATTCCGCTCATGACGCCGACTGGCTCGTTCGTGATCAACGGCACCGAGCGCGTCATCGTTTCGCAGCTGCATCGTTCGCCGGGCGTGTTCTTCGAACACGACAAAGGCAAGACGCATAGCTCCGGCAAGCTGCTGTTTTCGGCACGTATCATTCCTTACCGCGGTTCGTGGCTCGACTTCGAGTTCGACCCGAAGGACGTGCTGTACTTCCGCGTCGACCGTCGTCGCAAGATGCCGGTCACGATCCTGCTGAAGGCGATTGGCCTGACGCCGGAACAGATCCTCGCAAACTTCTTCGTGTTCGATAACTTCGCGCTGATGCCGGAAGGCGCGCAGATGGAGTTCGTTCCCGAGCGTCTGCGTGGAGAAGTCGCGCGTTTCGACATCGCCGACCGCGATGGCAACGTGATCGTCTCGAAGGACAAGCGGATCAACGCGAAGCACATTCGCGACCTCGATAACGCGAAGACGAAATTTATTTCGGTCCCCGAAGATTATCTGCTCGGCCGTGTGCTCGCGAAGAACGTCATCGACGGCGAAACCGGTGAGGTCATCGCGAACGCGAACGACGAAATCACGGAGACGGTGCTCGAGAAGCTGCGCGAAGCGAAGATCAAGGACATCCAGTCGCTCTACACGAACGATCTCGACCAGGGTCCGTACATCTCGTCAACGCTGCGCATCGATGAAACCGCAGACCGGATGGCCGCGCGTATCGCGATCTACCGGATGATGCGTCCGGGTGAGCCGCCGACAGAAGAAGCCGTCGAGGCGCTGTTCAATCGTCTGTTCTATAGCGAAGACGCGTACGACCTGTCGAAGGTCGGCCGTATGAAGTTCAACCGCCGTGTTGGCCGCGACGAAATCGTTGGTCCGATGACGCTGCAGGACGACGACATCCTCGCGACGATCAAGATCCTCGTTGAGCTGCGCAACGGCAAGGGCGAAGTGGACGATATCGACCACCTCGGCAATCGTCGCGTGCGTTGCGTCGGCGAGCTCGCGGAGAATCAGTTCCGCGCCGGTCTCGTGCGTGTCGAGCGCGCGGTGAAGGAGCGACTTGGCCAGGCGGAAAGTGAAAACCTGATGCCGCACGACCTGATCAACTCGAAGCCGATTTCGTCGGCCATTCGCGAGTTCTTCGGTTCGTCGCAGCTGTCCCAGTTCATGGACCAGACCAACCCGCTGTCGGAAATTACGCACAAGCGTCGCGTTTCCGCATTGGGCCCGGGCGGTCTGACCCGTGAGCGCGCGGGCTTTGAAGTCCGCGACGTGCACCCGACGCACTACGGCCGCGTGTGCCCGATCGAAACGCCGGAAGGTCCGAACATCGGTCTGATCAACTCGCTCGCACTGTATGCGCACCTGAACGAATACGGCTTCCTCGAAACGCCGTATCGAAAGGTGGCGGACGGCAAAGTGACCGACCAGATCGACTATCTGTCGGCGATCGAAGAAGGCCGTTACGTGATCGCGCAGGCGAACGCGGCAGTGGCTGACGACGGCACGCTGACGGACGAACTGGTGTCGTCGCGTGAAGCTGGCGAAACGCTGATGGTCACGCCGGACCGCATCCAGTACATGGACGTGGCGCCGTCGCAAATCGTGTCGGTCGCCGCTTCGCTGATTCCGTTCCTCGAGCACGATGACGCGAACCGTGCATTGATGGGCTCGAACATGCAGCGCCAGGCGGTGCCGTGTCTGCGTCCTGAGAAGGCCGTGGTCGGCACGGGCATCGAGCGCACGGTCGCGGTCGACTCCGGTACGACGGTTCAGGCGTTCCGCGGCGGCGTGGTCGATTACGTCGACGCGGGCCGTATGGTGATTCGCGTGAACGACGACGAAGCGGTGGCTGGCGACGTCGGTGTGGACATCTACAACCTGATCAAGTACACGCGTTCGAATCAGAACACGAACATCAACCAGCGCCCGATCGTGAAGGTCGGCGACGTCGTGTCGCGCGGCGACGTGCTGGCGGACGGCGCATCGACCGACCTCGGCGAACTGGCGCTCGGCCAGAACATGCTGGTCGCGTTCATGCCGTGGAACGGCTACAACTTCGAAGACTCGATCCTGATCTCGGAGAAGGTCGTGGCCGACGACCGCTACACGTCGATCCACATCGAAGAGCTGAACGTGGTCGCTCGCGACACGAAGCTCGGACCGGAAGAAATCACGCGCGACATTTCGAACCTCGCGGAAGTGCAGCTTGGCCGTCTGGACGAGTCGGGCATCGTATACATCGGCGCGGAAGTTGAAGCAGGCGACGTGCTGGTGGGCAAGGTCACGCCGAAGGGCGAGACTCAGCTGACGCCGGAAGAAAAGCTGCTGCGCGCGATCTTCGGCGAGAAGGCGTCCGACGTGAAGGACACGTCGCTGCGCGTGCCGTCGGGCATGAGCGGCACGGTGATCGACGTGCAGGTGTTCACGCGCGAAGGCATCCAGCGCGACAAGCGCGCGCAACAGATCATCGACGATGAACTGAAGCGCTATCGCCTCGACCTGAACGACCAGCTGCGTATTGTTGAAGGCGATGCGTTCCAGCGTCTTGCGCGTATGCTCGTCGGCAAGGTGGCGAACGGCGGTCCGAAGAAGCTCGCGAAGGGCACGAAGATCGAACAGGCTTACCTGGAAGATCTCGACCATTACCACTGGTTCGACATCCGCCTCGCGGACGAAGAAGCAGCGGCGCAGCTCGAAGCGATCAAGGACTCGATCGAACAGAAGCGTCACCAGTTCGATCTCGCGTTCGAAGAGAAGCGCAAGAAACTCACGCAAGGCGACGAACTGCCGCCAGGCGTGCTGAAGATGGTCAAGGTGTACCTCGCGGTGAAGCGCCGCCTGCAGCCTGGCGACAAGATGGCGGGGCGTCACGGTAACAAGGGCGTCGTGTCGAAGATCGTGCCGATCGAAGACATGCCGTACATGGCGGATGGCCGTCCGGCCGACGTCGTGCTGAACCCGCTCGGCGTGCCGTCGCGGATGAATGTGGGGCAGGTGCTCGAAGTGCATCTCGGTTGGGCCGCGAAGGGTCTCGGCTGGCGCATCGGCGAAATGCTGCAGCGTCAAACGAAAATCGAAGAACTGCGCGCGTTCCTGACCAAGATCTACAACGAGTCCGGCCGCGCTGAGGAAATCGACAGCTTTAGCGACGACGAAATCGTCGAACTGGCGAAGAACCTGCGCGAAGGCGTGCCGTTTGCGACGCCAGTGTTCGACGGTGCGACGGAAGACGAGATGTCCAAGATGCTGGACCTCGCGTTCCCGGACGAAATCGCGCAACAGCTCGGCATGACGAAGTCGAAGAATCAGGTGCGTCTGTACGACGGCCGCACGGGTGAGGCATTCGAGCGTCCGGTGACGGTCGGCTACATGCATTACCTGAAGCTGCACCACCTGGTCGACGACAAGATGCACGCGCGTTCGACGGGCCCGTACTCGCTCGTCACGCAGCAGCCGCTGGGTGGTAAGGCGCAGTTCGGCGGTCAGCGCTTCGGTGAAATGGAAGTGTGGGCGCTCGAAGCGTACGGCGCATCGTATGTGCTGCAGGAAATGCTGACGGTCAAGTCGGATGACGTGACGGGCCGGACCAAGGTGTATGAGAACCTGGTCAAGGGCGATCACGTGATCGACGCGGGCATGCCGGAATCCTTCAACGTGTTGGTGAAGGAAATCCGTTCGCTCGGTATCGATATCGATCTGGACCGCAACTAATCGGACTACGGAGAGAAAGCAATGAAAGCTCTGCTCGATCTATTCAAGCAAGTCCAACAGGAAGAAGTTTTCGACGCGATCAAGATCGGTCTGGCCTCGCCCGACAAGATCCGGTCATGGTCGTTTGGTGAAGTGAAGAAGCCGGAAACGATCAACTACCGCACGTTCAAACCGGAGCGGGATGGTCTTTTCTGCGCGAAGATCTTCGGGCCGATCAAGGACTACGAGTGCCTGTGCGGCAAGTACAAGCGCCTGAAGCACCGCGGCGTGATCTGCGAGAAGTGCGGCGTTGAAGTGACGCTCGCGAAGGTGCGTCGCGAACGGATGGGCCACATCGAACTGGCTTCACCGGTCGCGCACATCTGGTTCCTGAAGTCGCTGCCGTCGCGTCTGGGCATGGTGCTCGACATGACGCTGCGCGACATCGAGCGCGTGCTGTACTTCGAAGCATACGTGGTGATCGATCCGGGCATGACACCGCTCAAAGCGCGGCAGATCATGACCGAAGAGGATTACTACAACAAGGTCGAAGAGTACGGCGACGAATTCCGTGCCGAAATGGGCGCGGAAGGCGTGCGCGAACTGCTGCGCGCGATCAACATCGACGAGCAGGTCGAAACGCTGCGCTCGGAGCTGAAGAACACCGGTTCGGAAGCGAAGATCAAGAAGTACGCGAAGCGCCTGAAGGTGCTCGAGGCATTCCAGCGTTCGGGCATCAAGCCCGAGTGGATGATTCTCGAAGTACTGCCGGTGCTGCCGCCGGAACTGCGTCCGCTCGTGCCGCTCGACGGCGGCCGTTTCGCGACGTCGGACCTGAACGACCTGTATCGCCGCGTGATCAACCGTAACAACCGGTTGAAGCGTCTGCTCGAGCTGAAGGCGCCTGAAATCATCGTCCGCAACGAAAAGCGGATGCTGCAGGAAGCCGTCGACTCGCTGCTCGACAACGGCCGTCGCGGCAAGGCGATGACCGGCGCGAACAAGCGTCCGCTGAAGTCGCTCGCTGACATGATCAAGGGTAAGGGCGGCCGTTTCCGTCAGAACCTGCTTGGCAAGCGGGTCGACTACTCGGGCCGTTCGGTGATCGTGGTCGGTCCGACGCTGAAGCTGCACCAGTGCGGTCTGCCGAAGCTGATGGCGCTCGAGCTGTTCAAGCCGTTCATCTTCAACAAGCTCGAAGTAATGGGCGTGGCGACGACCATCAAGGCGGCGAAGAAGGAAGTCGAGAACCAGACGCCGGTCGTGTGGGACATTCTCGAAGAGGTGATCCGCGAGCACCCGGTGATGCTGAACCGTGCGCCGACGCTGCACCGCCTGGGCATTCAGGCTTTCGAGCCGGTGCTGATCGAAGGCAAGGCAATCCAGCTGCATCCGCTCGTTTGCGCGGCGTTCAACGCCGACTTCGACGGTGACCAGATGGCCGTGCACGTGCCGCTGTCGCTCGAAGCGCAGATGGAAGCGCGCACGCTGATGCTCGCGTCGAACAACGTGCTGTTCCCGGCCAACGGCGATCCGTCGATCGTGCCGTCGCAGGATATCGTGCTCGGCCTGTACTACGCGACACGTGAAGCAGTGAACGCGAAGGGCGAAGGTATGTCGTTCACCGGCGTGTCGGAAGTGCTGCGTGCGTACGAGAACAAGGAAGTCGAGCTCGCGTCGCGTGTCAACGTGCGGATCACCGAAATGGTCCACAACGAAGACAAGTCGGAAGGCGCGCCGGCATTCGTGCCGAAGATCTCGCTGTACGCGACGACCGTCGGCCGCTCGATCCTGTCGGAAATTCTGCCGCCGGGCCTGCCGTTCTCGGTGCTGAACAAGCCGCTGAAGAAGAAGGAAATCTCGCGCCTGATCAATACGGCGTTCCGCCGTTGCGGTCTGCGCGAAACGGTGATCTTCGCCGATCAGCTGATGCAGTCGGGCTTCCGTCTTGCGACGCGCGCCGGTATTTCCATCTGTGTGGACGACATGCTCGTGCCGCCGCAGAAGGAAACCATCGTCGGCGACGCCGCGAAGAAGGTGAAGGAGTACGACCGCCAGTACATGTCGGGTCTCGTCACCGCGCAGGAACGCTACAACAACGTGGTCGACATCTGGTCGGCAACGTCGGAAGCGGTCGGCAAGGCGATGATGGAGCAGCTGTCGACGGAGCCGGTGACGGATCGCGACGGCCACGAAACGCGTCAGGAGTCGTTCAACTCGATCTACATGATGGCCGACTCGGGTGCGCGCGGTTCCGCGGTGCAGATTCGTCAGCTGGCCGGTATGCGCGGCCTGATGGCGAAGCCGGACGGTTCGATCATCGAGACGCCGATTACCGCGAACTTCCGCGAAGGTCTGAACGTGCTGCAGTACTTCATCTCGACGCACGGCGCACGTAAGGGCCTGGCCGACACCGCACTGAAGACCGCGAACTCGGGTTACCTGACGCGGCGTCTGGTCGACGTGACGCAGGATCTGGTCGTCGTCGAAGACGATTGCGGCACGTCGCAAGGCGTGGCGATGAAGGCGCTCGTGGAAGGCGGTGAAGTCGTCGAAGCGTTGCGCGACCGGATTCTCGGCCGCGTCGCGGTGGCGGACGTCGTCAACCCGGAAACGCAGGAAACGCTGTACGAATCGGGCACGCTGCTCGATGAAACGGCGGTCGAAGAGATCGAGCGTCTGGGCATCGACGAAGTCCGCGTGCGTACGCCGCTCACCTGCGAAACGCGCTATGGTCTGTGCGCGTCGTGCTACGGCCGCGATCTCGGCCGCGGCTCGCTCGTGAACGTCGGCGAAGCGGTCGGCGTGATCGCGGCGCAGTCGATCGGCGAACCGGGCACGCAGCTGACGATGCGGACGTTCCACATCGGTGGCGCGGCATCGCGTGCAGCGGTCGCGTCGTCGATCGAAGCGAAGTCGAACGGCACCGTGCGTTTCACGTCGACGATGCGTTACGTAACGAACGCGAAGGGCGAGCAGATCGTTATCTCGCGTTCGGGCGAAGCGATGATCACCGACGATCACGGCCGTGAGCGTGAGCGTCACAAGGTGCCGTACGGCGCCACGCTGCTGCAGCTCGACGGTGCGCAGATCAAGGCGGGCACGCAACTCGCGACGTGGGACCCGATGACGCGTCCGATCATCACCGAGTACGGCGGTACGGTGAAGTTCGAGAACGTCGAGGAAGGCGTGACGGTCGCCAAGCAGATCGACGACGTGACGGGTCTTTCGACGCTGGTCGTGATCGACGCGAAGCGCCGTGGTTCGCAATCGTCGAAGAGCGTGCGTCCGCAGGTGAAGCTGCTCGATCCGACCGGCGACGAAGTGAAGATCCCAGGGACGGAGCACGCGGTGCAGATCGGCTTCCAGGTCGGCGCGCTGATTACCGTGAAGGACGGTCAGCAGGTTCAGGTGGGTGAAGTGCTTGCACGTATTCCGACCGAATCGCAGAAGACCCGTGACATTACCGGCGGTCTGCCGCGCGTGGCCGAGCTGTTCGAGGCACGTTCGCCGAAGGACGCCGGTATCCTCGCGGAAGTCACCGGTACGGTGTCGTTCGGTAAGGACACGAAGGGCAAGCAGCGTCTCGTTATCACGGACCTCGAAGGCAATCAGCACGAGTTCCTGATCGCGAAGGAAAAGCAGGTTCTGGTACACGATGGTCAGGTCGTCAACAAGGGCGAAATGATCGTCGACGGGCCGGCGGATCCGCACGACATCCTGCGTCTGCAGGGCGTCGAAGCGCTGTCGCGTTATATCGTGGACGAAGTGCAGGACGTGTATCGTCTGCAGGGCGTGAAGATCAACGACAAGCACATTGAAGTGATCGTGCGTCAGATGCTGCGCCGTGTGCAGATCGTCGACAACGGCGATACGCGTTTCATCCCGGGCGAACAGGTCGAGCGGTCGGATATGCTCGACGAGAACGACCGCATGAGCGCGGAAGACAAGCGCCCGGCGACGTACGAAAACGTGCTGTTGGGTATTACGAAGGCGTCGCTGTCGACCGATTCGTTCATCTCCGCGGCGTCGTTCCAGGAAACGACTCGTGTGCTGACCGAAGCGGCGATCATGGGCAAGCGCGACGATCTGCGTGGCCTGAAGGAAAACGTGATCGTCGGCCGTCTGATTCCGGCGGGTACCGGTCTTGCGTTCCACAAGGCACGCAAGAGCAAGGAGCTGTCGGATCGCGAGCGTTTCGATCAGATCGCAGCCGAAGAAGCCTTCGAATTCGGTACGCCGGAAAGCCCGGCTGCCGAGCAACAAGCGCCTCACACCAACGAGTGATGGCGGGCGGCGCAAGCCGCTTTGCCTGAACCTGCTGGCAAAAGCCGCCCAGTTTCGACTGGGCGGCTTTTTTTTATTTTTTGAATTTCCTTTGAGCGCGCTCAAAGACGAATGACGAACTCGTCGACTGCGATATCAGGTATTACTGCCGCGACTGAATCAGGCTCAAACTGGTTTCAAGGATTCAGCTTCATCGCGTACCGAGACCGATTCGTATAGACATAGACTCACAATTGTTCCTGTGCCACATGATTAGGATGATTAAATATGTTCGAATTCAGAAGTCCCAGCGTAACGTTTCATCCCACGTCCGATCACACTCCCATCAAGGCTGGCTCGATTGATGATAATTTTAACCCACCGACATCAGGCAATCTGGTAGCGGGCCTTAAAACTGAAATGGCCATCGAACTTCGAAACCAGATTGGCCCGGAAAATATGCAGACTTTCTCGGGAGTCAGATCGGGAGTCCCCTCTGCCAAGCCGCGGCTCACTGCCGAGCGCATCATTAAACCCTACGTGAATTATCTGGAAGATAAAGGACAGCTAACCGACAGACACGCAGCCGACATCGTGAAAGACATAGTGGGCGGGCTCGGTAAACCAGCGCTGGCTCAACATCAGGGTAATCCACCGCAGTATGTTTCGCACGGTTTTGATCACTCCGAGCGAGTGGCGGGATATATCGATCAAATTATCAAGGCATATCCAGAAATTGAACAGAGTGCCGCCAAAAAATATAATATTTCACCTGGTCTTGCGCGCTTCCTGTTTCAAGTCACGGCGCACTGGCACGATATCGGTTATCCAGATCTCGATGGCCGACCAAAATCGACTCATGGACTATCCAGTGCGTCGATATTCGATGGCATACGTGATCAATTGAGTAGCCTGATTCGACATGAAAATGGACAAGCGGACCAGGTACTGTCGGATATGAGGAAGGCAATTCAACTTCACTCCGCGGATGTCGACGCGGAGCACTATCCAATTAACGTGAAGACAGACCGGGGGGCATTGCTGACTTCCGATGTGGAGTCGCTGGAGAAGTTGCTGAATCATTATTTGATGTCGTCGCGTCGTCCGCATCAGGTGCAGGAAATAGACATTCGTGGACACGATGCCAAGGAGATGGAAAAACGAGTCAACGATATGCTGAAGAGCCAGTCAATTCCGCAATCCGCAAAGGTAACGGCTGATGAAAGCAAGGACGAGTACGCTGGCCGGCCGGCCGCACTCGACAGGAACAATCAGGTGAAGGTGGGGCTGCGCTACACGGAACAAGAGCTAACGAAGAATCCGTTTGCTGTCATTCGCCTTGCCGATAATCTTGATATGGCGGCAAACCGCTTGAGCCCGTTCCAGCGGTCACCGGTATTTCAAACTATCTATTGGAAACTCGGCGATCAAGCGCCGATTGGTCGGGCGCTATCCGCATTGGACAAGCTGGACGATAAAAATACGTCCGGTGTGCTTGACATATCGCGCGGCCTGCGAAGCGCTGCAGCGGGTGGAAACTCGATCGACCTCGACTCGTCGATTCTTCTTGGCGTGGTGAACCGGTTCACCCCGGATCTTATCCACGGTGCGGATGCTCGGGCCGCCCGCCGACTGCTAATAAGGGCAACGGTAGACAGTGTATTGAGCAGCCCTATCGCCCGAGGTTTGCCCGAGGCTGACCGCGCCATGTTGCGCGAGGTCGGATATCGCATGAATGGGGAATCCGTGCGTCATTTTGGCGGCTGCGAAGCGATTGAAAAGGTAGAGGTAAAGCGAGGGAGGGTCAGTGTGACTGTAAATGGACCGCTATTCCGCAAGCTGAATGAACTAAAGGATCCAGGCGGAATCGGCATCGGCGAGTATCAGGTCGAGCGCGCGAAACAGGCATTTTCCAGTTTGACAATTAATGGCAAGCGTCCCGTTGTCGAGGTGACAGACCGGAACGCGGCTGCGATGTGACAAGATTGCGAGCCTTGTCGAAGCCGGTGTGGCCTCGACCTTCGCACACGCGTGCTACCGCGGCACGATGAGCGCGTGGCGGATTGCGTCAAGGCAGGTGGCCGCGTCCCCGATGACCCACTGAACGGTGCACGCGAGCATCAAGTTCACCGGCAGACCGAAGTCTTCGACAATAAAGCCGCGCGAGCAAAATGCCGTACCCGCCTCCGTGCGCACTGCCGCTCGCGCGACGAGTGGCAGTTCGTCCGATCGATAGCCCCAGACCGGCTTGCCTAGCGCGATCGCAAAGCCTACCTCGAATACCGTGCCAGCATCCGGTTCGCCTGCGCTGCGGAAGTCGTTCAGATTGGCCATCACCGCGTCCGCGGCGCGAATCAGCGCCAGGTTGGTGTCACAGATCCATTGGGCGGTGTCATCTGCACGCATGCCGGCCGGCGCCGCGCTGTCGCCTGGATGGAGGCCGACAAGCCCTCGCTCGGCGCACAGTGCTTTAAGTTGTTCGCCATGCTCGGCGGCATCAGGACGAAACACATCGAATCCGGCGAGATAGATTTGCGGCGACCTTGCCACCACGGTCTGCACACGGGGCATGCCATCTCCAAACGATAGTGAACTCGATGAGGAGTGTATCCCGCATGCGCATGGGACTACACCCTGGCCGTTCAGCCAACGTCACGGACGCATGCAGCCACGGCGCGAACGCGTTGGTAGAATTCGACACTGTTCCGCTTGCGGTCTCTTCACCCCGTTCCTCGCAATCATTCATGTCCCGTCCGCTCGAAATTCTCAATGAAGTCTTCGGCTATCCCGCGTTCAGGGGACAGCAAGCGGAAATAGTCGAGCATGTGGCCGGCGGTGGCGATTGCCTCGTGTTGATGCCAACCGGCGGCGGGAAATCGCTGTGCTATCAGATCCCGTCGCTGGTTCGACGTGAGCGGGCGTTGGGTGCGGGCATCGTCGTGTCGCCGCTGATTGCGCTGATGCACGACCAGGTCGCGGCACTCACCGAAGTCGGCGTGCGCGCCGCTTATCTGAATTCGACGTTGTCCGGCGCGCAAGCGGCTGCGACCGAGCGTGCGCTGCGCGACGGCGATATCGATCTGCTCTATGTCGCGCCCGAGCGCCTGATGACGCCGCGCTTTCTGGAGTTGCTCGAACGCGCGCGCATCGGGTTATTTGCGATCGACGAAGCGCACTGCGTATCGCAATGGGGGCACGATTTCCGCCCTGAATATATCCAGTTGTCCGTGCTGCACGAGCGGTTTCCGTCGGTGCCGCGCATCGCGCTTACCGCGACTGCCGATGCGATCACGCGCGACGAAATCATTCATCGTCTTGCGCTGGACGATGCACGCGTGTTCGTGTCGAGTTTCGACCGGCCGAACATCCGGTACCGGATCGTCGAGAAAGACAACGCGCGCTCACAGTTGCTCGACTTTATCCGCGCGGAACACACGCGGCCTGATGGCACGACCGACGCCGGCGTTGTTTATTGCCTGTCGCGGCGCAAGGTCGAGGAAACCGCTGAGTGGCTTCAGGGGCAGGGCGTTCGTGCACTGCCCTATCACGCCGGGATGGAATTCGAAGCCCGGCAGCAACATCAGGAGACCTTTCAGCGAGAGGAGGGTGTCGTCATCTGCGCGACGATCGCATTCGGCATGGGCATCGATAAGCCGGACGTGCGTTTCGTCGCGCACCTCGATTTGCCGAAGAGCGTCGAAGGCTATTACCAGGAAACTGGCCGCGCGGGGCGCGACGGCCTGCCGGCGAACGCGTGGATGGCCTACGGTTTGGGTGACGTCGTGCAGCAGCGGAAGATGATCGACGAATCGGATGCCGACGATGCACACAAGCGCGTCCAGACCAGCAAGCTCGACGCGCTGCTGGGTCTGTGCGAAACAGCCGCCTGCCGGCGTGTGCGGCTGCTTGGCTATTTCGGTGAAGCGAGCGAGCCTTGCGGTAACTGCGACACATGCCTCGAGCCGCCCGCGTCCTGGGACGCGACGCGTGAGTCCCAGATGGCGCTGTCATGCGTGTTTCGTGCACAGCGCGCAAGCGGCTTTAACTTCGGTGCTGGGCACCTGATCGATATCCTGCGTGGTAACCGTAACGAAAAGATATTGCAGCGCGGCCACGACCGGTTGAGCACCTTTGGAATCGGTTCGGCCCTGACCGAGCCCGAATGGCGAGCGGTGTTCCGGCAACTCGTCGCGTTTGGCTTTCTGGCGGTCGATCACGACGGGTTTGGCGCACTCGTGCTGACCGAAGCCAGCAAGCCCGTTCTCAAGGGCGAGCAGAAAGTCACGATGCGTCGATATGTGAAGCCGACGCGTTCCCGCCAGACGTCCGGACGCACCAGCGAACGCGCCGATCCGACCATTGGCATGAGCGCGCGGGAGCGGGCCCGCTGGGAGCGGCTGCGCGCGTGGCGTTCCGAGACAGCGAAAAGCGATGGCGTACCGGCCTACGTCATCTTTCACGACGCGACGTTGGCCGAGATTGCCCGCAGTGAGCCGGATTCACTCGAGGACTTGCGCCAAATTCCGGGCATGGGTGCTCGCAAGCTGGATCGATTCGGGGCGGAACTGCTGGAAGTCGTGGCGGCCGACTGAGCCCGCCAGTCCGTCAGCAGCTTGCCGAGGGTCGCAACTTGTTGACTCTTTTAATATTTTCGGAATATCATGCTGGGTTCCGGTTCTTGGAGTGTCTTCGCGCGCGCTCGATTCGTTTGAGTTTGCGCGTTTGTCATCGAAGTAGTCATCGAACCGGAGTTCGATGCGTAGCCGTTTTCGCTTTGCCCGGAAACGGATGCGTCGATTTTGTTCACTTTCAGGAATAAACAATGCCAACCATCAATCAACTGGTTCGCAAAGGCCGCACGTCGGAAACGGCGAAGAGCAAGAGCCCGGCCTTGCAGGACTGCCCTCAGCGTCGAGGCGTGTGCACCCGTGTGTACACCACGACGCCCAAGAAGCCGAACTCGGCGCTGCGTAAGGTCGCCAAGGTGCGCCTCACGAACGGCTTCGAAGTCATTTCGTACATCGGCGGTGAAGGTCACAACCTGCAGGAGCACTCGGTTGTGCTGATCCGCGGCGGTCGCGTGAAGGACTTGCCGGGTGTGCGTTATCACATGGTTCGTGGCTCGCTGGATACCCAGGGCGTCAAGGATCGCAAGCAGGCTCGTTCGAAGTACGGCGCCAAGCGCGCCAAGGCTGGCAAGTAAGTCGCCGGTCAGTTGTTTCAGGTCGCCTGCAAAGGCGTTATTGGCGGTGGTGCCGGATTGCCGGTGCTGTCGAGTAAGTGGTCACCCGACCGGGCTGGTAAGTCTCAGAAAGATGAATCGGGTTAGTTGGTGGCCGCGGAGCTGGGCGCGCAATAAGCGTCGCTCCAACTGAAAAGGTAAAGGAAGAAACATGCCGCGTCGTCGCGAAGTCCCCAAGCGGGAAGTGTTGCCGGATCCGAAATTCGGTAATGTTGATGTTGCAAAATTCATGAACGTGCTGATGCTCTCAGGCAAGAAGTCGGTTGCTGAGCGCATCGTGTACGGCGCTTTCGAACAGATCCAGACCAAGGGTGGCAAGGACCCGCTGGAAGTGTTCACGGTGGCGCTCAACAACGTTAAGCCGGTGGTCGAAGTGAAGAGCCGCCGCGTTGGTGGTGCGAACTATCAGGTTCCGGTCGAAGTGCGTCCGTCGCGTCGTATGGCATTGGCGATGCGCTGGTTGCGTGAGGCCGCGAAGAAGCGCAGTGAAAAGTCGATGGCGTTGCGTCTGGCCGGTGAACTGAGCGAAGCCGCTGAAGGTCGCGGAGGCGCGATGAAGAAGCGCGACGAAGTGCACCGGATGGCGGAAGCCAACAAGGCGTTCTCGCATTTCCGTTTCTAAGCATCCCGACCCCGGGTTAGCAGTCAATAACGGAAAGAATTTCCGGGCGGGTGCGCTAAACAGGCGCCTCGCCCGTTTGTGTTAGGGCGCGCGGGTATTTCACTCCCCAGCGCGTCATTCCCATAGAGGATCAAAGTGGCTCGCAAGACACCTATCGAGCGCTACCGCAACATCGGTATTAGCGCTCACATCGACGCCGGCAAAACGACGACGACCGAGCGCATTCTGTTTTACACCGGCGTGAACCACAAGATTGGTGAAGTGCACGACGGCGCTGCAACCATGGACTGGATGGAGCAGGAGCAGGAGCGCGGCATCACCATCACGTCCGCTGCCACGACCGCTTTCTGGAAGGGCATGGGCGGCAATTATCCTGAGCACCGGATCAACATCATCGATACGCCGGGGCACGTCGACTTCACGATCGAAGTCGAGCGCTCGATGCGCGTGCTCGACGGCGCATGCATGGTCTATTGCGCCGTGGGTGGTGTGCAGCCGCAATCGGAAACCGTGTGGCGCCAGGCGAACAAGTACAAGGTGCCGCGTCTTGCGTTCGTCAACAAGATGGACCGTACCGGCGCGAACTTCTTCAAGGTCTACGACCAGCTGAAGACGCGTCTGAAGGCGAACCCGGTTCCGGTCGTCGTGCCGATCGGTTCGGAAGAGAACTTCAAGGGCGTCGTCGATCTGCTGAAGATGAAAGCGATCATTTGGGACGAAGCGTCGCAAGGCACGAAGTTCGATTACATCGACATCCCGGCTGAACTTCTCGACACCTGCAATGAGTGGCGCGAAAAGATGATCGAGTCGGCTGCTGAAGCTAGCGAAGAGCTGATGGAAAAGTATCTCGGCGGCGACGAGCTGAGCGAGGCCGAGATCGTCAAGGCGCTGCGCGATCGCACGATTGCGTGCGAGATCCAGCCGATGCTGTGCGGTACCGCGTTCAAGAACAAGGGCGTGCAACGCATGCTCGACGCTGTGATCGATTTCCTGCCGTCGCCGGTCGATATTCCGCCGGTGAAGGGCGAGCTCGAAAGCGGTGAGGCTGCGGAGCGCAAGGCGTCTGACGAAGAGAAGTTCTCGGCGCTCGCGTTCAAGATCATGACGGACCCGTTCGTCGGTCAGCTGATCTTCTTCCGCGTCTATTCGGGCATCGTGAATTCGGGCGACACTGTGATGAATTCGACGAAGGGCAAGAAGGAACGCCTCGGCCGTATTCTGCAGATGCATGCCAACCAGCGTGAAGAAATCAAGGAAGTGCGCGCGGGTGACATCGCTGCAGCGGTCGGCTTGAAAGAAGCAACCACGGGCGATACGCTGTGCGATCCGACCGATCCGATCGTGCTCGAGCGCATGATTTTCCCGGAGCCGGTTATTTCGCAGGCCGTCGAGCCGAAGACCAAGGCAGACCAGGAAAAGATGGGCATGGCGCTGAATCGTCTCGCGCAGGAAGACCCGTCGTTCCGCGTGCAAACGGACGAAGAGTCGGGCCAGACGATCATTTCGGGCATGGGCGAACTGCACCTCGAAATTCTGGTTGATCGGATGAAGCGTGAGTTCGGCGTTGAGGCGACCGTTGGCAAGCCGCAGGTTGCTTACCGTGAAACGATCCGCAGCACGGCTGCAGACGTCGAAGGCAAGTTCGTCAAGCAGTCGGGTGGTCGCGGCCAGTACGGCCACGCGGTGATTACGCTCGAGCCGAACGAGCAGGGCAAGGGCTACACGTTCCTTGATGAAATCAAGGGCGGCGTGATTCCGCGTGAATACATTCCGGCGGTTGACAAGGGTATCCAGGAAACGCTGAAGGCGGGCGTGCTGGCGGGCTTCCCGGTCGTCGACGTGAAGGTTCACCTGACGTTCGGTTCGTACCACGACGTTGACTCGAACGAAAACGCGTTTCGCATGGCCGGCTCGATGGCGTTCAAGGACGCGATGCGCAAGGCGAACCCGGTCATCCTCGAGCCGATGATGGCGGTCGAAGTGGAAACGCCGGAAGACTACATGGGTAACGTGATGGGTGACCTGTCGGGCCGTCGCGGTATCGTGCAGGGCATGGAAGATATGGTGGGCGGCGGCAAGATCGTCCGCGCCGAGGTGCCGCTGTCGGAGATGTTTGGCTACTCGACGTCGCTGCGCTCGCTCACGCAAGGTCGCGCAACGTATACGATGGAGTTCAAGCACTACGCCGAAGCGCCGCGTAACGTCTCCGAAGCGATCATCAACGCGAAGGCGAAGTAATCATTCGGCAACGCAAGCGCCGATCAACTTTTTTGAAAGAAGAGAAACATGGCTAAAGGTAAATTCGAACGGACCAAGCCGCACGTGAACGTGGGCACGATCGGTCACGTTGACCACGGCAAGACCACGCTGACGGCGGCGATCACGACGGTGCTGACCGCGAAGTTCGGCGGGGAAGCGAAGGCGTACGACCAGATCGACGCGGCGCCGGAAGAGAAGGCGCGCGGCATCACGATCAACACGGCGCACGTGGAGTACGAGACGGCGAACCGTCACTACGCGCACGTTGACTGCCCGGGACACGCGGACTACGTGAAGAACATGATCACGGGTGCGGCGCAGATGGACGGCGCGATTCTGGTGTGCTCGGCCGCGGACGGCCCGATGCCGCAAACGCGCGAGCACATCCTGCTGGCGCGCCAGGTGGGGGTGCCGTACATCATCGTGTTCCTGAACAAGTGCGACATGGTGGACGACGCGGAACTGCTCGAGCTGGTGGAAATGGAAGTGCGCGAGCTGCTGTCGAAGTACGACTTCCCGGGCGACGACACGCCGATCATCAAGGGCTCGGCGAAGCTGGCGCTGGAAGGCGACAAGGGCGAGCTGGGTGAAGTGGCGATCATGAACCTGGCCGACGCGCTGGACACGTACATCCCGACGCCGGAGCGCGCGGTGGACGGAGCGTTCCTGATGCCGGTGGAAGACGTGTTCTCGATCTCGGGGCGTGGTACGGTGGTGACGGGACGTATCGAGCGAGGCGTGATCAAGGTCGGCGAGGAAATCGAGATTGTCGGGATCAAGCCGACGGCGAAGACGACGTGCACGGGCGTGGAGATGTTCCGCAAGCTGCTGGATCAGGGTCAGGCGGGCGACAACGTGGGTATCCTGCTGCGCGGCACGAAGCGTGAAGACGTGGAGCGTGGCCAGGTGCTGGCCAAGCCGGGTTCGATCACGCCGCACACGCACTTCACGGCTGAAGTGTATGTGCTGAGCAAGGATGAGGGCGGCCGTCACACGCCGTTCTTCAACAACTACCGTCCGCAGTTCTACTTCCGCACGACGGATGTGACGGGCTCGATCGAGTTGCCGAAGGACAAGGAAATGGTGATGCCGGGCGACAACGTGTCGATCACGGTGAAGCTGATCGCGCCGATCGCGATGGAAGAAGGTCTGCGCTTCGCGATCCGCGAAGGTGGCCGTACCGTCGGCGCCGGTGTCGTCGCCAAGATCATCGAGTAAAATCGGCGGCTTGCCGTAAGTAGTGGATGGTGCCCGGGATGAGGGCACGCGCGCCTGGCGCAGGTCCTCATCCCTCGTTCTTTTTTAATCCGGCGGTGCAATATCGCCTCGCTCTTTTTAAGGAATCGTCATGCAGAACCAGAAAATCCGCATTCGCCTGAAGGCGTTCGACTATCGTCTGATCGACCAGTCGGCCGCCGAGATCGTCGACACCGCGAAGCGGACTGGCGCAATCGTTCGTGGTCCGGTGCCGCTGCCGACCCGCATTCAGCGCTTCGACATCTTGCGCTCGCCGCACGTCAACAAGACGTCGCGCGACCAGCTCGAAATCCGCACGCACCTGCGCCTGATGGACATCGTCGACCCGACCGATAAAACGGTCGACGCGCTGATGAAGCTCGACTTGCCGGCAGGCGTGGACGTCGAGATCAAGCTGCAATAAGCCTCACAGGGCACCCGGCTTGATGGGTGCTGCTAAGTCTTTGATTGCTTGCGGAAAACGAAAAGCCTCGCTATAATGCAAGGCTTTTCGCGCATTTGCGCAAAAAAGTCGTGGTAGTCGGCGCCGTAAAAGCGCCCGGAAGCACGGCATTTTGTAAATTAGCCCCGACCAATCGCAGTCGGGAATGGAGAAAACGATGAGCCTTGGACTCGTAGGTCGCAAGGTTGGCATGACCCGTATCTTCACGGCGGAAGGGGATTCGATTCCCGTCACCGTGCTGGACGTGTCCGACAACCGCGTGACGCAGATCAAGACTGTAGAAACCGACGGCTACACTGCCGTTCAGGTTGCGTTCGGTACGCGCCGTGCATCGCGCGTGACGAAGCCGCTCGCAGGTCATCTCGCCAAAGCCGGCGTTCAGGCTGGTGAAGTCCTCAAAGAATTCCGTATCGATGCCGCCAAGGCCGCCGAGTTGTCGAACGGCGCGATCGTGGGTCCGGACCTGTTCGAAGTAGGCCAGAAGGTCGACGTGCAAGGCGTGTCGATCGGTAAGGGCTATGCCGGCACGATCAAGCGCCACAACTTCAAGTCGAACCGTGCATCGCACGGTAACTCGAAGTCGCACAATGTGCCGGGTTCGATCGGTATGGCGCAGGACCCGGGTCGCGTGTTCCCGGGTAAGCGCATGACCGGTCACATGGGTGACGAGACGGTCACCGTGCAGAATCTCGAAATCGCTCGTATCGACGCTGAACGCAAGCTGCTGCTCGTGAAGGGCGCCGTTCCGGGCGCGAAGAACGGCAAGGTCTTTGTGACGCCGGCTGTGAAGGCGCCTGCTGCGAAAGGAGCGAAATAATGGAACTTAAGCTCCTGAATGCCAATGGTCAGGAAGGTGCGGCGGTCACCGCGTCGGACGTCGTGTTCGGCCGTGACTACAACGAAGCGCTGATCCACCAGATCGTGGTCGCGTATCAGGCCAACGCTCGCAGCGGCAATCGTGCGCAGAAAGACCGTCAACAGGTTAATCACTCGACGAAGAAGCCGTGGCGCCAGAAGGGTACGGGCCGTGCCCGTTCCGGTATGACGTCGAGCCCGTTGTGGCGCGGCGGTGGTCGTATCTTCCCGAACTCGCCCGAAGAAAACTTCGCGCACAAGGTCAACAAGAAGATGCATCGCGCAGGTCTCTGCTCGATCTTCTCGCAGCTGGCCCGCGAAGGCCGGATCTCGGTGGTCGACGAGCTCACGCTCGAGGCGCCGAAGACGAAGCTGCTGGCCGAGAAATTCAAGGCGATGGGTCTCGATTCCGTGCTGGTGATTACCGACACGGTTGACGAAAACCTGTACCTCGCCTCGCGCAACCTCGCCCACGTGGCGGTTGTCGAGCCGCGTTATGCCGACCCGCTGTCGCTGATCTACTTCAAGAAAGTGCTGATCACGAAGGCTGCGGTCGCCCAGATCGAGGAGTTGCTGTCATGAGCGAGATTCGCAAAAACGATCATCGTTTGATGCAGGTCCTGCTCGCGCCGGTGATCTCCGAAAAGGCGACGCTGGTGGCCGACAAGAACGAGCAAGTCGTGTTCGAAGTTGCGCCGGACGCCACGAAGCAGGAAGTGAAGGCTGCTGTCGAGCTGCTGTTCAAGGTGGAAGTCGATTCCGTCAACGTGCTGGTTCAGAAGGGCAAGGCAAAGCGCTTTGGCCGCTTCATGGGCAAGCGCAAGGACGTGAAGAAGGCGTACGTCTGCCTGAAGCCCGGCCAGGAAATCAACTTTGAAGCGGAGGCCAAGTAATCATGGCGCTCGTGAAAGTTAAGCCGACTTCGCCCGGTCGCCGCGCGATGGTCAAGGTGGTGAACAAGGACTTGCACAAAGGCAAGCCCTTCGTTCAACTGCTCGATACGCAGAAGTCGAAGGCAGGTCGTAACAACAACGGCCACATCACCACGCGCCATCAAGGCGGTGGTCACAAGCAGCACTATCGTGTCATCGACTTCCGTCGCACGAAGGACGGGATTCCCGCGAAGGTCGAGCGTCTGGAATACGACCCGAACCGTAGCGCACACATCGCGCTCGTGCTGTACGCGGACGGTGAGCGTCGCTACATCATCGCGCCGAAAGGCGTGACGGTTGGGCAGCAACTGCTGTCGGGCTCCGAAGCGCCGATCCGCGCAGGTAACACACTGCCGATCCGCAATATTCCGGTCGGTACGACGATTCACTGCATCGAAATGCTGCCGGGCAAAGGCGCGCAACTGGCGCGTTCGGCGGGCACGTCGGCGATGCTGATGGCTCGTGAAGGTACCTACGCCCAGGTTCGTCTGCGCTCGGGTGAAATCCGTCGCGTACACATTGAGTGCCGCGCGACCATCGGTGAAGTGGGCAACGAAGAGCACAGCCTGCGTCAAATTGGTAAGGCCGGTGCAAATCGTTGGCGCGGTATCCGTCCGACGGTGCGCGGCGTTGCCATGAACCCGATCGATCACCCGCACGGTGGCGGTGAGGGTAAGACGGCAGCAGGTCGCCATCCGGTGAGCCCGTGGGGTACGCCGACGAAGGGCTATCGCACCCGCAGCAACAAGCGCACGACGAGCATGATCGTCCAGCGCCGTCATAAGCGTTAAGGAGTAGGCAATGGCACGTTCAATCAAAAAAGGTCCGTTCTGCGACGCCCATTTGCTGAAGAAAGTTGAGGCGGCTGCAGCTTCGCGCGACAAGAAGCCGATCAAGACCTGGTCACGTCGCTCGACGATTCTGCCGGACTTCATCGGTCTGACGATCGCTGTTCACAACGGCCGTCAACACGTCCCGGTGTATGTCACGGAAAACATGGTCGGCCACAAGCTTGGCGAGTTCGCGTTGACCCGTACGTTCAAGGGACACGCGGCCGACAAGAAGGCCAAGAAATAAGGGGCAATCAAGATGGAAGTGAAAGCAATTCATCGCGGTGCCCGCATCTCGGCGCAGAAGACGCGCCTTGTGGCTGACCAGATCCGCGGTTTGCCGGTCGACAAGGCGCTGAACGTTCTGACGTTCTCGCCGAAGAAGGCGGCTGGCATCGTGAAGAAGGTCGTGCTGTCTGCGATCGCGAATGCGGAGCACAACGAAGGCGCCGACATCGACGAGCTCAAGATCAAGAGCATCTACGTCGACAAGGCTGCATCGCTCAAGCGTTTCACCGCGCGCGCGAAAGGCCGCGGCAACCGCATTGAGAAGCAATCCTGTCACATCACTGTGACGGTCGGGAATTAAGGGGTCATACGATGGGACAGAAAATTCATCCGACTGGCTTCCGTTTGGCCGTCAGCCGCAATTGGGCGTCGCGTTGGTACGCGAGCAATAACAATTTCGCGGCGATGTTGCAGGAAGACATCGGTGTTCGTGAATACCTGAAGAAGAAGCTGAAGAACGCTTCGGTTGGCCGTGTTGTGATCGAGCGTCCTGCGAAGAACGCGCGCATTACGATTTTCAGCTCGCGTCCTGGTGTGGTGATCGGCAAGAAGGGCGAAGACATCGAACTGTTGAAGTCGGAACTGCAGAAGCGTATGGGCGTTCCGGTTCACGTCAACATCGAAGAAATTCGCAAGCCGGAAACCGATGCACAACTGATCGCGGATTCGATTACGCAACAGCTCGAGCGCCGGATCATGTTCCGCCGCGCGATGAAGCGTGCGATGCAGAACGCGATGCGTCTGGGTGCGCAAGGCATCAAGATCATGAGCGCCGGCCGCCTGAACGGTATCGAAATCGCCCGTACCGAGTGGTATCGCGAAGGTCGCGTGCCGCTTCACACGCTGCGTGCCGACATCGACTACGCAACGTCGGAAGCAAAGACGACGTACGGCATCATCGGCGTGAAGGTGTGGGTCTACAAGGGCGACACGCTTGGTCGCAACGACGCGCCGGTGGTGGAAGAAGTGGCCGAAGAAAAGCGTCCGCGCCGCAACGCACGCCCGGGTGGCGATCGCCGTCCGCGTCGTGACGGTGAAGGCGGCGGCCCGGCAGGTGCGCGCCGCGGCGGTCCCCGTCGTGGCGGCGCTGGCGCCGGCGGCGATGGCAAGAGTGGAGAATAACCATGCTGCAACCGAAACGCAGGAAGTATCGCAAAGAGCAGAAGGGTCGTAACACTGGTGTAGCGACGCGCGGCAACGCTGTGTCGTTCGGTGAATACGGTCTGAAGGCTATCGGTCGCGGCCGCCTGACCGCGCGTCAAATTGAAGCGGCGCGTCGTGCAATGACGCGTCACATCAAGCGTGGCGGCCGTATCTGGATCCGCATTTTCCCGGACAAGCCGATCTCGCAAAAGCCGGCCGAAGTACGTATGGGTAACGGTAAGGGTAACCCGGAGTACTACGTCGCCGAGATTCAACCGGGCAAGATGCTGTACGAAATGGATGGCGTAACCGAAGAACTGGCACGCGAGGCGTTCCGTCTGGCTGCAGCGAAGCTGCCGCTGAAGACGACCTTCATCGTTCGTCAGCTTGGCGCCTAAGGAGTGATGATGAAGGCTTCCGAACTTCACCAGAAAGATAAGGCCGCGCTCAACAAGGAGCTGTCGGACCTGTTGAAGGCGCAATTCGGCCTGCGCATGCAGCTCGCGACCCAGCAGCTCACGAACACGAGCCAGCTGAAGAAGGTCCGTCGCGACATCGCACGTGTGCGGACCGTCCTGACTGAGAAGGCGAACCAGAAATGAACGATAGCGTAAAAACCTCGCTTAAGCGGACGCTGGTCGGCAAGGTCGTCAGCAACAAGATGGACAAGACGGTCACCGTGCTGGTCGAGCACCGAGTCAAGCACCCGATCTACGGCAAGTACGTCGTACGGTCGAAGAAGTACCACGCTCACGACGAAGCGAACACCTACAACGAGGGCGACCTCGTTGAAATCCAGGAAACCCGTCCGATTTCGAAGACGAAGGCCTGGACGGTGTCGCGTCTGGTTGAGGCTGCCCGCATCATCTAACGCGGTTGGCGCAGTCGAACACGTTGTTGAGTCGTAGAAGTAGTTGAAATCGCAGTAGATTTCGCTTGCCAGACCGAGATTATTTGATATAATCTCGGTCTTCCCTCTTTACGGGAGCCCAGCTGTTGCCTGCAGTTGGCAAGGCGGCGGGCGAGTCGTAGGTGGAAACCTCGGTGGGAAGCGGCGCAAGCAGCAGCCTGCGCTGAAGGCTTCGCCGGATTGCGATGGCGGGTTTCGTTGCCGTCGCTGCCTGTTCTAACCCAAGCAGCCACACGGCTGACGGGACCAAGACTGACCGGATGCGCCATGGTGGTGCGATCGGATTAAGTTGGGAAAAGTAAACCATGATCCAGACCGAAACTCGGCTTGAAGTGGCCGACAACACGGGTGCGCGTGAAGTCATGTGCATCAAGGTGCTCGGCGGCTCGAAGCGTCGTTATGCCAACATCGGCGACATCATCAAGGTGAGCGTCAAAGAGGCAACGCCGCGCGGGCGCGTGAAGAAAGGCGAAATCTATAACGCCGTGGTGGTTCGCACCGCCAAGGGCGTGCGCCGTCAAGACGGCTCGCTGATCAAGTTCGACGGCAACGCCGCCGTGCTTTTGAATACCAAGCTCGAGCCTATCGGTACCCGTATTTTCGGGCCGGTCACGCGTGAGTTGCGTAGCGAACGTTTCATGAAGATCGTTTCGCTCGCGCCGGAAGTGCTGTAAGGAGCCGAGATGAACAAGATTCGCAAAGGCGACGAAGTCATCGTCACGACCGGCAAGGACAAGGGCAAGCGCGGTGTGGTGCTGGCCCTTGGTGAAGGGCGGGTGACGGTCGAAGGCATCAATATCGCCAAGAAGCATGTGAAGCCGAACCCGATGAAAGGGACGACGGGTGGCGTGGAGGCGAAGGCAATGCCGCTCTCCATCTCGAACGTCGCTCTGGTCGACGCGAATGGCAAGCCCTCGCGTGTCGGCATCAAGGTCGAAGGGGACAAGAAGGTTCGTTTCCTGAAGACGACCGGTGCCGTGGTGGGCGCCTGACGCTGCGGAGTAAAAAATGGCACGTTTGCAAGAATTCTATAAAGAGAAGGTTGTTCCTGGCCTGATCGAGAAGTTCGGCTACAAGTCCGTCATGGAAGTGCCGCGCATCACCAAGATCACGCTGAACATGGGTCTTGGCGAAGCCGTCGCTGACAAGAAGATCATCGAGAACGCCGTTGGCGATCTGACGAAGATCGCGGGTCAGAAGCCGGTGATCACGAAAGCGCGCAAGGCAATCGCGGGCTTCAAGATTCGCCAGGGTTATCCGATCGGAGCAATGGTCACGCTGCGTGGCCAGGCGATGTACGAATTTCTCGACCGTTTCGTGACGGTTGCGCTCCCCCGTGTGCGCGACTTTCGCGGTGTGTCGGGCCGTGCATTCGACGGTCGTGGCAACTACAACATCGGTGTGAAAGAGCAGATCATTTTCCCCGAAATTGACTACGACAAGATTGACGCGCTGCGTGGGCTGAACATCAGCATCACGACGACTGCGAAGACCGACGACGAAGCGAAGGCACTGCTCGCCAGCTTCAAGTTCCCGTTCAGAAACTGAGGTTACCGTGGCTAAACTGGCACTGATCGAACGTGAAAAGAAGCGTGCTCGCCTCGTCGCGAAATATGCGGCCAAGCGTGCAGCGCTGAAGGCGATCATCGATGACGTGAGCAAGTCCGACGAAGAGCGTTATGCGGCTCGTCTGGATATGCAACAACTGCCGCGCAATGCAAACCCGACGCGCCAGCGCAACCGCTGTGCGATCACGGGTCGTCCGCGCGGCACGTTCCGTAAATTCGGGCTGGCCCGTAACAAGATTCGCGAAATCGCGTTCCGCGGCGAGATCCCTGGCCTGACCAAGGCGAGCTGGTAATAGGAGAAACATAAGATGAGCATGAGTGATCCTATCGCCGATATGCTGACTCGCATCCGCAATGCGCAGATGGTCGAGAAAGTTTCGGTGACGATGCCCTCGTCGAAGGTCAAGATTGCGATCGCGCAGGTCCTGAAGGACGAAGGTTATATCGACGATTTCGCAGTGAAGTCCGAAGGCGCGAAGACGGAGCTGAATATCGCTCTGAAGTACTACGCCGGCCGTCCGGTTATTGAACGCCTTGAGCGCGTTTCGAAGCCTGGTCTGCGTGTGTACCGTGGCCGCAATGATATTCCGCAGGTCATGAATGGCCTTGGCGTTGCGATCGTTTCGACGCCGAAGGGTGTGATGACGGATCGCAAGGCGCGCGCTACTGGCGTCGGCGGCGAAGTCATCTGCTACGTTGCTTAAGGCCGAAAGGAGAGAGAAACATGTCTCGAGTAGGTAAAAGCCCGATCGTGCTGAAAGGCGCCGAAGTGGTTGTCAGCGACGAGCGTATTACCGTCAAGGGCCCGCTGGGTACGATCTGGCAAATTGCGAATCGTCTGGTGAAGGTGGTGAACGACAACGGCACGGTGAAGTTCGAGCCGGTTGACGGGAGCCGCGAAGCAAATGCGATGTCGGGCACGATGCGCGCACTGGTTGCGAACATGGTGAGCGGCGTTACCAAGGGTTTCGAGCGCAAGCTGACGCTGGTTGGCGTTGGTTATCGTGCGCAAGCGCAAGGCGACAAGCTGAACCTGTCGCTGGGTTTCTCGCACCCGGTGGTGCACCAGATGCCGGAAGGCGTGAAGGCCGAAACCCCGTCGCAAACGGAAATCGTGATCAAGGGGATCGACAAGCAGAAGGTTGGCCAGGTTGCCGCCGAAGTGCGCGGTTACCGTCCGCCGGAGCCCTATAAGGGCAAAGGCGTACGCTATGCCGACGAGGTCGTGATCCTCAAAGAAACGAAGAAGAAGTAAGGGTGCGCAATCATGGATAAGACTCAATCTCGCCTGCGCCGCGCTCGTCAGACGCGTATCAAGATCGCTGAGCTGCAGGTCGCGCGCCTGGCTGTTCACCGCACGAACACGCATATCTATGCACAAGTGTTCTCGCCGTGCGGCACGAAGGTGCTCGCCAGCGCATCGACGCTCGAAGCCGAAGTGCGTGCGCAGCTCGCCGACCAGTCGGGCAAGGGTGGCAATGTTGCCGCTGCGACCCTGATCGGCAAGCGCATTGCTGAAAAGGCCAAGGCTGCCGGCATCGAATCCGTCGCCTTCGACCGCTCGGGTTTCCGCTACCACGGCCGCGTCAAGGCGCTGGCTGAAGCGGCGCGCGAAGCCGGGCTCAAGTTCTAAGGGAAGGAATTCGTCATGGCAAAGATGCAAGCGAAAGTTCAGGCTGACGAGCGCGACGACGGCCTTCGCGAAAAGATGATCGCGGTCAATCGCGTGACCAAGGTGGTGAAGGGCGGCCGGATTCTCGGCTTCGCGGCACTGACCGTGGTTGGAGATGGCGACGGCCGCGTCGGTATGGGCAAGGGCAAGGCGAAGGAAGTGCCGGTTGCTGTCCAGAAGGCGATGGAACAGGCACGCCGCAACATGTTCAAGGTGCCGCTCAAGAACGGCACGCTGCAACACGAAGTGCACGGCAAGCACGGTGCGTCGATGGTTCTGCTCGCTCCGGCGAAGGACGGTACCGGTGTGATCGCCGGCGGCCCGATGCGCGCAGTGTTCGACGTGATGGGTGTGCAGAACGTCGTGGCTAAAAGCCACGGATCGACGAACCCGTACAACCTCGTTCGTGCGACGCTCGACGGTCTGCGCAAGCAGTCCACGCCGGCTGATATCGCAGCCAAGCGCGGCAAGTCCGTCGAAGATATTCTGGGCTAAAGGTGGGCACGATGTCTGAAAAAACTGTGAAGGTTCAGCTCGTCAAGAGCCTGATCGGCACCCGCGAATCGCACCGCGCAACGGTGCGCGGTTTGGGCCTGCGCCGACTCAACTCGGTTAGCGAACTGCAGGACACGCCGGCTGTGCGCGGCATGATCAACAAGGTCTCGTACCTCGTTAAGGTCATCGGCTAAGCGGTTGGTCGGGTACTCAAGGAGTTGATAATGGAATTGAATAACCTGAAGCCGGCAGCAGGCTCGAAGCACGCCAAGCGGCGCGTCGGTCGCGGCATCGGCTCCGGCCTCGGCAAGACCGCGGGTCGTGGTCACAAGGGTCAGAAAGCGCGTTCGGGCGGCTTCCACAAAGTCGGCTTCGAAGGCGGTCAAATGCCTCTGCAGCGTCGTCTGCCGAAGCGCGGCTTCACGTCGTGGACGAAGGAGTTCGTCGGCGAAGTGCGGTTGGGTGATCTCGAGAAGCTGCCGGTCGACGAAATCGATCTGCTCGCGCTCAAGCAAGCCGGTCTGGTTGGTGAGCTGACCAGGAGCGCCAAGATCATCGCGACGGGCGAGCTGAAGCGCAAGATCGTCGTGAAGGGCTTGGGTGCGACGAAGGGCGCGCGCGCTGCGATCGAGGCAGCGGGCGGCTCTTTTGCCGAGTAACGAGCAAGTCGATTGCCGTCACTAGCATTTGCATCGGAGAAGGTACTTGGCTAACAGTCCGAGTCTCGCAAAACCGGGTCGCAGCGCGGCGAAGTTCGGCGACCTGCGTCGGCGGGCAGTGTTTCTGCTGCTGGCGCTGGTCGTCTACCGTATCGGCGCGCACATTCCGGTGCCGGGTATTGACCCGGATCAACTGGCGAAGCTGTTCCAGAGCCAGGCGGGCGGCATCCTGGGCATGTTCAACATGTTCTCGGGTGGCGCGCTTTCGCGATTCACGGTGTTTGCACTGGGGATCATGCCGTACATCTCGGCATCGATCATCATGCAACTGCTGGCAATCGTGTCGCCGCAGCTGGAGGCGCTAAAGAAGGAAGGGCAGGCCGGGCAGCGGAAGATCACGCAATACACGCGCGTCTTCACGGTCCTGCTTGCGACCTTCCAGGCCTTCGGTATTGCGGTGGCGCTCGAGAATCAACCTGGCCTCGTGATCGATCCAGGCATGGTGTTTCGCCTGACGACGGTTGTGACGCTGGTGACCGGTACGATGTTCCTGATGTGGCTCGGTGAGCAGATCACTGAGCGTGGTCTGGGCAACGGCATCTCGATCATTATTTTCGGCGGGATCGCGGCGGGTTTCCCGAATGCGATCGGTGGTCTCTTTGAGCTGGTGCGTACCGGCTCGATGTCGATCATCTCCGCGATCATCGTGGTCGCGCTGATTGCCGCCGTGACGTACGTGGTGGTGTTCATCGAACGCGGTCAGCGCAAGATTCTTGTGAACTACGCGAAGCGGCAGGTGGGCAACAAGATTTACGGCGGTCAGTCGTCGCATCTGCCGCTGAAGTTGAACATGTCGGGCGTGATTCCGCCGATCTTCGCATCGTCGATCATCCTGTTCCCGGCCACGATTCTGAGCTGGTTCAGCTCCGGATCGAGCAACGGCGGCTGGTTTGCAGACACCCTGCACAACGTGGCAGAGGCGCTGAAGCCGGGCCAACCGGTGTATGTGTTGTTGTATGCATTGGCGATCGTATTCTTCTGCTTTTTTTACACCGCGCTGGTGTTCAACAGCAGGGAAACGGCCGACAACCTGAAGAAGAGCGGCGCATTCGTTCCGGGCATTCGTCCGGGCGACCAGACGGCACGCTATATCGACCGGATTCTCACGCGTCTGACGCTGGCCGGTGCGATCTATATCGTGTTCGTTTGCCTGCTGCCGGAGTTTTTGGTGCTGCGCTGGAATGTGCCGTTTTATTTTGGTGGAACGTCGCTGCTGATCATTGTTGTCGTCACCATGGACTTCATGGCGCAGGTGCAGTCGTACGTTATGTCGCAACAGTATGAATCGCTGCTGAAGAAAGCCAATTTCAAAGGCGGCGGCGTCCCAATGCGCTAAAGGACTTATGGCCAAAGACGATGTCATCCAGATGCAGGGCGAAGTGATTGAGAACCTGCCTAACGCTACCTTCAGGGTAAAGCTGGAGAACGGCCATGTCGTATTGGGACATATCTCCGGCAAGATGCGGATGCACTACATCCGTATCCTGCCGGGCGACAAGGTGACGGTTGAGTTGACGCCTTACGATCTGTCGCGTGCGCGGATCGTGTTCCGGGCGAAGTGATTTGAAAAAAGGGTAATATCATGAAAGTGATGGCATCGGTTAAGCGCATCTGCCGCAATTGCAAGATCGTCAAGCGCAAAGGCGTTGTGCGCGTGATTTGCAGCTCTGATCCGCGCCACAAACAGCGTCAAGGCTAAACGACGCGCTTTTGCTTGCGCTTTTTGTTTGAGGAAAAACAATGGCTCGTATCGCAGGGGTGAATATCCCGAACCACCAGCATACCGAAATCGGCCTGACGGCTATTTACGGCATTGGCCGCACGCGCTCGCGCGTCATCTGCGACGCCGCTGGTGTGGCTTATTCGAAGAAGGTTAAAGACCTGAACGACGCAGACCTCGAAAAGCTGCGTGAAGAAATCGGCAAGTACGTCGTCGAAGGCGATCTGCGTCGCGAAACGACGATGAACATCAAGCGCCTGATGGACCTCGGCTGCTACCGCGGCGTGCGCCATCGTAAGGGCTTGCCTTTGCGCGGCCAGCGTACGCGTACCAACGCCCGTACGCGTAAGGGTCCGCGTCGTGCAGCGCAAGCGCTGAAGAAGTAAGCGGCACTGACAGTTACAGGAAAACGTATGGCTAAGGCTTCGAACAACACCGCGGCGCAACGCGTTCGCAAGAAGGTCAAGAAGAACGTCGCCGAGGGCGTGGTTCACGTTCACGCGTCGTTCAACAACACCATCATCACGATCACCGATCGTCAAGGCAACGCGCTTGCCTGGGCGACGTCGGGTGGGCAGGGCTTCAAGGGTTCGCGTAAATCGACCCCGTTTGCAGCTCAGGTCGCAGCCGAATCGGCTGGCCGTGTGGCGATGGAATACGGCGTGAAGAACCTCGAAGTGCGGATCAAGGGCCCGGGCCCTGGCCGTGAGTCCGCGGTGCGCGCGTTGCATGGTCTTGGTATCAAGATCACCGCGATTTCCGACGTGACGCCGGTTCCGCACAACGGTTGCCGTCCGCCGAAGCGCCGTCGTATCTAAGACGCGCTACTGCTTGCGCCTGTTGTCGCCGAGCTGTGGCATCGGCGGCAACGGGCGGCTTGCGTTATTGAATTGACTAAGCCCACCGTTCAACCCAAAGGGTTCGGACTAGCGTGAACGAGAGTTCACGTGATCAAACATAGAAGGAAAGCAACGTGGCACGCTATATCGGCCCTAAAGCCAAGCTATCTCGCCGTGAAGGCACCGACCTGTTCCTGAAGAGCGCGCGCCGTTCGCTTGCCGACAAGTGCAAACTTGATAGCAAGCCAGGCCAGCATGGCCGCACGTCGGGCGCGCGTACATCCGACTACGGCACGCAGCTGCGCGAAAAACAAAAAGTGAAGCGCATCTACGGCGTTCTCGAGCGCCAGTTCCGTCGTTACTTCGCCGAAGCCGATCGTCGCAAGGGCAACACGGGTGAAAACCTGTTGCAACTGCTCGAGTCGCGTCTCGATAACGTCGTGTATCGCATGGGCTTCGGCTCGACGCGCGCTGAAGCGCGTCAGCTGGTCGGCCACAAGGCGATCACGGTGAATGGCTCGGTCGCGAACATCCCGTCGCTGCAAGTGAAGGCTGGCGACGTGGTGGCCGTACGCGAGCAGGCGAAGAAGCAGGCACGCATTCTTGAAGCGTTGTCGCTGGCTGAGCAAGGCGGGCTGCCGAGCTGGGTGTCTGTCGACACGAAGAAGTTCGAGGGCACCTTCAAGCAAATGCCGGAACGCAGCGACATCGCTGGCGATATCAACGAAAGCCTGATCGTCGAATTGTATTCGCGCTAATCGGATTGACGGCCGGGGTACCCTGATTGCGTTGCGCAAGGGGGCGCCTCGGCTGTTTATTTTCAGGTTGTTACCGGTCAGCCTTATCGGTGTAACGAGCCGAGGGTATTGAAAAGGAAAACCTATGCAAACCAGTTTGTTGAAACCCAAGATTATCGCTGTGGAATCGCTGGGCGAGAGCCACGCGAAGGTGGTCATGGAGCCGTTCGAACGCGGCTATGGGCACACCTTGGGTAACGCGCTTCGGCGCGTGTTGCTGTCGTCGATGATCGGCTACGCGCCGACCGAAGTGACGATCGCAGGCGTCGTGCATGAGTATTCGACGCTCGACGGTGTGCAGGAGGACGTGGTCAACCTGTTGCTGAACCTCAAGGGTGTGGTGTTCAAGCTGCATAACCGTGACGAAGTGACGGTTACGCTGCGCAAGGAAGGCGAAGGCGTCGTCACCGCAGGTGATATCGAACTCGCGCACGACTGCGAAGTGATCAACCCGGATCACGTGATTGCGCATCTGTCGAAGGGCGGCAAGCTCGACGTGCAGATCAAGGTTGAGAAGGGCCGTGGCTACGTGCCGGGCAACGTGCGTCGTTACGGTGAAGAGTCGGCCAAGATCATTGGCCGCATCGTACTGGACGCATCGTTCTCGCCGGTTCGCCGCGTGAGCTATGCCGTGGAGAGCGCGCGTGTCGAACAGCGTACCGACCTCGACAAGCTCGTGATGAACATCGAGACCAACGGTGTGATTTCGCCGGAAGAAGCGATTCGCCAATCGGCGCGCATTCTGGTTGATCAGTTGTCGGTGTTCGCTGCGCTGGAGGGCACGGAAGCCGCGGCAGAAGCACCGTCGCGCGCACCGCAGATCGATCCGATCCTGCTGCGTCCGGTCGACGACCTCGAGTTGACGGTCCGTTCGGCGAACTGCCTGAAGGCCGAAAACATCTACTACATCGGCGACCTGATCCAGCGCACTGAAAATGAACTGCTGAAGACGCCAAATCTGGGCCGCAAGTCGCTGAACGAGATCAAGGAAGTCCTCGCTTCGCGCGGCTTGACGCTCGGCATGAAGCTCGAGAACTGGCCGCCGGCTGGCCTCGACAAGTAAATCGCAGCGTATCGGTAGTAGCGGTAGCTGTCCTGCGACTGGTAAAGACGTGGATTTCCCTTTAAAATCCACGTCTTGCCGTTTTTTATACCGGCCCGTGCACTCGTCGTTCAAATGACCGGGTGCGATAGAAGAGCTGGATCAAAACTTTGAATCAAGGAAATCGAAATGCGTCACCGTCATGGCCTGCGGAAACTGAACCGCACGAGCAGCCACCGTCTGGCAATGCTCCGTAACATGTCCAACTCGCTGATCGAGCACGAAGTCATCAAGACTACGCTGCCGAAGGCGAAGGAACTCCGTAAAGTCGTTGAGCCGCTGATCACGCTCGGCAAGAAGCCGTCGCTCGCGAACCGTCGTTTGGCATTCAACCGTCTGCGCGATCGCGATTCGGTCACGAAGCTTTTCGATGTACTCGGGCCGCGTTTCGCAAACCGTCCGGGTGGTTATCTGCGAATCCTGAAGTTCGGCTTCCGCGTGGGCGACAACGCGCCGATGGCGCTGGTCGAACTGCTCGATCGTCCGGAACCGGCTGAAGAAGAAAACGTCGTCGAAGCCGAGTAAGCTTTCTGTCGACCGAGACGAAGGAAACACAAAAAACCAGGCCATGCGCCTGGTTTTTTGCATTAAGCGCGTTTAAGCGTCGAATAGACCGAGTGGCCGATCGTCCAGTTGCGTCCGGAACACAATCGGTCTCGGTGATACGATGCTGGAAGCGGATTTTGTACAGCTGGAGGAGGTGTCGGTAATCATGAACGTGATCCTGATGTTGACCACGGTGCCCGACACCACGACCGCCGATAAGCTCACGTCGGCCATTCTGGCGGCCCGTTTAGCCGCATGCGCGACACAGCTTGGCGCGGTGCGGTCCAGCTTTCACTGGCAGGGCACGATCGAATCGGCTGACGAAGTCCAACTGTTGTTCAAAACGAGTGTCGCTCGCGCGCAGGAACTCGAGCAGTTCATTCTTTCGCATCACCCTTACGACACCCCGGAAATCCTTTCGTGGCAAGCGATCGCGTCAGCCGCATATGGGCAGTGGGTCAACGCGGAAACTCAACGTTCCATCCATGTATAACGGCCTGAATTCGTCCACGCGCGGTGTTGTGCGTGTTGCCCGGCTGCTCTTCGCCGGTCTGCTCATTGCATTGTTTTGCGTCGGTGCCGCGCGCGCGGCCGACGATTTTCTCGACCCCGCTGTTGCGTTCAAATTCAGCGCCACGGAACAGCCCGGCGAAGTCGACGTGCACTACAAGATCGCCGACGGTTACTACATGTATCGCGAACGCTTTTCTTTCGCGGTTCGTAACGGCACGTCGACCATCGGTGATCCGCAATTGCCCGCGGGGCATGTCAAGTTCGATCAGACATTCCAGAAGAACGTCGAGAGCTACCGCGGCGATTTGACCATCCGTATCCCGATCAAGAATGCGGCTGGACCATTTGATCTTGCGGTGACGTCACAAGGGTGCGCCGACGCGGGCATCTGCTATCCACCGATGGAACGCGTTTACCACGTGAGCGGTGCGGCGCTGCATGCTGCAACGGCGGGCGCGACGACCCGCGTCGCGCAGTCGGCGACACCCTCCGACTCATCCGCCGCAGGCAACTGGTACGAACGCGCGACAAGCGCGGACTATGCGCAATCGCTGTTGCAAGGTGGCGGCTTCTTCGCGATCGTCGGCTTGTACTTCGTCGCCGGCGTCGTGCTGAGTTTGCTGCCGTGCTCGTACCCGATGATTCCGATCCTTTCCGCAATCATCATCGGCGAAGGCGCGCGGGTCACCCGTGCACGTGGCTTTGGCCTGTCGCTTTCATACGTGATCGGCATGGCGCTGGTCTACACGGCGCTCGGCATTGCTGCGGCGCTGGTCGGACAGAGCCTGGGCGCGTGGCTGCAAAACCCGTGGGTACTGGGCGTATTCGCCATTCTATTGACGGTGTTCGCGCTGACGCTGATCGCAGGCGTCGATATCGCGATGCCTCAACGTTGGCAAAACAGCGTGTCGAAGGCGTCCGCAGGACACTCGGGCGGTAAGCTCGCTGCAGTCGCGGTGATGGGCGCGCTGTCGGCGCTGGTCGTTGGCGCATGCATGACGGCACCACTCTTCGCGGTGCTCGCGTTTATCGCTCATACCGGTAACGCCGTGCTCGGCGGCGCCGCGCTGTTCTCGATGGGAATCGGGCTCGGCGTGCCGCTGCTCATCATCGGACTGGGCGCCGGGACGTTTTTGCCGCGCGCGGGTGCATGGATGGACAGCGTGAAGGTGTTCTTCGGCGTGGTTCTGCTTGCTGCTGCGTTGTGGATTGTATGGCCAGTGCTCGGCGGCACCGCGCAGATGCTGTTGAGCGTGCTGTGGCTGCTGATCGCCGCCGCCGCATTGGGCCTCTTTTCACCGCAGCCGACGGCCGGCGGTTCGATCTGGCGTGGCCTCGGACGTGGAATCGGCGCCGCTTTCGCGATCTGGGCGGCGGTGCTGCTGGTCGGCGTAGCGGCCGGTTCGACCGACCCGCTGCGGCCACTCGCGGTCCTTGCGAGCCGCGCACCGGGCGTGAGCGTTGCAGCCGGCGGCAGTACGGCTGCGTCTGCTGCCGCGCAAAGCGACCTCACGTTCGCGCCAGTCAGTTCGTCCGGGCAACTCGATCAGGTCGTCAAAGCTGCCGCGCGGCCCGCCATGCTCGACTTCTATGCGGACTGGTGCGTCAGCTGCAAGGAAATGGAGAAGTTCACGTTTAGCGATCCGCGCGTCAACGCGCGCCTGAAGCAACTGAAGTTGCTGCGTGCCGACGTGACGGCTAACAATACCGATGATCAGGCGTTGCTGAAGCGATTCAATCTCTTCGGGCCGCCTGGCATCATCTTCTTCAACCAGGACGGTAAAGAAGTGCTGCGTGTGGTCGGCTACGAGTCAGCGGATACGTTCCTGCGCAGCCTTGACCGGGTCGCCGCCACGCAACAATCGCCTCAGTCCTGATCCGCTGTCCCAAATAACCCGACTACATTTGCGCGGGCGTTGTCGCACAAGCCGCAACGCCCGAGCGCAACATAAACGAAAACGGAGCGCCCTCGCGAACGCTGCGCGCCGCTTATTCATCAACCCGAGTCGAGCCATGCAGGCGACGCGAAGGTCGGGCGTGCGGCATCCGATTCGCGACGCGCCTGTCAACGATCAGCCGTTCACTTCTGCGAGCGAAGCAGTCGCGCCGCATCGAGCGCGAAGTACGTCAGCATGCCATTCGCACCCGCCCGTTTGAATGCGAGCAGCGACTCCATCATCGCCTTGTCGTGATCGAGCCAGCCGTTCTGCGCAGCTGCCTTCAACATCGCATACTCGCCGCTCACCTGATACACATACGTCGGAAAATGAAACTCGTCGCGCACGCGGCGCACGATGTCGAGGTAGGGCATACCGGGCTTGACCATCACCATGTCCGCGCCTTCGTCGATGTCGGCGCGAATCTCGCGCATCGCCTCGTCGGAATTTGACGGATCGAGTTGATAGGTCATCTTGTTGCTCTTGCCGAGGTTCGATGCGGAGCCGACCGCATCGCGGAACGGACCATAAAACGCCGATGCGAATTTGGCCGAATACGCCATGATCCGCGTATGAATGTGCTCCTCGCTCTCGAGCATCTCGCGGATCGCACCGATACGGCCGTCCATCATGTCCGACGGCGCAACGATATCGACGCCGGCTTCCGCGTGAGCTTTCGCCTGTTCCACAAGAATTTCGACAGTTGGATCGTTGATCACGTAACCGGTTTCGTCGATTACGCCGTCCTGACCATGGCTCGTATAAGGATCGAGCGCGACATCCGTCAGCACACCGAGCTCGGGGAAGTGTTTTTTTAACTCGCGTATCGCGCGCGGAATCAGGCCGGCAGGATTGGTCGCCTCGCGGCCGTCGGGCGTCTTCAGCGAGGGTTCGATCGCCGGAAACAGCGACAACACCGGCACACCCAATTGGACGCACTGTTCCGCCACGCCCATAAGCAGATCCACCGACACCCGCTCGACACCCGGCATCGACGGCACCGCTTGCCTTGCTTGAGTGCCCTCGACGATGAATACCGGATAAATCAGGTCATTAGTGGTGAGAACGTTCTCGCGCATCATGCGGCGCGAGAATTCGTCGCGTCGCATGCGGCGCGGACGTTGATGCGGGTAAAAACTCATATCGAAACTCGTGCGAATGTGAAACAGACGGTGGCCGCGTGCCAGAAACTTTTTGAGACAATGGTATATCATACCGATCGAGCAAGGCGCGCTGCGCCGACCTCCCCGCTTCTCCTCCCTGAGCGGGTGCCTGTCGTTTTTCGATTAGGCTGTTTAGCCCGCCGTCAACTTGCGGCGGGTTTTTTTATGGCGGACGGGAAATGCGCGCCACGCGGGTCATCGTGAGCTGCGTACACACGGGGTGGCGCACTATCGATGCGGACCCGCGCGCCAATATGTGTTGTGAGCCTGTTACGCCGTTCCGGCCGAATCACCGGATGGATCGTCTGCGATATCGGGGGCAATCCAGCTTTCGATTAACTCATGCGCTTCTTCGACACCGATGCGCTTGAGCGCCGAAAAGATCTGCGCGGTGAGTTCGCCCTGGTAACCGGCCGCGCGATAGTCGGCGAACGCCTTTTGCGTCGTACGTAACGCGTGGGTGCTTTCCTGACGCGTCAATTTGTCGCATTTGGTCAGCAAGGTATGAATCGGCTTGCCGGTCGGCGCGAACCACTCGATCATCCGCTGGTCCAGCTCGGTGAGCGGGCGCCTCGAATCCATCATCAGGATCATGCCGCGCAACTGCGCGCGCGACTGCAAGTAACTCGACAGCAACGCTTCCCAATGCGACTTTGCTGCGCCGGGCACTTCGGCATAGCCGTAGCCCGGCAGGTCGACCAGATGTGCGACTGGCTCATCGGCCGGCCCGACCGAGAAGTAATTGATATGTTGTGTGCGCCCCGGTGTTTTACTCGCGAACGCTAGCCGCTTCTGATTGCACAGTATGTTGATCGCGGTCGATTTGCCCGCATTCGAGCGCCCGGCAAATGCAACCTCAGGTTGCGCGGTGGACGGCAGGTCGCGCAAATGGTTGACAGTGGTGAAGAAGCGCGCCTGATGGAGCAGAAAGGGCATGAATAGGACCGGAATAGAATGCGTGACCCGCGTTGCAGGCCAACGCCTGGAGCGATGGGAAGTGCGGCTCGTGAACCGCATGGCGACTGCAACGACCACAACGGAACCACGCAACGCGAACGATATGGGCGGCCACGGCTGGATTGGCTGCGGGGCAAGCCCGACTGGCGTCTTGGCGATTAGCGAGTTATTGTACAATACGATGGTTTACTGAAAACCTGTGGAGCGTCGTGTACATCCACGCGCGCTCAATACGTAACTGGGGTTGCGAGGTATTTCAATCGGGTAATTCGGTCGCCGTCGTATTTTGCAGAACCTCTAATTCCCACAAGACGAAACAGGGTGTGCGAATGAATCGACTGGGCAGGATTCTGGTGGTGCTTCACACAGCGGTAGGTCTTTCAGGTTTGGTGGTACAGGCAAAAGCGGCGGATCAGGCAAAGCCGGATTTGAATCGGGGGCAGGCAATCGCAGCACAAGTTTGCGCTGCGTGTCACGGAGCGGATGGCAATAGCGCAGGCGGGGCGTATCCGAAGCTCGCCGGCCAGCATCCGGAATACCTCGTCAAACAGCTCAAGGATTTCAAAACGCAACCGGGCGCGAAGCAGCCCGCGCGCAGTAATCCGATCATGGCTGGCATTTCCGGTGCACTGTCGGATCAGGACATGGTGAACGTGGCCGCGTACTTTGCCACTCAGGTTCCGAAACCCGGCTACGCACACAACAAGAACACAGTGCCGCTGGGCCAGAAGATTTATCGCGCGGGTATTGCAGACAAGGGCGTGCCGGCCTGCGCAAGCTGTCACGGGCCGACTGGCCAGGGCATCCCCTCGCAGTATCCGCGTCTGTCAGGACAGTGGGCCGAGTACACGGCCGCACAATTGACGGCGTTCCAGCAGGGCCCGGGCGCACGCAACAACAGTGATGTGATGCACGCGATTGTGCAGCGTCTGTCAGATAGCGAGATCAAAGCCGTCGCTGATTACATCGCCGGTTTGCATTAAGCTAGCGCCCACGTGCAAGTCAAGCCGGCCAGGCGGTGTGCGGTAAAGCGGCAAAGAGGCCGGCGGAAAAAACAAGAAAAGGGTGAGGGCGTCGTCAGCATGAGACGGCCCTGCACCCTTTTTTGCTGTTCAGTTGGAGTTTGAATGAGCGTTACCACGTCGGGTCTGCAGTCGAAATCGCGTCAGCGGGTCGCGCGCGAAGTCATTGAGGTGCTGAGCTCAATGCGCTTTGCGATCGCGATGCTGGTGATTCTCGCGATTGCGAGCATCATCGGCACCGTGCTCACGCAGGACGATCCGTATCCCAACTACGTCAATCAGTTCGGCCCGTTCTGGGCGGATATCTTCCGGTCACTGAGCCTCTACACCGTGTACAGCGCATGGTGGTTCATGCTGATCCTCGGCTTTCTGATCACGTCGGTGTCGTTGTGCGTGATCCGCAATGCGCCGAAGATGATCGCCGACACGAAGAGCTGGAAGGACAAGGTGCGCGAAGCAAGCTTGCGCGCGTTCCATCACAAGGGTGAGTTCGTCGTCGAAGGAACGCGCGCGCAAGCCACCGCGACCTTGTCGCATCTGTCACGCAAGCTAGGCTACCAATTCGTGACGCGCGAGTCCGACGGCGCGACGCTGATCGCCGCGAAGCGAGGCGCGTTGACGAAGCTCGGCTATATCTCGGCACACCTTGCGATCGTCATCATCTGCATTGGCGGTTTGCTCGACAGCAATCTGCCGATCAAGCTGCAAATGTGGCTGTTCGACAAATCGCCGATTAGCGGCAATTCGGTGATCAACGATATCCCACCCGAGCACCGGCTGTCGCAATCGAATCCGACGTTTCGCGGTTATGCGTGGGTGCCCGAGGGGCAGCACGTGTCGACCGCGATTCTGAATCAGCCGAACGGTTCGCTGATTCAAGATCTGCCGTTCTCGATCCAGCTGGACAAATTCATTGTCGATTACTACTCGACGGGGATGCCGAAACTTTTCGCGAGCGACATCGTCGTGATCGACCACAAGACCGGGCAGCGCGTTCCGGCGCGCGTCGAGGTGAACAAGCCGTTCGAATACGACGGCGTGTCGATCTATCAATCGAGCTTCCAGGACGGCGGCTCCGAAATGAAGATGACCGCGTACCCGATGACGGGCAATAGCGCGAAGCCGGTTCCTTTTGGCGGCACGATTGGCAATTCGACGCCGCTCACCAGCGCGATTCCCGGCACCGACGGCCAGACCATCGAATTCGCCGATTTTCGTGCGATCAATGTCGAGAACATCACAAACGGCAATGGCCAGACCGACGCGCGCGGCGTCGCGGCGCACGAAACGTTGAAACAGGCGTTCGACGAGCGCCTCGGCTCCGGCGCGAAGTCGTCCAAGCCGCTCGATCTGCACAACGTCGGGCCGTCGGTACAGTACAAGGTGCGCGACAAGGATGGTCAGGCGCGCGAGTACAACAACTACATGCTGCCGGTGGAAGTCGGCGGCGAGCGCGTGTTTCTCGCGGGTGTGCGCATCAATCCGGACGATCCGTTCCGCTATCTGCGGATCCCGGCTGACGAAGGCGGCACGGTGAAGGATTGGATGAATCTGCGCGCGGCGCTCGAAAACCCGGCAACGCGCGCCGAAGCCGCGCATCGCTTTGCGCAGCGTTCAGTGCCGTCCTCGAATCAGGAGTTGCAGCAGCATCTGGAAGAAAGCGCGGTTCGTGTGCTCACCCTCTTTGCCGGCGCCGATAGCAGCCTCGCGCCGCAGCCTGGTCAGCCGGTCGGCGGCTTCCAGGCCATCGCGACGTTCATCGACCATTCGGTGCCGAAGGCGGAGCAGGAGAAGGCGGCAGGGCTGTTACTGCGCATGCTGGAAGGCGCGATGTGGGACGTCTGGCAACTCTCGCGTGCGCAAGCCGGCGAAACGCCGGCGCAGCCCAGTGACGCGGCCAGCCGTTTCATCCAGAACTCGATTAACGCAATTTCTGACAGCTTTTTCTATGGATCGCCGGTCTATCTGCAACTGGACGGCTTCAAGCAGGTGCAAGCCTCGGTATTTCAGTTGACGCGCGCGCCGGGTAAAAAAGTCGTGTATCTTGGCAGCCTGCTCCTCGTGCTGGGCATCTTCTCGATGTTCTATGTGCGCGAACGGCGCCTGTGGTTCTGGCTCAAAGATACGGATCGCGGCGTGAACGTCGTGATGGCGATGTCAAGCGCTCGAAAGACGTTCGACTTCGACAAGGAGTTCAGGGAGACGCGCGACGCGGTCGGTACGGCGCTCAACGCCAAACTGGCTGACGAATCGGCAGCGTCCGCTGCGTCCGGCGGCGGCAGCCACCCGGCTGATCCGGCAACCGGCCCACAAGATTCAACCCGGTAACATCATGGACTTGACCCAGTCTTCCTCTTCCTCGCCCGCACAACGGCCTGCCGCGACGTCGGCAGGGTTGCCAACCCGCAATGGCCTGCTCGACGATCGCCCGTTCCTGAAGCGGCTTACGCCGTTCGACTGGCTATTCGCGCTCGTGCTGGTCGGCGGCGCCGGGTTCGCGTTGACGCGCTACCACGCGTTCATGAATTACTACGACAAGCTGGTGCTGGTGTGCGCGGTGCCGGTGTTCGTTGTGCTCGGGTGGCGCTGGAAGCCGGTGCGACCGCTGATGATCGGCATCGCGGCGCTATCGCTGTCGGCTATCGCGCTTTACCACGGCGACCTGTCGCGCGCCGACCAGGCGTTCTTCCTCAAGTATTTCCTGTCGAGCCAGTCCGCGATCCTGTGGATGAGCGCGCTGTTCGTGTTTGCGACGCTCTTCTACTGGATCGGTTTGCTGTCGCGCTCACCGGCGGGCGCCGCGATCGGTTCGAAGATGACATGGGCCGCGGTGCTGATGGGCTTCGTCGGCTTGATGGTGCGCTGGTACGAGTCGTATCTGATCGGCGCGGACGTCGGCCATATTCCGATTTCGAACCTGTATGAAGTGTTCGTGCTGTTCAGCCTGATTACAGCGCTCTTCTATCTGTATTACGAATCGCATTACAACACGCGGGCGCTCGGTGCGTTCGTGCTGCTCGTGATCAGCGCGGCGGTCGGCTTCCTGATGTGGTACTCGATTGCGCGCGACGCGCAGCAGATCCAGCCGCTCGTTCCGGCGTTGCAAAGCTGGTGGATGAAAATCCACGTACCGGCGAACTTCATCGGTTACGGCAGCTTTGCGCTGTCGGCGATGGTGGGCGTGGCCTATCTGATGAAAGAACGCGGCGTGCTGGCCGACCGGCTGCCGACGCTGGATGTGCTCGACGACGTGATGTACAAATCGATCGCGGTGGGCTTCGCGTTCTTCACGGTGGCGACCATCCTCGGTGCGCTGTGGGCGGCGGAAGCATGGGGCGGCTACTGGAGCTGGGACCCGAAGGAGACGTGGGCGCTGATCGTGTGGTTGAATTACGCCGCATGGCTGCATATGCGTCTGATGAAGGGGCTGCGCGGAGCGGTGGCCGCGTGGTGGGCGCTGACGGGCCTGCTGGTGACGACGTTTGCGTTCCTCGGCGTGAACATGTTCCTTTCGGGGCTGCATAGTTACGGGAAGCTGTAATATCCGTCGCCCGAACCCGACAAATGACCGCCGCGTGTTAAACACCGGCGGTTTTTTTATGGTCAAACGGGATGATTTCCGAATTCTTTTCGTTTGCTACAACAGAAGCAGTAAGACCACGCGCCAATCATTCATAAGCGGGCCCGAGCCGGCACGCGAGGAGTAGCAACATGTGGATCAAGCGTACCGGCACGTCGCGCCTGGCCGGCGACGATATTCCGCGCAGCGAGATCACGCCGCAGCGGGTATTCGAAAACAGGCGGCGCATCCTGCAGGTGGCGGGCGCCGCGGCGCTCGGCGGTCTGATCGGGGGCGTGCCCGGCGAGGCGTTTGCGACGTTCTCGTCGCCGGATCCGAAGGCCCAGAAGCTCGCCGCGAAGACGAACCCGAAATTCGTCGTGGTCGACAAGGCGACACCGTACAAGGACATCACCACGTACAACAACTTCTACGAGTTCGGCACCGACAAGTCGGACCCGGCGCGCAACGCCGGTACGCTGCGGCCGCGTCCGTGGAAGGTGAGCGTGGAAGGCGAGGTGAAGAACCCGAAGGTCTACGATATCGACGAGTTGTTGAAGCTCGCGCCGCTCGAGGAGCGTGTTTACCGGCACCGGTGTGTGGAAGGCTGGTCGATGGTCATTCCGTGGATCGGCGTGCCGTTGTCGGAGCTGATCAAGCGCGTGCAGCCGACCGGTAATGCGAAGTACGTGCAATTCATCACCCTCGACGACCCGTCGCAAATGCCGGGTTTGTCGGACCCGATTCTCAATTGGCCGTATTCGGAAGGCCTGCGGATGGACGAAGCGATGAATCCGCTGACGCTGCTGACGATGGGTCTGTATGGGCAGGTGCTGCCGAACCAGAACGGCGCACCGGTGCGGATCGTTGTACCGTGGAAATACGGCTTCAAGAGTGCGAAATCACTGGTGAAGATCCGTTTTGTCGACAAAGAGCCGCCGACCAGCTGGAACACGTATGCACCGAACGAATACGGCTTCTATTCGAATGTGAATCCGAATGTCGACCATCCGCGCTGGAGCCAGGCGACCGAGCGGCGCATCGGCGAAGACGGCTTTTTCACGCCGAAGCGCAAGACGTTGATGTTCAACGGTTACGGCGATCTGGTCGCGTCGATGTATCAGGGCATGGACCTGAAGAAATACTTCTAGGCGGGGACGCAGATGGCAACCGACACGCAAACGGTATCCGGAGGCAGCGCGCAGCGCCCATCGACGGCGGTCGCAGGCAGTGCCGCCGGCTCTGCGAGCGCGAAGAAACGGCCGGCAACGGCGACGGGCCCGCGCTGGGTCGCGCCGGCAAAGATCGCGGTGTTTATCGCGGCGTTGTATCCGCTTGGGCGGCTTGTCCTGTTCGGCTTCACCGGTCAACTGGGCGCGAATCCGATCGAGTTCATCACGCGTTCGACCGGGCTATGGACGTTGGTGTTCCTTTGCATCACGCTGTCCATCACGCCGTTGCGCAAGCTTACCGGTGTCAATGCACTGCTGCGCTTGCGCCGCATGATCGGTCTGTATGCGTTCTTCTACGGCGCGCTGCACTTTACGACCTACTTCTGGTTCGACAAGTGGTTCGACGTTGCCGAGATTCTGAAAGATATCGGTAAGCGGCCTTTCATTACGGTCGGATTTGCCGCGTTCGTGCTGCTGATTCCACTGGCGGCCACATCGACGAAAGCGATGGTGCGCAGGCTCGGCCGCCGCTGGCAGATGCTGCATCGCGCGATCTATCTGATCGCCGCGCTCGCGATTCTGCACTTCTGGTGGATGAAGGCTGGCAAGCACGATCTGATCTTGCCGAAGATTTACGGCGCGATCGTGATCGCGCTGCTTGGGTGGCGCCTGATCGTATGGGCGCGTGAGCGGATCGCGCGGCGCGAGGCGGTGCGGCGCTGATTTCTCTGCGGGCGGTGTTCGCGCTAACGGGCGGGCGTCGGAGGATGGCCTGACAGCGTATGCGCTGCGCGCTCACGCCGTCATCCACACCTTTATCCCTTTGCGGTCTCAGTCAGGCAGCAGAGATTCGCCGGCAAACAGTTGCGTGACGTCTTCACGCGCGCGAATCAGATGCACGGTGTCGCCGTCGACCATCACTTCCGCGGCGCGCGGGCGGGTGTTGTAGTTAGAGCTCATCACGAAGCCATATGCGCCTGCGGAGCGAATCGCGAGCAGATCGCCCGCCGCCACCGCCAGTTCACGTTCGCGCCCGAGCCAGTCGCCGCTTTCGCAGACCGGGCCGACCACGTCGTACACCTGCTTCGGCGCGGCGCGCGTCACGACCGGCTCGATCGCGTGGTACGCGTTGTACATCGCGGGACGCGCAAGGTCGTTCATCGCGGCATCGACGATCAGAAAGTTCTTCTCGATACCGGGCTTCAAAAACTCGACACGCGTCAACAGGATGCCTGCGTTGCCGACCAGCGAGCGGCCGGGCTCGAAATACACCTCCCGGTGACCATGCCCGCGCGCGTCGATGCGATCGAGCACGGTGCGCACGAACACGCCGATATCGGGCGGCGTCTCGTCATCGTAGGTAATGCCGAGGCCGCCGCCGACGTCGATATGACGAATCTTCACGCCATCGGCCTCGATCTGCTCGACGAGCTCGAGCAGGCGGTCGACCGCATCGAGGTACGGCGAGACCTCGGTGATTTGCGAACCGATGTGGCAATCGATGCCGACGACCTCGAGGTGCCGCATCGCCGCGGCCGCGCGATACGTCGCGCGTGCGTCGTCGAACGCGACACCAAACTTGTTCGACTTGAGGCCGGTGGAAATGTACGGGTGCGTTTTTGCATCGACGTCCGGATTGACGCGCAGTGACACCGGCGCTCGCTTGCCCATCGCGCCCGCAGCCTCGTTGAGACGGTCCAGTTCCGGAATCGACTCGACATTGAAGCATTTCACGCCTGCGGCGAGCGCATCGCGCATTTCAGCGGCGCTCTTGCCCACGCCGGCAAAAACGGTGTTTTCCGCTTTGCCGCCCGCCGCGAGCACACGTGCGAGTTCGCCGCCCGACACGATGTCGAAGCCCGCGTTCATGCGCGCGAACACGTTCAACACCGCGAGGTTGCTATTCGCCTTCACGGCGACATGGACGCTCGCGCGGCGACCCGCGCATGCGCCCGCATAGGCTTGCCATGCGTCGGTCAGCGCGGCACGCGAGTAGACGTAAAGTGGGGTGCCGAAGCGCTCGGCGAGCGACACGGCGGACACGCGTTCGGCGTGCAGGACGCCGTCGACGTGGGCGAAAACGGATCGAGTCATGCGAAGGTCTTATTGAGCTTGAGGAACGTCGGACGCGGGCCGCTGCGGCATCGGCGCGGCGCTGCCGCTCGCGGGCGTCTGCATGGTGTCGTCAGGCGACAGCGTCAACGGTTCGCCCGATGTGTCGGGAATGGTCGACGACGCGGTTTCCGGGCCCGGTTTCACCTCGTCAGGCGACGGCGGTTGCGTCTGTTGTTGCGGCTTGGGTGGCAGTGGCGGAACGGTAGGCAGATAAAGCGGGCCGCGTTGCCCGCAACCGGCGAGCGCGCCCGCTGCGAGAATGGATAAAGCCGCTACAATCGCGCTCATCCGGAGTACGGCTCGCATAACAGTCCCTGTATAACGAATCCGTTGGAGTTTAGCATGACCGATATTGATTACCTGGCTCGTGCCGAAGCCGTGCTGGCGGCGGTCGAGCGTGCACTCGACTACACCGACGCCGATATCGAGTTCGGACGCAGCGGCAATGTTCTGACGCTGGAATTCGCGAACGGCACGAAGATTATCGTGAACCTGCAGCCGCCGATGCACGAAATCTGGATTGCCGCGAAGTCAGGCGGTTATCACTTCCGTTTCGTCGACGATGCATGGCGCGACACGCGCAACGGCACCGAATTCTTCGCAGCGCTGTCCGACTACGCGACGCAGCAGGCCGGGGAGCCGGTGCGGATTACCCCTTGAACCGCACTTGAACACGGTGCGGCGATGGCTGCTGGTGCAGGCCGTGCGCGTGATGCCCGTGACGGCCGCAATGCCCGTCAATGCGCGCTAGTGCCCGCTAGTACCCGCTAGTGCCCATCAATGCCCCGTTAGCGTCCGTTAATGTCCGCGGAACAGGTTCATGATGTCCTGCTTCTCCTGTTCTCCGACCTGCTCCGGCGCGCCCTCTGTGCCACTCGCTTCCTCGCCGGGTTGCGGCAGCGTGATGCCGACCGCCGAGACGAAGCCGTTGCCCGGCGTAAAGCCATCGAGATACAGCTCGTCGCCAATCGTGACGACGCCGTCGGGCATCGGCATCTTGTATTCGGGCACGCCCTTGAGCGCGCGGCCCATGTATTCGATCCACACCGGCAGCGCGAGTCCGCCGCCTGTTTCCTTGTCGCCGAGGCTGCGCGGGTTGTCGTAGCCGATCCACGCGATCGCTGTAAGCGTGTGCTGGTAGCCGGCGAACCATGCGTCGCGTGAATCGTTGGTGGTGCCGGTCTTGCCGGCGAGGTCGGTGCGCTTCAACACATTCGATTTCGCGCCGGTGCCGCGTTGCGCGACGCTTTGCAGCAGGCTGTTCATCACATAGGCATTGCGCGGCTCGATCGCATGCGGCGCGCTTTGCCCGGCAACGAGCGGCTGCGCGTGCGCGACGACGACCCCGCGCTGATCGGTGACTTCCGCGATCAGATACGGGTTGATGCGATAGCCGCCATTCGCGAACACCGAATACGCGGCGGCCATCTGCAGCGGCGTGACGAGGCCCGCGCCCAGCGCCATCGGCAGGTACGCGGGGTGGCGCTCCGCGTCGAAGCCAAACTGCGTGATGTACCGTTGCGCGTACTTGGTGCCGATGTGGTTCAAAATGCGGATCGACACGAGGTTCCTCGACTTTTGCAACGCGGTTCGCATCGTCATGGGGCCATCGAAGCCGCCGCCATAGTTTTTCGGTTCCCAGGCCTGGCCGCCGGTCTCGGCCGCGCTAAAAAAGAGCGGTGCATCGTTGATGATGGTCGCGGGTCCAAGGCCCTTTTCGAGCGACGCGGAATAGATGAACGGCTTGAAGCTCGAGCCTGGCTGGCGCCACGCTTGCGTCACGTGATTGAATTTGTTCTTGTTGAAGTCAAAGCCGCCGATGAGCGCGCGAATCGCGCCATCCTGCGGCACGATCGATACGAATGCGCCTTCCACTTGCGGCAACTGCGTGATCGACCAGTCGCCGTCGTCATTTTTGACCACACGCACGATTGCCCCGGGCCGGATCCGCTGGTTCGGCTGCGCACGTGCATTCAGCGCAGACGCCGCATAGCGCAGCCCATCGCCGCTGATCGTCACCGAGTTGCCACCGATTAGCGTCGCTTGCACCTGTTTCGGGGCAGCCGATGTGACGACCGCCGCGAAAATATCGCCATTGTCCGGATGCTCGAGCAGTGCGTCGTCGATCGCCTGCTCGCGGTCGTCCGGATCGCTGGGCAGGTCGATGAATGCCTCCGGGCCGCGATATCCGTGCCGGCGTTCGTAGTCCATCAAACCTTTGCGTAGTGCGCGATAGGCGACGTCCTGATCGGCGGAGTCGATCGTCGTGACCACATTCAGGCCGCGTGTGTACGCCTCTTCCCGATACTGCGCATACATCATCTGCCGGACCATCTCCGCCACGTACTCCGCGTGCACGCTGAACTCCTTGCCGGCGCCCTTGACGATGAGCGGCTGGCGCACCGCATCGTCGTACTGCTGCTGCGTGATGTAGTGCAGTTCGAGCATCCGCTGCAGGATGTATTCCTGGCGCACCTTCGCCCGCTTCGGATTGACGACCGGGTTATACGCGGACGGCGCCTTCGGCAGCCCGGCAAGCATCGCGGACTCGGCCAGCGTGAGGTCTTTCAGATCCTTGCCGAAGTACACGCGTGCGGCGCTCGCAAAACCGTATGCGCGTTGCCCGAGATAGATCTGATTCATATAGACCTCGAGAATCTGATCTTTCGACAGCTTCGACTCGATCTTGTACGCCAGCAGCATTTCGTACACCTTGCGCGTGTACGTCTTCTCACTGGACAGAAAGAAGTTGCGGGCGACCTGCATCGTAATCGTGCTTGCGCCTTGTGTCGCATGGCCGTTTGTCAGTGCAACGAATCCCGCGCGCAGGATGCCGGTCAGATCGACGCCGCCATGATCGTAAAAGCGTGCATCCTCGATTGCGAGCACGGCCTTTTTGAGGTTGTCCGGCACGTCGCGTATGTGCACGATATCGCGCCGTTCCTCGCCGAATTCGCCGATCAGCACGTGATCGGCGGTGTAGATGCGCAGCGGCACCTTGGGCTGATAGTCGGTGAGCGCGTCGAGGGACGGCAGGTTAGGTGTCGCGACGACCAGCGCGTAGCCGAGTACGAGCGCCGCGCTCACGATGCCCGCAAAGATCAGACCAACGAAACCCAGAATAAGCGTGAGCCACCACGGGCGCCTGCGTTTGCGCGGCACCGGCGGCGGGGACGAAGGACTTGAAGTTTGTTGCATATAACCACCAGAAACCAGTCCCGCGATTATAGCCGCGCGCACCATTAGCTTTCGATGCGCTTACATCGCTGCGGGCGCCGGCGACAGCCAATAAGGACGGCCAACGAAGGCCGCCAACGACAGTGCCGGACGCAGACAGGCTGTAAGGGAAACGACATCACGGAATGACGTCACTGTAGCTCGTCCAGCCGCGTCCGGGCAGTACTTCTGTGCGCGTTAGCCATTCGGCCGAATTTCGCAGAACGCACGGTCTGAGCACAATCCTCTCCGTTGTCCGCGTTCGAATGGGTTGTCCGCGGGTTGGTGAAAGGGAGGCAAGATGGCGTTGAAAACTTCGTTGCAAAGGGCGGTGCGCCGGTTCGCGGCTGGCATCGACGTGAGTCCGCAGGCGGTGCGGCTCGTAGTGCTGAGCCGGCGCGTGCGCGGCGACGAGCCGGTGCGAATCGACTGCGTCGCGTCGATGCCGCTACGGCCCGGTGCGATGGCGGGTGCCGAGATTGTCGATCGGCAGGCGGTCGCGCATGCGCTGTTCGAGCTGTTCGACAGCTTGCAGATTGAACGCGTTGTGCTTTCGTTGCCATGCGCGATGGCGATTCCCGGTTCGGCGACGCTAACGGCAAGCGTGCCGCTCTGTCAGCTTGCGCCGCTTCTGCGGCGTCAAGGGCCGCCGCCGAACGCGGAGTGCCCGAACGGCGACGCCCTGGCGGCACTCGAGCCGGCGGTGCTGATCGAGGTGGAGCGCATCGCGGGAATCGAGCGGCATGCGCTCGCGGTCGACTGGTATATCGACGAATCGTCGTTGCGCGAAGGGGAGGTGACGATCGCCGCAACGGCGCGCCAGCATCTCGAAGCACGCATCGAGTGCGCGGCGATTGCCGGCATCTCGTTGACGTCGATCGACGGCGAGCCGCATGCGGCGTTGCGGGCGATGCGTTACGCGGCAGCAGTCGAACTCGAACTGAATGACGAGTACGTGGCCATCTGGGTCGGCAGTGATGGCATTTATGGCTGGCGTATCGCCGATGACGAGGTCGCGGCGCATATGCGTTACCCGGCGCCTGAGCACGGCAGTCTGGCCGATGCGCTGCGCGAGCTGGGCGGCGGCAGTGAGCTTGTGTCGGTGCTGGTGGCGGGCGAAATCGCGCTGCTCGACGGCGTCTCGCTGTCGCTTGCCGACATCGGCGACGTGCTCGGCTGCACGGCGCTGCCATTCCAATGCGCACTGCTTGGCGAGGTCGCGCATCCGGATGACTCGGAATTGCTGAGCGATCCCGCGTGTGCGGTTGCATTCGGTCTCGCGGTACGGGGAATCTACGAATGAAGTGGCTCACGTTGCGCTTCGGCGATGCGCCGGCGCGGCGTGCGCGGCCGGTGTGGCTAGGGGGATTCAATCTGCTGCCGCACCGGCAGCGCGCCGCGCGCCGTGAACGGCGGCGCCGCGTCAACGAAGCGTTGGGCTCGGTGGCGGTCGGGTGCATCGCTGTGCTGGCGCTGGCCACCTGGCAGACGGTCGATCGGGTACGGCTCGACGCGCAACGCGCTTCGTTCGAGCGGTCGCTCTCACAACTGACCGCGCCGCTTGCCGAACATGCGCGGCTTACACGCGACGTCGATGACGCGCATACACGCGCCGCGCACGCGGCATCGCTCGTCGAGCCGCTCGTGCACCTGCTGGCGCTGCTGGATGAGTTGGCCGTCGAGCCTCGCGAGCGCGTGGTCGTGCGGCAAATGCGGCATCGTGACCACGAGACGGAACTGCTCGCGATCGCGCACGACCATACGGCACCGGCATCGTGGGTGAAGCGCTTGAGTGCGATACCTGGAGTGAGGGACGCTGAAGTCAAAGACTTGCGCCGTGCGCCGCCACCGGCGCGCGGCGTCATCGGAAACGCCAGCGAAGCAATCGGGTTCTCGGCGCGCCTCGACTGGAAGGGTGCGCGCGAACTTGCAGCAGCGAGGTCCGCGCCCGCGGTACGTCCGGTACAAGGTGGCGACATACATGGCGGCGACATGCGAGGTACAAGATGAGTGTAAGCATCACGGGCCGCTTCGGTCCGATCAACCAACGAAAAGCGCCGCGCCACTGGGTGGACCGTCTGCGCGTGCCGCACGGTGCGTGGAGCGGGCGACGGCGTCTGCTAGCGGCGAGTCTGATCGCGAGCGCGACGTTTGCGCTTGGCGCCAACGCGTGGGTCGCAGCGGATTTTGCGGGCGCGCGCGCGATGCACGCGTTGCTCGACGACACGCAACGCCGTTTCAACAGCGCGCAACACGCTATCGGTGAACTGCCGGCGCTGCGCGCGGCGGCCGGCGCGGCCAATTCGATGCGCTCCACTCGAGCGACCGATAGCGGCGCGTCGACGGATGACGTGCGGATCGTGTCGCAACTCGCGGCACGCGGCGGCATGACATTGATCTCGCTTGAGCCGGGAGCGGTCACGGGGACGGGAATCGATGCGATGCGTCCGCTGCGCTTGACGGCACTTGCGCAATTTTCGCAAGTGCTGGCCTTTGTGCGAGCACTGCCAAGTATTCCGGTGCTGATCGTGCCAGGCGAATTGCTGATCAGGCCAGCCAATGACGCCTCGCCGAATGGCGGTCTGCTGTCGGTCAGCGCGACACTGAACGTATTCGATGCACTGCGTCCGCTCGAACCGCCCGCTACCGGGTTGCAGGACGATGCGGCCATCGACGATGACGAAGATATCTTCTATTACGATCCGTTCTTGCCGCCGCCGCAATCTGACGCGCGCGTTGCCGCCGCTGACACTGCCGGAATTCGCCTCGTCGGTCTTTTGTACGATCTCGCGCGCGGTCTGGGGCTTGTCGAAACGCCTGATGGCGAAGCGATGCTCGAAGCAGGGCAGCACGTTCGTGGCGAAAGCGTTGCGCGCGTCGACGGATTCGGCGTGACGCTTGCGGCGCGAGACGGCAGCGAGCATCAGTTGACGTTCGAGGAAACGGTGCAATGAACGCCCGATCTCGCCTGAAGTCGGCAATGGCGGTCACGTCGATGGTAACGGCGGCGGCTCATGCGTCGCTGCCGCCGTTACCCGAGTCGATGCCGCTCGACGACACGCTCGCGCAATACGGTGTGCCGCCGCTACCGTTGCTGCGTGTTGCATCCAATGAAGTGCGCAATCCGTTCACGGCGGATCTTGCGACCGATGAAGCTGTGCAGGTCGACGCTGCGGCGGATCCATCCGCGGCTGCCTATAAGCGCGACGATAACGACGACAAGGGCGACGATGCATCACCAGCAATCGCAGCGGGCAGCGAATCGACAATACCCCGAGAGTCGACGCGTACCGAGGATCCGCAAGCCGCGCTGGAAGGACCGCCGGTGCCGCTCGCTCCAATGGCGCGGCTGACCACCACGCCGGCCGCGACGGCTGTCGACGATCTGCCGCCCGACCGGCCGATTTCGCTGAATTTCCGGCGCGCTGAGCTGGGTGCCGTGCTGAACGCATTCGCACAATTCACAGGCCTGAACATCATTGCGAGCGACAAGGCGCACGGCGTGGTCACACTGCATCTCGACAAGGTGCCATGGCGTACGGCGTTCGATACACTGCTCGACGTCAACGGACTTGCGATGGAACGTCGCGCCAACGTGATCTGGGTTGCGCCGCTTGCCGAACTCGCCGCGCGTGAGCGGCAGCGTTTCGAGGCGCACGCGCGTGGCGCGGATCTCGAACCGCTCGCCAGCCGCACCTTCGAATTGCACTACGCGCATGCCGACGAAGTGCGCAAGATGTTGACCGGATCAGGCAACCAGCGTGTGTTGTCAAAGCGCGGTGCGGTGATGGCCGATCCGCGCACGAATCTGCTTTTCATCACCGATCTCGAAGCGCGTCTTGCGCAAATCGCGAAGCTGATCGCGGCGATCGACCAGCCAACGCGTCAGGTGATGATCGAGGCGCGCATCGTCGAAGGCGAACGGGGCTTCTCGCGCAACCTCGGTGTAAAGCTGTCGATGGCGGCCACCAGCGAGGATGGGGCGGCGCTCGGCGTGACCGGTGGCAAGGACGGTGCGATCCACGATCTGTCCGCGCGGCCGATTTCCGGATTCGACGCGGCAACCGCCGGCCTGACGCTGTTCGCCGCGCGTGCAACGCGTCTGATCAACCTCGAGCTGAGTGCGCTTGAAGCGGAAGGACGCGGGCAGATCGTGTCGAGTCCGCGCGTCGTGACCGCGGACCGGATGAAGGCGATCGTCGAGCAGGGTACGGAACTGCCGTATCAGGCGAAGGTCGGTCAGGGCGTGTCCGGCGTGCAGTTTCGTCGCGCGAGCCTGAAGCTCGAGGTGGAGCCGCAAATCACGCCCGATGGCAGAGTCGTGCTCGACCTCGATGTCGCGAAAGACAGCGTTGGCGAGCAGACCGCGGCCGGGCCGGCGATCAACACGAAACATGTGCAAACACGCGTGCAGGTCGAGGATGGCGGCACGGTGTCGATCGGCGGCATCTATGAGACCGACGATCGCGATGATGTGACTCGCGTGCCGGTCCTGGGCAAAATACCCCTTTTGGGCGCGCTTTTTCGTCATCGCGCGCATCGCGATACGCGCAGCGAGCTGGTCGTTTTCATCACGCCGAACGTTGTGCAGATGAATTGATGCGCGAAAGTACAGGCCGGCCCGCAGGCTCGACAAGCCGGCCGCTTTGACAGTAAGCTGCGCCACAAACCAAACCGGATTAGCCAGAGGACACCGTTGCAAGCGCGGGACGCACACGCCAATGTTTTTTTTGTAGGGCTCATGGGAGCGGGCAAGACGACCGTCGGCCGCGCCGTGGCGCGGCGGCTGGATCGTCCGTTCTTCGATTCCGATCACGAGATCGAGGAACGCACGGGCGCCCGCATTCCGGTCATTTTCGAGCTAGAAGGCGAATCGGGATTCCGCGAACGCGAAGCGCAGGCGATCGAGGAGCTGACGAGCCGCTCAGGCATCGTGCTCGCGACCGGCGGCGGCGCGATCCTGCGGCCCGAAAACCGCGACGCGCTGCGCAATCGCGGGCTGGTCGTCTATCTGCGCGCGAATCCGCACGATTTGTGGCTGCGCACCCGGCGCGACAAGAATCGCCCGTTACTGCAGACTGAAGACCCGAAAGCGAAGCTCGAAGCATTGTACGAAGTGCGCGATCCGCTTTACCGCGAATGTGCACACTTCGTGATTGAAACCGGACGTCCGTCGGTCAACGGCCTTGTCAACATGGTGCTGATGCAGCTGGAGATGGCGGGCGTCGGCAAACCCGCTGCGTCATAATTGCGAGCATGAGTCCCTCCATGATTACCGTTAACGTCGACCTGGGCGAACGCGCCTATCCGATTCATATCGGCACCGATCTGATCGGCAAGACTGAGCTATTTGCGCCGCATATCGCAGGCTCGTCGGTCACGATCGTCACCAACACGACTGTCGAGCCGCTGTACGGCGACACGCTGCGCCGCGCGCTCGGGCCCCTTCTTGGCAAGAACGTGTCGACCGTCGTGCTGCCGGATGGCGAGGCGTACAAGAGCTGGGAAACGCTGAACCAGATCTTCGACGCGCTGCTCGGCGCGCGCGCCGATCGCAAGACCACGCTGATCGCGCTTGGCGGAGGCGTGATTGGCGACATGACCGGTTTTGCCGCCGCGTGTTATATGCGCGGCGTGCCGTTCATTCAGGTGCCGACCACGCTGCTGTCGCAAGTCGATTCGTCGGTGGGCGGTAAGACTGGCATCAACCACCCGCTCGGTAAAAACATGATCGGCGCGTTCTATCAGCCGCAAGCGGTGATCGCCGACATCAGCGCGCTGCGCACGCTGCCGCCGCGCGAACTGGCAGCCGGCATGGCCGAAGTGATCAAGACTGGCGCGATTGCGGACGCGGTCTTCTTCGACTGGATCGAAGCCCATATCGATGCGTTGAATCGCTGCGAACCCGAAGTACTGGCGGAAGCGGTCAAGCGATCGTGCGAGATCAAGGCATCGGTCGTCGCGGCTGACGAACGGGAAGGCGGCCTGCGCGCGATTCTCAATTTTGGCCACACGTTCGGCCACGCAATCGAAGCGGGCCTCGGCTATGGTGAATGGCTGCACGGAGAGGCGGTCGGTTGCGGCATGGTGATGGCGGCGGATCTGTCGGTGCGGCTGGGTTATCTCGACGAGGCGGCGCGCGAGCGCCTCGTCGCGCTCATCACGGCGGCGCATTTGCCGACGCGCGCACCGGCGCTCGGCGCCGCGCGTTATGTTGACCTGATGCGTGTCGACAAGAAAGCGGAATCCGGCGAGATCAAGTTCATCCTGCTCAAGCGGTTCGGCGAGACGCTGATCACGCGCGCGCCCGACGATGCGGTGAACGCAACGCTGGCGGCAACCGTCTAACGGCCGAACGCGCCGAACGCGCACGTCAACGCTTGCATAGCCGTTTGCCCTAGTTCCGGAGAGGCCGGTGACCGAAAGACTCAGCGACAATCCGCTCGAACCACCTCACGCGCCTCATGCGTCTGACACCGCGCCGCGGCACGCGGTGTCGCCGCCATCCGTCGCCGCGCTCGAGGCCCATCTCGCACCGTACGCCGCGCATGCCGCACAGTCGCGCGGACGCCACCATCCTGAAGCGCCGCCAAGCGCGCGCACCGAGTTTCAGCGAGATCGCGACCGCATCGTTCATTCAACCGCGTTCCGGCGGCTCGAGTACAAAACGCAGGTGTTCGTCAATCACGAAGGCGACCTGTTTCGCACGCGGCTCACGCATAGCCTCGAAGTCGCGCAGATTGCACGGTCGGTTGCGCGCAATCTGCGCGTGAACGAAGACCTCGTCGAAGCGATCTCGCTCGCACACGATCTCGGCCACACGCCTTTCGGTCACGCGGGGCAGGACGCGCTCAACGACTGCATGCGCGAGCACGGCGGCTTCGAGCACAATCTGCAAAGCCTCGCGGTCGTCGACGAACTCGAAGAGCACTACGGTGCGTTCAATGGGCTGAACCTCTGTTTCGAGACGCGCGAGGGGATTCTGAAGCACTGTTCGCGGGAAAATGCCCGGCGGCTCGGCGCACTCGGCGAGCGCTTCCTGCAGGGGCGTCAGCCGTCGATCGAAGCGCAGATCGCCAATCTCGCGGACGAAATCGCGTACAACAACCATGACGTCGACGACGGTTTGCGTTCCGGATTGATCACGATCGATCAACTCGCTGAAGTCGAGCTATGGCGCATGCACTACGATGCGGCACGCGACGATTATCCGCAAATCGAAGGGCGCCGGCTGATTCACGAGACCGTGCGCCGCATCATCAACTCACTGATCGTCGATCTGATCGATACGACGATGCGCAATCTAATTCACCATGCGCCGCGCTCGCTCGACGACGTGCGCGCCGCGCCGCCGCTCGTTGCGCACAGCGAAGCGGTGTCCGCGCAAGCGACGGTGCTCAAGCGCTTCCTGTTTAAGAACCTGTATCGGCACTATCGCGTGATGCGCATGGCCAACAAGGCGCGACGCGTCGTGACCGGGCTTTTTAGCGCGTTCAGTGACGATGCGCGCCTGCTGCCGCCGAATTACCAGTCGCCGGACCCGCAGGTACAGGCACGTCTCATCGCGCATTACATCGCGGGCATGACCGACCGCTATGCGCTGAAGGAGTACCAGCGGCTTTTCGTCGTTGACAGCAACTGACGCAGTCGACCGGAGTGCGCAGACACGTAAAGACAAGCGGCAGAGACAAGCGGCAGCGCATCACGAGGCCGCGACCGCCACGCGGTCGCGCCGTATCAACGGCTCGGCGTACGTGGTCCGCGCCGCACGCGCGCCAGCGCGCCGTGCCCAACGAATATCGCAACGCGTCGGACGCGAAGCTCGTTCAGCTCAACGTCCAACGCGTCCGCGCGCCGACCTCAGCGCGTCAACGTGCGCGCGTGAGCAGCGCGCCGGCGACCACAGCAAGCGCACCGACAACGGCGATTGTCCGCCACGGGTTTTCATGCACGTAGTCGTCCGCACCGGCAAATGCATCTTGCGCGCGATCGCGCATCACGCTGCGCGTGTCGTTGAGCCGCTCACGCGCATCGTCCAGACGCTTGCGCACCTGCTTGCGCAATGCGACAGCGTCGGCCTGCGTCCCATCGCCAAGCGTGGTTTCAAGTTCGGCGATCAGCGTGCGCAGCTCGCTCGCAATGTCTTCCGCGGCGTGGCGGCTGTGTCGCGCAATACGGCGCGCACGACGCCCGGTCGTCGTCCAGGATTCGCCAATGGCATCTCGCGTGTTCGGTAGTGCAGTCATGGTCGCTCCGATGATGGTTTGATGAAAGTCCCCGCTGCTTGATGCGGTAAATCCAACTGGACGCAACTTCGGTGCCTGCCGGGCGAAGCGATATCGCGTGCGGCGAAGCCCAGCCGAAGTACAGCGTATCGCATATCGGCACGCGGTATAAACGATCATCGCTTGACGGAAGACACAGTCAGTCGGATGTCGCGATGGACACCGTGCGCGCTGTCGCTAGCGCGTCACGGAAAACGCGCGCGTCGGCAAGATGCAGCAGAATTTTCAGCGACAACCGTGGCAGAGCGTCAAAATTACAATACTTGCACGGTTGATACGGAGCACCGGCCGGATCGCGACGTGCGATTGCGCAAAAACGAAAACGCCGTTACGCGTTGCGCGACGGCGTTATCCAAGCCGGAAAAACTCGACTAACCTAGGTTAGAACCGATAGCCGATGCTCAGCAGCGTGACGATCGGGTTCAGTCGAATCTTGGTTTGCGACTGCACGTTGAGTGTGCCGACGGGCGTCTGCGCAGCGGTATTCAGCTTCGCCGTGGTGCTAACCGGCAGATACGAAATCGAGAAGCCCGCGAACCAGTGTTCGGTGAACGCGTAGGTGAAGCCAGCATTAAACACGGGTGCCCACGAACTATCCGTGTCGACTGTGGTCGGACCATGCAGTACGCTTTGTTCGAATGCGCCGTTCGTGATGCGCGCGTCGGTGAACCAGACGCGGCTCACGCCGATGCCAACGTACGGACGGAACTTCGACTGTGCCGCGAGGAAGTAGTACTTAAGCAGCAGCGCAGGGCTCCACTGTTTTGCCTGGCCGAGCTTGCCAAACTGTCCGAACTGGCCGGTGCCATTGATATCGAAGGTCGGTGGGACACCAATGTCGAACTGGGTGGCGATATGGTCGGTGATGAAGTAGCCCGCAGTGAAGCCAACCGTATCGGCGGAGCTGATCTTCGCGCCGGTATTCGGAATCGTGATGTTGACGGGCGAGCCGCCGACGTTTGTCTCCTTCAACGGATCACTACTGGACTGAGGCGCAAAATGGAACCAGCCTGTCGTGAAGTAAAAGCTGCCGGCCGTTTGAGCGTGAGCCGCAGTCGAAATGCATGCGAATGCAACGGCCCCCGTGATGGCCTGTTTTAATTTCATATGTGCTCCTCCTGAAAGGCCCGCACATTATGACCACTACGTTTGAAACAAACCATACGCGTCGGCTAGAGCGTTCACTCTGGGCGACGCGTGGTTTCTGGCTCAGGCCCGCCGCGCGGAACGCCGCGCTGGTGGCGCCTGTCGGACCTTCGGGTATCTACCAACGCGAATTTGGATAATCCAGCATGGCACGGCTTGCACGTCTTTATGTTCCTGACCAGCCGCAACACGTGATCCTGCGCGGACTCGACCAGCAGCCCGCGTTTGTCGACGACCAGGACTACGAACTCTTCATCGACTGTCTGAAGGCGGCTTCACGCGATCATCACCTCGCGATTCATGCGTATGCGCTGATGCCCGGCGCAGTGCAACTACTCGTCACGCCCACCGACGAGTCGAGCTTGCCGAAGGCGATGCAGGCCGTCGGCCGGCGCTACGTCGCGCACTTCAACCGGCGTTACTCGCGACGCGGCACGCTGTGGGAAGGGCGATACCGCGCAACGGTGATCGAGGGCGAGCGCTACTTTCTGCTCGCGAGCCGGGTAGTCGAGATGTCGCCGGTGCGCACCCAGCTCGTTGCCGCGCCCGAGGACTACCGGTGGTCCAGCTACCGGCATCACATCGGCCTGACGCTCGACAGCCTGATCACCGATCATCCGCTGTACTGGTCGCTCGGCAATACGCCGTTCGAGCGGCAGCGCGCGTATCGCGAACTGTGCGAGCAGCCGCTCGACGAACGCGAGGCCAGTCAGCTGCAGCAGGCGACGCTCAAAGGCTGGGTGCTCGGCAGCGACTCGTACCGCGAATGGGCGGCGCGCGCGGCGAACCGCCGCGTGTCGCCTTTGCCGCGCGGCCGGCCGCGCAAAGTCCGCGAGACGCCGCAGACCCAGTGAGACCGCGATGACGCGGCAATAAACCATGGCGCATCACGGGTTTGCAGGACCGACGGCATCTTCGCATGCCGTTTTCTTTTGCCCCTGATTGATATGGAACCAATAAATTTAGCCCGCAATGCACCATTGTGATAATTAGGGTTCAATCATCACGTTTTGTTTGCTATTTCATTGATTCGTCGCGTATATTCCGAATTCCGGCGGGTCGGGGCGCGCAGCGCATCCCGTCGCCTGTGCAGTTGCAGCGCGGTTCCCCACTCGCGCTGCCGGCAACAAGAAAACGGCAAGCAGACGATTTAACGGCCGCCCGGCCTCTGACAGACGGTGTCCCCCATGAACGACCAACAGCAACCGATCCAACCGGTTCCCGCGGCGCAAGGTCTGTATGACCCGCAAAACGAACACGACGCATGCGGCGTCGGTTTCGTCGCGCATATCAAGGGCAAGAAAAGCCACGAGATCATCGAGCAGGGCCTGAAGATTCTCGAGAATCTCGATCACCGGGGCGCGGTCGGCGCCGATCCGCTGATGGGCGACGGTGCGGGCATCCTGATCCAGATCCCGGACGGCTTCTATCGCGAGGAGATGGCGAGGCAAGGCGTGACGCTGCCGCCGGCCGGCGAGTACGGCGTCGGCATGATCTTCCTGCCGAAGGAACATGCATCGCGTCTCGCGTGCGAGCAGGAACTGGAGCGCACGGTGAAGGCCGAAGGCCAGGTCGTGCTCGGCTGGCGCGACGTGCCGGTCGATCACGCAATGCCCATTTCGCCGGCCGTGAAAGCGAGCGAGCCGCTGATCCGCCAGATCTTCATCGGCCGCGGCAAGGACATCATGGTCACCGATGCGCTCGAACGGAAGCTGTATGTGATCCGCAAGACCGCGAGCCACCGTATCCAGGCGCTGAAGCTCAAGCACGGCAAGGAATACTTCGTGCCGTCGATGTCGGCGCGCACGATCGTCTATAAGGGCCTGCTGCTGGCGGGCCAGGTGGGCGTTTACTATCGCGACCTGCAGGACGAGCGCGTCGTGTCGGCGTTGGCGCTCGTGCACCAGCGCTTTTCGACGAACACGTTCCCCGCGTGGGAACTCGCTCACCCGTACCGGCTGATCGCCCACAACGGCGAAATCAACACGGTGAAGGGCAACGTCAACTGGCTGAACGCCCGCACCGGCGCGATCGCGTCGCACGTGCTCGGCGACGACCTGCCGAAGCTGTGGCCGCTGATCTACCCGGGCCAGTCCGATACCGCATCGTTCGACAACTGTCTCGAACTGCTGCTGATGGCCGGCTACCCGCTCGTCCACGCGATGATGATGATGATTCCGGAAGCGTGGGAACAGCACACGCTGATGGACGACAACCGCCGCGCGTTCTACGAGTACCACGCCGCGATGATGGAGCCGTGGGACGGCCCGGCGGCCATCGCGTTTACCGACGGCCGTCAGATCGGCGCGACGCTCGACCGAAACGGTTTGCGCCCGGCGCGCTACCTTGTGACCGACGACGACCTCGTGATCATGGCGTCGGAAGCCGGCGTGCTGCCTATTCCCGAGTCGAAGATCGTCAAGAAGTGGCGTCTGCAGCCGGGCAAGATGTTCCTGATCGATATGGACCAGGGCCGGATCATCGACGACAAGGAACTGAAGGACAACCTCGCGAACGCGAAGCCGTACAAGAGCTGGATCGATGCGGTGCGCATCAAGCTCGACGAAATCGAAGCGAAGGCCGAGGACGTGATCACGGAGCGTCGCGAGGCGGCGGCGCTGCTCGACCGTCAGCAGGCGTTCGGCTTCACGCAGGAAGACGTCAAGTTCCTGATGGCGCCGATGGCGCAGGCCGGCGAAGAAGCGGTCGGCTCGATGGGCAACGACTCGCCGTTGGCCGTCATGTCGAACAAGAACAAGACGCTGTACCACTACTTCAAGCAGCTGTTCGCGCAGGTGACGAACCCGCCGATCGATCCGATTCGCGAAAACCTCGTGATGTCGCTGGTGTCGTTCGTCGGTCCGAAGCCGAACCTGCTCGACACAAACAACATCAACCCGCCGATGCGTCTCGAAGTGTCGCAGCCGGTGCTCGATTTCAAGGACATCGCGAAGATTCGTGCGATCGATCAGTACACCGGCGGCAAGTTCAGCTCGTACGAGTTGAACATCTGCTATCCGGTCGCGTGGGGCAAGGAAGGCATCGAAGCGCGCCTCGCTTCGCTATGCGCGGAAGCCGTCGACGCGGTGAAGTCCGGCTACAACATGCTGATCGTGTCGGACCGCCGGACCGATCGCGACAATGTCGCGATTCCGGCGCTGCTGGCCACCTCCGCGATTCACACGCACCTCGTCACGCAAGGTCTGCGCACGAGCACGGGTCTCGTCGTCGAAACCGGCTCGGCGCGTGAAACGCACCATTTCGCGCTGCTCGCGGGCTACGGCGCCGAAGCCGTGCACCCGTACCTCGCGATGGAAACGCTCGCGCAGATGGCGACCGGTCTGAAGGGCGACCTGTCGGCGGACAAGGCGATCTACAACTTCACGAAGGCGGTCGGCAAGGGCCTGCAGAAGGTCATGTCGAAGATGGGCATTTCGACTTACATGTCGTACACCGGCGCGCAGATTTTCGAAGCGGTCGGCCTCGCTGAAGACCTCGTGCTGAAGTACTTCAAGGGCACGGCGTCGAAGGTCGGCGGCATTGGTCTATTCGAAGTCGCGGAAGAAGCGATCCGCCTGCATCGCGAAGCGTTCGGCGACAACCCGGTGCTCGCGACGATGCTCGACGCTGGCGGCGAATACGCGTACCGCGTGCGCGGCGAAGAACATATGTGGACGCCGGACGCGATTGCGAAGCTGCAACACTCGGCGCGCAGCAACTCGTACCAGACGTACAAGGAATATGCGCATCTGATCAACGATCAGACGAAGCGTCACATGACGTTCCGTGGCCTGTTCGAGTTCAAGTTCGATCCGATGAAGGCCATTGCGCTCGACGAAGTCGAACCGGCGAAGGACATCGTCAAGCGGTTCGCGACCGGCGCGATGTCGCTCGGCTCGATCTCGACCGAAGCGCATGCGACGCTCGCGGTCGCGATGAACCGGATCGGCGGCAAGTCGAACACCGGCGAAGGCGGCGAGGACGAAAAGCGCTATCGCAACGACCTGCGCGGCATTCCGATCCGGAATGGCGACACGATGAAGTCGGTGATCGGCGATGAGGTCATCGTCGATATTCCGCTGAAGGACGGCGATTCGCTGCGCTCGAAGATCAAGCAGGTTGCGTCGGGCCGCTTCGGCGTGACGGCCGAGTATCTGGCGTCGGCCGACCAGATTCAGATCAAGATGGCGCAAGGCGCGAAGCCGGGCGAAGGCGGCCAGTTGCCGGGCCACAAGGTGTCCGACTACATCGGCAAGCTGCGCTATTCAGTGCCGGGCGTTGGCCTGATCTCGCCGCCGCCGCACCACGACATCTACTCGATCGAAGACCTCGCGCAACTGATTCACGATCTGAAGAACGTGAATCCGTCGTCGAGCATTTCCGTGAAGCTCGTGTCGGAAGTCGGCGTCGGCACGGTGGCCGCGGGCGTTGCGAAGGCCAAGGCGGATCACGTCGTGATCGCCGGTCATGACGGCGGCACTGGCGCGTCGCCGCTGTCGTCGATCAAGCACGCGGGCACGCCGTGGGAGCTCGGTCTCGCGGAAACGCAACAGACCTTGGTGCTGAACCGTCTGCGCGGCCGCATTCGTGTGCAGGCCGACGGCCAGATGAAGACCGGCCGCGATGTCGTGATCGGCGCGCTGCTCGGCGCGGACGAGTTCGGCTTCGCGACGGCGCCGCTCGTCGTCGAAGGCTGCATCATGATGCGCAAGTGCCACCTGAACACGTGCCCGGTCGGCGTCGCGACGCAGGACCCGGTGCTGCGGGCGAAGTTCAAGGGCCAGCCGGAACACGTCGTGAATTTCTTCTTCTTCATCGCTGAAGAAGTGCGCGAGATCATGGCGCAACTGGGCCTGCGCAAGTTCGATGAGCTGATCGGCCGCTCGGACCTGCTCGACATGAAGAAGGGCGTCGAGCACTGGAAGGCGAAAGGTCTCGACTTCGCGCGCGTGTTCTATCAGCCGGAAGTGCCGGCGGAGGTCGCGCGTCTGCACGTCGAATCGCAGGACCACGGCCTTGCCCGCGCGCTCGATCACACGCTGATCGAAAAGTCGAAGGCCGCGCTCGACAAGGGCGAGCACGTGTCGTTTATCCAGCCGGTGCGCAACGTGAACCGTACGGTCGGCGCGATGCTGTCCGGCATGATCGCGAAGAAGTACGGCCACGACGGGCTGCCCGACGACACCGTGCACATTCAGCTTAAGGGCACCGCGGGTCAAAGCTTTGGCGCGTTCCTCGCGAAGGGCGTCACGCTCGACCTCGTCGGCGACGGCAACGACTATGTCGGCAAGGGCCTGTCGGGCGGCCGCATCATCATCCGCCCGACCAACGACTTCCGCGGCAAGTCCGAAGAAAACATCATCTGCGGCAACACCGTGATGTACGGCGCGATCGAAGGCGAATCGTTCTTCCGCGGCGTCGCCGGCGAGCGCTTCTGCGTGCGCAACTCGGGTGCAACGGCGGTCGTCGAAGGGACCGGCGACCATGGCTGCGAGTACATGACGGGCGGCACGGTGGTCGTGCTCGGCGAGACGGGCCGCAATTTCGCGGCCGGGATGTCGGGCGGCGTCGCGTATATGTACGACCCGGACGGCACGTTCCCGGGCAAGTGCAACAAGTCGATGGTCGCGCTCGATCCGGTGCTGCAGCAGGCCGAGCAGGAACGCACGGTCGACCGGGCACTGTGGCATGCCGGCCAGACCGACGAGGCGCTGCTCAAAGGCCTGATCGAGCGTCACTTCCAGTTCACCGGCTCGCCGCGTGCGAAGGCACTGCTTGAAAACTGGGACGCGGCGCGCCGCCAGTTCGTGAAGGTCTTCCCGACCGAGTACAAGCGCGCGCTGGGCGAACTGGGCGCGAAGAAGGCCAGCAAGGAAGTGCTCGCGGCCTGATTGGCCGGCGGATTCAACCGCCGCGACGTCAGCCTGTAGCAACGAACATTAATCTGCGCACCCGCCGTCTGCACCATGAATGGGCGGCGACGGGTGCCGATCCCCACCGATCTGGATAGACAAGAGAACCACATGGGCAAGGCAACCGGTTTTCTCGAGTTCGAACGCCGCCATGAGGCGTACGAGGCTCCGCTCACGCGTGTGAAGCACTATAAGGAATTCGTCGCTGCGCTCAGCGACGAAGACGCGAAGATTCAAGGCGCGCGCTGCATGGACTGCGGCATTCCGTTCTGCAACAACGGCTGCCCGGTCAACAACATCATCCCGGACTTCAACGACCTGGTGTTTCGCCAGGACTGGAAGAGCGCGATCGACGTGCTGCACTCGACCAACAATTTCCCCGAGTTCACGGGCCGCATCTGCCCGGCGCCGTGCGAAGCGGCGTGCACGCTCGGCATCAACGACGACCCCGTCGGCATCAAGTCGATCGAGCACGCGATTATCGACAAGGCGTGGGCCGAAGGCTGGGTTGCGCCGCTGCCGCCGAAGCATAAGACCGGCAAGAAGGTCGCGGTGGTGGGCTCGGGCCCGGCGGGACTCGCTGTGGCACAGCAACTCGCGCGTGCCGGCCATGACGTGACGGTTTTCGAAAAGAACGACCGTATCGGCGGCCTCCTGCGCTACGGCATCCCTGACTTCAAGCTCGAGAAGTGGCTGATCGACCGCCGCATGCGCCAGATGGAAGCCGAGGGCGTGACTTTCCGCACGAATGTGTTTGTCGGCAAGGACGCGATCCCCGCGCATATCGGCAATACGGCGAAGGAAACCATGACGCCCGACGAGCTGGGGGAACAGTTCGATGCCGTCGTGATCGCCGGCGGCTCGGAAACACCGCGCGACCTGCCGGTGCCGGGGCGCGAACTCGCGGGCATTCACTATGCGATGGAGTTTCTGCCGCAGCAGAACAAGGTCAACGCGGGCGACAAGGTCGCGGATCAGATCCTCGCGAAAGGCAAGCACGTGATCGTGATCGGCGGCGGGGACACCGGCTCGGACTGCGTCGGCACGTCGAACCGCCACGGCGCGAAGCACGTCACCCAGTTTGAACTGCTGCCGCAGCCGCCCGAAGAAGAGAACAAGCCGCTTGTTTGGCCGTACTGGCCGGTCAAGCTGCGCACGTCGTCGTCGCACGAGGAAGGCTGCGAGCGCGATTGGGCGGTCGCGACGAAGCGCTTCGAAGGCAAGAACGGCAAGGTCGAGAAGCTCGTCGCCGTGCGCGTTGAATGGAAGGACGGCAAAATGCAGGAAGTGCCGGGCTCCGAATTCGACATGAAGGCCGATCTCGTGTTGCTCGCGATGGGCTTTACGCAGCCCGTGTCGCCGGTGCTCGAAGCGTTCGGCGTCGACAAGGATGCGCGCGGCAACGTGCGTGCGTCGACCGAAGGCGACAAGGCGTATTACACGTCGGTCGACAAGGTGTTTACCGCTGGCGACATGCGCCGCGGGCAATCGCTGGTCGTGTGGGCGATTCGCGAAGGACGACAGTGCGCCCGCTCAGTTGACGCGTATCTGATGGGCTGCTCGGAGTTGCCGCGCTAACCCGCATCAACGTTCCCTGCCGCACTCGGGGCCGGCGAGGCCCCGGCAGCGAAGCAAGGCTTTTTGCAGGAAGAGGTGGAGACGATAGGTGTGGCACAGGGCTGGCGGCCCGCTTGCGGCCTAGCTCGCAGCTGGCTTTCAGCCTGATAGCCACGTCCGGAGGCCGGGCACCCGCGAGGGTGACCCGGCCTTTCGTTTTTAGCATCGGCAACATCGGCTGCGGTGCCGGTGCGTCGAACCGGCCGCATGAAGAGAAAGACGCATGATCGCCCGATTCGCGCGGTCGCGGCGATAATGCGACGATGACTTTGCCGCGCAGGCGCCCACCCAAGCGATGCAGCCGCATGACTCCTCTACCGTAACCGGCCACGACGCCGGGCACCAGGCGGTGCAAGGCTGGCAGCGCTGTTTCATCGCGCTCGTGCCTGATGCCGCCACGCGCGATGCGCTCGCCGCCGTGGCGGTTCCGGCTGCCGCGCGCCGCGTGCCAAACGAGCAATTGCATCTGACGGTCACATTTATCGGCGCATTGACGCACGAACTCGGTAGCGCGCTAATCGACGCGCTGGCTCCGCAGGCGATTCCGTTGACGCCAGTGCCTGTCACGCGCATTGAGCACTGGCCGCGCGCGTCGCATCCGCGGCTGACGGTCGCGATGCTCGCGATGTCCGACGAATTCGTTGCGCTCGACTGGCGCGTCCGGTCATTGATGATCAAGCTGGGCTTGCCGGTCGACGCGCGTGCGTTCCGGCCACACGTGACACTTGGGCGCTTTCGCCGCGATGCGCCGGCGGTGGGGCGCGCACCGGATGCGCCGGACAAGCTGCTCGCGCGTTTTGACTCGTTGACGCTGTATTCGAGCACGCTCGCGCGCACCGGCGCGCGTTATCGCGCACTGACAAGCGTACCGGTCATCGCAACCTGACTGAGTGTCTCGCGACGGGCGATCGACGACCCCGCCAACGCTCCACGCGCGCGCTTCGCTTACGCGTGATAGCGCGCAATCGTCAGTCCGTCGAGGTCGATCTCGGGCTGTTTTTGCGTGACCAGATCGGCAACCACGCGTCCCGACCCGAGCGACATCGCCCAACCGGTCGAGCCGTGCCCGATGTTGAGCCACAGGTGGCCGATGCCGGACGGGCCGAGCAGCGGCGTGCCGTCCGGCATCATCGGCCGGCGTCCGACCCAGAAGTGCGCGGACGATGGCACGCTTGCGTGAGGAAACCAGTCGTCGAGCACTTTCAGCAGCGTACGCAGCGACTGTTCACGCAGTGTCGCTTGCCGATCGCCGAGTTCCGCAGTGCCGGCGACTCGCAGATTAGGCCCAAGACGCGTGATCGCCGTTTTCAGCGCTTCGTCCATGAGTGCGGCACGCGGCGCTTTCTGGTCGTTGATCACCTGCAGCGTCGCCGAATAGCCTTTCACCGGATAAAGCGGTACGCGTACGCCTACCGGCTCGAGCAACCCGGCGCTGTCGACGCCCGCGGCTACCACGACCGCGTTGGCCGCGAGCGTCTCGCTACCTTGTGCGCTATCGACGTGCACGCCGCGCGCCGTGCCGCCTCGCACGTCAAGTGCGGTCACTCGCGTATCGAAGCGGAACTGCACGCCGCGCCGCTCGCAGAGCGCGCGCAGCTCACGCGTAAACGCCGCGCAGTCGCCGCATTCGTCGTCGGGCAGGTAGAGGCCCGCGAATGGCGCCTTGCGCGCCCAGCGCAATCCCGGCTCGACCGCGGCGCATTCCCCGCCGCTCAATTCGCGGTGCGGAATGCCGGCGTCGCGCAGCATCGCGAGCGCGGGCTGCGCGAGCTCGACGTCGTATGCGCTGCGAAAGAGCTGCAGATAACCGTGGCTGCGCCGGTACTCGAACGGATGGGCCGTGCGGAATTCATGCAGACAGGCGCGACTGTAGTAAGCGATACGCTGCATCCGCTGTTTGTTCACCCGGAACCGCTCGAGCTCGCATTCGCGCAGCCAGCGGCCGATCCAGCGCCATTGCGCGGTATCGAGCGTCGGGCGGAAGATCAGCGGCGACGTTGGTCTGAACAGGTATTTGAGAATTTTCGCGGGCATGCCGGGCGCGGCCCAAGGCGTCACATAGCCCGGCGCGATCACGCCCGCGTTGGCGAAGCTCGTTTCGAGCGCGACGTCCGTTTCGCGTTCGATGACGGTGACGTCGCATCCGCGCTCACGCAAATAGAAAGCTGTGGCCACGCCGATCACGCCGGCGCCGAGAACGATCGTCTTCATGCACGCGAAAGTACCATCAGATGGCCGACGGTGCATGCGCGAGCGACTTGCCCTTGGTTTCCGGCAGGCACAGCGCCGCGACGATCACCAGCAGATAGCCGGAGCCCGCGACGAGCCCGATCGCTTTCACCAGCGTCATCGATTGCGACAGCGTACCGACCAGGATCGGGAAGAACGAGCCAGCGCCACGTCCGAGGTTGTAGCAGAACCCTTGGCCGGAGCCGCGTATCGCATTCGGATACAGCTCGGACAGGTATGCGCCGATGCCCGCAAAAATGCCCTGTACGACGATGCCGAGCGGAAAGCCGAGCAGCAGCATCGCGCGATCGGTGATCGGCAGCATCGTGTAAGCCATGCCGAGCAAAAACGAGCCGATCGCGAACAGGATGAACGACGCGCGGCGACCGATCCGGTCGCACAGAATCGCACCGACGATGTAGCCGGCGAACGAGCCGACGATCAGCACCACCAGATAGCCGCTCGTATTAAACACCGACAGATGACGCACGGTCTTCAGATAGGTGGGCAGCCACGTCGTGATCGCGTAGTAGCCGCCGAGCATGCCGGTGCACAGCAGGCTGCCGAGCACGGTGGTTTTCAGATACGCGCCCGTGAAGATCTGCAGGAAGTGCGCGCGTTCGTGACCGGCATCGCGCGCACGTCGTGTAGCGACGTAAATCTCCGGGTCGCTCACGTTGCGGCGGATATAGAGAATCCACAGTGCGGGCACGATGCCGATCCAGAAGCACGCACGCCATGCATATTCTTCAGGAAGTAGCGCGAAGAAAGCCCAATATAGAATGGCGGCCGCTGCCCAGCCGAACGACCAGCTGCTCTGCACCGTGCCGACCGCCTTGGCGCGATGCTGCGGCGAGCGGATCGTTTCGGCCATCATGATCGTGACCACCGACCACTCGCCGCCGAAACCGATGCCTTGCAGCGTGCGGGTCGCGAGCAGTTGCCCGAACGAGTGGGTGAAGCCGGACAGGCAGGTGAACAGTGCGAATGTCGCAATGGTCCATTGCAGCACGCGCACACGGCCATAGCGGTCCGCCAGAATGCCTGCAAGCCAGCCTCCGAGCGCCGATGAAATCAGCGAGCTGGTCGCGATCAGGCCTGCTTCGCTTTTTGTCATGCCCCAGCGTGCGATCAGCGTCGGGATCAGGAACGAGTAGATCATGAAGTCGAACGCATCGACTGCATAGCCGCCGAATCCGGCGTAGAGCGCGCGGCGCTCGCGCGTCGTCAGTTCCGTGAACCATTGAAATGACGCCATCCCGTCTCCGTGATCTGGTTGGAAGCGAATTGTGGGGCGATGCGCAAACGGGCTGTATTGTACGGTCCGCTTCGAGCCGCGCGCGGGGCGTTGCAAAAATGCGTTACGGGGAAGGTTGCGTATGCAACGAGATGGTTCACGAGCGTTGTGAGCATAGGTATTTGCATCTGTGCAACGCGTCAGACGGGTGGACTAGCCGAGCGACAGGCCGCCGTCGATGTGAATCACCTGACCGGTGATATGCCGTGCGTCGTCGGCGAGCAGAAACGCGATCAATGCCGCAACCTCGGCGGGTTCCGCGATGCGGTTGAGCGGCGCCGCTTCGGCGGCATGCGTCCACGCGGATGCGTTTTCCGTGCTCGGGCCATGCTCCTTGCGCGTATAACCGGGCGCGACGCAATTGACCGTCACCGCGTGGGCCGCGAGTTCGGCCGCTGCGGTCTTCACGAGCGATTCCAACGCCGCTTTCGCAGCAGCCGTGGCGGCGAATGGCGCATCGGCGCGATAGCGGTGCGCGACAAACGAACTCACCGCGACGACCCGGCCGCGCGGCGAGGTTTCGAGCGCCGGCGTCGCGCGCTTCACCAGCGCGGCGAACGCGCCGGGCATCACGTTGAACGATGTCGCGAGCGTCTCGGCGTCGAGCGCCGCAAGGCTTTGCCGTTGCGCGAAGCCCGCGTTTGCGACGAGTTGATCGAGGGCGCCGAAGCGTGAGAGGGTTTGATGAACGATGTGCTCGGGCGCGCCGCGTTCGGCGAGATCGGCGTGCAGTGTCGCCACGGTCGCGCCTTTGGCCGCGCAGTCCGCGGCGACCGCATCGAGCCGCGTGCGCGACGCCCAATCGGCGCCTCGTACATGCAACATCAGCGCGGTGCGTGGCGCGGCGATGCGCCGCGCGAGTGCCGCGCCGATGCCCGAACCGGCGCCGGTAATCACGACGACGCGATCAAACGACGCAGTGCTCATCACGCGCTCGCAACGGACGCGATGGACGCAACGGCGCGCCGCTTACGCGGCCTCGCGTTCGACCGCGCGCTCGACATACAGCGTCTGGTCGTGGAACGCTTCGAGCGTTTTGCGATGCGCGACGCTGATGATCGCCGAATCCACGAGCCGCTCATTGAGCGCGGTGTAGATTGCCGCTTCGTTGTCCGGGTCGAGTGCGCTCGTCGCTTCGTCGAGGAACAGGAAGTCGGGCTTTTGCAGCAGTGCGCGCGCGGCGGCCACGCGTTGCTGCTCGCCTGGCGACAAGGTGTGTTCCCAATGCGCGGATTCGGCAAGACGATCGGCAAGCTCAGGCAGCCGGCATACCGTGAGCGCTTCGCGGCACGCGTCGTCGCTGAAGGCGTCTCCGAGCGACGGGTAGCAGAGCGCCGCCTTCAGCGTGCCGATCGGCAGATAACTGCGCTGCGGGACGAACATCAGCTTGGCGCCGACCGGTGCTTCGATGGTCCCTTCGCCGAACGGCCACAGGCCCGCGAGCGCACGCAGCAGTGTGCTCTTGCCGGCGCCCGATGGTCCGCGCACCATCCAGCGCGCCTTGCGCGCGATCCTGAACGAGCCGATCGCGGCGATCGGCTGGCCGTCCGGGCGTTTGAGCACGAGGTCCTGCACGTCGAGCACCTGCGTGTCCGTCATGTGGATATTGATGCCGCCGTGCGCGGTGCCGCCCACCACCGACTCGTGCAGATGCTGCTCGCGCATCACGCGATTGAATTCCCGCAGACGATTGACCGTGGCGCGCCACTCGGCAAGTGAATCGTAATTGTTGATGAACCACGAGAACGAGTCGCTGACCGTGCCGAACGCGCTCGTCAACTGCTGATAGACGCCGAACGAAATGGCCTTCGAGAAGTACTTCGGCGCGGCCGCGATATACGGAAACACAATCGCAAGCTGCGAGTAGCTGATCACGACGATCGACAGGCGCCGCGTGAAGCGCATCACGAGCCGCCAGTTGTCGCGGATGTGGCCGAACACGCCTTGCAGCGATTTTTCCTCGGCCGCCTCACCCTGGTATAGCGCGATCTGATCGGCGTTCTCGCGGATGCGGATCAGCGAGAAACGGAAATCCGCTTCGACGCGCTGCTGCTGATAGTTGATCGACACGAGGGGATGGTTGACCTTGTGCGTAATCCACGAGCCGATTGCCGCGTAAATGAGTGCGACCCACACCATGTAGCCGGGAATCGATATCTGGGTGCCGAATACGGGGAACGCGAGCGCGCCCGACAGATTCCACAGGATCACGATGAACGAGAACAGCGTGACGGTGGTCGACAGCAGGCCAAGCGACAGGTTCAGCGTGTTGCTCGCGAGGCCCTGCAGGTCGGCGGAAACCCGCTGGTCGGGGTTGTCCGCGAGGCGGTCGCGCTCGATCCGGTAGTACGCGTCGTCGCCGAGCCAGGCATTGAGGTACTTCGTCGTGAGCCACTGCCGCCAGCGGAATTCGAGCATCTGGCGGAAGTACGTGCGATAGGAGCCAAGCAGGATCAACGCGAGCGCGATGACCGTGAACTGCAGCAGCGAATGTTTGAAAACAGGGTAGTTGTACTGCTGGATGGCATCGAAGAAGATGCCTTGCCAGCGGTTGAACCACACGTTGGCGGCCACCATCGTCATGTTCATCGCGATGACGATGGTGAGCAGGCCCCATGCGCGCCATTTGTCCTCGGACACCCAGTAGGGCTTGATGAGGCCCCACGCGGTGATATCCGCGGAGCTGTTCGGGTTTTCGGTCATATGCGTCCTTTGAAGCGGCGTCCTTTGAAGCGGCGTCCCTTGAAGCGCGTCTTTTGAAGCGCGCGTTCTGTAAAGCAATTCGACGCGACGCACGCGGCGACACGACGACGCGTTCGCCGGCGAATTCGTCCGAGGCGCGATTGTCGCGGCCAACGCTTAACCGGAACTTAATCCGTGCCACAGCCGGGCGCCCGCTGGGCGTGCTACCCACCCATCTGCGATCGGCCGTGGCCGTGGCCGGACTGGCCGGGGCAGGGTGCGCGTACCGACTGTGTGTCGCGCATTATGTCAGAGCCGCTTGCGTGGCTCATATTGAATTCGTCCGGCCCCGTGCGCGCTGGATGTGGCGGCCCATACGCCGGTGAAACCCTCGGGTTTGCGCGAAGGGTCTTTTATGTTCTAATGACCAGGACGAAACAGGGGTGCTTTGGCGCGGACCATACGTCGCGGCGAGGCTGAGAGAGACCCTTCGCACCCGATCCGGGTAATACCGGCGCGGGAAGTTTCGAAGTCTTTCGTTTCCTGCCGGGCGGCTTTCATGCGAAAGCCGTGCACCGGCCGGTTCCGCCCGCCGCCGCGTCTGCTGCCGCCTCCGCGTGTTTCGTCCTTGGGTACGTGCGTTTTCTTGCCGTACGGAAAGGATCCGATGACCGCTCATACTTCAGTCTTCTGTCTGGCCTGTCCCCAGTTCGCTCGACGTGCTCGACGCACGCGACGTGTCGCGTCGGGTATTGCTGCATCGCGCAACGGGTGGTCGAAATGAACGCGCCCGCAATGTCCGCGTCGCGCTCCGGTGCGTCGACCGATTTCGCGGTGATCGGTGGCGGCTTGTGCGGGCGGCTAGTCGCGTGGCGGCTGGCCGGCAAGGGGCGCCGCGTTGCGCTGTACGAACGTGGCGACGCAGCGGGCACGCAGTCGGCCGCGTGGGTTGCCGCTGCGATGCTTGCGCCGCTTGCCGAAGCGGCCAGCGCGGAGTTGCTGATCACGCGGCTCGGTGCGACGTCGCTCGACAGCTGGCCGCACATCATTGCCGAACTGCCTGAGCCGGTGTTCTTTCAGCGTAACGGCACGCTCGTCGTCTGGCATCACAGCGACCGCGGCGAGGCGCCGCTGTTCGAGCGGCGGCTGCGCGCGAACGCACCAGCGGAACTGCTCGACGGTGGCTTGCTCACGTTGTCCGGTGTGCAGATCAACGCCGCCGAGCCGGCGCTCGGCGGACGCTTCACGCAAGGTTGGCTGCTGCCGCATGAGGGGCAGCTCGACAACCGGCAGGTGCTCGCCGCATTAGCTGCGGGTCTCGCCGAGCGCGGCGTTCAGACGCACTGGAACACGCCGGTCGACGACTGCGCGCTGCCGGCGGCACACGTCACGATCGATTGCCGGGGCCTTGGCGCGAAGCCGGCGCTGCCGACGCTGCGCGGCATCCGCGGCGAGGTGGCGCGCGTGCACGCGCCGGGCATCGGACTGGTGCGTCCGGTACGGCTGCTGCATCCGCGCTATCCGCTTTACGTCGCGCCGAAGCAGAACGACCTGTACGTGATCGGTGCGACTGAAGTAGAAGGGGAAGACATGTCGCCGGTCAGCGTGCGGTCCGCGCTCGAGCTATTGAGTGCCGCGTTTTCGGTGCATCCGGGCTTTGGAGAAGCGCGCATCCTCGAGTTGAACTCGCAGTGCAGGCCGACGTTGCCGGACCATCGCCCGGCGCTCGTCTGGGACGGCGCACAGACGTTGCGCGTCAATGGCCTGTATCGGCACGGCTACATGATTGCGCCCGAGGTCGCCGACGAAGCGGTGCGCTTTGCGCTCGCGCTCGCCGACGGCCAGATCGCCGACGCCGATGCGTTCGCCGACTGGCGGGACCATGCGCGTTGGAACGAACTGTTTCATCTCGATCACCGGAACCCGCGCGACAGCGTTGCGCGCGAGCCCGCCTGAGCGCGCTCACGCCACGCCGGCAACCTGACTACGTAGACAACATCGCTTCAAGAACAAGGTAGATCCACAACATCATGGATATTCAAGTCAACCAGAAGCCGCTGAAGTTGCCCGAAGGCGCGACGGTCGCCGATGCGCTGGCCGCGTTCGGTGCCCAGCCGCCGTTCGCGGTTGCGCTGAACGGCGATTTCGTCGCGCGCGCGCAGCATGCGGCGCGCGCGCTGAGCACAGGCGACCGGCTCGACATTGTGCAACCGGTCGCGGGCGGCTAAGCCGCCCGGTGATCACGCCGCGCTGGCATTCCGACTGAGCCAAACTGAGCCCAACAGAGACTGCACCAGGACCCTGGCAACTGCTACAGGCAAGGACTGACCGATGACTTCCACTCAATCCACGCCCGCCGACGCGCTCAAGCTGTACGGCGAGACTTTCGCGAGCCGCGTGCTGCTCGGCACGTCGCGCTATCCGTCGCTGCAATCGCTGTCCGATTCGATCGCGGCGGCACGGCCTGGCATGGTCACCGTCGCGCTGCGCCGGCAAATGAACGAAGCCGGCGCGCAAGCCGGCTTTTTCGATCTGCTCAAGCGCCACGCAGTCCCGTTGCTGCCGAACACGGCCGGCTGCCAGACGATCGCCGAAGTCATCACCACGGCGCAGATGGCGCGCGAGGTGTTCGAAACCGACTGGATCAAGCTCGAGCTGATCGGTGATGACTACACGCTGCAACCCGACCCGGTCGGCCTGATCGAAGCCGCAGCGAAGCTCGTGAAGGACGGCTTCAAGGTGCTGCCGTATTGCACCGAAGACCTCGTGATCGGCCGACGTCTGCTCGACGCCGGTTGCGAAGCGCTGATGCCTTGGGGTGCGCCGATCGGCACCGGCAAGGGCGTGGTCAATCCGTACGGGCTGCGCGTGCTGCGCGAACGGCTGCCGGACGTGCCGCTGATCGTCGACGCCGGGCTCGGCGTGCCGTCGCACGCCAGCCAGGTAATGGAATGGGGCTTCGACGGCGTGCTGCTGAACACGGCAGTGTCGCAGGCGACGCACCCGGAGACCATGGCGCGCGCGTTCGCGCTGGGCGTCGAAGCTGGCCGCGCGGCGTTTCTCGCCGGGCCGATGGCCGAGCGCGACGCCGCGCATGCGAGCACACCGGTGGTCGGCATGCCGTTCTGGCATCAGGATGGGAGCGCGGCAGCATGACGCAGACGCTTAAGCTCACGGGCCGCGACCTCTTCTGGCCGCCCGCCGACGAACTCACTGAGGCCGTCGAGCGGATTCGCGCGCGCCTTGGCGACTGGCCGCCGAATCTCGCTCCGTGGCGCCTCTGTTTGACGCCGCCGGATCGGCCGAACGGTGGCGATCTGATCGTCGTCGCCGACGAGCAGCATCACGGCGAGAACATCGCGCGCTGGCTTGTGCAGGGTGCCGGCGTGATCGAAGCGGGCAACGGTGGCGCGACGTTGCATCTGGGCGGCGAGCGCTACCGGCTCGAAGGCCAGTTGGCCGAAGACTGGATCGCCGCGCTGGCCGCGTTCCTCGATTGCGGCTTTGCCCCGCATGATGCACTGGTGTTGGCGTTGGCGTGGCGCGACGGCGATGAAAAGCGTACCGCCGACGCGTGGCCGTCCGATCTCGCGCGCTTTCCGCGCGTCGCCGGTTTACCGGCCGCGCCTGCGCAGCCTTTCGCGCCGTGTCCGCACGACCTGGGCCTGTATCCGGTGCTGCCGACGGCTGAATGGGTCGAGCGGGTGGCCGGTTTCGGCGTGCGGACGATCCAGCTGCGTCGCAAGACGGCTGAGCCTGCCGAGCTCGTGCGGGAAATCGAGCGGTCGGTCGCGGCGGGGCGCACACACGGTGCGCGCGTGTTTATCAACGACCACTGGCAGCACGCGATCGGCGCCGGCGCGTACGGCGTTCATCTCGGCCAGGAGGACGTGCACACCGCCGACTTGCACGCGATCGCGGCGGCGGGCCTGCGGCTGGGTCTATCGACACATGGCTATTACGAAATGCTGACCGCGCTGCATTTCCGGCCTAGCTACATTGCGCTTGGCGCAGTGTTCGCGACCACCACCAAGGTGATGCCGACCGCGCCGCAAGGCCTCGCGCGGCTCACGCGCTATGTGCGGCTCCTGAACGGTGTGGTGCCGCTGGTCGCGATCGGTGGCATCAGCGCCGATGTGCTGCCGGATGTGCTGGCGACGGGCGTGCGCTGCGCGGCGCTGGTGCGGGCCGTGACGGAAGCCGCCGATCCGGCGGTGGCTGTCGCGTCATTGCAAAAAGCCTTCGACAAGAAATTGTCAGATTAAGTAAGGGGGCAGAACGCATCACGGCAGCGAATTCACGATGGCCCTATAATTCGCCTTCCGTGTAAAGGACTGTCAGAGTTGCCTTCTACTCCCGAGACCCTCCTCGAGCTACGCGACGTCGACTTCGGCTACAACAACGATCGGCTCGTTCTGTCGAACCTGAACCTGCGCTTTGGGCGCGGTCAGGTCGTGGCGGTCATGGGCGGCTCGGGGTGCGGCAAAACCACCGTGCTGCGCCTGATCGGCGGCCTCGAGCGCGCACGGCGCGGCCAGGTGCTGTTCCAGGGCGAGGACATCGGCGCGCAAACGCGCGAAGGTCTCTACGCGCTGCGCCGCCGGATGGGTATGCTGTTCCAGTTCGGTGCGCTCTTCACCGATATGTCGGTGTTTGAAAATGTCGCGTTTGCGCTACGCGAGCACACTGATCTTCCCGAAGAACTGCTCCGCGACCTCGTGCTGATGAAGCTCAACGCAGTCGGCCTGCGCAGCGCGCGCGATCTGGCGCCGTCGCAGATTTCCGGCGGCATGGCGCGCCGCGTGGCGCTTGCGCGCGCAATCGCGCTCGATCCGGAGCTGATGATGTACGACGAGCCATTCGCCGGCCTCGACCCGATTTCGCTCGGCATCACTGCGAACCTGATTCGCGCGCTGAACCGGGCGCTCAACGCAACGTCGATTCTCGTTACGCACGACGTGCCCGAATCGTTCGCGATTGCCGACTACGTGTACTTTCTCGCGAACGGCGGGGTGCACGCGCAGGGCACGCCGGACGAGCTGCGCGCGTCGGCGGACCCGGTCGTGCGGCAGTTTATCGACGGCGCGCCGGACGGTCCTTTCAAGTTTCACTACCCGGGCGGCAAATCGCTCGCGGCGGACTTCGGCCTGGATGCGGACGCCAATGCAGACGCAAAACACGGAGGCCGGTCATGATCTCCGCAATCGGACGATCCGTTCTCGATGGCCTCGGCACTGCCGGCTACGCGGCGCGCCTGTTCGTGCGGCTCGTGTTCGAACTTTTTCCACTGCTGCGCCGTCCGCGGCTTGTCACAAAACAGATCCATTTTGTCGGTAATTACTCGCTGGTCATCATCGCGGTGTCCGGGCTGTTCGTCGGCTTCGTGCTGGGCCTGCAGGGGTATTACACGCTGAACCGCTATGGCTCCGAACAGGCATTGGGCCTGCTCGTCGCGCTGTCGCTCGTGCGCGAACTCGGGCCGGTCGTGACCGCGCTGCTGTTCGCCGGGCGGGCCGGCACGTCGCTGACCGCGGAGATCGGCCTGATGAAGGCCGGCGAGCAGTTGACGGCGATGGAGATGATGGCGGTCGATCCGGTGAAGGTTGTCGTCGCGCCACGGATGTGGGCCGGCATTATCGCGATGCCGATCCTGGCCGCGATCTTCAGCGCGGTGGGCATTTTCGGCGGCTACGTGGTAGGTGTGTTGCTGATCGGCGTCGATGCCGGCGCGTTCTGGTCGCAGATGCAAGGTGGCGTCGATGTGTGGCGCGACGTCGGCAACGGTGTGATCAAGAGCATTGTGTTCGGTTTTGCGGTGACGTTCATCGCGCTTTTCCAGGGCTACGAAGCGAAGGCGACACCCGAAGGCGTGTCGCGTGCCACGACGAAGACGGTCGTCTACGCATCGCTTGCTGTACTCGGCCTCGATTTCCTGCTGACCGCACTGATGTTCAGCTAAGTCCCGCGAGGGGGCGCCGGAAGGCGGGCGCGGGTCGCGCGCGCCTTGCGTGGCGCGCTCGCGCGTCAAGATTTACTTTGGGATGACGATGAAAAAGACTGCTCTCGACTTCTGGGTCGGCCTGTTCGTGGTGCTGGGCTTTATTGCGCTGCTGTTTCTCGCGCTGAAGGCTGGCAACATGAGTTCGCTGTCGTTTCAGGCGACCTATCCGGTCAAGCTGAAATTCGACAACATTGGTGGCCTCAAGCCGCGTGCGCCGGTCAAGAGCGCCGGCGTGACGGTCGGCCGCGTCGCATCGATCGGTTTCGACAGCAATACCTATCAGGCGCTGGTGACGATCGACATCGACAAGCAGTACCAGTTTCCGAAGGACAGCTCGGCGAAGATCCTCACGTCGGGGCTCCTCGGCGAGCAATACATCGGGCTCGAGCCGGGCGGCGACACCGAAATGCTGAAAGCCGGCGACACGATCACGATGACGCAGTCGGCGATCGTGCTCGAGAACCTGATCGGACAGTTCCTGTACAGCAAGGCCGCCGATGCGGGCGCAGCCAAGCCGGCGGCGCCCCCCGCACCGGCCGCCGCGCCGGCTCAACCCGCTTCGGGCGCGGCTCAATAAGGAGAAGAAGATTGCAGATCAAACCCCAGCGCGCCGCGGCGATCGCGCTTGCCGCAGCGGCCCTGGTCGGCTGTTCGACCGTTCAGACGCCGACGAAGGAAGACCCGTGGGAAGGCTTCAACCGGACTGTGTTCACGTTCAACGACAAGGTTGACCAGTACGCGGTCAAACCCGTCGCGCAGGGCTACGTGAAGATCACGCCGCAGCCGGTGCGCGACAGCGTCACGAACTTCTTTTCGAACATCGGCGACGTCTATATCGCAGCCAACAACCTGCTGCAGTTGAAGATTGCCGATGGCGTCAGCGACATCATGCGGATCGTGATCAACACCGTGTTCGGCGTCGGCGGCCTGTTCGACGTCGCGACGATCGCGAAACTGCCGAAGCATGACAACGACCTGGGCCTCACGCTCGGCCACTATGGCGTGCCGTCGGGTCCGTATCTGGTGCTGCCGCTTTTCGGGCCGAGCACGGTGCGCGACGCGGCCAGCTATGTCGGCAACTACTTCGCGAATCCGATTTCGTATATCGATTCGGACGCGATCAGCTGGAGCCTGTGGGGCGTGCAGCTGATCAACACGCGGGCGAACCTGCTGAGCGCGACCGACGTGCTGGAAGGCGCCGCGCTCGACAAATACTCGTTCGTGCGCAATGCGTATCTGCAACGTCGTCAGTTCCTGCTGACGGGCGGCACGGGCAGTTCGCTGCCGAACTATGGTGAAGGCGCACCGCTGCCGAATTACGACCAGGAGGGCGCCGCCGCGGCGGGCGCGCCTGCGGCAGGTGCGCCTGGCGGTCCCGCGTCGTCGGCTCCGGCTGCGCCGCGTGGCGCGTCGGGCACAGCGGCTGCTGAAGGTGCGGTTCCGGCGTCCGGTACACCGGCCCAGCCGCCGGTCGACTCGAACGGCATTCCGTCGCCGACCACGGTGCCGGGCGACCAGGTGGTGCCGCCGGGACGTTATCCGTCGCTGAGGTTACGCTAACCGGATTCGGGACCGCGAGCGCCCGTAACACCGGGATACAACTCTCGCAGGTTTCCGGTGGTTTAGGATAGAACTTGCGTGATATTGTCGGCTCGAAGTTAGCGATCTTCTTTTTGCAGGACTGGAAATGAAAAAATTCTTCTTTATCCCGTTTTTCGCAGCATTGTTCACGTTCGGTGGCGCAGCGGTCGCGCAGACCGTCGACACCAATTCGCCGGACGCGATGGTGAAGACCGTCACGCAGCAGGTGATCGACACGATCCGTTCAGACAAATCGATCCAGCAAGGCGACATCAACCGGATTACCCAGCTCGTCAACGAAAAGATCCTGCCGTACATCGATTTCCGCCGCACCACGCAACTCGCGATGGGGCGCAGCTGGCGCACTGCGACGCCCGAGCAGCAACAGCAGGTCATCGAGCAGTTCAAGATGCTGCTGATCCGCACCTACGCCGGCGCGCTCGCGCAGGTGAAGAACCAGGAAATCCAGTACAAGCCGTTCCGCGCGAATCCGGACGATACCGATGTCGTTGTGCGCTCGACGGTAATGAACAACGGCCAGCCGATCGAGCTCGACTATCGCCTGTACAAGACGCCGCAAGGCTGGCGCGTGTATGACATCAACGTGCTCGGCGCATGGCTGATTCAGGCCTACCAGCAACAGTTCGCCGAGCAGATTCAGCAGCATGGCGTCGACGGCCTGATCCAGTTCCTCACGCAGCGCAACCAGCAGCTGGCGGCGGGCAAGCAGTCGTGAACCGTGCACCGCTTCCAGGCAACGTCGCGGGCAGCTTCGCGACCGGCCCCACGCTGACCCACGCCAGCGCGCGCGCCGCGCTGGCGAGCGGGCTCGAGTGTATCGCGGGCGGCGCGCGCAACGTCGATTGTGCGCCGCTCACGCAGTTCGATTCGTCCGCGCTCGCGGTGCTGCTCGCGTGGCAGCGCGCGGCCCGCGCACGCGGCGCGGCCCTGGAAATCGTCAATCTTCCCGCCGGGCTTGCCAGTCTCGCGCAAGCCTATGGCGTCGACACACTGCTGTCGGCGCGACATTCACGCTCAGTCGATACCGAGCGCTCGCCGTCCTGATGCAACGTGGAGCCGGCAGCGCGTCCGGCTTTATCCCGACGTTTGCCGCAAGCTTTTGACCTATAATCAAACGTTTTTTGGGGCAGGTAACCGGCCCCAATTTCGCTTTTCGTTGCCCCCTTTCTCGTGCGCGAAGCGCACTTTTCAGTCGCCGCCGTCCGGCGGCGCATAGTCATGCCAGCCATAGAATTCCGTAACGTCAAGAAGCGCTACAAGAGTCTGCAGGCGCTCAAAGGCGTGAGCCTGACGGTTGAAGAAGGTGAGTTTTTCGGGCTGCTCGGCCCGAATGGCGCGGGCAAGACGACGCTCATCAGCATCCTCGCAGGCCTTGCGCGCGCCGACGAAGGCAGTATCGCGGTGCGCGGTCACGATGTCGTCGACGACTTCCGCGCGGCGCGCCGCGCGCTCGGCGTCGTGCCGCAGGAGCTCGTATTCGATCCGTTTTTCACCGTGCGCGAAACCTTGCGAATCCAGTCCGGATACTTCGGCTTGCGCCACAACGATGCATGGATCGACGAAGTGATGGCCAATCTCGATCTGACCGAGAAGGCCGATGCAAACATGCGTGCGCTGTCAGGCGGCATGAAGCGCCGCGTGCTGGTCGCGCAGGCGCTGGTGCACCGGCCGCCGGTGATCGTGCTCGACGAGCCGACCGCCGGCGTGGACGTCGAACTGCGCCAGACGCTGTGGAAATTTATCTCGCGTCTGAACCGCGAGGGCCACACGATCGTACTGACCACCCATTACCTCGAAGAAGCCGAATCGCTGTGCGACCGCATCGCGATGCTGCGGCGTGGCGAAGTGGTCGCGCTCGATCGCACCAGCGACCTGCTGCGGCGCTTCGCGGGCTTGCAGCTTTTTGTGCGCTTCGCACAGGGCGTGCTGCCCGCTGAGCTGCGCGCACTCGAAGTCGACCCCGGCGCGGTCAACACGCGCGAGCATCTGCTGCGCCTGTCGAATTACGACGATGTCGAACGGATTCTCGCGCAGTGCCGCACGGCGGGTTGTACATTCGACGAAATCGAGGTGCGCAAGGCGGATCTCGAAGACGTGTTCGTGCAGGTGATGAACACGCCGGAAATGGTCGAGGGGCTTGCATGAGCGGGTTTCGCACGCTGTTCTACAAGGAGCTCCTGCGGTTCTGGAAAGTGTCGTTCCAGACGGTGCTCGCGCCGATCGTCACCGCGCTGCTGTACCTGATGATCTTCGGTCACGCGCTGCGCGACCATGTGCAGGTGTATAGCGGGGTCGGCTATACGAGCTTCCTGATTCCCGGCCTCGTGATGATGAGCATGTTGCAGAACGCGTTTGCGAACAGCTCATCGTCGCTGATCCAGTCGAAGATCACCGGCAACCTCGTGTTCGTCTTGCTGCCGCCGTTGTCGCATTGGGAAATGTTCGGCGCCTATGTGCTCGCGTCGGTGGCGCGCGGCCTCGCGGTCGGCTTTGGCGTGTTCATCGTGACGGTGTGGTTCATTCCGGTGAGCTTTACCGCGCCGCTTTTCATCGTGCTGTTCGCGGTGCTGGGTTCGGCGATTCTCGGCACGCTCGGTGTCATCGCTGGCATCTGGGCCGAGAAGTTCGACCAGCTCGCGGCATTTCAGAACTTTATTATCGTGCCGCTCACGTTCCTGTCGGGCGTGTTCTATTCGACCCACTCGCTGCCGCCCGGTTGGCGCGAGGTATCGCGGCTCAACCCGTTCTTCTACATGATCGACGGCTTTCGCTACGGCTTTTTCGGCCAGTCGGATATCAATCCGCTCGTGAGCCTCGCGATCGTCGCCGCATTTTTCGTGGTGCTGGCCGTGCTTGCGATGCGTCTGCTTGCAAGCGGCTACAAGCTGCGCTACTGACCAGGAGCGTCCCATGTTACCGACTCCCGAACAGATCAAGACTTACATCTCCGCCGGCCTGCCGTGCGAGCACCTCGAAGTGGAAGGCGATGGTCAGCATTTCTTCGCGACCATCGTTTCCGCGAGCTTTGAAGGCAAGCGGTTAATTCAGCGTCATCAGCTGGTGTACGCGGCGCTCGGCGACCGCATGCGCGAAGAAATCCACGCCCTCAGCATGAAAACACTGACGCCTGCCGAATGGCAGAGCGCGTAATCTGGAACACTAGTGCGTATTACTCAAGACAGCCACGGCGCCGTGAGCGGCGCCACCCACGTTTCCGCTAATGCGCAACCCATCGCGCACAACGATCAGGAACCGACAGGCATGGACAAACTCGTCATCGAAGGCGGCCGGCAGTTGGCAGGGGAGATCCACGTTTCAGGTGCAAAGAATGCCGCGTTGCCGATTCTTTGCGCGAGTCTTTTGAGTTCGGACCCGATGCAGCTCGCGAATGTGCCCGACCTGCAGGACGTGCGCACGACGCTCAAGCTGCTGCGCCAGATGGGCGTGAAGGCGGAGACGGCAGACGGGACGGGTAAGGTGATGCTCGATGCGTCGAAGGTGAACAACCTCGTCGCGCCATACGAGCTCGTGAAGACCATGCGCGCTTCCATTCTGGTGCTCGGTCCGCTGGTCGCGCGGTTCGGCGAGGCGAAGGTGTCGCTGCCGGGCGGCTGCGCGATCGGCGCGCGGCCGGTCGACCAGCATATCAAGGGCCTGCAGGCGATGGGCGCCGAGATCAATATCGAGCATGGTTTTATCGAAGCGCGTGCGAAGCGTTTGAAAGGCACGCGGATCATTACCGACATGATCACCGTGACCGGCACCGAGAACCTGCTGATGGCGGCGGTGCTCGCCGAAGGCGAGACGGTGCTGGAAAATGCGGCGCGCGAGCCGGAGGTCGGCGATCTCGCGCATCTGCTCGTCGCGATGGGCGCGAAGATCGACGGAATCGGCACGGACCGGCTCGTCATCCAGGGTGTCGACAGGCTGCACGGCGCCGAACATACGGTGCTGCCGGACCGCATCGAGGCGGGCACGTTCCTGTGCGCGGTCGCGGCGGCGGGTGGCGATGTGACGCTGCGACACACTCGTCCGCAAACGCTCGAAGCGGTGATCGACAAGCTGCGCGAAGCCGGTGTCACGATCGACGAAGGCCACGACTGGCTGCGCGTGCGGATGAATCGGCGCGCCAACGCGGTGTCGTTCCGCACGTCCGAATATCCGGCGTTCCCGACTGACATGCAGGCGCAGTTCATGGCGCTCAACGCGATCGCCGATGGCCCATCGCGCGTCGTCGAGACGATCTTCGAAAACCGCTTCATGCACGTCCAGGAACTGAATCGCCTCGGTGCGAACATCACGATTGACGGCAATACGGCGCTGGTGAACGGCGTCGGCAGACTGTCCGGCGCGAAGGTGATGGCGACCGACCTGCGTGCATCGGCGAGTCTCGTGATCGCCGGTCTGTGCGCCGATGGCGAAACGCTGATCGACCGTATCTATCACCTCGACCGCGGTTACGACCGGATGGAAGTGAAGCTCACCGCGGTTGGCGCCAACGTGCGCCGCGTATCGGGTAAGCAGGCATGAGCACGTCGCAGCGAGGCGCGTCCCAGCAGACGTCTTCTGCACAGGCGAGCGGCGTGCCGTTGACGCTGGCGTTGTCAAAAGGGCGTATTTTCGAGGAAACGGTGCCGCTGCTCGCGGCGGCTGGCGTACAGGTCGCGGAAGACCCGGAATCGTCGCGCAAGCTGATTCTGCCGACCACCGATCCGGATCTGCGGGTGATTATCGTGCGCGCGACCGATGTGCCGACCTACGTCGAATACGGCGCTGCCGATTTTGGCGTGGCCGGCAAGGACGTGCTGATCGAGCACGGCGGCAGCGGGCTGTATCAGCCGGTCGACCTGGATATCGCGCGCTGCCGGATGTCGGTCGCGGTGAAGGCGGGTTTCGACTATGCGAACGCGGTGCGCCAGGGTGCGCGCCTGCGGGTCGCGACGAAGTATGTGCAAACCGCGCGCGAGCATTTCGCGGCGAAAGGCGTGCATGTCGACCTGATCAAGCTGTACGGCTCGATGGAGCTCGCGCCGCTCGTGGGTCTTGCCGACGCGATCGTCGACCTCGTCAGCTCGGGTGGCACGCTGCGCGCGAACAATCTGGTCGAGGTCGAGGAGATCATGCCGATCTCGTCGCGCCTCGTCGTGAATCAGGCCGCGCTGAAGTTGAAGCGCGCCGCGCTGCAGCCATTCCTCGATGCGTTCGAACGCGCGTCGAGGCGCGCGGTGTGATGACGCTCGGGGGCCTCGCGCCGCGAACGGCTGCGAAGGCGCCCCGCGCGTTTTACCGAAACGGATATCAGCATGTCTATCAAGATTCGCAAACTCGATTCCAGCGCTGACGGCTTCCAGAAGTCGCTGCATGCGGTGCTCGCGTTCGAGGCGAGCGAAGACGAGGCGATCGAGCGTTCGGTCGCACAGATACTCGCCGACGTGAAAGCGCGCGGCGACGCTGCGGTGCTCGAGTATACGAACCGCTTCGACCGGCTCGACGCGAAGGCCGTCGCCGCGCTCGAGCTGCCGCTAGCGGAGCTCGAGGCGGCGCTCGAAGGGCTCGGGCCGAAGCGTCGCGCGGCGCTTGAGGCGGCCGCCGCGCGCGTGCGCGCCTACCACGAGAAGCAGAAGATCGAATGCGGCAGTCATAGCTGGCAATACGAGGAATCGGACGGCACCGTGCTCGGCCAGAAAGTGACGCCGCTCGATCGCGCGGGTATCTATGTGCCGGGCGGCAAGGCCGCCTATCCGTCGTCGGTGCTGATGAATGCAATTCCGGCGCGAGTGGCCGGCGTGCGCGAAATCGTGATGGTCGTGCCGACCCCGGATGGTGTGAAGAACCCGCTCGTGCTGGCGGCGGCGCTGCTCGGCGGCGTCGATCGCGTGTTCACGATCGGCGGCGCACAGGCCATCGGCGCGTTGGCATACGGCACCGAAACGGTGCCGGCGGTCGACAAGATCTGCGGACCGGGCAATGCCTATGTCGCGTCCGCGAAGCGGCGCGTGTTCGGCACGGTCGGCATCGACATGATTGCCGGGCCGTCGGAAATCCTCGTGCTGTGCGACGGCACGACCGATCCGCGCTGGGTCGCGATGGATCTGTTTTCGCAGGCCGAGCACGATGAGCTTGCCCAGTCCATCCTGCTGTGTCCCGACGACAACTTTATCGCGCGCGTCGAGGCGGCGATCAAGGACTTGCTGCCCACGATGCCGCGGCGCGACGTGATCGCGGCATCGCTGACCGGCCGCGGCGCGCTCGTCAAAGTGCGCGACATGGCCGAAGCGTGCGCGATTGCGAACGATATCGCGCCGGAGCACCTCGAAATCTCGGCGCTCGATCCGCACCAATGGGGGCAGCAGATTCGCAACGCCGGCGCGATTTTCCTTGGGCGCTATACCAGCGAGAGTCTCGGCGACTACTGCGCGGGCCCGAACCACGTGTTGCCGACGTCGCGCACCGCACGGTTCTCGTCGCCGCTTGGGGTTTACGATTTCTTCAAGCGTTCGAGCCTGATCGAAGTCAGCTCCGAAGGCGCGCACACGCTCGGTGAAATCGCGGCGGAACTCGCGTATGGCGAGGGTTTGCCCGCGCATGCGCGCAGCGCGGAATACCGGATGAAGCAGAACGGCTGACGCTTTACGCGATGACTACCCCACAAGACATCATCCGCCGCGACGTGCTGGCGATGACCAGCTATCCGGTGCCGGACGCAACCGGCTTCGTGAAGCTCGACGCGATGGAGAACCCGTTCTCACTGCCGCCGCCGCTTGCGGCGCAACTCGCGGAACATCTGGCGGGCATCGCGCTGAACCGATACCCCGCGCCGCGGCCGGGCGCGTTGCTCGACAAGCTCAAGCGTGCGATGCACGTGCCGGCGAACTGCGAGGTGCTGCTCGGCAACGGCTCCGATGAAATCATCAGCATGATCTCGGTGGCGTGCGCGCAGCCGGGCGCCAAGGTGCTCGCGCCGGTGCCGGGCTTCGTGATGTACCAGCTATCCGCGCAGTTCGCGAATCTGGAGTTTGTCGGGGTGCCGCTGCATGCGGATTTCACGCTCGATACCGGCGCGATGCTCGCGGCCATCGAAGCGCACCGCCCGGCCGTCATCTATCTCGCGTACCCCAACAACCCGACTGGCAACCTGTTCGACGAAAACGCGATCGAGCGGATCATCGCGGCCGCGAAGCGCAGCCTCGTCGTGATCGACGAGGCCTATCAGCCGTTCGCCGGGCACAGCTGGATGCCGCGCGCGGGCGAATTCGACAATGTCGTCGTGATGCGCACCGTATCGAAGCTTGGGCTCGCCGGTATTCGTCTTGGCTACCTCGCCGGCCGGCCGGCATGGCTCGCCGAATTCGACAAGGTACGTCCGCCGTACAACATCAACGTGCTGACCCAGGCGACCGCCGATTTCCTGCTCGATCACATCGATGTGCTCGATGCGCAGGCTGCGCACCTGCGTGCGGAGCGGGCGAAACTGGCGCGGGCGGTTGCCGGCCTGCCCGGCGCCGAGGTGTTTCCGAGCGCCGGCAACTTTCTGCTGGTGCGCGTGCCGGATGCGTCCGCGACCTTCGAAGCGCTGCTTGGCGCGCGGGTTCTGATCAAAAACGTGAGTAAAATGCACCCACTGCTGGCGAATTGCGTACGTCTGACGGTCGGTGCTCCGGACGAGAACACGCAATTGCTTGCCGCGCTAAGGCTCGCGTTGCATTGAGTGGACGCGGCAACGGCCCGCTTCCCCACCTTACCTTTCAAGCAAGCTTCGAGGAATTGTCATGCGCCTTGCGGAAGTCGTTCGCAACACCAGCGAAACGCAGATCCGTGTGAAGATCAACCTGGACGGCACCGGCCAGCAAAAGCTCGCTACCGGCGTGCCGTTTCTTGACCACATGCTCGACCAGATCGCGCGGCATGGGTTGGTCGATCTGGACATCGAGGCGCATGGCGACACGCATATCGACGACCACCATACGGTCGAAGACGTCGGCATCACGCTGGGCCAGGCCGTCGCGAAAGCGGTCGGCGACAGGAAAGGCATCCGGCGCTACGGCCATGCGTATGTCCCGCTCGACGAGGCGCTGTCACGTGTCGTGATCGACTTTTCCGGTCGCCCGGGCCTCGAATTCCACGTGCCGTTCACGCGCGCGCGGATCGGCACGTTCGACGTTGACCTGTCGATCGAATTTTTCCGCGGCTTCGTGAACCACGCGGGCGTCACACTGCATATCGACAATCTGCGCGGCCTGAATGCTCATCATCAGATGGAAACGGTCTTCAAGGCATTCGGTCGTGCGCTGCGTATGGCGGTCGAACTCGACGAACGCGCGGCGGGGCAGATTCCGTCGACCAAGGGCAGTCTCTGACGCTTATTTCGGCGCCGATTCCCGGAGCAGTACCTGTTTGACGTGTCAGGCGAATGCGCAGCAGGCGCCGAACCGACCAACCGAACCGGTGCTGCGTCCACGGGTGCCCGGGTTGCGATGGATATCCTCAAGTCGTTTATTTCGCTGCTTGCGCTGATCAACCCGGTCGGCGCCGTGCCGTTTTTCCTGAGCCTGACCGCACAGCAGTCCGAGGCGGAGCGGCGGCGCACGATTCGTATCGCATCGGTTTCGGTGTTCTGCGTGATTGCGGTCACAGCGCTGTGCGGCAAGCAGATCATCAGCTTTTTTGGCATTTCGGTGGGCTCGCTCGAAGTCGGCGGCGGCATCATCATGCTATTGATGGCGATCAGCATGCTCAACGCGCAAATCGGCAATGCCCGTTCGACGCCCGAGGAGCGCTACGAAGCCGAGTCGAAGGACAACATTGCGGTCGTGCCGCTCGCAATCCCACTGCTGACCGGACCGGGTTCGATCAGCACGGTCATCGTCTATTCGGCTAGCTTTCACCACTGGTACGACCGCGTTAGTCTGATCGGTATCGGCGCGGTGCTCGCGGCAATCTGCTTCGCGTCGCTGCGTCTGGCTGAACCGATCGCCCGCTGGGTGGGTCGCACCGGTATCAATATCGGTACGCGTCTGATGGGTTTGATGCTGTCGGCGCTGGCGGTGGAGTTCATTGTCGACGGCCTGAAGGCGCTGCTGCCTAGCCTGAAATAAAAACCTGTTGAAGTGCAAACCTCGGTTGTGAAATGAAGACCTCGATTGCAATTGTGGATTACGGAATGGGCAATCTGCGCTCGGTTGCGCAGGCGCTGAAGAAAGCGGCGCCCGAAGCGGATGTGGCGATTGTCGACCGGCCCGAGGCGATCCGCGCGGCCGACCGCGTCGTGCTGCCTGGCCAGGGTGCGATGCCGGACTGTATGCGCTCGCTCGGCGAGTCCGGCTTACAGGATGCGGTGGTTGAGGCGTCGCGCACCAAACCGCTGATGGGCGTTTGCGTCGGCGAGCAGATGCTGTTCGACTGGAGCGCCGAGGGCGACACCCGCGGTCTCGGCCTGCTGCCGGGCAAAGTCGTGCGCTTCGAGCTGGACGGCCAGGTGCAGGACGACGGCTCGCGCTTCAAGGTGCCGCAGATGGGCTGGAACCGTGTCCGTCAGGCGCAGTCGCACCCGTTGTGGGACGGCGTGCCGGACAGCAGCTTCTTCTATTTCGTGCACAGCTACTATGTGGTGCCCGACAATGCAGCACATACGTCCGGCGAAACTATCTACGGTGTGCCGTTCACGTCGGCGGTGGCGCGCGACAACCTTTTCGCGACCCAATTCCACCCGGAAAAAAGTGCGGACGCGGGCTTGCGTGTATACCGGAATTTCGTGCACTGGAATCCATGAACGATGCCATCTTCGCCGGCGGGCCCGAGCGGTCGCGGTTGCCCCTTGACATTAGCAAGGCCGCCGAAAGAGTTGTACTAAACTAGCGGAACGGTCCGGCGCGGCACCGCCGCAGGCTTCGCGCCGGCCGAACATCAACCTTCTTCCCAGATATCACCCGATTGCTATGCTGCTGATCCCCGCCATCGACCTGAAAGACGGTCAATGTGTTCGCCTCAAACAGGGCGATATGGACCAGGCGACGATATTTTCCGAGGAGCCGGCGGCAATGGCCCGGCATTGGCTGGAGCGTGGCGCGCGGCGCCTGCACCTCGTCGACCTGAATGGCGCGTTCGCCGGCAAGCCGCGTAACGAAGAGGCGATTCGCGCGATTATCGAAGAAGTCGGCGCCGAGATTCCGGTGCAGCTAGGCGGTGGCATTCGCGATCTGAACACGATCGAGCGCTATCTGGACGACGGCCTCGAATACGTGATCATCGGCACGGCGGCGGTGAAGAATCCGGGCTTTCTGCTTGAAGCGTGCACCGCGTTCGGCGGCCACATCATCGTCGGTCTCGACGCGAAAGACGGGAAGGTCGCCACGGATGGGTGGAGCAAGCTGACCGGCCATGAAGTGGCGGATCTCGCGCGCAAGTTCGAAGACTACGGGTGTGAATCGATCATCTACACCGATATCGGCCGTGATGGCATGATGCAGGGCATCAATATCGAGGCGACGGTACGTCTCGCGCGTGCGGTGAAGATTCCGGTGATCGCGAGCGGCGGTCTGTCGAACCTGAGCGATATCGAGGCGCTGTGCGAGGTGGAAGACGAAGGCGTCGAGGGCGTGATCTGCGGCCGTGCGATCTACTCGGGCGACCTGGACTTCGCCGCCGCGCAGACGCATGCGGACCGGCTGCGCGAATCGGACGACGCCTGAGGGATGAAGTTTGAACGCTCGGCACGGCAGGCTGCGCAGGCTCAGGTGGCGTATCATCCGCCGCACCGATGCACTCCTTCCTTCCTTCATTGTTCATTGAGCGCCGTCGTTGTCCCGGCACACAGCAGCGTGCGGTACGGTTTCGCAGCACGGCACGCGCGGCACACCCGCTACACCACGTAAGCGCACCATCATGGCTTTAGCTAAACGCATCATCCCCTGTCTGGACGTGACCGCCGGGCGCGTCGTCAAGGGCGTGAACTTCGTCGAGTTGCGCGACGCCGGCGATCCGGTCGAGATCGCGCGCCGTTACGACGGGCAAGGCGCCGACGAGCTTACGTTTCTCGACATCACCGCGACTTCGGACCAGCGCGATCTGATCCTGCCGATCATCGAAGCGGTCGCGTCGCAGGTGTTCATCCCGCTGACAGTCGGCGGCGGCGTGCGCGCGGTTGAAGACGTGCGGCGTCTGCTCAATGCCGGTGCGGACAAGATCAGCATGAACTCGTCGGCGGTCGCGAATCCGCAGCTCGTGCGCGATGCAACGGACAAGTACGGCTCGCAGTGCATCGTTGTCGCGATCGACGCGAAGCGCGTGTCGGCCGACGGTGAGCCGCCGCGCTGGGAAGTATTCACGCACGGCGGGCGCAAGCCGACGGGTCTCGACGCCGTTCAATGGGCGCGCAAGATGGCGGAACTCGGCGCTGGCGAGATTCTGCTGACCAGCATGGACCGCGACGGGACCAAGAGCGGTTTCGATCTCGCGTTGACGCGAGCGGTATCGGACGCCGTGCCGGTGCCGGTGATTGCATCGGGCGGTGTCGGCTCGCTGCAGCACCTGGCCGACGGTATCAAGGACGGCCACGCGGACGCGGTGCTGGCCGCCAGCATCTTCCACTATGGCGAACACACGGTCGGCGAAGCCAAGCGCTTTATGGCCGATCAGGGCATTTCAGTGAGGTTGTGACGTGGTGAACGCTTCGGGTGTCGACTGGCTCGACAAGGTCAAATGGGACGCGAACGGACTCGTGCCGGTGATCGCGCAGGAGTTCGCGACGAACGACGTGCTGATGTTTGCATGGATGAACCGGGAGGCGCTCGCGAAGACGGTCGAGACCGGCCGCGCGGTGTATTTCTCGCGTTCACGCCAGCGGCTGTGGTTCAAGGGCGAGGAGTCCGGCCACGTACAGCACGTCCATGAAGTGCGCCTCGATTGCGACGAAGATGTCGTGCTGCTCAAGGTCGAGCAGGTGTCCGGCATCGCTTGCCACACGGGCCGTCATTCGTGCTTCTTCCAGAAATTCGAAGGCTCGATCGACGAAGGCGAGTGGGTCGCCGTCGATCCGGTACTGAAAGATCCCGAACATATCTACAAATGACGCAACCACACTTGCATGACACGCTGCTGCGCCTTGCCGCGATCATCGACAGCCGCAAGGGCGGCGATCCCGATGTTTCGTACGTGTCGCGCCTCTTCCATAAGGGCGACGACGCGATACTGAAAAAGATCGGCGAAGAGGCCACCGAAGTGGTGCTCGCCGCGAAGGACGTGCGGCACGGCCGCGAATCGAAAGCCCTGGTCTACGAGATGGCCGATCTGTGGTTTCATTGTCTCGTGACGCTGTCGCATTTCGGGCTGAGCCCGGCCGATGTGCTTGCCGAACTGGAGCGGCGCGAAGGCCTGTCCGGAATCGAGGAAAAGGCGCTGCGCAAGAGCCGCGATCGCGAGCAGAACGGCGACTGACGCGCGCCGCAGCGCGCGCGACGATGCCGGACAACCATGCGTTGGGTCGCCCCTGAAGGAGGATGAAACATGGAGCAGTCGCACAGCGGATATCCGCCGCCGTCGTATCAGAGCGCGGTCGAAATCGACCGGCAGCGCAGCCTGCGCACACTGACGCACGTGCTGTATGCGCTCTATGCGGTCTACTGGCTGACGGGCGGCGTGTCCGTGCTGGTCGCGATCATCATCAACTACCTGAAGCGGGGCGAAACGGTCGGCACGCCCTACGAGGCCCATTTCGAATGGCAGATCCGCACGTTCTGGATGGGTCTGGTCGGCCATTTGATCGGCGTGGCGCTGCTGATCGTGCTGATCGGCGTACCCATTCTCTGGGCTGTCGCGATCTGGACGTTGTACCGTATCATCAAAGGCTGGCTATATCTGTACGACAATAAGCCGTTGCAGAATCCGCGCGCGTGGTTCTGACGGCCAGCACCGGCCAGCCCTCGTAACCGCAGTCGCGCAACAAGCCAAACCGGGAAGTAACGGGAGAGAGTCGGGAAGACCATGAGCCACGATCCGAACTGCCTTTTCTGCAAGATCGCCGCGGGCGAGATTCCGTCAACCAGAGTGCATGAAGACGACGAGTTCGTCGCGTTCCGCGACATCCGTCCGGCCGCCGATACGCACGTACTGGTGATCCCACGCAAACATATCGCGACGCTGACCGATTGCCACGAAAGCGATGCCCCTCTGCTTGGTAGAATGCTTGTATTGGTCGCGCGTCTTGCGGACAAGCTTGGGGTTGCGTACACAGGCGGCGAAACGGGCTTCCGCACGGTAATCAATACCGGTCCGGGTGGCGGTCAGGAGGTCTATCACCTGCATGCGCACCTGCTTGCCGGTCCGCGCCCGTGGTTACGCATGGGGTGACATATGTTCATAACCGTTCGGCAGCGATACTAACGGGCCGCGCGACGGTGACGGATGCGAAAAGCAACGATGGGACGAAGCGCCCGCGCTTCGATTCGGGCCGCAAGGCCCAAGTGTTTTTCTTCACGTCGGTGGGCGACGGGAGACAAGGAGAGTTTTCATGGGTTCGTTTAGCATTTGGCATTGGCTGATCGTTCTGCTGATCGTCGCTCTGGTGTTCGGCACGAAGAAGCTGCGCAACATCGGCAGCGATCTGGGCGGTGCGGTGAAGGGCTTCAAGGAAGGCATGAAGGACCCAGACGCGCCCGCCGACGCGCAGGCGCAGCAACGCGAATTGCCGCGTGCGGGGACGATTGACGTCGACGCGAAGGAAAAAGCTACGCAACCGGGTGACTCGCGCTAAATCGCGCGTTGGACCCGAGTTAACACCCCTGCAAACGGCGCACTGACGGGAAGCCCATTCGATGCTGGACCTCGGCCTCACCAAGATGGCGTTGATCGGCGTAGTCGCGCTGGTCGTGCTCGGCCCTGAGCGGCTGCCGCGCGTTGCGCGCACGGCGGGTGCGCTGTTCGGCCGTGCGCAGCGATATATCAACGACGTGAAGGCCGAAGTCACGCGTGAAATCGAGCTCGACGAGCTGCGCCGGATGAAGAGCGAATTCGAAACGGCCGCGCAGAACGTCGAAACCACGATTCACGACAATCTGCGCAAGCAGGAAACCGAGCTGAACGAAGCGTGGAAAGCGGGAACGTCCGTTTCGCCGAGCATCGCGGGCAGCGGAGCGGAGCCTGGCGGCACGGCGGCATCGAGCGACGCGTCGTCGTCATGGAACGGCTTTGGCACGTCCCGGTCATCCTATAGCGCGCCGAAGCGCAAGAACTGGCGCCTTAAGCAAACCGCCACACCGACGTGGTACAAGCGTGCAACAGCGCGCCGTACGCACGTACAATCGGGCGCTGCGCGCGTGGCGCGCCACAAGCCAGTCAGCATGCGGCGCATGACGCGCTTCTTCTGATCACTCGTGAATCCATCTCCTACCGAGGGCCGGTGTGAGCGACCCCCAGCACAACCAGAACGAAGGCACTGAAGAGACCTTCATCTCCCATCTCGTCGAACTGCGCAATCGCATCATCCGCGCCGGCATTGCGGTGATTGTCGTGTTCGTGGGGCTCGTCTACTGGGCGCCGGACATTTTCCGGTTGCTCGCGCGGCCGCTGATGATGAACCTGCCAAAGGACGGGAAGATGATCGTCACCGACGTCACCGGCTCGTTCTTCGTGCCGATGAAAGTGACGATGCTCGTCGCGTTCGTGATCGCGCTGCCGATCGTGCTGTACCAGATCTGGGCATTCGTGGCGCCAGGGCTCTATCAGCATGAGAAAAAGCTCGTGATGCCGCTCGTTAGCAGCAGCTACGTGCTATTCCTGTGCGGCATGGCGTTCGCGTACTTTGTCGTGTTTCCGACCATCTTCCGTGTGATGGCGCACTACAACGCACCGCTGGGCGCGGAAATGACCACGGATATCGACAACTACCTGAGCTTCGTGCTGACGATGTTCCTCGCGTTCGGCGTTACGTTCGAGGTGCCGATTGTCGTCGTGCTGCTGGTGCGCATGGGCGTGCTGACGGTGCAAAAGCTCAAGCAGATTCGCCCGTATGTGGTGGTCGGCGCGTTTATCGTGTCCGCGGTCGTGACGCCGCCGGACGTGTTTTCGCAGCTGATTCTCGCGGTCCCGCTGATTGTGTTGTACGAGGCGGGCATCATCGCGGCGCGGTTCTTTGTCAACAAGCCGGCTGTGGAAGCCGCGAAAGAGGGCGAAGGCAACGCGGCTCCGTGACGCGCGGGGTTGCCCCCGCTATGTGTCCACTGCGAGCCCGCTCTGTGCCACATTGGGCCGCCTGCAACTCAAACTCACCGTCGTAGCCGTCCCTGCATCACCCGCAGCTGCGGAGCCGCACCCGCCCAGCCCGCGGCGCCTTAGCCGCCGTCGTCGCCCTGATCCTCGTCATCGGATGGCGACTGCTTCGGCGGCGGCGGGCGTTTGCCGATCATCACCGTCAGATCCAGTTCCTTGTTCTTGCGCACCAGATGCACCTTCGCACCGGTGCCGGGCTTGATTTGCGCGATCACGTTCAGAAGACGCGTCGTATCGGTAATATCCTGGCCATTCACGCCAACTAGAATGTCGCCGGGCTTGATGCCCGCCTTGTCCGCCGGGCCGCCCTTCAGCACGCCTGCGACGATCGCGCCGGTCTTCTGCTCAAGCCCGAACGATTCGGCGATTTCAGGCGTCACATCCTGCGGCTCGACGCCGATCCAGCCGCGCGTGACCGTGCCGGTGGTGATGATGCTTTCCAGCACGCTGCGCGCGGTCGACACGGGAATCGCAAAGCCGATGCCGAGCGAGCCGCCCGAGCGGGAATAGATCGCCGTGTTGATGCCGAGCAAGTTGCCGTGAATATCGACCAGCGCGCCGCCGGAGTTGCCGGGATTGATCGGCGCGTCGGTCTGAATGAAGTTCTCGAAGGTATTGATGCCGAGGTGGTTGCGCCCGAGCGCGCTGACGATGCCCATCGTCACGGTCTGACCGACGCCGAACGGGTTGCCGATCGCGAGCACGACGTCGCCGACGCGCGTCTGGTCCATGCGGCCAAGCGTAATGGTCGGCAGATTGGTCATATTGACCTTCAGCACCGCCAGATCGGTTTCCGGATCGACGCCGATGACCTTCGCTTCGCTCGTGCGGCCGTCCGCGAGCGCGATTTCGATCTGATCCGCGCCGTCCACGACGTGCTGGTTCGTTAGAATGTAGCCTTCCGAACTCACAATCACGCCTGAGCCCAGATTCGCGGCCGGTTGCTCCTGCTGGCGGCGGTTACGGTCGCCAAAGAAGTAGCGGAAGAGCGGGTCTTTCGCGCGCGGGTCGGGCGGGAGCGATCCGTCCTTGCTGGAGAATACGTTGACCACCGCGGGCATGGCTTTCTGGGCGGCGTCGGCATAGGAACTCTCCAGCTTGCCGCTGCCGATCCCCGGCGCCACTTCGCGTAGCGCGACGATCGGTTCGGCAAGCTGCTTGCCGAATTGCCCTTGTCGCTGCAGCCATTGCGGTTTGAGTGTCGCGATGATGAACATCAGCGCGAGCAGTACCGTCACCGCCTGGGCGAACAACAGCCAAAAGCGTCTGAGCATCTGGAAAATTAGAGGTTTATATGGATCGGATCGAATTGGAATTGTACTTGAACAACGTTCTCGAAGCCTCACGGTTCAAGGACTATTGCCCGAATGGACTGCAGGTCGAAGGGCGCCGCAAGGTCGAGAAAATCGCAACCGGCGTGAGCGCGTCGCTGGCGTTTCTCGAGGCCGCGCACGAGTGGGGCGCGGACGCGGTGCTCGTGCATCACGGCTACTTCTGGCGCAACGAAGCGCCGCAGATTACCGGGCGCAAGTACCACCGCCTGAAACTGCTGCTGGCGAACGACATTAACCTGTTCGCGTATCACCTGCCGCTCGACGACCATCCGGTCTACGGCAATAACGCGCAGCTTGGCGCGAAACTGGGCCTGATCGGCGACGCGCGCTTCGGGGACAACGACATCGGCTGGATGACCACGCTGCCGATGCCGATCACGCTCGCGCATTTCTCGGCACAGGTCGAGCAAACCTTGGGCCGCACGCCGCTCGTGCTCGGCGATCCGGACCAGGAACTGCGTCGCGTCGCATGGTGCACCGGCGCCGCGCAGGGCTATTTCGACGCCGCGATCGACGCCGGCGCGGACGTCTACCTGACTGGCGAAATTTCCGAGCAGAACACGCATATGGCGGCGGAAAGCGGCGTCGCGTTCGCGGCCGCGGGGCACCACGCGACTGAGCGCTTCGGTGTGCAGGCGCTCGGTTCGCACCTGTCCGAGGCGTTTAATCTCGAGCACCTCTTTATCGATATTCATAATCCGGTCTAGTTGCGACAAAACCAGTCCGAAGCAGTCAAAAACATGCGAAGCGGCGCATCACGCCGCATGCAAAGCGGGTAAATACAAAACGAAGGAAATACTTAAATCCGCATCGCTAAAATGTTTGCAAACTGTGCGGGAATACCCTGATTTATCAATAACTTCGTGCGGTTTTTGGTTATCGGGCCTTGTAAATGGCGACTCCATTCGAGCAAACTAGCGGCGGTAGAAGCGACGGAAGGAAAAAAATCCAACTTAGAAGTGGGGCGTGTGATGCGAGACAAGGAAGATGGACGCGTCGACGGCAGCCGTCGTACCTGGCTGATCGCGACGACCGTAACAGGTGGCATCGGAGGAGTCGCCACCGTAATACCCTTTGTTAGTTCATTTGCACCATCCGAAAGGGCCAGAGCAGCGGGTGCGCCGGTCCAGGTCGATATCAGCAATCTGAAGTCCGGCGAGATGATGACGGTCGCGTGGCGCGGCAAGCCAGTGTGGATTCTCAACCGCACTGACCGGATGCTGGCCGACGTGCAGAAGGCTGACAACGAAGTCGCCGACCCGCATTCCAACAATCCGTTTTCGATGCCGATGCCGGAGTACGCGAAGAACGAGTTCCGCTCACGGCCCGAACGCAAGCACATTCTCGTTGCCGTAGCGGTGTGCACCCACTTGGGTTGCACACCGACACCGCGTTTCCAGGAGGGCGCGCAGCCCAATCTTCCGGACGACTGGCCAGGTGGTTTCCTGTGCCCGTGCCACGGTTCGACGTATGACCTGGCCGGCCGCGTCTTCAAGAATAAACCTGCGCCGCAGAACCTCGACATCCCGCCTTTCATGTTCGTGGGCGACACGCTCGTGATCGGCAAGGACGAGAAAGGAGAAGCGTAAATGGCGACGACCGAAAAAGATGTGGAGAACACGTCCGGACTTGTCGGCTGGATCGACCGGCGCTTCCCGATGACGTCGACGTGGAAGGCTCACGTTTCCGAGTACTACGCACCGAAGAACTTCAACTTCTGGTACTTCTTCGGTTCGCTCGCGCTACTCGTGCTGGTCAACCAGATCGTCACCGGCATTTTCCTCACGATGAACTACAAGCCCGACGCAACGCTCGCGTTCGCATCGGTCGAATACATCATGCGCGAGGTGCCGTGGGGCTGGCTGATCCGCTATATGCACTCGACCGGCGCGTCGATGTTCTTCGTGGTCGTGTATCTGCATATGTTCCGCGGGCTGCTGTACGGGTCGTACCGCAAGCCGCGCGAACTGGTGTGGATCTTCGGCTGCGCGATTTTTCTGTGCCTGATGGCCGAGGCGTTCTTCGGCTACCTGCTGCCGTGGGGGCAAATGTCGTACTGGGGCGCGCAGGTGATCGTTAACCTCTTTTCGGCCATTCCGTTTATCGGCCCGGACCTGTCGCTGTGGATTCGCGGCGACTACGTCGTGTCCGACGTCACGTTGAACCGCTTTTTTGCGTTCCACGTGATCGCGATTCCGCTGGTGCTGATCGGCCTCGTGATCGCGCATGTCGTCGCGCTGCACGAAGTCGGGTCGAACAACCCGGACGGCATCGAGATCAAGGCGAAAAAGGACGAGAACGGCATTCCGCTCGACGGCATTCCGTTCCACCCGTACTACTCGGTGCACGATTTCATGGGCGTGTGCATCTTCCTGATCGTGTTCGCGGCGATCATCTTCTTTGCGCCGGAAATGGGCGGCTATTTCCTCGAAGCCAACAACTTCGTGCCGGCCAATCCGCTGCAGACACCGCCGGAAATCGCCCCGGTCTGGTACTTCACCGCGTTCTACGCGATGCTGCGCGCGACCACCGATCCCTTCAAGATCGTGCTGATGATCGTCGTCGTGCTGCTCGGTCTGCTCGCGCTCGCCCGCGCGCGCGGCAAATGGCGCGTCGGCTTGCCGGTGCTCGCGGTGCTGGTCGTGCTCGCGATGCACTTCACCGAATCGAAGTTCTGGGGCGTGGTCGTGATGGGCAGCGCGGTGGTGTCGCTATTCTTCCTGCCGTGGCTCGACCGGTCGCCGGTCAAGTCGATCCGCTACCGGCCGCTGTTTCACAAGGTCTTCTACGCGATCTTCGTGCTGGCGTTCCTGACGCTCGGGTTCCTCGGCACGCGGCCACCGTCACCGGCGGCCACGCTGATCGCGCAGATCTGCGCGCTGGTCTACTTCGCGTTTTTCCTCGGCATGCCGTTCTGGACACCGCTTGGCCGTTTCAAGCAGCCGCCCGAACGAGTGCGGTTCAAACCCCACTGAATGCCACGCGAGGAGAACCCGAACATGAAAAGACTACTTTCGATACTCGCGCTGATTGGCGCGACGCTGGGTGGGCTGGCGGCCGCTCCGGTTACTGCGCAGGAAAATATTCCGCTCGACCGGGCGCCGGATAACGCGGACAATTTTGCTTCGTTGCAACATGGCGCGCAAATCTTTGTAAACTATTGCATGGGTTGCCATTCCGCGAACCTGGTGCGGTTCAGCGCGCTGCAGCAACTCGGCATTTCGCAGAAGGAAATCGAGCAAAACCTGATGTTCACGACGGACAAGATCGGCAACACGATGTCGATCGCGATGCGCCCGGACGACGCGAAGGCGTGGTTCGGCGCGGCGCCGCCGGATCTCTCCGTCATCTCGCGGGCGCACGGCCGTGACTGGCTCTATTCGTACCTGCGCGGCTTTTACCGCGACGATACGCGGCCGACCGGCTGGAACAATCTCGTGTACGAGAATGTGAGCATGCCGAATGTGCTGTGGCAGTTGCAGGGCGAGCGCACCGCGAAGTTCGAGGAGGAAACCGACGAGCGGACCGGGGAAAAGGTGCGCACGTTCGCCGGTTACCAGCAGGTCACGCCGGGGACGATGTCGCCGGTAGATTATGATTCGGCTGTGGCCGATCTTGTCGCGTATCTGTCGTGGATGGGCGAGCCGACCCAGAAGTTCCGCCAGCAGCTCGGTGTGTGGGTGCTTCTGTTCCTCGGTCTGTTGAGCTTTTTCGCCTGGCGACTGAACGCCGCGTATTGGAAAGATATCAAATAAACACACCGTAGCGGGTGTGGGGCTGGCGCAAGGAAAAACCGCACGGGGAAACTGTGTGACGGCTTTTCCGCGTGCTGGCCCTTCAGCTTTTTGAGGAAACGTAAAAATGATGGTTCTGTACTCCGGCACTACGTGCCCATTCTCCCAGCGTTGCCGGCTGGTGCTGTTCGAGAAGGGCATGGATTTCGAAATCCGCGACGTTGACCTGTTCAACAAGCCGGAAGACATCGCGGTGATGAATCCGTATGGGCAGGTGCCGATTCTCGTTGAGCGTGATCTGATCCTGTATGAATCAAACATCATCAACGAGTACATCGACGAGCGCTTTCCGCACCCGCAACTGATGCCGGCCGATCCGGTGCAGCGCGCCCGCGCGCGCCTGTTCCTGCTCAACTTCGAGAAGGAACTGTTCGTGCATGTCGGCACGCTTGAAAATGAGAAGGGCAAGGCAGCCGAAAAGAATCATGAGAAAGCGCGCCTCGCCATTCGCGACCGTCTGACGCAACTTGCGCCGATTTTCCTGAAGAACAAGTACATGCTCGGCGAAGAATTTTCGATGCTCGACGTCGCGATCGCGCCGCTGTTGTGGCGCCTCGACCACTATGGAATCGAGCTGTCGAAGAACGCCGCGCCGCTGATGAAATACGCCGAACGTATCTTTAGCCGTCCGGCCTATATCGAAGCGCTGACGCCGTCGGAAAAGGTGATGCGCCGTTGAGTTTGGGCGAGGGCGAGCGCCGCGACACCGCTGCCGCGGCCGCCCGCCCGGCATGAGGACTGTTGATGCAAGAAATTTCCACGAAGCCGTACCTGTTGCGTGCGCTGTACGAGTGGTGCACCGATAACGGCTATACGCCACATATCGCGGTGCGGGTCGACAATCAGACACGTGTGCCGCGTCAATTCGTGCGCGACAACGAAATCGTGCTGAACATCAGCTTCGAGGCGACCAGCCAGTTGCAGATGGGCAATGACTGGATCGAGTTCAGCGCGCGGTTCTCCGGCAAGTCGCATAAGATCGAAGTGCCGGTGGCGAACGTGCTGGCCATTTACGCGCGTGAGAACGGACAGGGCATGGCGTTTCCGGTGGATTCGGCGGGCGGCGAGGCGACCGATTCAGAAGCCGACGCCGATCATCTGCCGGCCGAGGCCGTCGATAACCCTGCGCAGCAGGCCGCGGCGAAGCCGGATGCGGACCATGCTGGTGGCGCGCAAACCCGTGCGCAATCCGAGTCCGACGCGCAGACCGACGGGGACCCGCGTCCGGACGATGACGGCGCCAAAGGTGGACGGGGTCACCTCAAGGTCGTGAAATAGAGGTTCTACCGGGCGGCGTTCGTGCAACAGACAGAACCGGCAGGCATACGAGGCGCCGGTTCTTCCTCCCGTTCAGTGCGATGCAAGCACTCGCACGAATGCGAACACGAGCGCGAGCACAACCACAATCACACCTGTGGCAACCACCAGGCGATCAGCTAGCAAGCGGCGCATGGCGACTTCTCCTACACGAAGCTGTAGCGCTCGGAATGATACCGGGCGATCGGCACTTTCATCTTGCCCAGCGCGGTTTCGATCGCGTCCATCATGACATCCGGCCCGCAAATGAAGTACTCGTGGTCGGTGTACTCGGGCGGCAGGTGACGCCTGAAGACGTCTGCGTTGATGCGGCCCGTTTCTCCCGTCCAGGCGTTGGGCGGATTCGAGAGAACATAGACGATCTTCAGGTCGAGCCGCGTCCTTAGCGCGTCAAGCTCGTCGCGGAACGTAAGCGACTCCCAGTCTTTGCCGCCATAGAGCAACACCAGCGGACGCCTGTCGCCGCGGTCGGCGAGCGTGCGGATCATGCTCATCATCGGCGTGATGCCGATGCCGCCTGCGATCAGCACGTGCATATCGGTCGGGTTGCCGATCGTGAACGCCCCATACGGGCCGTCGAGATACACGCGCTGCCCGGCCGTGACCGTTTTGACGGCGCTCGTGAAGTCGCCGAGATTGCGGATCGTCATTTCGACGCGCCCATCCGGCGCCTCGGCACTCGACGAGAACGAGAACGGGTGCCCGGTAATGCGGAACGGGCTAGCCCATAGCGTCAGCCAGCCGAACTGGCCCGGCTTGAAGCGGAACCCCGCGTGCCCTTCGGGCCGCATGACGAGCGTCGTCGTGTCGCCGCGCTCCATGCGCACCTCGACGATGCGATAGGGCCGCCGCAGCATGAAGACCGGCTTGATGATGCGCACATAGAGCAGCAACGCGATCCAGAAGATCGTCATGCCGATCCACAGGGTTCGCTTGAGCGGATCGGCGAGGTAGAAGCCCCAGCCGACCATATGCAGCATGCCCGCGCCGATCGCGGTCAGCGCGAGCACGATATGGGACAGATGCCAGATTTCGTAACGGATTTTCAGCTGCTTGCGCCACAGGGCCGTCACCACGAGCACGATGAGCGCACCGATCGACAGCACGGCAAAGCGGGCACCCCAAGGGATATCCCAGATCGAGTCCGGCATCGCGAGCGATTCCGAGCGGATGGCGATCAGGATCAGCGGATGCACCACGACGAGACCGACGGCCAGCAGCGAGACACGTCGATGGAAGTGATAGATGACGTCCTCGCCCCACGGTTCGGTCACGTGTCGAAAACGTGCGGTGAGGCCGAATTGCAGCCCCATCATCGCGAGACCGGAGTAGCCGAGCGCGACCGAGAACTCGGTGCCGAAATTCCGGGCGGGCGGCAGATCGCCCGCGAGCAGCGCGAACAGCGGGGCGAGAATGAACAGCAGATAGATGGCAGACCAGATGGCCTTGCGCACGAAATCGCGATACCGCATGAAATCCCCTCTATTCCGGCAGCAAATTGGGGCCACCTTTGGTCCAGCTGGGTCCTCGTTTTCCGCGTACGGACGGCCTACGCGGCGCCGGCTCTCGCGAACAGGCTGATCCGCTCGCCACGGCCATCCGCCGCAGGTCCTCCATGCACCGCGTCGCCCGGCGCTGCTTCAGATACAGGTAGTCAACAGCAGCGCGGGCCCGAATGTGATGACGGTGGCGGCCAGGGCCGCTATCAAGGTCCAGATGACGACGGTGCGCAGAAACGTGCTGATGGGCTCCGGTCCAGGGTCGCGCCTCGCGGTGGCGCGATAGCGCCACAGCCAGCCGATCGCGACGAGATGCACGAGCAGCACGATCGCGAGGCTCAGGCGCAACGGACCCGTCGACCAGCCGAACGCGCAACCGATCGCGTGCAGTGCGTACAGGATCACGAGCGCGAGACACCAGATCGTGAAGCCAACGGCCAGCCACCACAGACGCCGCGGCGGGAGCGGGTGTCCGTTCATGGCCGTGCCCCCAGCATCGCAACGAGTCCGGGCAGCGCAAGCACGAGGCCGAGCGCGATGATCGCGGTCACCGTCGTGTAGTCAAGCCACACACGCGACAGGCGCAGGTCGGTCAGCCGGCGCGGCGAGATGAAGCCCGCACCGAAGCGCAGCAGGTTGCTGAGAAGGAACAGCAGTCCGATACCGGCGTGCAGCGCGACATAGCTGAGCAACGCGGCGGCTGTCGCACCAAGCGCATGCTCGCGCGGACTGGGCGTGACACCGGCGATCAGGGAGACATCGGCGGCAAGCGCCACGACCAGCGCTAGCGCGGCGAGCGCGATCCAGCCGTGCGGCTTGCTGCCCGCCGCGGCGCTGCGCAGCGAGCCGCGCGCGGCCGCCGCCGCGACGGCGAGCCCTACGACCGTGACGAATGCGAGCAGGCTGCTCGGCTGCGGCGTCACGGCAGCGGGCCAGTTGGGCGCGGCGATCCAGAGATAGAACGTGCCGAATATCAGCGACGTGAACAGCGTGCCGTTCGCGACCAGCGCACAGACAAGCGCCAGCCAGGACGGTGCGTTGGCCACTTCGGTATGCGGCGGCACGCTGACGCCACGACCGACCGGCAGCGGACCATAGTCACGCGGCAGTCCCGCGCTCTGGCCGGCGAAGACGAACATGCCGAGCGTCGCGACGGCGAGCGCCGCGGCCAGCAGATAGAACTTGAAGAGCATCGCGAGCACTGCGGCGCCGGTCATGAGTGCGGTGAAAAGCGGCAGGTACGTCGGGTTCGGCAGCACGATCAGCTGTTCGGGCTCGCCCGACGTCATGTGCACGCCCAGCGTTTCCTGCCAGCCGTTGCGTGTAAAACCGAGATAACCTTCGCCGCGCGCCAGGGACACGGCGAGTTGGCCCGCACCGATGCCATCCGTTTCCGTGCCGACGCGCGGGAGCGACGCAAACGCGTAGGGCGCGGGAGGAATCTGCATGGCCCACTCCAGCGTCGTCGAATCCCACGGATTGCGCCGCACGCGTCGGCCGAAGCGCAGTTGCACGATGATGTCGATCGCGACCAGCGCAAAGCCGATTGTCATGATGAAGCCACCTACCGAGGACAGCAGGTTAAGCCCGTTCCAGCCTTCCTCGCCGCTGTAGGTGAAGATGCGCCGCGGCATGCCGAGCAGGCCGGTCAGGTGCATCAGGAAGAACGTCATGTTGAAGCCGATGAAGACGAGCCAGAAGGCAGGCAGTGACAGCTTGTACACGGCGGTGCGCCCGGTCAGCAGCGGCAGCCAGTAATAGAACGCCGCCAGCATCGGAAACGCGAGGGCGCCGGCCACCACGTAGTGCATATGCGCGACGACGAAATAGGTGTCGTGCGCCTGCCAGTCGAACGGCACGATCGCGAGCATCACGCCGGTCAGCCCGCCCGCGGTGAACACGAAAAAGAAGCCGAAGATGTACAGCATCGGCACATCCCAGCGTGGCCGGCCGTGCGACAGCGTGGCGAGCCACGCGAAGAACTGGATCGCGGTCGGTACCGCCACGATCGCCGAGCCCGCCGAGAAGAACGCAAGCGCCAGATGCGGAATGCCGACCGTGAACATGTGGTGCACCCAGATGCCGAAGCTCAGGAACGCAAGCGCGATGATCGCGACGACGATGGTCCGGTAGCCAACCAGCGGCCGCCTCGCGAACACGGGGATGATGGTCGACAGCACGCCCGCCATCGGCAGGAAGATGATGTAGACGTCCGGGTGGCCGAACAGCCAGAACAGGTGCTGCCACAGCAGCGGGTCGCCGCCGCGGCGCGGGTCGAAGAACGGCAGGCCGAAGGCGCGCTCGACCTCGAGCATGATCGAGCCGAGGATCAGCGGCGGAAAGGCCACGATCATCATCATGGCCGTCACGAGGATGTACCACGCGAAGATCGGCATGCGGTCCAGCGACATACCCGGCGCGCGCATCTTGAGGATCGACACGACGATCTCCATCGCAAGCGAGAGCGCCGAGATCTCGACGAACGTGACGCCGAGCAGCCAGACGTCGGCGTTGATGCCCGGCGTATAGACGTTGGAACTGAGCGGCGTGTACATGAACCAGCCGCCGTCGGGGGCGACATGCATGATAAGCGCCACGGTCAGGATCGTGCCGCCGAACAGGTAGCACCAGTATCCGTAAGCCGTGAGCCGTGGAAAGGCGAAGTCGCGCGTGCCGAGGATCTTCGGGGTGAGATAGACCGCGAAGCTCTCCACCATCGGAATCGCGAACAGGAACAGCATCATCGAGCCATGCATCGTGAAGACCTGGTTGTAGGTCTCCGCATCCATGAAGGTCGCACGCGGGCTAGCGAGCTGCACGCGCGTCAACATGCCGAGAATGCCAGCGATCGCGAAGAACACGAACGACGTGATCATCATGCGCATGCCGATCACGCTATGGTTCACTGCGGCGAGCCGCTGCACGCCGGGCCCCGTGGCCCATATCGCGGCCAGCTGGCGATGCAGCCGCAGCGCGTTCATGCGCTGTGACGGAGGCTCGACGGGCACACTCATTTTTTCACCTCCGCGGCGGAGGCCGCCTCTTTGAGGGCGGCGGAAAAGTCTTCAGGACGATCGACGATCACCGTGAAGTGCATCCCTGCGTGGCCGAATCCGCAGAACTGGTTGCATAGCCCTTCGTACTGGCCCGGCTGATCGGCCTGCACGCGCAGGTGCGTCTCATGGCCGGGGATCGCGTCGATCTTGCCGGCAAGGCGCGGGACCCAGAACGCATGCACGACGTCCTGGCTCGTGACCACGATGTCGACAGGCGTGCCGGCCGGCAGTTGCAGCACGTTCTTCGTTTCGAGCCCGCCCGCATCGGGATAGCGGAAGGTCCAGCTCCATTGCTGCGCGATGGCTTCGATGCGCGGCGGCGTCGTGCGGCCCGGCAGCGGCAGCAGCCGTTCGCCGGCATAGAGCGCATAGCCGATCAGCGGAATCAGGACTATTGCGGGCAGCACGAGCCCGCCCAGCACGACCCAGCGCGCGGGCGACACGCCCGAGCCCCAGCCCGGTCGCCGCATCACAAGGAAGAACAGCACGAGCACCAGCGCGAACAGCACGGCCGCGCCGGTCAGCATCACCCACCATAGCGCGGCGATCGAAGCGGCAGCGGGCCCGGACGGCGACAGCGTCGAGAGCGGACCGGCGCAGCCGGACAGCGCCGCGAGCGATCCGGCTTGGACCGGCACACGCCACGCACTATGATGGCTTGAAGCATCACATCTTCGACGCGGCGGGCATTGACCATGGCAAAGAACGGCGATTCCGGACACCAGACCAGGAGCGAGGTGGTGCTCGAACTGCTGAGGCTCGATGCGGGCTCGGCCGTCGCGCTTGTGGGGCACCCGATTCACGTGATGATGGTGCACTTCCCGATTGCCTTCGTGGTCGCCACGCTGGGCGTCGATGTCATCTACTGGTGGTCGGGCGATCCGTTCTGGGTGAGGGCGGGTCTGTGGGCCGCCGGCTTTGCATTCTGGAGCGGCGTGGGCGCGAGCCTCGTCGGCACGGCCGAGCTGTTGCTGGTGCGCGGCATCCGCTTGCGGGAGGCCAGCTGGTCGCATGCCGTGGCCGCCATGACACTGGTCGCGATCGCGGGCGCCAACTGGGGGCTGCGCCTTTTCTATCCCGCCGAGGTGCTGCCGCACGGGCTCGCGCTGTCGATCCTCGCCTCGGTGATGACGGGCTTCGCCGGCTGGCATGGAGGCAAGCTCGTGTTCGATCATGGCGTCGGCATTCTGGTTTCGCCGAAGGACTGATGTAGCCAGCGGGCGAGGCCGCCTGGCTCGAACAGATGCGGGGCGAACGTGTTTGACGGGATGTGCGGCTTGGCCAGTACGACCCAGATGATCGCGACGATCACGAGCACATAGGCCGTTGCCAGTGCAATCGACGCAGGCCGGCTGAAGTGTCCGTCGGGCAGGAACAGATGATGGAGGACGAGGCCCGCGACGACATGCAGCATCGCCATGATGCCGACGAGCACCATCTTCACTGAGAACCATTCGACGAAGGTGGCCTGCAGGAAGATCAGCGCCGTGCCGCTTGCGATCGCGATGAACGCAGCCGGAGAGGTCAGCTCGACATAGACAAGCCTCGTGATGCGGTGCAGCCGGTCGAGTTCGGGGCCAACCGTGAGCGTGCGCCGTTGCCAGAACAGCAGCGGCAGCACGATGAGTCCGCCCGACCAGATCGCGATCGCGGCCAGATGGATGAATTTCAGGGCGGTTGTCACAGGGCGGGCTCCCTCGCGCGCAGCGAGGACCAGGTGATCCAGAGTCCCGCAGCGAGATAGGGGATCATCGCGAGCACCCACATCAGTAAGCCGGCCAGTTGCTGATCGGCGAGCGGGGTGAGGCCCCATGCGGCCGTGCTGGCGAAATGCACGACATAGAGCGGCCGCGGTGAGAAGACGATCAGCGCGCCGAGCAGGCCCATCTGCCCGATCGTCGCGACCAGCGCCATCAATGCGGCGCCGGTCTGGACCCACGGCGCAAGGATGCTGCGCCACATTAACCATGCACTGCCGAGTAATGTGACCTGCATCAGCCAGTAGGCGGGCACGGTGGCCAGAGCCCAGGCATAGGGCCCGGGTGCATGCCAGAGCCAGACGACGATGGCATGAGCAGCGACCACCGGCGCAAGCGGTGGCCAAGGCAAGTGGGGGAGCGGGAACGCACGCGCGAGCAGAGGCGCGACGGCGGCGATCAGGATGATGTGGTGGGTGACGCGCGCCGAGAACAACGCGGACGACAACGCGCACAGCGGCGAGACGAATACGACGACCATCAGCGCAAGCGCCGCCCAGCCGGCGCTTGCATCGGCCGAGCGGCCGCGGGCGATGACGAATGCCAGGGCGGCAAGCGCCGCGAGCAACAACGGATCGGTATTCCAGCGCAGCCAGAAGTCTTGAGGAATGGCTGCGGGGCCGCAGTAGGCGATCAGTGAAGCTGGCATGACACGCTGCCCTCCGGATCGTAACCGCACTGTAATGTACGCTTAGCCGTCGGTGTGACAAGGCATGTGAAGCTGCTGGTGATAGTAGACTAATTTCGCTCGTATCGCGTAGCGGAAGAACGATCGCTCAAGGCCGGTGGGCATGCGTTAGCGCACATGGGGTATAATCGTGCGCTTCGCCGGGTTAGCTCAGTTGGTAGAGCAACCGCCTTGAACACACACGAGTGCCCTGTCGGAAACGATGGGAGTAGAACCCCTCAAATTCGGGGAAAGCTAACGCCTTCACGGGCTATGCCAATCCCGAGCCAAGCTTGCTGACGCAAGAAGGTGTAGAGACTAGACGGGGGGAGCCTAAGGCGTTCGCTATGGCTAAGGGATAGTCCAGACCACAAACGTTAGGCGGCGAAAGTCGTAGTGGTAAGGTAAGCGGTAGGTCGTCTGTTCGAGTCAGACACTCGGCACCACATCAAAGGGTTACAGGGATTTTTCCTGTAACCCTTTTTGCGTTTCGGGTCCTGAGTTGACCTACGAGCGCACGCCGCCCGAATCCCGCCGCTGATCCTCACACAGATACGCCACAATCTTCTCCGCCGCTTCCTCCGGCGTGAGCTTCGTTGTATCGATATGCAGTTCCGGGTTCTCTGGCGGCTCATACGCCGAATCAATCCCGGTAAAGTTTTTCAGCTCACCCCGGCGCGCCTTCTTGTACAACCCCTTCGGATCGCGCCGCTCCGCCACCGCGAGCGGCGTGTCGACAAACACTTCGACAAACTCACCATCCGCAACCAGACCACGTGCGGTTTCGCGTTCCGCCCGGAATGGCGAAATAAACGACACCAGCGCGATCAGCCCGGCATCGACCATCAGCTTCGCCACTTCACCCACGCGACGTATGTTTTCCACGCGATCGACCTCGGTGAACCCAAGATCCATACAGAGACCATGCCGGACGTTATCACCGTCGAGCAGATACGTATGCCGTCCCAACGCATGAAGCTTCTTCTCCACAAGGTTCGCGATCGTGGATTTGCCGGCGCCCGATAGGCCCGTCAACCAGACCACCGCCGGCGTTTGCCCCTTGAGCCGTGCGCGCGCGTCCTTATTGATCTCGAGCGCTTGCCAATGGACGTTCTGCGATCGGCGTAACGCAAAGTGCAGCATGCCGGCGCCCACCGTCGCATTCGATAGCCGGTCGATGATGATAAAGCCGCCGGTATCGCGATTCTCCTGGTAAGCATCAAACGCAATGCCCTGATCGACATGCAGATTGCAGACGCCGATTTCGTTCAGCTCCAGCGTTTTTGCCGGCAGACGCTCCATCGTATTGACGTTGACCTTGTACTTGAGCGGGCCGATCGACAAACCCACAGTCTTCGCGCCCAGCTTCATCAGGTACTTCCGGCCTGGCAGCATCGGCTCGTCGCTCATCCAGACGACGTTGGCCTCGAACTGGTCGGCGACCGACGCGGGCGCGTCGGCGGCACACAGCATGTCGCCGCGGCTGATATCGATCTCGTCGGTCAGCGTGACCGTGATCGATTGGCCCGTCACCGCCTGCTCGAGGTCGCCATCGAACGTCACGATCCGCTCGACGGTGCTTTCACGTCCCGACGGCAGCACCCGCACCCGCGCGCCTCGCCGCAGGGTGCCGCCCACCACGCGACCCGAGAAGCCGCGAAAATCCGCATTGGGCCGATTGACCCACTGAACCGGCATACGGAACGCGCCCGACTGCGCCGCATCGTCGCCGATCTCCACCGTTTCGAGGTAAGCCATCAGCGTCGGCCCGTGGTACCACCGCGTGCGCTCGCTTGGAACCGTGACGTTGTCTCCATTGAGCGCCGACATCGGAATGGCAACCACGTGGGCAATACTTGTCTGTGCCGCCAATGCACGGTATTCGTCGACGATGCGATCGAATACGTCTTTCGAGTAATCGACCAGATCGAGCTTGTTGATCGCGAGCACGACGTGCCGGATGCCAAGCAGCGACACGATGTAGCTGTGGCGGCGGGTTTGCGTGAGCAACCCCTTGCGCGCATCGACGATCAGGATCGCGACATCCGCCGTCGACGCGCCGGTCACCATGTTGCGGTTGTATTGCTCGTGGCCGGGTGTATCGGCAACGATGAACTTGCGTCGATCCGTCGAGAAGAAGCGATACGCGACATCGATCGTGATGCCTTGTTCGCGCTCTGCCGCGAGCCCGTCGACGAGCAGTGCAAAGTCGAGCGCTCCGCCCTGCGTGCCGACCTTTTTCGAATCGGCTTCGAGCGCGGCCAGCTGATCGGCAAACAGCATTTTCGACTCATAGAGCAGACGTCCGATCAGCGTGCTCTTGCCGTCGTCGACGCTGCCGCAGGTGATGAAGCGTAGCAGTCCCTTGTGCTGGTGCGCTTCCAGATATTGCTCGATGTCCTCGGCGATCAGGTTCGATACATGTGCCATCAGAAATAGCCTTCCTGCTTTTTCTTCTCCATCGAGCCGCTCGAATCGTGGTCGATCAGGCGCCCCTGACGCTCGGAGGTTTTCGTCAACAGCATTTCCTGAATGATCTGAGGCAAGGTCGTCGCGGTGCTCTCGATGGCGTCGGTAAGCGGGTAGCACCCGAGTGTGCGAAAGCGGACGCTGCACATTGTCGGCTGCTCGCCGGGCTTGAGCGGCATCCGGTCGTCATCGACCATGATCAGCAAACCGTCGCGCTCGACCACCGGCCGAACGGCGGCGAAATAGAGCGGTACGAGCGGAATATTCTCCAGGTAGATGTATTGCCAGATATCGAGTTCGGTCCAGTTCGAGATCGGGAAGACGCGCATGCTCTCGCCTCGATTCTTGCGCCCGTTGTACAGGCGCCAGAGTTCGGGGCGCTGCATCTTCGGATCCCATCGGTGCTGCGCCGAGCGAAACGAGAAAATGCGTTCCTTCGCGCGTGATTTTTCCTCGTCGCGGCGCGCGCCGCCGAATGCCAGGTCGAAGCCGAATGTGTCCAGCGCCTGCTTCAGGCCTTGTGTCTTCCAGATATCCGTATGAATGGCCGAGCCGTGATCGAACGGATTGATGCGTTTTTCCAGCGCTTCCGGGTTCTGATAGATCAGCAGATCGAGACCGAGCCGCGCCACGGCCTGGTCGCGGAACGCGTACATGTCGCGGAATTTCCATGTAGTGTCGACATGCAGCAGACGGAACGGCGGCTTCGACGGATAAAACGCCTTCATGGCCAGATGCAGCAGCACCGAGCTGTCCTTGCCGATCGAATACAGCATCACCGGATTCTCTGCATCCGCGATCGCCTCGCGCATGATGTCGATGCTCTCGGCTTCGAGCCGCTGCAAATGCGTGAGCGCGTTTCCCGCCGCCTTCTGCGGTATCGCGTTGCGGTGCGCCAATCGTTCGTTCATAAGCTTCACGCGTCTGGAGCGGGCAATGATGCCGGTCTAAAGGGATTTCCTTGAGCGTCCCGAATCGATACTTTCGCCGCTCATCTTACGCTTGGCGATTGAAACGGCTGCCGCCGAAGAGAGCAAACCTTTGCCCGCAGTTCTTTGAATCGCCTTACAGGGATGCCCGAATGTGAGGCGTTCCGGTTTGCGCCGCCGTAATCGTCGACCGCATTGCTGCATAATGCGTGGCGTTGCTTCCGAGTAGCCATGACCTCATCCGCTGATCTTCCTCACATTCCCGTCATCACGTGGCCCGAAGCCGATGGCCCACGCTCGGCACGCTGGCGCTCCGAGGCGGGCGTGCCGCCGCCGAAGCGCGTCGTGCTGGCGGACGACCGTACGACAGCCGATTCCGCCTATCGGCTCGCCTGCGAAGGCACCGCCTTGCTTTGGCACGGTGACTTCCAGAACGCGCGCCAACTGCTGCAAGCGATGACGCGCCGGCTCGAACGCAAGCCGCCGAAGCGCGCGACTTCGCCACTCGACGCGTTCAACCTGCATCGGCAAGCGCAGTCGCAACGCGCGCGCACACTGGGCATGTTGCTGATCCCGCTCGATGCCGATTACACGATTCCGCTGCGTCGCGCGCCCGACGTGCAGCAGGCGTGTACCGAAACCTACGGTCCGCCCGGCGCTGACACGTCGGTGGTCTCGCTGCGCGAGTTGCTCGGGTTGATCGGTGCGCACGAGTGGCGCAAAAAGGGCGTCGACGTTCTAGCGCTCGGCGCGCGTATTCACCCGTACTACGGCGTGTTTTCGCCAGTGCGCGGCGAATATATCGATCTGGTTGCGCGCACACCGCTGCCTTCGCAAGCGCTCGCGTTTGATATCGGCACCGGTACCGGTGTGCTTGCCGCCGTGCTCGCGAAGCGTGGCGTCAGGAAGATCGTCGCCACCGACCAGGACCCGCGCGCGCTCGCGTGCGCACAGGAGAATCTTGTGCGGCTCGGCTATGCCGGGCGCGTCGAGATCGTCAACGCGGATCTGTTTCCACCCGGCCGCGCGCCGCTTGTCGTGTGCAATCCGCCGTGGCTGCCGGCGCGGCCTGCATCGCCGATCGAGTACGCGATTTACGATCACGAGAGCCGCATGCTGCTCGGCTTTCTCAACGGCCTTGCCGACCATCTGGAGCCCGACGGCGAAGGCTGGCTGATCCTGTCCGACTTCGCCGAGCACCTCGGCTTGCGCACCCGAGCCGATCTGCTCGCAGCGATCGATCGCGCAGGGCTTGCCGTCGCGGGGCGCGAAGAGATCCGGCCGCGTCATCCGAAGGCAACCGATCCGTCCGACCCATTGCACACGGCGCGCGCGGCGGAAGTGACGTCGCTATGGCGTCTGAAAGTCCGCTAAGCACCCACTAAGCACCCGCTGAGCGGCGCGTGAGGCGCCGGCGGGCAAGTGCATCACCGTCAGCGCCCGACGCTCGCGAGATGATTCAACGCACCGAGCCCTGCGGCAAGCCCGCTCGCGAAACAGGCGGTGAGCAGATAGCCGCCGGTTGGCGCTTCCCAGTCGAGCATTTCACCCGCGCAAAACACGCCAGGCAGTTCGCGAATCATCAGGTGCGAATCCAGTGCCTCGAATGGCACGCCGCCCGCGCTGCTGATCGCCTCTTCGATCGGCCGCGCACGTACGAGCCGCAACGGCAGCGCCTTGATGGCGTACGCGACCCGCTCGATATCGAAGAAGTCCTTCTTCGACAGGCACTCGTGCAGCAAGCCGAGCTTCACGCCCGCGATGCCGATGCGGCTTTGCAGATGGCTCGACATCGAGCGCGAGCCGCGTGGCCGCACGACTTCGTCGATCACGCGTTCATGGGACAGTCCCGGCGCGAGATCGAGCCGGATGACCGCGGCGCCGTCGGCAAGCACGCGTTCGCGAATCGCGGCGGAAAGCGCGTAGACGAGGCTGCCTTCGATCCCCGTGGTCGTGATGACGAACTCGCCTTGCCGACGCAGCACCTGGCTGTCGGTGTCCGTCACGACGATCGCGACCGCCTTCACCGGCTGGCCGGCGAAGCGCTCGCGAAAGGGTTCGGTCCAGTCCGCATCGAAGCCGCAGTTGGAGGGGGTGAGCGGAGTGACCGGTATGTTGCGTTCGGTCAGCAGCGGCACCCATGACGCGTCCGAGCCGAGCCGCGGCCAACTGCCGCCGCCGAGCGCGAGAATCACCGCATCGGCGTGCAGCACCTGTTCGCCGCCGGGCGTCAGCAGACGCAGCGCATGCCGCGCGCGTCCGCTGGGGGTATCCCAGCCGACCCATTTGTGCCGCATATGAAAACGCACGCCGGATTCCCGCAAGCGGTGCAGCCATGCGCGCAGCAGCGGCGCGGCTTTCATATCGGTCGGAAACACGCGCCCCGAGCTGCCGACGAAGGTGTCCACGCCGAGCTCGCTGGTCCATGCGCGCAATGCGTCGGGAGCGAACCGTTCGACGAGCGGCGCAATCTGCGCGCTGCGCTTGCCATATCGTGTCAAGAACCGGTCGAGCGGCTCCGAATGGGTGATGTTCATCCCGCCTTTGCCGGCCATCAGAAACTTGCGGCCGACGGAAGGCATGGCATCGTAGACGTCGACTTGCACGCCGTGCTGCACCAGCGCTTCGGCGGCCATGAGTCCGGCGGGCCCGCCGCCGATCACGGCGACGCTATGACGGTCGTACAAAATCGACATGCGTGGCAAACGATCGAGAGAATGACATTGAATGGATGTTCCGGACACCGGTTACATGCGAAGCCCGAGTCAGGCGGCGTCCGCATTCTCCCATAGGCTCGCGACACGGCCCGAGCATCCATAAGAGCGACGTATTGTGCAACGCTCTCCTTTCGAACCCCTTCGTCAATTTCCGTCCGCGCGGTGCCTCGCTTGGCCGCACCGCGACCTATACTTTTTGACACCTCCCCGTTTGACGCACTTCGCGTCATTTTCCCGCGCACGCATTGTCCGATGACCAATCGGTTCAGTCGATCCGAAAGGCTCGCCTGTCGAATCGTTCAGACATGAACCGCGTGTGTATCCATTGATGTGAGGAGTACTACCATGAGCCGCGTCTACATCGATTGCCGTGAATACCCGAGCGACATTGCGTGTTCGGTTGCGCTATGCGCCGATTCGGAAGGCGAACTCCTCGAGGCTGCGGTGCAGCACGCGGTCACGGTGCACAAGCATGCGGACTCGCCTGAATTGCGCTCGCAGTTGAAGACGATGTTCCACGCCGGCACGCCACCGGCTGAGATGCAGCACAACGCGTGATACGTGCCGCGCGCGATCGCTTCAGGTCACGACGCCCACTTGCCACGGCACGAATTCGTTCTGTCCATAGCCGTGTAATTCGCTTTTCGAAGGCGTGCCGGACGCGCAGTCGAGCATCATCTGAAAGATCGCGTCGCCTAGCTGATCGATGGATGCGGTGCCGTCGATGACGCCACCGCAGTTGATGTCCATATCGTCCTGCTGGCGTTCCCACAGCGCGGTATTGGTTGCGAGCTTCAGCGACGGCGATGGCGCGCAGCCATACGCGGAACCGCGGCCGGTGGTGAAGCAGATCAGATTCGCGCCCGACGCGACCTGGCCGGTCGCCGACATCGGATCGTAGCCGGGCGAATCCATAAACACGAAGCCTTTCGCGGCGATCGGCTGCGCGTATTCGTAGACGTCGACAAGATTCGTCGTGCCGCCCTTGGCGACGGCGCCGAGCGATTTTTCGAGAATCGTCGTGAGGCCGCCGACCTTGTTGCCAGCCGACGGGTTGTTGTCGAGCGCCGCATGGTTGCGCGCGCAATAGTCCTGCCACCATGCAATGCGCGCGAGCAGCTTCTCGCCGACCTCGCGGCTCACTGCCCGCCGCGTCAACAGGTGTTCGGCGCCGTAAACCTCCGGCGTCTCGGACAGGATCGCGGTGCCGCCGTGCCGCACCAGGCGGTCGACCGCCGCGCCCAGTGCGGGGTTTGCCGAAATGCCCGAGTAACCATCGGACCCGCCGCATTGCAGCCCGACGTTCAGCCAGGACGCCGGCACGGGTTCGCGCGCGACGCGGTTCGCGTCGGCGAGCATCTCGCGCACCATTGCGATGCCGCGTTCGATCGTCTTGCGTGTGCCGCCGCTGTCCTGGATCGTGAAGCTGCGCAGTTTCGGCTGATTGTCTTTCAGGCCGCCGGACTCGAGCACCCCGCCGATCTGATTGGCCTCGCAGCCCAGTCCGACGAACAGTACCGCTGCGAAGTTCGGATGCACCGCGTAGCCCGCGAGCGTGCGGCGAAGAATGGTCATTCCCTCGCCGAGCGTGTCGATTCCGCAGCCCAGGCCATGCGTCAGCGCGATCACGCCATCGACGTTCGGATAGTCGGCGAGCGCTTGCGGATGCACATCGCGGCGAAAGTGATCGGCGATCGCGCGTGCCACGGTTGCTGAACAGTTAACGCTCGTCAGCACGCCAATGAAGTTGCGCGTGGCGACACGGCCGTCCGCGCGGCGGATTCCCATGAAATGCGCGGGCTTGGCGATGTAATCGGTCTGGTGCACATCGACGCCGAACTCGTGTTCGCGCGCGAATTCCGCCATGCCGAGATTGTGCACGTGCACATGCTGGCCACGCGCGATCGCGTCGCGCGCGACGCCGATGATCTGGTTATAGCGCTTGACCGGCTCGCCCTTTGCGATCGCGCGGGTCGCCACCTTGTGACCGGGCGGAATCAGTCCGGTGACGACGAGATCTTCCGCGTCGATGCGCGTGCCCGGCACGAGCTGGCGAGTTGCAATGATCACATCGTCGTTCGGATGAAGACGGATGATGGGTTGAGCAACGGCTGATTCGGTCGGCATCGCGCGGGCCTCGAAAGGGGAGCGTCGTAGGGAAGCGGAGCGGCGATCGCGCGGGGCGCATAGGTCGCTATGCGCGGCACGTCGATTTCTTCTGCAAACGATTCAAAGAATAGCCGATTGACGACGCCAGTTGGGAGGTTGACGCAGAGGCGAGCGAAAGCGGCGTGCACGCGGCAAGGGATGTCGCGATGCCACGCCGTGCCGGTTAGATGAGAGTTAGCGAAACGGGCAGCGGACCGTTTCAATCGACGCTTTTACGGGTGCTTCAGCCCGGGTAGGCTTCATCGACCTTCAGTCCCGCCAGCTTGAAGATGACGCGCAGCGTCTGTGGTTTGATGTCGCGCCGCGACGCGAGCGTCGTCATCACGAAGTCGAGCACTTTGGCATATTTGAGCAGAATCAGAACGGTTTCGAGGTCGACGCTGCCATCGCGCATCTCTTCGGCGAGACGCAGCATCTCGACCGAGATGTCTCGCGCCATTTCCAGCTCGAGCTGTTGTTTCTCGGTCCATTCCGGGGTTGTCGTCAGCTTTGCGAGCAGTTCCTGAAACTTCTGCTCTGCGTTTCCGTTGGGTATCGTATCCATTGCCGCCTCTTCGGATCCGAGCGCGCTTCCTGTGAACAGTCGCGGCACGCTTCAGGTTAGGTTACGTTCGGCCCCGTCGTATCGGGCATGATCGCATGCACGTGACGGGTACGACCTCCCCCACAGTCACCGGTTCATCGCGTTTGAGCGGCCGGCAGCTTTCGTTGTTATGTCGCGTAGCCGCCAGGCCGGGCTGGTCGCCCGGCGGGCACGCGTGACGCACGATGCAACGCTCATGCAGCGCCCATGATGGGGTCCGCGCCGCATAAAGCGTTCCTCACAGATGCTCGCGCACCGTTTTTCGCGCGGCGACCCAGCGGGTTGTCCGCGCTTTTCGGTAAACTGGCAGCAACTTCTTCCTTTTTCCGTCACCTGTCGCACGTTTTTCATGCAATGGGTGGCACGCAACTTCGATGTCGAGCAAAACTTACGAAATCCGGCCCACTCAATCCGTCGAACTGCTAAAGGAACTGCATATCCTCACGCGCGACGGCAAGATGAACCAGGACAGCCGCCGCAAGCTCAAGCAGGTCTATCACCTGTATCAGTTTATCGAGCCGTTGCTCAATGACGTAAAAGAAACGAAAGGCGCGGTCTCGCTCGTCGATCACGGCGCGGGCAAGTCGTATCTGGGCTTCATTTTGTACGACCTGTTCTTCAAGGATCTGCGCGATAGCTCGCACATCTATGGCATCGAGACGCGCGAAGAGCTCGTGACGAAGTCCGAGGAACTGGCGGCGCGGCTTGGTTTTGGTGGGATGTCGTTTCTCAATCTGTCGGTGGCCGAGTCGATCGTGTCGGACCGGCTGCCGCCGGCCGTCGACGTCGTCACCGCGCTGCACGCATGCAATACCGCGACCGACGATGCGATCCGCTTCGGGTTGCAGAAGCACGCGAAATATGTGGTCGTGGTCCCGTGTTGCCAGGCGGAGATCGCAGGCGTGCTAAAGCGAAACAAGAGCAAATCGCTCGGTGACGCGTTGACCGAAATCTGGCGCCATCCGCTGCACACACGCGAGTTCGGCAGTCAGATCACCAACGTGCTGCGCTGTTTGCAACTCGAGGCGCATGGCTACCAGGTGAACGTGACCGAGCTGGTCGGCTGGGAGCACTCGATGAAGAACGAGTTGATCGTCGCTCACTATAAGGATTTGCCGCGGCGCAGGCCGGCCGAGCGGCTTCACGAAGTGATGGACAGGTTCGGGCTCAACGAGCTGCGCGAGCGGTTTTTCGTCGACGCTTGAGCGTGATCTGCGGGCTAATTGCGCGTTGACTGTGCGTTGACCGCGATCCCCGGGGCCGCTCAGTCGTCAGTAAGCGTTGCCAGCATCCATTGACGCCAGCCTGCCAATCCGAGCCGCCGCAGTGTCTGCTGATTGCGTTGGTAGATCTCGGCCGCATCCGGGAATGCTTCGACCGCGCGTTCAATGCTCGCTTCGCGCAGCAAATGCAGGATCGGATAAGGCGAGCGGTTCGTATAGTTTTCGATGTCGTCCGGCTCGCTGCCATCGAACTGATAGTTCGGATGAAAGCTCGCAATCTGCAGCGTGCCGTCGAGACGCAGTTGCTTCAGCAACCGGTCCGCAAAATACAGACAGTCGTTGTAGTCGAGAAAGTCGGCGAGTGCGTGCGGAACAATCAGCAGCGTGGTGTCGATGGCCTCGGGGTCCGTGTGCGCCAGCGTGCTTAGTTCGCGTTCGAGGTCGGCCAGCACGCCTTCAACGTCTGTCGCCTTGCTGACCGCGTAGCGGATCTGGTTTTTCACGTGGACCGCTTTCGCGAACGGACACAGGTTCAGCCCGATCACCGCGCGCGTCAGCCAGTGACGGGTCGCGGCGACGACCGCTTGATCGCATACGGCATCGGCGGGCAACGAACAGGGCGGCATAGCGCGGCAGGGCGGCAAAATGGCTATTTTACCGGCGCCTCTGTGCACGCAGCCGCGATCAGTTGCGCGGCGACAATCGGCGCGGCAGCAATCGGCCCGCAGCCGGGGCCGTATGTCTGGCTTGCCGCATAGACGCCTTCGATCAGCAACGCGAGCGCGTCGGCAAGGGCCGCGGGCTCGCGCGCGCCCGCCTGGACAGCCAGTTCATTTAGCCTGGCGTTGAGCTTCGCCTTGTTGCGGCTCACGCAGAGCCGCGCGGGATGCGATGCATCGGGAAACTCCGCCGCGACATTGACGAACGGACAACCGCGGTAGTCGGCTGCCGACGCACGCCGCGCGAGGTCGCTGAAATACTGATTCAGCTGTTTGACCGCGTCGCCGGGGCGTTTCGCGAAGTTGCGTTCGAAGCGAACGAAGAACTCGCGGTCCGCCTGTTCAAGGTACGCGACGACCAGATCGTCCTTCGACGAGAACTGCCGATATAGGCTCATCTTGTTCACGCCCGCCCGTTCGACAACCGCATCGACGCCGACCGCGCGCACCCCGTCACGATAAAACAGCTCGGCCGCGGCACGCAGCAATTGCTCCTGCGCTTCGGGGCCCGCGGTGTGAGGGCGTCGCGTCGTACTTCCGGGCTCGCGCGTGGCGGCATCGGACAGTGCACCCGCTTGGGGTTGCGTATTGCTCTGCGGTTTAACCGTGCGTGAATCGTTCATGACAGTCCGTGGTTGCGAATGACTCGCCTTGACATGTTACTGATCGGTAACTACCATCGCAACACATTGTGACAGATCAGTCACAACTGCTTTACGCGATTCGTAATAATTCCACCCTAAATCGATCCCGGCGGCGCGTGTGTCTGATTTCCGCAGCGGCGTCCGTCGAAACGGAGAGCAACGGATGAACTGGGCTTCAAGACTGATTGGGGGGCGCTTCCATTACGGCTGGCTGGCCGTCGCGGTGGTGTTCCTCGTGCTGCTGTCGGCGGCCGGCACGCGCGCGACGCCGAGCGTGATGATGGTCCCGCTCGAGCACGAATTCGGCTGGAGCCGCGCGATGATCTCGCTCGCGATTTCGGTGAACATCGCGCTATACGGTTTGATGGGCCCGTTTGCCGCAGCGGCGATGCAGCGCTTCGGTGTGCGGCCCACCTTGCTGACCGCGCTGACGGTGATGGCAGGCGGTGTCGCGCTGTCGTCGATGATGACTGCGCCATGGCAGATGGTGCTGGTGTGGGGCGTGATGGTCGGCGGCTCGACCGGCGTCGCGGCGCTGACGCTGTCGGCGACGGTGGTCAACCGCTGGTTCACCGCGCGTCGCGGGCTGGTGATGGGCATTCTCACCGCCAGCTCCGCGACCGGGCAGCTGGTCTTTCTGCCGATGCTCGCCGCGATTGCCGAGCATCATGGCTGGCGGCCGGTCGTCTGGGTGGTCGCGCTCGCGGCCGGCGTCGTGCTGCCGCTGGTCGCCTTCCTGCTGCCCGAGCGTCCCGCCGATCTGACGCTGCGGCCCTACGGCGAACCTGCGGATGCGCCGCTCAGAACCGATCAGTCGAAACAGAACCCGCTTGCGATCGCGTTTGGCACGCTGGCAACCGCGAGCAGGACGCGCGATTTCTGGCTGCTTTTCTTCAGCTTTTTCATTTGCGGCGCCAGTACCAATGGCTATGTCGGCACGCATCTGATCGCGATGTGCGGCGACTATGGTCTTTCCGAAGTGCAAGGTGCGTCGCTGCTTGCCGCGATGGGCATCTTCGATCTTTTTGGCACGACGCTGTCGGGCTGGCTGTCGGACCGCTTCAATTCACGCATCCTGCTGTTCTGGTACTACGGTCTGCGCGGTCTCTCGCTGATTTACCTGCCGCATGCGTTCGGCATCGATTTCTTCGGCTTGCCGCTGTTCGCTATCTTCTACGGTCTCGACTGGATCGCGACGGTGCCGCCTACCGTGCGCCTTGCCACCGACGTGTACGGCAAGGAGTCCGCACCGGTCGTGTTCGGCTGGGTGGTGGCCGGGCACCAGCTCGGCGCGGCATTTGCCGCGCTCGGCGCGGGGATGCTGCGCGCCAGTCTTGGCACCTACACGGTCGCGTCGATGATTTCAGGCGGCTTGTGCCTGATCGCCGCGGTGATCGTGCTGCGCATCAATCGGCGCCCGCGCGAGGTCGTGGTTCAGGCGGTCTGATGCATGTTGCAGTCTCGCAGTGAAATGTGGGGTTGAACGCGTCGAGGCGCGGTATATGACCCGAGTCCGGGTTATCCTATCCGGCCGTTGGGCAACGACCGATCGTTCATGTACTTCGACTGCGAGACGCCGATGATCAAAAAAATCGCCCCTACAGAAGCGCCCATTCACGAACTGCTGGCAAGCCGCTGGAGCCCGCGTGCATTGTCGAGCGAGCCGGTGAGCCGCGAGCATCTGCACGCGGTACTCGAAGCGGCGCGTTGGGCGCCATCGGCGTATAACGCGCAGCCGTGGCGTTTCGTCGTGTTTGATCGGAGTGCGGATGAGGTTGCCTTCAAGAAGGCATTCTCGACACTCGTGCCGTTCAATCAGGGCTGGAATCGCCCGGTGCCGGTGCTGATCGCCGTCACCACGCAGACCTTGACCCACAAGGGCGATGTCAATCGCTGCGCGGCGTATGATGCGGGCGCCGCGGCGCTGGCGCTGGTCCTGCAGGCGCACGCGCTCGGCCTGGGCGCGCATCAGATGAGCGGCTTCGATGTCAAAGCGTTTCGTCAGGTGTTCGAGATTCCGGGCGACGTCGAAATCATTGCAATGATCGCGCTCGGTCATTACGGTGAGGCCGACAAGCTCGATCCGGTGTTGCGCGAACGCGAGAAGGCGGTGCGTTCGCGCTTGCCGCTTGCGGAGATCGCGTTCGCCGGGGCATGGAAAAAGGCGTTCTGACCGCCTGACTGTGTATCGCCGCGCGGCGATCTCATCTGACGAAAGAGGCGTGTGCAATTGTCGCGTGAGAGGACCGTATCAGTCGTTATCGGTAACCGCCGAAAGCGGCGCGGCCACACTTTCCAACGAGCGCCGCTCCGCATCGATGCCCCAGATCGCGGCGACCACGGCGGCGATCAGCATCAGCGCCGAGCCGACCAGATAGCCCGAGAATACGGCACTGCGTTGATGCGTATCGATCAAGCGTCCGAAGAAAGCGGGTCCTGCGATGCCGCCGAGCGCTGTGCCGAATGCATAGAACACCGCGATCGCAAGCGCGCGAATCTCGAGCGGGAACGACTCGCTGACGGTCAGATACGCGGAGCTCGCGGCGGCTGAAGCGAAGAAGAAGATCACCATCCACGCGATGGTTTGCGTCGTGACGGTCAGCCAATGCTGCTGGAACAGATAGCCGCTCGCGGTCAGCAGCACGGCGGACAGCGCATAGGTCGTCGCGATCATCTTGCGCCGGCCGATCACATCGAAGAGTCTGCCGAGCAGCAGCGGACCCAGAAAGTTGCCCAGCGCGAACGGCAGCAGATACCAGCCGACATGATCGCCGGGCACGCCGTAGAAGTCGGTGAGCACCAGTGCATAGGTGAAGAAGATGGCGTTGTAGAAGAACGCCTGCGCGGTCATCAGCGATAGCCCGACGAGCGCGCGTCGTCGATGCCGGACGAACAGCGTGCTGAACACCTCGCGTAGCGTCGTGCGCTCGCGCGAGCGCAAGCGTAGGCGCTTGAGTGAGTCGTCGGCGGCGAGCGCGTGTCCGTCGCTGCGAAAGCGCGCCTCGATTGCTTCGACCACCGAGCGCGCCTGCTGCGCTTCGTTGTGCGTTAGAAGCCAGCGCGGGCTCTCCGGAATCCACACGCGCATCGGCAGGATCGCGAGCGCGAGCACCGCGCCGATCAGAAAGCAGGCGCGCCAACCCCAGTCCGGCGGCATCAGGCCCGGGTCGAGCAGCACCAGCGAGCCGGCGGCGCCGAGTCCCGCGCCGACCCAGAACGTGCCGTTGATCGCCAGATCGGTCCAGCCACGGACCCGTGCCGGTGTGAACTCCTGGATCGTCGAGTTGATCGCGGTGTACTCGCCGCCGATGCCCGCGCCGGTCAGGAAGCGGAACAACAGGAACGTCGCGAGGTTCCACGACAACGCGGTCGCCGCGGTTGCGACCAGATAGAGCGCGAGCGTGATGAAGAACAGTCTGCGCCGGCCGAGACGGTCGGTCAGCCAGCCGAAGCCGAGCGCGCCGAGCACAGCGCCCGCGATATACGCGCTGCCGGCGAGGCCCACTTCGGCATTGTTGAAATGCAGCGCCGGGCTCGACTTCAACGCGCTCGCGACGGCGCCGGCCAGCGTCACCTCCAGTCCGTCGAGCAGCCATGTGATGCCGAGCGCGACCACGATCAGCGAGTGAAAGCGGCCCCACGGCAGACGGTCGAGCCTCGCCGGTATATCCGTTTCGATGATCGCGGACGCTTCAGCGCGGGCCGTTGCGGCGGGCGGTTCGGACATGGCGGTGAGTCTCCTGTTTCCGATACGGGGTAGCGGGTGGGGATGCGATGGAATTGGCGGTCGATAAAGCCAGGCGGGTATTCTGGCGCCGCCGCGATTCAGGCAGTCCGGCTTCGCGCAAATTTCGTTCCGCGTGTTGGCTGCGACGCGCCGGTGGATGCCTGTCCAATGACGCCTGTACGTTCTCGTACGCGGCCTACGGCGTCGCCCGCGGCATGTGCCGCCGGTGCTGCTGCGGGCGCCGGCCCGGAACCATTGGTTGCCGCATCGGGTGCTTTCGTGCTAAAAAGCCCGTCCTTCCCCTTGCTCGCGCGGGCGCGGGCGGCGCACGCCGCCGTCAGCCAGCGATGTCCTCATGACCTTTTGCGCGATTGACTTCGGTACGTCGAATTCGGCTGTCGCGGTGCCCGGCGATGGGGCGCTGCGGCTCGCGCCGGTCGAAGGTGCGTACACCACGCTGCCGACCGCGGTGTTCTTCAATGTCGACGAAAACACCCGCGAATTCGGGCGCGCGGCGCTCGAAGCGTATATCGACGGCTTCGACGGCCGGCTGATGCGCTCGATGAAGAGCATTCTCGGCTCGGCGCTTGCCGACAGCACGACCGACCTCGGCGACGGCAGTGCGATCAAGTACACCGACGTGATCGCGATTTTCCTGATGCATCTGAAGCGCCACGCGGAAGCGCGCGCGGGCGTCCCGCTCGAGCGCGCGGTGCTCGGCCGCCCGGTGTTCTTCGTCGACGACGACCCGCGCGCCGACCGTCTCGCGCAGCAACAGCTGGAAGCCGCCGCGCGCTCGGTTGGCTTTCGCGACATCCATTTCCAGTATGAGCCGATTGCCGCCGCGTTCGACTATGAATCGCATCTGACCGAAGAGGGGCTCGTGCTGGTCGCGGACATCGGCGGCGGCACATCGGACTTCTCGCTGGTGCGCGTCGGGCCGCAGCGGATGGCGCGCCTCGAGCGTAAGGACGACGTGCTCGCGCATCATGGCGTGCACGTTGCGGGCACCGATTTCGATCGGCGCGTCGAACTGACGACGATCCTCACCGAACTCGGCTACCGGTCGATCGACCCGGAAGGACGCGAAGTCCCAAACCGCATCTACTTCGATCTCGCGACGTGGCATCTGATCAATACCGTCTATGCGCCGAAGCGTGTCGGCGAGCTGGTGCTGATGCGGCATCTGTACACGGACACTCACCATCACGACCGGCTGATGCGCGTCGTCGAGCAGCGCCTCGGTCATGCGCTTGCTGCGCGCGCGGAAGAGGCGAAGATCGGTGTCGCGGCAGGCGGCGAGACGCTGATCGATCTGGATCGGGTGGAAGACGACCTGCGCGTCGCGTTCGATGAGGCCCAACTGATCGACGCGGGCAAGGAGGAAACGCAGCGCATCGTGCAGGCGGCGCGCGATACGGTCCAGGCAGCCGGTGTCGCCGATCGGGACGTAAGCGCGTTGTATTTCACCGGCGGCTCGACTGGTCTTGCGTTTCTTTCGGGCGCGCTGTCGGCGGCGTTCCCGGCCGCGCGGCCGGTGTTCGGCGATCGGCTCGCCAGTGTCGCGACAGGTTTAGGTATTCACGCGCAGCGGGTCTTCAGGTAAGCGCGGCAGCGGGAAGCTTCGCCAGCGTGTTGCTGCGGGTTTTCCCGGGCAGCAGGCACAAAAAAACCCCGCACAGGCGGGGTTTTTTGCATCCCGAGGGATCGCCTCGGGGCAGCACGGCGTATTAGGCCGGCTTGATGTTCGCGGCTTGCTTGCCCTTCGGGCCAGTCTTCACTTCGAACGTGACCTTCTGGTTTTCTTGCAGCGTCTTGAAGCCTTCGATGCGAATTTCAGAGAAATGCGCGAACAGATCTTCGCCGCCGCCGTCCGGGGTGATAAAGCCAAAGCCCTTTGCGTCATTGAACCACTTGACGGTACCGGTTTCCATATTACTTTTTCCTAAGAGAGGTAAATATAAGGCCGAAGCCTATAGGGGGTGCATGAAAATCAAGGAAGGGGGTAATAGGACCAACCGGAGTACCGTGATGGGCGAACTACGAAAGACCAATTCACTCGCCACTTGAAATCCTGCACGATCTTTATACGGTCATTTCGAGAGAAGGTCAATAGTGTCCCTATTTTCTTCGCGGCGATTAACGTTTGTACCCCAAACGATGATTACAAAACTTGCAAACCAGCCGTTTTTTTTGTAGGGATGCAGACTTCCGGTATTCAAACGACAGGTGCAACCGTTACACTACGACCCCTCGCGGGGTTGCACCTGTACATACGGACGGATGTGTGGACATGCTGGCCCGAAGCGTGCATATCGTAGCCGGCGAACGGTAAAGCAGCTTTGAACCCATACGGCATCGATACGGATTCAGACACAGGAGAAGACGTGAAAAGTTCTATTCAACGGAACGTCGGGCCGATCGCGTTGTTGTTGACCGGCCTGGGTTCGATCATCGGATCGGGCTGGCTGTTCGGCGCGTGGAAGGCGGCAAAAATTGCAGGGCCTGCTGCCATTTGTGCATGGGTGATCGGCGCGGTCGTGATTCTCGCGATTGCGATGACCTACGCCGAACTCGGCGCGATGTTCCCCGAGTCGGGCGGCATGGTGCGCTACGCGCGCTATTCGCATGGCGCGCTGGTCGGTTTCATCAGCGCATGGGCGAACTGGATTGCGATCGTATCGGTCATTCCAATCGAAGCGGAAGCGTCCATCCAGTATATGAGCACCTGGCCTTACGACTGGGCGCATGCGCTGTTCGTGAACGGATCACTGACGACCAACGGCGTGCTGTTGTCCGCCGTGCTCGTGATTATCTATTTCCTGCTCAACTACTGGGGCGTGAAGCTGTTCGCGCACGCGAACTCGGCCATCACGATCTTCAAGTTCCTGATTCCCGGCGCGACGATTCTCGGCCTGATGCTGACCGGGTTTCACCGCGAGAACTTCGGCCAGGCGAGCACGTTCGCGCCGTACGGATGGTCGGCAGTGCTGACCGCGGTCGCGACGAGCGGCATCGTCTTTGCGTTCAACGGATTCCAGAGTCCGGTGAATCTGGCGGGGGAGGCGCGCAATCCGGCGAAGAGCGTGCCGTTCGCGGTGATCGGTTCGATCCTGATCGCGCTCGTGATCTACGTACTGCTGCAGATCGCGTATATCGGGGCGGTTAATCCCGGCGACGTGGCGAAAGGCTGGGGTCACCTCACGTTTGCGTCGCCGTTCGCGGAACTGGCGATCGCGCTGAACCTGAACTGGCTGGCGATTCTGCTGTATATCGATGCGTTCGTCAGCCCGAGTGGCACCGGTACGACGTACATGGCAACCACGACCCGGATGATCTACGCGATGGAGCGTAACAACACGATGCCGAAGATGTTCGGCGTCGTGCATCCGCTCTACGGCGTACCGCGTACAGCGATGTGGTTCAACCTGTTCGTGTCGTTTCTCTTCCTGTTCTTCTTCCGCGGCTGGAGCTCGCTCGCGGCGGTGATCTCGGTCGCGACGGTGATTTCGTACCTCACCGGGCCGATCAGTCTGATGGCGCTGCGCCGCACCGCGACCGATCTCGAGCGGCCGCTGCAGATCGCCGGGATGAAAGTGATCGCGCCATTCGCGTTCGTCTGCGCATCGCTGATTCTGTACTGGGCGAAGTGGCCGTTGACGGGCGAAATCATTCTGCTGATGATCGTCGCGTTGCCCGTGTACTTCTATTTTCAGGCGAAGATCGGCTTTGCCGGCTGGAGCCGCGACCTGACTGCCGCGTGGTGGCTGGTTGCTTATTTGCCGACGATGGCGGTGCTGTCGCTGATCGGCAGCAAGCAGTTCGGCGGCACTGGCGTGTTGCCGTATGGGTGGGATATGGTGGTCGTGATCGTGTGCGCGCTGGTGTTCTACTACTGGGGCGTCCATACCGGCTACCGCACCGAGTACCTTGACGAGCGCGAATCGCACGACGAGATTCTCGAGGGGATCGGCGCGTAAGGCGCGTTCGAGTCCGATCCGCTGGCGCCGATCGGGCGTCGTGTATTGAATGAGAGGCCGCCGGAGGCATCGCATCCGGCGGTTTTTATCGAGTACTCAACGCACCGCAGTTCAGGCGTCGGCGAACACGTAGTTCGTCATCGCCAGCACGCGCTGATACGTGCCGAGCGGTTGGATCTGCATCTGAAAGTGATCGCCGGCGGCGCCCAGCGCGGCGAACAACGGCAGCAGATGCTCGTCGGTCGGGTGCATCGACACCGCGTGCGGCGCACGACGCCGGTAGTCGAGCAACGCGTCGATATCGCGCGCGGCCAGACGGGCCTCGAACCAGTCGGTGAACTCCGTCACACGCGGATCCGCGTCTTCGGGGCGCGCCGAGAAGTCCGCTTCGCGCAGGTTGTGCGTGATTTGTCCTGAGCCGATCACCATCACGCCGTGATCGCGCAATTCGCGCAACGCGCGGCCGACCCGAAAGTGGTGTGCCGGATCCCGGCGCGGCTGAATCGACAACTGAGCGACCGGCACGTCGGCCGCCGGGAACATCAATAGCATCGGCACCCATGCGCCATGATCGAGCCCGCGCGGCTCACTCGACGATGCGATACCCGCTGCGCCAAGGCGTTCCGCCGCGCGGCGCGCGAGGTCCGGCGCGCCTGGCGCTGGATATTCGATCTCGTAGAGTGGGCGCGGGAAGCCGTAAAAGTCGTGAATCGTCTCCGGATTCTCCGCGGTGCTTGCAACCGGCTGCGCGGTCATCCAGTGCGCGGATAGCATCAGGATCGCGTTCGGACGCGGCAATTCAGCCGACAGCGATGCAAATTCAGCGGACGGCAACGACGGGTCGATCGGCAGCGTGGGCGCGCCGTGAGACAGGAATAGCGAGGGTAAGCGGGTCATGGCGGGGTGGGTCGCGCGCGGGCGCGATCGGGTGGCGTCAACGAAAGCACTATATAACCCGCACTACGGCTTGATAAACGGCACAAAACGGAATTATTTGCGTCGCCGTTGTTGGGAATCGTTGCCGGTCGCTGCCCGTCGCTGCGGCCTATGCGGTTCCGTTCAACCCTTCCCACGCCGGCGCGAGCGACGGCCCGAGTGCAAGCAGATCCATCGCGCGCGCGACGGTGTGATCGACCATTTCATCGAGCGAAGCGGGTTTGCTGTAGAACGCCGGCACCGGCGGGAACACGATCCCGCCCATCTCGGTCACGGCCGTCATATTGCGCAGATGCACGAGGTTAAGCGGCGTCTCCCGCACCATCAGCACGAGCCGGCGACGCTCTTTCAGCGTGACGTCGGCGGCGCGGGAGATGAGATTGTCCGACAGCCCATGCGCGATGCTCGCGAGCGTCTTCATTGAACACGGCGCGACGATCATCCCGTGCGTCGCAAACGAGCCCGACGCGACACTCGCGCCAATATCGCGCACCGAATGGACGACATCCGCAAGCGGGTTCACGTCGTCTTTGGTCAGCTGCAGTTCGTGCTGGATGTTGAGCCAGCCGGCGCCCGACACGAGCAGATGGCTTTCGATGCCGCCGATCCGGCGTAGCGCATGCAACAGCCGGATGCCATAAATGGCGCCAGATGCGCCGGTGATCGCGACAATCACCCGACGCGGCGCCGCAACGCGTGTGTCCATGACGTGACGCGCCTCCTGGGCGCCCAAGCCGCCCCCACGGGGCGGAGGGGCTATTGTCTCTTTATGCTTTGTTATGCCGCGGCGAACAACTGCTGGAGTTCGCCCGATTGATACATTTCCATCATGATGTCCGACCCGCCGATGAATTCGCCCTTCACGTAAAGCTGCGGGATGGTCGGCCAGCTCGAGTATTCCTTGATGCCCTGGCGGACTTCGTCATCTTCGAGCACGTTGACGGTCTTGAACTCGTCGACGCCGCACGCCTTCAGGATTTGCACCGCACGGCCCGAGAAACCGCACATCGGAAATTGCGCGTTGCCCTTCATGAAGAGCACGACGGGGTTTTCGTCGACGATTTGCTTGATGCGTTGTTGCGTGTCCATGACTGACCTTGCGGTTCCGGAAGTAAGTGGGGTGACTTGAAATGATAGCGGATTTCGCGGACGCAAGCCGGCGCTGCCGGCGCGGTGGGGTGCGGTGACGTGTCTCCGGCTGACTCCGCAAAGACGCCGCGCAAGGGCGCTGCGCGCTGATCAACCCAAGCGCCGGGCGCGATCACGCGTCGGTATGCGGCGACGAGTCCGCGAGTTCGCCGCCACTGACGCGTTCGATGCCGGCCAGGTCGCGTTCCGAGCGCACCTGGCGAAAGCCGCGTGCTGTCATCAGCGTGCGCACTGCGCTCGCCTGATCGTAGCCGTGCTCGATCCACAGCGCGCCGTGCGCGGCGAGCCACGCCGGTGCATCCGCGACGATCGCGCGGATCGCGGACAGGCCGTTCGCTTCGTCGGTCAGCGCGCCGCGCGGCTCGAAGCGCAAGTCGCCTTGTGTGAGATGCGGATCGTCGCTCGCGATATACGGAGGGTTGCTGACGATCACATCGAAGCGAAGTGCGGGCACTAGCGCGGCGTACCAGTCGCCTTGCTGCAGGTTCAGCGCGCCGCCGGGCCGTCCGGCGTCGAGCAGGCGCGCCGCGTTGCGCGTGGCGACCTGCAGCGCTTCGGCGGACCGGTCGACCGCCCACACCTGCGCATCCGGTCGCGATGACGCGATCGCTACCGCGATCGCGCCGGTTCCGGTGCCGAGATCGAGCACGCGCGGCTGCGCACGGCCAGCAATGGCACCGAGCACCGTTTCGACCAGCAACTCGGTCTCCGGACGCGGAATCAGCACATGCGGCGTCACTTCGAATTCAAGCCCGAAGAACTCGCGCGCGCCGACCAGTTGCGCGACCGGTTCTCCCGCGACACGCCGCGCTTCCAGCGCTCGCCAGCGCGCCACGGGCGCGGCATCGAGCGGTTCATGCGCGCGCGTGATCAACTCCGTGCGGCGCCAACCGAGCGCATGACCGAGCAGCATGCGCGCTTCGAGCGCCGGCAACGCGGACGCGCGAAGGAGTGCCGCTACCGTATCGGGAGCTTCGGCCATGTGTTTGCTCACTCGGCGTCGCCGAGCGATGCGAGCAACTCGGCCTGATGTTCGCTGACGAGCGCGGCGATCAGTTCGTCAAGGTCGCCTTCCATGATGGCTTCGAGCCGGTACAGCGTCAGGTTGATCCGGTGATCGGTCAGCCGACCTTGCGGGAAGTTGTACGTGCGGATGCGCTCGGAGCGGTCGCCGGAGCCGATCAGGCTCTTGCGCGTCGCCGCTTCCTTCGCGTGCTGCTCGTGGTACTGCTTGTCCTTGATGCGCGCGGCCAGCACTTTCAGCGCGCGATCCTTGTTCTTGTGCTGCGAGCGGTCGTCCTGGCATTCGACGACGATGCCGGTCGGCAAGTGCGTAACCCGTACCGCGGAATCCGTCTTGTTGATGTGCTGGCCGCCCGCGCCGGACGCGCGGAACGTATCGATCCGCAAGTCTGCCGGATTGATTTCGACCTCGCCGATTTCGTCGGCTTCCGGCATCACCGCGACGGTGCACGCGGAGGTGTGAATGCGGCCCTGCGTTTCGGTGGCGGGCACGCGCTGCACGCGGTGGCCGCCCGATTCGAACTTCAGCTTCGAGTACGCCGCCTCGCCGGCGATGCGCACGATCACTTCCTTATACCCGCCGAGGTCCGACTCGCTCGCCGACATCATTTCGACCTGCCAGCGGTTGCGCTCCGCGTAGCGCAGATACATGCGCAGCAGGTCGCCCGCGAACAGCGCCGACTCGTCGCCGCCTGTGCCCGCACGGATTTCGAGGAAGATGTTGCGAGCGTCGTTCGGGTCCTTCGGCAGCAGCATCCGCTGCAATTCGTTTTCGAGCTGCTCCATCCGCTCGCGCGCCGCGCGGATTTCGTCTTCGGCGAATTCTTTCATCGACGGGTCCGACAACAGTTCCTGCGCGGTGGCCGAGTCGCTTATCGCCTGGCGCCACAGTGCGTAGTGCTCGACGAGCGGGCCGAGCTCCGCATGCTCGCGCGTCAGCTTGCGGTATTGGTCGAGATTCGCGGTGACGTCTTCGCGGCTTAACAGGTCATTCAGTTCGGCCAGTCGCGTGGTGAGCTGGTCGAGCTTGCTTTGCATGCTCGTTTTCATCGGGCGTTCAGTGTGCGGTCCGCAGCGGGCTCCGGACGGGATGACGACTTCGGGAAGCGGGCCAGAAAGGCCGCAGGGCAGGGGCGTCGCACAGGTTCCGCGAAGCGACTGCTGCCGGACCGTCGACGCGCGATACGCTTGAGCGCAGCTAACGCTCGGACGTGTGATTGTGCTTGTAGAAGCCGCTCATCAATTCGATGAGCGCAGCGCGGTCTTCGCCGTTTGCGCGATTTAGCGCGTGGGTCGGACCGTGGATCAGCTTGTTCGTGATCGCCTGCGACATCGCTTCGAGCACGACCGCTGGGTCGTCGCCGCGCGCGAGCATCTTCAGCGCTTTTTCGACTTCAACACGGCGCAGCGAATCCGCCTGCGTGTGCATATGACGAATGACCGGCACGATGCTGCGCGCGTCGAGCCAGTGCATGAAATTCTGCACACGCGTTTCGATGATCGCTTCGGCCTGCGCGACGGCCGCCTGGCGCGACGCATTGCCTTCGCGGACAATCGCGCCGAGATCGTCGACGGTGTACAGGAACACGTCTTCGAGCATGCCGACTTCCGGCTCTATATCGCGGGGCACGGCCAGATCGACCATGAAAATCGGCCGGTGGCGGCGCGCCTTGACCGCGCGCTCGACCGCGCCAAGACCGATGATCGGCAACGTGGACGCCGTGCACGACACGATGATGTCGAACTCGTGCATCCGCTGCGGCAGCTCGCCCAACGGAATGGCCCGGCCATTGAAGCGTTCGGCAAGGCGCTCGCCGCGCTCGGCGGTGCGGTTCGCGATCACCAGTTCGCGGGGCTGCTGCGCGGCGAAGTGCGTCACGCACAATTCGATCATTTCGCCCGCGCCGATGAACAGCACGCGTTGGTTCGACACCTTGTCGAAAATGCGCTGCGCAAGCCGCACGGCCGCGGCAGCCATCGACACCGACTGCGCGCCGATTTCAGTCGTGCTGCGAACTTCCTTCGCAACCGCGAAGGTGCGCTGGAACAACTGGTTCAGATAGGTGCCCAGCGCGCCGGCCTCGGACGCGGTGCGCACCGCATCCTTCATCTGACCGACAATCTGCGTTTCGCCAAGCACCATCGAATCGAGCCCCGACGCGACGCGAAACGCGTGCCGCACCGCTTCCGATTGCGGCAGCGCGTAGACATGCGGCGCGAGTTCGTCGACGGGGAGATTGTGATACTTCGATAGCCACCGGATCGCGGCCTCGCGGGCGGCATGGTCGTCGGTGGCGCAATAGAGTTCGGTGCGGTTGCAGGTGGACAGGATCGCGGCTTCAGGCGCGTTGGGCGCCGCCCCGTGCCCCAGCCAGATGCTCTTGAACGCCTCGAGCGCAGGCTTGACCTGTTCGAGCGGAAACGCCACGCGTTCGCGCAGGGCGACTGGCGCAGTGTGGTGGTTGATTCCGATCGTTAGAAGCTGCATAAGTGGGGACAGCCCGATAAATAGGGCTATGGTTTAGCCCCATATTATAGCGTTTCTACGATTGTTTCATTCCTCGGCGGCTCATCGCCGCCGCCATTGCCGCCTCCGGCGGAAACTGCGTCCAGCCGGTAGCCGTAGCCATAGAGCGGCGTCAACGCGTAGCCTCGCTCGGGCCGCAGTTCCAGTTTCGCGCGGATGCGGGATGCATGCGTATCGAGCGTACGTGACCTGATGTCGCGGCGACCCCAGACGGTTTCAAGGATCTGCGCGCGCGAAACGGGCCGCGACATGTTCGAAAACAGCAGGAGCGCGAAGCGAAGCTCCTTCGGCGTCAGTGGAATGATTTGTCCCCGAAAGGAGACGATCGAGCGTCCGCCGTCAAACGCATACTCGCCGAACATCTCGCGGGCGTGGCTGCGCGGTCTGCGAAAGCCCGCGCGCCGGATCAGCGCGTCGACACGGGCCAGCATTTCCGGGCCGCGCACCGGTTTCGCGAGGCAGTCGTCGGCGCCGGCGTGGAGCGCTGCGACCAGCTCGCTCTCGCGCGGCGCCTTCATCGTGACGATGACCGGCAGGCCGGGCAGCACGTCGCGTGCGAGCGAAATGACGTCGTCGGCGCAGCGGTCGCCCGCCCAGGCTTCGGTGACGAGCAGATCGAAGAAAAGCTGCTTCGCGCTACAGAGAAACGGCTCGCTGGCGCTGAAGTGCTGGCACGCGTGTCCCGCCGCGAGCAGCAGGCGGGTGACGAGTTCCGCGTGGCGAAGGTCCGGCTCGATGAGGGCGATTCGCATGAGGACGCGTTGCAGACCGACGCCACGGGTTGCGCGGGCGCTGGCGTTGCGGCTTGCCTAACGTTATTCCCGCCCCTAAACTCAACCGCTACTCATCGCCGCGCAACTGCTGGCGAACCGCCGATGAACAGCGGCGCAGAAAAGCGCCGTGCTGACCTTCTGGTTAATGAGAGAAAAATGCTAGCTATCGTCGTCATGTCGGCCTATGGGATAAATCCGAATCTGCAGACAAATCTTGCGCTGCGGGAGTCATGTCGCTGATGGGCTGGCCCGGAATCGTTGTCCTCGGGGTAGCGGTGGGGCTGGTCGGCTGGTGGCTACACCCGCTGCGGCGCAGAAGCCGCGCGCGACTGTGGCTTGCGGTGCTGGCCGGGGTGCTGGGCGCTGCGGTCGCGCGCATGGCGGGCAACGTCACCACGCTGTTTCATGATGGCGATACGCTCGAATGGCCGGTTTGCACGGCGGTTGCGCTGGTCGCGGTGGCCGCGGCCGTCGGCTTGCTGTCAACGCGGCGATAAACTCGCCGCCTGAACTCAATTTTCCTGGTGAATACGATGAACGTCCGACTCCCCGAAACCGCGTCGATTCCCGAGCGGATTGCACAATTACGCAGCGCGATGTCGCGCGCAGGCTTTGCTGCCTGTCTGGTGCCGTCGGCGGACCCGCATCTGTCCGAGTATCTGCCTGGGCGCTGGAAAGGGCGCGAGTGGCTGTCCGGCTTCACCGGCTCGGTCGGCACGCTCGTCGTGACCGCCGATTTTGCGGGCCTGTGGGTCGATAGCCGCTATTGGGTGCAGGCCGAAGCGCAACTGGCCGGCACCGGCGTCCAGTTGATGAAGATGATGGGCGGCCAGCAGACACAGCCGCATATCGAATGGCTCGCGCAAAACGTGCCGGCCGACGGCACGGTGGCGGTCGACGGCGCGGTGCTGGGCGTCGCGGCGGCACGCGCGCTCAACGACGCGCTGAGCGCGCGCGGCGTCAGGCTGCGCACGGATGTCGACCTGCTCGACGCGATCTGGCCACAGCGCCCGGCGTTGCCGACCGATGCGGTATACGAACATACGCCGCCGCAGGCGAGCGTCGCGCGGGCGGAAAAGCTCGACCGGCTGCGTCGCGCGATGCGGGAGCAAGGCGCGCAGTGGCATTTCATCTCGACGCTCGACGACCTCGCATGGCTGCTGAACCTGCGCGGCGCCGACGTGAACTACAACCCGGTGTTCGTCGCGCACGCGCTGATCGGGCTTGAGCGTGCGTCGCTGTTCGTGGTCGAGGGCAAGGTGCCGGCGGCGCTGGTCGACGCGCTCGCGCGCGACGGGATTCGCGTCGACCCGTATCCGCAGGCGGCCGATGCGCTCGCCGCGCTGCCGGCCGGTGCGACGCTGCTTGCCGACCCGCGGCGCGTCACGTTCGGCATGCTGCAGTCGGTGCCGGCGCACGTGAAGATCGTCGAAGCGGTCAACCCGACGACGTTCTTCAAGTCCCGCAAGACCGAGGCCGAAGCCCAGCACGTGCGTGCGACGATGGAGCAGGATGGCGCGGCGCTCGCGGAGTTCTTCGCGTGGTTCGAAGGGGCGCTTGGTCGCGAAACGATCACCGAGCTGACCGTCGACGAGCGGCTGACCGCGGCCCGCGCGCGCCGTCCGGGCTTTGTCACCTTGAGCTTTTCGACGATCGCCGCGTTCAACGCGAACGGCGCGATGCCGCACTACCGGGCGCTGCCGGAATCGCATGCGACGATCGAAGGCAACGGTTTGCTGCTGATCGATTCGGGTGGCCAGTATCTGAGCGGCACCACCGACATCACGCGCGTTGTGCCGATCGGTACGATCGACGACGCGCACCGGCGCGATTTCACAACAGTGTTGAAGGGCACGATCGCGCTGTCGCGCGCACGGTTCCCGCGCGGCATTCGCTCACCGATGCTCGATGCGATCGCGCGCGCGCCGATCTGGGAGGCCGGCGCCGACTACGGTCATGGCACCGGTCACGGTGTCGGCTACTTTCTGAACGTGCACGAAGGGCCGCAAGTGATCTCACACTATGCGCCCGCCGAAGCGTGGACCGCGATGGAAGAGGGCATGATCACGTCGATCGAGCCGGGCATTTACCGGCCGGGCAAATGGGGCATCCGGATCGAAAACCTGGTGCTGAACCGTGCGGCCGGCAAGACCGAATTCGGCGATTTCCTCGAGTTCGAAACGCTGACGCTGTGCCCGATTGACACGCGTTGCATTGCGTTGCCGCTGCTGCGCGACGATGAGCGCGCGTGGCTTAACGCGTATCACGACACGGTGCGCGCACGTGTCTCGCCGCATGTGTCAGGCGACGCGAAAGCATGGCTCGAGACGCGTACCAAGGCGATCTGAGCGGATGAACAATAACGGAGCTTGCATGGCCATCAAGGCAGTCGTGTTCGATTTCGGCGGGGTGCTGATCGATTGGAGTCCACAGTACCTGTACCGCGCGCTGATTCCCGACGAAGCCGAACGTCAGTGGTTCCTCTCGCACGTGTGCACGATGGACTGGGTCATTCGTCAGGACGGCGGTCAGTCGATCGCCGAAGGCACAGCGGAGCTCATCGAGCGGTATCCGGAACACGAAACGCTGATTCGCGCGTTTTACGAGCGTTGGCACGAGATGATTGCCGGCGTGTTGCACGATGGTGTGGCGACTGTCGACAAGCTCGATGCGGCCGGCGTGCCGCTCTTCGGGTTGACGAACTGGTCGGCGGAGACGTTCCCATACGCATGGGAGAACTTCCCGGTGCTGCGGCGTTTTCGCGACATCGTCGTATCGGGGCGCGTGAAGCTGGTGAAACCGGACCCGGCGATTTTCAGCATGATGCGCGAACGGATCGAAGCGCACGTGCCAGGCGTTGAGCCGCACGAACTGGTCTTTATTGACGACAACCTGAAAAACGCCGAAGCGGCGAATGCGCTCGGTTGGCACGGCGTGCATCACACGAGTGCCGTGCAGACCGAGACGAAGCTGCGCGAACTGGGCCTGCCTGTTTGAGTGAACGGCGGGCATCAGTCTGTGTAGCGGACTCGCGCCGGGAGAAGAGTGACGCCAGGCGTCACTCGAACGCGAGTGCCACGCCGCCCCACGCCGAAGTCGCCGCGTCTACTGCCCAAACAGATTCTTTAGCGCATTGCCGAGGCCCTTCACCGTCTCGGCCGCTCCCTTCGCGACGCCCTCCGCGCTGACACCGAGCGCCTTCGCGAAATTCGTGCGCAGCTCGGTCATCAGGCTTTCGTTGAGCTTGAATTTCGGGTCGCGCAGATTGCCGTCGAGCACGAAATGCAGCGTGATTTCGTCACCATGGTTCTTCAACGCGGCGACCGCGGCGCGCGTCGGAATCGACAGGAACGTGTCGAGCGGGTTATCCGTTTCGGCGAGCCGCAAATGATGCAGCGTCAGCGTGCCGGGTGCATGAAGATGGTAGTCGCGCACCGTCGACTCGACGTTCAGATCGAGCGTGCCGCCTGTTACCCGCGTTTTCGCGCCTGCCTTTTTCAACAGATACGGATCGAGCATCACGATATCGACGCCGCGTAGCGTCGTCGTCAGTTGCGAGTCCTTGTTCGCGATCTTCATCCAGCCGCTGAACGTGACCTTGCCCGTATGTTCGGGTCCCCTGATCGAGCCCGCGACCGACACGGAAGTCGGTTCGTTGAGATCCGGAAGGTGAATATGATCGACGGTCGCGTTCGCATCGGTCACGCTGACTTTATAGGGCGGCTGGCTGACCATCTGATCGTAGAAGTCGAATGTGCCCCGCTCGAAGCGGACGTGGTCGATCAGCTTTTCCGCAGGCAGCGACGCCTGCGCGCTGGGCGCGCTCGCGACGGGCTGACTGCTGCTCATTAACTGCCTGAGGTTCGGCAGCAACTCGATCGTGCCATCCGGCGTGCGCAGCGCACTCAGCGTGAAATCGCTGACGACGACTTCGCGCACATGGACGCTCCGTTGCGTGAGCGTGTCGTGTATGTCTGGTATCAGCGTGATCTGCGCGGCGCGCAGTGTGTCGGGCGTCGGCCAGCCTTTCGGCGCGATCAACCGCACATTCGTCAGGCGGATCGACGTGAAGCCGACATCGATGTGTTCGGCGCTACCCAGCGGGCCGAGCGCGGCGATCACGCGCTCTTTCACTTCGCGTTGCACGAAGTACAAACCGGCAAGCGCCGCGACCGCGAGCACGGTGACGATCGCGACCACGCTGACCGCCACGCGTTTGCCTACCGACATCGTCATGCGGCCCTACCTTTGTAAGTGCTGTTTCGACAGTGCCTGACAGAAGCATTCCGTTGCGCAAGAATGTGAGTCAGGCGGTGGTTACACCATACAGCGCGTGGTGCAGCAAACGTCATGCCGTCGCTGACGCTGACGTGCGGCGGTACTGCGTTCGCCGGCGACAGCGGGTGACGCGAAGACGGGGCCTTCCTGTCGCATGTGCGTTGTCCAGGCCGCCCACCGCCGTCGCACCGCTCCCGTCTTCGCGAATCGCCCGACGCGGGTTACCGGCTGATCGGCTTGTACCGAAGACGCGTCGGCCGCGCTGCTTCCTCGCCGAGCCGATTGCGCTTGTCCGCCTCGTACTCCTGGTAGTTGCCGTCGAAGAACGTCACCTGCGAGTCGCCTTCGAACGCCAGGATGTGCGTCGCAATCCGGTCGAGGAACCAGCGATCGTGCGAGATCACCATCACCGAGCCGGCGAACTCGAGCAACGCATCTTCGAGCGCGCGCAGCGTTTCGACGTCGAGGTCGTTCGACGGCTCGTCGAGCAGCAGCATGTTGCCGCCCGCGATCAGCGTCTTCGCCAGATGCAGCCGGCCGCGCTCACCGCCCGACAGCGTGCCGACATTCTTCTGCTGGTCCCCGCCCTTGAAGTTGAAGCGGCCGATATACGCGCGCGACGGCGTCTCGTACTTGCCGACCGTCAGCACGTCGGCGCCGCCGGAGATTTCCTCGAACACGGTCTTCGAGCCGTCGAGCGCGTCCCGGCTCTGGTCGACATACGCGAGCTTGACCGTCGGGCCTTGTACGATTTCACCGGAATCCGGCTGTTCCTTGCCGGTCAGCATGCGAAATAGCGTCGACTTGCCCGCGCCGTTCGGCCCGATGATGCCGACGATCGCACCCGCCGGAATCTTGAAGCTCAGGTTGTCGATCAGCAGGCGATCGCCATACGACTTGCTGACGTTCTTGAATTCGATCACTTCATTGCCGAGCCGTTCGCCGGCCGGAATGAAGATTTCCTGCGTTTCGTTGCGCTTCTGATATTCCTGGCTGCTCAGTTCCTCGAAGCGAGCAATACGCGCCTTCGACTTCGCCTGGCGACCCTTCGGGTTCTGCCGCACCCATTCAAGCTCTTTCTTGATGGCTTTCTGGCGTGCGGATTCGGACGACTCTTCCTGCTTCAGCCGGTCTTCCTTCTGATCGAGCCAACTGCTGTAGTTGCCCTTCCACGGAATGCCGTGGCCGCGGTCGAGTTCGAGAATCCACTCGGCGGCGTTGTCGAGGAAGTAGCGGTCGTGCGTGACCGCGACCACCGTGCCGGGGAAGCGCGTGAGGAATTGTTCGAGCCACTCGACCGATTCGGCGTCGAGGTGGTTGGTCGGCTCGTCGAGCAGCAGCATGTCGGGCTTTTCGAGCAGCAATTTGCAGAGCGCGACGCGGCGCTTTTCACCCCCCGACAGATGCTCGATCTTCGCGTCCCACGGCGGCAGGCGCAGCGCGTCGGCGGCCACTTCGAGCTGCTGCTCGGGGCTGCCGCCGTCGGCTGTCGCGAGGATCGCTTCGTATCTCGCCTGTTCGGCGGCGAGCTTGTCGAAGTCGGCATCCGGCTCCGCGTAGGCGGCGTAAATCTCGTCGAGCTTCTTCTGCGCGTGGAACATGTCGCCAAGGCCGTCCTCGACGGCTTCGCGCACGGTCTTTTGCGGATCGAGCTGCGGCTCTTGCGACAGATAGCCGATGTTCAGATTCGGCATCGGCGTCGCTTCGCCTTCGATGTCCTTGTCGACGCCGGCCATGATCTTGATCAGCGTCGACTTACCCGAGCCGTTCAGGCCGAGCACGCCGATCTTCGCACCGGGGAAGAACGACAGCGAAATGTCCTTCAGGATTTGACGCTTGGGCGGCACGATCTTGCCGACCCGATTCATGGTGAAGACGTATTGGGCCATTTGCTTGCGATTGGGCGTTGGTGCCGCCGGCCAGCATGGCGCGTGGCGGGCGACGAGGGGTGGATGGCACAGTCAGCCCGCTTCGTGCCCGACGACCTGGCGACGCGCGTTGATCCGCTGTGACCGGCTCCCGCGCTGCGCCGCTGGTGCATGGTCGGTCCGTGATGCGACGGTTCGTACGATGCAGCGGCCACGGCGTCAGGCAGGAGGAGGTGCCATTGTACTTCGCGCCCGATGGCGCGGGCGTGGCAAGGGTAACGGCGGGCGACGCGTCTGACCGGTGGACCGATGCGGACAGCGACGATGCGTGGTGTGTCAAAGCCACGCGTCGACGCCGCCATGCCCCGAACAGGTGCCACTGCGATGGCGGCTAAAGCTGTACGTATCGTCGCGGCAGCGCGCGCTCGCGCCTTCGGGCACCTTGCCGGAGCGCGAGCGCGCGGGTGCGTGAACTGTGTCGCCGTCGCTGTTACGGTAGGTGTTGTGATTGCTGAGATCTGCTTCGTCGGGCGTGCTGGCCGGCGGTTGGTACGCGAATACAGAAGTCGCGAAGAGCAGCATGCCGGCCGCCATCAAACCTTGCAGAGGGCGCGCCCATTGACGCACGATTCGGGTTGTCATTTTTCGTGTTGTTGGAGTGAGTGTCGCGCCAGTAATGATATACAACGACCCATCAACGTCCGCGCTTCATAGACTCGTGCTTACTCTTTCAATATTCAAAGCGAGCATTCACGTGTTCAGATCGATTTGCGCGGCATCCGCGCTGTCTGCGGTTTTGCTGGTGTCGGCATGTGGGGCCGGCTCCGCGGCACAGCCGTCGGAGGAGAGGGCCGCGTCGACGCTGCCGCGCATCGTCGCGCATCGCGGCGGCGCGGCGGACGCACCGGAAAACACACTTGAAGCGATTCGCCTTGCGATCGCCAACCATGCCGATGCGATCTGGCTCACCGTTCAATTGAGCGCGGACGGCGTGCCGGTACTGTATCGTCCGGCGGATCTGGCGGCGTTGACGGATGCAAGCGGGCCGGTAGCGTCGCGCACCGCGGCGGAACTGGCGCGTATCAACGCGGGCTGGACCTTCAAGGTCGCTGACGCGTATCCGTATCGCGCGACCCCCGCGCATATTCCGACGCTGCGCGACGCGTTGCATGCGATTCCCGCCCGTATGCCGATCATGCTCGATATGAAAGCGCTGCCGGCCGAGCCGCAAACCCATGCCGTCGCTCGCGTGCTGACTGAAGAAGACGCATGGTCGCGCGTGACGCTCTATTCAACCGAAGACGCGTATCAACGCAGCTTTGCCGATTACCCACAGGCGCGTCTATTCGAGTCGCGCGATGCAACGCGCACGCGCCTTGTGAGTACGCTGCTCGCCGGCCGCTGCGGGGCTCCGCCGGCCGCGCACACGTGGACCGCGTTCGAATTGCATCGCGCGCTGACGGTGACTGAACAATTCACGCTCGGCGAAGGACACTCGGAAGTGAACGCGACACTGTGGACGCCGGCAACGGTCGCGTGCTTCCGGCAGCAGCCGGACGTGCGGATCGTCGCGATCGCGGTGAACAGTGCCGACGACTATCGCGCGGCCGCATGCCTGGGCATCGATGCGGTGTTGTCGGACTCGCCGAAGCAGATGTCGGCGATTCGCGCGGCGCTGGGCGCGGCCTTACACAGTCCTCGAAACGGGGTGATCGAGTGCGCGGGTGAAAGGGGCGAACACGATTGAGTTGAGCCACGGTTCAAAACGGCGTTCGACGTGTACCGTACGCGCGACGCGCAGTAAGGCATGCCGTTACCGCTTGCGCCGTTCACCGGCCGGCACTTTGCCCGCCAAACCTTCCGGCAACTCGCCAATGCCCTTCAGGCGTTCCGCCATAAACTCGCGCAACACACGCACCTTCGTGGAAATCCGCCGGTTCGGCAGATAGGCCATATAAATCTGCCGGCCGGTGAGTGCATTGTCGAGCCGGTATTTCGGCAATACCACCTCGAGCGCGCCGCTCACGAGCAGATCGCGGATCAGCCAGATTTCGAACTCGGCGATGCCGAGCCCCGCGCAGGTCGCCTCGAGCAGCAGTTCCGAGTGGTCCGACTGCAAGTTGCCTTGCGGCAACACGGAGTGCACGGTTTTCCCGTTCGACAGATGCCAGCGCGGATCGCCCTCCGGATGCAGATAGCGCAAGCAGTTGTGCTGCGCCAGATCGGCCGGCGTGGCGGGCCGCCCGCGCTGCGCGAGGTAGCCGGGTGACGCGCACAGGATGCTGTCATTGCGCGAGATCGGTTGCACGATCAGGTTGTCGAGATAGTTCTCCCCCTCGTGGATGTCGAGATCGAAGCCGCCCGTCACCATATCGTTGTGGTTGTCGGTGAGCCGAAGATCGAGCTGGATGGCCGGATAGCGCTTCAGAAACGGCGCGACGAGCGGCGCGAGATAGCGGCGGCCGAACGCGACCGGCGCGGTCAGCTTCAAAGGCCCGCTCGGCTCCGCGTCGAGTTCCGCGACGACGCGCAGCGTGTCGTCGAGGTCGGCGATCATCGACACCGCGCGTGCGTGATACAGATTGCCCGCTTCGGTCAACGCGACGTGATGGGTCGAACGATGCAACAGCGGCACGCCGAGCATTTCTTCAAGGGCGCTCACCTTGCGCGCGATGGTTGAAGTTGCAACCTTCAGTTCGCGAGCGGCCGCGGAAAGACTGCCGAGTTCGACGATGCGCACCAGCGCGCGCATCGCGCTCAGGTGGTCAATGCTCACTTCTTTCGCTTTCTTTCGGGCCATATTGCGTTGCGTTCCATGCAAAACCGTTTTCGAAATTACGCTGGAACGCAGTTTTTTGCAATAATTAAACTCGCTATACCTGTTCGACACTCCTAACGATGAAATGACGCTTCCTTCGCACGTGCCCCTTGTCATTGCCACCCGCAACTCGCATGTCGAGCGGATTCACTGGGGTTCGGTCGCGGTCGTCGATGCGGACGGCGCATTGCTGGCCCATGCCGGCGATCCGCATGCATCCGTGTTTTCCCGCTCCACGCTCAAGCCGTTTCAGGCACTTGCCTTCGTGCGCGACCACGGACCCGAACATTTCGGCTTCACTGAGGCCGAACTCGCGCTGACCTGTGCAAGCCATGGCGGCGAGCCGATGCATGTCGACGCGGTGACCAGCATGCTCGATAAAATCGGCGCCGCCGAGTCGGACTTGCGTTGCGGCGTCCATATGCCGGATAGCTATAACGAAGCCAATCTGCCGCCGCGCGGCAGCGTGTTTGATCAACGTCATCACAACTGCTCGGGCAAGCACACGGGTTTTCTCGGCTATTGCTGCATGCATGGCTATTTGCGTGAGCAGTATCTCGAGCGCGACCATCCGTTGCAGCGGCAAATCGCGGATGACGTCGCCACGCTCGCCGGGCTGCGCGAACACGAATTGTGGTCCGGTATTGACGGCTGCAGCGCGCCGAACTATGGCATGCCGCTGTCACGTCTCGCGCTGATGTGGGCGCGGCTGGCTGCCGGCGTCTCGCCGTCGGGCGCCTCCACTGACGCGGCGCTCAAACGCATTTTCACGGCGATGGCCGCGCATCCGGAGATGGTGTCGGGCACCGGCCGCTGCGATCTCGCGCTCGCCAACGCATCGCGTGGAGACTGGGTCGCGAAGGTCGGCGCCGATGGCGTGCATACGATCGGTATTCGCAGCAGCGGCATCGGCGTCGCGGTGAAGATCGCGGACGGCGATTTCGGCGCGGTCTACGCGACGACCATCGCGGTGCTGAAGCAACTGGGTTTGCCGATCGAGCCCGAAGGCACGCCGCTCGCGAAATGGGCCGACCCGGTGCTGCACAACGTGCGCGGCACCGCAGTCGGCCGGCTCGAAGCGAAGGTGCGGCTGACATGGGTATGAACGAACACGCACGCTCTGGCGCCGCCGTAAAACCGCTGGTGTCACTGCGCGGCGTGAACAAATCGTTCGGTGCGCAACAGGTGCTGTTCGACGTCGATCTGGATGTCGCGCCGGGTGAAGTCGTCGTCGTGATCGGGCCGTCGGGTTCGGGCAAGTCGACGTTGTGCCGCTGCATCAACCGGCTCGAAACAATCGATTCCGGCGAAATCCGGCTAGCCGGCGAGCGCCTGCCGCAAGAGGGCTGGGCGCTGGCGGCGATGCGCGCCCAGATCGGCATGGTGTTTCAGTCGTTCAACCTGTTTTCGCATCGCACGGTACTCGAAAACGTCGCGATGGGGCCGCGCAAGGTATTGCGTCGCTCGCGCACCGAGGCCGAGACGCACGCGCGCCGTCTGCTCGCGCGCGTCGGTCTCGCACACAAGGCGGACGCGGCGCCGGCGGAACTGTCCGGAGGCCAGCAACAACGGGTCGCGCTCGCCCGCGCGCTGGCGATGAGTCCGAAGGTGATGCTGTTCGACGAGCCGACCTCGGCGCTCGACCCCGAGATGGTGAGCGAAGTGCTCGCGGTGATGCTGGAGCTTGCGCAGAGCGGGATGACGATGGTCGTCGTGACGCATGAGATGGGCTTCGCGCGCCAGGCCGCCGACCGCATCGTCTTTATGGACTGCGGACGCATTGTCGAAGTGGCGGACCCGCAGTCGTTCTTCGCCGCGCCGAGTTCCGAGCGGGCGCGCGATTTTCTGTCGAGCATCCTGCACCACTGAATTTGAGCAACGGTTCAGGCCAACCCATTTCGATCAGGCTTATTCGGCAGGACCACCTGCCCCATCACGGAGGAGAGACCATCATGAAGTTCAAATCGATCGCGGTACTGGCAGCGTGTGTCGCCGGCACGCTATTCATCGCTGTTGCGTCCGCTCATGCGGCCGATACGTTTGCGCCGGATTCGACGATGGCGAAGATCCAGAAGCGCGGCAAGCTGGTGGTGGGCACGTCGCTCAATACACTGATGTTCTCGGTTCGCAACCCGATGACGGGGCAGACCGAGGGCTTCGAAGGCGATCTCGCGCGGTTGCTCGCGAAGCGGCTGACGGGCTCGGCCGATAACGTCGAATGGGTGAAGACGACGACCGAGAACCGTCTGCCGTTCGTGCAGAACGGCCGCGTCGACGTCGTTATCGCGACGCTGACGATTAACGATGCGCGCAAGAAGGTGATCGGTTTCGCGGGCCCGTATTACGTGGCAGGCCAGGACATTCTGACGCGCGCGTCGAACCAGTCGATCAACGGCGTGACCGACCTGAACGGCAAGACGGCGTGTGTGCTGAATGGCACGACGGTCGAAGATAACGTGAAGAAGTTCGCGCCGCAGACGAAGTTCGTCACGTTCAACGACACCGCCGCGTGTGTGGAAGGCGTCGCCGACGGCCGCTTCGACGCGTATGTCGATGACGGCGCGACGCTCGCCGGCGAATCGCTGCGCCAGCCGAACAAGTTTCGCATCGTCGGCAAGCCGTTTACGCAGGAACCGTACGGCATTGGCGTAGCGAAGGACGACGCGGCGTTCCGTGAATGGATCGACACGCAGCTCGAGCAGTCGATCAAGGACGGCACGTGGAACAAGCTCTACGCGAAGAACCTCGAGGGCACGCTGGGCAAGCCGCAAGTGCCGGCGATCGAACGCTGATACGCGCGCAAGATGGATTCGCTGCTCTCATTCGGTTGGCGCTTTATTGAAGGGATGGGTGTCACGATCGAGTTGACGGTGCTGTCGTTCGCGATGGCATTCGTGCTCGGCGTGACGCTCACCGTGATGGCGGTCGGTCCGCTTGCGCCGTTGCGCTGGTTTGCCGCGGCTTACGTCGAAATCATGCGCATGACGCCGCTGCTCGCGTTGCTGCTGCTGTTCGTGTTCGGCTTGCCGAAGCTCGGTTTCATGTATTCGCTGGTCACTTCTTCGGTACTGGTGCTTGGCTTTTATACGGCGGCATGGATTGCCGAGGTGCTGCGCGCTGGTGTCAACGCCGTACCAGCCGGGCAGATCGAGGCGGCGCGCAGCATCGGCATGACCTTCATGCAGGTACTCGTGAATGTGGTGCTGCCGCAGGCGGTGCGCACGGTGATTCCGCCGCTCGGCAATCTGTTCGTCAATCAGATCAAGGCGTCGTCGATTGCCGCGGCGATCGGTGTGTTCGATATCACCTATACGGCACAACGCATCAACTTCGAGACGGCGCAGGCGGTGCCGACCTTCGCTGCGGCGATGTTCGCGTATCTGGTGCTGACCATTCCGCTGGGTCTTTATATGCGCAGGCTCGAACAGCAACTGGCGGTGACGCGATGAGCGGCGCGGTGAAGCTCTACGAGGCGCCGGGGCCGCTCGGCCGGGTGCGGCATCGCGTGTTCTCCATCGTGAGCGCGATCGCGGTGTGTGTGCTGCTGATGGCGATCGGCCGGCGCCTCGAAACGAGCGGTCAGTTCGAAGCCGACAAATGGGCGATCTTTCTGCACTGGGGCACGGCGAAGTTTCTGTTCGACGGGCTCGTGTCGACGATCGAAGCCGCGGTGTGCTCCGCCGTCGCCGCTTTCGCGCTGGCGGTGCCGCTTGCGCTCGGGCGTCTTTCCGATCGGCGCTGGGTCGGCACGCTATGCGGCGTGTACGTCGAGTTCTTTCGCGCGGTGCCGTTGCTGCTGCTGATTCTTTTCGTGGTGATCGAATTGCCCGCGCTGGGGTTCGACTGGCCCGCGCTCGGGTTTCTCGTGCTGGCGATGGCGTTGCACCATGCGGCGATGACCGCCGAAGTGGTGCGCGCCGGCATTCTGTCGTTGCCGCGCGGGCAACGCGAAGCGGCGCTCGCGCTCGGCATGCGGCCTGCTCAGGCGATGCTTTACGTCGTGCTGCCGCAGGCGCTGCGCACTATGCTGCCGGCGCTGATCAGCTCGATTCTTGCGATCGTTCAGGACACGTCGCTCGGCTATGTGATTCCTTATGACGAACTGCTGCACCGCTCGCAGGACGTGTCGAGCTATGCGCCGCAGTCCCTGCTGCAGGCGGCATTTGTCGTGACGATGATGTATGGCGTGGTGAGCGCGGCGCTGCTGTATCTGAAACGGCAGGTGATCAAGCGGCAGGGCCGCACGGTCAGGCGCAAGGCGGCGATAGCCGGGGGCGACGTGTCCACCGGCGTGTCGGCGGAACGCACGACGCACGTTTGATGGCGCGCGTTGCGGTCTGCACTACCCTATCTTCGCATGCCCTGTTCAATTCGATCGCGACTTCTTTGTGCCCGTCAGTACAGTCTGCATGGAAGTTGTGCAACGATCGGCTGATTTTTCCGGTTACATGTCTGGTGATCTTCGCGACGGCAGATCGACCGTTTCTCCATCGAGCCGCTGGCGAGCGACGCGCAGGCCGCGCGGTTCGCTGAAGCGGGCCAAGGCTGGAAATATGGGGATTTAAAACGGCGTGGGCAGTCAGTCGCGCGCAAGATGCCGATCAAGATCAACGCGCTGCTCAAAAAGGGCATCGACGAGCGGGTCAAAAGGCGGTGACACTTACCAGGCCGTCGTATTCCTGTTTTCAGACATCTGTTGCTAGCGGGCCTTGTCTCAGGTTGACGGGTGCCTGTTGTTGTTAGCGTGCCGTTTCGCTATCGATGGAACGCCGGGCGCGGGATGCGTAAGGGAGTGGGACGAAAGCGGCGGAAATTCAGGGAGGGCTGCGATGCCAGTGCCAGTGCTGCGGCACCGGGATGGTACGCCGGTGGGCGAGTTCGACATCGAGTCACTTAGATACTTCTTGCACGGGACAATATTGTCACCTGGAGAGCATGCGTATGAAGAGGCGTGCAAGAACATACCGAGCGATTCGCTCCCTGGGATCTTCGCCCGGTGTCAAGACAGATTCGACGTCGGATGGGTCGTGAAATTCGCGAGAGCACATGACATTCCGCTTGCTGTAATGAATTGTCGTGACGAAAGCATTGTCGCTTCGCCTTATCAGGACCGATTAGTCGTAGATCTCGCGATGATGGATCGTGTGGCTGTGCTCCCCGAGGTCCAGATCGTCTATGCGGAGGCTGGCGCTTCCCTTATCGATGTCGAAAACAAGGCACGCCGCCGTGGATTGACTCTGCCAGGTATTCTGATGCCAACCCGTCTCGACATAGCCGTATCCTCGATCGATTGGCCGAGAAACAAGGATGATTTGAACAACTCTTTTCTTCTTGCTTGCGAGGGCGTAACGGCACGCGGTGACTATTTTGTCGCCAGCAGCGATACTGTTCTGGAGACTTCGGATCGGAACTGGTTCAAGGTTGTTACGTCGTTTGCGTTTCGCGCGCGCCGACGCTAGCTCGTCGACGTCCGGCATCCTGCGTGCGGAATGTGCTCAACGTCGGAGGTGGTCTTCAGATGCAGCGGCAGCGTCCGTATGCAAAGATGCTGGCGCAACCGCATTCACGCTTAGTGAATCGTCGCGGTCACGCTAGCCTCTCGCGATTTCGGCGCCAGTTCCATCGTGTTGGATCCGCGGAAATCGCATACCAAACAATCGCTGGCGGCCTGAACGTTCAGGATCGAACAATCGGACCAGCGAGTAGGGGAGGCCGGTAGCGGTCCATTTCCCATGCGTAACCGGTGAAACCGTGGTGGCCGGGTACGAAGTACCACGATCGGAAGAAGATATCGGCCAGCAGCGCGGTGAAAACAAGTCGGGTGCTTCGTCTCCCACGAGTTGCCTTCGCGATTGGTCGATTAACGACGCAACAGATGAGCCACGCTTGACAGGCAAGTGAAGTACCCGGTGGCGTGCCGACGTGGGCACAGATGATCGTTTGCTCAATTTACGCAATGAGTGAGGAGTGGAATTGTGAATGAACTGATCACAACGGGAAATGCTGTCGAGACCGTCCGGCATCGGACGACCTGGATGGAATCGGGCCCCGCACACGGACCTCTGATGATTTTTCTTCACGGTTGGCCTGCGCTGGGGCTGGTGTGGCGCCAGCAGATGCAGCATTTCGCCGCGCGGGGCTGGCGTTGCGTAGCACCGGACATGCGCGGCTACGGTGGTTCGTCCAGGCCGGATTCCACAGGCGCCTATGCAGTACGTGAACTCGTCGCCGACATGGTCGAGTTGCACAACGCGTTGGGCGGTGCCCCGGCTGTTTGGGTCGGACACGACTGGGGAAGCGCTGTTGCATGGTCGATGGCTTCACAGCACGCGGAGCGATGTACGGGCGTGGTCAATCTTTGCATTCCTTATTTCTCGCGTGGCTTTGCCTTACCAGAGCTCGCCCATCTGGTCGATCGTGACCTCTATCCGGAGCACACCTATCCGGTTGGCCAATGGGATTATTGGCTCTTCTATCGTGAACACTTCACGCGCGCCGCAAAGGAATTCGAAGTGGATGTGGCTGCGACACTGGCGCTGATTTATCAAAGGAGGCCGAAGCGCGAGGCCGGTATGCGCGCTTTCACGGCTGGCATCCGCGCGCAAAACGGCTGGTTTGGAGCGGCCGGTCGCGCGCCCGTTACCTCACGCGATGACATGTTGCTCAGTCAGGACGACTTCGACGCGATGGTCGCGGCGTTTAATGACGCGGGGTTCATCGGTGCCAACGCGTGGTACATGAACGACGCAGCGAATCTCGCCTATGCGGCCGACGCTCCCAATTTCGGCCGTATCGGCATTCCCTCGCTTTTCATTCACGCGACCAATGATCTCGTCTGTGACTCGACGCAAAGCCGCCTCGCCGAGCCGATGCGTGAGGATTGTGAGCGACTGACCGAAGTGACGATCGAAGGCGGACATCACATCATGATCGAACGTCCTCTGGACGTGTGCCACGCGATCGATGAGTGGGTCCGGTTGAAGATTGAAGGTCTCGATCAAGCTGTTCGTGATCGGGATCGCTGAATAGGGGGCGCGTGCGTTTGAATCAGCGCTACCCGGTTGCTATGCCTTTTGGCCCGGGGTAGTGCGAATGTGTTGGAGCTTGTGTTTGACGAGATATTGTCACCGGCACGAGGGCTTTGATCCTTTATCTCCACGGTCTGCATCAACCCGGTGAGGTGCGCGAAAGTGAATCAGGGCCTGGAATCTGGTTTGGCCCGCTGATGCGCGGCCTGGAATTCGCCAGGCGTCATCCCGTAGCGCTGCTTGAAGACTCTGCTGAAGTGCGATGCGTTAGTAAAACCGCTCTGATAGGCAACTTGTCCGATGGCAGCGGGCGAAGGCGTATGTTGTAGCAATTGCGCGGAGTGTTCGAGCCTCAGCGCAAGTGCGTAGCGCATCGGCGACAATCCTGCGGTCTTCATCGCACGCAGGAGCGTGCTGGCTGACACGTTCAGTTCATCAGCAATGTAGGTGATGTTCAAGTCGGGATTGCCGACATGGCGTGCAATCAGCTGCCTTGCGCGTGACACGATCGTCTGGCTAGTGCGTGCTGGGCGCAGTACGCCGCCCAGGTTGACGATAACGTCCATCAGGTCGAGACACTGTTCGCCGATCCGCGCAAGCAATTGATTGCTGGTGCCGTCGACGTACTCTCCAAGATGGAGGACGAATTCACGCACCGCTTTGACGTCGGGATTTCTCGTGTCGGGGCGACACACTGTGTTGAACCGGTAGCATATACCTCGTTCGCGCAACGCTTGCTTCGGCAGCCTCAGCACGATGATGTGTGCTACCTCACGGAACGTCTCATTGAAGCGCACCAGCGGATCGATGAGCACGACGTCGCCTTCTTCGAAAACCAGCGGTTGTGCATTCATTTCGAGCATCATCGTGCCGCGGCGCACGACTATCAGAAACAGGTCATCGCCTGCCCAGCCTTCGCAACGATGTGCGATCGGCGACAGCGATTGCCACGCGAGCTTGGCATCTATCATGGCGGTTTGACCGAAATTCCAGTGCATGGTCGACGAGCGAGCGCGATGGGTGTTATCAAGCTGACAGAGTATGCCTTCGCTCGACAACTCGCGGACCCATTTGTATCGATCGACGATTATGCCGTCCCAAGTCATTTCACCAGGTTGGGTTTCCATGCTCAAAATATCTTCGACGATTCGGTTGACGCTACGTCCTGAACCAGCATGGACGTCGACGAAATCACGTTCACAGTGCCTTTAGGAATAGCGCGAAAAAATGATAAGCGACAAGCCATTGCGGATTGGTTAAAGATTGTGTGGAGGCGCCAGCTATGAACAACGGTGCATGACGCGGACGTGTTGCGAATTTCAGCATGGTGCAGACACGCCGGGTGGCACGGTCATCGTTCGCTTATCAGAATGGACAGTCTCGCATGCGCGTGAGTCCGTTAGACCGCGAGCGATTCGAAATGATGCGCTCTGCTATTGAGGTCTTCGTTGATGCACGTTTTGATAAATGCAGCGGCGCTATGGTACAAGGACCCTACCACGCGGGACGTGTCATGAAACACTCGAGATGAAGACGTCAGTCCTTGATTTCGCAGCGGTACGCGCCGGAGAGACGGCGAGAGATGCGCTAACGCATTCAGTCGAGCTTGCGCGCACAGCGGAGGCGAGGGGCTTCACGCGCTACTGGGTGGCCGAGCATCATGGTCTGCAGATGTTCGCGAGCGCGGCTACGCCCGTTGTGGTCGGGCATATCGCGAGTAAGACATCGACGATCCGGATCGGATCGGGCGGCGTCATGCTACCGAATCACGTCCCTCTGATTGTCGCGGAACAATACGGCACACTTGAGTCGCTATATCCCGGCAGGATTGACCTCGGCGTAGGACGCGCGTCGGGCACTTTGAGCGACGATGTCGTGCGTGCGTTGCGTCTGACTCCGGAAGCACGGGAACGCTTTCCAGACGATTTGCGCGAACTGCAACTGCTCTTTCGGTCCAATCCTGGCGACACAACCCTTGCGGTTCCCGGATCAGGACTCGACGTGCCAATCTGGGTTCTGGCTTCATCGCCATATTCTGCAAGGGAAAGCGCAGTACTCGGATTACCGCTGGCATTTGCGACGCATATCGGACCGAGCGCGTGCGGCGCGGCAATCGACGCCTATCGAACGGCTTTCAGACCCTCTGCGGTACTCAAGAAACCCTATTTGATGCTAGCGGTGGTCGTAACGGCGGCAGACACTGACACAGAAGCCCACCACCTGTTCACTTCAATCCAGCAGATGCAGCTGAGCCACATGCGCGGCTCGACACAAACGCGACTGCCGAGGCCTGTGGCTGATTTCGGCGTGCATGCAACTCTCGATGAACAGCAAAAAGTGGGCGCACGGTTGCAGAGCGCCATAACGGGTTCGGCGCGAACGGTTCGTACGCGTATGGAAGAACTCCTCGCGGAAACGGCAGCGGACGAAATCATGGTGCTGTCATTCATCCACGACCTGGATGCACGTCATCGCTCGCTTGAGATCGTTGCGCAGGTGCGAGATGAGATCAACGGGCAACAGGCGCGCTCCTCGTTCTACTGAAGTCGTCGCCTCCTGCGCGCCGCGATGTCAGTTCGCGCGGCGCCCCGAGGCCGGATCGAAGAAGTGCAGATGCCGCACCGGCAACGAGAGCTCGAGTGCGTCTCCGGCCGCGGGTCGATGCGCATGCGGCAAACGCGCGGTCACGTCGTGTTTGCCCCAGCGACCGTGCGCGAGATTGTCCGCGCCGAGCAATTCGCACGAATCGACGGTCAACGTCATTTGAGAGGCGCCGGGCTGCCCCGGCGTCAAATGCTCCGGACGGATACCGAGCACCCATTCGCGTCCGGCCGCGACCTCGCGGCCGATGCCAGGCACACCGGCAAGCGATAAGCGCGGTCCGTTGCCGGTGACATTGAACGTTGCACCGTTATCGGAAATACGGCCTTCCAGCAGGTTCATGCCGGGCGAGCCGATAAAGCCCGCGACAAACACGGTCGCCGGCCGCTCGTACACGTCGGTCGGCGCGCCGATCTGCTCGGCGACACCGCGATTCATCACAATGACCCGTTGCGCGAGCGTCATCGCTTCGACCTGATCGTGCGTGACATACAGACTCGTCGTCGCGAGGCGCGCATGCAGCCGCTGGATTTCAAGGCGCATTTGCACGCGCAGCCGTGCGTCGAGGTTTGACAGCGGCTCGTCGAACAGGAACACCGCCGGCTCGCGCACAATCGCGCGTCCCATTGCGACGCGCTGCCGCTGGCCGCCCGACAGCTCGCGTGGCTTGCGCGACAGTAGCGGCTCAAGTTCGAGAATCTGCGCGGCGGCCTGCACGCGTCGCTCGATGGCCACTCGATCCGCGCCGCCAATCTTGAGCGCATAGCCCATGTTCTGCGCGACCGTCATATGCGGATACAGCGCGTAGTTCTGAAACACGATCGCGATGTTGCGATCCTTCGGCTCGAACTGATTGACGACCGTGCCGTCTATCTCGATCGTGCCTTCGCTGATCGGCTCGAGTCCCGCGACCATCCGCAGCAGCGTCGACTTGCCGCAGCCGGACGGGCCGACCATCACGACGAACTCGCCGTCGGCGACATCCGCATCGATGCCGTGCAGCACGAACTGCTTGCCGTCGTACGTTTTCTTCACGCCTTTTAGTGTCAGTGCAGCCATGCGCTGTGCCTTTCAGGGTTTATTTCTCCGCATCCACCAGCCCGCGTACGAACCAGCGCTGCATCGCTAGCACGACGATGAGCGGCGGCAGCATGGCGAGCAGCGTCGCGGCCATCACCAGATGCCATTCGGTTGCGGTATCGCCGGATGCGATCATACTTTTGATGCCGATCACCGCGGTCATCAGCGCCGCGTCGTTCGTGATCAGGATCGGCCACAGATACTGATTCCAGCCGTAAATAAAGGTGATCACGAAGAGCGCCGCGATGTTGGTCTTCGACAGCGGCAGCACGACGTCCCAGAAGAAACGCAACGGGCCCGCACCGTCGATCCGCGCGGCTTCCATCAGTTCGTCGGGCAGCGTCATGAAGAACTGGCGGAACAGGAAGGTCGCAGTGGCCGATGCGATCAGCGGCAGCGTCAGGCCGCCATAGGTGTTGGTCATATGCAGCGATGACACGACCTGCACGGTCGGAAAGATGCGCACCTCGACGGGCAGCATCAGCGTGACGAAGATCAGCCAGAACGCGAGATTGCGGAACGGAAAGCGGAAGAACACGATCGCGAACGCGGAGATGATCGACACGGCGATCTTGCCGATCGAAATGACCAGCGCCATCACGAGGCTGTTTACGAGCATTTGCCCGAATGGGCTCGCCGCATTGCCGCTGCCGTGGCGCCACACCGTGGCGATGTTCTCGAACAGGTGCGAGCTCGGCACGAGCGACAGCGGCACGTTAAAGACCTGATGCTCGTTCATCGAGGCCGCGCAAAACGCGACATACACCGGGAACACGACGAGCAGCACGCCGATCACCAGCACCGCATGGCAGAAGAGGTCGAAACCGCGGCGATTCTCGATCATGAGTATTGGACCTTGCGCTCGATGAAACGGAATTGCACGACCGTCAGGCCGACCACGATCAGCATCAGCACGACCGACTGCGCGCCCGAGCTGCCGATGTCGAGCCCCTGGAAGCCTTCGGTGAAGATCTTGTAGATCAGCGTTTTGGTCGCCTGTGCGGGGCCGCCGGCGGTGGCTGCATCGATGATCGGGAACGTGTCGAAGAACGCATAGACGATGTTCACGACCAGCAGAAAAAAGCTGGTCGGCGACAGCAGCGGCAGTGCGATGCCGAAGAAGCGGCGCACCGGTCCCGCGCCGTCGATCGCGGCGGCTTCGATCAGCGAACGTGGAATGGCTTGCAAACCGGCGTAGAAGAACAGGAAGTTGTAGCTGATCTGCTTCCACACGGACGCGAGCACGACGAGGAACATCGCCTGCCCCGGGTTTAGCGCGTGATTCCACACGATGCCTGTTCTCGCCAGCGCATAGGTGACCAGTCCGATGCTCGGATTGAACAGGAACGCCCACAGCACGGCGGCGATGGCGGGCGCGACGGCGTACGGCCAGATCAGCAGTGTCTGATATGTTTTCGCGCCGCGCGTGACGCGGTCCGCACAGACGGCGAGCAGCAGTGAAATGACGAGGCCGCTGACGGTGACGAGCGCGCTGAAGATCAGCGTCGTGTTGAACGACGCCAGATAAAGCGGGTCGCTGAACAATTGACGGAAGTTTGCGAAGCCGACGAATTGGCTCGATGTGCCGAATGCATCCTGAGTTTGCGTCGACTGCCATAGCGCGACGCCGGCAGGCCAGACGAAGAACACCAGCGTAATCGCAAGTTGCGGCGCCATAAGCCAATAGGGCAGCAGGCCGGTGCCGAAGGTCGAACGTTTTTCCATCGAAGATTGCCTCGAAGGGAACGCGAAAGTGAAGGTGGCGCCGCGTGACGGCATTCGCGCGCGCGGCGCCTTGCGCCCGCGTGCCTAGCCGCCGGCCTTTTCGAAGCGGCGCAACAGATCGTTGCCGCGCGATACCGCTGAATCGAGCGCGTCCTTCGGCGACTTCTTCTGAGCCCACACGTCTTCGAGCTCTTCGTCGATCACCGTGCGGATCTGCGGCATGTTGCCCAGACGCAGGCCCTTCGTATACGGTAGCGGCGGCTTGTTCAGCATCTGTTTGATCGCCGTGTCGCTGCCCGGGTTCTTGTCGTAGAAGCCTTGCTGCTGCGTGAGCTGATAAGCGGCGGTCGTGACTGGCAGATAGCCGGTGTCCTGATGCCACTTCGCGGCGACCTGCGGCGAGCTCAGATAGGCGAGAAACTGCGCGACGCCCTTATACACAGCCGGGTCCTTGCCGGACAACACCCACAGGCTCGCACCCCCGATGATCGCGTTCTGCGGCGCGCCTTTCACGCTCGGGTCATACGGCATCATGCCAGTGCCGAAATTGAACTTTGCATACTTACGGATCGTTGCGAGCGAGCCCGACGAGTTCGTGATGATCCCGCAGTCGCCGCTGTAGAACTTCGACACCGGTTCGTCCTTGCGTCCCGCATAGGTGAACGTGCCTTCCTTCGCCATGCTCTGCAGGAACTGGATGTGCGCAATCTGCAGCGGCTTGTTGAATTCGAGCTGCGCGTCGAGGCCGTCGAAGCCGTTGTTTTCGGTCGCGAACGGCGCGCCGTGCCAGGCGCTATAGTTTTCGAGCTGGATCCAGCTCTGCCAGCCCGACGAGTAGCCGCACGACATGCCCGACGCCTTCAGCTTCTGCGCGTCCTGCTCGACTTCGGGCCATGTCTTCGGCGGCTGGTTCGGGTCGAGGCCCGCCTTTTTGAACGCGTCCTTGTTGTAGTACAGCACGGGCGTCGAGCTGTTGAACGGCATGGAGATCAGGTGGCCGGTTTTCGAGTCGCTGTAGTAGCTCGCGATGGTCGGCACGAACGCCTTTTCGTCGAGCGGCACGCCGGCTTGCCTGAACACGTCGTAGACCGGGATGACCGCTTTTTTCGCCTGCATCATCGTCGCTGTGCCGACTTCGTAGACCTGCAGGATCGCCGGCGCATTGCCGCTGCGATACGCGGCGATGCCGGCGGCGAGCGTCTGGTCGTAGCTGCCCTTGAAGACCGGCACGATCTTGTAGTCGCTTTGCGACTTGTTGAAGTCGTTGGCGATATCGTTCAGGCGTTCGCCGAGCGCTGCTTCCATGGCATGCCAGAACTGGATCTCAGTGGTGGCCTGCGCGCTCGGGCTGATGGCTGCGCAGAGCGCGACGGTGGCGGCGACGGAAAGGGAACGGATGAGCGGCTTGCGATGCATCGATTGTCTCCTGTGTCGGCTGGAGTGAGCGCTTCCGCGCTCGCTCCGGTCCCATCCCAGATGGGGTTGCTCGCGCAGACGCGCGCGGATTGAGGTCGCGCGATTCTAGTTGTGAACGATGACAGTCAGGCGGAAGTTATATTACATTTTGTAATTATATGATGAATAGGCGAGCACGAGCGCGCAATTTAACATTGCGGCTGATATCAAGGAGAGCGGCGTGCGGCAGATTGGCTAGCTATAGCGCCGAGTATTTGGTGGACGTTCCCTTCGCTTTTTCCACCGGGTATCGCGTTTCGTTGAGCTTGAGTTTGTCGGCGGCGGCTTCGACGAGGTCGAAGCCCGCCTTCTCCGCAATCAGCATCAGATACATCAGTACGTCCGCACATTCGTGCTCAAGATGTTTGCGTTGGGCTGGGTCAGCGGCGAGCGCGTCGATCTCATCTTCCGTTTTCCACTGAACGGTTTCGAGCAATTCGCCCGCCTCGATGCTGGCCGAGACGATCAGGTTACGCAGCGTATGGAATTGCCGCCAGTCGCGCGCGTCGCGGAATGCGAGGAGTTGTTTGAGCAGATCGTCGATTGTCATGGTGTCGGTCGGTGTTGCGGTGCGGGCGGGTGCGGAAAGAGCGGCGGTCAACGGGGCTTTGTTGTGCCCGTGAGTTCGAGCGCCACCGAAAATGCGTCGGCCAGCGACGATTTTGTTCTGACGCCCGACAGATCGACACCCAGGTGCACGATCGTTTGTGCGATCTGCGGACGGATGCCGCTGATAATGCAATCCGCGCCCATCAGTCGTGCCGCCGATATGGTCTTCATCAGATGCTGGGCGACGAGTGTATCGACCGTTGGCACGCCCGTAATATCGATAATGGCAATCGCCGCACCGGTGTCAACGATCTTTTGCAGCAGACTTTCCATGACCACCTGCGTGCGCGCCGAGTCGAGCGTACCGATCAGCGGCAGTGCAATGATCCCTTCCCAAAGCTGCACGACCGGTGTTGACAGTTCCAGCAGTTCCTCCTGCTGGCGCAGGACGATCGCTTCGCGACCGCGCTGGAAGACCTCCGTTGTATAAAGCCCCAGCGCATCGAACAGCTGGTTCACCAACCAGCTCTGGTTGGCAAGCTCAGTCGCGTCGCTGGACCTGTCGCGCAACTGCGTGTAGAAGGGCTGCTTGAGCGAAAACACGAACGTCGCGGTTTCGGCTGGTGTGAAGCCTTGTCTTGCACGATGCGCCGACATCTCGTCGAGGAATGTGTGCACGGCGGTCCATTCCGGGCGGCTTGCATCGAGCGAATCGGCGACCTCAAGCGTATCGAGAAAAACCTCCAGGAACGTCGCAAATTGGGCGCGCATGTCCGCTTCGGTGGTCAGGCATCGAGCCAGCGCAATCAACAGATGCTGATCAAGCCAGTCCTGAAGAAGTGCTGGCCGGTTCAGCGAAGCTGAGAGCGTCGCGCCGGAAAAAGTGTTCATGTGAGCCCTTTGGCGGATGGAGGGAGAGGTCGGTGCCGGACATGCGCACGGTTCGCTAACCGTCGTGCCATCGTAACCCGTCCACTTACGTCGCGGCGGGCATTGAGCCAAATAAGATTCCTGTTTCGATGGCCGACTTTGCCAAGGAAAAGCAGCGAAAGTTTCGCTGTACAAACGCCCGGAAGCGCGTACGATGGGTTAGTCGTCGCCGAATCCATCCAGCGTCTCTGCCAGCTTGAAGTCAGCGCCGCCGGGGTTTAGCCGGCAACAGTCTGTTCCATCTCGCCATGCGGCCGCTATGCCGCATCAACTCTCCGCACCAGCCCTGTCGCAAATTCGCGGCCACAGAGAGGTACTTCCATGGCAAACGCCGCTTACGTGTACAGGGGACTGCAGGTCTGTCCACTCGTCTATCCGCGTCATCCCACGAAGTCAGGTTACGCTCATAACTACGACGACGGCTTCGATGCCGCTGTTCGTATCAAGGAACTCGACGGAACAGAAACTGGCGTTCGTAGCCGGGTTTTTCTGCTCGAGGTCGACCGACCTTTCGAGAATAGCGGTGATGCACGGCGTGCGTCGATCGCCTTCGCCGAAGGCCTGATTGACGGGTGTCCCGCAGGACAAACGATCTGGGATCGCGAGTAGACCGAAACGAAATGGGTGCGCGAGCAATGCAGGTCGTCGAACCTGACGTGCAGACCAGTTAGTTCATGGCATGCCCACGCGTCATGGCAGGCCGTCATGTTGCTGGTCGTTTACCGCGTGAAGCGGTGTGGAGTGGAATATGAGTTTCGATACTGCGGCATTCCAGATTGATCCGACGCCACGACGTGCTGACGGCGAATACATGGCCCACGCGACGATCCGGGGTACCCCGCCTGGCGGGGTCGCATTCACTCACCTGAGTGGCGACCTTGCGGGTTTTGACCTGCGTGACGATGCAATCCGGTACGCGAGCAACTGGGCAGAGGAGTGGCTCAACAAGCGTTACGGCGCGTGACCTACGTTCGGGAAATTCTGATGTGGGCGGACGCGTCGCTTGTTTGAGTCTGGCCGAACATCTCCAGCTTCCGCCGACCGTTGCAGAGCATCATCATGATGCAGGAGTGCGACGCGTCGGCAGACGGCGGTTCGTCGAGCACCAACATCATCCAGTCAGTAACGTTCAGAACCTGCCTGGACGTATTGGACCAAAGGCCAATACCAAGGCAAATAGGTGATCGATAAGCTGATAAGTGCGATGAGTGTGCTTTAAAAAATTCAATCACTCGTTCAGGACTTCGAGGACGTCAATCGTGCTACGACGTCAGGCTTCGATTGACCGGTGCGGGCACGGGTCACGTGCGATATCGTCTACACGACGTGTCTTCAGACAGGACAGCACCATGAGCGCGCTGATAGGCAAGATCAAGCACGAGTTCATGAAGGCGCTTCCGCCTACGATTTTCTTCTTCATCATTTTGCACATCGTTGCGTTGATACGTACGCTGATGACCCGGGGCACGGGTGTATCACTGCCGGTTTCCGCATCGGTGCTGATCGCATCGCTCGTGCTCGGCAAGTCCGTTCTGATCGCCGACATGCTGCCATTCATCAACCGCTTCCCCGAAAAACCGCTGATCTGGAATGTCGCGTGGAAAACGCTGATGTATGCGTTTGTCGCGTTTGTCGTCCACTATCTGGAGCGACTCTACGAGTATTGGAAGGAAGCGCCTGGCGTTCTGGCAGCGAACCACAACCTGTGGATCGAGATGAACTGGCCGAGGTTCTGGGCAATCCAGATTCTGCTCATTACGCTGATTCTGATGTACTGCGTGATCGCGGAACTGGCGCGGGTCATTGGCCGCGACAAACTCAAGGCAATATTCTTTGGCCCGCTTCCGGCGCGGTCGAAATGACAACCGCTGTAGTGGAGACATGGCATGGCAGAGTTCGTCTCTCATCCGGCTGTTCTGTTTGTGGTGCTCCTTGTGCTTTTCATCGGAGCGGTAGCGTTTGGCGCCTATGTATTGCGGCGCGTTGCCGTACTCCCGGAAGACGCCCGCGAGGATTTCAACATCGTCCAGACCGCCACGCTAACGTTGCTGGCGCTGCTCGTCGGCTTCAGCGTTTCGATGGCGGTGGGCCGTTATGACCAGCGCAAGAACCTGGAGGAGGGCGAAGCCAACGCTATCGGGACGGAATACGTGCGAGCTGATCTGGCCGATGCGGCAGTCGGCGCGAAAATGAAGGCCGCGTTGGTCCGCTATACGGAACTTAGACTGGCCGATTTCCGCACGCGAGACCGGCAGGAACTCGAGCGCATCCATCGCGATACAGCGGATCTTCAAACTGAGTTGTGGCAGTTCGCGACGCAGGTGGCGCAGGATAAGCCGACACCCATTGGCGCACTTGTCGTTGCAGGGATGAACGACGTGCTGAATTCGCAGGATTATTCCGAGGCTGCACGGATTAATCACATTCCGCTCGGCGCGTGGTTTCTCATGATCCTCATTGCGCTGCTGGCGTGTGTCGTGCAAGGCTACGGCACAAAGGGGAAGCTGCGCAGAGGCCTGCTCGTCACAATCTTGCCCGTGACGGTCGCGCTATCGCTGGCTCTGATCGCGGATATTGATAGTCCAAGGCGTGGACTGATCCGCGTCCAGCCTCTGGATCTGGCCAGATTGTTTCAGTCGATACGAAAGTGAACGCTGTCAGCAGGCGGGCGGGCCCTTCGATGCCTGCCTGACTGCCGACAGCCGTCAACTCAACCGCCCTCGCTTAGACGTTGAACAGAAAGTTCATCACATCGCCGTCGTGCACCACGTACTCCTTGCCTTCAGCGCGCATCTTGCCCGCTTCCTTCGCGCCCTGTTCGCCCTTGTACGCAATGTAATCGTCGAAGCCGATCGTCTGCGCGCGGATAAAGCCGCGCTCGAAATCGGTGTGAATCGCGCCGGCCGCCTGCGGCGCCGTATCGCCGATATGGATCGTCCACGCGCGCACTTCCTTCACGCCCGCGGTGAAATACGTCTGTAGACCGAGCAGCTTGAAGCCCGCGCGGATCACGCGGTTCAGCCCGGCCTCGTCCATGCCCATGTCGGCGAGGAACACGGCCTTGTCTTCGTCGGCGAGGTCGGCGATCTCCGCTTCGATCGCCGCGCACACCGCGACCACCGGTGACTTGTCGCTTTCCGCATACTTGCGCACCGCGTCCAGATGCGGATTGTTTTCGAAGCCGTCTTCCTTCACGTTCGCGACGTACATCGCCGGCTTCGCGGTGATCAGACAGAACGGCTTGATCAGCGCCTGCTCCTCGTCGTTCAAACCGAGCCCGCGCACAGCCTTCGCCTGATCCAGTTGCGCGCGCACCTTTTCGAGCACGGCGGCGAGCTTCACGGCTTCCTTGTCGTTACCCGATTTCGCGGCCTTCGCGTAGCGCGTCAGCGCCTTTTCGACGGTCGCGAGGTCGGCGAGCGCAAGTTCGGTGTTGATCACTTCGATATCCGACAGCGGATCGACCTTGCCGGCGACGTGAATCACGTTCTCATCTTCGAAGCAGCGCACGACATGCGTGATCGCATCGGTTTCGCGGATGTTCGCGAGGAACTGATTGCCGAGCCCTTCACCCTTGCTCGCGCCGGCGACGAGGCCCGCTATATCGACGAATTCCACGACCGCCGGCACGATGCGCTCCGGCTTCACAATCTCGGCGAGCGCCTGCAGCCGCTTGTCCGGTACTTCGACAACGCCGACATTCGGTTCGATCGTGCAGAACGGATAGTTTTCGGCGGCAATGCCCGCCTTGGTCAGCGCGTTGAACAGGGTGGACTTGCCGACGTTGGGCAAGCCGACGATGCCGCATTTGAGGCTCATGAGTTTCTCTAAAAATCAGAAGGTGACGTGCAGCGCCGGACGGGGCCGACCGATGCGGCGCGCCCGCGCCATACCGCGCGGCTTCAAAGCAAACCGTCTTGCGGAATGGGGCGGGCACGGGAAACCGCAATTGTAACCCTGTCGGGGTGGGCGTTCCCGGCTTACGGCACGGCCGTGCGCGCAGGCGTCGACACACAGCCGCACGGGCGCTTGTGCCGGCTGCGTGCTGCTGGGCAGGCGGCGCTAGCCGGACGCCCCTCGCCGGGCGCCGCTGGCTGGACACCCCTGGTCGGACGCCGCTGGCTGGACACCCTTGGTCAGGCGCCCCGGTCCAGCAGGCCCGCGCGGCTATAATGCCCGCATGAATGCTCACCATCAGACCTTCGACGCCGCGGTGATCGGCGGCGGGCTCGTCGGCAAGACCGCCGCGCTCGCGCTGACGCAGGCCGGCCTGCGTGTCGCGCTGCTGGCGCAGCACTGCGCGCCGCTGGCACCCGACGCCGCATTCGACTCGCGCATCTATGCGCTGTCGGCCAGTTCGCAGGCATTGCTCGAACGGCTGCGGGTCTGGCAGGCGCTCGATACGGCCCGGCTGTCGCCCGTTTACGACATGCGCGTCTATGGCGACGCGCACGCCGAGTTGCATTTTTCAGCATTCCAGGCGGCCGTGCCGCAACTGGCGTGGATCGCCGAATCGTCGCTGATCGAGCAGGCGCTCGATTCCGCATTGCGCTTCCAGCCGAACGTCACGTGGTTCGACGCGCGCGCGCAAGGGCTCGACGTGCAGCCGCGCGGTGCGACGATCGGTCTGGCGAACGGTAACGTGCTCGAAGCGGATCTCGTGGTCGGCGCGGACGGCGCGCATTCGTGGGTGCGCGCGCAGATCGGCTCGAAGGCCGACCGGCGCGATTACCGGCAAACCGGTGTGGTCGCCAATTTCAAGGCGGAGCGGCCGCACGGTGAAACCGCGTACCAATGGTTCCGCGACGGCGAGATCATCGCGTTGCTGCCGCTGCCGGACGGTCATGTGTCGCTGGTCTGGTCCGCCCATGCCGATCACGCTGAGGAATTGATGGCGCTCGCGCCGGCGCGTCTCGCGGCCGAAGTCGAACGCGTCACGATGGGCGCGCTCGGCGCGCTCGAGTGCGTGACGCCGGCCAAAGGCTTTCCGCTTGCGCTGCAGACGGTCGATCGGCTTGCGGCGCCACGCGTCGTGCTGGTCGGCGACGCCGCGCATCTGATCCACCCGCTCGCCGGGCAGGGGATGAATCTGGGGTTGCGCGATGTCGCGTCGCTCGCCGATGTGATCGCGAAGAAAGAGGCGTTCCGCGATCTCGGCGACATGGTGCTGCTGCGCCGCTACGAGCGTTCGCGCAGCGAGGACATCCGCGCGCTGATGATCGCCACGGATGGTTTGCAGCGGCTCTTCGCGGTGCCGGGGTTTGTCGCGCGCGCGGTGCGTAATGCCGGGATGGCGATCGTCGGCGCGCAGCCTTTGATCAAGCGCTGGCTCGTGTCGTCGGCGCTCGGCTGACGCCGCGCCGGCGCGGAGCTGTCAAGCGGCGCGCAAGCGAACCGTAACCGGAAAGGGCAGGCGTGCAGCCCGATATCACCGGGCGCATCCGGTGCGACAAGCAGAATGAACAGCGGGACGAACGGTGCCAGCACCTGCTGGTCCCAACCGTATCAACAGCGTGCGCGATCGCGCACGCGAACGCCATGCACTTCGTGTGCAATGGCAGCATCGAACGAGGGAGTTCAGAGATGAAGAAACGTATTCGCATAGCGGCGCTCGCGCTGACGATCGCGGCCGTCACGCTCGGTTGCTCAGCGCAGGCCGACCAGACCACCGACAAGCTGAAATCGACATTGCAGTCTCGCCTTGGCGCCGACGTCACGATCAAGGGCGTGTCGAAGTCGCCGATTGCCGGGCTTTACGAGGTGAACCTCGGCACGCAAATTCTGTATACCGACGCGAATGGCGACTACCTCGTGCTCGGCGACATCGTCGATGCAAAAACGCGCAAGAACGTCACCGAGGCGCGTCTGGCCGACCTGAACCGGATCGACTTCGGCAGCTTGCCGCTCGCGAACGCGGTGAAAGTGGTGAAAGGCGACGGCAGCCGGAAGATCGCCGTGTTTTCCGATCCGAACTGCCCGTATTGCCGGCAGCTCGAGAACACATTGAAGTCGGTTGACAACATCACGGTGTACACATTCCTGTATCCGGTCCTGTCGCCGGATTCGACCGCGAAAGCGAAGTCGATCTGGTGTTCCACCGATCGCGCGAAGGCATGGGAATCGTGGATGCTGGATCGACACTCGCCGACCGCGGCCGGTACGTGCGACACCGCCGCGATCGACAAGAACCTGTCGCTCGGCCAGGCAATGAACGTGAACGGCACGCCGACCGTGTTCCTTGCCGACGGCCGGCGTTTGCCGGGCGCGGTGCCTGCCGACCGACTGGACAAGGAACTGGCCGCGGTGCATTGAGCGAGCGGTGTCACGTGCCGGCCGGCGGATGCGCTACCGCCGTCCCCGGCTGGCCGCTCGAGCGTTTCGAGGGTTCCATTCCATCCGCACCATTGTCCGACCGTCCCGCCGATGAAGCCGATCCGCTACACCATCGTCCCAAAGCAACCCGCCGCTCATCTTTTCGAAATCACCGTCACGGTTGCCGACCCCGATCCCGACGGCCAGCGCTTCATGCTGCCGGTGTGGATTCCGGGCAGCTACATGGTGCGCGAGTTCGAACGCAACATCATTACGCTGCGCGCGTTCAACGACGCCGGCCGCAAGGTGCGTATCGACAAAACCGACAAACATACATGGCACGCCGCGCCGGTGAAGGGCGCGTTGACCTTGCGTTACGACGTGTACGCATGGGACATGTCGGTGCGGGCCGCGCATCTGGATGACAGCGTCGGGTTCTTCAACGGCACGAGCGTGTTTCTCGCAGCGCTTGGGCACGAGGAGGCGCAATGCGTGGTCGATATCCGCAAGCCCGATGGTCCGGCATACCGCGCGTGGCGCGTGGCGACCGCGCTGCCGGAAGCGCGCGGAACGAAGCGCTATGGCTTCGGCGAATATCAGGCGCAAAACTATGACGAGCTGATCGACCATCCGGTCACGCTCGGCGAATTCGAGCTCGCGACCTTCAAAGCGCATGGCGTGCCGCACGATATCGTGATCGCGGGACGCGTCGTCGGGCTCGATATGCCGCGGCTCGCGGCGGACCTGAAACGCATCTGCGAAGCGCAGATCGCGCTGTTCGAGCCGAAATCGAAGAAGGCGCCGGTCGATCGCTATGTGTTCATGACGCAAGCGGTCAGCGATGGCTACGGCGGTCTCGAGCACCGCGCGTCGACCGCGCTGATCTGCAATCGCACCGATCTGCCGGTCGCGGGCCGCACGGAAATGACCGACAGCTACCGGACGTACCTCGGCCTGTGCAGCCACGAGTACTTTCATACGTGGAACGTGAAGCGTATCAAGCCGGCCGCGTTCGCACCGTACGATCTGACGCGCGAGAACTACACGACGCTGCTGTGGCTGTTCGAAGGCTTTACGTCGTACTACGACGACCTGATCCTCGTGCGCAGCGGTGTGATCAGCGAAGACGACTATCTGACGATGGTCGGCAAGACGATCGGCAGCGTGCTGCGCGGCAGCGGGCGGCTCAAGCAGAGCGTCGCCGAAAGCTCGTTCGACACATGGGTGAAGTATTACCGGCAGGACGAGAACGCAACGAATGCCATCGTCAGCTATTACACGAAGGGTTCGCTCGTCGCGCTCGCATTCGATCTGACGATTCGCGCGCAGACTGGACATCGCCGCTCGCTCGACGATGTGATGCGCGTGCTGTGGCAGCGCTACGGCCGCGATTTCTACCGCGGCAAGCCGGTGGGCGTCGAAGAGGCTGACGTGGAGGCTTTGTTTGCCGACGCGACGGGCGCTGATCTGGCGGACCTCTTTGCGAATGGCGTGCACGGCACGCGTGACTTGCCGCTCGCGGAATTGCTCGCGCCTGCGGGCATCGAGTTCGTGCCGGATGCCGGGACGAACGGCAAGCCGTCGCTCGGCGTGCGCCTGCGAGGCGGCGCGGAATGTGCGCTGGCCGTCGTGTACGACGGCGGCGCCGCGCAGAAGGCGGGGCTATCGGCCGGCGACGTGCTGGTCGCGCTCGACGGCCTGCGCGTAACTGCGTCGAATCTGGATGCGCTGCTCGCGCGTTATCTGCCGGGGGCGAAAGTCGAGGTGCATGCGTTCCGGCGCGACGAACTGCGCGTCGCGCAGCTCAAGCTGGATGAGCCCGAGGCGCTGCGCTACCGGCTTAAGGTGAAGGACGAGACGTCGGGAAAATCCGGGAAGGCGGGCAAGTCCGGCAAATCGGCGAAATTGGGTCACGGCGGCAGCCATGGCAGTTCGGACGCGTCGCGTGGCTGGCGCGCGCGCTGGCTCGGGATCTGAGCGATATTTTCCCGCGACGGCGGAGGCAGGCGAGGCGGGCGTGCCCGCTGTGGACGTGCAGTTGCAGCATCCAACGCGCGTTTCCGGTGCGATTGTTCCGCTGTTGCAACAATCCTTCGCTGCGGCACTACTTTTTCAAGTGTCGATGAGAATTCAGAATGGCTCCACTCGCGCAACGCTGCGCCCCCTAAATGGAGTCAGACAGATGACCACGATCCTGCAAATCAATTCCGCGGCCCGCTCGCAAGGTGCTCAATCCACGCTGCTGTCGAACGAACTTACCGAAAAACTGCAACAGTCGAAGCCGGGCGCGCGTGTTGTTGTGCGTGATCTGTATAGCGATGCGCTGCCGCACCTCGACGACAACATCCTCGGCGCGTTCTTCACGCCGGCTGACCAGCGCACGTCCGCGCAACAAGCGATTGCCGCGCGCAGCGATGCGTTGATCGCCGAGCTGCAGGCCGCTGACGTGATCGTAATCGGCGCGCCGCTGTACAACTTCGGCATCTCGACGCAACTGAAGACGTATTTCGACTTCATCGCACGCGCCGGCGTCACGTTCAAGTACGGCGCGACCGGTCCGGAAGGCCTCGTGAAGGGTAAGAAGGTGTATGTCGTATCGGCGCGCGGCGGCAAGTATCTGGGCACGCCGGGCGATTCGCAGACGCCTTATCTGACAACGTTCCTCGGCTTCCTCGGTATGACTGACGTGACGTTCATCTACGCGGAAGGCCTGAATATGGGTCCGGAGGCGGCGCAAGCGGCGTTGGCCGGTGCGCGTGATGCGATTGCCGCTGCTGCGCAAGCCGTTGCCGCCTGACGAAAGGGCAGCAGAAAGCGCCCGCGTGACGGGTCAAGCGGGCGAAGCGTTGAACCGATGTTCATGATGTGACGCGACGCTATCCTCGTCGTCACCGAACGCGAACGCCGCGGAACACAATTCCGCGGCGTTTTCTATTGGAGAGCCTGAATGAGTGAGCGCCCGAATGGCGGGGTGTGCACGCCGTCAGGCGAGTACTTGTGCTTCGTCGGGCAGTCGCCAGTCGATCGGTTGACGGCCGTGCGCTTCGAGATACGCATTGGCCAGCGCAAAATGCCGGCAACCGAGAAATCCGCGATGCGCGGAAAGTGGCGACGGATGGGGCGCTTCCAGCACACAATGCGGCTTGCCGCCGAGCAGCGCGCGCTTCGCCTGGGCGTGCGCCCCCCATAGCATGAATACCAGCCCTTCGTGGCGTACCGCAAGCTCGTGAATCAGCGTGTCCGTGCATTTTTCCCAGCCGCGCTTCGCGTGACTCGCAGCCTGATTGCGTTCGACGGTCAGCACCGTGTTCAGTAGCAGCACGCCCTGTTTTGCCCACGCATCGAGACAGCCGTGGGCCGGCGATGGGTAGCCGAGGCTCGCGGTGATTTCCTTGAAGATATTGCGCAGCGACGGCGGCGGCCTTACCGCGGGCGGCACCGAGAACGCGAGGCCATGCGCCTGCGGCGTGCCGCGATCTTCGCCGTGGTACGGATCCTGGCCGAGAATCACGATTTTCACGTCGTCGGGGCTGGTTAGACGCAATGCGCGGAATACATCGGCTGGGTAGACGGTTTTGCCGGCTGCCCGTTCGCCATCGACGAAACGACACAGCGACAGGTAGGCGTCGCTGTCGACAAACGGCCGCAGATGCGCGCGCCACGCGGACGGCAGCGCGTCGAACTGCGATTCGAGTGACGCAGGGGCGGCCGGCGCGGATGTCGTCGACGCAGTGGACGACGCAGCCGACGACGCGCCGGCATTCGACGCGGGTGTTTCGTCGCCAAATAGCGAGCCTTGCGACGAAGCAGAGCGGGAACGGTTAGCAGAGGTCATGGGCGCAGAGTGTCGCAGCTAATGCGGCGCGGCTCAAGACGTGTCCGGAAAATGGCTGTCGCGCGGGCAACGGCGATGAGCTAACGGCCTCGAGTGGATTCGGTCACTGGCGGAGGACTACGCCGCGTCGGTCCCGCTTTCACGCAATTGATAGCCACGCTGCGCCTTGCTGATATCGTCCGGTACGAGGCCCGGCACGCTCGCCATCAGCTCGGACGCAAGCGCGTGCAGCACGGCCTCATCACCGCCTTTCAGTTCGAGTTCGACTTCGCAAATGGGTGCGCGGCGCGATGCGCGATCCCCCACCGCGACGATCTCGCCGCGATCGATCGCCGCTTCGATAGCCGTGCCGTCCTTGACGACCGGCCACAGCGTGCGCGTGAAAGTCGTGCGAAACAATTCGATCAGCTGCGGCGCGGCGTCACGCAATGCCGCGGCCGCGTCGGGATCGTCGCAGATCTCGCGCAGCGCGTCGATTTCCAGCGCGGGTCCGGCGACCGGCATTTCCCATTCGTGCCGGCTATGCATACCCGCTTGTGCATGGCCGACGGTCTTGAACGTCTGTAGCCAGCCATCCGGCGTGCGGCGCAGCCGCAGTGCGCTCTTCGAGCGGGCGAGTGTCAGCGCCGGCGTATCGAAATACAGATTGTCGAGTGCGATCGGTTTGCCGGGTTGGCCGGTGCGGGCGGTGAGCCATTGCGCGGCTGCCTCGGCCTGATCGGCCGGCAGTGCGAGCTTGATTTCGCGTTCGATGCCCATCGTGACTCCGTGCTCCAGTGGCTGCGCTGCCGCCAGCGTTATACAAACCGCCGGCGCGCAACGCGTCAGAAAAACATCCGCGCGAGTTCGACGCCCGGTTCTTCCGCCCGCATGAACGCCTCGCCGACGAGAAACGTATTGACGTCCAGCGCGCGCAGCCGCTCGACGTCGAGTCGCGACAGAATGCCGGATTCGGTGACGACGATCCGCTCGTCCGGAATCATCTCAAGCATGCCGATCGTCGTGTCGAGCGATGTTTCGAACGTGCGCAGATTGCGATTGTTGATGCCGATCAGCGGCGTTTTCAGCGTCAGCGCTTCGACGAGCTCGTTCTTGTCGTGCACTTCCACGAGCACCGCGAGGCCGAGCGAATGCGCGAACGCTTCGAGGTCCTGCATCTGCGATGTTTCGAGCGCGGCAGCGATCAGCAGGATTGCATCGGCGCCCATCGCACGGGCTTCGACGATCTGATATGGATCGATGATGAAGTCCTTGCGCAGCACCGGCAAATCGCATGCGGCGCGCGCCTCTTCGAGATATGCGGCGCTGCCTTTGAAGAACTGCACGTCGGTGAGCACCGACAGACAGGCGGCGCCGTGCTGCGCATAGGATCGTGCAATTTCTGCGGGCACGAAATGCTCACGGATCACGCCTTTCGACGGACTCGCCTTTTTAACTTCGGCGATCACCGCGGGTTTGCTAGCCGCATGCTTCGCACGCAATGCGCCAACAAAATCGCGATGGTCGCGCGCCGACGCTTCGAGGCGCAAGGCTTCGAGCGGTGCGCTTTGCACCGCCGCACGCACTTCTGCGCGCTTGACGTCGATGATGCGTTCGAGAATATCGCTCATGGCCGTTCCCATACCTGAATCATGACTTGAACTGCTGGGTAAAGCGGACCAGCTCGTCAACCTTAGCCCGCGCGCGGCCGCTTGCGATGATTTCGCGCGCAAGGTCGATGCCGCTTGCGATCGACGACGACACGTTCGCCGCATACAACGCCGTCCCCGCATTGAGCACGACAATTTCCCGCGCGACGCCCGGCTTGTTGTCGAGCGCTTCGAGCAGCATCACTTTGGACGTGGCCGCATCGGCGACTCTAAGCGTGCGGTTCGACACCATTTGCATGCCGAAGTCCTCCGGATGGATTTCGTACTCGTGCACTTCGCCGCCACGCAGTTCGCCGACCAGCGTCGCGGCGCCGAGCGACACTTCATCCATGCCGTCCTTGCCGTACACGACCAGCACGTGCTTTGCGCCAAGCCGTTGCATCACGCGTACCTGGATGCCGACGAGGTCTGGATGAAACACGCCCTGCAACTGGTTCGGTGCACCCGCCGGGTTCGTCAGCGGGCCTAGGATGTTGAAAATCGTCCGCACGCCGAGTTCGCGGCGTACCGCCTGCACGTTCTTCATCGCCGGATGATGGTTCGGCGCGAACATGAAGCCCATGCCGGTTTCGGCGATCGATTCCGCCACCTGCTCCGGTTGCAGCTCGATATTGACACCCAGCGCTTCGAGTACGTCCGCGCTGCCCGACTTGCTCGACACGCCACGATTGCCGTGTTTCGCGACCTTCGCGCCGGCGCCGGCGGCGACGAACATCGTCGCGGTCGAGATATTGAACGTGTGTGCGCCGTCGCCGCCGGTGCCGACGATATCGACGAAATTCGAGCTGTCCGGCACGTCGACCTGACGCGCGAACTCGCGCATCACAGTCGCCGCGGCGGCGATTTCCCCGATCGTTTCCTTCTTGACGCGCAAGCCGGTGAGGATCGCCGCCGTCTGCGCCGGCGATAGCTCGCCGCGCATGATGAGCCGCATCAGATGCAGCATTTCGTCGTGGAAGATCTCGCGGTGCTCGATCGTGCGCTGTAGCGCTTCGTGTGGCGTGATCATGTCGCCTCCCCTTGCGTTGTTGTTTTACGCGCCGTGCGGCGCGGCGGCGTGTTTCGACTGCTTGATGAAATTTTCGAGCAGTGCGTGGCCGTGTTCGGACAGGATCGATTCCGGATGGAACTGCACGCCTTCGACCGCCAGCGTCCTGTGGCGCACGCCCATGATTTCGCCATCGGGTGTCCACGCGGATACCTCGAGGCAGTCGGGCAGCGATTCGCGCTCGATCGCCAGCGAGTGATACCGCGTCACCGTGAAGTGCTTCGGCAGGTCGGCGAACACGCCTTTGCAGTCGGTTTCGATCTGGCTCACCTTGCCGTGCATGATCGTTTGCGCGCGCACGACGCGGCCGCCGAACGCTTCGCCGATCGCCTGATGGCCGAGGCACACGCCGAAAATGGGAATCTTGCCGGAGAACGCGCGTAGCACGTCGAGCGTGATGCCCGCGTTCTGCGGATTGCTCGGACCTGGCGACAGGCAGATGCGCTCGGGGTTCAGCGTCGCGATTTCGTCGGTCGTGATTTCGTCGTTGCGGTAGGTTCGCACGTCTTCGCCGAGTTCGCCGAAGTACTGGACCAGGTTATAGGTGAACGAGTCGTAGTTGTCGATCATCAGCAGCATGGTCTTTCTCCGGTCAGAAGTCGCTATCGAGGCCGTCTTGCACCTGTTCGGCGGCGCGCAGTACCGCGCGCGCCTTGTTCTCGGTCTCCTGCCATTCGGATTCGGGCACCGAGTCGGCGACCACGCCTGCGGCGGCCTGCGCATACAGATAGCCGTTGGCGATCACGCCGGTGCGAATCGCAATGGCGAGATCCATGTCACCGGTAAACGACAGGTAGCCGACTGCGCCGCCGTATAAACCCCGTTTGACGGGCTCGAGCTCGTCGATCAGTTCCAGCGCGCGTACCTTCGGCGCGCCGGACAGCGTGCCGGCCGGAAACGTCGCGCGCAGCACGTCGAAATTCGTGATGCCGGGCTTCAGCTTGCCTTCGACCGAGCTCACGATGTGCTGCACGTGTGAGTACTTCTCGATCGCCATCTTGTCGGTGACCACCACCGAGCCGATCTGCGCGATGCGGCCGACGTCGTTGCGCGCAAGGTCGATCAGCATCACGTGCTCGGCGATTTCCTTCGGGTCGTTCAGCAATTCGGTCGCAAGCTCGGTGTCGCGCTCGGGCGTGTTGCCACGCGGACGCGTGCCGGCGAGCGGGCGGATCGTGACCATTCGGTCGTCGCCGCGCTTTTCCTGACGCACCAGAATTTCCGGCGATGCGCCGACCACGTGAAAGTCGCCGAAGTTGTAGTAATACATATACGGCGAAGGGTTCAGCGAACGCAGCGCGCGATAGAGCGAAAGGGGATTGTCGCGATAGGGTTTGGTCAGACGCTGGCCGACCTGCACCTGCATCAACTCGCCGGCGGCGATGTATTCCTTCGCTTTGCGGACGGCGGCGAGATAGTCGTCCTTCTTGAACTCGCGATAGATTTCGGTGCGAACGCTGGCGGACGTCACCGGCGGCTGCACCGACACGCGCAGGCGCTGGCGCAGTTCACGCAGTCGCTGTTTGCCGCGCGTATACGCTTCGGGCGCGCTCGGGTCGACGTAGACGACGAGGTACAGCTTGCCCGCGAGGTTATCGATAACCGCGACTTCTTCGGTCAGCAGCAACTGGATATCCGGCAAGTTCAGATCGTCCGGCGGCGCCGTGTGCGCGAGCTTCTTTTCCATGTAGCGCACTGCGTCGTAGCCGAAGTAGCCGGCCAGACCGCCCGTGAAGCGCGGCAAGCCCGGGCGTTGCGCGACCTTGAAGCGTTTCTGGAACTGCTGGATGAAATCGAGTGGATCGCCTTCGTGCGTTTCGACGACCTTGCCGTCCTTGACGATCTCCGACACGCCGCCGCTGCGCGTGCGCACCAGCGTGCGCGCGGGCAGGCCGATGAACGAGTAGCGCCCGAAGCGTTCGCCGCCCACCACCGATTCGAGCAGGAATGAGTTCGCGCCGTTGCGCTCCGATTGCGCGAGCTTCAGATAAAGCGAGAGCGGCGTTTCAAGATCCGCGAGCGCTTCGGCGATTAGCGGAATGCGGTTGTAGCCCTCGTTCGCGAGAGACTGGAATTCGAGTTCGGTCATGTTCCGATCCTGTTCGTACGTCCGGCCGCGGCGGGCGTCGGACAAAGCGGGGCGTTGCGCGGCCGGTCAGGGCTCGACGTGTGTACCGTTGAATGTGACCGGCGCGCGCTTTCCCGACAATGCGTATTTGCCTTCAGCGTGGACCGCGAATGTACATCAGGTACATGACGGCCAGCGTCCAGCAACGCAACTGAAAAGCCAGTTAATAGCCACGAGACAGCCAGGAACCAGCTAGAAAGCGGGAAAGCGCGTGGTGCGCAACGAACTAAAAACGGTGCTGAAGACGTGCTTCAGCCTACCTCGGAGAGAGGTTAGTGCGACCAGCGACGCCAGGGCCATGCTCCCCGGTCGATGCTGCTCAGACTCCGTTTTTTGTTCAGAAACATGAGGAAGGATTGTCAGGTCAGTGAGGATTTCAGGCTGAGGCACGTGCCTCCGGATTCGCCTGATTATGTGCTGCGATAACCTTGGCGGCCTCGAGCAGAGTGGCCACTATACCATCCGATTTAATTGTTTGTATAGCCTGGCCATGGTTATAGCCATAAGGCAGCGTGAGCGTTGCCATGCCGGCTGCGCGGCCCGCGAGCGCGTCGTTCTCCGAATCGCCGATCGCGACGGTCGCCTGCGGTGGCACCTGCATGGCCTCGCAGGCGGCGAGCATCGGCAGCGGATCGGGTTTTTTCTTCGCAAGACTGTCGCCGCCGATCACGACGCTAAAGAGCGGAAACAGTCCGTACTGCTTCAGCAGTTCGAGCGCGAACCGGTGCGGTTTGTTGGTGACGCAAGCGAGCTTTAGTCCCGCGCCGCGCAGTGCGGTGAGGCCCGCTTCGACGTCCGGATAAAGCCGCGTATGCAGCCCGTTGATCTTCGCGTACTCCGCCTGGTAGATCGCCAGCGCCTCGTCGAAACGTTCCTGCGCATGATCGGCGGGAAAGCGCGGCGCGAGCACGCTGCGGATCAGATGTTCCGAGCCTTTGCCTACGTAGTCGATCACTTCCTCGCGCGATGTTTCTTCCGCGTCGAGTTGCGCAAGCATTCCGTTCAGGCCTGCGGTGAAATCGTCGGCGGTGTCGACCATCGTGCCGTCGAGGTCGATGATCGCCGCGACGACGCGCGGCGCGGACAAAACAGGGGCGGCGTAGCGAGGAGGCGTGGTCGTCATGTCAATGCTCGATGTTGGCGAGGGCGCTGCGCATCTGGCCGATGATGGCCTTGTAGTCAGGGTGTCCGAAAATGGCGGAACCGGCGACAAAGGTATCCGCGCCGGCAGCCGCGATCTGCGCGATGTTGTCGATCTTCACGCCGCCATCCACTTCGAGATGGATCTCGCGGCCGGTCTTGTCCCGGTATGCGTCGATGCGCTCGCGCGCTTCACGCAGTTTGTTGAGTGCCTCGGGAATGAACGACTGCCCGCCGAACCCCGGATTCACCGACATGATCAGCACGAGATCGACGCGGTCCATCACATGGTCGAGGTAACTGAGCGACGTGGCCGGGTTGAACACGAGGCCGGCTTTGCAGCCGTGATCGCGAATCAACGTCAGCGTGCGGTCGATGTGATCGGACGCTTCCGGGTGAAAGCTGATCACGTTCGCGCCGGCTTTCGCGAAGTCCGGCACGATGCGGTCGACCGGGCGCACCATCAGGTGCACGTCGATCGGCACCTGCACGTGCGGGCGGATCGCCTCGCACACGAGCGGACCGATGGTCAGATTAGGCACGTAATGGTTGTCCATCACGTCGAAGTGGATCCAGTCCGCACCGGCGGCAACCACGTTGCGGACTTCTTCACCGAGTCGCGAGAAATCGGCGGACAGAATACTGGGGGCGATGTGGAATTGCGTCATGTCGGAGGCCGGACGGTTTGGCGAAAAGCGTTATTTTACCGTCACATGCGTGTGGAAGCCTTGTCCGGATGGCCTACGCGGTTGCGGGCGTGCGTTTCATCAAGCAGAATGCCAATTCATCACGAACTGCCCGTCTGCAACGCGTCGCAGTCTGTCGCGAACGGTTTTTTCTTACAGACCCGCATTGGCGTTCGCACCGGTTTGCGCAACGGGCCTCATCCGAGGTTTTACGCAGGCCGCACTACTTTGGAATCAGGCAACAGGATGAGTCAGTATCAATTCAGCGTGTCTACGCAGGTGCGTTACCTGCCTGATGAGTCGGATCCGGAACGCCGTCAATATGCGTTCGCGTACACGCTGACCATCCGCAATACCGGGCAGGCGCCCGCGCAGCTGATCGCTCGCCACTGGGTCATTACAGATAGTGAAAACCACGTTCAGGAAGTGAAAGGTCTGGGTGTGGTCGGGCACCAGCCGCTTCTCAAACCGGGCGAGCAATTCGAATACACGAGCTGGGCCGTGATCGCGACGCCCGTCGGCACGATGCGGGGCGAGTATTTCTGTGTGGCGGAAGACGGCGAGCGTTTCGAAGCGCCGGTGCCTGAATTCGTATTGCGCATGCCGCGCACGCTGCATTGAAGCGGCGCGGATTCATTCCCCCGTTTTCTTCCGGGCCGGCTAGCGGCGCGGTGGCTGCTGCGTGGACGCTTGCGCGTTCTGCGCCGGCGGCGTGTTCTGCGCTTGCTGTGCCTGTTGCCTCAGTTGCTGTTCCTTGCGCGCCATCTTCTTCTTACCGGACGTGGTCCATACCACGATGAAGACGAGCAGGAACAGCGCCAGAAACGACTCCAGCGCAAAGATGAGCATCGGATATTCGTCGAGCAGATCAGACATAGCGGTTTCCATCAAGAACGAGCATTGTATGCGGTTTGTCCGCGGCGCCGCGCTTTGGGCCGTGTCGGTTTCGATGGCGGTGATGCTTGCCGCGTGCGGCGGGCGTGGGACGGTTCGCCCGTCCGGGAATCCGCCGACCGGCGCGGCGCTTATCCCGGGGCAGATCGCCGCCGCGCGACTGACACCGGTCGCGTGGCAGCAGGTGCCGGGCTGGCAGGACGATTCGCTGATCGGCGCGACGGCTGCGTTGCGGCAAAACTGCGTCAGGCTCGCACGTCAACCGAACTGGCAGCGTGCGTGCGTGGCGGTCGAGCAGATCGACGATCTCGACGTCGCCGGGGCGCGGACCTTCTTTGAAACCTACTTCACGCCGTTCCAGTTCGCGAACGCCGACGGCACGCTCGACGGACTCGTGACCGGCTACTACGAGCCGTTGCTGCATGGTTCGCGCACGCGACATGGCGTCTATCAGACCGCGTTGTACCGTTGGCCGGCCGGTTACCGCGCAGGCGAGTCGCTGCCGGCGCGCTCGCAACTCGAGCGCGCTGGCGCGCTGGACGGCAACGAACTTGTCTGGGTCGACGATCCGATCGAAGCGTTTTTCCTGCAAGTGCAAGGGTCGGGACGCATCGTGATGGAAGACGGCAGCGTGATGCGAGTGGGCTTCGGCGGGACGAACAATCAGCCGTACCGGTCGATCGGCCGCTGGTTGCTGGACCATGGCGAAATCACGCCTGCGCAGGGGACGATGCAGGGCATCAAGGCATGGGCGCGCGCGAATCCGACGCGCGTCGATGCGTTACTCGACACGAACCCGCGCTTTGTATTCTTCCGCGAGATGACGCCAGCCGATCCGGCGCCGGGTGGCGGAGCCGATGGTCCGATCGGCGCACTCGGCGTTCCGCTTACGCCGGAGCGTTCGATCGCGGTGGATCCGTCGTCGATTCCGCTCGGTACGCCCGTGTTTCTACAGACGACCCGGCCGATGACCAACGCGCCGATGAATCGACTTGTGTTCGCACAGGACACCGGCACGGCGATTCGAGGCGGCGTGCGAGCCGACTACTTCTGGGGGCTCGGCGACGAAGCGGGCGATCTGGCCGGCAAGATGAAGCAGAACGGCAGGATGTGGCTGCTGTTGCCGAACTCGTGAACGCCGTATCAGGCGCCGCCCTTGCGCTTGTCGACGACGCGGCGCGCCTTGCCGACCGAGCGCTCGATGCCGTTCACCGCTAGCACGTTGACAATTGCCGTCACCCCGATCAGCGCCTTGATGTCGTAAGCGAGCGTGTCTCGTGCCGTGTTGAGCGCCGGCGAGTCCGGTGCCGTCTCGGGGCATGGTTCGACGTTGATTGTCATCACGTCGAGCGGCCCCTCCTTGGTCAGCACAATCTGATAGTGCGGTGCGAGCGCATGCTGTTTCAGCAGCAGTTCCTCGATTTGCGTTGGAAATACGTTAACGCCGCGCACGATCATCATGTCATCACAGCGGCCGGTGATTTTCTCCATGCGGCGCATTGTGCGCGCAGTGCCGGGCAGCAGGCGCGTCAGATCGCGAGTCCGATATCGGATGATCGGCAGCGCTTCCTTCGTCAATGATGTAAACACCAGTTCGCCGAGTTCACCGTCGGGCAACGCTTCACCCGTCTCTGGGTCGACGATTTCGGGGTAGAAATGGTCTTCCCAGATGGTCGGGCCGTCTTTGGTTTCGACACATTCCGACGCGACGCCTGGTCCCATCACTTCCGACAGCCCATAGATGTCGACCGCATCGATGCCCATGCGTGCTTCGATCGCGCAGCGCATGTCGTTGGTCCACGGCTCCGCGCCGAAGATGCCGACTCGCAGCGAGCTATGCGCGGGATCGACGCCCTGCCGCTCGAACTCGTCGGCGAGCGACAGCATGTAGCTAGGCGTCACCATGATGATGTCCGGGCTAAAGTCCTGGATCAGCTGGACCTGCTTTTCCGTTTGACCGCCACCGAACGGGATTACCGTGAGACCCGCGCGCTCAGCACCGTAGTGCGCACCGAGCCCGCCGGTAAAGAGACCGTATCCGTAGCTGATGTGGACCTTGTCGCCCGAACGCGCGCCCGCTGCGCGAATCGAGCGCGCGACGAGTGACGCCCATGTGTCGATGTCGCGTGCGGTGTAGCCGACGACAGTCGGCTTGCCGGTCGTGCCCGATGACGCGTGAATTCGCGCGATGCGTTCCTGCGGCACCGCGAAGAGACCGAACGGGTAGTTGTCGCGCAGATCTTTCTTGGTCGTGAACGGGAAGCGCGACAGGTCAGAGAGCGTCTCCAGATCGGCTGGGTGGACGCCGGCCTCGTCGAACTTGCGGCGATATACCGGCGAGTTTTCGTAGGCATGCGTGAGCGACCACTTCAGCCTGTCGAGCTGCAGCGCGGCAAGCTCGTCGCGGCTCGCCTGTTCGATCGGATCGAGCGGAAGCGAGTGGGTCATCGAGTGTCTCCTGGTGCTTTTTTGAATGGGTGCAGCGCGGTGCGGCGGCGACGCGACGCCTGGCAATCGCCGGTTCGCCGTTACCTGTCCGCGGGGATCACCGTGCCCTTGATTTGCGTGGATTTGCCGCGGAACATCGCGACGGTTTCGTTCGCGCGATTGGTGATGCGTATGTCGTAGATGCCGGTGCGGCCGGTCAATGACTGTTCGACGGCTTCCGCGGTTAGCAGATCTCCACCATGCACGGGCCGGAGAAACTCGATTGAGCAGCCGGACGCAACGGTGTTGATGTTGTGCGAGTTGCACGCGAACGCGAACGTTGAATCGGCGAGCGTGAAGATGAGACCGCCATGGCAGATGCGATGTCCATTCAGAAAATCGGCACGCACGAGCATTCGCATGCGCGCGTAGCCTGGCCGGACTTCCAGCAATTCAAGTCCGAGCACGCGGCTGCAGGCGTCTGCCTCAAACATTGCAGCGGCCGTCGCGCGCGCGAGTTCGTCGGCGGACATCGGTTCGTTGCGTTCAGATTGCGTCGACATATCAGCGGCCCTCGAAGCGCGGGGTGCGTTTTTCGATGAACGCGCGTACGCCTTCCGCGTAGTCGTGTGACGCGCCCAGTTCGCGCTGCAGATCGCGCTCGAGGTCGAGTTGCTGATCGAGCGTTTGTGTCATGCCCTTGCGCATTGCCAGTTTGGTGGCGGCGATGGCTTTGGTGGGCTGTTGAGCGAGCTGCGCAGCCAGTTTCGCTGCTGTCGGGAGTAATTCACTATCGTCGACCACTTGCCAGACGAGTCCCCAGCTTTCCGCTTTTTCCGCGCTCAGTTTGTCCCCGGTCATGGCGAGGCCAAGTGCGCGCGCGATGCCAATGCGCTGCGGCAGGAACCACGTGCCGCCGGAATCCGGCACGAGGCCGATCTTGACGAAAGCCTGAATGAAACTTGCCGAGCGCGACGCAAGCACGATGTCGCAGGCGAGTGCGAGATTCGCGCCGGCGCCTGCGGCCGTACCGTTGACCGCCGCGATAACCGGCAGCGGTAATGACTGAATCCGGCGTATCAGCGGGTTGAAATGCCGACCGATCACGTCGCCGAGGTCGGTCATCGTGCCCGGCGTAAAGTCGAGATCCGCGAGATCCTGGCCCGCGCAAAAGCCTCGGCCGGCACCGGTAAGCACAAGCGCGCGAGCGCCAGCCGCGTCAACTTCATCGAGTGCCGCCGCAAGTTCCTCGTGCATCGCACGTGTGAAACTATTGAGCTTGTCGGGACGGTTCAGCGTGATTGTGACGACGTGGCTCGTCGAATCGTTGACTACGCGGATCGCTTCATTTGCCATCGGATGTCTCCTCCCACGGGTGACGGTCGGCACAGCGGGGTCGGCGAAAGTCGACCCTTGATTCATGTTAGAGCCCCGCGCTGTTTGGCAACAGTCGGCCAAATGGCATATGCCATTTGGCCGACTTACGCGGTGACCGCTTTCGGTTCAACATGAATGCGACTTTGAACAACGCGGAATCGATTGGCGACAAACGCTGCATCGGTCAGCGCCGCATTCGCAGCAGGGTTCGCGCCGGTACCATGGAAATCGGAGAACGCAGCTGACTGATTGACGAATACGCCGCCGGTCAGATTGATCGACAGTGCGACGCCGCCGCGTAGTGACGCTTCGTGTGCTGCTTTGATCACCGAGTTGTCGGTGCTGTAGACCGAGAGCGTCAAGGCGCCATGTTCAGCGGCGGTATGCGCGGCGAGATCGAGCGACTGATCGGTGGAGTCGGTTGCGATGACGAACGAGATCGGCCCAAACCACTCTTTGGTGAATTGCGCCGAATCGGTAGCGGCATCCAGTTGCAAAACGAGTGGCGTGCGCACGCGCGCATCGGGGAAAGCCGGGTGCTCGAGCGCCCGGCTGTCGACCAGAATCCCACCGAGCTTGCGCGCTTCGTCGATGCGCTGCATCACGCCGTCGTTTTGTATCGCGCCAAGGAGTTCGACTGCTTTTGCCGGTTCCACGAGTATCTTCTCGACGGCGGCGGCCAGCGCTTGCGCGACGGCGTCGAAGGTCATTGCGCCTTCAGCGGTTTTGATGCCGGTGCGAGGCACATAGATGTTCTGAGGTGCGGTGCACATCTGGCCGGAGTACAACGCGAGCGAGAACGCAATGTTGCGGGCGGCGGCTTTGATGTCGTCGACCGAGTCGATCACGATCTGGTTGACACCGGCCTTTTCGGTGAATACGTGTGCCTGATGCGCATGATGTTCGAGCCAGGTGCCGTTCTGCGTGCTGCCGGTGAAATCGATCAGCTTGATCTGCGGGCACAGTGCGAGTTGCTGGGCCAGTTCGCCGTCATTCGGCTCGGTCGCGAGCAAGGTGATGACGTTCGGATCAAAGCCGGCTTCTCGCAGCACGTCGCGAGCAATGCGAACGGTGATTGCGAGCGGCAGGATCGCTCCCGGATGCGGCTTGACGATCACCGTGTTGCCGGTCGCGAGGTCGGCGAACAGGCCCGGGTAACCGTTCCATGTCGGGAACGTGCAGCAGCCGAGCACGAGACCGGTGCCACGCGGGACAACCGTGAAGCGCTTGTGCATCGCGAGCGGCGGGTTTTTGCCTTGCGGTTTTTCCCAGTGTGCATCGGCCGGAACGCGGCGCAACTGGTCCCACGCGTAGGCGACTGCTTCGAGTGCGCGGTCCTGGGCGTGCGGACCACCGGCTTGAAAGGCCATCATGAAGGCTTGGCCAGTGGTGTGCATGACCGCATGGCCCATTTCGAAGCTGGCGCGATTGATCCGTTCAAGAATTTCAAGGCTCACGCCGACCCACGCTGTCGGACCCGCATCCCGCCAGGTGCGCTGTGCGGATACGGCTGCGTCTACTAGCGCGGCCGGGTCGGCCTGCGGATACCGGATGCCGAGCGGAACGCCAAATGGAGACGTTTCGGAGCCCACCGTGTTGCCGTTGGTTGGCTGGTCAATCTCGAAGATGCGGTTCAGATGCGCGCGGAACGCGGCGTCACCGTCGGCATGAGCCGTTTCCCCGTACACTTTGGGACTAGGCATTTCGGCGTACGGGCTCCAGTAGCCGCGCGTTTCGATTGCGGCGAGCGCCTTTTGCAGCGTGTCTTCGTGCTTGCTGAATAGCGAATGGGTCATGGCGGAAGCGATGCGGGACGGGTTGGAAAAGGTCTCGTCGAATAATTGACCGACCGGTTGGTTGGTGAATGGTAGCATTGTTAGCGGCGTGCGCAAAAAATTTCGCGCACTGTCAGTACAACCTCGGAGGATGCATGGCATACGAAAACATTCTGATTGAGACCAGAGGCAGGGTCGGTCTCGTCACACTGAATCGACCGAAGGCGCTCAACGCACTAAACGACGCGCTGATAGACGAACTAGGTGCAGCGCTGCGTGCATTCGACGCGGACGACAACATCGGGGCGATGATCGTGACCGGCAGCGAAAAGGCGTTCGCTGCGGGGGCCGATATCTCGATGATGTCGAAGTACTCCTATATGGACGCGTACAAGAGCGACTACATCACGCGAAATTGGGAGGCGGTCCGGCAGATTCGCAAGCCAATCATTGCTGCGGTGGGGGGCTTTGCATTGGGCGGCGGCTGCGAATTGGCCATGTTGTGCGACATCATCATCGCGGCGGATACCGCGAAGTTTGGTCAACCTGAGATCAAGCTGGGCGTCATGCCGGGTGCTGGCGGAACGCAACGCTTGCCGCGCGCCGTTTCCAAGGCGAAGGCGATGGACATGTGCCTGACGGCGCGTTTCATGGATGCGGACGAGGCCGAGCGCGCGGGGCTCGTGTCACGCGTGGTTCCGGCGGCGTCGCTGCTCGACGAAGCAGTTTCAGCGGCCACGACGATTGCCGAGTTTCCGTTGCAAGCCGTGATGATGGTGAAGGAGTCGGTCAACGCCGCATATGAAACGACCTTGGCTGAAGGTGTGCACTTCGAGCGCCGGCTGTTTCACTCGCTGTTCGCTACTGAAGATCAGAAAGAGGGGATGGCGGCGTTTCTCGAGAAACGCAAACCTGAGTTCAAGCATCGATAGCATCGGTCTTCAAATACCACTTGCACGTGCTGCGGCGAGTGACTAGAATCTCGGTCTTTCGCGCTCTGAGCGGCCTCGTTGCGAGGCATAAGCGGGAGGGTGCGGAAGGCGGGAGCGCCAGTAATGGCGGGGCTTTGCGCGGCGTGTGACGGGGTTGGTGAAGTTAAAAACCTGTTGACGGTGTGAGTGGAAGTCTGCATAATCTCGCTTCTCTGCTGCAACGCGCGGCGGACACGCAGGAAGGTGGTGGGGTGCGGTGGTTGAGCGATCCGGCCTTTTTGCGTGAAGCGATCTTTAACAATACACAGTCGATAAGTGTGGGCGCTTGATGGCGGCGCACGATGGTCTTGGGGCC
>NZ_CADIKH010000016.1 GCF_902859855.1 Paraburkholderia humisilvae
GGCCCGCAGCGGGCATTACCGGCTGCAACAAGGCCGGATAGAGAGCTGCAGCCCATCCTGTCAGTCCGAACACGCGAAAGCTGTTGCAAAGCGGGACGCGTTCATAGAGAGTCGTATGGCTAACGATCAGTGTAATTAATATTTCGTTTGTCACGAGATGGCATGCTGTCGCCTCGCGGGCCGATTTCTAAACGAATGTGTTAGTGCGCGCGAACCTGCGCTTCTTATAATGAAACAGCGCACGTACCTGCCGACGCGCACACCTCTTTTGTGGACGAGCACGATGACTGAGTCGCCGCTTAATATGACCGCGCCGATGCTGCGCCAGGACGCCGCGGTGTGGTTTTCCGTTTACGGCTTTGGTTGGGGCTATCGCGCGTATGCGCTGCCTCATGAAATGGTGTGTGCGCGCCTCGGTGCGAGCGACACCAGCGAACAGCAGCTGCGCCTCGCGTTCGAACTGAGCAAGCTGCGCATCCTGCGTGCAATCGAGCCGAGCGGATCGACGCCTTACGACGGTCAGCGTGTCGCGCTTGAATCGGAACAGCTGTAGCCGTTCGCCGCCATTCGTTCAGCAAGAAAAGGAGTGAGCCTGCGATGAGCCTGATCGATCATCTCGACCATCTGGTGGTGACCTGCGTCGACGCCGAAGCAACCCAGGACTTCTACACGCGTGTGATGCAAATGAAACTCGAGACGTTCGGCAAGGGTCGTGTTGCATTTCGTTTCGGTAACCAGAAGATCAATCTGCACGTGCGCGGCAGCGAATTCGAGCCGAAGGCGCATTTGCCGGTGCCGGGCGCGCTGGACCTGTGCTTTATCGCATCCGTGCCGCTCGATCAGGTGATCGCGCATCTTGCCGCGTGCAACTGGCCGATTATCGAGGGGCCGGTTGAGCGGGCCGGCGCGACACAGAAGATCCGTTCGGTGTATCTGCGCGATCCGGATTTGAATCTGATTGAGATTTCGGAACTGATTGATTGAGGGTGTGCGTGGCCGCAATGGCTGCGTTTGCCAGACGGGCAGGCGAAGCGCGTTCGGGAAGCGCCATAGGGCGCCGCGTTGTTAAAGCAATTGGAATTATCTTCGCCATCCGCAAGTAATGATCACCCGGGCGGAATAACCGATGATTGAGCCGTCATCCCATCAAGGACGCGCTCATGAACCCCAGCACCTCAGACGCAAGCGCCGGCGCGACGGCGCACGCGCGCAAGACTGTCGCGCCGATGAGCCGATTCCCTTACTTCAAGCGCGTTTTATCGCTGGCATTGCTTGTCTTTGCCGTCGTAAGCGACAGCCTCACACTCCGCGCGACCTCTGCACAAGCATCGGAGCATCCGACCATGAAACTCTCAACCACCTATCTTCACCTGTTGCGCAAGACCCCGTTTTTCACGGAGCTGAATACTGCGCAACTGCGCTGGACCATCGACCATTCACAGGAATGGGAAGCCCAAGTCGGCACGGTGATCGTCGATTGCGCGACCACCGAGGCGAAGGACGACGTCTGGATTCTGCTCGACGGCGGCTGGCAGGTCGAAACCGGCGGCCGTGTGTACCCGGCGGGCCACGCGGACCCCGGCAAGTGGTTCAGCGCGCAGCATGCGACAGACGATTGCCGGCTCGTCGCGACCGAGCACAGCTACGTGATGAAAATCACCGGCGCCGAGATGCGCGACATGCAGTCGCTCGGCTTCGCGTTCAACGCGCACCTGGACGCGGGCCGCGAGTACTATCGCAAGCTGTTCGGCGCGCGTGCGGCGCAGCGTTGAACGCGTTTCGCGCGGGTTACCCCTTCCAGCACCAGTCGCGAATCTCCTCGCGGTCGATGCCTTCGGTGTGCGCGTAGTTCAGGTGATCGATTATCTGATCGCGCAGTCGCTCCTTCGCGTGGTCGCCGATCCCGCGCAGGCGCGACACGCGGTCAATCACGTCGATGGCGAGCGTAAACCGGTCGATGCCGTTGATAATCGCGAGCTCGAGCGGCGTATTGATGTTGCCTTGTTCCGCGTAGCCGTGCACATGGATGTTCTCGTGATTCGTCCGCTTGTAGGTGAGCTTGTGCACGAGCGTTGCGTACGAGTGGAAATTGAAAATCACCGGCTTGCTCGTCGTAAACAGCGAATCGAAATCACGCGAGGACAGCCCATGCGGATGCTCGGTTTCCGGCATCAGCCGGAACAGATCGACCACGTTGACGAAGCGGATCTTCAGATCGGCAAACAGTCCTTTCAGTATCTCGACCGCGGCGAGCGCTTCCATCGTGGCGATATCACCGGCGCACGCAACCACCACGTCCGGTTCGAAACCCTGATCGGTCGAGGCCCAGTCCCAGATACCGATGCCCTTCGTGCAATGTGTGACGGCTTCGTTCATATCGAGGTACTGCAAATGCGGCTGTTTGTCCGCCACGATCACGTTGACGTAATCGCGTGAACGCAGGCAGTGGTTGGCCACGCTCAGCAGGCAATTCGCGTCGGGCGGCAGATAAATACGCACGACGTCCGGGCTCTTGTTGGTGACGACGTCAAGAAAGCCTGGGTCCTGGTGCGTGAAGCCGTTATGATCCTGACGCCACACGAGCGACGTGATCAGCAGATTCAACGATGGCACCGGCTGCCGCCAGCGCAATTCGCGCTTCGCTTTTTCGAGCCACTTCGCGTGCTGGTTGAACATCGAGTCAATCACATGCACGAACGCTTCGTACGTCGCGAAGAGCCCATGACGGCCGGTCAGCGTGTAGCCCTCTAGCCAGCCTTCGAGTGTGTGCTCGCTCAGCATCTCCATCACGCGGCCGTCGACCGACAACTCGCCGCCGTCGGCGTCGCTCTCTTCGAGTTCGGCCAGCCAGGTTTTTTTCGACGCTTCATAAACGGCGTTGAGCTTGTTGCTCGCGTTCTCGTCCGGGCCGAATACACGAAAGCTCGTCATGTTCCGCCGCATCACGTCGCGCAGGAACTTGCCGAGCACGTCGGTCGGCGGCACATATTCGCTGGCCGGTTTCTTCACCGCGACCGCGTACTCCTGAAACGGCGGCAAATCGAGTGCCTTGCAGAGCGCGCCGCCATTCGCATGCGGGTTCGCGCTGATGCGGCGCGAACCTTCCGGCGCGAGCGCGCGCAATTCTTCGACGAGGCGTCCGGATGCATCGAACAGCGTGTCGGGCTGGTAGCGCTTCAACCACGCTTCGACGAGGCGCAGGCTCTCGCGGTTGGTTGCGGGGTCGGCGATCGGCACCTGGTGTGCGCGCCACGAACCTTCCACCTTATGGCCGCCCACCTCGCGCGGCCCGGTCCAGCCTTTCGGCGAGCGCAGCACGATCATCGGCCAGCGCGGGCGGTTGCGGATGCCTTGCGTGCGCGCTTCGCGCTGGATCGCGTGAATTTCGTCGACGCAGCGGTCGAGCGTCGCCGCCATTTTCTGGTGCATCACGGTCGGATCGTCGCCTTCGACGAAGTAGGGCTTATGACCGTACCCGATAAACAGCGCTTCGAGCTCGTCATGCGGAATGCGCGCGAGAATCGTCGGGTTCGCGATCTTGTAGCCATTCAGATGCAGCACGGGCAGCACCGCGCCGTCACGTATCGGGTTGAGAAACTTGTTCGAATGCCACGATGTCGCGAGCGGCCCGGTCTCCGCCTCGCCGTCGCCGACCATCGCGGCGACGATCAGATCCGGGTTGTCGAATGCCGCGCCATACGCATGCGACAGGCTGTAGCCGAGTTCGCCGCCTTCTCGTGAATGGACCCCGGCGTTTCGGGCGTGCAGTGCGAACCCACGCCGCCCGGAAACGAAAATAGCCGGAAGAACTGCGCCATGCCTTCCTCGGTTTCGCTGCGATCCGGATAAATCTCCGAATAGCGGCCTTCGAGGTAGCTATGCGCAAGCGTAGCGGGAGCCCCGTGACCCGGGCCCGAAACGAAAATCACATTCAGGTCGCGCTGCTTGATCAAGCGGTTCAGATGCACGAGCAGAAAGCTTTGCCCTGGATCGGATCCCCAGTGGCCGAGCAGGCGCCGCTTGATGTGCTCGGCGGCGAGCGGCTTGCGCAACAACGGGTTCGCGCGCAGGTAAATCATGCCGGCAGACAGATAATTGCAGGCCTGCCAATACCGGTCCATTTTGCGCAATTCTTCGGATTGCAGCGGGGATTGAGCGAGAGGAGCGTCGGCCATTGCGAAAGCCTCCGTGTGCGGTGTGTCGCGACGCGGGGGCACGGCGATGCGTCGCGAATGACGTCTGGCAGCGCCGCCGCGGGACTCGCGACGCTGGGCGAGTTACCTATCATAGGATGCCCATCGCGATTTTTCGACTGTCTTTCGTGCCGCATCATGATCTTGCGCAGGCTGCGCAAATCGCACGGCAGCCTGCGCAAGCGAGCCGATCGCCGCCTGATGCGTTATGCGTTCAGATAAATGGTTTTGGTGCGCACGTAGGCATCGAGGCCATATTTGCCGTCCTCGCCGCCGAGGCCGCTGTCACCGTAACCATGATGGAAACCTTGCGGCGCTTCGCCGAGCGACCGGTTCACGTAAATCTCACCGAAGTTCAGTTCGGCCGACGTACGCATCAGCACGCCGATGTCTTTCGTAAACAGATACGCGGAAAGGCCATAGCTCGAATCGTTCGCGAACTTCAAGGCTTCATCGAAGCTGCTGATTTTCAGCACGGAAACGACTGGACCGAATACTTCAGCATGCACGATATCCATCTGATGGGTGATGCCGGTCAGCAGGGTCGGCTGGTAGAAGTGGCCGAGGTCGTACATCCCGCCGCTGAGCCGGCCGCCGCCGAACTGCACCCTGGCGCCTTGCTGCACCGCTTTCGAGACCATCGCGTCGACTTTCTCGAGCTCGACCTTGCTGATCTTCGGCCCCATGTCGGTGGTCTCGTCCGTCGGGTCGCCGACTTTGAGCGCCTTGATCTTCTGCGTGACGAGTTCGATAAAACGGTCGTAGACGGCTTCATGAACGTAGGTGCGCTCGTTGCTTGTGCAGACCTGGCCCGCGTTCAGAAAGCGCGCTTCGACGGCGGCGCTGGCCGCCAGTTCGAGGTCCGCGTCGGCCAGTACGATAAACGGCGCCTTGCCGCCCAGTTCGAGCCGAACTTCCTTGAGCAACGGCGCGCCGGCCGCCATGATCTGCTTGCCCGCGCGGGTGCTGCCGGTCATCGTGATCAGCTTGACCAACGGGTGCGTCACGAGCCGTTGGCCGGTGCGGATGCCGCCGCTGACGATATTCACGACGCCCGCCGGAATGCCCGCTTCGGCGATCAGCTTGCCGATTTCGAGCGATGTAACAGGCGTGATTTCGTGCGGTTTCAGCACAATCGTATTGCCGGCCGCGATGGCCGGCGCGACCTTGCGCGCCAGCAGCGCAGCCGGAAAATTCCACGCGGTGATGCCGCCTATGACGCCGTGCGGCAGTTTCTCGATCAGGATCTTTTCTCCGGGGCGGCTGCCCGGCACGATGTCACCTTCGATACGGCGCGCGTTTTCGGCGGCATAGCGGATCAACGCGATCGTGAAGTCGATTTCGCCGCGCGCCTCGCGGATCGGCTTGCCCACTTCCTGGGTGAGCAGGCGCGCGAGGCGCTCGTGGTCGCGCTCGATCAGCACGTTCAGACGCAGCAGGAAGTCGGCGCGCTCGAGCGCGGTGCGGCGGCTCCACGCAGCAAACGCGGCTTGCGCGGCATCGACGGCGCGATCGACATCGGCGTCGGTCGCGTCGGTCACGGTGGCGATCGTTTCGCCGGTGGCGGGGCTGCGAATGGTCAGGCGTTCTGCGCCCGTCGACGGCATCCAGTCGCCGTTGATAAAGAGCGAATACGGTTGGGTCGAACTCATGCGGGGTCACCTTTGGCTGAAGGGGGTGCCGCGTCGCGCGGCGTTCATTCGGTGCGTGCGCATCGAATGCAGTCAGTAGACCTCGCGACACCGCATTTGTTGCTGCGAATCCTCGCAACAATCGTTGCGAGAGCAACGCGTCCGCCGCGCCTTAGACTGCGCGCACGATACACAGAACGCATTTCAAAGTGGTACTCTCGCCCCCGAACCTGCGTTTCGGGCGTCATCACGCCTGGGCGCCGCACGACCGGCGGTACCCCACCGTTCCAGTGCCGTGAATGAAAGGTTCAGGCTTCGCTTCGATCCATCGGGAACAGTCATTGCCTGGATGTCAATGGCCGCGTCCCGCGGCGTGCGCGGGCCGGGCGGACACCCGCGTTCGCAGGTCCGGTGTGTGCCGAGCAAACCTATCGTCGAAAGGAAAATCGAATATGTTGAACAAGCCCACGCTGTCCGTCGCCGAAACGTCGCGTATTCTGGATGCTGCCCGCGCCGAGGCCGAAAAGAACCACTGGGCCGTGACGATCGCGGTCGTCGACGACGGCGGCCACCCGCTCGCGCTTCTGCGCCTTGACGGCTGTGCGCCGATCGGCGCCTATATCGCGACCGAAAAGGCCCGCACCGCCGCGCTCGGACGCCGCGAATCGAAACAGTACGAAGACTCGGTCAACGGCGGGCGCGCCGCGTTTCTCAGTGCGCCGCTGCTGACTTCGCTCGAAGGCGGCGTGCCGGTCGTGGTCGACGGGCAGGTGGTCGGCGCCGTCGGCGTGTCCGGCGTGAAGGCGTCGGAAGATGCGCAGATCGCTCGTGCCGGCGCACAGAGTGTCGCGCATTGACGCAGCCCCGGACGCAGCCCCGGAACGCCCCGCGCCCAGCCCGCGCGCGGTCATTTAGCCGATAACTTTACTCGCAACCTCACTTGCCCCAACGAAACAGCAGACAGGATGTACCGACGATGACACCGACCAAGATGATTCAACGCGGCGGCCTGCAAGTGGCTGCCAACCTCGATCAGTTCATTGAAAAAGAAGCGCTGCCGGGCACCGGCGTCGATAGCGCGACGTTCTGGGCCGGCTTCGACAAGCTGGTGCATGACCTCGCGCCGAAGAATCGCGCGCTGCTCGCCGAGCGCGAGCGGCTGCAGCGCGAACTCGACACGTGGCACCGCGCGCACCCGGGACCGGTGCGCGACGCGCATGCGTACCGCGATTTTCTGGAGAAAATCGGCTATATCGTGCCGTCGCCGGCGCGCGTGCGAGCGACGACCGACGACGTCGATACGGAAATTGCCGAGCAGGCGGGTCCGCAACTGGTCGTGCCGCTGTCGAACGCGCGTTATGCGCTGAACGCCGCGAATGCGCGCTGGGGCAGCCTCTACGATGCGCTGTACGGCACCGATGCGATTGCCGGGACCGATGGCGCGGAAAAAACCGCGAGCTTCAATCCGAAGCGCGGTGCGCGTGTGATTGCGCGCGCCCGGGCGTTCCTCGATGAAGCCGCGCCGCTCGCGAACGGTTCGCATGCCGATGCGACGCGCTATGCGATCGAGGGCGGCAAGCTGGTCGTCACGCTGAAGAGCGGCAGCAGCGCGCTGCGCGACCCGGGCCAGTTCGCCGGCTTCCACGGCGAAGCGGCGACGCCGTCGGCGGTGCTGCTCAAGCACCATGGGCTGCACTTCGAGATCCAGATCGATGCGGCCGATCCGATCGGCAAGACCGATGCCGCGCAGGTGAAGGACGTGCTCGTCGAAGCGGCGGTGACGACCATCATCGACTGCGAAGACTCGGTTGCCGCGGTCGATGCGGACGATAAGGTCGAGCTCTACCGCAACTGGCTCGGTCTGATGAACGGCACGCTGACCGAAGCGGTCACGAAGAACGGCAAGACCTTCACGCGCCGGCTGAACGCGGACCGCGAGTACCGCCGCCCGGACGGCTCGAAGCTGACGCTGCACGGCCGCTCGCTGCTCTTTATCCGCAACGTCGGCCATCTGATGACGAACCCGGCCGTGCTCGATCGCGACGGCAACGAGATTCCGGAAGGCCTGCTCGACGGCATGATCACGACGCTGTGCGCGCTGCACGATCGCACCACCAGATTGAATTCGCGCACCGGCTCGATCTATATCGTGAAGCCGAAGATGCACGGCCCGGATGAAGTCGCGTTCTCGAACGAACTGTTCGGCCGCGTCGAAGACGTGCTGGGCCTCGCGCGCAACACGATGAAGATGGGCATCATGGACGAGGAGCGCCGCACCAGCGTGAACCTGCTCGCGTGTATCGCGCAAGCGTCCGCGCGCGTCGCGTTCATCAACACGGGCTTTCTCGACCGCACCGGCGACGAGATGCATACGTCGATGGAAGCGGGGCCGATGCAGCGCAAGGGCGACATGAAGTCGACCGCGTGGATCACCGCGTACGAGCGCAGCAACGTGCTGGTCGGTCTTGCGGCGGGCTTGCGCGGGCGTGCGCAGATCGGCAAGGGGATGTGGGCGATGCCCGACCTGATGGCCGCGATGCTCGAACAGAAAGTCGCGCATCCGAAGGCCGGCGCCAACACCGCATGGGTGCCGTCACCGACGGCCGCGACGCTGCATGCGCTGCACTATCACCAGGTCGACGTGCAGGCGGTTCAGCAGCAACTCGAGCGCACCGATTACGCAAGCGCGCGCGACGAATTGCTGGCCGGTCTGTTGACGGTGCCGGTGGTCGAAAAGGCGCAGTGGAGCGCAGACGAGATTCGTCAGGAAGTCGACAACAACGCGCAGGGCATTCTCGGCTATGTGGTGCGCTGGATCGACCAGGGCGTCGGCTGCTCGAAGGTGCCCGACATCAACAACGTCGGCTTGATGGAAGATCGCGCGACGCTGCGTATCTCGAGCCAGCATATTGCGAACTGGCTGCATCACGGCGTCGTCACCCGCGAACAGGTCGAGGATACGTTCCGCCGGATGGCGAAGGTGGTCGACCAGCAGAACGCGGGCGACCCGAACTACCGGCCGATGGCGCCGAACTACGACGCGTCGCTTGCATTCAAGGCCGCGTGCGCATTGGTGTTCGAGGGGCGCGAGCAGCCGAGCGGCTACACCGAGCCGCTGCTGCACAAGTTCCGACTGGAACTGAAGGCGAAGGGCTAAGCGCGCTGCACGTGTGAAAAGCGGCGCTCATCTGCCGGCACGGCCGGCGGGTGAGCGCCGCGTTGCGTTTACCGCGCTTCATATGGTTCGCTTCACGTCCTTCACTGCATATCGCTGACTTCGCATCGATTCTCACACCCGTTCGACGTCGTAGCGCTCGAGCCAGTCGATCAGCACGAGCGCTTGATCGAGATCGATCCGGTCGTTGCTGATGCTCACCTTGCCGACCGGATTCCCAGATATGCCCCGCAACGCGTTGAGGTCGAACGTCTGCTGCATCATCGGCGACGGATTCGCGAGGCGCGCCGCCATCTGTCGCTGCAACAACCGTTCATAGCCCGGGTCCTGGGTGGCCGGATAGGGGCTCTTGGTTCGCTTGAGAATTGCTTCGGGCAGCACGTCGTCACAGGCGGCGCGCAGCAGGCTCTTTTCGCGTCCGTCGAATGTCTTCATGCTCCATGGCGTATTGAAGACGTACTGAGCGAGTTCGTGATCGCAAAACGGCACGCGCACTTCGAGTCCGACCGCCATGCTCATCCGGTCCTTGCGATCGAGCAGCACCGGTAGCCACGAGGTCAACGCGAGAAAGCAGAGTTCGCGCATGCGTTTTTCGGTGCTGTTCTCGCCGGGCAGGGACGGGGTGGCGGCGGTCAGTTGTGCATACATGTCCGCCTGGTATTCGGGCAAACGCAGCGCTTCGACCAGGTCTTTCGACAGCACGTGGCCCAGGCCGGGAAAGTCCCGCAGCCACGGCAGCTGCGGCGCGTTGATGGCTTCGGGTAGGTGAAACCATTGATACCCACCAAAGACTTCATCGGCGGCTTCGCCGGACAGCGCGACCGTTGAATGTTTGCGCAGCGCGTCGAATAACAGGTAGAGCGACGGGTAAAGGTCGCTGCCGACGTTCCAGTTCGCGTCGAGCGCGTCCACCACTGCGCGACGTACGCCGGAATCGCCCAGTTGCTCGGGTTCGAGCACGACCTCGGTATGGTGCGTGTGCACTTCCTTGACGAATTCGTGCACGAACGGAGTGTCGGACGTGCCGCGAAGCGGGTCGGGCACGAACGCCATGCCCCGGTCGGGAAAGTCAACGGAGTAGGACCTGACAGGCGAGTGGGCGCGTCGCCGCATCACGCGGTCGGCGAGCGCGGTAATGGCCGATGAGTCGAGGCCGCCCGACAGCAGGCTGCATAGCGGCACGTCGGAAACGGTTTGCTGTTGCACGATCCGGTCCAGATGCGCGCGCACGGTCTCGATCGTGACCACGAGCGAATCGGTATGCTCGCGCGCTTCGAGTTTCCAGTAGCGGCGTTCGGTGATCCCGCCGCGCGAGACGCGCACGACGTAGCCGGGTTTCACTTCGTGCATGCCGTCGTAAATCGCGCAGCCGGGGAGGCGGCCGGCGGTCAGTACCTGCCGTAACCCGTCGAGCCCGACGCGCGCGCGCACATCGGGATGCGCGAGAATCGCTTTCGGCTCGGAGCCGAACAGCACGCCGTGGCCGAACGGCTGATAGAAGAGCGGCTTCACACCGAACCGGTCGCGGATTAGCACCAGTTGCTGTTCGCGTACGTCCCAGATCGCGAACGCAAACATGCCGACAAAATGCTCCGCGCACGCATCGCCCCATTCGAGGTACGCGTGCAAGACGACCTCGGTGTCGCTCTTCGTTCTGAAGGCGTGACCGCGCTTGCGCAGTGCGTCGCGCAGTTCGACGAAGTTGTAGACCTCGCCGCTATAAGTGAGGCACGCGATGGCTCTGTTGTCTTCGGCAGCGCACATCGGCTGCACGCCACCTTCCAGATCGATAACCGCAAGCCGTCGATGACCCAACGCCGCATGTCGGTCAATCCAGATGCCTTGGGCGTCGGGGCCGCGCAACGCCATCGTGTCGGTCATCGCCTGAACGATCGGCCGCGCGCCGTTCAGATCGCAATCGTAGTCAACCCATCCCGCAATACCGCACATAACGTCTCCTGACAGTCATCTAACGACGTGAGTGCACGCAGCGATCGGTCGCGTGTCGCGCGGACCCTCACGTGTGAATAACGCTTGTCTGCCAGGCAAATTCCTCGACGCTCGACAAGCGCGCTTCTTCTCTGCGGCCGATCGTCACGCGGGTTGCTTAATGGAGGCTTAAGCGCCGCGGCGCGGCTGTGCAACGTCGCATCGCACGGAAGGCGCCGGTCGCGAATGTGGCGGTTATCTGGATGCCGCGCCGGCGCAAAGACTTCGCCCCGGCTTCAGCCAGCATGCGCGTCGTGCGGCGGTGTGTACGTCCGCACGAGTCCCGCGCTTTGCATCGCGTCCATATGGCGTGCGATCGCACCGGGCGTCGTGACCCACACGTCGCCTTGCGCACGGGCCGCGGCGATGTGCTGGAGCGCCCGCCGCAAGTGACGCAGCCGGTAGGGCTGCCCGACCAGATACGGATGCAGCGCGATGCCCATCACGAGCGCTTGCGGATGCCGGCCTGAGCGCACCTGCTCGCGCATTTCGTCGAACTGGTCGATGATCATGTCCGCGAATGCGCGCCCGTCGAGGTGACGGGCGATCATCATCGGCAGATCGTTCAGCTCCTGCGGATAGGGAATCGACCAGAGCGCACCGCTCCTGGTCGTCATTGGCACCGGGCGATCGTCGTGACACCAGTTCAGCGTATAGCGATAACCGGTCTCGGCCAGCAGGTCGGGTGTCGCGTGCGACTCGGAGATCCATGGCGACAGCCAGCCGGTTGGCGGCGTGCCCGTGTGCGCGGCGATCCGCTCGCGGCAATGCGCAAGCAGTGCGCGTTCGTCGGCTTCGCCGAGCGTGCTTTGCCGCTGCGAGTTCGTGTGGCCATGTCCGATCAACTCGTCACCGCGCGCGACGCACGCGTCGATCACTTCCGGGCAATGGTCGTATAGCGCCGTATTGATGAGTACCCCTGCCGGCATATCGAGTTGATCGAACAGTTCGAGGCAGCGCCATACGCCGACCCGATTGCCGTATTCGCGCCAGCTGTAGTTGAGCACATCCGGCTCCGGCGACACAGGGCCCAGCGCCGCACCGAGACCGCTGCCGAACGCGAAGTGTTCGATGTTGAAGCCCAGATAGACGGCGAGTCCTTTGTCGCCGGGCCAGCGGAACGCATCGGCGTGCGTGATAGGACGGTAAGCAAAGCGGCCGTGTGTCGCGAGCGGACCGAATGCGGCCGCATCGGCTGCGTGGACAGCGCGGGTTTCGTTCATAGGCGAAGGACAGTGAAAGGAGGCATTCAGCTGTTAGCGAGGCACGCGGACACGGCCGGATTTCCGCTGTCCTGTATCCCTGACTAAAAATCGTTGTCGACAATACGTGGTTTTCACGTATGCAGCAAGAAGTCAAAACGGTGTACCAAAACGGGGTGCCGATTCTTCGCTATGGCGCATGGCGCGCGCCAAAAGCGGGCGCGGCACGGTGTGAGTGCGGCGCTCGAAGCGAACGGACAGGTTGCCCTGAGTGTGTCGCGAAGCCGCATCTGTATGCCGCTTCGGGCCAGTTCAGTATTCTTGACGCTGGTGTCTGGCATACAAGTTGCGATCTATCGCGTCCACTTGCCAGTCCGTGCGCGATGCTGCGCGGCCGGTCCCGCTTCTCTTTCCGCTTTCCTTCATGAAGCCAGTCAGTCGTGCCGATGTCGCCTATCTGTCGTTGCGGCAGGCCATTGTCGAGCAAGCGCTCGTACCCGGCACAAAGCTGCCCGAAGACGCGCTGGCCGCGCATTTCGGCGTGAGCCGCACACTGATTCGCGCGGCCCTCGCGCGGCTCGCGAACGAAGGTCTGATCGACACCGGCAACAAGCGCACCGCGACCGTTGCGCGGCCTAGCCGCGAAGAAGCGAAGGCGGTTTTCGATGTGCGCCGCTGTCTCGAAGTGGAGGTCGTGCGTCTGGTCGCGCAGAACTGGCAGCCGCAGTTCGCCGCGCTGCTTGAGGACCACGTGCGCGCCGAGGAGGCCACGCTCGGCGCCGGCAGCGCGAAGCTCGAGCTGCGCATTGCCAGCGAGTTCCATCTGCTGCTCGCGCAACTCACCGGCAATCCGCTGATGGAGCGCTACGTGTCCGAGGTCGTGTCGCGTTGCTCGCTGATCCTCGCCGTGCATGGACATGAGCCGTCGCAGGAGTGCGGGATGCGCGAGCATCGCACGCTGATCGAAGCGCTGCGCAAGCGCGACGCGGTTCGGGCGCAACAACTGATGCGCGACCACCTGGAGGCGCTCGAAGCGCGTTCGCTGGTCCATCCCCCGGACGAAGGGCCGGCTGACGTCGTCGAGATACTCGGCCGCTATTCGGCGGCTTTCGCGTCAGCCGACCAACCGGTGGCGCGGCCTCGCGCGGCCACGGGCACATCGCGCGAGGCCGCGGCAAAGCGTACCCGCAAACGATGATCCGGCCGTGAACCGCTCGCAAACGATAGCCACCGCCCCCGCGACCTGAAACGTCATCCGTACACGCCTGAACAAACACACGCCTGGAGCGATCACCCATGAAGCAGCAGATGAATCGACGACACTTTCTCGCGCTGTCCGGCGCCGGCGCCTTCGGGCTTGCCGCCGGCATGCTGCCGCAGGTCGCCGCCGCGAAAGACAAGTTGACGATCGGCATCGTCTACGTCGGCCCGCGCGACGACTTCGGCTGGAACCAGTCGCATGCGGTTGCCGCGCAGGCGTTGCGCTCGCTGCCGAACGTGAACGTGGTCGAGGAAGAGAACGTGGCCGAAACGATCGCGGTGCGCAAAACGATGGAGTCGATGATCCAGCTCGATGGCGCATCGCTGATTCTCGGCACGTCGTTCGGCTACTTCGATCCATATATGGTCGATCTTGCGCGCGCGTATCCGAACGTGCAGTTCCGGCATGCCAGCAAGCTGTGGGACCCCGCGAAGAACCCGGCCAACCTGGGCGGCTATTTCGCGTACCGCGACCAGGGCCATTACGTGAACGGCGTCGCAGCCGGCCTGTCGACGAAGAGCAATCAGATTGGCTATGTCGCGGCCAAGCCGATCGGCATCGTGCTGCGCACGATCAATTCATTCGCGCTCGGCGTTCGCAAGGTGAACCCGAATGCGAAGGTCAAGCTGATCTTCACCGGCGACTGGTCGCTGCCGGTGCGCGAAGCGGAAGCCACCAACGCGCTGATCGCGGGCGGCTGCGACGTGATCGCATGTCACGTCGACAGTCCGAAGGTGGTGGTCGAAACCGCCGAGCAGCATGGCGCGAAAAGTTGCGGACACAACACTTCGCAGGCGGCGCTTGCGCCGAAGGGGTTTATCACCGGCGCCGAGGCAAAGTGGGAGACCGCATACAAGAGCTATGCGACCGACATCGCCGCGGGCCGCAAGCTGCCCAACGTGATGTATGGCGGCTATGACAAGGATCTGGTCGCGAGCACGCCGTTCGGCGCCGGCGCGACGCCGCAGGCACGCAGCGCGGCGCTTGCCGCGATTGCCGACCTGAAAGCGGGCAAGCCAGTCTATGTCGGTCCGATTCGCAGCAACACCGGCAAGATCGTGATCGACAAGACGTACGGCAACTACGATCCGTTCCTCGAACAGACCAACTACCTGGTCGAAGGCGTGATCGGTTCGATCGCGTGAGCATGGATTGCGCGGACCGGTTCGCGTTGGGCGGACCCGGTCCGCGCGTGGAATGACTTTATCTGCAACTGGCTATGGCAAGCGACCCGACGCAATCGGTTACACACCCCGTGACGCGGCCGTCGACAGCCGGTGCGTTGCACGCGCGCGGCGAGCGCTTCCTGCCGCTTCGGCAAAGCGCGGAAATGCTGACGATTTCGCTGCTGGCCGTATGCGGCGCGGCCGCGCTCTTTTCGCTGCTGCTGCTGGCGCTCGGCACGCCGCCCGGTGAATTTTTCGAGTTGCTGTGGCGCGGCGGCTTCGGCACCTGGTTCTCGCTGCAGAACACGCTGGTGCGCGCGGCGCCGCTCGTGTTTACCGCGCTGACCGTCGCGATACCGGCACAGCTTGGCCTCGTCGTGATCGGCGGCGAGGGCGCGCTCGTGCTGGGCGGATTCGCGGCCGCCTGTGCCGCGCTGCCGTTTAACGGCGGCGGTCCCACGGCGCTCGTCACGCTGGCGATGGTCGCCGCGGCGCTCGCGAGCGGCGCTGCATGGATCGGCCTGGTCGGCGCGCTCAGGCACTTTCGCGGGGTCAACGAGACGATCTCGAGTCTGCTGATGTCGTATCTCGCGATCGCGCTCATGAACTTCTTCGTCGAAGGGCCGCTGCGCGATCCGGCCAGTCCGATCAAATCGTCGACGCGGCCGATCGGCGACGCGAACATGGTCGGCAACCTGCCCGGCACGAGCGTGCACTGGGGGTTGGCCGTGAGCGTCGCGCTCGCGCTCGTCGCGTGGCTGCTGATGCGCCGCACGACGTTCGGCTTCGCCGCGCGGCTTACCGGCGGCAATCTGCGCGCTGCGCGCGCACAGGGTTTGCCGGTCGGCCGGCTGATCGTGACCGCCTGTGCGCTCGCCGGCGCCTGCGCGGGTCTGGCCGGCTATTTCGAAGTGGCCGCGGTGCAAGGGCGCGCGAACGCGTCGCTGGCGGCGGGCTACGGCTTCTCCGGCATTCTCGTGTCGTTTCTCGCGCGCCACAACCCGCTCGCGATCGTGCCGGTCGCGATCCTGGTCGGCGGCATTTCGGCGGCCGGCGGCCTGATCCAGCGGCGGCTCGATCTGCCGGACGCAACGGTGCTGTTGCTGCAAGGCACGCTGTTCGTCGTGCTGCTCGCCAGCGAAACGCTATACGGGCGCTTCGCGATCTTCCGGGCGGCGCGCAGCGCACCCGGCATCGAGGGAGACTGAAATGGCCACTACGGATATCGGTATCTGGGCCGTGCCGCTCGCGATGCTTGCGGGTGCGATCCGCGTATCGACGCCGTTCCTGTTCGTCAGTCTCGGCGAATGCCTGACGGAGAAGTCAGGGCGCATCAACCTCGGGCTCGAAGGCACGCTCGTATTCGGCGCAATGGCGGCCTATGCGGTGAGTTTTCATACACATTCACCGTGGCTCGGCACGTTGTGCGCGGGTTTCGCGGGCGCTGCATTCGGTGCGCTGCATGGCGCGATCTGCCGGTTGCCGCGCGTGAACGATATCGCGATCGGCATTGCGATGATGCTGTTCGGCACCGGTCTCGCGTTCTTTTTCGGCAAGCCGTATATCCAGCCGGATGCGCCGCATCTGCCGTCGCTCGCGCTCGGCGCATGGTCGTCGCTGCCGCAGGTGCAGGCGGCGTTGCAGATCAATCCGCTGTTCCTGATCGGCATTGCGCTGGCGGTCGTGTTCGCGTGGGCGCTGCGGCGTACGCGCTGGGGGCTCATCGTGCGCATGTGCGGCGATTCCGCGGCCGCGACCCGCGCGGCCGGCTATTCGGTCGACGGCGTGCGGCTTGCGGTGACCGCGCTCGGCGGCTTCATGGCGGGTGTCGGCGGCGCGTTTCTGTCGCTGTCGTACCCCGGCAGCTGGAGCGAGGGCCTGTCGTCCGGGCAGGGGATGATGGCGGTCGCGCTCGTGATCTTCGCGCGCTGGCATCCGCTCGCGTGTATCGGCGCCGCGCTGCTGTTCGGCGCGGCGGGGGCGATCGGGCCCGCGCTGCAAAGTGTCGGCATGACATCGGGCTACTACTTTTTCAATGCGGCGCCTTATCTGCTGACGCTCGTGGTGCTGGTCGCAGCGTCGTCGCCGCGGCGCAATCTGAAAGGCGTGCCGGCCGAACTGTCGATTTCGCGCCGCTGATGTCAGCCAGTCGTGGCGCGCGCCGCGCGTGGGCACAAGGCCCGATGCGGCGCGCGCGATCCGGTTCGAGGGGTTCACCATGATTCATCCATCCGCTGTTCCTTCCGCGCGGCGCGTCAGCGACCGGCCGGGCCGCGCCGGCCTCATGCTCGAAACGATCGGGATGACGAAGCATTTCGGCGCGCACGTCGCGCTCGACGATGTGTCGATCAGGATTCGCGCGGGCACCATCCATGCGCTGCTCGGCGAGAATGGGGCAGGCAAGTCGACGCTCGTCAAATGCATCATGGGAGAACACAGGCCGACGCGCGGCCAGCTCCTGCTCGACAACCGCGAGGTGGCGATCGACGGCATCCGCGACGCGCATCAGCACGGCATGGGAATGGTCTATCAGCATTTCACGCTGGTGCCGTCGTTGAGCGCCGCGGAGAATCTGGTGATGGCGCGGCCCGAGGTGCCGGCGCTGATCGACTGGCGCGCCGAGAAGGCCAGGCTCCATGCGTTTCTTGAACGGATGCCGTTCAGGCTGCCGCTCGACCGGCCGGTCGCGAGCTTTGCGGCGGGCGAACGACAGAAGCTCGAAATACTCAAGCAGTTGTATCTGGCGCGGCGTCTGCTGATTCTCGACGAGCCAACCTCGGCGCTGACCCCGGGCGAGGCCGACCAGGTGCTGTCGCTGCTGCGCACGCTCACGCGCAGCGAAGGGCTGACCGTGATCATGATCAGCCACAAGTTTCGCGAAGTGATGCAGTATGCGGACGACGTCAGCGTGCTCAGGCGCGGCAGGCTGGCGGGCGCGGGCACGGTCGGCGACCTGTCGGTCGATGCGATGAGCCGGATGATGGTCGGCGACGCCGTACTGCGCGAAGCGGCGCCGCGGCGGACATGGAACTTCGCCGCGCAGCCGGTTGCGCTCGCGCTCGAGCGCATCAGCGCGGCCGACGACGACGGACTGCCGGCGGTGCGCGAGGTGAGTCTCGCGGTGCGTGCGGGCGAGGTGGTCGGCATTGCGGGCGTGTCGGGCAACGGTCAGGCCGAGCTGGTCGAGGTGCTATCGGGCCAGCGCGCCGCCAGCGGCGGGCGCCTGCAGGTCAACCAGCGCGTGTACCGGCCGCTGCGTGCGCAGATGCGCGCGGGCAAAGTGTTCTGCTTGCCGGAGGAGCCGCTGCGCAATGCCGCGGTCGCGCAAATGACGGTCGCCGAGAACATTGCGTTTCGCGTATTCGATCAGCCGGGCCTGCGTGGCGTGGGCGGATGGCTGTCGCCCGCGCGGATTCGCGCGTATGCGCGGCGGCTGATCGCCGCGTATCGCGTGAAGACGGCATCGCCCGACGAGCCGATTAGCAACCTGTCGGGCGGCAATGTGCAGCGCGCGATTCTGTCGCGCGAACTGTCCGGCGACGTCGATGTGCTGATCGTTGCGAATCCGTGTTTCGGTCTCGACTTTGCGTCGGCGGCGGAGATTCGCGCACGCATCGTCGAGCAGCGCAATCGGGGTGCCGCTGTGCTGTTGATCTCGGAAGACCTCGACGAGATCGTCGAGCTTGCCGATCGGATCGCGGTGATGAGCGAAGGGCGAATCGTGTACGACGCACCCGCGCATGAGACCGATCAACAGGCGATCGCGCGTGCGATGGCGGGTGCGGCCACCGATGCGCTATCGGTGCAGCCGGCCTGAGCCTGCTGCGGCGTCTTGTGCATCGGATTCAGCAACAGCCGAACCACGCGCTTTTCAGATAGAACGGGCCCAGGTCTTCCGACAGCGCTTGCAGCGTCGCATGCCATGCTTGCACCGATGGCTGCGCGGCAATTTTTGTGCGCAGCTGTCCGATCAGTTCGGCGCGCACGGCGGCTTCGTCGATACTGCAGACGCGGCCTCGCGCGACCACGGTCCGGCCGCCGATCACGACTTCGTCGATGTGCGCGCCGCTGCCGCGCGCCAGCAGCAGGTCGAGCGGGTCGATATTCAGCAGGCCGTCGTCGTCGAGCGCGTCCCAGTCGACCAGCACGAGGTCGGCCGCCGCGCCCTCCGCCAGCCGGCCGCCGGGTGGTGTATCGGCCCGCGCGCCCAGCACGCTGCGCCGGCCGTTCTGCGCGGCGAAGGCCCATAGCTGCGCGCGATCCATCGTCACGTCGAATCCCCAGCCGCGATGCAACTGATAGGCGAGGCGCAGCTCGCGCAGGGCGTCGTGGTCCTCGTCGGTGCCGGTGCAGTCGAGGCCCAGGGCGACGCGGCAGCCGTGCCGCAACATCTGCGGCACCGGCGCGATGCCGGATTTCAGATACAGGTTCGAGCTGGTGTTGATCGCGATGGTCACGCCGCGCTCGGCGAGGCGTTCCAGTTCCTCGGGGCGCGTATGGACGCAGTGGGCGAGTGTGAGCCGCGGGCTCAACAGGCCGAGGTCGTCAAGGAAGCGGACGATGCCTTCGGGATGCGCGCGATCGGCCCATTCCCGTTGATAGCGCGTTTCCAGCAGATGCAGATGGACCGGCCGGTCGTGCTCGGCCGATGCCTGAGCGATGGCCTCGAGCAGCGGCGTCGAGCACCATTGGACGCCGGTCGGGCCGTATTGCACCGTGACGTGCTCGCCGTAGCCTTCGGCGTCGATCATGCGCGCGACGTCGTCGACGAGTGCGAGCTGTTGCCGGGCCGACACCGGTTTGACCGCCAGCTGCGCGGCCACCGCGTCGCGAATCGCTGGGCGCAGCGCGGCCAGCGCGGTCGCATCGTCGCAATACGCAATGCCATGCCGGTCGCGCATCGCGATTGCGAAACCGATCCGGTTGCCGACGTCGCGCGCCGCGCGTGCGACCGCGCGTGCTTCGTCGACGTAGGGCATGCCGCCCTGGACACGCGTGTAATGCACCATCAGATTCGCGACCCCGTGGCGAACCGAGCGCGCGAAGGCGGCCGCTGCGCTGAGATACGGATCGGCGCCGGGAACGAGGCCCATGAACGGCAGCCAGCTTTCCAGCGGCTTGTCGAAGGCGCCGACGCTCGCGCTGCGCAGATAGCGGCCGTGATCGTGTGCGTTGCTCAGCGCGGGCAGCGCCACGCGGCGCGGCGCTTGCGGCGTGCTGAGCGCGGGTGTCGGCGTGAGCGCCGCGATGCGGCCGTGGTCGATGGTGATGCGCATGCCGGCTTGCGCCGCTTGCGTTCCAGGATCGGCGAGTAGCCAGGTGCAGTCGAAAGGGGTGTTCATCGGCAAGCGCTTCGAAACGGGTGGTCGGCCCCGGCGCGCGGCTGGCGGAGGACGTACGCCGACAGACGGGATGCTGGGCAGCCGATTCTAACCAGCCAGAAAAACGCGGGCAGTGAGCAGCCCGGCCGCCGCGTTGCGCAGCGAGCCGATGTGGATGTCGATGTGGATGTCGACGTCGCCGATGCGCGTGGACGTGTACGCGTCGCCCGTCACGCGCGCACGAGCCCTTCAACCGGTCGATTCGCCATCGCCGTCTGCCCGAACAACGCAGCGGCGGTGCGTCGCGGATCGAGCCGCAGACTTTCCGCGGCGGCGCCGGCGATCAACGCATCGAGCGCCGCGGTCGGTTTCAGGTCACGCCCTTCGTACAGGTCGGCGGGACGCAACCCGGGCCAGTCGGCGATCACCCGCCCGCCGGCCACTGCGCCGCCGATCAGCATCGCGGCCGATGCGGTGCCGTGATCGGTGCCGCCGGTGCCATTCGCGGCCGCCGTGCGCCCGAACTCGGTTGCGACTAGCACGGTCGTGTGCGTCCATTGCGGACCGAGCCCCTCGCGCAGCGCGGCGAGCAGCGCGTCGAGGCCCTTCAGCGTCGCGGCAAGCCGTTGCGTTTGCGCGCTATGTGTGTCCCAACCGGCGGTTTCGATCATCGCGATGCGTGGACCGTCGTCACGTGCGAGCATCCCTGCGGCGAACTTGCCGAGCGCGCCCGCGTCCTGGCGGGCGCGCGTGCTCGCATCGCCGACCATCGCACGCGTCGCGGTCGCGGCCTCCCACAACGGCCGCAATTGCGCGTCGTGCTGATAGAGCTGCGTGACGCGCATCAGCAGGTCGTCCTGCGCCGGCGGTAACGCGGACGGCGCGTAGGAGGTCACCGCCGTCTTGCCGCGCAGCGCCATCGGCACCGACGGTGCAAACGCGATCGCATCGGGTCCCGGCGGCAACAGGCCGGCAAGCCGGTTCAGCCACCCGTCCTTCACCTGATACGGCGCGCGGCCGCCGGTCTCGAGCACGTTCTGGCCGTCGAAGTGCGAGCGGTCACGATACGGCGACGCGACTGCGTGCACGAACAGCGCCTCGCGCGCCGTGTACATCTTCGCGGTCTCCGCGAGCGACGGATGCAGCGCGAACAAGCCGTCGAGCTTCGTCGCACTGGCCGGGTCGATCGCGAGCGCGCCGCGCAGCGATGCGTAGGCGGGGTCCCCGTACGGCACCACGATATTGAGCCCATCGGCGGCGCCGCGTTGAATGACGAACACGAAGCGGCGTTCGGTGTCGGCCCGCGCAAATGCGATACGCGGTGCGACCAGCAGCGCGCTCGCGCCGGCGGCCGTGACGTGGATGAAACGACGGCGGGACATCACGATGCTTACCTCCGCTGGAAGTCGGGTGACACGAAGAGCAGCGCGAGCGCCGTCGACGCGCTTTCAGCGCGCGACACCGCGCTCGCGGTCGGTGCGCTGAGCGACCCCGCGAACAGCTGTTCGCCGAGTGCGCGCGCATCGAGCTGGTCGCCGACGCGCGACGCGAGTCGCTGCGCAAGTTCGACACGGCGCAGCAGCGCGTCGGGCGACGCCCAGCTTGCCGCGACGTCGTCGTAGCCAGCGGGCGAGCCGGGCCGCCAGACCGGCTGGCCGAGCTGGGTGAAAAGCGGTGCGCTCTGCAGATTGCCGAGGTCCTGCCAGCCGAGCCCACGCATCGCCGAGATCGTCCATTCCCAAGGCGACTTGAATTTGGCGGCGACCGGCGACCATGCGTCGGGCGAATCGATCAGCGCGCGATAGACGGTCGGCAGATCGCCGCCGCTGCGCGTGAATGCATCCGCGAGCCGTGCGACCACGGCCGGCGGCGGCGTGTCGGAGACGAAGTGGCGCGCGAGCTTGTCCGCCACGTGATGCGCGGTGGCAGGCGATGACGCGAAATCGTGCAGGATCGCCAGCGGCTGCGCCTCGCCGCTCTGGTCGTAGCGGCGTCCGATCACGGTGCGCGCGCCGGGTTCATGCAGCGCGGTGCGGAACACGAAGTGGCCGGGGGCGCCCGCGTTATTGACCGCGCTGTTGACCCCGTTGTTACCCGCATGGTTGCCGCCGTCGCGGGCCTGAGGCAGCGCGATGCTCCAGCCGGTCAGCGCGCGGGCGAACTCGGTGACGTCTTCTTGCGTATAGCCGCTGCGCGCACCGAGCGTATGCAGTTCCATGATCTCGCGCGCGAGATTCTCGTTGAGTCCACGCGGACGCGCCGGGTTGCGCTGTGCGGCACGCATCGCGGCGATGCTGTCGGGTCCGACCGAGTTGGTCTGATCGAGGAACAGCTGCATCGCCGGATGGCGCTCGACCGCGATCAGCATGTCTTCGAAGCGGCCGAGCACGTGCGGGCGAATCGCTTCGGCTTCGAATGCGCCGGCCAGCACCGCGACCTGCGGCTTTTCAGTCGATACCGCGAAGTGGTTCGCCCAGAAGTGCACGAGGCGTTCGACGAACGGCGTTGGCGTGTTCAGTGCGCTTGATACGCGTGCGTTCACCGCGTCGCGGTACGTGGCGACGATGTCCGCGCGTAGCGCTTTGCGCGCGTCCTGGGCGGCCGTTTGCGCGGTGGCGTTCGACGCGCCGCTTGCGGCGCCGTTCGCGGTGGTCATCGCCCCCGATGCCTGCGCGTCCGTTTGACTCGCCGCTGCGTCATCTTTGCCCTGTTTGCGCATGTCGCGCAACGCACGGCGCCGCTGCGCAAATCCGGTGACAAGCGTGGCCGAATCAGGCTCATTCGACCATGCGGCCGGCCGTACGTCGTAGTGGTCGAACTGCGCGAGCAGCCAGGCTTTCGGGTCGGCCGGCGCGGGCTCGTTCGCGACCGCGCCGAGACCAAAGCGGTTCAGCGCGATGGCGGTGGCGTGATCGGCTGCTGAATCGTTCATCGGGATTCCTCAGAGCGTCGGATATGTGCGTTAAACGGATGCCGTGCGCGAATCCGTCGCTACCGCGGAAAATTTATTGGCTAGCTGGTTGCTTCGGCGCCGGTTGCCGCCATTGACCATGTTCGCGGAGGCTGTCGGCGAACTGCGCACGCTCCTGTGGCGATAACGTCGCGGCGTAGTCGGCGACGCTTTGCTCGACACGCGCGCGCAATGCCTCGTCCGCGTTGCGTGCGCGGGCCAGCGCCGCGTCGAGCGCCGGGCGGTCCAGTTGCGCTTCGCCGACCAGACGCAGCACATCGCGCCGCGCGTCGCGGCCGGAACGAATCCATGTGCGGCTAGCGCGGCGCGCTTCCTGCAACGCTTGCGCGAATTGTTGCTGGCGTTCGTCGGAGAGTTCATTCGCGGCGTAGCGTAACGCGTGCGGCTGTGTCTGTGTCTGTGTCTGCGTTTGCACCGCGCCGCCGGTTGCGTGAGGGCGGCTTGCGAACCATTGATAGGTGCCGCCCGCGATCGCGCCAAGCAGGAAGACATTGAGCACCAGCGACGCCGCGAGCGCCCATGTCAGCGAGCGTCCGTTCATTCGCCGCTCCAATCCGACGGGCTGCCGTCGAAGCTGGTCGCAAGCGGCGGCGCGTCCAGCGTCGCGTGTGGCGACGGGTGGTTCGCGAGCATCGCGAACGACACGACGAATGCGCCGGCCAGCGCGCCGGCGAGCCCCGCGCTGACGAACGCGGCGCCGGACCACCAGACGCGCGCGCGTGGCGATACACGGCGCGGCGCGGGCGCCGACGCGACGATGCGCTGTATCAACGCGGCGTCCGGCAGCGCGGGCGCGTCGTCAGCGAGCCACGCGTCGAGGGGCGCGCACGACGCGAACAGCGCGTGGGCTTCGTCGCGATGCTGGTCGGCCCACGCGAGCGCGGCGTCGCGCTCGCCAGCCGGCCAGCGGCGCGCATCGGCGCCGTAGGCTTCGATGATGGTGCGGAATCGTTCAGGTGTCATCGGATGTCCTTGGGCGTGTGTCAGGGGCGTGCTGCGCGGCAGCCTGTGTGGGCGCCGCGTGCGGTGTCGGCGTCGGCGCGCTCAACGGACCCGTCGATGACGCGGGCGCGGGCACGGCCACCGTCGTCGCGAGCGACGCGCGCAGCGTGCGGCGGGCGCGCGCCAGCAGACTTTCCAGTGCATCGACCGTGATGCCCATCACGGCGGCCGCTTCGAAGTTGGACAGCTCTTGGTAATACTGGAGCACGATCGCTTCGCGCTGCCGCACCGGCAGTGCCGCGAGCGCCGCGCGCATGGTCGCGTTGCGGGCCTGCGTTTCGAGGCGGGCGTCGGGCGGCGGGCCGGGGTCGATGCGCTCGGGCAGTTCGTCGACGGGCTCGTCCCGCGTGGCGCGCAGGCGGTCGTAGCACAGGTTCATCGCGACGCGGTGCAGCCAGGTGTCGAAGCGGGCCTCGCCTTCTCGCCAGCGCGGCGCGTGCTTCCAGATTCGCATGAAGGCTTCCTGCGCGACGTCTTCCGCTTCCATACGGTCTCCGAGCATCCGTGTCGCCAGCGCGAGCAGGCGCGGCAGCTTGCGCGCCACCAGCGCGCGCACGGCCGCCGGGTCGGAGCGCGACACGCCGGCGACCAGTTCCGCGTCCGGATCGCGTTCGGCGTCGCTCAACGCGCGCCGCTCCGCGTGAGGGTCCGTGGCGCCTGCCGTCGTGTGGGCGACAGGCGCGGGCGCGATGCCGGTGGCGGATGCGCATGCACCAGGGGCGGCGCCGCCTGCGCGGTCTCGATGCTCATCTGGGTGGCTCCCTGTCGGTTCGGGCGAATCAGCGGCGCTCGCTCTGTCTATGCTTAAACGGGCCAGCCGGGAAAATCCGTCGCCGGTGTTAGCGCGCTTCCAGCGCCGCCCGCATCGCGTCAACCACCTGCGCCCAGTTGCCCGGCTGCGTCTGCCGGAACGCGCGCATGTTATCCGCATACCACGGCGACGCCGGCCCGGTGGGTGCGCGCGTCCAGCGCCATTCATTGTCGGTGGCGGGCAGCATCACCCAGCAGGGCTTGCCGAGCGCGCCGGCCAGATGCGCGACGGCCGTATCGACGCTGATCACCAGATCGAGCTGCGCGACGACCGCCGCCGCATCCGCGAAGTCCGTCATCTCGGCGCCGAGCGGCAGGATCGGCCGGTCCGCCGGGGCGAAGTTCACTTCGTCCTCGGCGGCGCCTTTTTGCAGGCTGACAAAGCGGGTGTCCGCGCGCCCCCACAGCGGAGCGAGCGTTTCAAGCGACGGCAGCGAGCGCTTGTGGTCGTTCACGTGCTTCGCGTTGCCTTTCCAGACCAGACCGATCTTGCACCCGGCGAGACCGTCGAGCCGGCTGCGCCAATGGTCGACGAGGCCGGCATCAAGCGTGATGAATCGCGCGGGCGGGATCGTCTTGTCGTGCAGCAGGCCCGGCACGCTGAGCAGAAAGGTCCAGTAGTCGTACTGTCCTTGGGCGACCGCCGCGTGCGTATCGAGTACCGCATCGACGCCGTCGACGCTCGCGAACAGCCGGCTTAGCGCGGGTGGACACGCGAAGGCGAGGTGCGCGACGCCTTGTGCCTTCAGCGACGCGATATAGCGGCCGAATTGCAGCGCGTCGCCGAAGCCCTGCTCGAGCCAGATCAGCAGCGATTTGCCGTGCAGCGGTTCGCCTCGCCAGCGCGGGCAGCTCACGTCGGGCGCGCTGGCGCGCTTCTGTGCGTCGCCTCGTTCGTGACGCGCTTCGTATAGCGGCCAGCCTTCTTCATAGCGTTGCGCCTGTAGCAGCAGCGCGGCGAGACCGAACCGCGCGGCCGCATGGTCGGGCTGAATGTCGAGCGCGCGTCGGTAGGCGGCTTCGGCTTCGCCGGTGCGGCCCTGTCGGTTCAGCGCGATGCCGAGCGTGTGAAGTGCGTTGGGATCGTCGTCGCGAAACGCGAGTGCGGTGCGGCAAGCCGCTTCGGCGTCGAGGTAGCGATCGCTTTCGATCAGCGTGCTCGCGAGGCTCGTGTGAATCTCCGGCGTATGCGGTGCAAGCGTTAGCGCATGGCGTAGCGACACTTCCGCTTCATCGAAGCGCTTGAGCAGGTTCAGCAGCGAGCCGAGATGATGATGGGCGGGCACGAGCTCCGGCTGAGCGACCAGCGCGGCCCGGATGATCACCTCCGCTTCCTGGAGCCGGTCGCGGTCGATCAGCAGTTTGCCGAGATTCACATACGCTTCGCCGTATTCCGGGTTGCCGGCGAGCGCCTCGACATACGCGGCCTGCGCTTCGTCGTGGCGGCCTTGTGCGTGCAGTAGCGCGCCAAGGTTGTTGTGCGCGGTCGCGAGCTTCGGGCTCAGCGCGATGGCGTCGCGGTACGCGGCCTCCGCCTCCGGTAGACGGCCGGCGCGATGCAGCAGCAGCCCGAGGTTGTAGTGCGCATCGACGTAGTCCGCGCGGTGCGCGAGCGCCGCGCGAAAGCTCGCTTCCGCTTCCGGTACGCGCTCGAGCCGCCTGAACAGGCTGCCGAGGTTGCAGTGCGGCTCCGCGTAGTCGGGTTTGTCTTCGAGCGCGCGCCGCCAGTACTGTTCGGCGTCGTTCAGTTGTCCGAGGTTGAGCGCGCAGACGCCCGCCAGATTGAGCGCCGAGGCGCGCGTCGGGCTGGCTTCGCTCTGCTGCAGGATCGGTTGCAGCACGCTCAGCGCGTCGGCGAAGCGCCGGTGCGAGAACAGCAGGACGGCGGCCTGGAAGTGGTGGGCGTCGTTGCGCGGTGAATCGGAGGACGGCGTCATGGGCGGCGAGCGGACTGGCGCAAAAGAAAGGCCCGTGAAAGGGCGTGAGGACGGATTATCGCCCGCCTGCCTTTCTGATGCCTTCCGTGCGCCGCGTGCGCTGGCCTACCAGTGCGCGGACAGCGATGCGACGCCGCGCAGGCTGGTGCGGCCGTTCCAGCGCAGATCGTCGACGCCGTCGATCGCGAGATCGGGCAGTCGCGCCAGCAGCACGCCGAGTGCGGTCTCGAGTTCCAGCAGCGCGAGGCGATAGCCGAGGCAGTGATGCACGCCGCCGCCGAACGTGATCACGCGCGGCAGCTCGCGGCCGATATCGAGCTGATCCGGATGATCGAACCTGGCCGGATCGCGGTTCGCCGCGCCGAGCGACAAATAGATGAGCGTATCGCGCGGCACTTCAATGCCGGCGATTTCGGTGTCTTCACTGGCGGTGCGGCCGGCCAGTTGCACGGACCCGTCAAAGCGCAGGCACTCCATGATCGCGTTCGGCAGCCTGGTTAGATCTCGCTTGAGTGCATCGAACTGCTGCGGATGGCGCTGCAACGCGATCAACGCATTGCCGATCATGTTCGACGTGGTCTCGTGACCCGCGAGATAGAGCAGGATCACGTTCGCGACAATTTCGTCCTGCGTGAGCGTCTCGCCGTCTTCTTCCACCGTGATCAGCATCGAGATCAGATCGGTGCCCGGCTGTTTGCGGCGTGCTTCGACGACCTCTGTGAAATAGCGTTCGAGTGTCTGATACGCATCGTTCGATGCGGCGAGCTGCGCGGCGTCGGCCGGCGCGGCATCGAGCATTCGCGCGAGATGCTCCATCGCGTCGCCGAGCTTGTCCGCGTGTTCGACCGGCACATTCAGCATCCGGCAAATGATTTCGATCGGAAAGGGCCTCGCGTAGGCCGATACGAGGTCCACGCTGCGACGGTTGGCGAAGTCGTCGATCAGGCGCTGCGCGGTTGAATGCGCGATGTCGCGCATCGACTCGATCTGCCGCGCGTTGAACGCCTTCATCATCAGGCTGCGCAGCCGTGTATGCACGGGCGGGTTGAGCAGCAGGAACATCCGGCCAAGGCCTTGCAGCACCGGCTGGTTCAGTCCGTCGTCGCCGTAGCGCTTGCGCACCGACCCTTCGAAGTTGTGGACCATGTGGCGATCGTGCAGCACCTTGTCGACGATGTCGTAGTGACCGGAGATCATCGAGTTCGGCGCAATCGGCACGAGCGGGCCTTCGGCGCGCAGCGCCGCATAGACCGGGTAGGGGTCGGCGAGGAACGATGGAGTGGCGAAGTCGGCTAGTTTCATGGTCGCGGGCGATGAATGTCGTAGTGCGGGTGGTGAACCCCGATACCGACGAGAACGTTCGACCGCGCGGCCTATTCCGTGCACCCGATTAAATACGGCGCTGCTGTGTCGGTCCGCTCGCGCATCCTCATTTCCGGGCCGCATTCGCATCGACCTGTGCGTTGCGACTGCCGAGCAACAGGAATCCCATTGCGATGATCACTAGCAGGATGGTTGCTGCGGCAAACAACAGCGTCGCGTGCCGGATATCGGTGCGTTGCGTCGCGATGCCAAGGCCGATGATCGGCAGCGAGAGCGCGACATAGAGCACGACGAAGTACGCCGACGTCACGCCGGCGCGCGCATCGGCCGGGCTGCGCGCGGTCAGTTCGCCGAGCCCCGCACGAAAGCTCGCGCCCTGGCCGAGCCCGGCGAGCACCGTACCCGCCAGCAGCGCGCTGCTGGTTGCGGCGAGGGTGCTGAATGCGACCAGCAGCAGGCCGGCGATCAGGCCGACGCAGCCGGCCGGTTGTCTCCATGACGGTGGCAGCAGGCTTTGCGCGGCTTGCCCGATGGCGGACGAAGCGAACAACAGAAATACGACCAATCCGATCGCGACGTCGCTTTGAAAGCCGAGCACGGTGCGCATCAGTTGAGGGGACACCGCGGTGAAAAATCCGACCACGACGAAGCCCGCGAAGCCCGATAGCGCGGCGGGCACGAATGCGCCGCGCACCGCGCGCGGCAGCGCAATACGTTGCATGCGCAACTTTGTGTGGGTCGGGATGGGTGCGGTTTCGGGCACGCCGCGCAGCGCGAGCAATGCGATACCGATCAGCGCGAGGTGCACCGCGTAAGGCGTGCGCATCGGCGCCGGCAGGTACTCGACGAGCAGGCCGCTGAGAACAGGGCCGCAGCCCAGACCGAGCATGTTCGACGCGGTCGCCGCGAGCGTTGCCACATGACGCAAGCTTACCGGCGCCGCTTCGATGACCGCGACGGTCGCTGTGCCGGTGAAGATGCCTGCCGACACGCCGGATAGCAGGCGGGCCACCATCAGTTCAGGCAGGCTCGAGCTAATCAGGAACACGAGTGCCGATGCGGCCGATGCGCCAAGCCCGCAGGTCAGCATCCGTTTGCGGCCCAGTTGATCGGACCAGTTGCCGACCAGCAGCAACGCGCCTAGTACACCGAACGCGTAGACCGCGAAGATCACCGTGATGGTGACGGGTTTGAACCCATAGGCTGCCTGGTAATAGCGGTAGACCTCGGTCGGTAACGTCGTGCCCATCATGTTGATGATGAACGCGAGCGCGACAAGCAGGAAAGCGGGGGACGCGCGCGGTGTATCGGAGGCGATTTGCATCGGACGTCAGTCTGCGTGGGTAGACGAAGCGTCCGATTATCGTCAATGAATGGACTCTCTGCTGAGTGTCGTGCTTGAAGCTTGCAGCCTTAAAGGAACGATGCACGGCGACGAGGCCTGACCCGTGAAGCGGCCATGCGAAAAAAGCGGTCGGGAGCCAACACTCGCCGACCGCAATTCGCCTCTCTACGCATTTACCGCAACACGCCGTTGCGCGGCGTGCAGTTCGCCGTCTATTTTCGCGTGCAGTCGCATTGCTCCGCACTGCGTGTTTGGGCGACGCGAACCTTCGTCACGCGTACCTCAACGAAACGCGGCTGAAACACCGTGCGATGGTGCGCATGCGCAACCAGCTTGTCGATCGTCGCGCGCGCAACCGCGAGCCGCGCTTTCTGTGCGATCTGCGACAGCCGCTGCGCGCCATCGGGCGTGCGCGCTGCGCGCAATGCCGCGAACCAGCCGATCACGGTCCAGCCGAGAAACACATTGACCAGCGTAATCGCGAACGCGTGACGATGTTCGCGCGCATCCGCTTCGAGTGACGGTACCAGATACACCACCAGTGCGCCGAGCAGTCCGATCGCTTCGACATATTTGACCATTGCATCACCTCATCTTCCGATTCACGTTGCCTCGCTGCCCTTGAAGCAACAGCAGGAGCGTTGGGATTGAATGTAGGCCAGTTCGGCGGGGCGACGATAGAGACAGGCACGCAAATCACAATCGCGGTTTTCTGAACAATCGTGCGAGACACTTGCGAATGGCTGTCTGCGGTGCCCGCACCGATGTGCGGTGCAGCGGCGGAAGGCGGACGCTATTGCGTCGCTTGCGAAGCGTGTGCGGCAATCTGGGTGATCCGGTTGCGCACGACCGCAATGGCCTGCTTGAGAGCGTAAACATCCTGAAAGTATTTCTGCGGTAAACGGATTTGCCCCGCATGCGCATCGATGCTTTCGATTTCATCGCGCCATTGTGCGATTTGCTCGGAGCTCGGCCGCGTGGTTATCCAGATCTCGTCTTCGAGCGATTTGAGCTCGCGGTACCAGACGACCAGACGCTTCTTGATGCGCGCCTCGAGCATGCGCGGCAACGCTTGCAGCAGGCCGACGAGCACCGCGAGGAACGGCACGAGGATCAGCAGGCGCCGCTCGATAAAGCTGGCGAGCCAGAACGGAAGGTATCGCTGCAGAAACGGCGGGCCGGACCTCAAATAGCGCACGCTTTCGTCGGCGATCGGGAACTCGGCGGTGTTCAGATTCGGGAACACGCCGACCGGCGTGAAGTAGTCTTCGCCGCCATGCACGGTCTTCGCGGCCTCCAGCAGCACATAGACCAGCGCCGGATGCAGCGTGTCTTTCGCGACCAGCTGGGCGGTCGCGGCAACGAGCGTGACGTCGGCGGGCGGCAGATCTTTCGCGATGCTGGTGGCGCCTCGCGGGTACACGATTTTCGCCAGTGATGGGAATTTCTGCACCAGCGCGTCGGCCTGCACGAAGTTCATCAGCTTCAGGTTGCTGTTCAGCAGCGTTTGCTGCATCGGCGCATCGGGCCGGCCGATAAAGAACGCGGCGTCGAGCGTGCCGTTTTCGAGGCCCTGATACGCGTTGTTCGCATCCAGTTCGACAAGCGTCGAGTTGTCGTGGGTGACGTCGGCCAAGCCGAGCAGCACTTGCGATACGTTATGCAGCCCGCTGCCTGGCACGCCGATTGAAATCCGCTTGCCGCGCAACTGCGATAGCCGGTCGACTGTCGTGGCGCCGCGATAGAACACCCAGATCGGTTCATACGAAACCGCCGCGATGGTCTGCAAATTGTCTGTGTCTTTCGGACGGATCGTGCCGGACTGGATAAAACCGACTTCGTAGACGCTGTTCGGATCGATGAGACGTTGATAATTTTCGACGGCGCCCGACGATGGACGGATATCGAGCGTGATGCCTTTGCGTTTCAGGATCGGTGCGTAATGGTCCGCGAAACCGCGGTAAATGCCTTCGTCGGCGCCGGTCGTGATCACGATGCGGCTATGGAGCGCCGGCTCGACGATGGACCACGCCGCCCAGCCGAGCGCAGCGAGCGCGAGCAGCGTGACGACGAGCACCAGCCGCCGGCGCGTGGGCGTCATTTCTGCGGACTGAATGCGGTGCAACGCGGGGTCGCGTTTACTCATTGCCACTCCCCGATATCGGCTTATGCGCTATGGTGTGCCGCGTTCCGGTGCCTGCCGCGACGATCATAACGCATCCCGCTATCGGGTTTGTGCTCGGCTGGGTGCCGCGGGGTCGGTGCATGAAACCCCGTGCGCCCGCCGGCGTTGCATCGATTTTCAATAACTTCGGGTCAAGCGAAGAACGCGATCAGCGCGCGTGCGACCGCTTGCGGATTGTTTTCGGTCGGAATATGGCCGGCCGCGGCAATCCGCACGAGTGTCGTGTGAGGAATGTCTCGTGTGAACTGTTCCGCATACTCGACGCGCTGAAAGGTATCGTCTTCGCCCCAGACCAGCAGCTTCGGCACCGGCGACGCGCGCAGCGCCGGCACCAGATCGAGCGTGTAGCGGTTGTCCGCCGCGCGCGCCAGCGACAGCCACGAGCGCGCGACACGCGGGTCGGTCCAAGGGTCCAGGTATTCGGCGATTTCCTGCTCGGACGCCGGCCGCGCGAGTCCCGCGATAACGGACGCGCGGCGCGCGGTGAGGATATCGTCAGGCGTGGTGACCGCCGCGACCGCCGGGTCGCGGAAGCGCGCGACCGTTGGGGCCGGCCATGAGTCGAACATCACAGCGTTGACGAGCGCGAGGCGGCTCACTTCAATCTGGCCATCGACAAGCAGCTGCTGCGCAATCCCGCCGCCGATGTCGTGCCCAGCCACATACACGGGGCCGTCGATCGCGAGCGCTCGCAGAAAGCGCGTAACCCATGCGGCGAGTGCCGGCACGGACGCGTGCTCGACGTCGAGCTCGCCGTCTGAACGTCCGAGTCCGGGTAGGTCCACGGCGATCGGCCGCAGGCCCGCGGCCGCGAGGTCTTCGAGCACCGGTTGCCAGACCCGGCTCCAGTACGTGCCGTGCAGCAGCAACAGCACAGGTCCGCTGGTGCCCGCGGTCAGATAACTGGCGGCAATGCCGTCCACTTCGACAGATTTTCGTTCCATTTGATTAAGTCTCCTTGGCAATCGCGAGCGGCTTAGCGTACGAACTGCCTGACGTAGTCCGCGCCGAGCCCGATCGATTCGTAGTGACGCTGCGCGAGGTCGAGTTTCGTGAACACGTCTTCGTAACCGAGCGCAACGCCTTGCGGATCGACATACGTATAGCCGCCGGTCACGTGAAACCACGTGATCATTTCTTCGACATCTTCGGGTACGAAAAGCGTGTGCGTTTCGCCCGGAGGCTCGAAAGCGTACGAACCTTGCTCGGCGACCCAATCATGCTCGAGGTAGTACCAACGGCCCTTCAGCACGAGCGCATGAACCGAGCCCGCATGACGGTGCCGCGACACCACGCCTGATTTGCGCACGCGCAGCAGATTGACGAAATATCCCTGGCTTGTGTTGAGCATCAGCGGCTTGAATGACACGGTCGGCGTGCTGGGTACCCACAGGTTGTCGTCTTCGAGCCAGCTGTCGAGGGCACCCTTGAGCACAAGGTCGGGCGACATCAACGGCGGTTGTGCAAGCTGATAGGGAACGGCGCTTTGGTCCGGTTGCTTGGCTGTTTGTACGGACATACTGCTATCTCCTTTGATATATCGGGGCGGCCGGGCAACGAACCCCAGCCGTGCGATCGGGCGGCCTTCAATGCGACGCCGTGCGATAGCGGTACTATAGTCAATCATTGACACTAGTGACAAGAATGATTTTTGTACGACCCATAAACAGTCATTTGTTCCGGACTGCCATAAAGCGTCGATGCAGCAATGCACGAGCCATCCCGGCTGCGGACCGTCATTTCGATCCTGCTTTATTCTCGATAGGAATGACTAATATGCTGCCGGACCGGCTTTTGAAACACGCCGGGAGGGACAATGCGATGCCGGCGTCGGCGCCGTGGCTATTGGCGGCGCGCGGCTGGAAATGATTGTCCGCGCACGGGGCGGCCCTCTATCCGCGACCCGCTAATCGGGGTACGACCAATGCCGCGATGCATCAGAAAGGTTGAGAATTTGCGGTTAGACTCTGCCTTATGAACAAGTGCCCTTACTGCGAGAAGATTCGTGATGAATGGGATTGCCATGGTCCGGAGTGCCGCTCGGCCATCGCGAAGGCACTGCGCCGGCAGCGTAAAGGTCTGCCGATGGTGCCGAAGGTGATTCGTAACGAAATTCCCGCTGGTGCAAGCACCGGCGAAGTGATCGCACGGTTGTCGCACCAGCGGCTGCGTGCGCGCCGCGGCAATGAAGAGCGGCGCGAGCGCAAGGAAATCGACAACGGCGACGTGGGCTGACCCACTTGTCGTCATGTTCGGGCTTGCGCTCCGCTCGCCTCCGATAGGCCGATTTCGTATTCCACCGCTGTCCGAGCGGCATCGTTTACCGGGTGACCGTCATCTATTGAGCCCGATCGCGCACCTTCGTCGACGCCCGTAGCGTCGTGCCAGTCGCGGGTTTCGTCGCTTCGATTTCTTTTGCTTGCCCGCTGGCGAGCTGTTCGGCAATCTGCCGCAGGCGCGAAACGCGGTTCGTCGGTGACGCGGTAGGTGCGTTGCCGTCTGCGGGATCGATTGCGTCCTGTCGATGCAGAACGATCTGTGCGATGAAATCGGCGTTCACCTCACCGGTGTACCGCACGTCGCTAATCATTTCGAGCATTTTTCGCGCATCTTGCTTGATCGACCCCATCGGTACGCCATTCGATTCGCTTGCGGCAGGCGGGTTCATCGACTTGGCGGCCGCTTCCCGCGCGACATGCGAGAGCGCCAGTGCCGCTGTGAGCAGGGTGAATCGTTTGATAAGGCTGAGTTTCATCGCGGGTCCTCGGCAATGTATGCGATCGCGGCTCGCGCTTCGGCGCGCATGCTTCCGACAACGGCCCGCTTCGATGATTCCCCTGACAGAAGTTCAAGCGTGTTCCGCCGTCACGCCAGCCTCAATGGTGCTTTCTGGCAACGCGCAATGATTGCCGCGCGAGCGGCACTGTCAGCGCTCCTCGCGTGCGTCACTTGCCGTTCCAGACGACGTCGCTGTCGACCGCATACAGTTTGCAATCCGCGTGTCCATTCGCGCATTGAACGAGCGCGCTGTTGATCGGGTCCAGTCCCGACGACGCACCCCATGCGCCGTCCGGTGCGATCGCGAACGCGCGCGGCCGGCGCATCGCGAGGAACTTGCCGTATGCGGCGCGGCCCTGGGGGTTCAGATAGGGAACGGCCGATATTTCGGCAAGCGGCGCGAACTTCGTGGCCGGCGGCGCGGCGGCAAGCCGCGGCCAGACGACGGTGTTGTCCACCGCGTACAGCTGGCAATACTGCGCGATTTCGTAGCAGCGCTTCAGTGCACGGTTGGCCGGATCGAAACCGCCATAGGTCAGCGACCCGTTTGACATGCCGATCGCAATGGCGCGTGGCAGCGGTGCGGCAAGAAACTCGCGGTAGAGCTTCCCTTTCTGGTCGTCGCTCAGATAGGGAATCGCGCTCAGATCGTTTACGTTCGCGTAGGCGGTCGACGCGGGTGCGTGGCCGGGCAGATATTCCGGATTGGTTTCGCTGCCTGGCATGCCGATGCTGCGCAGGAACGCATCGGCCTTTTGCACCCATAGCGGCAGGCCGGCGCCGGACGCCGTCATCGCATGCGCATCCCTCTGGAACGCGCCGTAGTCGACCAGTTCCGCACGGCCGCCCGCGGCCGTATATCGCGTGTACATCTGCTGCCAGGTCCCGGTTGCGAAGATCGAATCGTTGTCGCCGTAAAACCAGATCGACCGTAAGCGCGTGCGTGCGCCCAGTTGCGCGGCGGCGCTGATCAGGCTCGCGTCCGGCGTCTCGCAGTCGCCTTCCTTGACGCCGCCGGCGAAGTCGAGCAGTCCTTTCACGTCGGCGGGGTTCAGCGAGCCGAACGCGAGCGTGTTCCAGCCGCCCATGCTTTTGCCCGCGACGACGATATGCGATGCATCGATGCCCGGCTGCTGCTTCACGACGTCGAGCACCTTGCGGATATCGCGCGCCGCGTCGAGCCCGATTGCGCTCACATCGCAGCCATGCGGACGCCAATGGCCGCTGGAACCCGCATAGCCGCGCATCATCGGCATTGCGACCGCATAGCCGCGCGACAGGAAGTAGTAAGGGATGAACTGGTCCGCGACGCGTGGTGCATTCGCCGGATCGTGTGATGCGCCGTGATTGACCAGCGCGAGCGGAAACGGTCCGCCGCGCGCCGGCATAAAGATCGTCACTTGCAGGCGCACAGGCGGCGTTGCGTCGTCGACCGGCACGGTCAGCACGCGTTCGTTCAGCGGCGCGCCGGGCAGATTGGGCGCGTCGACCGTCGGTGCCGCGCGCGCGGTGTGCGCCACGCCGAGTACCGTGACGCACAGAAGGAGTAGGGCTTTGACCGGCCGCGTCATCGTGCGACGTATCGAAGTATCGTGTATTTAATGCAGTGTGTTATGGCGAGCGATCGGAAAAGCGCCGACGAAAGACGCGCGTAAGCTTGCGTACGCTCGCGAAAAATCTTCGGAAGCGGGTGACCGCGCTGAATACCTATATCGGCGAATTCGATCGAAACTTGAAGCGCGTCGGTTTACGGGTTGTTATGTGTTTGGCTGGTGTGTGCCGCGTCGGCTCGCGATGCGGTGCATTGCTTGCTCGACGCGGTCTATGTTTGGCGGCCGGCCTGCGGCTATCGCCGGCGCAGCTTGCGCCGCAGCGTCGACAGGTTCGCCGCGATGCTCGCCAGAATGGCAAGCGAACCGATCGTTTCGAGTAGCGCGGTCATCATGGTCCCCCACATTGACAAAGGCCGGGCGACACGCGTCGTCGCTCAGCGTTGCAGCAGTCCGGGTGCGTAGGTGCGTGCGAAGAATACGAGCGTGATGCAAAAGGTCAGCGCCAGCGTGCCTGTGCGGATCACAGCGGCGGGCAGGCGCCGACCGAGCTGCGCGCCCGCGTAGCCGCCGATACCCGCGGCAGTCAGCATCGCCAGCGTCTCGGGCCAGCGCACCGCGCCCGCGACGATAAAGGTCAGCACCGCGACTGCGTAGGCGGCGCTGACGAGCAGCGTGCGTGGTGCGTTCAGGCTTTTCAGGTCGCGCGTATCGAGCAGTCCCCACATCGCGATCATCATGATGCCGACCGCGCCGCCGAAGTAGCCGCCATAGATGCCGAGCGCGAACTGCACAGCGAGTACCGCGCGTGCGCGGATCGGCCAGCGGCTGCGCAGCGCTTCGCCCAGACGCCGGCCGAACGCGAGCGCGAGGCTCGCGAGCAGCAGCAGCCATGGCAGTACGAACGAAAACGCGGCGGACGAGGTCGCCATCAATAGCGCGGCGCCGACGAAGCCGCCGCATAGCGTCGTGAGCAGCAATGCGCGCAGGCTCACCGCATTCGTTTGCTCGCTGCGCTTGATCGACCGACTACCGAGGCCACGGGCGAGTCCGTCACCGACTCTGTTACCGAGTCCAGCGCCGAGTCCTTCACGATAAGCCCATGCGCTCGCAAGCCCGCCGGGAAACAGCGCCACGGTGCTCGATGCGTTCGCCTGCACCGGCGGCACGCCGGCCGCGATCAGTGCCGGCAGACTGATAAACGAGCCGCCGCCCGCCAATGCGTTCATCGCGCCGGCTAGCAGTCCCGCCGTGGAAACGAGTAAAAGTGAATGCATGCCGGCGATGCTAACGACGAAGCGATGCCGTCACAATCTGGCATTTCCAATGCTAGACTTCGGCAAAACCGAAGCGGGCCGAAAGGCCGATCGAAGAGTGCGACGCGATGCGGAGCATGCGCGCCTGTAATCAGAGGAGAGCTAACCCATGCGTTTCGACCTGACCGATATGCGGCTTTTTCTGACGGTGGTCGAACGCGGCAGCCTCACGCAAGGCGCTCAGGCGATGCACCTCGCACTCGCGTCGGTCAGCGAACGCATTGCCGGCATGGAAGCCGCACTCGGCGCGCCGCTGCTCGAACGCAATCGCCGCGGCGTGCAGGCGACGCCCGCAGGCACGGTGCTGGTGCGGCATGCACGCGCGATTCTCGAACAGGTCGAACAGATGCGTGGCGAACTGCGCCCTTACGCGACCGGCCTCAAAGGACGCATCCGCCTGCTGTCCAATACCGCCGCGCTGGCCGCGTTTCTACCGCCGCACGTGAGCCGTTTTCTTGCGTGTTATCCCGATCTGTCGATCGATCTCGACGAGCGGCCGAGCGCGGAAATCGTTCCCGCGCTGGCTGAGGGGCGCGCGGATCTGGGCATCGTCGCCGATATTGCGGATCTCGGTTCGTTGCAAACGCATCTTCTTGTGCAGGATCAACTGGTCGTGGTTGCAAACCGGTCGCATCGGGTCAGTGGCGGGGCATGCGTTGCGTTTGCCGAGATTCTCGATGAGCCGTTTGTCGGCCTGTCGGATGCCGCGCTCGAAACCCATCTGGCCGAACGGGCTTCGCGCTTGGGCCGCCAGTTGCAGTACCGGATTCAGATGCGCAGTCTCGACAATGTCGGGATGCTGGTCGAAGCGGGCATTGGCATCGCGATTCTGTCGCAGGCGTCGGCCGATACCCTGCGGCGGCCGGGTCTTGTGATTCTGCCGCTATCCGAGCCGTGGGCGGCGCGGCGGCTGCATCTTTGCGCGCGCGATTTCGCCGCGCTCACGCCGCATGCGCATCTGCTCGCCGAACACTTGATGGAAAGCGCGGCGCCGCGCGAATCGTAAGTCCTTGCATCGGGGAGAGGCATCGAATGGAAGTGCGTGCGCTTGAAGAGGCGGATCTCGAACTCGTCTGCCGGCATCGCGAACAGATGTTTCGCGATGCCGGCCGCGACGAAGCCGTGCTGCAAACGATGACCGCGCATTTCCGCGAATGGCTGCGGCCGCGTTTGCGCAACCGCACTTATTTCGGTTATGTGATGACCGACGGTCACGATCCGGTTGCGGGCATCGGCCTGATGCTGATCGACTGGCCGCCGCATCCGTCGCATCCGGCGTCGGACCAGCGCGGTTATGTGCTGAACGTCTATGTCGAGCCTGCGTATCGCCGACGGGGGCTCGCACGCGAACTGATGCAACTGGCCGACGCGGAATTCGCGAAGCGCGGCGTGCAGTATGCGATTCTTCATGCGACCGACGCGGGGCGCGACCTCTATGCCGGCCTCGGGTGGGGTGCGACGACCGAGATGGCCAGGCCGATCACGGGGTGAGACTGCCCGACGTTCTTGTGGAAGGACGCTTGCTCTTGCTGCATCGCGCGGTGGTGTGCCGGTCGCGAGCTTATGCGCCGGACGCGTGCGCGGTCAAAAACCCGGTCACCACCTCGAGCGACGTCTCGCGTTCCTCGGAAAAGACGAGGTGACCCGCCTCGTCGAATTCGATAAGCTGCGCGCTGGGTATGCCGCGCGCGATCGCACGGCTCGCGCGCGGCGGGCTGATCGAGTCATGCCGGCCGACGCGATGATGGTCGGCGCTGGAAATTGAATGTCGGGAGAGCCGCAACCGGCGTGTGAGCGATTGCGGCTGATGCGGTTGGTCTAGGGCCGTCGTGTCCAGCTTGCTGTCCTGCTTAAAGCCCTGCTTAGTGCCCTGCTTCGCGCATCGTCAGCAGGTTCTGCACCGACGTGACGCCGGCCACCGTGCCTGCTGCCTCGCCGGCGGGCTGCACCATGTCCTGGTCGGGCACCGTGCCGTCCAGCGTGACCTTGCCGCTGCGCGCGACGATCCGGATATCGGCGTCAGGTATTTTGGCGTGTGTCAGTGCGATGCGCACGTTATGTTCGAGACGGTGGTTCGCCTTGCGGATGCTCGCACGGGTCGGATGTTCGGTGGACTGCGTGCTTTGCGCGATCGCTGCCGCGCTGACAACGGACGCAGCGACGGCCAGACAGGCGGCGAGTGAACGTGGCGCGAACAGCTTCTGAACCGGGAATTTCACAGTTTGATCCTCTTGGAAATGGCGCGGTTCGTTGCACGTGCCGCGCACGTTGGGATGAGCGACGACAGAACGACGGTCGTGCGCAGGCGAGTCGTGCCACGCGGCCGGCCGCGATTTCGCTTGCCCGCATTCTGTCCGCCGAAAATAGATGCGACTTTCTTCAGTGCACTGAAGTTCTCGAAACGCACGGGAATCGGGGTCGGTGCGACAAGCGGGCGCTGGCGGATTACCGGTTACCGGCGTTGCGCCGCGTGCTGCCGCATGCGTCTACGTGCCACAAAAAAAGAGGCCGGCTTGCGCCGGCCAAAAAGAGCTCTAGCCATTCCGAGGGCCTGGCGGCCAGAGCCTGAGAGCCTGAAAGTCCGTCTGGTTTGCGTGGCGCGACGGTCGTCGCGCCAACGGGTGGGCGTGATGCGACGCGCGAGGTCAGTCGAAATCGAAGATGTCGAACAGCGAGCGTTTCTTCCTGTATCCGCCGTGTTCGGACCGGTAGTTACCGTGCCTGTCGTTGTCGTGTCGGTAATCGCCGCGCGGGTGCTCGTCGTGGCGCCGCTCGCTGTCGTGGTGCGGCCGTGCACGCTGGGGCGCCGGTGCATGATCGCTGCGAGGCTGCGCTTCGGCACGTGCCGGCGACGCATCGTTCATCTGTGCGACGAGCTTGTCCAGCTCGCCGCGGTCGAGCCAGACGCCGCGGCAGCTCGGGCAGTAGTCGATTTCAATCGACTGGCGTTCGGTCATCAACAGGTCAGGCGTTTTGCAGACGGGGCATTTCATTTCGTTGCTCCTTTGCGCATTCGTTAGCGCTTCCGATGGGTTCAATGTAGCGCGGAGCGCGGTGCGAAAGAATCTGGATAAGTCGAGTCTTTACTTCGAAAATTCCGCACTTTCGCGACCACGGGCTGCAGGCCGCGCCCTGGCACGCCGCGCGAGGATGTTCATGCCCTCGACGAACGCGGAGAACCCCATTGCGGCGTAGATGTAACCCTTCGGCACATGCGTGCCGAAGCCTTCGGCGATTAGCGCCATGCCGATCACGAGCAGGAACGCGAGGGCGAGCATCACGACGGTCGGGTTGCGTTCGATGAAGCGCGACAGCGGTCCGGCGGCGAACAGCATCGCGGTGACCGCGGCGATCACCGCGATAAACATGATCGGCACGTGCTGCGTCATGCCGACCGCGGTGATGATGCTGTCGACCGAAAACACGAGGTCGAGCAGCAGGATCTGGCTGATGGCCGCCCACGCGGTCAGTGTGCCGGCCGCGCTGGCGGTGTGTTCAGCGGTGCTGTCACGTGCGACGTGGTGGTGCATCTCGCGCGTCGCTTTCCAGACGAGAAAGAGACCGCCGGAGATCAGGATCACATCTCGCCACGAGAACCCGTGTCCGAACAGATCGAACGCGGGTTCGGTCAGGCGCGCGATCCATGCGACCGTCGACAGCAGCCCGAGTCGCATCACGAGTGCGAGCAGAATGCCGATGCGGCGCGCGCGGTCGCGCTGCGCGGCAGGCAGCTTGTTGCTGAGGATCGAGATAAAGATCAGGTTGTCGATGCCGAGCACGACCTCCATCACGACGAGCGTGACGAGTGCCGCCCATACGGTGGGGTCGGCGGCAAGAGCGAGCAGATAGTCCATGGAAGTTCGCAGTCGAAAGAGAGGGTGAGTCGAGTGGTGCGACAGGTGCGATCATCCGCTGCCTTGTGCTTCGGAGAAATCAGAGATAATCGCAGTTCGACATCGGTTTTTTCGAAGCGAGGTCTGTATGCTCAACTTTCGCCATCTGTATTATTTTTGGGTCGTGGTGAAGGAGGGCGGCTTTGCCCGTGCGGCGGAGCGCCTCGATATGGCCGTGCAGACGATCAGCGCGCAGGTCCGCGAACTCGAGAAGGCGATGGGCCGCCAGTTGCTGAAGCCCGCCGGCCGCGGCGTGACGATGACCGAAGCAGGGCAGGCGGCGTTCGGGCGCGCTGAGCAGATTTTTCATCTTGGTGCGACGCTGGTCGAAGAAGTGCGCGAGGCGGCCAGCGAACCGGCCGCGCGGCTCGCGGTGGGGCTGTCCGATGGCATCTCGAAGCTTGCCGCGCACGCGCTGCTCGCGCCGGTGCTCGATACGCCCGCGCTGCGGCTGCTGTGCCACGAGGGCGAGCACGGCGAACTGCTTGCGGAGCTCGCGCAGCATCGGCTCGATCTGGTGCTGGCGTGCCAGCCGGCGCCGCATAACAGCGACCTGCGCGTGTTCAGCGAGCGTCTGGTTGAGTCGCCGGTCGATTGGTACGGACCGGCTGCGCTGGTGCGCAAGACCGTCAAGGGTAGTTTTCCGGCCTGCCTCGCGGAGCTGCCGGTGCTGTTGCCGACCGGCCACGCGGCGCTGCGCGCGCGGCTCGACCGGTGGTTCGAGTCCGCGGGCATCCGGCCGAAGATCGTCGGCGAGTTCGAAGATAGCGCGCTGATGGCCGTGTTCGCGGCGCGCGGGCTCGGTGTGTTTCCGCTGGCGGAGCTGGGCGCGGAGGACCTGTCGCTGATGCGCGGGCTGCGCTGGCTGGCGCGCGCGGAGGGTGTCGCGGAGGAGATTCACGCGATACGGTCGCGGCGCGGCCAGCATCACCCGCTTGCCTTGCAGGTGCTGGCCGCGCCGCGCGCATGAAGGGCGTGCAAGGACTGAGGGCGCGGCCCGGTGCGTTAGATTGCGATCGTCGTGCGGTGCGGACGCCATGCGTCCAGCATCGCGGCCAGCAGCGCGATTTCGCCGTCGGCGAGATAGTCGTCGGCGACGGCGACCGCAAGACACAGCCGCATTACCTTGCGGCGTAGCGCGGGGTCGTCGATTTCGGCCATCAGCGTCGTGAGCGCATCGTCTTCGAGGTCGCCCGCCGGTGCGGCCCATGATGCGGGCCCAAGCAACTGGTCTTCGCAGAGCGCCTGGACGATGCCGGGAAATTCGCCGGGTGCGAGCCCGAGTTCGCGCGATACGTTGAGCCGGTCGAGCGCGCGGTCTTCCGAACTGCAGACGTGTCCGTCCGCGGTCAACGCGAGCGCGACGATACGCGCGGCGGCTTCGGGGCTGTTACGGGGATAGGTACGCATGACTTGATTCCTTTCGCGGATCAGGTCCGCAGTGATGGGAGCGCCTAGTTTCGCGGATGCATGCGATCGGATAAACCTGCAAAGGCGGAAGTGGAGCTTCGGAAAAAGCGAAGTGTGGGTGAGCGCGGCTTTTGCGCACATGGGTGCGTGCCACGATAGCTGGGTGACAGGTAATTCGGGTAATCTTTTAATGTTGTGTGCGGCCGAACGGGATACGTCCGGCCGCGGACAAACCTTTTGAAGCGACGAAAATACGATGCCAGCCACTCCTGACCATCCGAAAACACCCAAAAAACCGTCGAACGCGACGCTATACGCACTGACCTGGGTTATCGGGCTTGCGACGCTCGCCTTGGGGGCAGGCTGGCTGTACTGGTTTGTGATCGTCGAGCGCAACGAATTGCCTTGGGGCGCGTTGCTGCTGATTCCTTGCGTCGCGGTGATTGCGGCGGTGACGTTTCGTAATCACTTCAGGTGAACGACGGTTGTCCGGTTGCGAGCGCACCGGACGCCGGGCGCCTTTGCGCGTCGCGTGGGTGGGGTGGAGTGGAGTGCGCCAGGGGTTATCCCGGATCTGGAGCGTGCGTTGGAATAGCGACGGACGGCTTGCCTCGACACCTTCGCTATCTATGTATGGCCTGCCGCTGATTCAATGTCGCCCCACAACTATCACGCAATCCGGCGAGAAGGGGGGCGAAGAAGGCCCGCATTGAATCATAAAGACGATCGTAGGCTACGGGGAAAACCATACGGTCAGTCCGTGGGGCCAAGCAGAAGGTCAATTGCCGCCTGCCCGGCCACTTCCGCGATGAGGTATGCCCATCGCCGACTGAATGGGCCGTTACGCAGTTTTATGCGGGCACGCCGTGCGCCCAGGACTTCAATATTCTCGCTGCCCTTTATCTGGAAGGTCACGTCGAACATATCCTCTGCAGCCGGAGTTAGCTCGACATGAATCTCGAAGCCGCGGTATGTGATCAAGCGGTTCATGAAACTCTCCGTGTGCGTCGGACGCCGATTGTGCGCCGCCCCGGTCGGAACGGGATCGTCTTCAAAGCAAAAAAGACATCAGCCGACCTTGCCTCGCGCACCGTCATTCGACCCACATCACGCGCATCGGCGACGCCACGGACCGTCACATCGCAATCGGTAACCATGCGGATCACCTTGTTGTCGAGACACACTGGCAGCGCGCCGACGTTGCTCAAGACAACACAGTAGCCGCTGGACTGGCGTAAGCCGATTACGCGCCTTCTCGCGATGTTACGCGCCGACGGTCACGAAAGCCGTCCGCCACCGTACCGACTTTCGCCGTAGCAGCGCGCACAGTGGGCCAGCCACCTTCCGGTATGCACGCGCGGTGACCGCTATCTGCGATACGGAGCATTGACCATGAATCCCATCACACTTTCTCTTTCCATCGCAATCGCGCTGATCGCAGTCGCGGTCGGTCGATGGGTCGATGTCTATCTCGCGCCCCCGATTTTTCTCGTTGCCATCCTCGTCGCCGCGTCGGTGAAAGTCGCCAACGTGTGGCAAAAATTCGTCATCCTGCGTGTCGGGAAACTTCAGAGCGTTAGAGGTGCGGGACTTTTCCTGATCATTCCGGTGCTGGACAGCGTGGTCGCCATCATTGATGAGCGTGTCCAGACCACAGCGTTTAATGCCGAGCAGGCGCTGACGAAAGATACGGTCCCCGTCAACGTCGACGCGATTATCTTCTGGCACGTGCATGATGCACAAAAAGCGGCGCTCGCCATCACGGATTACCGGCAAGCAATCGACCGTGTCGCGCAGACGTCGTTGCGCGAGATGATCGGCTCCTCAATGCTGGCTTCGCTTCTGTCGGATCGTCGGGCCGCCGATGCACACTTGCGCGATGAAATAGGCGGCAAGATTGCGGACTGGGGCATCACGGTTCGTTCGGTAGAGATCCGGGATGTTGCGATTCCGGTGGCCTTGCAGGACGCGATGTCGAGGCAGGCCCAGGCCGAACGCGAAAAGCAGGCTCGTGTGATCCTTGGTTCCGCCGAAGCGGAAATTGCCGCAAAGTTCGTCGACGCTGCCCGGGTCTACGAAAACCACCCAGGGGCGCTGCAATTGCGCGCAATGAATATCATCTATGAAACAACCAAGGAGCGCGGCGCGACCATCCTGATTCCGAGTTCGATGATCGACAGCCTGAATCCACCGCTTGCGCTGGCCATTGCCGCGCATGACGTGGCGGGCGGGTCGCCGACGCCGCTCAAGACCGCAGCTTAGGCTCGCGCCCGGCGCCCATAGGGGGAGCATCGAATCATGCTACGCAATATCGAGAGTCTGAAGGGATGCACCGTGGCCGCGAGCGATGGAGAACTAGGCCTGGTTGAAGAGCTTTATTTCGATGATAAAGCGTGGGGCATCCGCTATCTGGTCGTCAAAACGGGAAACTGGATCGACGGGCGGCGCGTGCTGATTTCGCCCTACTCGGTTATCCGCACGGAGCCAGGGACGCTGAGCGTCCACGTCGAGCTCACGCGACAGCAGGTGCGCGACAGTCCTTCTATCGACACCCACAAACCGGTCTCGCGTCAGCATGAAGCCGAGTATTCCCGCTATTACGGTTACCCGACGTACTGGGGCGGACCGGACGTATGGGGCGTCAGCAGCTATCCGGCATTTAGCCGCGCGGTGCTGTCGGCTGGATCGCCGCAGGTTCGCGCGCAACTCCCGCCGTACGGTGACGAACCGCCGGGCGACAGCCATCTGCGTAGCACGAACGCGGTGGACGGTTACCACTTCGCGGCGGCCGATGGCGATATCGGCCATGTGTCCGGATTCATTTTCGACGATGAAGCCTGGACGATTCGCTATCTCACCGTCGACACGCAAACCTGGTGGCCGTCGAAGGAAGTGTTGCTGTCGACCGAGTGGATCGCGCTGATCGACTGGTTCGAGTCCACCATTTCGACACAACTGACACGCGACGCCATCAAAAGCAGTCCCGCCTATGACAGCAGGATTCCACTAGCGCGCGATTTCGAAACGCAGCTATTCGCGTTCTACGGCAAGGCGGGGTACTGGTCGGATGAAAGGACGGCGTTGCGACTGAAAGGAAGAGGGGCGTAGCCTGTGCGGCGCCATCAAGCGGCGCGACTTCTATAGCGCTTTCAGATCGGGTAACAGGCGATCGAATTCCCGTTTCACGACGCTATAGCACTCGCATACGCGTGCTTCCAGTCCGGGGCGGTTCAGCACTTCGATATGCCCGTGACTGTAGCGAATCAGCCCCGCATCCTGTAGTTTCAAGGCCGCCTCGGTGACGCCGGAGCGCCGCACGCCGAGCATGTTGGCGATGAGTTCCTGCGTCATCTTCAGTTCGTTGGATGGCAGGCGGTCTATGCTCAGCAGCAGCCAACGGCAGAGTTGCTGATCGATCGAATGATGACGGTTGCATACGGCTGTTTGCGCCATCTGGGTGATCAGCGCCTGGGTGTAGCGCAACAATAGCCGCTGCACCGGGCCGGCCCGGTGAAACTCTTCTTTCAGAATCCGCGCATCGAGGCGGTACGCTTCGCCGGCACTTTGCACGATCGCCCGGCTTGGCGTTGTCTCCCCACCCATGAATAGTGCAATACCGATGAGCCCTTCATTGCCGACGATCGCAATTTCCGCTGACGAGCCGTCTTCCATCACATAGAGCAGCGAGACGATCGCCGTCGTCGGAAAATAAACGTGATTAAGGCGATCGCCGGATTCATATACGACCTGGCCCAAGGGCATATCGACGCGCACCAGATGAGATGCCACGCGCGCCCACTCCCCTTCCTGCAGAACGGAGAGCAGATGATTTTTTCTTGCAGGGTCCACGTTTGCCATGTACCGCTCCTCGACATTCCGCTGAAAGCCGGGCGACAGCGGCCCACCGCCGCTCCGCGTCATGCGGCGAAGCGGCCCATTCAAATTATAGTTCGCGAGTTTCCGCGCGGGATTATGCCGGATACTGGCGCTATGCAGCGCAAAAAGACGAAAGTACTGCGGTATCGGCGAATCTCGATACCGGCCACCTCGTCGAGCTTTTGGAGAAGCTTCGCACGCGCGGACACGACAACCTTGCGTCGCCCGGGCAAGGTCGTTGGATGTCATCGCTGTCGTCCGATGAAGTGGCTGGCGAGAAGCCAGTTTTTGTCTTCACCCCCCGCGTGATTTCGTTTGCTTTGTGGCGGCATCAAGCGCATTGTGAAGTGATCCCAGATGGACTCGTGGCCGCCCTTTTCGCATCCGGATTGACACAGTTCGATGACGGTCAGCACCGCTTAAGGAGCACGTCATCATGACCATTCCGACCATCGAATACAGAGGGTACGAGCTGCGTGCGTACTCGCATCAGGAATTTCCGCTGCATCGTGACCCGTATGCCAAGGGTCCGCGGCAGTTCTCATCCGTCGTGCGAATCGACAACATTCAGCCCAATGCGGGCGAGCCGCGGCGTTATGCAACGCTGTTCGCTGCAACTCCCACCACCGCGAGCGATGCCATCGACCTCGCGATGCAATACGGCAAGGACATCGTCGACGGCAAGGTTCAGGCGAGTGGACTCTGATGCATCGAATGTCAGTCCATAGCTCGAGTGGAGCAGGTCATGCAATACCCCCTTTATGTCCACCGCGATGGCGACATTGGCTTTCGCGCCAGTTTTCCCGATTTTCCCCGCGCGGCTGCACGTGGCAACTCGTTCGATGAACTCAAACGCAATGCGCAGCAAGTGGTCGAATCGTTGTACGACCGCAGCGAGCAACTCATACCCGTTCCCACCTCCAGCACGTCGGAATTGCATGACCTCGACCTGGACGACGGGGAAGGCCTTTGGATGTTCGTCGACATTAATCTGGCGCGAGTCACCTCGAAAGCCGTGGGCATTCAGTTCAGTCTGCCCGAAGATCTGCTGCGGCAAGTCGATCTGGCAGCAAGAGAGCGGCATATGACACGCTCGGCGTTCATCACCCTGGCGGCCGTACACGAACTTGCGAGCCGGTACGAAGGGCAATTGTCTTGCGCGCCGGTTTCCCAATCCGGTTTAATGGCTGGATGATCGCGCTACGGCAACGTCGGAAATCAAGCCCGAACTGATGAGTCGCGCCATCCCGGCTGTCGGGGCGGCGCCACCCGCCGGTCGGCGAACCCGTTTGTCTCACACAGGAGAGCAGCATGAAACATGACCGGGTGAATGCGGAAGCGCTGGCAGAAACGAAACGATGCAGGGAAGCCATGCAGAATGCGACGGACGATGGTATGCCGGCCGCCGCGGAAATTGACGAGCGAGATGCTGAAAAGCCAGATGCTGAAAAGCCAGATGCCGCGGAGATCCCACACGGCAAGCCAAAGCAATGGGTCAGGCATGCGAGGAAATGGCTGGGTGCTGGAAGCGGCTTAATGCCGCCCTGACCATGGGCGGCTCAACAAAACGACGCCGCCTCGCCTGGAAACGGAGAAATAAAAAACCGGCACGATCGCCTTATTCCTTCCCGCCGCCGTTGATTCCGCTTCCAGTCCGCCATACCTGCTTGCCTTGCTCGGACAACTCGCCGCAACTGTGCTCGGCGTCGGCCTCCGTGCCTTCTACTGCCATGACGCCGCCCGCCTGCTCCTGCGCCTTCTGTTTCTGCTTGTGTCGCGCTGCGACGGCTTCATCGTGCGACCTGCCTGCATAGTCCAAGGTCATTTCGTCCACTCCTTCAGGGCCAGTCTTTACAACGTGACACTCCCGGTGCTTTCGGAAATCGTGTTAAGTCACTCCGTGCAGAAGCGAGTGATCCCGCTTCGCTGTGCATGGTCGAGGTCCGACTACAAACCGAGTCTGTCGCGCAGTCTGTCGATTACGTGATGCTCGTTCAGCCAGCGAATCTGCTGCTTGCGCGCTACGCTTTTGCGATACCGGTGAAGGGAGAAGCAGAAAATGAACGTCATGCCTGCCAGAATGCCCCACATCGCGTAAGTCATGGTGTTCCCTGGATTTGCGGCGTTGAAGATGGCCGGATTAACTTCTATCGAGACGGCGTGCCTTACATCTTTCCCATCAAAACCAGCACGAGGACGGCAATGGCGACCACTCCCAGCATACTGGTCGGGAAGTATCCCCACCTGCGGCTATGCGGCCATCGTGGCAGTGCCGCGACCAGCAGTACGACCGCGACGATCAGTACAAGAATGCCCATATCCACCTCGAATCCTTCTTTACCTCTGAGCGTTCAGCTTATTGAGCGGGCGAAGGCTTGTCTGTACGGTGTCGTACCGCTTGTCGATCTGTTATGGGTTAGCGTCGGAAACATCTGCAAACGAAGAGGAAACTGCGATGCTTCGACGAACATTCGTGTGGGGCGCACCCGGTTCGGTTCTCGCGATCGGCGTCGCACTGTCGGGCTGTACGACCACGATCTCGGCCGATTCGATGGGGCAGAACGACAAACGCCGTACCATCGACGCCGGAGTCGACTCGACGCTCACACGGCTTTACAACGTCGCGCCAGGTTCCCCGGAACTGGTCGGGAAATCGACTGGTATGTTGATCTTTCCGTCCGTGCTCAATGCGGGATTTGGGCTGGGCGGACAGTATGGTGAAGGGGCGTTGCGCGTCGGCGGCAGATCGGTTGCTTACTACAGCACGACAAGCGCGTCTGTCGGATTGCAGGTTGGCGCGCAAGCGAAAGCGATAGTCTTTCTGTTCATGACAGCCAATTCGCTGGAGCGCTTTCGCAGCAGCGAAGGCTGGTCAGCGGGCGCCGACGCTTCGGTGGCCGTTGTCAAAATCGGCGCGGACGGCAATGTCGATACGGGCCCCGCAACCGGACAGATCAGCGCCTTCGTGCTGACAAACGGCGGCCTGATGGCGGGCGCAACAGTCGACGGTACGAAGGTGAGCCGGCTTGAATCGCTGTAACGGGTGTTCCTTGGTCGCGGAGGTTCGTTCCCGTCGTCCGCGTCCGACTGGAGACAGCATGCACATACTGGTTAGCGCGGGTCCATTGGTTTCACTGGTTGCGGGCATACTGATTCTGCTTATGCCGCGCCTGTTGAATTACATCGTGGCGATCTATCTGATCATCATTGGGCTTCTCGGCCTGTTCGGGCATCATCTTCATTGATGCCGTGAGACCCGGTGCTGCCCCATGCCCTGTACGGTAGCGGGCGGACATGCAGAAGCGGTCCGCCCATACTCGCCGCTGGACATCAGGCATTGGCGGTGAACACCATGTTGCACAATCAATTCGAAGATGAACTGAGGCACCTTGAACAGATCATCCCGTTTCTTGTACGGGGCAGCCCGCTCGGACTCGAGTACTGGCGTCATCGCATTATTTCGCTGTCCGCGCACCAGCGTTTGCTACCCGATGGCAAGACCCGTATGGCCCGGCTTCTCACGCTATTCGATGAAATCGAGCGACTCTCGGCGTAAAGAAAACTGCCTGCATGCTGGCTTCCGAACAAAGCAATCACACGAGTCGACGATGACGCCTGCGCAAAAGACCACAGAGGTAGGGACGGGAGCCGCTGCTATCCCGACACGGGGGAGTGTTCGATGACTTCCCTGGGCGCTCCCACACGATTGAATGACCCACCTGGTGTCTGTTTCGACTTCGCGCGCATACAACTTGCCGGGCCCGGTTGGACGACGACGCGGAACGACTTCCGCGTTGCGGTTCGCATCCCCGATGCGGATAGCCTTGCGGTGGCGTGGAGCGCCCAGGTTGAAAGTCCCGTGCGTGCCGGTCTTTACGATGACGGCGTCGCTGACGTCATATGGTTCCTGTGTTTGTACCACCAGCGCATCGCGCTGCCGCTCGCCTATTTTTCAGACTCGTTTCCCCGACAGTGTGGCGCACATCTCGAAGGACGGCCGGTGAATTACTACAGGCATAACGGGAATTACGGCAGGCACTGGGAATGGCAGCACGACGTTTCGACGCAGTTGCAAACCTGCGATGGCGCAGCGGGAAAATTCGTCTACGCGTTGAACGTTACCGCGTGCGGCTAGCGGGCCGCCGATTGTGAACGCGGACCGCGCTTACCGGTGCGGCACCGTACCGACGGCTCATACGGACTCAGGCATGGTGAGGCTCACGTGCATGAACGCGCTCACGCTGTTCATTTTCAGCGCGCTTGTGCTTGCCTCGCCTGATTGATGGCAAGCGCTCGCGCGAGTCTATTGTCGCGCAACGGGTTCTCGAGTTGACGCTACGTTGCCATAGAGAGAGGCCGCCGTGTTCAGCACTTCACTCGCATTCTTCTCGCATGGCCTAAGCGCTTTCCCGTGGTGGAAGGTCCTGTTAGTCACGCTGATGTCGACGCATGTCACCATCATCAGTGTGACGGTCTACCTGCACCGCTGTCAGGCTCACCGCGCGCTTGACCTGCATCCTCTCGCCAGTCATTTCTTTCGCTTCTGGTTGTGGATGACGACAGGGATGGTCACGGGCGAGTGGACCGCGGTCCACCGCAAGCACCATGCGAAGTGCGAAACGCATGAGGATCCTCACAGCCCACAGATCAGCGGCATCTGGCAGGTGCTGCTTGGCGGCGCCGAACTTTACCGCATCGAAGCGAGGAACGAGGAAACACGGCGCAAGTTCGGCCACGGTACACCCGACGACTGGCCGGAGCGGAACCTTTATGGAAAGTATCCGAATCTCGGCGTCAGTCTGCTGATGGTGATCGACGTTGCGCTGTTTGGTGTCGTCGGCCTGTCGGTTTGGGCCTTGCAGATGATGTGGATTCCTTTCTGGGCCGGCGGCGTGGTCAACGGGCTGGGCCATTTCTGGGGTTACCGAAACTTCGGAACGCCCGATGCGAGCACGAATGTGATCCCTCTCGGCATCCTGATCGGTGGCGAAGAACTTCACAACAATCACCACGCTTACGCAATATCCGCCAAGCTGTCGAACAGATGGTACGAGTTCGACATCGGCTGGATGTACATTCGTATCCTTTCAGCGCTTGGACTGGCCACAGTCAGGAACGCGGCGCCCGGACCCCATCCGGTCAAAGGCAAGACGATACTCGACGACGAGACGCTGCAAGCGGTACTGCGAAACCGCTGCGAGGTGATGGCAAGCTATGCCCGAACGGCTGAACGTGCGTACCGGCGTGAACTTCTGCATGTGATGCACATTAGCCGCCGCGAGCGAGCGGTGCTGATGCGCGGCATAAGAGACTGGTTTCGCGACGGGCAGGCAGAGCATGACGGGACGTGCCAGCCGGCGCCCATGCGGCTATACGACAATGCCCCGACGCTGCGTGTCTGCGCCGAATTGCGCGTGGATCTGTCGGCAATCTGGGAGCGCTCGAATCGCTCCCGGGGGCAGCTGCTTTGTCAGTTGCAGGACTGGTGCCGTCGTGCCGAACAAAGTCGCATCGACGCTCTCAGGGAATTTTCGCTTCGTCTTCGCCGTTACGGTTGATGTCCGCGCAGGTACCGGGCGTCATAGGGATGGCCTTCTGGTGCCCATCCATTGCTGGCCGGCCGGCTTGATGGTCCCCCTCACGCTGACCCTTGCGTGCGCTTACCCGCTATTGTCGACCCCGCGTCCGAGGGCGGCGTCGTCGCTCCAGCTCCGGGAATCAGGAACATTGCCATGCAAAGCAGCACGGCAAGGGCGCCAGCTTTGAGAGCGAACGGCCGGCCCGGACACGCATCGTCTCAAACGTACCGGCAAACAGTGTAGAAACGGCGTCGTCGCTGTGCTCGCTTAGGGTTGGAGCTCCCTGACTGTACGCGCCCGTAAAGACTACTGATCGAGTCGGGCCGACATGCCGCTTCGTTGTCACGCACGGAGCAGCTCATCCGCGATGATTTCGTCCGTCTAATCGTGTACGCCCCCGTGGACAGCCAAAGGGTCGAGGAATGCCTGCGCGGGCACACCCCATGCGCTGGGTTGCAGACACCCAACCCAACTGGAACGGAGGTTCCCATGTTCATGCACAACAGGCTGCTGCAGTACACGGTGCGCGTAGGCGCGACCAATCCCGGTCTCGCAAACCTGATGCTCGAGCAGTTCGGCGGGCCGCAGGGCGAGCTTGCCGCTGCGATGCGCTACTTCACCCAGGCCGTCGCCGAGGAAGATCCGGGCCGCAAGGATATGCTGTACGACATTGCGACCGAGGAGCTCAGCCACCTCGAGATCATCGGCTCGATCGTGGCGATGTTGAACCGCGGCGCGAAAGGAGAGCTTGCTGAAGCGGTGGATGAGCAGGCGGAGTTGTACCGCAAGCTTAATGCTGCAGGCAACGATAGCCACGTCACCCAGCTCCTGCACGGCGGTGGTCCCGCGCTGACCAATTCAGGAGGCGTCCCGTGGACGGCCGCCTACATTGACACGATCGGTGAGCCGACCGCTGATCTGCGCTCGAACATCGCGGCCGAGGCACGCGCGAAAATTCTCTACGAGCGGTTGTTCAACGTCACAGACGATCCGGGTATCCGCGATGCGCTGGGTTTTCTGATGACCCGCGAAGTGGCCCACCAGAAATCGTTCGAGAAAGCGCTGTATGCGATATCGCCGAATTTCCCGCCGGGCAAGCTGGCACCGATGCCCGAATTCGCGAGCACCTACTTCAAGATGTCGCACGGCGGGGAGGGGGTTGGAGCGCCCTGGAACAGCGGCACCGGGCTCACGATGAAGGATGGCGAACCCGCGGTGGATGGCGGAGACGGTAACGCTTGGGTTAACCTCGATTCTGCCGAGAAAACGCCGCTGTCCGCGATGGCCGCGCGCCTTCGGTCGGATCCGGAAAGCGATCCGATGACTGGCGCGGAACTCGGCAGCGCAGAGGCGCTTTCCGACGACGTACTGTGACTGGAATTTCCGCCGTTTTACTTACGAACATCATTTCACAAATTTCATCTATTCAGGGAGTGAGCCATGACCACCAGGACCATCAGCGATCTGTTTATCCATTCGCTATCCGACATATACAGCGCAGAGAAGCAGATGACGAAGTCGCTGCCGAAGCTTGCCCGCGCGGCAACCAATTCCGATCTGAGCGCTGCTTTCATGACACATCTGGAGGAAACGCGGGGCCAGATTGAACGGATCGACGAGGTTGTCGAAGCATGCGGGATCCGTCTCAAGCGGGTCAAATGCGTCGCCATGGAAGGCCTTGTTGAGGAGGGCCAGGAGCTGATCGATGAGATCGAGCGTGGTCCCGTTCTCGACGCAGGGCTGATTGGGGCCGCGCAAAAGGTCGAGCATTACGAGATCGCCGCCTATGGCTCGATCATCGCGCTTGCAAAGCAGCTGGGAGAAACGCATGCGGTCACCCTTCTGCTGCAGACACTGAGCGAAGAGAAAGCCACGGACGAGAAACTGTCGCTCCTCGCTGAGGAGGAGGTTGTAGCCGAAGCGCTCGGTAAATGAACCGCCTCGGTGCAGGCACGCGCCACTTGCGGCTGCGCAGCGCGTGCCCATTTCGCGGAGCCGCTTGGAAAGAGTGGATGGTCACCTATCAGGTGCTGGTATGGCTCGGTGCGGCTCTGCTCTCGATCAGCGGCTGGATATGAGCGGTGGCGGAGCGCAAGCCGGAACAACGATCTTCCCTGAGCACGTGTCTGCGCACGGCTCAGCCCCGCATCGAACGATCGGCTTCATCTGTTGAACACAAGCAATCGTGAGAGCACACCCACTCCAGCTCTCCAGCGAAACTAAAGCGGCAGGAACAGGTTGATGCCGGGTGCCGCTACCGGCGCATAGACGAGAGGCGGCGCGCCAGCACTATAGCCATATCCCTGGTCGCGATCGCCGTACCGGTTGTCATGGCGATGATCGTCATGTCGGTATGCCTGCCGGGGGGCGGCGGCGTGTCCCCCGCTATGCCGCTGGTCTCCGCGGTGAGCATCCTCTGCTCGCAGAGGCGTGGTTGCGAAGATGCAGGAAATCGCTAATGCGAAGCCGACTGTCCTCAGGTACTTCGCTCTCGTAGGACGTTTGCCCGGCGCGCGCGTGTTTGGGGTTTTCATGGTGTTCTCCTGTGTGTGGACCGTCGCCTTTGCCATATCGCGCGGTGCCGGTTCGCCGTCGACTGCGGGGCCTGGCCCGGGGTCAACCCTTCTTCGCAGCATGGTGGTGGTCACTGCGGAAGATGAGATCGGCATTGTGCTTCTGCGTGTCCGACATGCTGTTATAAAGCGGTTCGAAGGCCGAAGTGAGTTTTCTGACGCCATCCGCATGAGCATCGACAACCTGGCCGTACGCGCGTAGATCGTCAATCGCGCTCATGCTGTTTGCGGTAGCGGCACGGGACTGTCTGAGCGAATCCATGGTGCTGGCGTTATCGCGCATCGCCTGCGCGACCGGCTGCCAGAGCGATTCCTGAGCAGCGGTAATCTGAAGCCTCGTATGCAGGTTGTCGATGCGCGTATCGACCGGCGTGTGAGCGGCCACGGTCATGACGTGCGCGCCCGGCGCGGGCTGCGCTGGGGAGTCGGCACCTGCCGCATGCACGGACATCGCGATGCCGAGAAACAGGCTCGCGGCGAGCACAGCTTGGGTTCGTAGCTGGAAGAGAGTAGGTGTGTGTTTCATGAGGGTCTCAAAAGGGATTCGAACGGTCTGGGGCGAGCGAGCCGTGCATCCCTGCAGGGCTCTTACGCTTCGCGATTTTCAAAGTGACGCGAGCCGGGTGACCTTGGTGCCTTGCAACGATGCGCCCGCCATCAAGCCAGTGTTAGTGAGAACCAGAACGTCGACCTGTCCGCCGGCGGTGCTGGTGTCGAGCGCGCCGTTCGCGCCGACTTTCAATACGGCTACGGAGGCATCGCCGCCAGCCGACCATCCCTCTGTGCTGCGGAAGCGGTTGAGCGACTCGTCGGTCATGAACAGGAATACGATCGCGCGCGATTGCGCGCCGAGCTGCCAGCCGATCGAACCTGTTGTGGTGCTGTAGTAGCCGATCGTCTTTCCGCCGACGCGCAAAGATCCTTCGCCATACTGACCACCGACCACGAAGCCGACGTCGATCACCGAAGGGAACGTCAGTACGCCATGCGCCTTGGCGACCAGTTCACGCGAACCGCTGGCGACGCCGTATAGACGCGTCAAGGTGGAGTCGACATCGGCATCAATGGCGCGGCGCTTGTCTATCTGCTCACCGCGGCTCGCGTCGGAGGTCGGGGTGGTCGTGCAAGCTGAGATAGCGGCGCCAAGCGCGAGTAGCGATCCCGGTGTACTCCAGATAAAGGTTCGTCTAAGCATGATTTTCTCCCGGTTGATCGACGATAGAGGTCACGCTACGCGCATGCGAAGGAGAATGCGGTACGACAGCGTACAGACGCTGGTCAGGTTGGTCGAGGTTCGACCGCAGCGTCTTTGCCATCCGTCGCGATGCCCTTGTCGCGATGGGTCGCACGCGATTCGGTCCGCGTCAGTATCCACGGCCGGTGCACGCTGGATCGCGTCGATCGCGCTTGATGACATCGCTTATGGCACGCACGCGTACGATGCGTCGAACAAAGACGTCTTTGATTGATCGCCGGGTGAAGCACTTTCGCATGGTGCGTCAGGTACTGGAAAGCGGGTCGCGAATCGCCGCGCGACTAGGATGGATCGTCCGCGGCGGCAGCGCGCATGTGGGCTGTTATCGCAGCCAGAACGGCCGGGAGGTCGGCCGGCTTGACAAAATGGTGGTTGAATCCGGCTGCGATCGATGCGGCCTGCTGGGCGGGCGACGTCAGCGCGCTAATCGCCACCAGTAACGGGGGCGGTGCGGATCGCAGGTGCCGGATCGCTCTAGCCACGGCACGCCCGTCCATACCCGGCATCTGAATGTCGAGCACAACGGCGTCCGGACGCCAGGCGCTGTATTCGGCAAGCGCGTGCGCGCCATGTCCCGTGGTGCGGGTGTCGTACCCGTGAGCGTCGAAGAAGAGCACGTATGCCGCCAGTGAGTCCGGGTCGTCGTCGGCGATGAGCAGACGCGTGGTGTTGACGGGCGACATCGAATTCTCCTGTTTGTTGACAGGCAGCAATCGTCGGACCCGACGACCCCATATCGTGGGTTTGCCAATTGCCAGGGATTCCGCAAAAATGCCTGATACGAAATCAAGACATTTCGGTCCGTCTCAGGGGTAAACATGCGATTAGCTGACTTCATCCTCGACCATATGGAAGCTATTTTGTCGCGATGGGAGGCGTTCGCCGGCACCCTGTTGCCCGCAGCGACCGGCATGAAATCGCTAGCCTTGCGGGACCATGCGCAGCAGCTTTTGCAGGCCATCGCAAAGGATCTGTCCACTCCCCAAAGCGAGGATGACCAGGTCGAGAAGTCGATGGGGCGGGCGTCCAAAATGGCCGGCGCTCCGGAGACAGCTGCACAAACGCACGCGCTCATGCGCGCGCGAAGCGGCTTTGACATCAACCAGCTGGTTGCCGAATACCGCGCTCTGCGCGCCAGCGTGCTCCGGCTATGGACGGAAGGTCGTGAGCCCGACAGTCATCACGTGGATGACATGGTCCGCTTCAACGAGGCCATCGATCAGGCCATCGCCGAATCGATCAGCTATTTCAGCGCGCATGTCGACCAGGCTCGCAATCTGTTGCTTGGAATGCTCGGGCACGACATGCGCAGTCCGCTGCAGACCATCCGGATAACCGCGGCCTATCTCGCGGCGCTGAACGCCGGTGAAAAAGTGTCGAGCGCCGCGTCCCGCTTGATCAGAAGCGGTGTACGCATGCAGGCGTTGCTGGACGATATGGTTGACTACAATCGGACGCGGCTTGGGCTGGATATCAGTATCGCGCCTGCCACCACCGATCTGGCGTTGCTGTTTGCCGATGAGCTGGACCAGTTGCGAGTCGTGCATCCAGACCGTCAGGTCGATCTGGACGTGAGCGGTGACTGCGTCGGGGTTTGGGACGGCAGACGTCTGCAGCAGTTGCTTGGCAATCTCGTCCTGAATGCGATCAAGTACGGCGCGCAAGACTCGCCGGTGCGGGTGACGGTGACCGGCAGGGACGCGGACGTGTTGCTGGACGTCACGAACGCTGGCGTTGCCATTGAGCGCTCGACCCTCGAGCGCATCTTTGATCCACTACAACGTGGCCCGAACCATCAAGGCGGAAATGCCGATGGTAGTCTCGGGCTGGGGCTGTATATCGCGCGCGAGATTGCCAGGGCTCATGGGGGTGAGATTGGTGCGCGATCCGACGAGACCGAAACGGTGTTCTCGGTACGCCTGCCTCGTAGCTTGACAGGCTGATCGCGTTTGCGCGGAACCCTGACCCGGGATTTGCATTGCATTCCTGAATCCAGCAGATCGTATCCGGCCGACACGAGCAGATTGCCGTATTGCGCGTTGAAGTTCTTCGTCACACCAGGCGTAAAGTAATTTCGCCAGTCTCCCGCGATGCCTTTGCGCTCGTGAGACATGCGGTTTTCCTCTTCGGGCTTTCGAAGCAGGTCTTCATAGCGAACGAAATTTTCCCCGGACTAGCCGATCCAGGTGTTTGGACTGCGGGTTAACACCTATCAATCGACGGTTGTGCGTTGCAAGTCTGACCTGCCTGCGCGAATGGTCGGTGGCAGCGCTCGTTTGCGCACCGCGTTCCATGGCTCGGTATACGATATCAAGTCATTGTTTTGTTGAAGGTTTTTGAATCTGGAGCGGGTGCTTGAGATGGCGCAAGTTCAAGGTTAAGTGAACAAAGTTCAAACTTGAGTGAGTCTCGACAGCGGCCTGATTAAGTGCGCTCACGCTTCTTGAATTTGTCACTCCCTCTCCATATAATTAGCACTCGTCGCACCCGAGTGCTAACAGTTTCTCCGGCCGGGCTCGCCGGTCGGGTTGTCCTCAGCGTTCTTCAGTCTCAACCAAGAGAGGAGTATGTATGAACCTTCGTCCTTTGCACGATCGCGTGATCGTCAAGCGTCTTGACCAGGAAACCAAGACCGCTTCGGGTATCGTGATCCCCGATGCCGCAGCGGAAAAGCCGGATCAAGGCGAAATCCTCGCAGTCGGCCCGGGCAAGCGTGACGACAAGGGCGCCCTGATCGCGCTCGACGTGAAGATCGGCGACCGCGTCCTGTTCGGCAAGTACGCTGGCCAGACCGTCAAGGTCGACGGCCAGGAACTGCTGGTGATGCGCGAAGAAGACATTATGGCTGTGGTGAACAGGTAAGTTCACGTCCCAGTTCATTCAAAAGCATTCAAGGAGTTAGAAGATGGCAGCTAAAGACGTCGTATTCGGCGATTCCGCCCGCTCGAAAATGGTCGAAGGCGTGAATATTCTCGCCAACGCAGTGAAAGTCACGCTGGGCCCGAAGGGCCGCAATGTCGTGCTCGAGCGCAGCTTCGGCGGCCCGACGGTCACCAAGGACGGTGTGTCGGTCGCGAAGGAAATCGAACTGAAGGACAAGCTCCAGAACATGGGCGCGCAAATGGTCAAGGAAGTCGCTTCCAAGACCAGCGACAACGCCGGTGACGGTACGACGACGGCTACCGTGCTCGCGCAATCGATCGTTCGCGAAGGCATGAAGTACGTCGCATCGGGCATGAACCCGATGGACCTGAAGCGCGGTATCGACAAGGCGGTGACCGCTGCGATCGAAGAGCTGCGCAAGATCAGCAAGCCGTGCACGACGAACAAGGAAATCGCGCAAGTTGGCGCGATCTCGGCGAACAGCGATTCGTCGATCGGCGATCGTATCGCTGAAGCGATGGACAAGGTCGGCAAGGAAGGCGTGATCACCGTCGAAGACGGCAAGTCGCTGCAAGACGAACTCGACGTCGTCGAAGGCATGCAGTTCGACCGCGGCTATCTGTCGCCGTACTTCATCAACAACCCGGACAAGCAAGTCGCCGTTCTCGACAACCCGTTCGTGCTGCTGCACGACAAGAAGGTGTCGAACATCCGCGATCTGCTGCCGGTGCTCGAGCAAGTGGCGAAGGCTGGCCGTCCGCTGCTGATCATCGCTGAAGACGTCGAAGGCGAAGCGCTCGCGACGCTGGTCGTCAACAACATCCGCGGCATTCTGAAGACGGTTGCCGTGAAGGCGCCGGGCTTCGGCGATCGTCGTAAGGCGATGCTGGAAGACATCGCGATCCTGACCGGCGGTCAGGTGGTCGCGGAAGAAACCGGCCTGTCGCTCGAAAAGGCGACGCTGCAAGAGCTGGGTCAAGCGAAGCGCATCGAAGTGGGCAAGGAAAACACGACGATCATCGACGGCGCGGGCGAAGCCGCAACCATCGAAGCGCGCGTGAAGCAAGTGCGCACGCAGATCGACGAAGCGACGTCGGACTACGACCGTGAAAAGCTGCAGGAACGCGTGGCGAAGCTGGCCGGCGGCGTGGCAGTGATCAAGGTCGGCGCTGCGACCGAAGTCGAAATGAAGGAAAAGAAGGCGCGTGTCGAAGACGCGCTGCACGCTACGCGCGCAGCCGTTGAAGAAGGCATCGTGGCCGGCGGTGGCGTTGCGCTGATCCGCGCTCGCGCTGCAATCGCAGGCCTGAAGGGCGAGAACGCCGATCAGGACGCGGGTGTCAAGATCGTGCTGCGTGCAATGGAAGAGCCGCTGCGCCAGATCGTGGCGAACGGCGGCGAAGAAGCCAGCGTCGTGGTCGCATCGGTGTCGGCCGGCAAGGGCAACTACGGCTACAACGCGGCAACCGGCGAGTATGTCGACATGGTCGAAGCAGGCGTGGTCGATCCGACGAAGGTCACGCGCACCGCGCTGCAAAACGCAGCTTCGGTCGCCGGCCTGCTGCTGACGACGGACGCAGCCGTATGCGAACTGCCGAAGGAAGACGCACCGATGCCTGGTGGCATGCCCGGCGGTATGGGCGGCATGGGCATGGACATGTAATTCGGCGTCAAGCTGGAGAGCATCGGAAGGGCGCGCCGTGAGGCGCGTCCTTCGAAAAGAAAACCCGCAGCGTGAATTTTTCACGGTGCGGGTTTTTTTCTGCGCGCGCGGTTTGCGTGCCGTCTGCTTGTGGGTCTGCGAAGGGCATCTGGCGCGTCGCGTGAAACGCGCGCCACGCTGCCGCACCCCCGGCCACCACGCCGCTGAATCAGTGCCGCGCTTCTCCTCCCGGCGCTCCGCCTTTGCCCGCAGTGGCAGGCTTGTCTTCATCACCCTCCCGCGCCCAGAAGAACCGGTCCGGCAAATACGCACCCATGCCCGGCCTGAACGCGTTCTGCATCGCCTGAAACAGATACTCCTGTGCCTCGCGTACCGCTTCCGCCGGGTCCTGCCCATTTGCGAGCAATGCCGCGATCGCCGCGCCTAGCGTATCGGTCATGCCCGCCACGCGTTGCGTGCCGCGATCCCACATATCCTGGCGCAACTGGCCTTCCTCGCAGTAAAGCGTGTTGACGAGCCGATGCGTGCCCGTTTCCATTGACAGGATGTACTCGCAGCCTTGCGACAGCAGATGCGACACCGCCGCGTCTAGCGTCGGCGCCTCGGCGTCGCCGTCCGGCTGCGCGAGCGCGAGCAGCGTGGCGTGATCGGCAATGAGCAGCGTCGTTTGTGGCGCGAGCAGGTCGGCGATCGCTTCGCGTAATTCGTCGGCGGCGAGCACATGCTCGTCGTCGAGTGTGAAATCAGGCGCGAGGATGAGCGGGATGTCGTCATAGTCGGCGACCACTTCCGCGATGGCGCTCACCACTTCGGCTCGCGTGGCCGCGCCAACCTTGAATGCGGCGATTGGCATGTCTTCGAGCAGCATGCGGGCCTGGGTTGCGACGACTTCCGGGTCCAGCGCGGTGACTTCGTCGCAACTCGCGGAGTCGCGCACGGTATAGCCGGTCAGAACAGTGACACCATGGCAGCCCATGCTGGCCAACGTCATCAGGTCGGCTTGCAGGCCGGAGCCGCCAGTGGGGTCGGAAAGGCCGAAAGTGAGGACGATCGGAGGGGTGTCGCTGGGCATGAAAAGTGGCTGGTAAATGTGCAACGGGTGGACACAACGCATGGCCGCCATTCGGCGAGCCTGTCGAGACCATTCGGGGACCCGGCCGGGACATTCATTCGATTCGCAAGATGCACCCTGTACCCGGCGCGGCCGACTCAATTATGCGGCTTTATGCTGCGGCGGGGCGGTTTTTCGCTGCGCACCGTACGGCTGCACCCGAAGGCCGCGATGCTGCAGCGCATAATCGCGCATGCCTTTCGCTAGGCATGGGGGCGGCAACACGGTACCATCATGGCTCCCGATTTAACGGACTTTTCGACGCGCAAAAGAATGGAATATAGAAGCTGGATGTGCCTGATCTGCGGCTGGATTTACGACGAGGAAGCCGGCTTGCCGGAAGAAGGGATCGCGCCGGGCACGCGCTGGGAGGATGTGCCGATCAACTGGACCTGCCCCGAGTGCGGGGCCCGGAAGGAAGATTTCGAAATGGTCGAGATCTGACCCGTTCGCGGGTTGTTTCCGCGTTGTTGCCACGTATTGTCACCCATTGTCGCAGGCGTGCCGGGGTGCACGCGGCGGCTCGCACCAGAAGCGCGCACGGCGCGCATCACGTGTGACGGGTAATGCGTGGCGCGGCAGCGGTCCAGTGCCGGGGCGTACCGGGGGCGCGAACCCTACATGGTCGGCCGTTGAGATCGTCAAGCGAGGTCGCGTCGACACGTCGCACGTCGGTCAATCGCTGCACTGCTGACGTGACCCTGGTCGATGTGATCGATACGTTGGCGTACATCGCGCACGCATCCCGCGGCCATCCTGGCGGAGGTCCTTGCAGGTATCCTCGGAAGGTCCCTTTTCCGCAGATCCCGCGAGACCAGTGCGGTGATACCGCCGTGTCCGTTTCAGCATCGGTTTCGGTCCGTCGGCGTTCCAGCTAGCGATCCCATGACGACACCTCCATCCGCTCCCGGCAGCACCCTCGAAGCGTTGCCCAATCCGCGCGGCGGCGCCGTGCGCGCGGCCGAAACCGCACTTGCCGACGCCCTTTCCGCACACGAACAGCATCGCGACGCGGCATTGTCCGTTTTGCACGCCGCGCACGCGCTGCGCGAAGCAGGGTGGCTTGCCGCCCATCGTTTTGCCGACGCGTTGGTGTTGGCTTCGCCGCTTGCGTTCGATACTGCCGATGCCGCCCGTCCCGCTCATCTCGCCGGCGCCGCTGCAACGGAGAGTCCGGTCCGCACCGAATTCGGAGCGGCGCTGCGCGCGTTTGCGGCCGCGCTTGGCAGGCGCAACCTGCAGGAGCTGTCGTGCTCGCCGTCCCTGTATGTGCACTATCGCGCGCTGTCGGCGCTGATCGCGCAGCACACGCCGGGCTTTACCGTTGCATTCGAAAATCTCGCGCTGGCGGGTCGGCCGGTTTCGCCCGCGATGTTGCATACCCAGCCGGCGCAGCGGCTCGCGCATCTACGGGCGCGTTACGAGCAGGCACTGCTGCCGGTATTGCGCGCGCAGACGGGTGACGGCGTCATGTCGGCAGCGACGCTCGTCGTGAAGGCCGCGCTCGACGAGCTCGAGGCCTGTATCGCCGAGCTCACCGGTCCCGATCCCTATGATTTTTGGCGTCTTGCAGGCGGTTGCGCCCGCGCGCTGCGCGTGAGCGGTCACTTAGCCGGAGACCGCGCTGGCGACGCGGACGCGCGGCGTTTCTTCGCACGGTGCAACCTCGCGCTGGCGGATCAGGCACGCGGCATCCCGTTCGCGCCGCGCTCGCTGGTGCGCGCGACGCTGGCGTTGTTGTGGCGCGACTACGCGCTGTTTGGCGCAGCGGCCGAAGATACCGACCCGGTCGAACTGCTGCGCGATTACGGTCTGACGGTGGTCTGGCATGTGGCGGGCACGAGCGCATCGGAGGCGCTGTGGGAGGCGCAGGCCGCGGGGGCGGGTGCCCATCCGTCGGCCAGCGAAACGCAAGACCATCCGCGATTCAGCCCGACTGACCCCTCAGCCACCCCATCCGACGCGCATCAAACCCATCCTTCATCCACTCAACCGGCACCGACCCGAGCACTCGGCGCAGTCACCGTTCACGCGAACGCGTACGAAGATTTTCTTCAGACCGCGGATGCATCGATTGCCGCCCTGTCGGAACACGCTCGCGCTGCCGATAACCCGCAAAAGGCCGACCCGAGCGCAGCGTTACAGGCGGGTGACGCCGCGTACCGGCTCGGTGCGTCCGCGTGCGCGCTCGGGCTCGGCCATGTCGCGCTGCTGTCGGATGCGCTAGGCCTTGCGTGGCGACGTCGCGCGCACGCTGCAGCGGTGAAGCCCGACGCGCGGACACTGGTGAACATCGAAGCACCCGATGCGGCGACGCTCGAACATGCGGCGCTTGCGTTGCGCGCGATGCTGCACCAGATCGCGGCAGGTATTGCGCCGCCACAATCGGGCAGCGCGCTCGCGGCGTTGACGCGCGCCATCGAATTGGGCGGCACGGCTACGTGAAGTACCGCGCACATGGCATGCAACACAACGCGCTCGCGCCATCGGCCGGCCGTAAGTGCGTGTTAGAGTGCACCTATGGTCCGCCGTCCGTGGAGCGCGGAAGTGTTGCGTGGCGCATCACGCGCGGTGCATAGGCGGTCTGCACTTCCACTCGTCTTTGCTAGAATTTGACCTATGTCCAAGAGTTCCGACCGCATCAATCTGACCAACCAGTTCCTGATCGCCATGCCCAACATGGCGGATCCGACGTTTTCAGGGACGGTGGTCTACCTTTGCGATCATAGCGAGCGCGGCGCACTCGGTCTGGTCATCAACCGGCCGACTGATATCGATCTGGAAGCGCTGTTCAATCGCATTGATCTGAAGCTCGAAATCGAACCCCTGCTGCATGTCCCCGTGTATTTCGGCGGCCCGGTGCAAACCGAGCGCGGCTTTGTATTGCATGACGCGGGGCAGGGCAGCTCATACACGTCGTCGATGCAAGTGCCGGGCGGCCTCGAAATGACCACGTCAAAAGACGTGCTCGAAGCGGTCGCGAACGGCAAGGGCCCCGGGCGCTTTCTGCTGACGCTCGGCCATGCGGGTTGGGGCGCGGGCCAACTCGAGGAAGAAATCTCGAAGAACGGCTGGCTTACCGTCGAGGCCGACCCGAAGATCGTCTTCGATGTGCCGGCCGAAGACCGCTTCGAAGCGGCGCTTGCGCTGCTCGGTGTATCACTTTCGATGCTTTCCGGCGAAGCAGGTCACGCATGAGCGTTGCGCCCGAACGTGAAGCGACGCTGCTTGCGTTCGATTATGGCGAGAAACGCATTGGCGTCGCCGTTGGCAATTCCCTGACGAAAAGCGCGCGGCCGCTCGTGGTCGTGCAGAACCGCAACCGCGACTATCGTTTTGCCGAACTCGGCAAGCTGATCGGCGAATGGAAGCCGGATGCGCTGGTGGTCGGTCTGCCGATGCATCCGGATGGCACCCCGCACGCGATGACCCAGCAGGCAAAACGCTTCGGCAATCAGTTGAACGGCCGTTTCAATCTGCCCGTGACGTGGGTCGACGAGCGCTATTCGTCGGTCGAAGCCGAAGCCGGTGTGCGCAGCGGCGTGGCCCGTGCGGAACTGCTCGATGCCGAAGCCGCCTGCATCATCCTTCAGCAGTACTTCGAAGAATCCGGATTACCCCGATGAGCCAGAACCTCAGTTCCCTTGACGCGGAGGCGCTTTATCGCGTCGTGCTCGAACAGATCCGTGCGGCTTATGGTGAAGCGCTCGGTCATCCGGACGAGCCCGGCGGTGCGGTGCTGGCCGGCATCTATAGCGGCGGCGCGTGGCTTGCGGAGCGTCTTGCGCGCGACCTGAACGTGCCGGGCTACGGCGTCGTCAACGTCGCGCTGCATCGCGACGACTATGCGAAGAAGGGCCTGCATACGCAAGCGAGCCCGACGTCGCTGCCATTCGACGTCAGCAATCACCGCATTCTGCTGGTCGACGATGTGCTGTATACCGGCCGCACCGTGCGCGCGGCCATCAACGAACTTTACGACTACGGCCGGCCCGCCGCGGTGGAACTGGCGGTGCTGGCGGACCGCGGTGGGCGCGAGTTGCCGGTTGCGGCGCGCTTTGTCGGCGGTGTCGTCGATGTACCGGCCGATGCGACGCTCGTGCTTGCGCGCCATGACGAAGCAGCGGGCGCGCCGCGTTTCACTTTTCATACCGAAGCACGCGCGGATTGAACATAACTGCCGCGGCGAGCGGCACGAAATGGCACGAAGCGGCACGAAGCGGCACGAAGCGGCGCGCGAGCCGATGCGCCCAACGCGTTCACCACGCGCCGCGCTTTGCCGCAACACGTTTGACTCAGGACCACGATGAACAAGCCCAACCCGGTCACCCAGGATTCCACGCAGCGCGCCGCCGAGGCGCGGCATTTTCGTTACGGTTTCCTGAAGGGTAATCCGCAGCTCACGAAGAACGGCGAGCTCAAGCATCTGTTGACGATCGAAGGCTTGCCGCGCGCGATCGTCAATCACATTCTCGACACGGCCGAGCAGTTCGTCAGCGTGACGGACCGCGAGGTGAAGAAGGTGCCGCTGTTGCGCGGCAAGTCGGTGTTCAATCTGTTTTTCGAGAACTCGACGCGTACGCGCACGACGTTTGAAATCGCCGCGAAGCGGCTGTCAGCCGACGTGATCAATCTGAACATCAACGCATCGTCGACGAGCAAGGGCGAGTCGTTGCTCGATACGATCAATAATCTGTCGGCGATGCACGCGGATATGTTTGTCGTGCGGCATGCATCGAGCGGCGCGCCTTATCTGATTGCCGAGCACTGCGCGCCGCACGTGCACGTGATCAATGCCGGCGACGGACGCCATGCGCACCCTACGCAGGGCCTGCTTGTACACGATCCGCCATTACAAGCGCGATTTCACGAATCTGCGGGTGGCGATTGTCGGCGATATTTTGCACTCGCGCGTCGCGCGCTCGGATATCCACGCGCTCACCACGCTCGGCGTGCCCGAAGTGCGCGCGATCGGCCCGCGCACGCTGCTACCGGGCGGGCTCGAACAGATGGGCGTGCGTGTGTTCCACAATCTCGACGAGGGACTGAAGGACGTCGACGTGATCATCATGCTGCGTTTGCAGAACGAGCGGATGAGCGGCGCGCTGCTGCCGTCGGCGCAGGAATACTTCAAGAGCTGGGGCCTGACGCCCGAGCGCCTCGCACTCGCGAAGCCCGATGCGATCGTGATGCACCCCGGCCCGATGAACCGCGGCGTCGAGATCGATTCGCAGGTCGCGGACGGTCCGCAGTCGGTCATTCTGAATCAGGTGACGTTCGGTATCGCGGTTCGCATGGCGGTGATGGGTATCGTCGCGGGCAACCACGACTGATTGCACGCGCAACGATCGACACGGCTGGCGACGGTGTACATATGCACGGAAAGGCACATACGGCACATCAAGGCGGCATCGCAACAAACAACGCACAAGAAGGCAGCGCATGAAGATTCACATCGAGGGCGGCACGCTGATCGATCCGGCCGCGGGCACCGAACGGCAGCAGGACATCTTTATCGCGGCGGGCAAGATCGTTGCGCTCGGTAGCGCGCCCGCCGACTTCCACGCGGCGAAGACCATCGATGCGCGCGGCCTGATGGTCACGCCGGGGCTCGTCGATCTGTCCGCGCGGCTGCGTGAGCCGGGCTACGAACACAAGGCGACACTCGAATCCGAAATGGCCGCGGCGCTTGCGGGCGGCGTGACGACGCTTGTGTGTCCGCCCGACACGGACCCGGTGCTCGACGAACCGGGCCTTGTCGAAATGCTGAAGTTCCGTGCGCGCAATCTGAATCAGGTGCACGTGTATCCGCTCGGCGCGCTGACGGTCGGCCTGAAAGGGCAGGTGATCACCGAGATGGTCGAGCTGACCGAGGCGGGCTGCATCGGTTTTTCGCAGGCGGATGTGCCGGTCGTCGATACGCAGGTGCTGCTGCGCGCACTGCAGTACGCGAGCACGTATGGTTTTACGGTGTGGCTGCGCCCGCTGGACGCTTATCTCGCCAAGGGCGGTGTTGCCGCGAGCGGCGCGCTGGCGTCGCGGCTGGGGTTGTCCGGCGTGCCGGTATCGGCGGAAACGATCGCGTTGCACACGATATTCGAACTGGTTCGCGTGACCGGCGCGCGCGTGCATGTGTCGCATCTGTCGTCAGCGGCCGGCATCGAGCTCACACGTGCCGCGAAGGCGGAAGGTTTGCCGGTCACCTGCGATGTGACGATCAACCATGTGCATCTGATCGACGTCGATATCGGTTACTTCGATGCGCAGTTCCGCCTCGATCCGCCGCTGCGTTCGCAGCGCGATCGCGAAGCGATTCGCATGGGCCTGATCGACGGGACGATTGATGCGATATGCTCGGACCACACGCCGGTCGATGACGACGAAAAGCTGTTGCCGTTTGCCGAAGCGACGCCGGGCGCAACCGGACTCGAACTCCTGCTATCGCTGACCGTGAAGTGGGCCGACGAAGCTAAGGTGCCGCTCGCACGGGCCATCAAGCGCATCACCGCGGCGCCGGCCGGCGTGCTGAAGCTCGCGGCGGGCCGTATCGAAGCGGGTGTGTCCGCGGACCTGTGCATCTTCGAGCGCGACGCTTATTGGCGCGTCGAACCGCGCGCGCTGAAGAGCCAGGGGCATAACACGCCGTTTCTCGGATACGAACTGCCGGCGCGCGTGCGCGCGACCATCGTGTCCGGGCAACTGGCATTCGAACAACGCTGAACTCAAACGCACGGAAGACTTTCAGCATGAAGCACGCGTTCCGCAAGATACGACTTGTTGCCCATCTGGCGTACGGCATGTGGGTAGTCGCCACGCGCTTTTCGCGGGTCACCGCGCAACAGCGCTCTGAACTGAACCGCGCGTGGTCGCTGCGATTTCTGCAGCTCGCGGGCATGCGCCTGGTCGTGCACAACGACGGCGCGCGGCTCGACGAAGGGGCGCTGGTCGTCAGCAATCATGTTTCGTGGATCGATATCTACGTGATCAACGCATGGCGGCCGACGCGCTTCGTGTCGAAAGCGGAAGTGCGCAAGTGGCCGGTGATCGGCTGGTTCGCGGAACAGCTCGACACCGTGTTTTTGCAGCGTGAGAAACGCAGCGACGCGAAGCGCATCGTGCATGAGCTCGCGGATCACCTCATTGCTGGCGACGTGATTTGCGTGTTCCCCGAGGGCACGACAACCGACGGGCGCGAACTGCTGCCGTTTCATGCGAACCTGTTCCAGGCGGCTGTGTCCGCAGCGCGGCCGGTGCAGCCGCTCTGTCTTTACTACGAAGATGCGCGCGGCAATCAGTCGACGGCGCCGTCGTATATCGGCGAGATGTCGCTGGGCGAGTCGCTCGATACGTTATTGCGCGGCACGCCGCTGACTGCGCATGTGGTTGTTTGCGATCCGCTCGCGCCGGGTGCGGAGCGGCGCGTGCTGGCCGCGCAGGCGCAGGCGGCGGTGGAGGGCGCGCTCGATCGTCTGCGGCCGGTTGGCGCGCGTGCGCGGCAGCAGGCGGTGCTTGGGCAAACTGAGCAGGAGGCCGATGCGGCGCACGCCGGCGATACGCCGGCGGCCAACGGACCGCTCGCGCAATAAGGCGGGCGGACACGTAGCAATCGCAGTCGCTCGCGGTCGCTCACAGTTGGGTCAGCGGGCGGCGCGAACGAACGTCTCACGTGCGCCTGTGTCTGATCGAACAGACGGAAACCGACCAATCGATTACCCTCCCCCGATGCTCACGGATCCCGATTTCTTTCTTTGGAATATTTTCGCTAGCGTTGGCGATGCGGCATTCACGCTGCCGATTGCGCTTGTTTGCGCGATCTGGCTGTGGTTTTCCGCACGTCGCGAGGCCGGTCGCTGGATACTGTTGCTCGCGATCGGCATGGCGCTTGTAGGCGCAACCAAGATTCTGTACGCGGGCTGTGGCATCGAAATTCAATCGCTGCATTTCCGCGTGCTTAGCGGTCACACCACGTTGTCGGCGATGGTCTGGACCGTCGCGATGTCGTTGTTGTGCCGTTGTGCGGGCGGTCGCGCACGGACCGGCGTGATCATCGGATTGCTGATCGGTGTGCTGACCGCGGTCGCGCGCGTGTTCGACGACGCGCATTCGGTCACCGAAGTGATTGCCGGCTGGGTGCTAGGCGCGGCGCTCGCGATCGTGTTCGTGCGCAGCTTTGTGCGTTCGCGCGTGAAGCTCGCGAAGCCGCGTTTTGCGGCACTGGGGCTGTTGCTGGTCGCGTCGGTTGCGTATGGGCGCCATGCGCCGATTCAGCAGATGATCGAAGACTATTCGCCGGGGGTGTGTGCGAGGTTGTTTCCGAGTCTGGCTGCGGAGGTGCGTAGGGAGTTATAGCACTGCGCCGTGCGGCCTCGCACCCGCGCAGTGCATCGGCTGATTCCCGCGCTTATTCGGTGTCGGCGGATGCGCGACAGCCTGAGCAATCCATCTGCGTGACTGTGCGGTCCGCCGGTTCACGCGTGAGTCGGACCGCGGATAGCTGATTGCCCCACACGCAGCCGGAATCGAGCCCGATCACGTTGTCACGCATCAGCAGGCCGAGCGCGGCCCAATGGCCGAAAACAACAGTAACCTCCGCGGTGCGCCGCGACGGCACATCGAACCAGGGCATAAAGCCCGACGGCGTCGAATCAAGACCGCCGCTCGACGTGAAATCCATTACGCCGTCCGCGTTGCAAAAGCGCATTCTGGTCAGCGCGGTGCAGGTCACGCGCAGCCTGTCGATGCCTTTGAGGCTCGGCTTCCAGCGGTTCGGCTCGTTGCCGTACAGGCCTGCCAGCGTTTCTTTCCAGTTCGGCGCGCGCAGTGCGCGCTGCAGTTCGTTGGCGAGTTCCATTGTCAGCGTCGCGTCCCACTGCGGCGGCACGCCGGCGTGGACGAGCAGCATGTCGTTATCGAAATGCGCGATGGGGCGGTGGCGGACCCATTCGAGCAGTTCGTCGGCATCGGGCGCGGCAAGAATGTCGTCGATCGTGTCGCCTTTTTTCAACTTGCGGATGCCGGCCGACACCGATAGCAGATGCAGGTCATGATTACCGAGCACCGTAATTGCGCGGTCACCCAGAGCGACCAGCTCGCGCAGCGTGGCAAGCGAGCCGGGACCGCGGTTGACGATGTCGCCGGCGAACCACAGCGGGGTGTCATCCGACGGCGCGGCTTTCGCGAGCAAGCGCTGGAATTCGTTGTGGCAGCCTTGCAGGTCGCCGAAGGCGAGGGGAGCGGGCCGCGTGGAAGTGGTCATCTGAGTCCGGGTTGTGTAAGCGTCACGACAGTCACGCCATGTGCGGAAAAGCACCGACGCATACGTTGCGCCCAGGCCTTAATGCCGGTGCGGACGCTGGCGTGACGCGCTGCGCCGTGCCGACGACGCGCGCGGGGTGACACGACCGGCGGCACGACCGTGCGGGGAGCCGCAACTGAGCCGACTGCACAATATCGCGTGACATAATACCTGGTTTAAGAGGCTGCCACGAGCGTTGAAAAAGGTGCAGCCGTGCAATGGCCGCTGCATGGGGCTGGAGTAAGCGCTGAAGCGCCAACTCTGGCCGACAGCTTTGCATGGGGCTGGAGTAAGCGCTAAAGCGCCAACTCCAGCCGACAGATAGGGGGAAGCATGATTATCGTCACCGGGGGGGCGGGCTTCATCGGCGCCAATTTCGTGCTCGACTGGCTGCGCGATTGCGATGAGCCGATCGTCAACGTCGACAATCTGACGTACGCGGGCAATGCCGAAACGCTTGCGCCACTTGCCGGCGACCCTCGACATATTTTTTCCCAGGTCGATATCTGTGATCGCGCGGCGATCGATGCGCTGTTTGTCACTTACCGGCCCCACGCGATATTGCATTTCGCGGCGGAAAGCCACGTGGACCGGTCGATCAACGGGCCCGCCGAGTTCGTGCAAACAAATGTGGTCGGCACCTTCACGCTGCTCGAGGCCGCGCGCGCCTACTGGAATGGCCTTGCGGGCGACGAGAAAGCAGCCTTTCGCTTCCTGCACGTGTCGACCGACGAAGTGTTTGGCTCGCTCAACCCCACCGATCCAGCTTTCAATGAGCATACGGCGTACGCGCCGAATAGCCCTTACTCGGCAAGCAAGGCGGCGTCCGATCATTTCGTGCGCGCGTACCACCATACGTACGGTCTGCCGACGCTCACCACCAACTGCTCGAATAACTACGGCCCGTATCAGTTTCCCGAGAAGCTGATTCCGCTCACGATCATCAATGCGATCGGGGGCAAGAAGCTGCCGGTCTATGGCGACGGCAAAAATGTGCGCGACTGGTTGTATGTGACCGACCATTGCGCGGCGATTCGCACGGTGCTGCAAAAGGGCGTGCCGGGCGAAACGTACAACATCGGCGGATGGAACGAGCAGGCGAATATCGACGTCGTGCATACGCTGTGCCGTACGCTCGACGAGCTGCGGCCGTCGGCGTCGGGGACGGCCTATGCGGCGCAGATCGAATTTGTGAAGGACCGGCCTGGCCACGATCGCCGGTATGCGATCGACGCGACGCGCATCGAGCGCGAGCTCGGCTGGCGCCCCGCGGAGACGTTCGAGACCGGTATCAGGAAGACGGTGCTCTGGTATCTCGAGCATCCGGAGTGGGTTGCCGGCGTGACGAGCGGCAGCTATCGTCACTGGATGGAAACGCACTACGCGGGAACGGTGTGAAAAAGGACACGCGGATGGCACGGAAGGGAATCATTCTCGCGGGCGGGTCGGGCACGCGCCTGTATCCGATCACGCATGCGATCTCGAAGCAGCTGCTGCCGGTGTACGACAAGCCGATGATCTACTATCCGCTGTCGACGCTGATGCTGGCGGGCATTCGCGAGGTATTGATCATCTCGACACCGCAGGACACGCCTCGCTTCGAGGCGATGCTCGGCGACGGCAGCCAGTGGGGGATGTCGTTTCAATATGCGGTGCAGCCGTCGCCGGACGGGCTGGCGCAGGCATTCGTGATTGGCCGTGATTTCATTGCCGGCGACCCGAGCGCGTTGATTCTCGGCGACAACATTTTTCATGGTCACGATCTCGCGCGTCAGTTGCGCGACGCGAATGCGCGGACCGATTGCGCGACGGTGTTTGCGTATCACGTGAACGATCCGCAACGTTACGGCGTGGTTGAGTTCGATGAGCAGATGCGCGCGGTGTCGATCGAAGAAAAGCCGGCTCAACCGCGCTCATCGTATGCGGTGACGGGCCTGTATTTCTACGATGCGGATGTGTGCGATATCGCGAAGGAGATCAAACCGTCGGCACGCGGCGAATACGAGATCACCGACGTCAATTCGCGCTATCTGGCGGCGGGCAAGCTGCAGGTCGAGATTATGGGTCGCGGGTATGCGTGGCTCGATACTGGCACGCACGATTCGCTGATCGACGCGGCGACGTTTATCGCGACGTTACAGAAACGTCAGGGACTCGTGGTAGCGTGCCCGGAAGAAATTGCGTACCGGTATCGCTGGATCGACGCCGAACAGGTGATGAGGCTGGCTGAGCCGCTCTCGAAGAACGATTACGGGCGGTATTTGAAAAATATTCTGACGGACAAGGTGGTATGGCAATTCAAGTGACGGCGACCGCGCTGCCTGAAGTCAAGCTGATCGAGCCGAAGGTGTTCGGCGATGCGCGAGGGTTTTTTCTGGAAAGCTTCAATGCGCGGGAGTTTGCCGAGCAGGTGCAGGCTGGGGTGGAGTTTGTTCAGGATAACCATTCAAGGTCGGCGAAGGGCGTGTTGCGGGGGTTGCATTATCAGATTGAGCATGCGCAGGGGAAGTTGGTGAGGGTGGTGGCGGGGGAGGTGTTTGATGTTGTGGTCGACATGCGCAGACAGTCGCCGGACTTTGGCAAATGGGTTGGGCAGCGGCTGACTGCGGATAACATGCAGCAACTCTGGATCCCCCCAGGCTTTGCACACGGGTTTGTTGTGCTCTCCGAATTCGCGGATTTTCTGTACAAGACGACAGATTATTGGTTTCCGCACCACGAGCGCTGTCTGCTGTGGAACGATCCCGATGTGGGCATTGACTGGCCCATCACGAGCGATCCGATCCTCGCTCTGAAGGATGCGAACGGACAACGATTTGCGACGGCGGAAAGCTATTGAATGTTCGTGGCGTTGCTTCGCTGCATAACGATTTGAGTCGCTGTCCTGCCAATTTGTATCAGTCTGTTAGGTCGTTTTCTAATAACGCGAGCGAGTATCTATAATCTCGCCTCCGATCCGGGCATCGTTCGGTAAAAACGGGCAGCTCAATCGTGGGCATGGGCAATTTATACCTATGGCTGAGCGCGTTGATCCCGTCGTTCTTGTGACTGGCTCTAACGGACAGGTGGGCACAGCGTTGCTGAGTCGCCTGACAGGGTTTGGCAGGCTCGTCGCTGCCGAGAGGAATTTGCTGGATCTGTCGGATCTGGCGCAGGTGCGTCGGGTCGTCTCGCAGGTGAAGCCGGCGGTCATCGTAAACTGCGCCGCCTATACAGCTGTCGACAAAGCGGAAAGCGACAGTGAACTAACCATGCGGATAAACGGCGAGGCGCCAGGCGTTCTTGCAGAAGAGGCTCGCCGTACGGGCGCATTGCTCGTGCACTATTCGACCGACTACGTGTTTGATGGGTCGAAAGATGGTGCGTATGTTGAGAGTGATACGCCGAATCCGCTGAATGTGTACGGGGCGAGCAAGCTGGCAGGAGAGCGGGCCATTGCTCAAGCGGGTGGCGCCTGGCTGGTGTTGCGTACCAGTTGGGTGTACGGCTTGTATGGCAAGAATTTTCTGTTGACGATGCTGCGACTTGGTGCCCAAAAGAAAGAGATCCCTGTTGTTGCCGATCAGTTTGGCGCACCAACCTGGGCGGGAACGATTGCCGACTTGACGGTGCAGATGCTGCAACAGACGCCTGTCGCCGAAAAAGAGGCGCTCTCATGGTGGACGCAGCGCAGTGGCGTGTATCACATGACAGCGGCCGGCGCCACAAGTTGGGCTGGTTTCGCCGAGGCGATCTTTGCGCAGGCGGAGTTAGACGTCACTCCAACGGTCATGCCGATTCCGACAGAAGCGTATCCGACGCCAGCGCGACGTCCTCGCAACTCGCGGTTGTCGAACGAGAAGGTGGCGCAAGCGTTCAATATTCAATCGCCGGATTGGCTCGTCGAATTGCAGCGCTGCATGTCTTCTCACGGGCAAAGTTGATTGCGGCAGGGCCGATCGACCTTCATCGTCCGCGGCGGTTGCCCGATAGGCGTGCAATAACGGACAATAGCGAGCCAGCCGAGGGTCCGCATGCCGCGCGCCTGACGAAGCGATGGCATCGCGAATCCGTTTCTCGCGTTTTCGACCAAGGACCCGACTTGAGTGCATTATTTGGCGCCCTGATTCGTTACAGGGGTTTCATCGTTGGCAGTGTGAGGCGGGAATTTCAAACCCGCTATCGTACAAGCATGCTTGGTGCCGCTTGGTTGGTGCTGCAACCGCTCGCCATGATTCTCGTGTACACGGTCATTTTCGCGGAAGTCATGAAGTCGCGGATGCCCGGCGTTCAAAGCACGTTCGGCTACAGCATCTACTTGTGCGCAGGCATCCTTACTTGGGGTCTCTTTGCCGAAATCGTGTCACGCGGGCAAAACGTGTTTATCGAAAACGCGAATCTATTGAAGAAGCTCAGTTTTCCACGTATAGCTTTGCCCGTGATTGTCACGGTTTCCGCGTTGGTCAATTTCGCCATCATTTTCTCGCTCTTCACGCTCTTTCTGGTTTTGAGCGGCAACTTTCCGGGTATGCCGTTCATCGCGATGCTTCCGCTGCTTGTCGTGCAGATCATTTTCAGCATTGGCCTCGGTATTTCGATTGGCGTCCTCAATGTGTTTTTTCGCGACGTTGGTCAGTTCATGACCATTTTTCTGCAGTTCTGGTTCTGGTTCACCCCCATCGTCTATCCGTGGCACGCACTTCCGGAAAGGGCGAAGGCGTTTATCAAGTTCAATCCGATGGCGGATCTGGTGATGGGCTATCAGACGATTCTCGTGAATCGGGCGTGGCCCGATTGGACCGTCGTCTGGCCGGTACTCGTGGCCGGGATAGTGTTGTGCACGTTCGGCTTGTATCTGTTTCGACGGCATGCAGCCGAAATGGTTGACGAACTGTAAGAGGATTGTTTTCGCAGCTACTCTTCGGACGGAACCCGAGGGGGCGTCGGATATAATCGATCGAATTCGGCATTATCTGCCCGTGGCGTGCTCAACGCGCCCTCGGGGGCTTTCTCAAGGAGATGGAATTGACGAGCGCAGTTGTGACTGGCATTACTGGACAAGATGGGGCTTACCTTACGCAATTGCTGCTTGAGCACGGCTACGACGTCTACGGTACCTACCGGCGGACCAGCTCGGTCAACTTCTGGCGCCTTGAAGAGTTGGGCGTTCACAATCACCCGAAGCTTCATCTGATCGAACATGATCTGACGGACCTTGGCACGACGATTCGTCTTCTCGAGATGGCTCAGCCGAGGGAGATCTACAACCTTGCGGCGCAAAGTTTTGTCGGAGTGTCGTTCGAGCAGCCACGAACGACCGCTGAAATTACCGGTGTCGGCGCGTTGAACGTCCTTGAGGCGATTCGGATCGTCAACGACTCGATTCGCTTTTACCAGGCGTCCACGTCGGAGATGTTTGGTAAGGTGCAGGCCGTCCCGCAGAAGGAAGACACCCCGTTCTATCCTCGCAGTCCATATGGCGTTGCGAAGCTGTATGCCCACTGGATTACGGTGAACTATCGCGAGTCGTATAACATTTTCGGCTCGAGCGGCATTCTCTTTAATCACGAATCACCGTTGCGCGGGCGCGAATTCGTGACCCGCAAGATCACGGATTCGGTCGCGAAGATCTCGCTTGGCAAACTCGACGTCCTTGAACTCGGCAACCTGGATGCGAAGCGCGACTGGGGCTTTGCGAAGGAATACGTCGAAGGGATGTACAAGATGTTGCAGGTCGATGAGCCAGATACGTACGTGTTGGCAACGAACCGCACCGAGACCGTGCGTGATTTCGTGTCGATGGCGTTTCGTGCGACGGGCACGAGCGTCGAGTGGCGCGGCGACGGCGAGCGTGAGGAAGGGGTTGATCCGTCGAACGGCAAGGTGCTGGTTCGAGTTAACCCGAAGTTCTATCGTCCGGCTGAGGTCGATCTGCTGATCGGCGATGCTGCGAAGGCAAAAGAGAAGCTGGGCTGGCAACCGAAGACGTCGCTCGAGGATCTTTGCAAATTGATGGTCGAAGCGGATCTGCGCAGAAACAAGATTGGCTTTTCGTTCTGAGTTGCCATGCACCATGCCTTGATCACCGGTGCCCGTGGATTCACGGGGGCGTATATCGTCGATGAACTGGCGCGAGCGGGCTATCAGGTCGTCGGGACTTGTGCCGGCGAAACGCCGCAGGACGGAGAGCGTCAGCTCGACATCACGTCGCTGGCGGATTGCCGGAAGGTAATCGATGAGGTTCGTCCCCGATTCATCGTTCACCTGGCCGCGATTAGCTTCGTCGCGCACGACGTGCCGCTGGACATGTACCACGTCAACGTGATCGGCACGTTGAACCTGCTTCAGGCGTGCGCTGATGTCGGTCACCGGCCTGACAAGATTCTTATCACCAGCAGTGCGAATGTTTATGGTAACGCGGACGGTGTGATCGACGAGGGCGTCACCCCGATGCCGGTGAATCACTACGCGGCTAGCAAGCTTGCGATGGAGTGCCTGGTCAGGACCTGGTTCGACAGGTTGCCGATCGTGATAGTCCGGCCGTTTAACTACACGGGCAGAGGCCAGTCGGCGCGATTTCTGATTCCGAAGATCGTTACTCACTTTGTCGATCGCCGCCCCGTCATCGAATTGGGCAATCTCGATGTGGCGCGCGATTTCTCGGATGTGCGGACCGTGGCCCGTCTCTACAGGGCTCTACTCGAATCGAGCGCGGCATCGGAGATCGTCAATGTCTGCAGTGGGACGCCTCATACGCTGCAGGAGGTGCTGCAGATGGTGCGCGAGGCTTCTCGCCATGATCTTGAAGTTCGGGTGAACCCGGCGTTCGTTCGAGAAAACGAGGTGAAGATACTCGTGGGTTCGCCGAAGAAGTTGCAGATGATCGTACCCGACGTTCATCCGGTCGATATTCGTTCGACCATCGACTGGATGGTCAATGGTTGATGCCGTCATTGTCCTGTGGGCGACGATGCGCAGCGGGAAGGGTGGCGGTCTGTACAGAAGATCTGACAAGTAGCGCGGCGGTTGACTTCGCCGCGCAAGCGAGAGGACGCAGTGTGCCATAGCCGGGCGGTCATGGTGCCGTCGGCGATCTTGCGGACATGCACTCTATATGCGGATCAATATTACATGGGCAGTATCTCCGTACAAAAAGTTAGCAAGGCGTACAAACAGTATCCCTCGCGATTTGGCCGGCTTCTGGAGTGGCTTGCACCTGTACCGATTACCCGACACAAGACGAAGTGGGTATTGCAGGATGTGAGCTTCGACGTGAAGCAGGGGGAGGCGGTCGGTATTGTCGGGATCAATGGAGCTGGCAAGAGCACGCTCCTCAAGATGATCACCGGCACTACGCAGCCGACAAGTGGCACCATCGAGATGACGGGCCGCCTCGCTGCCATGCTTGAACTCGGTATGGGGTTCCATCCGGACTTCACCGGCCGCCAGAACGCCGTGATGGCGGGCCAACTGCTCGGTCATTCCATCGACGAAATCAATGCGAACATGAATGAGATCGAGTCGTTCGCCGAGATTGGCGATGCGATTGATCAGCCAGTGCGCGTGTATTCCAGCGGGATGCAGATGCGCCTCGCCTTCAGTGTGGCTACGTTTCGTCGTCCCGATATACTGATCATCGACGAAGCGTTGTCGGTCGGTGATGCCTATTTCCAGCACAAGAGCTTCGATCGTATCCGCACATTCCGTGAGGCTGGGACTACGCTGTTGATCGTCTCTCACGATAAGTCGTCGATTCAAGCGATTTGCGACCGGGCAATTCTCTTGAACGCTGGTCGGCTGATGAAAGAAGGTTCTCCTGAGGAGATTTTCGATTTTTACAATGCACTGCTTGCGGACAAGGAAGCAGCGTCAGTACGTCTGACGACCACAAGCGAAGGCAAAGCACAGACCGTCTCAGGGTCAGGTGAGGCATCGGTAGCTGGTATTCGTCTAAAGGATGCAAAGGGCATTGCTAGCGAGGTCGTCGACGTCGGTAGCGTCGCCACGCTGGAAATTGATGTTGCCGTCCATGCGGACATCGATGAGTTGGTGGTCGGTTACATGATCAAGGACCGGCTCGGTCAGCCTATTTTCGGCACTAATACTCATCATCTCGAGCGATCGGCGACCACTCTGAGAGCTGGTGATCGCATCCGATATCAGTTCACGTTTCCAATGAACCTAGGTGAGGGCTCGTATTCGATCGCGATAGCGTTGCATGCCGGGCAGTCACATGTGGGAAAGAACTATGAGTGGCGCGATCTCGCGGTGGTCTTCCAGGTAGTAAACATGTCTAGAAAAAAGTTCGTCGGTTGTGCCTGGCTCGAGCCGGAGTTCAACGCCGAACGTTACTAAAGACAGAAAGGCAGGGAACGCTATGGTTACGGATGATTTTTATCGCGCGCTCGAAGACCGCTTTCGTGGTAGTCGGGATGTCATAAAAAGACGGCAAAGTGTCTATTTGCCGTTTGTAGAGGCACTTGCGCCGCGTGTACAGAAAAAAATGCTGGATGTTGGTTGCGGCCGAGGTGAATGGTTGGAGTTGATGGCGGAACGGGGCGTTCCGGCCGAGGGGCTTGACCTGAACGAGGATTTCGTGAAGGCCGGCGTCGAGATGGGACTGTCGGTATTCAAAGCCGACGCCATGCAGCACTTGAAGACACAGGCCGATGGGTCCTATGCTTTGCTCAGCGCCTTTCATGTCGTAGAGCATCTTGGGTTTAATCAGCTGCTGGCATTTTTGAAAGAGGCTTACCGGGTTGTCGACGATGGCGGCGCGATATTGCTAGAGACGCCGAATCCGGCAAATCTGGTTGTGGGAGCGTGTACGTTTTACCTCGACCCGACGCACGAAAGACCCATTCCGTCGATTTTGCTGGCGTTTGCCGCGGAGTATTCAGGCTTCGCGCGTGCCATAGTTGTGCCGGTAAACAGAGGCGAAATCGACAACAGCTTGCAGCTTATGCCCGGTGAATTGCTGGGTGCAACAGTTATCAACAAAGTCGTGTCCGCACTAGATCAGAATTTGATGCAGGCGCCGGACTATGCGGTCATTGCATTCAAGAATCAGGATGCTGAGTTGATCAGGATCGCTGAGTCACTCGTGAGCGCTTCTCCACTGTCAGTCTCGAAGGACGAGGAGGAAGACGTGAATGCGTTGATAGAAAGAGTTGTTGAAGCTGAGAAGGAAGCTGTGCTCTGGAGGGAGAAGGCTTCGCATGCCGAAGAGGCTGCACGCCGGACGGAGCAGATATCGCTGGAAATGAAGGCGAGCGTCGAAGCGAGTGTGGCGAAGCGGATTGCGACAGGCCTCGCGGAGGCGCAGGCGCGCGCGGCGGCGGCAGAGGAGACTGCTATCCACGCGCAGCAGCAGGTCCAGGCACTGACTAGCAGCACGATCTGGCGTGCAACTCGGCCGATTCGAGCGGGCGTTAACGGGCTTAAGGCGATTGGTTTTTCGCGGACCGGACTCAAGCGTGTCGCGCGGCCGGTACTGGTCTATAGTGCAGCCTATTTGCGGGCGCATCCGGCGTTGAAGGAGCGCGTTGCAAGCATTATTGCTCGGCATCCTAAGCTCCGTGCACGACTGATTCGTGCTGCCGGCCAGGACGCGGTATTCGGTGCGGTGGCAAAGTCTGCGGTTGACGATATTGAGTCAGTCGACCAATTGACAGAGCAGGGAAGAGCCGTCTACCTGGACCTCATTCAATCGAAAAAAACTGACGACGAATAATCGACCACCATACTTCAAGACACTATGCGCATAGTTCTGGATTTGCAGGGTTGCCAGTCTGTCAGCAGGCTGCGCGGGATTGGACGGTATAGCATGGCGCTGGCGAGGGCTATCACGCGCAACGCGCGGGAACATGAAGTATGGATCGCACTTAACGACCTTTTTCCTGACTCGGTCGATACGATTCGGTATGCGTTCTCGGACTTACTGCCCGCAGATCGGATTGTTGTCTTTTCGCTGCCTAAGTTGACTCTGTTCCGCGGAATTGACGATTGGCGGACGCGAGCCGCAGAGATGATTCGGGAATACGCGCTAGCAGAGCTACAGCCGGATGTAGTTCATATAAGCTCTTTGTTCGAGGGCTACGTAGACAATTCGGTCACGTCGATCAAAACAGTGTATCCGGAGATACTCACTGCTGTAACGCTATACGATCTGATTCCATATCTGAATCCCGATAAGTACCTGACGGATGCAGGCTTCAGACGGCACTATTTGGGAAAGATTGAGGCGCTGAAACGAGCAGACATTCTTCTTGGCATCTCGGCCTATTGCGGCCAGGAAGCTGCGCAGGAACTAAACATTCCGTGCGAACGGATTACCAATATTTCATCCGCGGTATCAGACGCATTCAAGACGATCAAATTCTCTGAAGGAGAGCGGTTGGAGATTCTTGAACGCTTTGGCATTAGTCGACCCTTCGTGATGACTACAGGTATCGTTGAGCCTCGCAAAAATCTTGAAGGTCTGATCGTCGCCTACTCAAGGCTGCCCCAGAACTTGCGGCAGCAATACCAGCTTTTGATGGTGTGTCAGGCTACGGAGTCGAATTCGTTGCGACTACGCCGTTTGGCCAGCTCCTGTGGAATGGCCTTAGACGAATTAATTCTAGCGCCGTACGTAACTGATCGGGACCTGATTGCTCTCTACAACCTATGTCACCTATTCGTGTTTCCTTCACTGCACGAAGGGTTTGGTTTGCCGGCGCTCGAGGCGATGGCATGCGGGGCCGCAGTAGTCGGTTCCGCGACCACGAGCATTCCCGAGGTAATTTGTAGACAGGATTCGCTATTCGATCCACTCGACACCGCCCAAATGGCGGCCGTAATGCAGCGCGCTCTGGCTGACGATTCATTTTGGCGGTCCTTGCGTGGCGATGCGATCGAGCGTGCACGCAAATTTTCTTGGGACGCAACTGGGCAACGTGCACTGAGTGCATTTGAGCGAGCATATGAAACTCGTTGTGCAGCCAAAGAAGTGCCTCTGGGGGAGTTGCGCGCACCTAGGATCATGATTGAAAGCAAGCGAGAGTCAGCAGCGGATATTCGTTACAACCATCTGATCAAGTCCCTAAGATCGATCGGCTTGGCGTCGGGTGAGACAGATTTAATGTCGACTGCGAATGCAATTGCAGCGAATCAGCGCTCTGGGCGCGTTCCGCAACTGTTCATAGATGTCTCGGTTTTGTGCGAACATGATGCGAAATCGGGCATTCAGCGGGTCACACGTTCTATCTTGCTGCAATTGCTCGAATCTCCACCGGCCGGTTGGCATGTGCGCCCTGCCAGGTTGGACCGTAGTGTCATGGCGTATCGCTATGCCAATGAGTTTTGGCGAACGATTGGTGTGGGTTCGGCGGCGGCGGACGACTCCGACGAGTGGCTGGATAGTCAGCAAGGCGATATATTCCTCGGTCTCGATCTTGTTGCAGACTGTGTACCTCTGGCCGAGCAATGGTTTGCCAATCAACGGCGTCGCGGGTTGAAGATTTATTTTGTGGTCTACGATCTGCTCCCCGTTAAACACCCCGATTGGTTTCCCGAAGTCATAGCGTCATGTTTTCCGCCATGGCTAAAGACGATATCCAAAGTTTCTGACGGGCTGATCGGAATTTCGCGGGCAGTTACCGATGACCTGCGGGTCTGGATTGATACTAACGCCATCGAACGTCTGCAACACTTGAACTTGGGGTTCTTTCACTTGGGTGCGGATATCGAAAGCAGTCAGCCCTCGAAAGGGATGCCTCTCGACGCGGAGTCAACGCTGCAAAAACTGCGCTCCAAACCCACGGTCCTGATGGTGGGCACGGTAGAGCCTCGCAAAGGGCACATTCAAGCTGTCGCTGCTTTTGAAAGGCTGTGGGCTTCGGGCGTGGAAGTCAACCTTGCGATAGTTGGAAAAGCAGGGTGGCGGGTGGATTCCTTTGCGAAGGTGCTGGAGCAACATCCGGAAAGTGGCAGGCGTTTATTCTGGTTGCAAGGAGTTAGTGACGAATATCTTGACCATGTTTACGGAGCCGTAAGTTGCCTGCTGACAGCATCCAATGGTGAAGGATTTGGACTACCGCTTATCGAGGCCGCACAGAAGGGACTTCCCATCATCACGCGCGACCTTCCGGTTTTTCGGGAAGTCGCAGCTGATCACGCGTTTTATTTCGAAGGGGACTCAGCCGCAGTCTTGGCAAATGCACTTCGGGAGTGGCTTGAGTTGAATGCTATAGGCCGAGCGCCAGTTTCGTCAGGCATGCATTGGCTAACATGGGCTGAAAGTGCGGAACAGATCAAGAATGTGGTGCTGGCCGGCAATTGGTATCAGAAGTGGGCTCCGTTGGAAGTCGGCGCGTAACATCAAAGAACGACAACGAATTTGTTCACCGATTGTGCGGTGTATTCGATCTAAACAATGTTTTTTAGGGAGGGAGATATGTTTCTGAAGCGACGCAAGGGGGATAGTTCACATGAGACATTGAGCGGGCGTGTCACGCCAGACAGTTCAACGTATTCGCTCGACTCTTTCCCGTTGCGCGTACCATTGCCGCTGCCAGAAGGGGTGCAACGAGAAGAACTGTTCGACTGGCTAACGAGCGTGCGTGTTGAGGACGCTCCGGAGTCGATATCAAGTTACTGCATTCAGGACTTCGAGCGATTTGTCCACACATTTGGGCTCGTTCGGCGGGCGGTTTCGGGGGCGACCAAGCCGATCGTCGGGCTTGAACTCGGCGCTAACCCGTATTTCACTACGATGTTGGTGAGTCATTTCACAACCGTCGAATGGAGGCTGGCAAACTACTTTGGCCCAAACTTCGCGAATAGGACGGCATCGCAACGAGTATTTTTCAGACAGTTCCGTAATCCTGAAGTTAAGCAAGACGTAGAATTCAAATTTTCACATTTCAACATCGAAGAAGACGAGTTCCCATTCGAATCGGGCTCGCTCGATGTGGTTTTGTTTTGCGAGATCATCGAGCACCTTCTAAACGACCCGTGTCGCGTGTTGAGAGAAATAAGACGGGTTCTCCGCGATAACGGGACACTGGTACTCACGACGCCGAACGTAAGTCGGATTGAGAATGTCGCACGCATGATTGTGGGCACAAACGTGAATGATGCATACAGCGCGTTCGGTCCATATGGTCGCCACAACCGAGAATACAACAAACACGAACTGTACACTTTACTGAACTACTTGGGCTTTGAGGTGGAGGAGATATTTTCGTCTGACGTCCATTACAACAACACAGACGCCCACCTAAACACGTCGGCCTTCGCGAATCTGATTGAGTATCGTAAGCACGACCTCGGCCAATACATTTTCATCAGAGCAAAAAAGAATGGCGTTGACGGAGGCAAAAAGCCCGAATGGCTTTACCGCTCTTACGATCCGTCGGAGACGGACTAAAATAGGAGACCATTAGCACATGTTAGCGGGGCATGGTTAGAAAATGTACGCTCCTGATCCCATGGTGGAGATAGGAGCGCCCGCGCCGCGAAAACGGTGTCATGCTTTTTTGCGTACAACGATTCCCGCTGATGTGGTCACGTGTCGTCCAAATTTGATCTTTAGATGAGGTGCGTCTGCGTACGGAGGAAGGTCAACATGGAAATCGAGGAAGTGTGAATCCGGCGCGACGATGAACGGTTGCACGTCGTGGCCTGCATCTCGCAGGCGTGAGACAAGGTTCTCCATGTCTTTGCGGCGGTAGAGAACCGTGTGACCTTCGTCGATCGTGTCGTCGTTAGATGACAAATTGAACTCAGTTGTATGAACGGCAACACCTCCGCGCTTCAATGTCTTTTCGACGCTGTTGATCACAAACTCCAGTCCCGCTTCGAGGGAGCCCAAATGCTCGAAGCTGCAGCAGGACCAAGTGAAGTCAAAGTCCGCCAAATCGTCCGGGATGGCATTCATGTCGCAGAAGCGATGCTTTACATTCGCGGCGAAGATGGCGTCTGAAACGATCGCGGGGTATTTCAGTTGAGAAAGGTTGTCGCTATGCTGCCCTGTCGCGGTCCAACCGCTCGACGCCCCAATTTCTGGTGGGGCATCTGTTGCAAGCACGGTCGTACCATGACTCGCGAACACGGCGGGTAGGCGTTCTTGACCGACACCAAATCCTATTCCACGACTCCCCTCTATAAGCACCCCCGCACATTTGAGATGGTGATACACGAAAATCCATTCCCAAAGCTTTCGATGAAACTGAAGTCCGTGGTCCAAAACTCCGCAGATTTCGGCATATCGAGGGTGCAAAAAATCCGCAGCGCTGCAAGTCGAGTATGGCATGAAGGGCTTATCAGCTGACCAGTGCGATGGCAGCGGCAAATAGAGGTGTTCACGCAACGCGGTGGAAATTCGGTTATCGATGGATTCTTCCAAAGCCTTGATCTGCTGGCGCAGGGATTCAATTTCTCCGTCTGCCGTTTGTGGCGGTGAGATTGACGGTGGCGACGTTTGCGACGCCATGTTTTTTTGGCGAAGGACTTCCGAGAGCGTTTGATTGATATTCAAAAGGGCGGAGTACGCATGGTTCAGTTGGCGAAACGGCGTAAACTGCTTAAGTACCATGTGGTCGCTCCGATAACAGACATGTCAACAAGGTAGTGTGTGCCTTTCTTGCAACAAACCGTTGCGCGAGCAGCGCACGGTCTAGTGCATTGACCAGATTTTACCAAATCCTTCAAAGCAACAGGTATTTTGGGAAGACGTGTCAAAGGCACTACGAAGATTGGAAGATCTCTTGACCGGAAAAAGGTCCCAAGACTAGAGTGAGCGCGATGATAGCCACATGGCGTGTTGTATCGCACCGAAATCGCAGCAACGTGCGTAGTGCCTCCTTGAACGGAAAACAACCACCACCATGCTGCTGTTGTGCGTACATGAATGTAAGCGCCCGTGACCTGCCCCGGAATTTTCGGACCAGCTGAAACTTGAGAGAATGGCTTCCAACGGAGAAAAGGAAGTCATGAAGAAGAGCCGGTTTACCGAAGAGCAGATGGTCACGATCCTGCGGGAGGCGGATAAGACGCCGATTGCCGAGGTGGTGTCAGCGTCGGATAGATACTCCCCACTTTCGTCGAAGTAATTTTCCCCAGTTTTTTATCTGACGGCGCCGCGCTAGCGGCGCCGTCCTGTCGATCACCGACCATATCGCCCTTCGAGTCCGTCGCGGGGGTATCGGTGGTCGAGCTGGGAGAAGTGATGACGATTCTGGAATTGCACCGGCAGGGGCTGAGTATCTCGGCCATCGCCGCTCGACTCGGTATGGATCGCAAGACGGTTCGCAAATACATCAGGAACGGCGTACAGGTGCCGCGTTATGGTCCGCGTGCGCCGCGGCCGTGTGTAGTGGACCATTTCGCCAGTTACGTGACCGAACGCGTGCGTGAGTTTCCCGATTTGAGCGTTGAGCGTCTGCTACGGGAGGTTCGGGCGATGGGTTATGTGGGCGGTCGCACGGCGCTGGGCGACCTGGTTCGCGAAGTGCGGCCGCCACGACAACGCGGCTTCGAGGTCCGCTTCGAGACACCTGCCGGTCACCAGGCCCAGGTGGACTTCGCGCACTTCAATGTTGAATTCGATGACGTCCCGGGCCAGCGCCGCTCGATCTGGCTGTTCTCGATCGTGCTGGGGCACAGCCGTTACCTGTGGGGCCGCTTCGTCGAGCATCAGGACCTGCAGACGGTGCTGCGCTGTCACATGGAAGCGTTCGGGCACCTGGGCGGCGTGCCGCGAGAGATTCTTTACGACCGGATGAAGACCGCTGTGCTCGGTGAGGTAGAGAAGCACATCGTCTACAACGCGAAGCTGGTCGCGTTTGCACAGCATTACGGTTTTGCACCACGTGCCTGGGTAATCCGCCCGTCCAGTAAGCGAGATCAGAAGTAGAATTTCCAGCAAAGGGAGTTCTACGCAATGAAGAAGTCGAAGTTCACAGACAGCCAGATCATGGATGCGCTCAAGCGAGCGGAGTCGGGCGTCGCCGTACCGGAGATCTGCCGCGAGTTGGGCATCAGCACGGCGACCTTCTACAACTGGCGCGGCAAGTACGGCGGCATGGACGTGTCGCTGATGGCTCGCATGAAGGAGCTCGAGGCGGAGAACGCGCGGCTGCGCAAGATGTACGTCGAAGAGAAGATCAAGGCCGAAATCGTCGCGGAGGCGCTGGCAAAAAAAGACTGAGGCCATCTACCCGCCGCGAGATGGCCAGAGACGCAGTAGCACGCCGGGGCATATCGATCCGGCTTGCGTGCGAGGCATTCGGCATCAGCCAGACGTGCTACCGCTATGAGCGGTTGCGAAATGAAGAGAATGAGCAGATCGCCGACTGGCTGCTGAAGCTGACCGACAATCACCGCAACTGGGGCTTCGGCCTGTGTTTCCTGTACCTGCGCAACGTAAAGGGCTTCGGTTGGAACCACAAGCGTGTGTACCGGATTTACCGGGAGCTCGAGCTGAACCTGCGCATCAGGCCTCGCAAGCGGCTTGTACGGCAGGCGCCGCAGCCACTGGTGGTGCCGGTGTCAGTGAATGCGGTGTGGTCGATGGACTTCATGCACGACCAGTTAAAGGACGGTCGCAGTATCCGGCTGCTCAACGTGATCGACGATTTCAACCGCGAAGCGCTGGGCATCGAGATTGACTTCTCGCTACCCTCGGCGCGCGTCATACGGGCTCTGGATCAGATCATCGGCTGGCGTGGAAAGCCGATGGCGATACGGTGCGATAACGGCCCGGAGTATCTCAGTGAAGCGATCACGCAATGGGCAATGACGAACGGTATCGCGCTGAACTACATCCAGCCGGGCAGGCCGCAGCAGAACGCGTACGTGGAGCGATTCAACCGGACGGTGCGATATGAATGGCTGTCGCAGTACTACTGGGATGATCTTGCACATGTGCAGGACTTCGCGACCGAATGGATGTGGCAATACAATCACGAGTGCCCCAACATGGGCCTTGGCGGCGTGACGCCGAAACAGCGGCTCGCGGCCGCAGCATAGTCTCTACTTCTGTCTTGCGTTAAAAGCGGGGGGATTACCATTCGGTGGAACCGTTTTGCTGTAGTCTCACTTTCGGCCGATTCGTTTTGAAAACCTTGCGCGTCAATGAGGCGTGGACTGTGAATTCACGGGTAACAGCGAGATCTGATTAATTGGCAAATCCACTGATTCGCCTTCGGCTTTGGCTCGATGCAGTGTAATAGTGTTTAGCCCATGATTTAGTATTGAGCGAGGCACAAATGCGGTAATTTGCGACGCGAAGATGACTACGCTAGATAATCTGTTTCCATTAACTTCTATGAAAAGGTTTGACTTGACATACTCTGACATGCCAAGCGTTTTTATCGAAAGAGTGTAGCGTTCGTCGATCGGATCTAAGTCGAAAAGAAAATTCGGATTCGCATTGACTGCCAAAAAATAGCTTTTCCGAACGTCCTCTCGGTACCTTCCATTCGACCAACCGACTCCCCGGCAAAAGCCCGAGTATCCCCAGTCCGAATCAGCGTCGCACTTGTACGACGCTAAGTTGTTCGCATCGGGTTTGAACAGGGAGTCTCTTGGTGTGAAGCTCGCGCGATCATTCCACGTAGAATTTCTCGACATATAGTGTGAATCGAAGTTTCGACCGATACGAATAACCTGCACCTCCTGTGCCGAGACGGGAGGCTTATTCTTTGTAAGTCCTGTCATATACCACACTCCGGCCTTGAGTTTGCATGTGGCAAAAAACAATTCAGTCGTTGGGGGGGCGTCCATGCATAACTCGAAAAAGCCGTCCGTGTTCTGCAATCTATCTGCTGGACCAGCGCGAACCTTGGTAATATACATGCCACTGTAATAGCCTGCAACGCCGCTGTCATCATTTACCAGATGAACAGGCTTCGTGTCGTCGACACGATCTACTATCATCGACATGTAAGGCCTGGTGTATGTCACGTACGATCGCGTATATACGTCAAATTGGTAGAGCTGGGCGACAAATCCGATATATACGATTACCCCCGTGAGTAACACACCAATTCGCTCGAAGCGGCCGGCAACGAATGCGATAAAGACGATGATCGCGACCGACGCACCGGGGGCGACGCTTATAAACGTGCGTTGTGTAATTAGCATATAGCCAGTCGAGACCATATACGGCATGAACGCAGCGATGGCCATCATTAGTCCAGCGAGAATAAGACGCGCTGCGCGGCCGCCGCCTATACCACGGGGTACATTTCGTCGCGGTACGATGTAGAGTATAGCGATGACGGCGGCGGCGAGAACCAATAAATATCCATAATGTGCTACTCGGAAAAGCCAGATCTCAATCGTGTCACGCCAAGCTTCGAAGAAGGCCCGGTATGCAAGTGTTTTGAAAAGATATTGACGATTTTCGATAATCGATTGAAGTATTCCATGTTGCGATAGGGCGAGTTGGTATGCGCTCTTCGCGACTAGCATTGCCCAAGCGAGATAGAGGACGTTGATCGCCGGGGCAATAAGCCAAAGAATACATTCGATCGATCTGCGATGAATAATGCGAATGCAGCACTTGATGCCGTATCGACCCGCGAGTAGGAGAATGGGCATTACATACAATGCAATTACACCCTCGTACATCAGTGCTGCGAGGCATGACGCAAGACTACCGACTAATACAGCAACTATGCGTTGACGACGCCCTCTTGCGACAACGCCACGCAGCGACAACGCAGCGCCGGAACTGGCCAACCCGACAGCGAGGCAAATACTCATCGTGCGAAACGTCATCTGTTGAGTATCGGCCGGAAACACGAGAAACAGCAAGCCGATTGCCAACGCATATGCGCGATTGCGAAGCAGGAAGTAACCTATCGAGGCACCGGATATTACGCGAATAAAGCATGAAAGTATTAATATCAGGTGGAATCCGATAAACGAATGATGATCGATGAATCTTCCTATTGCATAGGGCGTCAATTGTAATGGTCTCGCCGCGAATAAGTCAGACAAAGCGGCGCCTGGAAATGAATTCCAAGCACCGGCCGCCTGGTTCATTGTATAAAGGAAGTCCCATTCCTCGATCATGGCACCTAGTGTGAATCCGAACGGATACCAAAGAAATGCAATAAGTAATAATGCTGGTACGCACGCCCATAACCAAAATGGACCCGCTAGCAGATGTCTCGTTGTCCGTTTTGCGAACGTAGTCAATGTTTTTCGGATCGTCTGATTAAGGGTTTCCTGGCGAACCTTTGACTGTGCGTCGGCATAACTGTCTTTAAGTTCACGCATATATCAACTGGCGTCCCTCACCTCAGATACGAGATTGCGTGCGGTGGATATCCGCATTACGAAGCGCTTTCCCGGAATTTCAATAAAGCGGTGAGCCAGCGCTGAAAAAAACACAGTCAGTGCCAAGAATCCAATTAGAAATATACCTACGTTGTACGGCAAAGGAGTCGTGATGAACGACGCCAGTAACAGAGTTGCTACCAGCAATACAAAGTGTGTCAAATAGATTGAGTAGGAAATTTCTCCGAGATACACAAGCATGGGAGTTCTCAGTACGCGTCTGATGATGCCGCCGCGTATCGCAGATGCAATGATTGTCGGAAAAAGGATGAACGATACGGCCGCGTCGGTAATGCTCGTGGCGGACCGATGCGCCATGAATACCAATACCGCGAGTATGGCAGTGATGCAAATGACATCATGAATTCTTGCGTGAGTGCGTGGCGTGTCAATCGCTGAGTGCATAGCATTATAGAGGGCAACTCCTATAAAGAAACCCGCAACTGTCCGATGAATGCCTGGATTAATACCAAACGTAAAGTAATTTGTAATTAATCCGTGTTTCGCGATTGCATATGCTGAAAGCACCCATGCAGACACCATAAAGATGATGGCTGTTCTCCGGCGAAACGTGATCGCAAGAAGAAAGAAAAGGTTGACAAGCATTTCGGTCGAGATTGACCATGCCGGAGTGTTAAATGAAAATCCCTGCTCCAATCCGGAATTATTGAGCAGAAAGACATTCAGAGTAAAATGGTAGGCGTTATTATACTTGAATAGATAATCAAGAGGACCTATTCTATGTTGCAATGCGAACTGTATTGGAATGACAGAAATAAGCGTAACAAAATGTAGTGGGTAAATTCTCGCAATACGTTCAATGATGTTCCGTGCCGTCGACTCACGGCGGTGATCGTTCCAGTATGCGCGCGCCAGTACGAATCCTGACAAAACAAAGAAAAAGTCTACTAGCAGTAATCCATATGTGTAGAACGGCGCAAAAATTCCCGCTAGCGGTGTGGTATGCCACATGTTGGTATAATGCCAACAGACAATGCCGACGGCAGCAAGGCCGCGTAGGCTGTCGAGTTCATAAAGACGTTTGTCGTTCGGTAGCATGACGGACTTTAGTGTTTCTGCTTCGCACACGATTGTATCTGAATCTAAGAGGGTTACCCCTGCTTAACATTCTCATCGGGGCACCACTGGTCCGACCTTCATATTTAACAATCGCCATAATGACGGTGGTAAGCCTTTCAACCTGAATGTTCTTTTACAGCGACCGCTTATGAACCTGTCCGGGACGGCGTCATTTTCTGTTCCTGAGATAAATTCACCGCGTTTCGTCAGGTGCCGTCTGACGCGCCTGTCGTTACGAAGCGGAACGTACAACAAGCGCTTTTAGGCCGAAACCAAGTACACGCTGATCATTCGGACCACCATCCTGAGCGGGCGAGACGGCGCCAGGAGCCTTGAATACAATGTTCATCGCATCTCCTTTGAGGATGTCTGATGAAAAGGAGGCAGTTCGCAAGCCTCCGGGTGATTGCTTGTTAAAATTCCATTTCGCGACTTCGGTTCCGTTAATTTCAACAATTATGGTCTGCTGGTCGTGACGAGGTGTGATGTAGGCCATGCCATCGACCTCGAGAAGGAGTGGTTCATGCGCAAGATTCGGAAGAGTTAGATGAATTTCACCACCAAGGTTAGCGAGGGACCACGTACCCCAAGGTTCGGGGGTACTCCAACCTCGGCCTTGATATATTCTCCCGTTTCCTGTGGACGAAAAGTTGAGAGAAGAATTAGGCATGTACGAAATTAAGCATGACGTGTCAACGACGGCGTACTTGTCAGTTATGGCGTGGGGTTTCGTGCACGCTACATCGGACGAAGATGTACGGCGAATCATCGCGTACTTGACGCCGTCCGTTATTTTCATTCCGTACCACCATTCAGTGTTCAACGGATGATTGAACGCGATTCGCGAGATGAGGGCGTTCGATAGTAACGGCAAAGAAACATCCGATGCGACCGTGTTATCCGAAGTGATTTGTGGAAACTGATAGGTTGCGATTTGTCTCGCATAATCGAGCGCTCGAATCGTAGGAGCGAGTGGTTCGGTGAAACCACACAGGACACGGGAAGCCATATATGCCGCCACCAATGGTGTTGCACATTCGGCCAACATTTGGCCGCGGCCCTTGGATCTATCGACGACGTCTCCTACCAGTCGGACGCAGTTCATCATCCCTACGGTTACGACGATGAACATATGTTTCTTGATTGCATACGGTGAGCCGTCTTCGAGAAACGTCCACGCCATAAACTGAGTCAATGCGAGAAAATATGCGGCAATACCGGCAGCACTTATAACAAGATCTGTCATATTACCGTCGCGAAAAACGTAGCGAACGGCATTGGCTGTGCAGATCGCTCCGCAAAATGCAGCCACCAGCATGATGTGTTTGTAGCGAAATTCCAGAGCGCCGTTATTGGTGGAGATTTGTCGCATTATCTTCAACTCTGGATGCACGAAGAACACGACGCCGGCTACGATTACCGCGACTAGGGCACTTACAGCGTAACGAGAGGGGAACGCGCGCTGGTCACGCCAAAGTCGAATTCCTTCCAGCGCAAGCAAAATGCAACCAGCACCGATAATCTGAATCGCGCTGAGTGGTTGAAGCCACATGGTGACACCACCGGCCACGATGAAAATTGCCGATCGGTAGGCTAACCGATTCGTTTTGGTCAGAGACCATAAAACGAAGAAGTAAAACGCATCGCCAACGAGCTGAGGGTAGAAGAAGTTCGAGACGATTTCCCATCCTACAAGGGACAAGCTTTTTGAGAGTACCAGGAAGGCACCAAGGAAAAGCACCAGTTTGATTGGCGTATCGGCGGTGATGCGAAGAGCTAGAAGATAGCTCAAAAAAGCCGCCGCGATCGAAACCATACTCATACCGATTAGTCCCGATCCGCTTACCCACCCAATGAGGGCGGCCATCCAATGAGCAACGGGGGGATAGAATGCCATCACACTGATACGATCAGCCGCGTCAGCAGGGACTTTGCCCCAGTGCATGATTTCATCCACCAATGTGAAATGGAGGATGTAGTCAGGACTACCGTTCTGGAAGAACGGGCCATACCTAAACAACAAGAACAGGAAAGCGCAAGCGGTGACGGCTACCGGCAAAAGGCTTGATTGCTTGTTTGTCATATTAGAAGGCTGTTCTTGGACTCAAGTCTCATTTAGACAGGCGGCGGCGAAATGAAAACAACTGAGATTTGCCGATTGCGATGATCATTCCGTATTTTTCCGAAACGAGGATGCCATAAATAGACGGCACGGATTTTGGCCGCCGACTACTCTCCCACATTGAATCGTGCGTTGACCACATAAGATCGGTAACCATACTTTGGGCGATGGAGCTTAGCGACGCGTGACGGAATTGGCATCCCTTATAATTGCTCAAAAATTAATCCGTTCCGCCTCAACAACTAGCGGTAAATTGCGCACTTGCGTCTGGATGGCCCCGATATACTCGCCGAGCAGCCCAAGAAACATCATCTGCAGTGCACCGAAAAAGAATATCCCGATTAGGACAGGTGCCGTTCCAAGAACGAACGCATTCCAGAACAGTAGCTTTGCCATCAGATAACCAAAGGCGATAAGCAAACTGACGAACGCTAACAAAAATCCCGAAATCGTCATCAATCGAAGCGGGACCTTCGAGTGCTTGGTAATACCAAGCATCGCCATGTCATACAGCGAATAAAAATTCTGGCTACTAACCCCGCGTACCCGGCGCGGTTGCTTGAACGGAACAGTCGCGATCGGAAACCCGACTTCACAGACAAGCCCGCGGAAGTACGGATACGGATCCTGAATCGATCGCAACACGTTCAACACTGCACGGTCAAACAACCCCGACCCCGTGGCATTCTGCACCAACGGCACCTCGGAAATCCGCGTGACGATCTTGTAGTAGAACTTGCGTAGCCGGAACATGATCTTCGATTCTTCACTAACCGGCTTGACGGCCATGACTGTCTTGAAGCCTTCTTCCCACTTCTGCACGAACTCACGGATCATTTCCGGAGGATCCTGCAGGTCCGACGCGATCAACACCACAGCGTCACCATCTGCCTGCAGCAAAGCGTGAAACGAGGATCGGATGTACCCAAAATTCCTGGCATTGACGATCACTTTCACATGGGGATCCGATGCGGCAATGTTGCGCAGGATTGACACGGTGTCATCCGATGAACAATTGTCGATACACAGATGCTCATAGTCGTAGGGCATCGACTTCATCACTTCGGCCACTCGCTGGCAAAGCTCGACGACATTGCTTTGCTCGTTAAACAGCGGTGTCACAACACTGATTTTTTTCATGTCTTGAACACAAATTGGCTATTCAAACGATAGGCCAGTATCGCGAGCGGCAGGATCATGATCATGCCGCTGTAGTAGGCGTTCAAGCCTAGCCGGATCAGCATGCCGACGCCTAGCACGTTCACGCAATAGACAACGCCGTAGACCAGCAGAAATCGCACAATCTTTGAGTTGTCGTGGGACTTGAAGACGAGCGCGCCGGTACTCTTAAAATTGAACAGGGTCCCGAGTATCGTTGAGCCCGCGATCGCCACACTGTAGTGGCAACCCAAGTAAATCAATAGCGTGAATACTCCGTATCCGAACAGCGTATTCAGGCCACCAACCAGCAGATAGTTGAAAAACCGCACCTCGCCGCGTACCACCGCTTTTACAAGCGACCACAGCCGGTTGGGCAGCGCGCGCGCGGCAGTCATTGCGGGTCAAGAACTTTGAGCGTGAGCTGAGCTTGAGCACGCAGGTACTCCTGGCTGCCCGACACGCCGATGAATCGATTCGGGATGGCAATGCGGCGCACTTTGGGCATGCGCGCGATACCGCCCGCACAATACAAATCACTCAGCGCTTCAACAATTGAGCCACCGAACCCACCGTTCAACTGATGTTCTTCGACGGTGATCACGGTATCGAACGACTGAGCAAGTGCGACCATAGCACTCTGCGAATACTTCCCGATGAACGGTACACTGTAGATGGCATAGTCGCGCCCGCTATCGCGTACCTCATTCACGACGCTGCCCAACATCGCGCCGGTCACGAGCACAGCAGCGCCACGTCCAGCGCGAACCGGAATAATCTCTCCCGGCGTAAGCTTGAGAGGTGCACCTGCGGGATGCACGGCCGGCTCTCCCGATTTGTTGATCCGGACGTATCCAGGCCCGCGATGGCGCACCATGAACTCTGCCGCCGCGCGGGCTTCGATCGGATCAGCAGGGGCGCAAACCGTCATGTTCGGAATTGCACGAAGCATCGCGATGTCCTCGGTCGTGTGATGCGACACGCCTTGCGGCCCGTACGCATAGCCAGCGCCGACTGCCACGACCTTCACGCTGGCCTCGTGGTAACAGACGTCGTATCGAATCTGTTCCATGCAACGAAGCGTCGGAAAGTTGCCGATGGAGTAAGTGAAGACGTTGTATCCTTCGCGAGCCAACCCCGCGGCGACTTGTGTCATGTTTTGCTCAGACACCCCAACGTTAAGAAAACGGTCGGGATACGCTTTGGCGAACGGCTCAAGTACCGAGTATCCGAGATCACCGCAGAGCAGAAACACGTCTTCGTGCGTGGCTGCCAGGGAGCATAAGGTATTGATGAACGTATTACGCATTACTTCGCCCCCAGTTCGATACGAGCGTTCTTGTAGTCGTCCTCGTTCGGCGACCGGTAGTGCCAGAGGAGTTCCTGCTCCATGAAGCTCACACCCTTGCCCTTGACGGTATGCGCGATCACGCACTTGGGCTTACCCGAGCGGTCGGCTTTGGCCGCGCGCAGAGTTTTGGAGAGAACCTCGATATCGTGGCCGTCCACGTCATGCACGGTCCAGTTGAATGCGCGAAATTTGTCGGCGAGCGGCTCGAGGTTCATCACCTCGGCTACCGATCCAAAGCTCTGGATCTTGTTGTAATCAACGATTGCAACAAGATTATCGAGTTTCTGATGCGCCGCGAACAGGATCGCCTCCCAGTTGGAGCCTTCGTCCAGTTCGCCATCGCTCAGGACGGTGAAGACCGTGTACGGCATTTTTCGTCGAAGGCCAGCGAGGGCGGTGCCGCATGACACGCCGAGCGCATGACCAAGACTTCCGGTGGAAAGCTCGATACCCGGCACGCGATGATTTACGTGTGAGGTGAAATAGCTTCCATCCGTCGCAAAGCCTTCGGACAGTTCGCGGTGCTCGAAGAAGCCGCGCAATTCCAACGCGGCGTATAGCGCCGTGCACGCATGCCCCTTGCTGTAATACAGGCGGTCGCGAGAAGGCGTTTTTACCGTCGCCGGTGCGATATCGAGCACTTCGTTATAGAGCACCGCAAGAATATCGGTAGCGGAAAACGCGCCACCGATGTGAGACGTTCGCTTGAGGTGGCACAATTCGAGTGCCCTCAAGCGCATGGCGTTCGCAAAAGAAGCAGTGTCCATGGCAATTGATCGCATTAGCTTGGTTGATTGCGGTACCACTTATAGGTCCGGCGGATCGCTTCGTCGAGCGGTACGCCGAGTCGCAGGCCGAGTTCGTCGGCCGCCCGGCGGGTATTGGGCAGGTATTGATTCGGCGCCGCGCCAGGGGCGGGTTGGCCCAGCACTTGTATTGTGTCTTCTGAGCGACCCGTTAGGCGCGCAATGGCGGCGGCCAATTCGCGAATCGAGACGCCTTGGTCGGAGCCCACATTGTAAGCGCGGGCAGCTTTCCCGCGGACCAGAACAGCTAGCAGCCACGTCACGAGATCGGTCGCGTACATGTATGAACGCACTGCCGTGCCGTCCCCCTTGATCACGAATGGCTCATCGCGCAGCGCGTTGAGCAGGAAATTACCCGCGGCGAACTGCTTGTCGAGCGCGAGGGTGGGGCCGATCTGCGCAAAGATGCGTGCAGACGAACAGGTCATCTCGCCCGACTCGCCGTATGCGGCGCCGAGCCACTCGCTCGCAAGCTTGCCGATGCCATACGCCGAAGCCGGGGCATCGGTCGAAGGCGCTCCGGTGTAGTCTTCCCCGATGCTGCTGACTCCCGGTGGAAACTTGCCGTAGACCGCACCGGAACTCATTAGGAGCACGCGCTTCGCGCCGCGCTGCTTGGCGAAATCAAGAACCCGGCGTGTACCCGCGACGGTGACATCGAATGTTTGCAGCGCCGTCTGTTGGGCAACTACGTCGGTCGCGCCGTGAATGACGTGTGTGAACGCACCGGCCGGAAAAGCGAAATCGCGGATGTCGCCTTGGACGAGTTCGACTGCTTTGTGATTTGCCAGATGCGGATAACGCTCGGCGAATCGATGAGGATCTCGCGATAGCGTTGTGATGCCGAGTTCGAGCTTCAACTTCGAGTCGGCATGAAGCAGACACGTCAGCATCCAACAGCCTATATAGCCGGTCCCGCCGGTCAGGAACACGCGAGCGTTTTGCAACGCTCGCAGGTCTTGGTCGGCGGCGACCAGCACTTCATCCAGATCGTTTTGACTAACGTGCATCGACTGCAGTCCTGTTTCGATCGTCCTGCCTTCATGCAAGGGCAAGGACCTCACCAATCCGTTGCTCAACAGAAATCTGATTACCGGCGAGGGTATTTGCGCGCAGCGACAGCTCGCTCTTCAGGAGCAGGATCATCGCGAGCAACGCCACTTCAGCTTCTACACCCAATGGGGTGCGCCCGAGGATGTCCTTGTTGTAGTGCCGACGATTTTCGAAGAATGTCAGCCAATAGAGATAGTCGTATCCGTCAACGCCGCAGAATGCATCTTCCCAGTCGATCACCACGGGGCGGCAGTCGGCAGCCATGATGTTGTGTGGTCCCAAATCGCCGTGCGCGACGCAAGAGGAGAAGGATTGCCACTTCTGCGTGAGATATACAAGGCGCGAGCTCAATTCATGCTTTATGGCGGAACTGAGCTGGCCTGCTGATACGAGATTCGAGATGCCTCGGCTCGCTTCGTGGATAAGGGTTCCCAGCGTATCGGTAGTCTGAAGCGCATCCGCCGGTAGTGACGCTAGCTGCGCACGGTATGCTTCAACAAGCCCCTGCGTGTCGCGCGGACCCAGCGGTGCATCGAGCGGCCGAAGTGCGTCCATGAACAGCCATACGCGCGTTTGCTCTTCGTCTTCGGGTACTTCGATTCGCCGGATGCTCAGCATCTCACCATAGAGATGCGTCAGAATCCGAACTTCCTTCTCGAGATTCGGTTTGCCTTGAACGGACGCGTACGACTTTAGGAATCGATCGCGCCCGTCTACAGTCGCTATGAAGCAGACGCCCAGCGTTCCACCGCTCACCGCGACGAACGGTGCATTGGGCGCACCTACCGCACCCAATGCCGGCCGCACGTCGACACGAGACCGAAGGCTCGCCAGATCGCTGCCTCCGCCGTCAGTGAAATGACGGAGCTTACTGAGCACGATAGAACTTCGCGAGGTACGGCACCTGGTCGTACTTGAAGTGGCGAGCCAGTGCCGTGGTGCCTTGCGCAATCTGCGTCTTTTCGGCGTCGTTCAGTTCGTCGATGATCTCTTCGTTGTATGCCGCGGTGCTCTTCAGAACCGTGCCCCAAGGAGCGATGTTGTCCTTGATTTCGACACCATTCCAGCTCGGGTACAGCATCGATTTCTCGAAGCCGACGCCGATGAACTTCGAGACGTCATTCATGAATGCTTCCTTGTCCGCGACCAGATCCTCGTAGCGGAAGATCTTCACGTTGCGCGGGTACATGCGCGCATACATTTCCACCGTCGAGTGATAGATGTTCCACGTGATCAGGTACATGCTGAGCGGCTGCGGAAACGGGCGGCGCTTCGTATCGCGGTAAGCCGAGAACGGGTTGCGCACGATATGCACGATCTTCGCATCCGGGAAATCGCGCACGATGCGGTCTGCGTCGATACCGATCGCGGGCGAGTAGCCGACGTACGTCATGTCCTCAGAGGGCGTCGTGTAGTAGTTCTTCCATGCCGAAAACGTGGAGCGGAAGAAGGCTTCAACAACCTGGCGACGCGTGTACGGGCCGTCGCCGAGCAGCTTCTTGAAGTCCGCGATACGATCCGCTTCGTTGAGAACCAGATCCGCATCCTTGAACTTCGAACCGTTCCGCTTGCGCAGGAACGTTTTCATTTCCTCGTCGATCAATTGCTCATAGAGCTCAGCGGCGGTCAGTCCTTCCGGAAACTCCGGATAGCGATATTGCACACGCTCAACGGATGCCAGAAAGTCATTGAACCGGCGGTTTCCCAACTGTGATTCAAACGGGTAGACCAGCAGTTTCGAATGGCCGTCCAGGTGACGGTGCGTAACGTTGCCACCGTGCTCGAAGCCGGCGGAGATCATGACGAAGTTGAACTTGCTCATATCAATGGTTCCCGTGAAATCGAAATGCACGCCAGGAGATCAGGCGTTGTGCATGTAATCCTCAATTTGTGCGAGCGTGCAGGCACGCATGTCTTTACCGCCGACATATGCCTGATGCCACGCAACGATGCGTTCAAGCGAATCCGCCAGAGACCAGCGTGTCCGCCAACCCAATACCTGCCGTGCTTTGGAAGAGTCCAACTTCAAATGGGCCGCTTCATGCGGATGATCTCCGCCGTCGGCGACCCAAGTCGCACCCGCTCCCCACTGACGGGTAATCTGCTCGACGATCCATTCGACCGGCCGAACATCGGTGTCGGATGGTCCGAAGTTCCAGCCTTCCGCAAAGGCGGCGCCATCCGTAGACAATCGCTGCGCAAGCAACAGGTACCCTGACAGCGGTTCTAGGACATGTTGCCAAGGCCGGATTGCCTTCGGATAGCGAATCTTCACCGCCTCCTTTTGAGCGATCGCGCGGAGGATATCAGGAATCAGGCGAGCCTCTGACCAATCGCCACCGCCGATCACATTTCCCGCCCGGGCAGACGCGACGGCACAGCGATGCTTGTCGAAGTTGTCTGGCGAAAAATAGGAGTTGCGGAATGCCGAGATGACGAGTTCCGCACAACCCTTGCTACTGCTGTAGGGATCGAATCCGCCCATTGGGTCTTGTTCGCGATACCCCCACACCCACTCGCGGTTCTCGTAGCACTTATCGCTAGTGACGTTCACGACGGCGCGTACACTCGATACGCGCCGCAGCGCGTCGAGCAGATGCACTGTGCCGAGGACATTAGTGTGGTACGTCTCGATCGGGTTTTCGTACGAATACCGCACCAAGGGTTGCGCGGCCATGTGGAATACGATTTCCGGTTGAACGTCCGCAACGAGTGAAGCAATCTCAGCGGGATTGCGGATGTCTCCGATGACTGAGCGCATCCCTTCCGCAGCACGTGTGAGCTCAAACATGCTTGGCTCGGTGCTGGGTGCAAGGGCGAATCCGGTGACTTCTGCTCCGAGTGAATGCAGCCAGAGGGAAAGCCACGTGCCTTTAAAGCCCGTATGACCTGTGAGGAGAACGCGCTTGCCGCGCCACCATTGCGAGTTCATTTTTGCCACACCTTCCACGGGGCGTCACCTTTGTGCCATAGGTCCTCAAGGAGAGTCTTGTCGCGCAGGGTGTCCATTGGTTGCCAGAAGCCGTGATGCTGATAAGCGGATAACTGACCTCGCTCGGCAAGCGTTTCGAGCGGTTCGCGTTCCCAGACGGTGCTGTCATCGACGAGCAATTCCATGACTTTGGGAGATAGCACGAAAAAGCCGCCGTTGATCATGCCACCGTCACCCCGTGGCTTTTCCTGAAACGTCATCACACGGTGATCGGCTTGAATGTCGAGTGCACCGAAACGGCCTGGCGGATAGGTCGCGGTCAATGTAGCGAGCGTGCCTTGCTTGCGATGAAACGCGACAAGCTCGGTAATGTCGACACTGCTTACCCCGTCGCCGTATGTGAAGCAGAATGCATCTTCATCGCGCACGTAAGGTGCTACACGTTTGAGACGACCACCGGTCATCGTGTCTTCGCCTGTATCGATCAACGTAACGCGCCATGGTTCGGCGTTGCGCTGATGGACATCCATGCGATTGTCCTGCATGTCAAACGTGACATCGGACATATGCAAGAAGTAATTGGCAAAATACTCTTTGATGATGTAGCCCTTGTACCCGCAGCAGATCACGAAGTCGTTAATCCCGTGGTGGGAATAGATTTTCATGATGTGCCACAGGATGGGTTTGCCCCCGATTTCGATCATCGGTTTCGGTCGCAGGTGCGTCTCTTCCGAGATACGGGTTCCCAGACCGCCCGCGAGAATGACCGCTTTCATTGGATTTCCTCGGCTGTTCCAATTGTCCGGCCAATGCGCGCCGCAACCGCGACATGCCGTACCAGGCACAGAAGATGATTTTGGGTGGTTGGGTTTCCCCAACGACGCGTGATGCTGTTTTGCAAAGCAGTGTCGAAGGTGGGCGCCATTATAACAAATCCGAAAGTAGCCAAAACCATATCCCGAAAGGATTTCGGCTATCCTATCGCGCGTCCTTGTTCGCTATTTGCATGTACAACGCTACGTACGACTCCACCATCTTGTCGGCAGTGAAGTAGTGCTCAAAACGTTGACGGGCCGCGGCACCAAGTTGCGCGGTTAGCGCATCGTCCATCCATAGCCGCGTCAATGCCGCGCACAATGCTTGAGCGTCGTTGGGCGGTATCACGAGGCCCGTTACGCCAGCAGCATTGACATACGAGGTCCCCGTGCCGATTTCTGCTGAAATCAGCGCCTTGCCGAACATCGCTCCTTCCAGGAGCGAGATTCCGAATGCCTCGGAGCGTAAGTGCGACGGGAATGCAAGCGCATGGCATAGCGTGAGCAACGCGACCTTGTCTTCATCGCCGACCGGACCAACAAACTCGACCTGCCGGAGGTTGAGGCGTGCCGCTTGCTCTCGCAATTTGTTCTCCACCGGTCCGGCGCCCACTATTACTGTCTTGAAGTCAGTTCCGTGCAGCGCGTCGAGCAATATATGCAGCCCTTTGTAGTACCGCAAATTCCCGACAAACAGGAAGAACTTCGATCCCGCTCGTTCGTGCCAATATTTCAGCTTTTCGGTAGATGCAGGCGGGTAGGCTTTCTGATCCAGGCCAATCGGAATGATGTCGACTTTATCCTTGAACCGCTGCAGCACGTTGCTTGTCGCAAGATAGTTCGGTGATGTCGCGACGATTCGATCGACGCTGGCCAAAAAACGATCTCGCAGTGGCTTGTAGATCTGCAGCAGGATCTTCTGCCGCACGATATCCGAGTGATAGGTGACGATTGATGGCTTGCCCGTCCGGGTCGCAAAGTGGACGACATCGGCAAACGGCCATGGGAAGTGATAGTGAATCACATCAGCTCGCGCGGCCAATTCGGCGAAACGCTTGAATGCGGAAATCGAGAATGCCGACGAGGCAATTTCCACATTGCGCTTTGCCCGATAGTGCACGTGGTCACCGAAGTCGACAGTGGACGTATCGTCGCTTACCGTCAACACGTCGCTGGTCACGCCGTGCCTTGCCGCGCCTGAGCATATCTGGCCGATCAGCTCTTCTACCCCGCCCATCGAATCGGGCTTGTACGTCTTAAAGAAATGAAGAACGCGCATGTGTCTCGCAGGTCGCCTTGTTCGTCGGTCTGCGTCCGCTGATGCAGGCAAATGCAGATCCGCGCCGCGACTGCAAACGGACCTGATCAAATTGAGCGTTGTAGTACGTTTCTACGTGTAGCTTGGAGTCAGGCAACCGGCGCCCGCCCGTACACATCCTCAAAGCGAACGATATCGTCTTCTCCGAGATACTCACCGCACTGCACCTCGATCAACACAAGGTCCACCACCCCCGGATTGATCAACCGATGCTTATGTCCCGCCGGAATATAAGTCGATTCATTCGGCTGCAGAGAAATAAGCTGGTCACCGTTCACAATATCCGCACACCCGCGCACGACAATCCAATGTTCGCTGCGATGATGATGCATCTGCAACGAAAGCGACGCACCTGGCTTCACCACAATCCGCTTCATCTTGAAGCGCTCACCTTCCTCGAGTACCGTGTAAGTGCCCCAAGGGCGATGAACCGTGCGATGCAGCCGATATGCATCGTGATTCGTCCGCTTGAGCTTTGCGACAATCTGCTTGACGTCCTGCGCACGGTCACGCGCGGCGATCAGCAATGCATCAGCCGTATCGACAACGATGACATCGCTGACACCCACCATGCCGATAAAGCGCTCATCACTTCGCACGAAGCAATTGTCGACGTCGAACAGCTCAGCCTCACCGTGAACCCGATTACCGCGTTCGTCCGGCGCGGTCAGCTCGCTGATCGCGAGCCACGAACCGATATCGCTCCATCCTAGGTCGCAGGGTACGACGGCCACGTTATCGGACCGTTCCATCACCGCGTAATCGATCGAGATGTCCTCGGCTTTACGGAACTGCGCGGCATCAAGTTCGATAGTCGAGCAGTCATCGGATTCGCTGCGCTTCGCTTCCAGCACCGCGGCGAGCACGGGCTCCGCAACCGTCGGCGCATGCTTTTCGAGTTCGTTGAGAATGGTCTCCGCGGTAAAGCAGAAGATGCCCGCATTCCACACATGGCGACCGCCTGCCACCAGCTCTTGTGCGACGCTAAGCTCCGGTTTCTCGACGAAGCGAATCACCTGATGCACGTCGGCCATGTTCGCCAGCGGTTTCGTGTCGAACTCGATGTACCCGTAACCGGTTTCGGGAGCAGTGGGGCGAATGCCGAAGGTGACGACGTGCCCTTGCTGCGCTGCCTGTGCCGCATGTTCGACAGCGCTTCGAAATGCTGCCTGATTCTCGATCAATTGATCCGCCGGCATCACCAGCATGATCGCGTCCGGCCCATGCCGCTCACGCACGACGGCCGCGGCGACGCCGATTGCCGCAGCGGTATTGCGTGCTACAGGCTCGAGCACATAGTCGACACGTTCGACATCCGTTCCGACGCAGACGCATTCGTCCTTCGTCAGGAAGTACGTTTCACGATTCGTGACGATCAGCAATTCGTGGATCGTTGCGACATCCGCCGCGCGAGCAAAAGTTTTCTGCAGAAGGCTTTGCCCGTCAGCCAACTTGAGCAGTGGCTTCGGAAATGTTTCTCGCGAAACCGGCCATAGGCGCGTGCCAGCGCCTCCGCAAATGATCACGGGAATGATGTTCATGAATTTATTCAGAAAATTGGCGCCAAAACGGTCACGCAGACGGCGATTCTAGCGGATTTCGCAATTGAAGTCGCCAAAACAAGTACATCTGGTTACGCTTTTTGCAACATTTGCCGCTTGTCCGAGTCGTCAACACGGCCCGCTCGCGGTATCTTTGTCGCCGTCACCGGGCTTACCTGCAAAGCCGCACACTCAGTGACACGTTTGTTTGCCCACGAGGCGGAGCCCTTGGCATAATGCTTGCTGTTCGAAGGCTCGTTTAATTCCGCAATGCGACCGACCGTGCCACAGTCGGTCGGGACATCGAGTGCCGGGAGAGCGGCACGCGGAATCAGATTAACCATATAAATCCACAAACCTCAGAGGTACCCCGGGATATGTATCGATTCAGGTCGTCGTGGCTATCTCTATGCGCGTTTGGCTTCGATACGTGCGCGGTGGCGCTCGCATGGATTTCGGCGTATGTGCTGCGTTTCAACGGTGACGTCCCTGACGCCTTTCGCATGGGCGGCATGCATGCGCTGTCCGGCGTCGTCGTCACCTATGCAATCCTATTCCGCATCTTCGGGCTGTATCGCGGCATGTGGGTGTTCGCGAGTCTGCCCGATCTGATTCGCATATCGAAGGCGGTCGGTGTCGGCGCATTGGTTGTGATGATCGGCGCGGTGATGCTGCAACCCTTGCCTATCATCCCGCGCTCGGTGCTGCTAGTGTCGCCGTTGCTGCTCTTCCTGATCATGGGCGGTTCGCGCGCGCTTTACCGCACCGCGAAGGAATTCCGCCGCTATGGCGGGTTGGTCGCCCAGGGCAAACCCGTCATCGTGTTAGGTGCCGGTACCGCCGGTGCGAGTCTCGCACGTGAGCTATCCCGTTCGGCGGAGTGGCGGCTCGTTGGCTTGCTCGACGATGAGACTTCCAAACAAGGCCGCGAGATCTACGGCTACAAGGTGTTGGGCAGCATCGGCGACTTGCCGCGCCTTGCCGCCGAACTGAAGACCGAATTCGCGATCATCGCCATCCCGTCCGCGTCAGTCGAGGCGCAGCGCCGCGCCGCCACGCTGTGTGTGCGCGCTGGCGTCAAGGCGATGGTATTGCCGGCGCTGACCGCGGTGTCGCAAGGCCAGGGCTTCCTGTCGCGTATCCGTCAGATCGACCTCGAAGACCTGCTCGGCCGCGAACCTGTCCGTATCGACACTCCCCACGTCGAAGCACTGCTGCGCAACCGCGTCGTGATGGTCACCGGTGCAGGCGGCTCGATCGGCTCCGAACTCTGCCGCCAGATCCTGCGCTTCGATCCGGCACAACTCATTGCCTACGACATTTCCGAATTCGCAACGTACCAGTTGACCGAGGAACTGCGCGATCGCTTCCCCGGCGTCCCGCTCATTCCAGTGATTGGCGACGCGAAAGATTCATTGCTGCTCGACGAAGTCATCTCGCGCCACACACCGCACATCCTCTTTCACGCCGCCGCCTACAAGCACGTGCCGCTGATGGAAGAACAGAACGCGTGGCAAGCGGTCCGCAACAACGTGCTCGGCACTTATCGCGTCGCGCGTGCGGCAATCCGTCATGGCGTGAAGCACTTTGTACTGATCTCCACCGACAAGGCGGTCAATCCTACCAATGTGATGGGCGCGAGCAAGCGGCTCGCGGAAATGGCTTGCCAGGCGTTGCAGCAAACCACCACGCGCACGAAGCTCGAAACAGTGCGCTTCGGCAACGTGCTCGGCAGCGCCGGCAGCGTGATTCCCAAGTTCCAGCAGCAGATCGCCAAGGGCGGCCCGGTGACGGTCACCCATCCCGAGATCACGCGCTTCTTCATGACCATTCCGGAGGCGTCGCAACTGGTGCTGCAGGCGTCGAGTATGGGCAGGGGCGGTGAGATCTTCGTGCTCGACATGGGGCAGCCGGTGAAGATTGTCGATCTCGCGCGCGATCTGATCCGTCTGTACGGCTTCACCGAAGAGCAGGTGCAAATCGTGTTCACCGGTTTGCGCCCCGGCGAAAAACTCTACGAAGAGCTGTTGGCCGACGACGAGGCCACTGTGCGTACGCCTCATCCGAAGCTGCGCATCGCCCGTGCGCGCGAAGTGCCGAACAACCTGCTCGACGAGTTGTTGCCGTGGCTGATGCAAAACCGTGTGCTGCAAGATGACGAGGTGCGGCGCGACCTGCGGCGTTGGGTGCCGGAATATCAGCCGGTCACGCCGCCCGCGTTGCAACCCGTTCAGCCCGTGCGCCAGGTCATGCAGGGCTGACACGCGGTTGCACGCTTTCCAGTCTCACACACCAGCAATCCAATATCGCTGCGGCGGCGCCTGCATGAATGCGCCGCGCGTCGCTCCGTTGGCCCGTCACCCATCGGCACCACACGCAATCTGATGAAACTGCTTTACGATTTGAATTCGCTGAGGCCGCCCAGAAGCGGCATCGGCTACTACACCCAGCATCTGCTCGAAGGACTGATCGGAAAGACGGACGTCGAAGATATCGCAGGGTGGGTCGGGTCGACCGTCTATCAGGGAGAGAGCCTCGACACGCTGATGCGCGACGAGGCCGCGCTCGGAAAAGCCGCACAATTCAGCGAAGGCTGGACCGCATCGGCATTACGGGCCGCGCGCTACGTGCCGGGCATCTATAAGTCCCGAACCATCGTGCGCAGCATCAAGTCCGCGCAAGTGCGCAAGCATTTCGAACAGCGCGGCTATCTGTACCACGAAACGAATTTCATCGCGTCGCGCTACAAAGGACCGAACGTCGTCACGATTCACGATCTGTCGCATCGTCGTTTTCCGGAATTCCATCCGCGCGTTGCCGTCGATTATCTCGACGACGGTTTGCCGCGCACGCTCAAACAGGCGCACAAGGTAATCGCGGACAGCTTCTATACGAAGAAGGACATTCACGAAATCTACGGCTTGCCCGATGAGAAGGTCGTCACGATCCATCTTGGCGTCGAGCCAACGTTTCGGCCTTATTCAGAAGAAGAGTGCGTGCCTGCGCTGGCCGATCTCGGTCTGCGCTATCGGGGTTTCGTGCTGTCAGTGTGTACACTGCAACCGCGCAAGAACCTGCGGCGCCTCGTCGAAGCGTTCGCGCGGCTGCCGGCGGATTTGCGACATGCCTTCCCGCTCGTGCTGATCGGCGCGGACGGCTGGATGAATACCGCCTTGATGCGCGATGTCGAGCCGCTCCTGCAGGCGGGGCAACTGGTCGCGCCGGGGTACGTGTCGCGTGCGGCACTGTTGAAGCTCTACGCGTCGGCCGCGGTGTTCGGCTACCCGTCGCTCTTTGAAGGGTTCGGTTTGCCGGTGGCGGAAGCGTTGGCGAGCGGCGTGCCCGTGCTGACGTCGAACGTCACATCGATTCCGGAAGTCGTGGATGGCGCCGCGCTGGAGGTCAACCCGTATTCGGTCGAAGAGATCGCGGCCGGACTCGAACGGCTGCTCAACGACGAGCCATTGCGTAACGAGTTGATCGCGAAGGGTTTGCGGCGCGCGGCCGAGCTCACGTGGGAGTCCACCGTCGAGCAAACCGCCAATGTCTATCGTTCAGTAGTCGGGTGAGGGCGCTCACGCAAGCGTATGCAAATGGAACGCATGCAAAAGGATCGTGAATGCGGATCGCAGTAACAGGAGCAAACGGCTTTGTCGGCCGCGCGCTCTGTGCGCTGTTGTGCGACACGGACCACGACGTGACCGCGTTGGTGCGGCATGTTGGCGTACGCGACTCGCGCGTTCGTGAAGTCATCGTCGCCGATGACAACTTCGCGAGTCTTGCAGCCGGCGACCCGGCGCTCGCACCATGCGATGTGCTCATCCATCTCGCGGCGCGCGTGCATATGATGACCGACGACTCGGTCGACCCGCTCGCCGCATACCGGGCGACCAATGTCGACGGTACGCTGAACGCAGCACGCGCCGCACATCGAGCGGGCGCACGGCGCATCGTCTTTGTCAGCAGCGTGAAGGCGCTCGGCGAAGGCGAGCCGGGCCGCCCCTGGCGCGAAGACGATCCACCCGCGCCGGTCGATCCTTATGGCATTTCGAAGTTCGAAGCCGAGACCGCGCTGACCGCGTTCGGCCGTGCGAACGGCGTGGAGATCGCGATCGTCAGGCCGCCGCTCGTCTACGGGCCCGGCGTGCGCGCGAACTTTCTCGGCTTGATCAAGGCGGTCGAACGCGGCGTGCCGCTGCCGCTCGGCGCCGTCGATGCACGGCGCAGCATGGTCTACGTCGGTAACCTCGCGGACGCAATCCGCACCTTGGCGACGCACGCTGGCCCCGTCGGCGGAGTCTTCCATGTGAGCGATCTCGACGACTTGACGGTCACCGGCATGATTCGCGCAATTGCAGGCGAGCTGCATCGTCCGGCGCGGCTATGGCCGGTCCCTGTCGCGTGGCTGCGTGCGGCAGGCAAAGCGGCAGGCAAGGGCCCGCAAGTCCAGCGGCTGACGAGCTCGCTGCGACTCGATTGCACACGTCTGCCGCGCGAATTGGGCTGGACACCACCGCGCTCGGTGTCGCAAGGGCTGGCGGAAACGGTTCGCGCATTTAGAGAGTCGCGCTGATATGCATACGGCCTCCCCACTCGCGTTACTCGCGGTTGCCGCGTTGGCCGCGGTGCTCTGTTTCGGCATTCTCGCCATGCTGTTGCGCACCGGCTGGGCGTGGAAGATCGCGATCGACGTGCCAAACCAGCGTTCGCTTCACACGCGCCCGGTGCCGCGCATCGGCGGCTGGGGCGTATTGCCGGCGGCCTTGCTGCTAATTGCGTTCGAGGCTCCGGCATTGCGTCTTTTCGCCGCCGGCGCAGTGGTGCTCGGCGTCGTATCGCTGATCGACGACCGGCGCGGACTGCCGGCGCGCGTACGCTTTGCGGCGCACATCGTGGTGGCGGCCGCGGCGGTCGCGCTTGCGGCGGTGGATATCAGCTGGTGGCTCGCGGCGGCCGCAGTGATTGCGATCGTCTGGCTCGTGAACCTGTTCAACTTTATGGACGGTTCGAACGGCCTCGCGGGCGGCATGGCGGTATTCGGCTTTGGGACCTATGCAGTGGCCGCTGTGCCGGCGCAGCCAGAACTGGCGCTCGCTGCGGCGGTAATTGCGGGTGCGGCGTTGGGCTTTCTGGTGCTCAACTTCAACCCTGCGCGGATCTTTCTCGGTGATGTCGGTTCGGTTCCGCTCGGCTTCTTCTCCGGCGCGCTCGGCTTCTGGGGCTGGCAGCACGGGGTGTGGCCCGTGTGGTTTCCCGCGCTCGCGTTCGCGCCGTTTATCGCCGATGCGACCGTCACGTTGCTGCGCCGGCTCGCGCGAGGCGAGAAGGTCTGGCAGGCGCACCGTGAACATTACTATCAACGGCTCGTTCGACTGAGCGGCACGCATGTGCCGGTCGCGCTGCTCTACTACTGGCTGATGCTGGTCGGTTCATCGATCGCACTGATGGCGCTGAATCTGCCGGAAGTGGTGCAATGGGTGATGGTCGCCGTCTGGTATGGGGTGCTCGCGATCGTCGGCTGGACCATCGACCGACGCTGGCAAGGGTTCATGCGCGCGCAGCGCGAAAGCGGCGGCAACTAGGAGCGCCGCCCCTTGCGCACCACCATCCACCGCGGCGACTTGAACCGCACAATGCTCACATACAGCCAAACATAAGTCGCCGCGAACACCACGACGAAGCAGAACAGGTGCACCGTGTGTCGCCAGAACAGCGTCGCCGGAATCACCGCAATCAGGCAAAGCAGCCACAGATAAGGCGACGTCAGCGAATTGCGCTGCGTGAGCTCACGCGCGGTCTTCACGCCCACCGCCCAACGCATCAGCCGCTTGTAGACCAGCATATGCAGATGCACGCCGTCCGGAATACCCGGTGATATCCCGCGAATAAACTTCTTCCGGTAGATAGAGAAACACGTCTCGAAGATCGGGTACATGAACAGCAGCACCGGATACCACGCGGACACATCGCGATTGCGCATCACGAGCATGATTGACAGCTCGGCGAGCATGAAGCCGATGAAATACGCGCCACCGTCGCCAAGAAAAATCAGCCCCGCCGGGAAGTTCCAGATAAAGAAGCCCAACACCGCGCCCATCATGATCAGCGACGCGGACAGGACGATCGGGTCATGCACCTGGAACGCGACATAACCAAGCGACGCGAACATCATCATCGCGACCATCGACGCGAGCCCGTTGAACCCGTCGATGATATTGACCGCATTCGCGAGCGCCGCGACCGCGAGCACGGTGACCACGAATGAAATCGCCGCATACGTCAGCAGAAAATCGAGTGGCGGCACGCTGATGCGCGTGACCGCGATGTCGAGCAGAAAGTACGCAAGCGCGGCGGCGGCCATCGTGCAGAGCAGGCGCGTCAGCGGCGAAACACGCTTGGTCATGTCCTCGACCAGCCCGGCCCCGAACGCGGGCAGCCCACATGCAACCAGAAACAGAATGCCGGTGGAGACGGCCGGATAAGCGTGGTGCAATTCCACGGCCGACGCCACCAGACCGATCAGAATGCCCAACCCGCCGACCCGCGGCACCGGCCGCACATGGAATTTCTGGGCGCCGGCCAGATCCGTGTCCAGAGAAAACCGTTCGTGCAAATGCGCGTAGCGCACGATCAGCAGCGTGGTCAGCAGGGAAACGATAAATCCGAGCGCGAAGCTAAGCATGGAAAGGAACGGGAAGGGCCGGCCGGAGCACGAAACACGCGATTATACAAATGATCTATTGCGCATCCGTGCGGCGCCTCATGGATTCCCCCTATCCGCCGATGCGGCTGCGCTGCCGTTATGACGAGATCGGAGATTCCAATACACGTCCGCCACCATGATCCGGAGACCTCATGCTCAATAAGATAACAATCCGCGGGGGACTGACTTTCATCATCGTCCTGTTCGTCGCACTGCTGCTGACGGTGATCGGCGTCGGCTACGGCGCGCTGAAGGAGGTCAACGACGGCCTGCGCGACGCACAGCGCGGCTCGGTGTCGCTCGCGTCACTGAACGCGAGCTCGGAGAAGCTGCTGCAGGTGCGGCTCGCGCTCGGCAGCTACGAGACGCTCTTCAGCGTCGGCAAGGCGACCGAGGACATGCTCAGCGCCGCGCACAAGCTGCTCGCCGATTCGAACAATGACTTCAATGCCTATGCGGACGGCCCGTTCGGCAGCGATGCGGAGCGCGCGCTCGCGCAGGAGGCGGCGAAAGCGCGCGCGGCGCTGGTGGCCGACGCGCTCGAGCCCGAATACAAGGCGCTGGTCGAAAACGACTTCAACACGTTCCGCACGATTCAGGGCGAAACCGCGGACCGCTACTACGCGCCTTACGCGAAGGCGATCGAAGCGCTGCAACGCCTGCAGGCCGATAACCAGCGCGGTGACGCCGAAACGGCCGCGCGGCGTTTCCAGGTATCGGGATTCGCGTTCGGCGCGGTGGGTCTCGCGGCGATCGTGATCGGCGTGCTGGCGCGTGTGGCGATGTCGATTGCGCTGGTGCGACCGATCGAGCAGACGATCGCGCACTTTCGCAGTATCGCGGCCGGCGACCTGACGGTCGGCGTGGTGAGCCGTTCGCGCAACGAAATGGGCCAGCTATTGGCCGCGCTCGCGCAGATGCGCGACGGGCTCGCGAACACGGTCGCCGGCGTGCGCAGCGGTAGCCATGCGATCGCGCATGGGGTCACGGAAATTGCCGCGGGTAACCTCGACCTGTCGAATCGTACCGGGCAGCAGGCCGCCGCGCTGGAGCGCACTGCGGCGAGCATCGAGCAGATGTCGACCACGGTCAGGCAGAACGCGGATAACGCAAAAGAAGCGAGCCGGCTCGCGCAGGGCGCGTTAGAGACGGTGAGTCGCGGCGCCGATGTCGTGAATCGCGTGATCGACACGATGAACGGCATCACCGGCTCGTCGCGCAAGGTGACGGAAATCACTGGCGTGATTGAAGGCATCGCGTTTCAGACGAATATTCTCGCGCTGAATGCGGCGGTCGAGGCGGCGCGTGCGGGCGAAGAAGGGCGCGGCTTCTCGGTCGTCGCGGCCGAGGTGCGCACGCTTGCGCAACGCTCGGCGACCGCGGCGAAGGAGATCAAGGAACTGCTCGGGGAGTCGGCGGCGCAGGTCGAATTGGGTGCGTCGCTGGTTACGCAGGCGGGTGGCACGATGTCGGATGCGCGTCAGGCTGTTGAGCGGATGACCGGCATCATGGGCGAAATCGAGGGTGCCGCCGGCGCGCAAAGCGCGCGCATCGAGCAGGTGAATCATGAAATCGCGCAGATCGATCAGGTGACGCAGAACAATGCGGCGCTGGTCGAAGAGGCGGCTGCGGCGGCGCGCTCGCTTGAAGAACAGACGGATGCGTTGCGGCAGGCGGTGGCGGTGTTCAGGTTGGATGCGGGCAGCGGCGACTTCGTACGTGGAGACGCGCCGATTCGCGTCGCGACACCTAAGCCAATGGTCACGCCCGCGATGGCGGTGTGACGTGTATTGCCAAAGTCCCTTGGATTACCTTGCAAACGTGTAGTTAGCACAGCGCATCCGGATGAGCACTGGCCGACGGCAAACGCGGCCAGTGCTCATATCGCCTAGCCCACCTCCGCACGATCGTGCGCGCAGCCAACGAATTCGGGTAGCTCTGCCCGAAGAAGTCAATACCCCCGACACGCAACCGTCTTGCATATCCCGTAAAATCCACCCCCAACCGAAAACACTAGGAAAATCTGACATCGTGAACCTAAGGCTCAGGTCCTGGGTCGGGGAAGTCTTATCGGGCGTGTGCGCTGTTCTGCTATTCGTGATGATGTTCGATCACATGACGGCGATCAAATTCGCCGGTATCGGTCTGGTTGGCGCGATCATCCTCTTCCTCGTCGTTCAATCGCTGCTCTCCGCTCCGCAGGAGATCGGTTTCCCGTTGTCCGTGCCGCTTGGGCTGTGGGCAGCATGGGCGTTGCTCTCCGCTTTCTGGAGCGTCGACGCCGAAGCGACGTTGCATGCGTGGCTCGATGAGATCGCGTATCCGCTGGTGTGTTTTTATGCGTTCTGGCTACTCGGCCGCGAAGCAGTCTATCAACGCCGGATGCAAGCCGCGTCGTGGCTGGCGTGCGGCGCGCTTGCGGTCGCAAGCGTCGTCGGCTTTCATTTTCTTGACCCGGCCGCACCCAAGCCGGGCCTTCTGCACTTCTACGCACGGGTCGGCCACACGAGCACGGTCGCGCTGATGGCCATCTCCGTTTTTGCGGCGATGGCAGCGGTGCGCGCCACCCGGGCGATCGGCATCGTCGGCGTCCTCTTTTGCGTGGTGATCGGCGCGGCAACCCTCAACCGTTTCTTCTGGATCGCGCTTGCCGTCGTCGCGGTGGTCTTGCTCTGGCCACGTGCGGGCGTGTGGGCCGAGCGTCGCCGTGACTATCTGGTGCTCGGCACGCTGCTGGTCGCGGTGGCCTGCGCGACGGTGTTCAGCAACCGCGTGCGCCTGATGACCTTTGCTCCTACCGCTGCCGCCGCCACGCCAGGCCACATCATGCTGCCCACCGGCAACGGACAGCCCGCGCCGGACGCAACCGGCACCGAGTCCGCGCAATCTCCTCGCCACCCCAACACGGCGTCGTCCGCCGATCTGCTCGACCGCCTGCGCCGCCTGAGCCGCATCGACGTGATGACCTCCACCGACACACGCCCGAAGATCTGGGCGTTCTACATCAGCCAGTTGCACCACCATCCATGGCTTGGCGTCGGCTTCGGCAAGCCGCTGCCGTCCATCGCGTATGGAAAGCTGATTCCCGCGTCGCTGCTCAAGCTCGACGAGAACGCAAAAACGCACGCGCATAACCTGTTTCTGAATACGCTCCTGCAAACCGGCGTGGTTGGCCTCGCGTTGCAACTCGCGCTGTTCGCGAGCGTTGCATGGCGCTTTCTCGCACTACGCGCCACACGTCCGTTCCTTTGCCGGGCGGGTCTTGCGCTGCTGCTCGGCATGCTCGCGAAAAATATGACGGACGATTTCATGTGGCAGTCGACCGCGCTGATGTTCTGGGCATGCTGCGGTTGGCTGCTCGGGCAATGCGAAGCGGCATTCGCGCGGCGTGCGGACACCGGTGTACGCGACGCCGATCGTCCATTCGAGCGCGAACTGCGCGGCGTGCCGGTCGCCGCGCGTTCGACTCAGGAAGGCGAACTGACCGTTTAGCGATCGCCGTTATCCCAATCCCACATCCCGCCTAAACTTTCGTATCACCGTGGCACACGTTGGTGGAATGGCCGTCGGACGGACATCGCGTTAACGTAGCGGGACCGCCTGACAGACGTGGCCTTCGCGAAGCGCACCGCGCGAGGACCTCCACGAGCAACGATGGAGGGACCGCTCGATGCATGCGAAACACAGCCGGACCGATCCTTGGTCGCAGACGTTAGGTCTGCTCCACTCGCTGTCCCGAACGGCGGAAAGAACACGATACGACGCGGTTCCCGCAAGCCGTCACGTGCAACGACGCGTGACGGCGGCAGGTTGCGCGGCCGGCGAACGCGACGCGAAGATCAAGGTGCTCGAGCGGCCGACCAGCAGAACGGCCATCGTCACGTGGGGCGACGCCACCTCGTGCCATTACGGCGACCAGGTGTGGCGCATCGCGCGCGCATCGAGCGACGGCTTTTGCGCACTGAGCGGACAGCGGATCCATCGTGGCGACGTGGTCTATCGCCCTTCGCACTATCGGCTCGCGCCGGCCAACGCCGGCTCGATGATGCTCGCGGCGTGCGTGCTGGTTGCGCCGATCGAATGATAAAGCAGCACGAGGTTGAACCGGTAATCCTTGAAGTACATCGAAGCGGGACATGGTAATAAGCGCGCAAAACGCGCAAACGAAGCGGGTACAGGCTAGCGTTCTCGAAAAAAGAACCACGTGACAAGAAGCAATCGAAGATCAGCAGCAAAGAAACGGGCGTGTTCGACGCCCGCAGAAATCACCCTTGGCAACGATGGAGGTCCATGTGAACAAGCCGTTAAAGATGTTGGTCGGTACCAGTATTGCTCTGATGTTATCCGTTGGCTTTGAAGCCGTTCAGGCTCAGGACGACACCGCGGCGGCTTCCGCGCCCGCGGCGAAGCCGACCCACGAGCAGAAGTGGCACGCCGACCACAAGCTCGAAGCGCAAGTGCGTCATGCGCTGACGACGCATAAGGTCGAATCGTCCGATATCCGCGTCGTTGCGCGGCATGGCGTCGTCACGCTTGACGGGACCGTCGAGGATGAATCGATGATCCCGGTTGCGACGACCGCGGCGCAGAGCGTGGCAGGCGTCAAGTCGGTGAAGAACAACCTCACGAAGCACGAAGCAGGCAACTGATTTTGAGTGGCCTCCGGCCGGCGGCTTCTGTCGTTCTCCGCGACGACGTAAAGCCGACGGCTGGTTTTGCAGTCGGTCGTATTCGCTGCAGTGAAGCATCGATTCAATGACAAAAGTCGCGGCGATTCTCATTCACGACATGCACGCGGCCGCGCATTAATCGATCGGTTTATCGCTTTGCACAAGAAGCGCGTGATGATCGACTTTGCAGGATTATGTAATTGGAATAGCTTAACGATGGCTTAGCGCCGGAGGCCCGCTTGCACGGCGCCGCGCTCGTCTACGTAGCACCGCTAATAGGCGGCCGCGCTATACGTTTGTATGATTTGCGGGCCGCATCCCGCGATCTATTCTCTTGAAAGCAAAAGAGAAAATGGCACGGCCTGGATCCGTAAATTTGCGGAGTTATTTTCGAAACTCAGGGTCCGCCGCGTGGATACGTCCCACCTTGTTAGCATTGTCGATGACGACGACGCTGTCCGTCTCGCAACTGCAAGCCTCATTCGCTCATTCGGTTGGGATGTCAACGATTTTGCGTCCGCAGAGGCGTTCCTCAATTCCGGACGTGTCGACGAAACTTCGTTTCTGATTTCCGATATTCGTATGCCGGGTATGTCCGGCATTGAATTGCACGACTGCCTGTTAAAGCAAGGTTACGCGCCGCCCACCATTTTCATTACCGCCTTTCCCACCGCGTTTCTGCACGCGCAAACGCAGGCGCAAGGCGCATTGGCACTGCTGGAAAAACCGATCGACGCAAACGTCATCGCGCACTGGCTGACCACGGCGCTCGGTTCTCCGTAACGAAACCACAAGGCATGTGTCAGGATGCGCGTTCACCGTGCGTGCCGATACCGATCGCTTCGGCCTTCCTGACCAGATCGGCCACCGAGCGCGCTTCCATCTTCTTCATCACCTGGCCGCGGTGAATCTTCACGGTGATCTCGCTCAGTTTCATTTCCGCGGCGATCTGCTTGTTCATCAGGCCCACCACCACGTACTCCATCACCTGCTGTTCGCGCGGCGTCAACGTGTGGTAGCACGAGCGCACCGATGCGACCGCGTGTTCGGCGTCGATACGCTTCGCGTCTTGCGCAAGCGCATGGGCGACCGCATCGAGCATGTCCTGGTCTCGAAAGGGCTTCGTAAAGAAATCGAGCGCGCCGGCCTTCATTGCTTTCACCGACATCGCAATGTCGCCGTGTCCGGTCATGAACACGATCGGAATGCGCATGTCGGTCTTGGCCACTTCCTCCTGAAACGCAAGGCCGCTTTCGCCACGTAGCCGGACATCGAGCACGAGGCAGCTCGGCACCGTGGACTTCGGGTAATCGAGAAACGCGCGCGAAGACGCAAAGGTTTCGACGCGCAAGCCCACTGAGCGCAGCAACGCGCCAAGCGCGGTGCGCATTGCTTCGTCATCGTCGACCACATAGACCACTGACGGCGCCGCCTGCGCCGCCACGCCAGTCGAAGCCGAATTCAACTGCTGCGAATTCATGTGTCCCTCCAACTGCAGCGGTCGACCGTGAACGGTACACGAAGCCGCTGCCTGTTCAATAAATGATTATCGTTGCATGCAGTATAGATAGTAGTTGTTTCGCTTTTGCAGCGAAAGCAATACCGGCTGGAAAAAAAATTCCATGCGCCGCGGTTCACGCGGCTTCTTTTGCAAGCGGGGGCAACACGCACTGAAATGTTGCCCCGTGCGCTTCATTGTTGAACACCTTGATCTTTCCGCCGTGCGAATCGATGATCGAGCGGCAAATGGACAGTCCCATGCCCATCCCGTGCGGTTTCGTGCTGAAGAATGCATCGAACAGCCGCTCCGCGTGGTGCGGGTCGATGCCGGTGCCGCAGTCGCGCACCGTCAGCCGCACATTGCCGTCGGGCGTGAGGCCCGTTTCGATCGATAATTCGCGCGCCCAGCCGGTGACGCCGTCCATCGCCTGTATTCCGTTCATCACAAGATTGATCAGCACCTGCTGCAGTTGCACACGGTCGCCGAGTACCGGCGGCAGCAGCGGCGCGAGTCGCACGCGCAGCGGTACCTGGTGGCTCAGCACTTCGCGCTGCGTGAGCGAAATGACATCGTTGACCACATCGTTCAAACCGAGCGGCACTTTTTGCCCGGTATCCTTTCGTGCGAGCGTACGGATACGTCGCACGATTTCGGTCGCGCGACGGCCTTCGCCGACCATCCGCATGACGCCGGCGCGCACCTCGTCGGGCTCCGGCGGCTGACGCTCGAGCCAGCGCAGGCATGCCTCGCCACTTGTCACGATCGCCGCGAGCGGCTGGCCGACTTCGTGCGCGATCGACGCGGACAGCTCGCCCAGCGTGGTGACGCGCGTCACCCGCGCCAGTTCGGATTGCGCATGATGCAACTGCTGCTCCGCCTGTCTCGCCTCGGTCACGTCCATCACGGCGCCGGCATAGTGCAGCCGTTCCGGCTCGTCCTTCATCACGTGCGCGACCACGTGCAGGTATTTAATCGCGCCATCAGGCAACACCAGACGGAATTCGAAGTCGAAATCCTGCTTATGCGTCGACGCATCGCCGATCGTATTGCGAAACCGTTCGACATCTTCAGGATGCACGCGCTGCAGCACCAGTTCGAGCGTCGGCACCACGTGCGGGTCGAATTCGAAGATGCGGAAGGTCTGCTCGGACCAGACCACTTCGCCGCTCCATACGTTCCAGCCGAAGCTGCCCGTGCGGCTCAAGCGCTGCGCCTCGGCGAGATAGGTGGCCTGGCTGCGCCGCAGCGCCTGTTCGGCCTGCTTGCGCGCCGTGACGTCATTGCCGGTTTCCAGCGTCGCGAGCGCGCGTCCGTTGCCGTTGCGCTGCAATGACCAGCGGCTCGCTATCACGAGCTCGGTGCCGTCGCAGCGCGTATGAATCAGTTCGCCTTCCCAACGTCCGGTGCGCAGCAGCGTGTCGGTCGCATCGTCGAGCGAAACGGGGAAGCGCGTTTTCAATAGCGTATGGATGATCTTGCCGATCGCTTCGCGTTTTCGCCAGCCGTACATTTCTTCGGCGCCGAAATTCCAGAACAGGATCACCCCGTCCATATCGCGCACGATGACCGTGTCGTGCGTGAGATCGAGCAGACGCGCCTGCTCGATCTGCGTTTCGCCGAGCATGCGCACGTGCCGCACAAGCCCGGTAATCGCCAGCGACGCGATGCTGAACGTCAGCAACGCGGGGATGTCCTGTTTGTACTGGATATCGAAAGTCAGTGTCGGTTTGATGAAGAAGAAGTCGATATACAGCACGGCGACGATGCATAGCCCGATCGACATCGTGAAACTGCCCACCAGCGAGATCAGCACGATCGCGATCAGGAAAATCGATTCGGCAGCGACCGCGTCAAGGCCAAGTTTGTAGCAGACCAAACCGATCACACCGAGCGCGATGGTTCCACCGGCCCATCCAAGCGCCAGCCGGCGCAGAAAGTCAGACGGGTGGGCCAGGTCGGCGCGCATCCAGCGCGCCCATGCTTCCCACCAGCGGTGATCACGATGAGACGCTTGAAAGAGCGGGATCATGGTCTGCCGGTCACGGTCACAAAGATACTCGATCGTTGTCGATGCAAGAAGGGACCGCTGATGATCGTCAGGCCATAGGTCAGACCAGGGTTCGGCCGTGTCGCAGGCTGGCGACGCGTTGCTTTGAGACTGGCGGTCGTGTCGATGTTACGCCCCCACGCCGCCCGTTTATATCGCTATGGAAAAGTAACCTGTCGAAAACGAAAAACCGTGCGATTCCGTAACGGAATGGTCTGTTAAAAGCGCGGGGCAAGACAACCGATGACGCGTAGCGCCGATGGTTAGTCCCGCAGGTTGCCAAGATGCTGCGTGTTCAACTTGTGCGTCTCGAGTTCGAGCAGGCGCGCTTCGACATCGCACGGAGATCCGTCATCCGGCGCGTTGCGCGTGAAAACACGCCTGACGGAAATACATAAGCGTGCGAAAAGACCTACTGCCGGATCACTCGGCGAACGGATGTGGCGTTCCGATTGGCCGTCTCGTGTCGCGCGCGAACGGGTTTCGAAACCGACACGCAGTACCGCTGCGTCGGTGCGATCGGGACAGTGTGATAGCGACTCTTGTTTCATGGCGATCCTTAGTAAGACCAACGTTATTCTGCAGCGGCAAGCGCGGGCGTGAGATTCAGCCCGCGGCCCGCACGTCGCTCAGTACGGGTAGCCGTTGCGCTCGAGCGAGCGCATCCGCCGTTCGAGGTCGACGAGGTCCGATGCCTGTGCAAGATAGTCATGGCGGCGCCGATGTTCGGCACGTTCGATCCATTCGCCCAGCTTTTCGAGTAAATACGCAAACATCATGTTCTCCTATCACCCAGTGAGACTCGCGGCGCGGCGCAAGCGAGCGCTGCGATTCGGTCGACGCGCATCGGAAACGGTTATTGCGCATGGTCCGCGGAAGCGGAAACAGGCATGGCTCGTCGATGGAACGCATCGTAGAAGCCGAGAATGAGATGAAAGTGAGCACCGCATGCGCGCGTCGGGAGCGCGTACGAACCCGCGCCGGCGGGCCGTCATGCGTTACTTCGCAAGGACCGAACCGATCATCAGAAAAATTCGACTATTCCTGCCGTGCGTTGCCCCGTAGATTGACACCCGTCAGCGTACGAAACGGAACAGGAGATTGTGATGGAGATCAGCATTCAGACTTCAGGGCTGCACTTGTCGCGTACCGAATCGGACGCGCTTCGCGAACACGTGCATAAGCGGATCAAGGAAACGTTCGCGCGCATCGCGCGCCGCATTTCGCACGTCACCGTGCATCTCGAGGATGTCGACGGTCCGCGCGGCGGACATGCGATGCATTGCCTGATGAAGGTCGGCATTGGCGGCAGGACGGCCGCGCTAGCGCAAGGCCGCGACCGCAATCTGTTCGCGCTCGTCAACCGCGTCTCCGCGTGTGCGGCGGGCAACACGCTCAAGCGCCTGAAACGGCGCATCGATACCGCCGCGTTCAGAAGGAACAGCGAACTCGCGCAGAACGAGCGGACACGGAACGACGAGCCGGCGGAGCCCGCCGCCTGAACGCCAATCGAAACGGATTCATGCTCCTCACTTTCCCATCATTGTTGGCTTGTACGATGGGTTGCATCGGGCCAACTCGCCGTTCGAAAGGGGAATTGACGTGAAGTACGATTGTGTAATTGTCGGAGCAGGAATTCAGGGACTGTTGCTACTCGATCAGGCGCTAGCGCGCGGATTAAACGCATGTTGCATCGATCGGCTACCGCGCGTCGGCGATGGTCAGACGCTGCGTTCGCAGTTCTATCTCCATCGAGGTCACTTCTATGCCGAGCGTGAACTGATCAATCAGTTACACGACGCGTATCCGAAGTGGCGCGAACTGATGCGGCGCTTGCGCATCAACGTGCGTTCGACCGAGTCGTATGTCGGCTTTGTCGGCGATCCGAGCGCGTGGACCCGCGTATGGACGCTGTGCGATCTGCACCATGTGCCAGTGACCGCGTGTCCGCCGGCACTCGAAGGCAACCACCTCGCGCATATCTACCGCTTTTCGCACGCGATGTTCGATGGTCGGGAATTGCTCGCGAAGCTCGTACAACGCAACCGGGCCTTCCTGAAGTTCGGTACGATCGACGCGATTGACGAGGGTCACGACGGCTACCAGATGCGTGTGGGTGACAGCACGCTCGATACACATCACATTGTGCTGTGCGCGGGCGCGGGCACGCCGGAGCTGGTCGGCATGCTGCCGCACGTGCGTAAGACCGTGTCCGTGCAAACGCGCGCATGTCAGGTGCTGGCGATGCGCGGCCGTGTACCGGATGCGAGCATCGTGATTCCCGATGCGCAATTGTTTATCGCGCCGCAGTATGAAGCGGATGGTTCACCAGTCCTGCTCTATACGCATGGCGCGGACCCGCTGCTGGACAACGGCCGGCGCGCCGTGGTCGATCCGACCCGGTTGCATGCGCAACTGAATGCGCTGAAGTCGTTATTGCCGGGTCTGCATGCGGCGGCGAACGAACGCACGCTGTATCTCGCGCAAAAGACTGAAAGCGCGGCGATGAGCGGCGGCAAGCATCCTAATGGGCCTTACGTCGAGCGGATTGCCGATGGCGTCGTATGCGTGCTGCCCAACAAGCTGTCTCTCGCGATCAATGCCGCGGAAACCGCGCTATCGATGATCGAGCCCGAACAGGCGCCGCTGCATGCGGAGTCGCTGGTCGGGGTGCGGACCCATCTGCTTCGCGCGGCGGCGGAGATGCGCTTCATGAGCGAGGTGAGCCCTGTATAGGAACATCACCGGCCAGCGCGGCGGATGCAGCGATCAGACGTAGCGAGGCCGATGCCGCAGGCGGACCGCGGCCGTGACCGGCCGACGACCCGCCTGCGCTTGCGTTTCACCCATTACGCGTCACGACTGCGGGGCCCACGCACCCGAGACGATATTGCGCGCGGACTTGGCGATCCGCACCGGCACCGACTTGTACGACGGCGTGCGGCTGCGCTTATCGTACGCGTACAACGGCACGAGCGGATTGGCCTCCGGGTAGTACGCGCCACAGCAACCGTCGGGCAGTTGATACTCGATCACCTTCAGATTGCGCACGACCCGCTCGATACCATCGTTCGACAGCGACACGAGATCGACGAGGTCGCCCGGATGCAGATTGCGCTTCGCGATTTCCTGCGCGTTGACGAATACCACGTCGCGCTGGCCGAACACACCGCGATAGCGGTCCGACAGTGAATAGAGCGTCGTGTTGTACTGATCGTGGCTGCGCATCGTCGTGAGCCACAGCCCGTCGTCTTCGCCATGCCACGGGTCTTCATCGAGGCCTTCGAACACCGCGAAGTTCGCCTTGCCGGTCGCCGTCGCCCAGATCCTTTCGCGCGCGGTCGACCGCAAATGGAAGCCGCCGGGCACGCGAATACGGGCGTTGTACGCCTCGAACTGCGGGAAGACCTTTTCGATCGCGTCGCGAATGCTGTCATAGTCGGCCACAAGCGCTTCCCACGGCACCGTCGTTTTGTCGCCGAGCGTCGCACGCGCGATGCCGGCGACGATCGCAGGTTCGCTCATCAGATGCTCGGACGCCGGGTCGTTGATGCCCGCTGACGCATGCACCATCGACATCGAGTCTTCGACAGTGATCGACTGCGGCCCGGTCTCCTGAATGTCGACTTCCGTGCGTCCGAGGCACGGCAGAATCAGCGCTTCCTTCGCATGCACGAGATGGCTGCGGTTGAGCTTCGTCGCGATATGGACGGTCAGCGCGAGATTGCGCATCGCCTTTTGCAGCCGCGGCCAGTCGGGAATCGCCGTGGCGAAGTTGCCGCCCAGCGCGATGAACACCTTGCAGTCGCCGGACAACATCGCTTCGAGCGTCGCCACGACGTCGCGCCCGTGCTGCGGCGACGGCTTGAAGCCGAACGTCTGTTCGATGCGGTCGAGCCATTCCTGTGCGGGCTTCTCGGTGATGCCGACCGTGCGGTTACCCTGCACGTTGGAATGGCCGCGCACCGGGCACACGCCCGCGCCTGGCCGACCAATATTGCCGCGCATTAGCGCGAGGTTGGCCATTTGCTGGACGTTCTCGGTCCCGCGATGGTGCTGCGTGACCCCCATCCCATAGACGAGGATCACGTTCTTCGCTTCCATGTAAACGTTCGCGACCGCGGTGAGGTCGGAACGCCGCAGGCCGGAGTTGTGCTCGATCGCGTCCCAGCCTGTCTTGCGCAGATCGTCGACCAGCGCTTCAAAGCCGAGCGTATGAGCCTGAATGAAATCGACGTCGATTTTTCGCGGCTGGTTGTTCGCGATAGCGTCGTCGTCGGCTTCGACGATCGCTTTCATGATGCCTTTCAACGCGGCGACATCGCCGCCGACGCGCACCTGATACAGCGGATTGCTGATCGCGGTCCACGTTAGTGTGACCATCTCGATCGGGTTTTGCGGCGCCTGGAAGCGCTCGAGTGCGCGTTCGCGAAACGGGTTGAACGAAATGATGCGAGCGCCGCGTCGCGCTGCGTCGTGCAGGCTCGTCATCATCCGCGGACTGTTCGTGCCCGGGTTTTGTCCGAAGATGAAGATCGCATCCGCGTGATCGAAGTCCTCGAGCAGCACAGTGCCCTTACCGACGCCGATCGACTCGGGCAAGCCGACGCTGGTCGCCTCATGGCACATATTCGAGCAATCGGGAAAGTTGCCGCTGCCGTATTCACGCGCGAACAGCTGATAGAGAAACGCCGCTTCGTTCGATGCGCGGCCCGACGTATAGAAGTCGGCCTGGTTCGGCGAGTCGAGCGCGTTCAGATGCGCGGCGATCAGCGCGAACGCGTTGTCCCACGAGATCGACACATAACGGTCGGACGCCGCGTCATACATCATCGGGTGGGTGAGACGGCCGACCATCTCGAGGTCGAAGTCTTCCCACGCGCTGAGCTCGGTCACGGTATGGTTCGCGAAGAACTCGGGCGTGCAGCGCGCGGAGGTCGCTTCCCACGCGACCGCTTTCGCCCCGTTTTCGCAGAACTCGAACGACGACGTGTGTTTCGGATCGGGCCACGCACAGCCCGGGCAGTCGAAGCCTTCCGGCTGGTTCATCCGCAGCAGCGTGCGTGCCCCGAATACGGGAATGCCCTGTTCGGCCAGCGCCTTGCCCGTCGCCTTTAGCGCGCCCCAGCCGCCGGCCGGTTCGCGATAGACGCGAATCGATTTCCTTTCTGCCATGGTGCCCCCTTCCTACGTGTCGGGATTAAGAGAAGCAATGTTATGCAGAGGCGCTGCGCGCCTCTTTCGAGATTGCCAATGGATTTTCGAAACACACGTACGCCTGCATGCGACCCGGACGTGACGGTGCGAGAGGCGGCGACGCCGGTCAGCGGTGCACCGCCCACTGCACGAGCAGGTGGAATGGCAGCACGAAGAGAAAAGTTGCGCCAAAACCCGCGCACCACAGAATGACGAGCCACATGATCTGGTTCGCCAGCGTGCGCGGCCGGGCCGCGGGTCGTGCGGGGCGCGGGGGGCGTCGTTGTGCAGGCTGAATTGCAAGCTGCATGGCCGCCTGCCTGACGAACGCTTCCACCGGTTGTTCCGCAGTGTGTTTGACGGATGGGTCAATGATAGATTCCGGCATGATCGATCTCCTTCGGCGCGTGTTGCGGTCGTCACCTTGCAGTGCGAAATGATTGCGTCGGCTACTCGTAACGTGCGCCGGGTTCGACCTTGCCGCGAAATACCCAGTAACCTGCCGTGGTATACGCGGTGATGATCGGAATAATGATGACTGCGCCCACTAACGTGAACACCTGACTCGAGCGCGGCGCGGCCGCATCGGCGAGTGTGATCGTGTTCGGAATCGCGTAGGGCCAGATGCTGACGAGCAAGCCGATGTAGCCGAGCAGCACCAGCGTGAGCGCGAGGATGAACGGCATGCCGTCGCTGCGCCGTTTCACCGCCCGATACATCAAGGCCGCGACGATCAGCACGAGCGCTGGCACCGGATAGAGCCGGTAGCGAAACGGCGACTCAAACCAGCGCGCGGCGATATGCGGGTCGGTGAGCGGCGTCCAGATCGACACTGCGGCGATAAAGCCGAGCAGCACCAGCGTGAGCGGGCCGATCAGGTCGTGCATCCGGCTTTGCAGATCGCCGCTCGTCTTCAGCACGAGAAACCCGCAGCCGAGCAGCGCATAAGTGATCATGAGCCCCATGCCGGCCAGGAAGCCGAATGGGGTGACCCAGAAAAACGGATCGCCGGAGAACACACCGTTGGTGGTTGGAATGCCGTGCAGATAGGCACCCAGAATCATGCCCTGAAAGAACGCCGCGCCGGCCGAGCCGCCGACAAACGAGAGGTTCCACAGGTTTTTGGTGCGCGTCGCCTTGCCGCGGATCTCGAACGACACGCCGCGAAAGATCAGGCAGATCAGCATAAAGATGATCGGCAGATAAAGCGCCGACAGCACGATCGAGTAGACCGCTGGAAACACCGCGAGCAACGCGGCGCCGCCTAGCACGAGCCAGGTCTCGTTGCCGTCCCAGACGGGCGCGATCGTGTGCATCATCATGTCGCGTTCGCCTTCGTCCGGGAAGAACGGAAAGATGATGCCGATGCCGAGATCGAAGCCGTCGAGTGCGACGTACATGAAAATGCCGAGCGCAATGATTGCGGCCCATATCGTGGTGATGACCATGCGACCCTCCGTGCGTGGCGTTGGTGCTTCGTTGGTACGCAGCGGGCGAAACCGCGACTGCGCTGCAGTGTGTTTCGTCAGTGATTCGTTAAAAGACCGAGGGCGGTTCGATCGCTCGAAGCGCGCTGCTATTCGGCCACGGCAAGCGGCCGTCGGCCGGTTGCCGGGTCGTCGCGCGACTGCGCGGCGGACGCCGGCGTGCGTTCGTCGCCGGCCTGCGGGCCGATGCGGATCAGCTTCAGGATGTAGAAAGCGCCGGTGCCGAACACGAGGAAGTAAACGATCACGAAGATCAGCAGCGAGATGCCGGCCGCCTGCGGTGTAATGGGTGACAGCGCGTCCGATGTGCGCAGTTGCCCATACACCACCCACGGCTGACGCCCGACCTCGGTCGTGATCCAGCCGGCAATCAGCGAGACGAAACCGGCCGGCCCCATCAGCACGGTCAGCCAGTTGAACCAGCGGGTTTCGAACAGGCGCCCGCCGCGCCGCAGCGCGGCGCCGATCAGCGCGGTGAAGATCATCAGGAAGCCGAGGCCCGCCATGATGCGGAAGGTCCAGAAGATAATCGACGAGTTGGGCCGGTCTTCCTTCGGAAACTCCTTGAGGCCCTTGATTTCGCCATCCCACGAGTGGGTCAGGATCAGGCTGCCCAGGTGCGGAATCTGGATCGCATAGCGCGTCACTTCCGCGTTCATATCGGGAAAGCCGATCAGGTTCAGCGCCGTGCCGCCGTGCTCGGTTTCCCACAGGCCTTCGATCGCGGCGATCTTCGCCGGCTGGTACTTGCGCGTGTTCAGACCGTGCTGGTCGCCGACCACCGCCTGGATTGGCGCGAGAACCAGCAGCAGCCACAGCGCCATCGAATAGGTGGTCTTGACCGCCGCATCGCGCCGGCCCTTCAGCAGATGCCAGCCGCCCGTCGCCGCCACCACCAGCGCCGCGACAATAAACGCGGCAATCGCCATATGCGCGAGGCGATATGGGAACGACGGATTAAAGATCACCTTGAACCAGTCGACCGGCACCACGTGCCCGTTCTCGATGATGAAACCCTGCGGCGTCTGCATCCAGCTATTCGACGCCAGAATCCAGAACGTCGACATCAGTGTGCCGAGCGCGACCAGCAGTGTCGCGCCGAAGTGCAGTTTCGGTCCGACCTTTTCCCAGCCAAACAGCATGACGCCGAGAAAGCCGGCTTCGAGAAAGAACGCGGTCATCACTTCATAGGTGAGCAGCGGTCCGGAGATGGGGCCGGCGAAGCGCGCGAAGCCGGACCAGTTGGTGCCGAACTGATAGGCCATCACCACGCCGGACACCACGCCCATACCGAAACCGATCGCGAAGATCTTCGCCCAGTAGTGGCACAGTTCCTTGTAATGCGGCTTACCCGTTTTCAGCCAGGCGAATTCGAGGACGGCGAGAAAGCTTGCGAGGCCGATGCTCAGTGCCGGGAAGATGATATGCACCGCAACCGTGAACCCAAACTGAATACGGGAAAGTTCAAGTGCGCTCGGATCCATTGTCGTCCCTCGCTTGTGTGGTTGCTTCGTGAAGACAGGATACGCGGCGACGCTCGTATGAGCGCGTCGTCGGCAGGTGCGTTTCGCCCGGTTCTACGCAAGATATATGCGCAACCCGGGCGATGGAAGTCTACGGGCGTAGTGCGCGGCTAAACGAAGGTTTAGGGTACATCCGTTCGCGCGCCGACGCTGTTCCGCGTGTGTCCGCGCCTATCAAGGCGGGCGCGCGGGAGCAGGGATGATGAATCAGGTTGGGTCCCGCGCGAACGGCGGCAGTCCGAAGCGTGCGTTATAGAAAATTTTCGGACTTCAGCGCAACGGGCCCGCACGCTTGTCCGGCGCAGCAGCGTCCCATCAGGTACACAAGCAGCGCGTTGATCTCGTCGTAGCGCGCCACATAGATCACCGAGCGGCCGTGCCGATGGCGCGACACCAGTTTCGCGTCGAGCAGACGCCGCAGATGCGGTGAAAGCGAAGGGACGGGGGTGTCGATGAACGCCGCAAGCTTGTCGATAGACAAGCCCGCCGGCCCGAATTGGACGAGTGTCCGGAAAACCGTGAGCCGCGACTCTTGCGCGAGCGCATCGAGCGCGATAAGGGCGTCGGTGGATTCCATCAGTGTGAGCGGCTATGGCGCCCGTGGTATGCGCCGCTGCGCGGTCGCGGTGGTTTGACTGTGCGTTATGTGCAGGAAGCCGGTGCGTCGGGGTCGTTTTCGCCTTTGCTTTCGTTTTCGCTTTCACTTTCGCCGGCCTTGCCCGTCGCGTCGTGTGCGCGGCGCGCGTACGTCAACGGTGCGACGCCGTATTCTTCCTTGAATGCGCGGCTGAAATTCGATGCGTTCGAGAAGCCGCAACGGAAGGCGATTTCCTTCGACATCACGCGATCCACCGGTGTCTCGGCGAGCAGTCGCGCCGCATGCGAAAGGCGCACCGACCATACATAGCGCATCGGCGAGCGTCCTTCGGACCGAAACACGCGGCTCAAATAATTGGCGGAGACATTCAGTTCCTCGGCGATCTTCGCGACAGTCAGATCGGGGTCGCCGATCGAGCGCGCGATAACCTGCCGCGCGCGCAACGCGAGCGCGGCGGCGGAGCGAGCCTGCGTCTGACTCGGCGCATCGCCGATCACGATGTCGAAGCATTCGAGGCATTGGTCGCCCAGACGATCGAGCAGTTTGGTGCTGATCGCGTACGCGTGCCGCGCGGTGAATGACACATAGTCGCGTACCGCGGCGACGTCGGGCGACTTCAGGTCGGGGAAATACAGATCGTTCAACGTATAGCGAATGCCACGGTCGCGCAGCGATTGCTTCGGGATGCGAAGGGAGATAATGCGCGTCGGCTCCCGATATTGATCGTGGAATGCTCGTGCCGGGTCGACCAGTACAATCCCGCCCGCGTCGATGCGATGCGTGTTGCCGTTCTGTTCGATTGTCATCGAGCCACTTTCCACCTGCTTGAGCAGCATATATTCGCCAAGCCACACCGGCGTGCGCTGCATCACCGGCGACAGCCGTAGCCACGCCAGTTCGGCATCGGTGAGCTTTAACGGGCCTGCCCGCCATTGCGTGAAGATTGAGTGACCGGCCCGCGTGGTATCGAGCCTGCAATCCAGACCGAATCGGTTTGCCATCTCCTCGGTCCATTGACGGCGGCTGGAGAGGTTGCCGCCGGCGCTCGTATAGCTGATTGTCTGCATGGTCGGACTGGGATTGAGTCTCTGTCGTCGCGTTTAGCGCCCGCCGGTCGACGGGCGCCGCTGTTCGATGAAAAACACGTTGTGCTTACACTTTATTCCGTGCAGCTAACGCGACGAACTACCATGAACAGCGTGAATGCCAGTTGCAGAACATCAGTTGCGCAGCACAGTCAAGTCATCTGGCAGGGCGGTCTATCGGGTGAGCGTATGGACAATGTGTCGGCGCACGCGTTACATACGATAAATGGCGCTGCGCCGGCCGCGAAGGGCCGCGATGAATTGGCATTCCGAACCGAGCGGCGATTAACTCAAAAGATCCTCATCGCGCTGATTGACGAAGACCAGCACGCCAGTAATAGCGACATAGAAACGGAACGCCGCTTGCTGGCCGTTCCATATCTTCGACTGCCACATCGCGAACCATTCGCCGCCGATCACCATAAAGCCGAAGAACCAGACGAGGAATCCCACCGCGAAGCCCGCGACCACGCAGCCTTTCGCGTGGTTGAACCGCGCGCCGCTCGCATGACGCTTGCGCCACAGCACGACTGAACCGGCGACGAGCAGCAGGCACGTCATGAATTCGCCGGCGATGATCAACCCGTAGCTCAGTTGCCACCACACCGGATTGGTCGTCGCCCGGTCAAGCAGCGCGTTGTGTGCAAAGGTGGTGTCCATGCTCAGCACGTGCTGGACGAACCTGTAGTTCGAGCCGTAGTCGGCAAGGTTGTCGAAGGTGACGACGCCTGCGAATGCGGCGAGCATCGCGGTCATCATGATTTTGGCGAGGCGAATAGTCATCGGGTTCACGTGCTGATTGGCTATCCCTCTGGAACAGTTCACGCACGGCGCTATTCCGCATCGCCTCCGTAAAGCTCCCCGCATGGGCCCGCATTGCCCATTTACCTGTCGCGAGGAGCGATTCGCCGATAGGGAAAAGCAGGAATATTGGCCGGCCTCGGGCGTTAAGTGAAAACAGGCGGAAGACCTACGCAAAATGGATGGCGCCGCCTGCCGCGCTTATTGCGCGTTTTGGCCTCGATTTGGCCCAATTTGCACGCTTTGCCCGGGTCTCCGACGGCAGGGCGGCTCCCATCAGGAGTCAGCATGAGTACGATTGACACGGCGAAGCCGGCAACGGCCGCGCAAGCGGCCCATGTGGCCGGATCCGCCGGCAACAGCAGCCATGACGTCGTCGCCGCCGCGGCGGCGCTCGTTCCCGCATTGCGCGCGCGTGCAGCGGAGACGGACGCGCTGTCGAAGCTGCCCGACGCGACGATCGCCGATCTGCAGAAGGCACGCCTGTTCGATATGGTCCGTCCGCAGATGTACGGCGGCCTGCAGGTCTCTTACGAAACCTATCTCGACGCGTTGATCGAAGTTGCGCGGGGCGATGGCGCGACCGCGTGGACGCTGGGGCTCATCTCGACGGGCATGTGGCTCGTCGCCGTGTCGTACCCGAAGCACGTGGCCGACCAGGTGTTCGGACAAAACCCGAACGTGCGCATCTGCGGCGCGCTCGGGCCGCGCAAGGCGAAGACCCGGCGCGTGGCCGGCGGTTACGTGATCGAAGACGGCCTGTGGATGTACAACACCGGCGTTTACCACTCGCAATGGGATCAGCTCGGCATCCCGCTGGTCGACGACGCGGGCACGGTGATCGGCCGCGGCGCTGCGCTGCTGCCGGTATCCGAGATCACGCTGCTCAACGATTGGGACACGATCGGCCTGCGCGGTAGCGGCAGCACGAGCGTGACCGTGAAGGACGTGTTCGTGCCCGACGAGCGGATCGTGTCGATGAGCCGCACGGTGCAGGACGATTACGCGGCCACGCATCTGACCGATATGCTGCCTTACCGGATGCCGATGGTGCCGACGCTGGCGATTCGGCTCGTCTGCTCGATGGTGGGCATGGCCAGGGCGGCGGTCGAGCTCTTTATGGAAAAGATCGGCACGCGCGGCATCGCGTTTACGATCTACGAAAAGCAGGACGACGCGACGGTCACCCATCTGCGGATCGGCGAGGCAACCGCAAAAATCGATGCGGCCGAATCGATCCTCCGGCAAGCGATTCGGATCCTGGAAACGAGCACGGAACGACGCGAGAAGATGAGCGCGCAACAGCGCGCACGCATCTGGCGCGATGCCGGCTTTGCGAGCCGGCTGATCTGGGAGGGCGTGGATCAGCTCGCGGGCGCGTCGGGGACCGCGTTTATCAATCGCAACGCGCCGATGAGCCGGATCTGGCATGACGTGCGCGTCGCGTACATGCACGGCGGCATCTACATCGACACGTGCTACGAGGTCTACGGACGCGTGGCGGCGGGTAAGTCGTCAGTCAGCTTCATGCTGCCGGAACAGGGCTGATCGCTGAGCCGACCAACCCGTGCGCGGAGTGCGCGGCATCATCGGAGCCGCGCACTCCGCGCACTCCGCGCACTCCGCGCGACGGGCGTTACGCGAACCCGTTCGGGTTGCGTTCCTGCCAGCGCCAGTGGTCGACGCACATCCGCTCGATGCCATGCTGCGCGCGCCAGCCGAGCAGGCGCTCGGCGGCCGCCGGGTTCGCAAAACACTGCGCGATATCGCCGGGCCGCCGCGCGACAATCTCATACGGCACTGGCCGTCCCGACGCCTTTTCGAACGAGCGCACCACGTCGAGCACGCTGTAGCCTTGGCCCGTGCCCAGATTCACGACAAAGCTCTGATCGTGTTTCGCAAGCGCATCGAGCGCCTTGATATGCCCTTGCGCCAGATCGACGACGTGAATGTAGTCGCGCACGCCCGTGCCGTCCGGCGTGTCATAGTCGCCGCCGAACACATTGAGCTTGTCGCGCTTGCCGACCGCCACTTGCGCGACATAGGGCATCAGATTATTTGGAATGCCGCCGGGCGCCTCGCCGATCAGGCCGCTCTCATGCGCGCCGACCGGGTTGAAATAGCGCAGCGTCGCGATGCGCCACGATGGGTCCGACACTTCAACGTCGCGCAGGACCTGCTCGGCGATCAGCTTCGACTGGCCATACGGGTTCGTCGCGGAAAGCGGGAACGACTCGTCGATCGGCGAGCTTTGCGGCACGCCGTATACCGTGGCCGACGAGCTGAATACGATCTGCTTCACATTGCGCCTGCGCATCACGTCGAGCAGGGTGAGCAGGCTGCCGATATTGTTCTGGTAATACTCGATTGGCTTCGCGACCGATTCGCCGACGGCCTTCAACGCGGCGAAGTGGATTGCACCGGTGATCGGATGACGCTCGAAAATACGCTCGAGGGCTGCGGCATCGCGCACGTCGTCGTCGTAAAACGCGACCCGCTTGCCGGTAATCTGCTCGACACGTTCGAGCGATTGGCGATTGCTGTTCACGAGGTTGTCGATCACGACGACGTCGTAGCCGTCGTCGAGCAACGCCACACAGGTGTGCGAACCGATATAGCCCGCGCCGCCCGTTACCAGAATCGTGCCCTTTATCGCCATGCTTTGCTCCGTTAAAGTGAAACGCCCGTCAGGTTGTTCAGCAGGTCTTTATAGCGTTCGATGACGAGCCGCTCATCGAACTCGGACGCGACTTTCTGTCGGCCGCGTTCGCCCATTGCACGCCGTTCGGCGTCGCTCATGTCGAGCATCCGCGCGAGCTGTCCGGCAAGACTGTTCACACTACGCGCGTCACATAACAAGCCGTTGACACCGTGCTCGACCACTTCACGGCAGCCGGGCACGTCGGTCGCGACAATCGGCCGGCTCATCGCGGCCGCTTCCATCAGCGTGCGCGGCACGCCTTCGCGATACGATGGCAGGACGACGCAATCGGCGGCGGCGATCACCGGCCGCACGTCATACGCTTCGCCGAGATAGTCGACGATGCCTTCCTGTTGCCACGCGTCGACGTCGGCGCGCGACAGCGCGCTCGGATTATCGACCCCCAGCGGCCCGAGCAGCTGGAAGCGCGCAAGCGGGTATCGCTCGCGCAACTGCCGTGCCGCTTCGACATATTCGCCGATACCTTTATCCCACAACAGCCGGCCGATCAGTACGAAAACGAACTCAGCACGCGACGCACGCTCGGGCAGCGGCACCGGCGCGAACTGCACGAGATCGACGCCTTCGCCATGCAGCAACCGCGCCCGCTCAGGATAGACCAGCAGATTCTGCTCGATGAACGCCGCTTCGTCATCGCGATTCAAAAACCAGATTTCGCGCGGAAAGCGGAATGCAAAGCGGTAGAGGCGCTTGGCGACCTCCGCGGCGCGGCTTTTCTGGATGAAAACATAACCGAGACCGGTCGTCACGGCCACCGACGCGACACCCGCGAGCCGCGCCGCAACCGATCCATAGATGTTCGGTTTGATCGTGTAGTGAAACACGACGTGCGGTCGGATCGACCGGTACAGCCGGACGAGCTGCCACATCGTGTGGAGGTCGGCGAGCGGGTTAGTGCCTTTCGATGCGACCCCGAGCTCGATGAAACGGCATCCCATGCGCACGAGCAACTCAGTGGTGCGGTCGCGCGGCGCGATCACCGTCACCTGAACTCCGCGCTCGACCAGCGTGCGGATCAGCCCCTGCCGATACGTATAGATCGCAAACGACGTATTGCAGACGAGGATGACGCGAAGGTCGGCGGGGCGCTCGATGCGTGGCTTCATGAAGTCGCGGGTCGGCAGACGTGGAAAGGTTGAGTGAGCAACCAGATGACAAGGGCCGTGTGGGCGTTAACCGCCTGCGCGGGGCTGTGGGTCGCGGGCAAAGACAACGCGCTTGATTCGCCGTAGCGCGCCGTATGGTGTCACGAAATGCAGCAGGTTTTTCGCGAGGCCGAGCCAGTCGTACGGATTCGCGGCGTTGAAATAATGCAGTTGCAGCCGCAGCGTCGATGCGATCTGGCGGCGGCGCTTCGTCGCGCTGATGCCGCTTTCGTTCAGCTCGTAGTAAAGACCGAGCTCGGGCAGGTTCGCGCAGTCGTAGCGCTCCATCAGACGCAGAAACAGATCGAGGTCCTCGGCGGAACGGTATGCGACGCGGTAGTTGCCGACCGCGAGCACCGCATCGATGCGCAGCATCATCGAAGGGTGCACGAAGCATGCGCGCAGAAAACGGATGCGGCGGATCGCGTGCGGCTCGGCGGGCGGCGCGAGCATAAAGAGCGGCGTGCCGTCGAGCGCGACGACTTGCGCCCACATGCCGAGCGCGGCCACGTGCGGATGGGCTTCCAGATAGGCGCGCTGCTTCGCGAGCCGTTGCGGGACGGTCAGGTCGCCGGCATCGATTCGTGCCGCATAGCGGAAGCCGCGCGCGGCAAGCGCTTCGATGCCCGCTTGCAGCGCGCGCTCGATGCCGCCGTTTTGCGGCATCCGCACAATCTCGACCGACAGGTTCGGCAGCGACGGCGCGACGAGCGGCGGCGTACTGCCGTCGTCGACGATCAGCACGTGCACCGGCGCGCTTTCGCTGAACGATGCGAGCGTGCGCTCGACATCGGCCTGGCCATTGTAGGCAGGCATCAGTACCGCGACATCGGCAAGCGAAGCGCCGTGCGGCGCAGCCGAACCGTTCGGCGCGGCGGCCTCAGGCGGGTGCTGAGGGGCGTGCGGCGGGGCGGGGTGCGGCGCGCGTGCCGATGCGGACGAAGACTTCATGAGCCCAGTTTCAAGCGGATGTAATAAAGATTGACCGATGCCGCCGCCAGATACCCGGCCGCAAGGCCGATCAGCGCACCGTACGCACCGGCACGCGGTATCGCGAACAGATTGACCCCGAACGCGACGGCAAGCGCGAGCAGCCATTTCGACAGCAACACGAACTTCGCCTGATATTTCAGCACGACGAGATTACCGATCGCCTCGATGCCGGCCGGTATGGATAGCCACACGGCCCAGCGAAAAATGCCGATTGCGCCTTCATAAGCCGGCCCGAACACGTGGCGGATGATGAAGCCCGCGAGCAGGTCGAGCACCAGTGCGCCGCCCGCCATCACCGCGAAGGTCAGCGCGGCGAGGCGCCACATATTGCGGCGCAGCCGCGTGGCGTCGTCGACGCGGTAGACAAACGCGGGTGCAATGGTTTGCGCAAGCATCAGCGCGAGCGTGATCCAGTTTTCGTTCAACTGCTGCGCCGCCGAATAGCGGCCGAGGTCTGCAAACGAAATTGCGCGCTCGAGCATCAGGCGGTCCAGCTTCAGGAATAGGTACATGCAAATCAGCCCGATCCAGAAGACCGTGCCGGCGCTCGCGAAATGGCGCACCAGCGGCCGCTCGACGTGCCAGCCGAGCGTGCCGCCGTGGCGCTTCATGTAATAGACGACCAGCACCGCGCCGATCGCCGCCGCTTCGAGCGCCCACAGCCAGCCGAAGCTGCCCGCGGGAGCGGCCGCCCGCACCAGCAGCCAGACCAGCACGGCCTTGAGCACCGCGGTCGTCATGCTGGTCAGCAACTGCGGCTTGCTGTACGTCATGCTTTGCAGCCACGCGTTGATCACGCCGACGACCGGCTCGCGAAACAGCATCGTCACCGCGAGGCCGGCGAGCATCGTGCCGACCAGCGGATCGGTGAAGTGCACGGTGCGGTTCGCCGCAATGGCCGCCCATGTGACGAGTAGCGCGGCCACGGAGACGCTTAGCCGCAGCGCGAACGCACTGCCGAGCACCGTGCCGAGTTCGGCGGCCGGGCGGCGCACGATGGTCGGCACGAGAATCTCGGCGCCGCACACCCAGGTGAGCGGCGCGAGCACGAGCAGCAGCGTATTCGCGTACTGCCATTTGCCGAACACATCGGGCCCGAAGTAGCGCGCGAGCAGGCCGCTGATCGCGATCGCGACAGCGATCTGCGTGAGCCGCTCAAGCCCGAGCCAGACAATATTCGCGAAGGCGCGCGTGACGTCCGGATTCGTGTAGCGCTTCCACGTCAGCATCCGGCGCCCGCCTGTGCGCGGCACGCTGCCGCTTGCGCGATGCGCGCGGGCAGGCGTGCCGCGAGGCCGGCCATTTCCTCGCGCAAGTGGCGCAACTTCACAATCGGGGCGCGTCTAAGCATTAGAATAGAGTGACAGGCATCAGCTGAAAAACGCAATTATAAGTTGGAACCGGACCGCTTCCGGCAAGGGCGCACACGACGACCACGTGATGCGCCGGACAAAATTTCCCATTGCACGTAAGTGAGCCTATCCATGATCTCCCAATCGATTTTCAAGGCGTATGACATCCGCGGTGTGATCGGCAAGACGCTCGACGCCGATGCCGCGCGCTCGATCGGCCGCGCCTTCGGCAGTGAAGTGCGCGCGCAGGGCGGCGATGCGGTCGTGGTCGCCCGCGATGGCCGTCTGTCGGGCCCGGAACTGATCGCGGCGCTGTCCGAAGGGTTGCGCTCGGCCGGCGTCGACGTGGTCAACGTCGGCATGGTGCCGACGCCGGTCGGCTACTTCGCCGCGAGCGTGCCGTTGCAGCTCGCGGGCGGCGAGCGCCGCGTCGATTCATGCATCGTCGTGACCGGCAGCCACAATCCGCCGGACTACAACGGCTTCAAGATGGTGTTGCGCGGCGCGGCGATCTACGGCGATCAGATCCAGGCGCTGTACAAGCGCATCGTCGACAACAAGTTCGAGTCCGGCAACGGCAGCTATGCCGATTACGACATCGCCGATGCGTACGTCGAGCGCATCGTCAGCGACATTAAACTCGCGCGGCCGCTGAAGCTCGTCGTCGATACCGGCAACGGCGTCGCGGGCGGGCTGGCGCCGCGCCTGTTCAAGGCGCTCGGCTGCGAGCTCGTCGAACTGTTCACCGAGATCGACGGCAATTTCCCGAATCACCACCCGGACCCGGCGCACCCGGAAAACCTGCAGGACGTGATCCGCGCGCTGAAGGAAACCGATGCGGAAATCGGCTTCGCGTTCGACGGCGACGGCGACCGCCTGGGCGTTGTCACGAAGGACGGGCAGATCATCTATCCGGACCGTCAACTGATGCTGTTCGCCGAAGAGGTGCTGTCGCGCAACAAGGGCGCGCAGATCATCTATGACGTGAAGTGCACGCGCAACCTCGCGAAGTGGGTCCGCGACAAGGGCGGTGTACCGCTGATGTGGAAGACCGGCCATTCGCTCGTGAAGGCGAAGCTGCGCGAAACCGGTGCGCCGCTGGCCGGCGAGATGAGCGGGCACGTGTTCTTCAAGGACCGCTGGTACGGCTTCGACGACGGTCTCTATACCGGCGCGCGGCTGCTCGAAATCCTCACGCGCGTGAAGGACCCGAGCCAGTTGCTCAACAGTCTGCCGAACTCGCATTCGACGCCGGAGTTGCAGCTGAAGCTGCAGGAAGGCGAGAACTTTGAGCTGATCGCGCGTCTGCAAAAAAGCGCGAAATTCCCGCAGGCGGACGAGGTGATCACGATTGACGGGCTGCGTGTCGAGTACCCGGACGGCTTCGGTCTGGCGCGCTCGTCGAACACGACGCCGGTCGTCGTGATGCGCTTTGAAGCCGATAGCGATGCCGCCTTGAAGCGCATCCAGGAAGACTTCCGGCGCGTGATTCTCGCGGAGAAGTCGGACGCGAAGCTGCCGTTCTGACGGCTTTGACGATCGCTGCGCGGGAACGGCCCGAGGGCCGCCCGCGCGCCGGCATAGCCTGCCGCTAACGACGCGGCGGCAAGCCGCGGATCAACGCGGCGCGAGCCAGACAATGGCCGCGCCGCGTTTTTTCATGGTTTTTTCGTGCGGCGCGCTAGAATTGCGTCCTTTCAACGCATTGTCACGCCGGAATGACCGGCCCCCCTCCTTGAGCGCGCAAAAGATACTGATCGTACGGGTGTCATCGCTGGGCGACGTCGTGCATAACATGCCGGCGATCGCCGATATCCGCCGCCGCCATCCTGATGCGCAAATCGATTGGCTGGTCGAAGAAAGCTTCGTTGGGCTGGTCGAGCTGGTGCAGGGCGTGCGCCGGGCGATTCCGGTGTCGCTGCGGCGCTGGCGCAAAGGGCTGCTGTCGCCGGGCAACTGGCGCGAAATTCGCGCGTTTCGCCGCGCGCTGGCCGCCGAGCATTACGACCTCGTGATCGACTGCCAGGGGCTGATCAAGACCGCGTGGCTCGCGCGGATGGCGCGCGGGACGCTGGTGGGCCTGGGCAACCGTACCGACGGCGCGGGCTACGAATGGCCCGTGCGCTTCTTCTACGACCGGCGCGTGCCCATCGAGCCGCGCACCCATGTGGTCGAACGCACGCGCCAGCTGGTTGCGGCCGCGCTGGGCAACCCGCCGCCGCAACCGACTGACGAAATCGACTTCGGCCTCGATTCGAACCGCGCCGCGCTCGCGCTTTCGCAGACGCAGCTGAACCTGCCGGTGCCATACGTCGTGTTCGTGCATGCGACGTCGCGCGCGGACAAGCAGTGGCCGGACGCCGCGTGGATCGAGCTCGGCCAGTCGCTGGTGCGGCGCGGCGCGTCGCTCGTGCTGCCGTGGGGCAATGACGACGAGCGCGCGACCAGTGAGCGCCTCGCGAAAGAATTCGGCGCGGCCGCGGTCGTGCCGCCGAAGCTGTCGCTGCCGGCGGTGGTGGGCCTGATCGAAGGCGCGGCCGCGACGGTCGGCGTCGACACCGGCCTTGTGCATATTGCCGCAGCGCTCAAGCGGCCGACGGTCGAGTTGTACAATTTCGCCACCGCGTGGCGCACCGGCGGCTACTGGTCGCCGAATGTGGTCAATCTCGGCACGGCCGGCAGGCCGCCGACGCTGCAGGCGGTGAAGGAGGCGCTGACCGGCTTCGGCTTGCTGTAACCGCTCACGCGCACACGCTTCATCCGCTGCAAAAAGAGGGCGACCATGAACGAATCCCAGATCATCGAAGTAACCAGCGCCGACTGGCAGGGACAACACCTGTCGGTGCCGCGCGAAACGCTGCTCGCGGGCGTCGAGCGCGGCAAGGTGTTGTACTTCCCGAACCTGCGCTTTGCGATCGAAGGCGGCGAGACCGCACTGCTCGATCCGGCGATCGCCGATCCGAACCGCAAGAACATCAGCCTCGAACCCAACGGCGGCGCGCTGCACGGTGTGCTGGGCGATACGGTGACCCAATCGGCGGTGCGCGCGCTGATTGCGCGCTATCAGGCGAACGCGCGCACGCTCGTCGACGGCCTGTTCCCCGAGTACCACAACAAGCTGCGCGTTGCGCCGACCAGCTTGCGGCTGCATCAGGTCGAGACGCGCCAGACCTCGTGGCGCAAGGACGATAGCCGTCTGCACGTCGATGCGTTTCCGTCGCGGCCGAATTACGGCGAGCGCATTCTGCGTGTGTTCACCAATGTGAATCCGCAGGGCGTGCCGCGTGTATGGCGCGTCGGCGAGCCGTTCGAGGCGATGGCCAAACGCTTCTTGCCGCGTATCAAGCCGCAGATGCCCGGCGCCGCGTGGCTGTTGAATCTGCTGCACGTGACGAAGACGCCGCGCAGCGAATATGACCACCTGATGCTGCATCTGCACGACGGGATGAAGGCGGATCTCGAGTATCAGAAGTCGTCGCCGCAGCAGACCATGCCATTCCCGCCGGGCAGCGTCTGGGTGTGCTTCTCGGACCAGACTTCGCATGCGGTGATGTCGGGGCAATTCATGCTTGAACAGACGTTCTTCCTGCCGGTCAAGGCGATGGCGCAGCCGGAATGCGCGCCGCTTGGCATTCTCGAACGCCTGCAGGGCAGGGCGCTGGTTTGAGCGGCGACCAATCGGGGCGTGGCGGCGGGGCGGGCGCGCGCGTGATTGAACCGCGCCGCTCGCGGCGCGAGGCGCAGCGAAGCGCGGCAGTGGCAGCGGCGGCGGCGCGCGCTGCGTGTTGGCACACGGTCGTGGAGGTCCGATGCTAAGAGCGGTTTACAACGCGCTCTGGTGGATCGCCGCGCCGGTTGCGGTGCTGCGTCTGCTCTGGCGCTCGCGCAGGGAGCCCGGCTACCGCTGGTATATCGGCGAGCGTTTCGGCCGCGTGGGCGGCCGCCTGCCTGAGGACGACGCGCCGCTGATCTGGGTGCACGCGGTGTCGGTTGGCGAGACGCGCGCCGCGCAACCGCTGATCGACGCGTTGATGAAGGCGCGCCCCGACGCGCGCATCCTGCTGACCCATATGACGCCAAGCGGCCGCGCGACCGGCGAGCAGATCTTCGGCGACCGGGTATTGCGTTGCTATCTCCCTTATGACTTGCCGCATGCGGTGCGGCGCTTTTTGCGCGCATGGCGGCCGTCGCTGGGCCTCGTGATGGAGACCGAAGTGTGGCCGACGCTGATCGACGAATGCCGCCGCGCCGACGTGCCGCTCGTGCTGACCAATGCGCGGATGTCGGAGCGCTCGTACCGGCGCGCGGCGCGCTTCGGTCATGCGACGCGCGATGTATTCGGTGGCTTTGCACGGGTGCTTGCGCAAAGTCCGGCGGACGCGCAGCGGCTCACCGCGCTCGGCGCGCGCAATATCGCGGTGCTGGGCAATCTGAAGTTCGATATGCATACGCCGCCGGAGCTCGTTGCGCGCGGCCATGCGTGGCGATCGGCGATCGGCGAGCGTCGGGTGTGGGTGGCGGCGAGCACCCGCGAGGGCGAAGAGGACTTGGTGCTGCAGGCGTTCGCGGCGCTGGCGCTTGATGACGCTTTACTCGTGCTGGTGCCGCGTCATCCACAGCGATTCGACGAAGTCGCCGCGTTAGTCGAGCGACAAGGCTTGCGCGTCGAGCGGCGTTCGGCATGGGCGCCGGCCGGTACCGCGGCGGCCGCGCTCGGGCCGGTGCGCGCGCTGCGGCGCGACGTCAACGTGTTGCTTGGCGATTCGATGGGCGAGTTGGCCGCTTACTATGCGGCGTCGGATATCGCGTTTATCGGCGGCAGTTTGCTGCCGCTCGGCGGGCAGAACCTGATCGAAGCGTGCGCAGTGGGCGTGCCGGTGCTGATCGGTCCGCACGTGTTCAATTTCACGCAGGCGACCGCCGATGCGGTCGCGGCCGGCGCAACGATTCAGGTGAACGATCCGGCCGACCTAGCGCGCGTGTTGCGTGACCTATTCAACGACCGGCCACGCCGTGCCGCGATGGGCGCGGCGGCATCCGCCTTTGCCGCACGGCATCGTGGTGCGACCGCGCGGACGGTGGATGTGCTGACGACGTTATTGCCCGAGAATCCGACACCGGCGTTTGCGGCGGAGTCGAAGTAGCAGGCGGCGGGGGCTGCGGGCCGCGCGATGCGCTACACCGACGCTTGCATCGTTGTCTTGTGAGCGGCGCGCCGCGCTGCAAGAATGGCGGCGACACACGCGGCAAAGCGCCGGTTACTCTGCTCGATTCCATAGTGCTGTGCGCGCGCCAATGCGCTAGCGGTCATCGCGTCGCGCAATGCGGCGTCGGCGACGATGCGCATCAGCGCATCGGCCATCGTGTCTGCTTCGCCGATCGGCACCAGGATGCCGGCGCGGCCATCGTCGAGAATCTCGCGAGGGCCGGTCGGGCAGTCGGTCGCGACGATCGGCTTGCCATGCGCGAGCGCCTCGAGCAGCACCATCGGCATACCTTCGTAGCGCGAGCTCAGCACCAGCGCGCGTGCATGCGCGATCAACGCATGCGGGTTGTCCTGATGGCCGACGAAATGCACACGCCGCGCGATCTTGAGTTCCGCGGCGAGGCCTTCCAGTTCCTGACGGAACGCGCCGTTACCGACGATCACGAGATCTTCCGCGACGTCGTGGTGTTCGACCATCTTCGCGTAGGCACGCAGTAGCGTGCGGTGGTCTTTCTGGATTTCGTCGAGCCGCGCGACCGACACGATGTACGGCGCGGTGACCGGTGCGGTGTGCGCGTTCGGCGCGCTGGCCGACGCGTTGATCGCATCGATATCGATCGCGTTGGGCAGTACGACGAGCTGGCGCAGGCCGTCGCCGAACATCGCGTTGGCCTCGTCGGCCATGTGCTGGTTCAGCGCGACGACGGCGTCATAGCGCGCATATTGCAACGCGAGCCGGCGCGCCTTGCGCGGACGGTTGCCCAGACGCGCGTCGAAGCTGAAGTGATTGATGCCGAGCCAAGCAATGTTGAATTGCGATGCCCAACGCCGCAGCGACATATCGAAGTCGACGATCACGTCGTGGTGCTTCGCGAGCGCGGCGATGCGCTTGCGTACGTAAGGCCGCACCGCGAGCGTGTTGAACACGTCGCGGCCGATGCGCCCGAGCTTGCTGAGCTTGCGCGCGTAGCGGCGCGACTGGAAGTGGTTGAGCCACGGACGGTCGACCAGGATTTCGACCTTCACGTCTTGCGGAATCAGCGCACGAAAGCGGCTGACGAACGCCGGCGACGCGAACATGACCGACAGCGTGATATCGAACTGGCTGCGATCGAGGATGCGCAGCCATTGAATCAGCGACGATTCGATGCCGCCGTCGTTGAAGTCGACGACGTTAAACAGGACGGAAGTGCGCGGCAGCGTTGGGGACATGTGTCTGGCTAGCGTGAGTCGGTACCGGTTGCGAGCCGATGCGTGCGGCGGGGTGTGATGATTTTTCACATTTTACCACTGTGGGTGGGGTGGTTTTGGTCGGGGGCGGTGGTGTCGACAAATATACGCCCGCCTGCGACGGTGGTTTTTATTCGGGTGAGGGGTTGGAGAAGAATTTAACTTTCTGATGGAGTGTGTCGTTGGATTTGATTTTGTTGGATATGTCTTAACGTTTCTTGAATACTGAGTCTCCGGCTATCAGATAAACATAATTAGTGTTTAGGAAGTTGGAAAGATTTGTCAAATCACCTAGGCAGGATATTTTTTTTATTCTTCTTGTGCCAATATGCGTGCCTGGTTAAAAACTGTGTTCAAAAGGGAGCAGAAGCCAGCATGCCGATTCCTGCCTATATGTGGCTTAAAGACGATGGTGGTGCGGATATCAAGGGTTCCGTCACTGTGCAAGGTCGTGAAGGAAGTATCGAGGTGATTGGGTTTGGGCATGGGTTGAACTTGCCCGTTGATAATAGTACCGGGAAGGTTACGGGTACGCGGTCGCATTCGCCCATGTTGATCGAAAAGGAATTTGATTCCTCCAGTCCTTACCTTTATAAGGCCGTTGCCAAAGGGCAGACGCTGAAATCGGCGGAATTGAAGTGGTATCAGATCAACGATGCCGGGCAGGAGCGGGTGTATTTCATCATGCTGCTGGAGGGTGTGAAAGTCACGGGTATTAATCCGGGTATGGCGAACACCAAGCTATCTGGGATGTCGCAACTCAATCATATGGAGTCGGTTTCGTTGATGTACGACCGCATTACTTGGCACTATGTGGACGGCAATATCAAGTTCATCGATTCATGGAGTGAGCGATAGTTCGCGAGAAATATGCCATGGCCATACAGGGAAAATTTGTCATCGATAACGCACCGCTGTCGCCACTTGTTATGTATGGAGTGGGTTCATTCATGGCTTTCTCCGGTGACAATATCTATCGTAATCGTGCTGGATGCACGAAAATTGTTAATCAAGGTCCGATCCCAGCGGGGCGATATTGGATTGTGGATAGACCAACCGGAGGTTTTGCTTCACAAATATCGGCTTCGGTGAGAGACGCACTTGTTTCTCCTTTGACCTCACCCATTCACCGTTCAGAATGGTTTGCCTTGTACTGTGACGATGGGCAAATCGACGACCATATGTGGGTCGAAGGCGTAAAGCGTGGCAACTTTAGGCTACATCCCAAAGGAGGTGCTGGCGTTTCGTTTGGTTGTATTACCCTGCAAAGCTACTCTGATTTCCAAAATGTACGGCGAGCGTTGTTACACACATCTACAGTGCCCGCGGGTGATTCAGGGTTGCCTGCATATGGATGGATTGAGGTGATTGCACATGGCAATACTTGCCCGTAGAGTCGTCAAAGTTCTGTTGTTTATTGCTCTATTTATACCGGTGCTGAGATTTGTCCATACTTACCCGCTTCCAATGACAAATGACGAGGTACGGTGGTGGTACGCCATTTCTGGGAAATTTGGGATCGACAATATCGAAGATTTCGAAGATTTTTGGGCATGGTTGACATTTTTCGCAGATTTTATTGTTGCCATCTTTGTATATATGGCAATTATGAGATTCTGGAGGAAAATGTCTACCCATTTCCGATGACCGATGATCAGTCAAGATGGTGGTTCGCTATATCACGCGGATTTGGTATTCGGAATCCTGAAGATTTTTAAATTTCCGTGACTTTTGATTGCGGACCTTATCTTCGCCATTTTCCTATATACGGGAGTTCTCAAGCTTGGAAGACTCTACAGACGAGACACCGAAGAAATCGTCACGGTTTGCCAACGTCCTCACAAAGGTATTGTTGTTCGTTGGCCTTTACCTGCTGGCGGTGCTGTTTCTCAGCACCTATCCATTCCCGATGACCATTGAGCGCATGCGTTGGTGGTCCGCGTTTTCGGCGCAGTATGGTATTAGCAATCCCGAAGATGCCTGGGTCACAGTGATCCTCGTGATGGACCTTGTCGTCACTATTTTTGTTTATCTGGCGGTTGTCAAGCGCGTGGAAGCCCTTGCGAGCGAGATACCATTCACGCCTTCATGCCTTGTCAAAACGACGTTATTCATTGGCCTGTTCCTGCTGATAATGACTTACGTCCTTGAGCCTATGGAGCGCGAGTACACACACTGGGGGGTGGTCATTACCGGAAAACTAGGTATCGGCCATTCAAACGACTTTGAATTATCCGTGATCTTGCTCGTGGACCTTATCTTTACGACTCTTGTATATAAGGCGATCATGAAAGGTTGGAGGATTTTCCAGACAAGGCGGCGATCCAATCGTCCCGCTTAGCGAGGGCACCGCGTATCAGCGAGGCGACCCGAGGGCCTGAGGGACCTCCGACACACATCGGCGAGTCCCGCAGGCCAGACCACCGATCTAAACCACCAGCAACCCCTTCTTCTCGATAAACGCAACGACCTGATCGAGCCCGTCGAGTGCCTTCAGATTGCACATCACAAACGGCCGCTCCCCGCGCATCTTCTTCGCGTCCGACGCCATCACCTCGAGATTCGCGCCGACGAACGGCGCGAGATCGGTCTTGTTAATCACCAGCAAATCCGACTTCGTAATCCCGGGTCCGCCCTTGCGTGGAATCTTCTCCCCTCCCGCCACATCGATCACGTAAATCGTCAGGTCGGACAACTCCGGACTGAAAGTCGCCGCCAGATTATCCCCACCCGATTCAATAAACACGATATCCGCATCCGGAAAGCGCGTGAGCATCCGGTCGACCGCTTCCAGATTGATCGACGCATCCTCGCGAATCGCCGTATGCGGGCAGCCACCCGTTTCAACACCCATAATCCGCTCCGCCGGCAGCGCACCCGCGACGGTCAACAGCCGCTGATCTTCCTTCGTATAGATATCGTTGGTAATCGCAACCAGGTCATAACGGTCGCGCATCGCCTTGCACAGCATTTCGAGCAGCGTCGTTTTGCCGGACCCAACCGGACCGCCGACGCCGACGCGTAGCGGCGGCAGTTTCTTCGTACGTTGAGAGAGTGCGTTCATGATGTCCAACCCTAAGAGCGGAAGAGTCGCGAATACTGCGACTCGTGACGCGCCGACAAAATACCGAGTTGCGGCGCGAAAGTATTGATGTCATCCGGTGACGTGGCGAGTGCACGCGCGACCGCAGCGTCGATCGCACCGCGCAGCGCGACGATAATTCGCTGTCCGGCAAGCTGGCCGAGCGGCACCGCCTTCAACGCGGCGGCCGCCTGATTTTCAACCCAACTGAACGCATACGCCGCGAGCGCGGCATCGGCCGGCACATCGTGTGCAAAAGCGGCAAACGCAAACGCCGTCGGTTGCGCGACCGGCGTCAACCTATCGAGCGTTGCGCGCCGCGCCGCGTCGCCCCATTCGAGCGATGCGCACAGTTGCCGCAACGACCAGCCCATCTGCTCGGTTTCGCGGCGCAGTTCCAGCGATTCGCGGCTTGCGAGGAATTCGCTATTCGCTTCCGCGAGGCCGGTCGCATCGTGCACCCGCCAGCGTTCGATCTGATGCGCGAGAAACGGCAGTTCACCGGACGCGAGCACGTTGGTGAGGCCGCTCAAGATCCAATCGCGCGCGCTATCGGCATTGGTGATCAGTTGCGCTTCGATAGCCGCTTCGAGCCCTTGCGAGTAGCTGAACGCGCCAATCGGCAGCGCCGGCGACGCGAGATGCAGCAGCGCAGTCAGTTCAGCGACGCGCATCATGATGATGACCATGCGAGCAGGACGCGTCGCAGTTGTCGTGGTCGTGGTCGTGTTTGTGATCGTGCGAGTGGTCGTGGCCATGGCCATGCTCATGCGCATGCCCATGATGCTCATCGAACACCTTCTGCGCGACCGCATAGTCTTCGGCAAACGTCTCATCGTGCCCATGCCGATGCCCGCCGCCGTAAGCGCCCGTCTCCGGCTGGAACGGCAGCGACACCTGCTCAACCGACGCACCGAGCCGCTTCAACATATCCGCCAGCACCGGATCGTATTCGAGCTTCAGATAATCGACGCCGACTTCAACCGGCGTATGCCGATTACCGAGGTGATACGCCGCGCGCGTCAACGTCAGCCCATCGGGCGCACGCACCAGCAGCACCGCTTCCGGCGCCGCGACCACGCGAACAAGCCCGCCATCGTCCGCGACCAGCACATCGCCGTCACGCAGCACCGTGCCGCGTGGCAGCACCAGCGCGACTTCCTCGCCTGTGTCGAGTGTCGCCGCCAGCCGGCTCCTGCAACGCGCATCGAACGGCAGCGTGAGGCCGGGCGCGCGCGCCACCAGTACACGCGCGATCTTCACATGCGCATCGAGACGTTTATCGATCGTTCTCATATCAACCCTGGCCAATCAACGCACATCAAAGCCATCAGAACAGAAAATACCGCTGCGCCATCGGCAGCACCTTCGCAGGCTCGCAAGTTAGCCATTCGCCGTTTGCAATCACCTGATAAGTCTCCGGATCGACGCTAATCGTCGGTTGCCACGCATTGTGGATCATGTCGTTCTTCGTGACGCTGCGGCAGCCTTTCACCGCAACGATACGCTTCGTCAGCCCATAACGTTCCGCCACGCCGCGCCCGGCGGCCAATTGCGACACGAATGTCAACGATGTGCGTCCCAATGCGCCGCCGCGTGTGGCAAACATCTCACGATAGTGGACCGGCTGCGGCGTCGGAATCGACGCGTTCGGGTCGCCCATCTGCGCAAGCGCGATCATTCCGCCTTTCAGTATCAAGGAAGGCTTGACGCCGAAAAATGCCGGCTCCCACAGCACCAGGTCCGCCCACTTGCCGGCTTCGATCGAGCCAACTTCATGCGCGATGCCGTGCGTCAACGCCGGATTGATCGTGTACTTCGCGACATACCGTTTGGCGCGGAAATTATCGTTGCGCGCATTGTCTTCAGGTAACGCGCCGCGCTGCGCCTTCATTTTGTGCGCGGTCTGCCACGTGCGGATGATCACCTCGCCGACCCGTCCCATCGCCTGCGAATCCGACGACAGCATCGACAGCGCGCCGAGATCGTGCAGGATGTCTTCCGCGGCGATCGTTTCGCGGCGTATCCGCGATTCGGCAAACGCGATGTCTTCGGCGATCGACGGATCGAGATGGTGGCACACCATCAGCATGTCGAGATGCTCGTCGAGCGTATTGATCGTGTACGGCCGCGTCGGATTGGTCGACGACGGCAGCACGTTCGCCTCGCCGCAGACCTTGATGATGTCCGGCGCGTGGCCGCCGCCCGCACCTTCGGTGTGGTACGTGTGAATCGTGCGGCCCTTGAACGCGGCGACCGTCGCTTCGACAAAACCGGCTTCGTTCAGCGTATCGGTGTGGATCGCGACCTGCGTGTCGGTCTCGTCGGCCACTGAGAGCGCATTGTCGATCGCGGCCGGCGTCGTGCCCCAGTCCTCATGCAGCTTCAGCCCGATCGCACCGGCGGCGATCTGCTCGAGCGCCGGCGCTGGCCGGCTGACATTCCCCTTGCCGAGAAAGCCGAGATTCATCGGATAACCGTCCGCCGCCTGCAGCATCCGTTCGAGATGCCATGGCCCCGGCGTGACGGTGGTCGCGTTGGTGCCGGTCGCGGGTCCGGTGCCACCGCCGAGCATCGTCGTCACGCCGCTCGCGAGCGCTTCATCGATCTGCTGCGGACTGATGAAGTGAATATGCGTATCGATGCCGCCCGCAGTGACGATCATGCCTTCGCCGGCAATCACTTCGGTCGCCGCGCCGAGCGCAATCGTCACACCCGGCTGGATGTCCGGATTGCCGGCCTTGCCGATCGCGGCAATGCGGCCGTCCTTCAGGCCGATGTCGGCCTTGACGATGCCCCAGTGGTCGAGAATCACGGCGTTCGTGATCACCGTATCGACGACGTCGGCCGCGACACGTTGCGACTGGCCCATGCCATCGCGAATCACCTTGCCGCCGCCGAACTTCACTTCTTCGCCGTACACGGTGAAATCGCGCTCGACTTCGATTACGAGGTCGGTGTCGGCAAGCCGGATACGGTCACCGGTGGTGGGGCCGAACATCTCGGCGTAGGCGCGGCGGCCAATACGTAATGTCATGTCTGGAATCCGAAAGGATGGGGCGCGAGCGTGCGATCAGGCCTGGACGTTCGCTTTGACGTTCACTTCCTGCACGTTCGCCGCAGTGGACACCGGCGTGCCGATCGGCTTGTCGAGCTCGCCCATCACCTTGCCGTTGAAACCGTACACGATACGGTCGCCGGCCAGTTCGACGAGCTCGACCGTGCGCTCCTGGCCCGGCTCGAAGCGTACCGCGGTGCTTGCCGCGATATTGAGCCGGAAGCCGCGCGCCGCCGTGCGATCGAACGCGAGCGCCGCGTTGACTTCGTGAAAGTGGTAGTGCGAGCCGACCTGCACCGGACGGTCGCCGGTATTCGATACGGTTAGCGTGATCGTCGTGCGGCCGGCGTTCAGCTCGTGCTCGCCATCGTCGGTGATCAGTTCGCCGGGGATCATCGCGCGCTCCTTCATCGTGGAAACGTCAGGGGTGAAAACATCAGGGGATCGGATGATGGACGGTCACCAGCTTCGTGCCGTCGGGGAAGGTCGCTTCGACCTGGATGTCCGGAATCATCTCGGGCACGCCTTCCATCACGTCGTCGCGGGTGAGCAGCGTCGTGCCGTAATGCATGACCTCGGCGACAGTGCGGCCGTCGCGCGCGGCTTCCATCAACGCCGCGGTGATGAACGCGACCGCTTCGGGGTAGTTCAGTTTCAGGCCGCGTGCGCGGCGTCGTTCGGCAAGCAGCGCCGCGGTGAAGATCAGGAGTTTGTCTCGCTCGCGTGGTGTCAGCTTCATCGGATGCGTTGTTGTAATGCGCGTGGGTGGAAGACAGGCGTAGCGTCGTCATTCTAGTGGCCATTTGATGAGCAAGCGTTATGCCATCCTGGTGCGCAGGGTTGCTGCGCGCAAACAGACAGCGGATTGCACCATGATCGCGCGTTGGTGTGTTCCGCAGTGGTGCAAATCACTTCGAATCACAGTAACGACGACGCCTGTACGCGGGACCGGCCGCCTTTTGCTGGAGAATCGGATCAGGTCGCCGAATCAGGTCGACGGAATCAGGTTGACCACAGGCGCAGCGGCACCGCATCAACGCTGTGCACGAGCGGCCGCAGCTCGGTCCAGCATTGCATGAGCACGCGTTGCAGCGGCTCCATCGACCGTGCGACCGCGCGCACCAGCAGCACGCCGGGGCACTCTCCAACGGCGCTCGCTTCGCTGCGCATGCAGGAGGCGGCGGCGCGCAGTGTCGCGTCGAACGGCAGTTTCGCCGTGAGCGCTTCGGCGAGCGTAGCGTCGCACGCGGGGCTCACGGCCCACAGCGTGCCGAATGCCGGAAAGCCCGCGAGCCCTTGCGGCGCATCGCGCAACGCGGCGTCGGCGGCGAGTTGTGCGCGTTCGAACCACAGCGGTTGTCCGTCAGCGCCGACGATGCGCGACACGGCTTTCAAGTGGCCTGCGCTCCAGCGTTCGCCGGCCGCCTGCCGGCCCAGCTGTGCCGCGTCCCAGCCCAGTGCGCTCGCGCCTTCGGCAAGCGTCAGCGTGAAATCGAGCGACGCATGCGCATGGTCGAACACGATATTGTTTTGCGGCAGCCAGTCGAGCTTCGCCTGCGCGCCGACGCGAATGCCGATCCGCTGTCGCGCGGTGCGGCCATTCGACTTGTACCACTTGGTTGCGCCGGGCGTGGTGAGCACGGCGTGCGTGCCGGCGGCGAGCGCGATGTCGATATCAAGCGCGTCACCGCCCGCGATGCCGCCGGGCGGGTGCACGATCACCGCATGACAGATCGCCTCGCCTTCCGGATAGAGCGGCCTTTGCACGCGCAACGGTCCTTCATGCAGCCGATGGGCGAGTGTGGTTCGACTGCCGTGCTTCGCGAAGCCGAGTTCGAGCCGCGCGCGCCACTGCGCATGCGAGGTGGAATCGGCGGGGGCGAGAGCAGTGTGGTTTTCGTGCAGCGACATGCGGCGAGAATATCACGTGAAAGACGCGCGAAAGCACGCCCCGAACCGCACGCTAAACCGCGATCAGCGCACGCACGCCGTCCTGATCCATATGCGCGCCTTGGCCGCCCGCGATAATTTCACCGCGGCTCATCACCCAGTAGTGATCCGCGATCGCTTTCGCGAAGTCGTAGTACTGCTCGACCAGCAGCACGGTCAGCCCCATCTCTTCGACCAGTTGCCGCAGCGTGCGGCCGATGTCCTGGATGATCGACGGCTGGATGCCTTCGGTCGGCTCGTCGAGAATCAGCAATTGCGGTTCGCTCATCAGCGCGCGGCCGATCGCGAGCTGTTGCTGCTGGCCGCCCGACAGATCGCCGCCACGGCGCGCGCGCATGTCCTTCAGCACCGGGAAGAGTTCGTAGATTCGCTCGGGAATCCGCTTCGGCGCTTTGCGGCTCGCCGCGCCGACCAGCAGATTTTCTTCGACGGTGAGGCGCGGAAAGATATCGCGGCCTTGCGGCACGTAAGCGAGGCCTTGCGCGACGCGCGCATGCGGCGGCAGTTTCGTGAGCGGCGTGCCGCGCCACGTGATCGTGCCGTTTCTGGTCGGTACGACGCCCATCAGGCAGCGCAGCAGCGTCGTCTTGCCAACGCCGTTGCGGCCGAGCAGCACGGTCAGCTTGCCGTCCGGCACGTCGAGCTTCACATTGCGCAGGATATGGCTGCCGCCATAGTACTGGTTCAGGTTGGTGACTTCGAGCATAGGTCAGCGTCCAAGGTACGACTCGATCACAGTCGGGTCGTTTTTCACGGCGTCGAGCGTGCCGTGCGCGAGCACGCTGCCTTCGGCCATCACGGTGACCATCCCCGTGTCGCCGGCGAGCGCGGCGACGAACTCCATATCGTGCTCGACGACCATCATCGAGCAGCTGCCGCGCAGGTGATTCAGCAGGTCCGCGAGCTGCATGGTCTCGTCGTCGGTCATGCCGGCCGCCGGTTCGTCGAGCAGCAGCAGCGCCGGTTGTTGCATCAGCAACATGCCGATCTCGAGCCGTTGCTTCTGCCCGTGCGACAGCTCGCCGGCCGGGCGCCGCGCTTCGCCTTCGAGGCGCAGCAGCGCGAGCGTTTCCTCGATGCGCGCCTGGGCGGCGCGATCGAGCCGCGCGCGCAGCGACGCGAGCCAGCCCTTGTCGGTCTTCATCGCCAGTTCGAGGTTTTCCCATACCGGGTGCTGTTCGAACACGGTCGGCTTCTGGAATTTGCGGCCGATGCCGGCCCGCGCGATGGACGGCTCGTTCAGGCGGGTCAGGTCGATCGTCTGGCCGAGGAAGACCTTGCCGGAATCGGGCGCGGTCTTGCCGGTGATCACATCCATCATCGTGGTCTTGCCGGCGCCGTTCGGGCCGATGATGCAGCGCAGTTCGCCGACGTCGATCGAAAGCGACAGTTTGTTCAACGCGCGAAAGCCATCGAAGCTCACGGTCACGTCTTCGAGATACAGGATCGTGCCATGCGATATGTCGATCTCGCCGGGCGTTGCGACGTGGCCCATGCCCGCGACGCCGCTCAATGCGCGTTCGGCAACGGGTTCCGCTAGGTTTGCGGGTTCGCTCATCAGCGGTCCTTATGTGCGGTGGTTTTGCGCATCACGAGCTCGATCAGCCCCATGATGCCGTTCGGCAGGAACAGCGGCACCAGCACGAAAATCGCGCCGAGGAAGAACAGCCAATATTCGGCGAAGTACGCAGTGAAGAAGCTCTTCGCGCCGTTTACCGCGAAGGCGCCGATGATCGGCCCGATCAGCGTGCCACGCCCGCCGACGGCGACCCAGATCGCCATTTCGATCGAATTGCCCGGCGACATTTCGCCCGGATTGATAATGCCGACCTGCGGCACGTACAGCGCGCCCGCAATGCCGCACAGCATGGCGGACACGGTCCACACGAACAGCTTGTACGCGAGTGGGCTGTAGCCGAGGAACATCAGCCGCGTCTCGCCGTCGCGCACCGCGGTGACGACACGCCCGAGCTTGGACGTGACGATTGCGCGGGCCCCGATAAACGCAAGCACGAGCACTGCGAACGTCATCAGGAACAGCACGGTGCGCGTGCCAGGGTGCGTGATCGGAAAGCCGGCGATTCGCTTGAAGTCGGTAAAGCCGTTATTGCCGCCGAAGCCGGTCTCGTTGCGATAGAAGAGCAGCATCGCGGCGAACGTCATCGCCTGCGTGATGATCGACAGGTAGACGCCTTTCACGCGCGAGCGGAACGTGAAGAAGCCGAACACCCACGCGACGAGCGCCGGCACCAGTACGACGAGCAGCAGGGCATACGCGAGATGCTGTGTGCCTTGCCAGTACCACGGCAACTGATGCCAGTCGAGAAACACCATGAAATCGGGCAGATCGCTGCCGTACTTGCCGTCATGGCCGATCGCGCGCATCAGGTACATGCCGATCGCGTAGCCGCCGAGCGCGAAGAACAGCCCATGCCCGAGGCTCAGAATGCCGCAGTAGCCCCATACCAGGTCGAGCGCGAGCGCGGCGATCGCATAGCACATGAACTTGCCGGCGATCGTCATCGCATACGCGGACAGATGGAAGGCGCTGGTCTCCGGCAACACGAGCGTGGAGAGCGGCACGCCCAGCCCGATCACGATAATCAGTGCGATCAACGCGTGCCACGCGCGGCGCGACAGCAGCGCCGCGCGCGGCGGCAGACCGAGCGCGAAGCCGGACAGATCGACACGCTCCGTATCGCTCGTCGCGGCACGCGCGTCGACCGCGGCCTGGGAAGAAGTAGCGGACGTCATCGATCAGGCCTCCGCGCTGCGGCCCTTCAGGGCGAACATGCCCTGCGGACGCTTCTGGATAAACAGCACGATCAGCACGAGCACCGCGATCTTCGCGAGCACCGCGCCCCAGAACGGCTCGATCGCCTTGCTGACGAGGCCGAGACCAAAGCCGCCGAGCACCGTGCCCGCGAGCTGTCCGACGCCGCCCAGCACGACCGCCATAAACGAATCGATGATGTAGCTCTGACCGAGATCCGGACCGACATTGCCGATCTGCGACAGCGCACAGCCGCCGAGTCCCGCGATGCCCGCGCCGAACGCGAACGCGTAGGAATCGACGAGCGCAGTCCTGACACCGACGCAGGCGGCCATCCGGCGGTTCTGCGTGACCGCGCGCACGAACAGGCCGAGCCGCGTCCTGGTCAGCACCGCCCATGCGATGCCGACCACGATCAGTGAGAACGCGAGGATCGCGAGCCGGTTGTACGGCAGGATCAGGTTCTGCATCACGGTGACGCCGCCGCTCATCCACGACGGGTTCACGACCTGCACGTTCTGCGCACCGAAGATCATCCGCGTCGCCTGGATCAGGATCAGGCTGATGCCGAACGTGGTTAGCAGCGTCTCGAGCGGGCGGCCGTACAGATGCTTCAGCACGAGCCGTTCGAGCACGATGCCGACCGCCGCGGCCGCGATGAACGATGCGGGAATGGCAAACAGCGGATACCAGTCGAACGCGCCCGGTGTGTAACGCTGCATCAGGCTCTGCACGACATAGGTTGCGTACGCACCGATCATCAGAAACTCGCCGTGCGCCATATTGATCACGCCGATCAGGCCGTAGGTGATCGCCAGACCGAGCGCGGCAAGCAGCAGCACGCTGCCGAGCGACAGCCCGGCGAAGATCGTGCCGACGATCTCGCTGCGGCGCTGGATCGTGTCGAGCGCGTCGATCCCTTGCTGGGCGGCGGCGCGCACGCGTTCGTCCGGTTCGGCGAAGCTGCCGTCCGGCTTCTTCGCGACGATCGGGCGCAGTAGTTCGTTCATGTCGAGATCGTGCCGCGCGGCGACCAGTTGCACCGCCTCAAGACGCTTCGCGCCATCGGGGTCGTGCAGTGCGGTCATGGCCCACAGCACGTCGAGGCGCCGTTTCAGCGCGGGGTCGGTTTCTTTCGCGCGCGCCGCGTCGATCATCGGTTTCATTGCGATGTCGGGGTTTTTCAGCAGTTCCGCGATCGCGGCGCGCCGCGTGTCGAGGTCGGGCGATGCGAGCTGCAAGCCCGACAATGCGCCCGCGACCTTCGAGCGCAACAGGTTATTCAGCGTCACAGGCTGCGCGTCGCCGGGCGCGATCGTCTTACCGGTCACCGCGTCGCGCGCGGTGTCGTTGTCCTGTATCAGCACCGCGCCGGCATCGGTCGCGAGTGCGTTGTCTTCGGAGAGAGCCTTTAGTAGCGCGAGCGATGGCGCGTCGTGCATCGCAATCAGCTTGTCGATGGCGGCGGACTTCGCGTCGAAGTCGTCGCCCGCCAGCGGCGCGACGTCGGCCGGGGTCAGTGCGAATGCCTGTTGCGGGATGAGCAGCGACGTCAGCAGCGCGAACGCGGCAGCGATGGAACCAACGCGCGCGGCGCTCAAGCCGCGCCGCGCCAGTCTGGAGAAGGAGAACGCCATGATGGCCTTTGAAGAGACAAGCAGGAGGCACGTCGGCGGCATCGGAGGGTCGGTCCGATGCCGCTTGCTACAGGGTATGGCTTGACTTCATTGAGCTGCGCTTCACGTTGGGGAGGGCATGAAGCGCAGCGGGTCGGGCTTACGCCACGCGCGAGCGGCGCAGGAACGACGGAATCGAGCTGACCACATCCGGCTTGCTTTCGTTGCCCGCAATAAACGGGCTCCACGGCTGCGCGCGAATCGCGGTCTTCGTCTTCCATACGACGTTGAATTGCCCGTCGCCGCGAATCTCGCCGATCATCACCGGCTTGTGCAGATGGTGGTTGCCATCCATCGTCAACGTGAAGCCCGACGGCGCGGCGAAGGTCTGGCCGATCATCGCGACGCGCACCTTGTCGACCTCGGTGCTCTTCGCTTTTTCGACCGCCTGCTTCCACATATGAATGCCGACGAAGGTCGCTTCCATCGGATCGTTCGTCACGCGCTTCGCGCCGCCCGGCAGGCTCTGCGCCCTCACGTATGACGCGAACTCGTCCTTGAACGCGGTGTTGTTCGGTCCTTTGACCGACATGAAGTAGTTCCACGCCGCGAGGTGGCCGACGAGCGGTTTCGTATCGATGCCGCGCAGCTCTTCCTCGCCGACCGAGAACGCGACCACCGGCACATCGGTCGCCTTCAGCCCCTGGTTGCCGAGCTCCTTGTAGAACGGCACATTCGAATCGCCGTTGATGGTCGACACGACGGTGGTCTTGCCGCCTTGCGAGAACGTCTTGATGTTCGCGACGATCGTTTGATAGTCGCTATGGCCGAACGGCGTGTACACCTCCTGGATGTCGCTGTCCTGAACGCCCTTCGAATGCAGGAAGGCGCGCAGGATCTTGTTGGTCGTGCGCGGGTACACGTAGTCGGTGCCGAGCAGGAAGAAGCGTTTCGCGCCGCCGCCCTCGCTGCTCATCAGGTACTCGACGGCGGGAATCGCCTGCTGGTTCGGCGCCGCGCCCGTATAGAACACGTTGCGTGACATCTCTTCCCCTTCGTATTGCACCGGGTAGTAGAGCAGGCCGTTGAGTTCCTCGAATACCGGCAGTACCGACTTGCGCGACACCGATGTCCAGCAGCCGAACACGCACGCGACCTTGTCCTGGGTCAGCAGTTGCCGGGCCTTTTCGGCGAACAGCGGCCAGTTCGACGCCGGGTCGACGACGACCGGCTGGATCTGCCGGCCCATCACGCCGCCGCTCTTGTTGATGTCCGAGATCGTCATCAATGCGGTGTCTTTCAGCGACGTCTCCGAAATCGCCATCGTGCCCGACAGCGAGTGCAGGATGCCGACCTTGATCGGCCCGCTGCTCGACTGCGCGTGTGCAAACGGCACCTTGCCCGCGAGCGCGAGCGCGCCCGACATTGAGCCGAGCTTCAGAAGATTGCGACGTTTCATGTGCTACCCCTTGCCATGGATGATGAGTGTTTTTGGGCGTCGCGACGGCTTCGTGCACGCGGCGACGGATCGAGGCTGTAGACCGGCTTGAGCTTGCGTAGTGCATGACGGGTCGCGCGTGTTACTGCAAGGCATGTGCCAACGTTGCAAAGCAGCACTGAATGGATGTGGCGCGCGCTGTGAAGCGGCTGCGCGCGACCCCGCGGGTGGTAACCGGTTATGCGCGATAAGGGCAAAAGCGGTGCATCGGCGCGCGTCGCGCTTCGTCGCGGTGCGTGCCGCGCCGCAACGGAGCGCCGGGGCGATGGCATAGGGGTTGGGCGCGCCCGATCGGTGCAGCGCCGCTGCCAGGTTGTGCACTGGCGTGCCGCTGCCTACACTGAAGGACTCAGCCCGAAACACAGGGCTGGCGCTTGGTCGATGCAACCTGATCGAACCATTGACCCATAGACAGAAGACGAGGAGACACGAGATGAATGACCGCGCTACCCGCACGCACGACCTGTCCGCGTTCTGGATGCCGTTCACCGCGAACCGCCAGTTCAAGAGCGCGCCGCGGCTGCTTTCGAAGGCGAAAGGGATGTACTACACGTCGGATGACGGGCGGCGCATTCTCGACGGCACCGCGGGAATGTGGTGCGTGAACGCGGGCCACTGCCGTGACGAAATCGTCGCCGCGGTGCAGGCGCAGGCGGCCGAGATGGACTTTGCGCCGACCTTTCAGATGGGTCACCCGAAAGCCTTTGAAGCCGCGACGAAGATCGCGAAACACACGCCCGGCGATCTGAAGCACATTTTCTTTGTGAACTCCGGCTCGGAAGCGGTCGATACCGCGCTGAAGATCGCGCTCGCGTATCACCGGGCGCGCGGCGAAGGGCAGCGCACGCGCTTTATCAGCCGCGAACGCGCGTATCACGGTGTTGGTTTCGGCGGCACGTCGGTGGGCGGCATTCCGGCGAACCGCAAAGCGTATTCAGGCGCGATGCTGCCGGCGGTCGATCATTTGCCGCATACGTTGAACATTAAGGAAGCGGCATTCTCGAAAGGGCAGCCCGCGTGGGGCGCGCATCTGGCCGATGAGCTCGAGCGGCTCGTGACGCTGCACGATGCGTCGACGATCGCCGCGGTGATCGTCGAGCCGGTAGCGGGGTCCACGGGCGTGCTGATTCCGCCGCAAGGCTATTTGCAGCGGCTGCGCGAGATCTGCGACAAGCACGGCATCCTGCTGATCCTGGATGAAGTGATCACCGGTTGGGGACGTTTGGGCGCACCGTTCGCGGCGCAGTTCTTCAATGTGACGCCGGACCTGCTGACGATGGCGAAGGGGACCAACAACGCGGCCGCGCCGCTGGGCGCGGTGGCCGCGAGCAAGCGGATTCACGATGCGATCATCAATAGCGCGCCGGCGGGTGTCGAGCTCTTTCACGGGCACACGTATTCGGGGCATCCGATCGCGATGGCCGCGACATGCGCGACGATCGATCTGTATGAGCGTGAGCAGCTGTTCGAGCGGGCGGCGAAGATGGCGCCCGTGTTTGAAGAAGCGATTCATGCGTTGCGTGGTACGCGGCATGTGATCGACATCCGTAATATCGGGCTGATGGGCGCCGTTGAGCTTGCGTCGCGCGATGGCGCGCCGGGCACGCGCGCTTACGATACGTTCGTGCGCTGCTTCCAGAAGGGAGTGCTGGTGCGGGTGGCGGGGGATATTCTCGCGTTTTCGCCGCCGCTCATTATTGAAGCGGAGCAGATTGCGGAACTCTTCAAGACGGTGGGTGAGGTGTTGAAGGAAGTGGATTGAGTGCGTTAATGAACTGATGTGGCTGGCTTTTCTCTTCCCGCTGTTTCATGAGCCGGCGCGGTGAACGCGCTGGATTCGTTGGATATCGAAATTAATTGCGGCCGCCAGGCCGTATCGCTGCCTTTCTGCTAGCTGCCCACTTGTTGCATGCGTCGCTTCGCTCGCCGTGCAGAGCGCGCTTTTGCAAATGTATGGTCCTGCCGGATTCTTCATCCGTAATCACACTGCGATGGCATCTGGTTGCGGAGTGTTCAGAATGAAGCAGGTTTCTTTTCTTGTAATCCGGAGAAGCGTGATTAAGGATGCGTCATGTTTAATTTCCTTATTTTAATTTGATAAACCGGAAAAGTGAATTATCATGATTGGGGCGAGCATTAGAGAAATGCGTGGCTTGCTAATTAACGTTTCGAATTTTTTAAAACGCTCAACAGCGTTGCTTTTCTTTCGCTGTTTGATTTGTTGAATTAAAAATCCTCTACTCGATAACGATGGATTTCTGTATTCCAGGATTTCTGCTTGGTTGATTTAATCGGCTACTGTTTGTGTGCACTGTTTTTCAAGGAGCACCGTGATGATCTCCCCCGACCACAAGCCGGCTTCCGGCACCCAATCTGCTCCCCGCGCGCCGGAAGGCGAATCCTCGGGGGCGACTGCGTCGCGATCCGTTGGAGATGGAGCGGACGCCAGCTTTAGCCAGTCGAACGCATTATCCTTCGTCAGCTTTCGTCGTGGTCAGGTAGACCCGCGGACGGGTAGTTTCAACTATCGGATTCCGATTGCGAAGTTGACGGGCAACCGTATGATGGGCCCGACCATGGAGCTCAATCTTAAATACGACCACTTCATTAAGCGCGATGAAGGGTTCGGCGAAGGCTGGACTTTCGGATTCTCAAGGGTGATTGATAACAACTCCCAGAAGAAAGTGGTGCTGCGTGACGGTCGAATTATCGATCTCACGGCGGATGGAGATGCCTACACTACTCGGACGATTGGAATCAAGGACTTTAAATTCAGCAAGCTTAACTCACCAGCCGGTGCATATCAAATCGTGTACAAGGATGGCAGTGCGGAAATGCTCGAAGCTAAGGGCGCGCTGCAGCAATATGTGATTCTGACGAAATTGACCGGTGAAAACGGATTTTCACTGAATCTCGAATACGACGAGACGTCAAGCATACCGTGGCTGAAGCGCATCTATGACGAGGCAGGAACCGATCTCCTTTCGGTTGAACGAGACTTCAGGTACGACGATACCGGCTACCTGGTCGGAACAGTCACTGTTAATTTTTATCCGGGCAGTGAAAGTGCAGCCAGTTCGATGAAGCTCACGTGCCAAAGCGACGCTGTGACGCAAACAGCCACAATGCGATCGTGCGCGATGCAGTTCGATACCCCGTTGGCCGTGGTCAAGCTGTCGTACGCAGTCGTCAATGGTTTTTGCCTGATCACGCAGGCCGAAAGCAATTTCACGGGTTTGGCGACGGAGACTGTCGAATACAACGCTAATCTGACGGCACCTCCGGGAGCACCGTGGGAGTCGCTGCCTGCGGTCTCGTCCCATTTGCTATCGATGCCGTCCTCAGGAACAGGAAACACCAAACAGGAAAAGCACACGTACACCTATGGCGGGGGGGCGGATACTGATAACTTTCTTGGCTTCAACGGGGTGACTTCTTGGGACAACAACGCGGTTGATAACATCTATTCATGTCCCTCTGATTACGACTACACGTCGACGGATAAACTGGCGCTTGATGGCGTGGAGATTCATTCGACGATCCGTGTTTACGACAAGTTTCATCGGGCAAAAACCGAAACCGTCGAACTGCCGACGTACACCAAGCCCGAGACAAGCCTGCAGTTCGATCGAAAAGTCAAATCGACGTATACATATCCGGGAGATACAACCACTGCATATGCTTCTTTGCCGGCGCAGTACAAGCTTCCAACTCAGGTCGATACCACTTACACAGATGAAATCAAAGACGCGGGAATCAAGGCGGAGCGTACGACGACACAAACGGCTTCGTTCGATGAATTCGGAAATGTGCTTAGTCAAGGGCTGAGCGGAGGAATGACAAGCGATTTTACGTACTATCCGGCGGAGGGGACCAAAGATCAGTGTCCGGCAGAGAAGAACGGCTTCGTTCGTTATGTTAATACCATGACAAAGCACAAATCCGGTGTTTCGACAGATCTGATCAAGACGACCTGTACCTACAAGTCGACGCGTGTAAAGGATGATTGCGACTACGTAGTATTGATGAAGGAGGAGGAGAAAAGGACGCGGTCTTCCAAAGAGCTCAAGGAGTTCCGGATTATAGACTATACGTATTATTCATGGGATGACGAATCCACTGCTGCCAATAAGGGAAGGTTAAAGTATCAGGAAACGAGGATAAGCAATCCCGCTGGAATACGTACGACTTACAAATATGAATTTTCTGCGGACAACACCAGATTCACTATAACGAGTGATCAGACAGGGGTGACCGAAACCGATGCATTCAGCGAGCAAAAACAGGTCAGCGCACTCACTGGCTGGCTGCTCAAGCTGGTCGACAATGTCGGTATCTCCACAACCTCCAGCTACGACAAGTTCGGGAGAATGATCTCCCTGACGCGGGCAGCGGGGAGTGCCATGGAGAGCGTCACGACATATAGCTATTCCGTCGATGATTCGGGCGTGCAGACCAGGACGAAACAGATACCGACTATGTCGGCGGTCGTCGAAACATTCGATGCACTTGGCAATGTCGTCAGTGAGGTGACCGCGGGAAGAACAACGCGAAAAGCGGAATACAACACGCGCGGTCTGCTGGTAACAGAGATCCTTCATGACGAGAGCGTGCCAATGATCGAGGATAATGTCGAGATCGACAAATCGCTTGATATCACCAGCCTGTACGAATACGACGCGTTTGACAATCTGACCAAAGTGACCTATCAGAATGGGAGCATTTTCAATCGTCGTTTCGAGATAGGCACCGCCAAACTGAAGGAATATTGGACGGGCAAGGACATGGGTGAGGAGGTTCATTTCGACTGCACGGAGACACTTTACGATCTCAACAATATGCTGCCGATGAGTGTTTCTGAATGTCATATTGATGGCGAAACGTTCACTTCCAAGACGAGTTACGCCTATGACGTATTCTTTCGTTTAAATGAACTGAAAGTGATCGGCCCGGATGATCATGTATATAAACATCATAAATACGCGTATGACTTCTGCGATCGGATTTTCCAGCGCGAGGAGTACGAAGAAGGTGAATTAGAACGACGTGTCACAAGCGTGTCGTACTGGAAGTACGGGAGCGAAACCAAGCTGACGTCCCTGTCGGTCAATAAGGTGCTTGTAGCAAAGCGCACTTACGATGGATTGGGGCGCCTCGTTACGATCCAGCGCAATCCTGACGCTTCTCCACCCGCTAACGCATGGAACACCCTATGCGTGTATGACGCCGGCAGGACTACCCCGAACACGATCTCTTCCCCACGTAACCTGTCGTGTGCCTACACGTACTTTGACGAGTTGGGTGGTCTTGTGAAGTCAATCACGCCGGAACAAGGGGCGAGCTTCAACTATCTTTACGATATCAGCAAGTTGAAGTTGTTTTCGGAAACCATTACTTCGACAGCTGGATCGCAGACCCGCTATTGCGGTTACGACGCCAATGGATTGCTGATTAGCGAATTGACCCAAACGCAACTCAACAGTGAAATACCGGGAAAATATCAAAGTACCTTCGAGCGCACGGAGTCCGGTAGGATCAAATCAATCAGCACTATCGCGCAGGACAATCCAACGTCCAGGATCGGATATTTTTACGACTCGTCGGGCCGTATATCGAGGGTGTCTTTCAGCCGATCGGTGTCAGCCGAGTACAACGTACATCTCCAGGTGGACCTGACTTATTATTTCGGCGACTTGCCAGCAGAGGCCGTCTATTCTTTTAAAAAAAGCGACGCCAGTGATGTCAAATTTTCGTTACGTTTCGGCTACGACGAAAGGTTGCGTTTGCGCAGTAAACAATATTGTATCTTGACCGGCGACCCGCCACAATATACTGATATTGCGACCGACGACGTTGAATATGATTGCCTCGGTCAAATAATCAGTCAATATATCGAAGCTGGTGTTGAAAAGAAAAATGTCACTGAAATGTCGTATGGGTTTGATTACCTCGGGCGTCTGATTTCCGCGAAGGCCAATGTGGATAATACGACGATTTATCCGGTTGACTTGAACGGCAATCCAGTCAAGGAGTTTTACTATATATATGATGAATATGACAATATCACCTCAGTCGGCATGACTGATCTGATCTCCGGTGATACTGAAATGGTTACATTTTCATACGCAGGAAAAAACAAGTTTGAGCTCACTCAAATTTCTCAATTCGATTCGTCCGGAACCAAAATCAGGGACATTGATGTAAGTCACGACGAATCAGGTAACCTGACCGGGTATACGTGGTCTGACGGCAGCGTGTCAGCGCGAACTTTCCGTTATGACTGGCTCGAGAAGCTCAGTGAAATCGAGCTCGGCGGCGTGGGCACAACGACGATAGGCCGTAACAGTCAAGACAGGCTCCTGGGGGAAAGGGATGAGCAAACGGTCGACGGCGTAGTGCAACAAGGGCAAGCGACGGCCTACGGTTATTGCGGCGCCGGGTTCTCCGCCTTATGGCGCAGACTTGCGCCGTCGGACACGGAAGTGGTGGTCGCGTCTTATTTGCGAGCGGCGACCGCGGTGGACGCCATCAGTGTCGGCAAGGTCAGTAGCGGGATTTTCACACCTACTACCCGCATGTTCCAGCTTAGCGATGTGTCTGGTAGCGTCTATGCGCAGGTCGACCCCGACGCGGATGGTATTCCCGACGTGCAGCAGCTCGTGTACCACCCTTATGGCCAAGTGCAAGACCCGCAGGGGCCATCGGAGTATGATCCAGTTCGGTTTAAAGGTGTCCGCTTCGATCAATTGACAGCGCTCTATCATCTTGCCGAAGGTAACCGCGCATACGATCCGGCGATGATGCGCTTCCTGCAATACGATGTTCAGAGTCCTTTTGGTGAGGGCGGAATTAATCCGTACGCTTACTGCATGGGAGATCCCGTCACGTACGCGGATCTGACTGGCGAAAGCAGGACGCTTTCCATTGTGCTGGGTGCGGCGGCAGTTGCCGTGTCATTTGTCGGGCTCCTTGGCGCAATGGGCGGCTTGCTTGCGGCTGCAGCCGCCGCGAAGGGCATGACGGCCAGTGCTGCGATCACGGGTGCATTGGGTGTGGTCTCGAATGTGACAGGAGTCGTTTCGGGCGCCACCGGCATCGCGTCGGCAGTACACGAAGGTGAATTGTCGGAACAGTTAGGCACGGCCAGCTACGTCTTGGGCGTGGCAAGCCTGGTAACGGCATGGTTGCCCATCGGCGTAAGTGCCTTTCGATTCGCTCAGAAGCTTCAGGCTGCGGAAGCACTTGCCGTGAATGCGAGCGTGGGTGCGGCCAGTGCGTCGGTAGCCAGCAGGGCTATCTCGGCCGCACTGCGGGTCGCCGGCGGGCAGGAGTTCACCCAGCAGGCGAATTTATCGTTCTTGCTCGCTAGAACGATAGCTCATCGGGCGCTAAGATCTTCCGCCTTTCAGGGAGCGATGGAGGCGACGCGCTACTACTATCTTCTTGACGGCAGTGGTCCGTTGGCGCTCCTTGCATCGTCGGCAGCCGGTCAAGGCGTGAATCTGAACGCAAAAGAACTCGTCGCACTGCTCGGACGTCCCGACTCCGCGATCCCATGCGGACAATTGTTGTGCGATATGCCCGGCAGTCCGTTCCCAGGGGTCGACGCGGAACAGTTCGGCGTTCCCTGGTTTCCGAAACTGATGAGCTCTTCGCCGCGCGTCCGGGCTCTGGCGTAGCTGAGGGTCGTCACCTTGTATAGGTGAGCGTCTGGAACGCAATGAACGGACCGGCCTTCAGGCCGGTCTCCGTGGCCGCCTGCGCGCCGCTCAGCACGGTATAGACGCTGCGTCCGAAATAGAACGGCAAACCCCAAACGAACATATTCGACGACAGCGATAGCGCGCCCAGGTTGTCGTGCGCTGCGTAACCGATTGTGAACAGTCGATCTGCATTCGCGATCGAGAATGGCACGGCCGCTTGCAGGCCGATCGTCGACATCATCGTGGCGGCGAGGCTCAGGGTGTTCTGCGGCGCGTACCAGTCGTTCACGCCGGTCGGAATCGACGTATCGCGGAACAGCAAGCCGTTCGTGCCGCTGTCGACGATGCCGGTCACGGACCGGTTCGCGTACAGCGTCGTCAGCGTGCCTTGATCGGTGACGGCGAGAATCTTTGCGTTCGCGGTTAATGCGTTATTCGATCGTGTGCCCACGCCAAAAATCAGTTCGCCCGTCACGCTTGCCTGGCCATCGGCCGGCAGTGCCGGCAGGCGGATGATCGTGCCATTGTTGTCCGTCGCAAAACCGGCGACCGGGTTGATCGTTTGCCGCTCGAGCGGCACGCGCGCGGCGCTGCATGACGTTGCGCTTGCGCAATAGTAGTAAGTGGCGGCAAGCGGCGTCTGCGCGGCCTGCGGAAAGTCCCGTGCGCGATGGCCGATGCCGACGACGCCTTTCGCGCCGAGCGCGTTCACGGTGCCGAGGTCGGCGACGCCGCGTGATTCACAATCGGCGGGCGTCGATGGGTATGCGGCATCGCTGGCGATCTGCACGGGAATGTCGCGCGCGGTCATGCCACCGATCGTCACATCCGCGCGGCGCAGCGAGCCCCACAGATATCCGGAGCCGAACAGCGCGCACTGAGCGAGCGGCGCCGCGCCGCTCGGGTCATTCGATGCGCCGGTTTGCTGCGGCAGGCGTGCGGTCAGCGACGAGCCGAGCGCATTGGCCAGCACGCGCACGCCGATCGATCCGGTATCGAGCAGCATGTGGTCGACGGTCACACACGCGGAGTCGCTTTGCGCGTTGGGCGCGCAGAGCTTGACCGTGACGTAGGGCTGGTTCACGGTGACGCCGAGCGCGTTGTCGATGACGATCGATGCGACGTTCGGGGCAGAGGCGGGTGGAGTGTCGGGGGGGCTGCCGCCGCTTGATGGGTTGTCGGTGGCGGACGATGAATCGGTTCCCGACGAGCCGCTCCCCGAAGTGCCACTACCCGAAGAGCCGCTACCCGAAGAGCCACTACCCGACGAGCCACTACCCGACGAGCCACTACCCGAAGAGCCACTGCCCGAAGCCCCTTTTCCCGACGTACCGCTTCCCGCCGAACCGTTCTGCGTCGCACCTGTGCCGCCTGGCGCCGCATTCGACTTCCCGCCGCCGGCTGTATTGTTCGCAGTCGTGTTCTGTGCCGGCTCGACCGGCTTGCCCACCCACGACTGCGACCCGGACCCGTCGCTTCCGTCTCCGCCACATGCCGCAAGCACAGCAGCCGCAAAGGCCGCCGCGTACAGCGTCTTGCTGAACCGTTTTGTCTTCACGCGTTTCCTTGTCTCGAACATCATCGCCCCTCAATCAATCCAGTTCGCCGAGATCGACCTGCGCCGGCACGAGCCGCGGCACCCAGGCCTTGCCGATGAACCAGCCTTGATGACCGATCGACTCGATCTGCAAAGCGCCGCTGCGCTCGACGAGCGGACCCGTGCCGCGCTCGCCGCGACGCGCCGCCGACGCGAAGTTCGGGAAGTAGCTGCCGAGCAGCGCGGCCATGTCGGGGCGCACCGGGCCACTCCACGTGACCGCGAAGACGATGCCATCGCGCGACGTATACTCGTGCACCGTGACGCCGTCGCTGCTGCTCGTGCTTTGCACGGCGTACAGCGGACTTGAAAGGGTCGTCTGCGCCGCGCCGCGCAGAACCGGGCGATCGGTTGCGTTCGAAGTAATGGTTGATGGCTTGGCGCCAAGTGTCGCGTGCGACACGCAGGGAAAGAGCAGCAACGCGGTGATCGCACAGGCTGCGGTCGATTGACGTCGGGTCACGGGTCAGGCTCCGGAAAAAGGTCGGAGCATGGTGCCAGACGAATCGATCAGGATGACTTAGGAAAATTCTGAATTGATGCGGGAAACCGCTTCAACTGAGCGCCGTGCAGAAGCGCAACGGAAACGGCCGGGGCGAAAAAAAGCGCCGGACCCTTGCCGGCGCTTCTTCACGGACAGGTCCGCGGCGCTCAATAAGTCGGCACCGACGGATCCACCTGACGCGACCACGCGTCAATTCCGCCTTGCAGATTAAACACGTTCGTATGGCCACGCGATTCGAGGAACATCGCGACCTGCGCGCTGCGCGCGCCGTGATGGCAAACGCAGACGATCGGTGCTTCGTCGTCGAGTTCTTCGCTGCGTGCCGGAATCTCGCGCATCGGAATCGATACGCTGCCGGCGATCTTTGCCGTTTCAATTTCCCACGGTTCGCGCACGTCAAGCACCACGGGCGTGGCGCGCGATAGGTCGGCAAGCCATTCGGCAAGAGCGGGGGCGGACAGGTTTTGCATCAGAATCAGGCGATCCGGTTGGGTTCGGGGCGTGCGGTTGAGTGCAACTTAGAACTTGAAGCGCGGCGGCTGCACCGCGTTCGTGAGCGGTTCGACGTAGGTCTCGAACACATCGGCGACACGGAACTGCTTTTCGTCGACGCGCGTGATGATCTGCGCCTTCATCACCGGCAGCGTGCCGACGAATGCGGCGAGGCGCCCGCCAACCTTCAGATGTTCGAGCATGTCTTGCGGCAGCACCGGCAGGCCGCCCGACACGCAGATCACGTCGTACGGCGCGACGGCGGCCCAGCCGCGCGCGGCGTCGCCGGTCACGACTTCAGCGTTCAGCACGCCGTTCGCCGCAAGATTCGATTTTGCAAGTTCGGCGAGTTCCGGTTCGATCTCGACCGTCAACACGTGCTGGCCGCGGTGCGCCAGCAACGCCGCCATATAACCGGAGCCCGCGCCGATTTCGAGCACGCTTTCGTGCTTCTTCACGGCGAGTTCCTGCAGCACGCGCGCTTCGACGCGCGGCGCCAGCATGTGCTGGCCGGCCGGCAGCGGGATTTCCAGATCGGCAAAAGCCAGTTCGCGGTACGCGGCGGGGACGAAATTCTCACGCTTGACGATGGACAGCAGGTTCAACACGTCCTGGTCGAGCACTTCCCAGGGGCGAATCTGCTGTTCGATCATGTTGAAGCGTGCTTGCTCGATATTCATGATGAGTTCGTTCTGCGGTGTGTGGTTGGAATGCCGGCGAAGGCCGCGCACAGAGCGCGGAGCGCTGAGGGAGAACCCTGCAATTGTATCAAACCGGGCGTTCGCGCCGCATGCTCCCCGGCGCGTCGCCGCTTGGGACGGTGAGACGCCGGTCCCCGTATCCTTAGCCGGGTGCGCAGGACTTTTCGGAGCCGTCCGATTATGCGGTGCGCAACGATTGCTTAACTTCGCTCGACACTCAATCACCGCTGACCCATGAGGATGCCGCGCGAATGAACCGCCTTTCCATTGCCTTGATCCTCGCCGCGGCATCGCTGGCCGCCCATGCCGCTGATGACGTCGCACAGCAACAGGTGCGTGTTCTTCCTGCCTCCGGCGTCACTGATCCAGACCACCGCGCTGTGCAACGCGACGGCAACGTTCAGAACAATCTCGCCTTCGATGTTTCGAAGCAGGTGCAGCGTGACTACGAGTCGCGTTTGCGGGCGATGACACCGGCGATCCCGATGGACTTCTCCGGGTCGGGCGCGCCCACCACGATCGACGGTCCGAAATCGCGAATCACGGTCATCCCGCGCGCGACGGTTCCTGGACCGAACGCCGCGCCCTACACGCAAGTCGACCGGTTCGGCGGCGGATGGGGCGCGGCGACTGTGAACATGTCGGCTCAACAGGCGCGGGACTACGACGCGCGCATCCAGTCCGAACTCGCCGAGCGGGACAAGCGGGCGGTTGCGGTTCGCCGTCCGGAAGTCCGCTTCGAGATCCCGCCGCGCGAGATACCGAAACCGTCGGGGACCACGCAGCCTTCGTCGAATGGCGGACGCGTCGACGCGAACTGAGCGGTGGCGGGGTGAACCGCTCCGTATAAATTTCCGCACCGTGTGCAGACCGTCGCAGCCCGATCCCGCCCAGGCGACGGTTATCGGTTTGTGCAGCCACGTGAGATGGGCGCTTCGTGGTCGCGTATCAGCGCGGTAATCACGTTGACAATCGAGCTGGATTCACGCGTGTCGGTCACTACCGATGACTCCATTCGTCCGCGAACAACCGGGTATTGGCGAGGTTAAACGTCGTTATTATTGAGGTGCGGTCTGATTTATAAAAGGATGCACTCGTAATTCGTTCGGTTTTTTCGATGCCAAACATTGATTTCGGATCGGTGTTTTCTATATTCGAAGAGTCTGCCGTGACCGGCTTTTAATCGATGTGTGCCTTGTTGTAATGCCGGCGCATTTCGATTTATGCGGATATCTTCGCGGGTACAGGGGCATCAAATGAAAACTGTTCAAAAAGTCGCCGATGCCGGCGCATGCCAAAACACGTCTCAACAGGCACAAACGCAACAACCACCGGCATCGCGCGGCAGCGACAACGGCGATATATTCAATCAATCGGACGCGATTTCATTCTGGTCATTCCGGCGAGGCGAAGTTGATCCGCGTACCGGCACTTTTAATTATTATATTCCGATTGCCAAAATAACCGGAAATGCGCGCTCGGGGCCATCGCTCGAACTTGTACTTGGCTACGATCATTTCAGCAGCGTGGACGAGGGATTTGGTCTGGGCTGGGCGCCTCGGCTGAGTAAAGTTACATTTGATAATTCACGATTGCAGCTGATATTGACCGATGGCCGGGTGATCAATCTGAAGCAGGATCCGGATACGCAGGCATTCACAATTGACACGATCTATATCAACGACCTGGTCCTGAAAAAATCGACCGACCCGGACGGATATCAAGTCAGATACAAGGACGGCATCACGGAGACATTGACGAAAATCGGTATCGGATATTACGTAACGGAGATTATTCATGAAAGCGGCTACAAACTCGTTCTGGAGTATGGCGGTTCATACGATCGCGCTGCGCTCACGCGCATTTACGACGAATCCGGCACGAGCCTTGTGGACATCACCCGCACAGATACGACCGATGAAACCGGCAGCCTGAAATCTCGCGAATGCGCAATCGAGCTTTACAAAGGCAATGCAGACTATGCAACCAAAATGACGCTGGCTATCAGCGACGACGGTTCGACAGGTTTGAGCTTGAGGACATGCAGCGTTGCATTAACTGACACGGAGAATATTCAGACGTTAAGTTTCAGTTATTTAAGCCCGAGTACAACCATCGGTTTTCGTGTCATTTCTCAGGTGGACAGCAATTTCGCCGGTCCGGCCACCGAGCAGATATCTTATCAGGAACGTTTGAAATTGCCCGATGGTTTTCCGTGGACGACTTTTCCGGTCGCTATCTCGTATGTACTGTCGTTGACGTCGGCGGGCACGGGACAGACAAAATCGGAAGTACATACCTATGAATATGGTGACGATACAGAAGAGGAAGAGGAGGATAGGGATTACAACAATTTTCTGGGCTACCAGGAGGATACGGAGTGGAATACCGCTGCGATCGACAATCTGTACGATCGCGACGCTACCTATCATTACGAGACCACCGAAACACTCAATATCGATGGCACGCAGACTTCGACGATCGTACGGGAATATGACAAATTCCACCGTCTGTATTCAGAAGAAACGTCGATTCCGGATACGGCGCAAATAAAGGGTCGCAAGATAAGAGTGGATTATTACTATCCGGGAGAAACGACGCTCGGCTATCTGGCACTGCCGCCACAATACAAACTGCCAAACCGGATACTGACGACGTTCAGCGAAACAACTGTGGTGTCGCCGGAAGAGCCGAAAACGAGCGAACGCAAAACGGATCAGTATTTCAGCTACGACGAATACGGCAACCTGCTGCAGGAGAAACTGATTGGCGGGTTCACTGTCGACTATGCCTATTATGCGGCTGCCGGCGTACCGGATACCTGTCCGCCCGAACCGAACGGGTTTGTGCGATTTCTGAACACGTCGAAGAAATATAAGACGAGTGCGGCCGACAATTGCATCACGACGACACGCACGTATACGTCGACCTCCATGAAGGACGGCTCGACCTTTACTGTGCCAGCGACCGAAGAGGAGAAAAGAACCATTGCGAAGGTCGAAAGCACCGACTACAAAAAGACAAAGTTCGAGTATTTCAATACGGAGAGCGACACCGGCACGACGCGTGGCCGCCTGAAGTCCACACTGTTGCAGCTCAGTCGCGAGAACGGTGTGACGACCAGCTATACGTACACGCTTTCCGCCGATGGCACACAGCTCGACATCTGGACGACGGAAACCGGTGTCGACGGCAACACGCTGACCGGATGGAGGACAATTTCTTGCCTCACAGGGGTGCCAACGGAGATCACCGACAATTTCGGCGTGTCTACTAGTCTCAAGTACGACAAGTTCGGACGCGTGACCTCGCACAAGCGGGCACCGGGAACCAGCTTCGAACGCACGGTCACATACAGCTACGCGTTCGACGCGACCAGCAAACTGCATTCGAGGACCACCACTGAACCGTCGCTGAACGCCGTCAAGGTCACGACCGACGCATTGGGCAACATCGTAAAAGAGGAGGTTGCAAGCCAGGTTGCGCGCACGGCCGAATACAACACGCAAGGCTGGCTGGTTACCGAACACCGGTACGACTACGACGTGACCGCGGCAGACAGCACGGCAATGGCGCAGCTGGATCTGGTGGATAACTATTACTACGACGGCTTCGGCGAACTGACGCGGGTGGTGTATCACGACAACCGGGAAACCCGTCGTCACTTCAATATCGGCAGCGCGATACTGACCGAGTACACGAATGTTCCGGTCAAGCAGGCGGAAACGGACGTCGTGACCATTTACAACCTCACGAGAACCAGCCATGACCCTGGCACCTTGCTACCGTTGACAGTCCAGGACTACAGCGACGACAAGAAGACGCTGATCAGCACGACGACCTACACCTATGACGAATTTTTCCGTCTGCAGGGCACGAAAGTCGTGGATGCGGCGACGCAAAAGCAGATGCGCGTTGCGCTCGCCTACGACTTCTTCGATCGGGTTTCAACGGCGACCGACTACGACAACGACCAGCCGGCGCGCGTGCGCGGCATGCAATACTGGGAGTACGGGGTCGAACCGCGGATCGCGAGCATGTCGGTCGATGACGTCACCGTCGCGACGCGTACATTCGATGGGATCGGGCGTATCACGAAGGTGGACCGGAACCCCGCTAACCCCGGGCAGAGCGTGACCGACTATACGTACTCGGACGGGTACGTGACGCCCGCCACCGAGACCACGCCACGCGGCATCGCGATCGCCCATGACTACTGCCCGGAACTTGGCGGCGTACCGACGAGCACGAAGCCGCCGGAGGGGCAAGACGGTTCGTTTGCGTACAAGTACAACAAGGACATCGTCAAGCTGATCGAACAGACCTACACGACCGGTACGGTGGTCGAGACAAGGACGCTCAGGTATGACACGAACGCGCTACTCATCGGCGAGGTGTCGACGCTGAAGAACGCGGACGGCACGACAGACGGCTACCAGAACGGTTTTTCCCGCACTCCGCTGGGCAGACTGAAGTCGGTCTCCTCGTCTGTGACAGGCAGGTCCCCGCAAAATGACGCGTGGTATGGCTACGACAGCGCGGGACGGGTTGCGACGATCGGGTTTCGCAGCGGGGGCGCGCAGGTGCTCAAAGTAACGATGAGCTATGCCGGTGGCGAACTGCTGAAGTCAGCGACTTACACGTTCGGATCGGACGCCGAGCCCACCGCGACGTTTCGGCTCGACCTGTCGTACGACAGCAGAATGCGTCTGACGACGAAGACGTACCTGCGCAAGGGTGAGGATGGCACGTTCACACAATGCGCAAGCAGCGAACTTGTCTACAACGGACTTGATCAGGTGAACGAACAGCGCTTCGGCGCGGCGGCAGTGACGACGGTGCTGCAGAACCAGTACGACTATGCCGGCCGCCTGAGCGGATCAACGGCCAGCGACGCGACGACCGTTTATCCGAAGGATACGGGCGGCAACGATGTCAGCGAGTACACGTTCGGCTATGACAACTACAACAACATCACGTCGTGGAGCACGAAGCTAAAGGAAACCGGCGACTCGACCAGCGTCGCGTGCAGTTACGACGGCAAGAACGTCTTTGAGATGACGAAGCAGGTGATCACGCGCGGGTCCGAGTCGCCGCGGCAAGTGGATCTCACGTACGACGCATCGGGCAATATTTCGAGCGTGGCGGAAACGGACGGAATAATCACCACTTGCACCTACGATTGCTACGAAAAACTGCGTACGCAGAACAGGTCGAAGCCGACGGATGGGAATTGGCGGCCGACGACCGCGTACTTCGAATACAACAGCCAGGGCAAGTTGCGTAGCGAAAAGATGACGATTCCGAAGGGCGAGACATTCGATACCGTGTGCCCAACTGCCTTCGCCTACTGCAACGGCCGCTTCGTCGCGTCGCTGCGCAAGCAGCAGGCCAGCGACACCGACGCGCAGTTCGCGACGTATCTGAGCGGTGCGAGCCACGTCGACGCGATCCAGTGCTCGCGCGGCAATGCGACAGCGGGCTACACGAAGTCCCCGCAGATGTTGTTCAGCGATCCGTCCGGCAGCGTGTACGGCGCTGCGGATCCTGCAAAGGGCACAGAGATCGTGCCGAAGATCTACAACCCATACGGCTCTCTCAGCGCCGCATTCGACACGTCGTATGATCCGGCGCTCTTCAAAGGACAACGCTTCGATCCGATGGCGTGGCTGTACCACCTCGGCGATGGCATGCGTTCTTACGACAGCTCAGTGCTGCTACGCTTTCTTCAGTACGACACCGAAAGTCCGTTCGGTGAAGGCGGACTGAATCCTTACGCGTATTGCGAAGGCGATCCGGTTACCTTCGCCGATTCGTCCGGAAACAGCAAGGCGTGGGTCATCGGACCGGTGGTGGCCTCGATCGGTCTGTTGCTTGGCATGGTCAGCTTCGGAATGGGCGCTTGGGCGGTAGTTGGCGGCGCGCTTGCGCTGACGAGCGGGTTGGCCTTCACTGGCGGGGTGGTCGCGCTCGGAGGCGGTGCGACGGGGCTGGCCTCCGCACTGGTCGACGATCAGGAAACCGTCGACCAGTTGACGCTGGCCAGCACGGTCTTGTTGGGCCTGAGTGCGGTGCTGCAATATCTGCCGCTCGGGGTACACATGCTCGGAAATAAACTGGCTGCGTGGCGGTTTGTGGACCGCGTGTCCACAGCGCGGGCCTTGACAGCCAGATCTCAATTCAACAAGTACTCCGGGACCGACTTTACCGTGAGCGCGACACGCGTTCAAATGCCGGGCGTCGCGGGCAATGTTCGCCTTGTGGCGACGCATGGATCGCCGGGCGTGCTCCAGTTTCCCGTGCGGTCGAATCGCGCCGCCAATGGCGCGTGGCAATATAGGGCGGCACGCGTGACGCCAGAGGACTTTGCCACCGAGCTCAACCACCTGCTTGCCAGCGAGTTCGGTGATACAGACGGGCCGATCTTTCTGATTGCCTGTGGCGGGACGCGTGCGGGCGCAATCAACAACGCGCAAGCGGTCGCGACGTTCTCGAACAGAACGGTTTCGGCTTTCCCAAGCAGTACGGTAGTCGGCTTGTGGCGATCCCCGCCAAACACCCAGCCAATCACGAAGTTCACGACTTATGGTTGGCGCTGGTTCCCGAAAGCGATGACGTTCGCGCCTGCGTAATCCAGTCTGAACTGACCGCGGCGACGCTCGCGTCGGCCAGGGAGAAACCGGCCGACGGTTGGGCACGTGACGTCGTCCTTGCGGAGGGCGTGGACTGGCACCCAGCGGGCGGCGTGGCCAAGCCGTTTGCCGCGCCCGGCTGTGCCGGGCGCCCTTGCGGCCTCAGTACAAATCCCTAGCGCAACCACCTTGAGATTTCTCCCTTCGTCCGCGACAATCGAGTTGTCAATGTAATCGATTACATGGAGAAAACGGCCGTGTCCCGATCGTCGCACCCTGATGCCACGGCCTTGCAACCGGAGCGCTCACGTCTCTCGCCGCGTCCTGTGAAGGACATGTCAATCGACGACGTCGCCGCGCAGGCCGGCGTATCGGTCGCGACCGTATCGCGTGTGCTGAACGGCCATTCGAATGTACGCGCGGAAACCCGCGACAAAGTGCTCGCCGCAGTCGAGTCAACCGGCTATCGCGTCAACGAACTCGCGCGCAATCTGCGCACCGCCGAAAGCCGGCTGCTGCTGACGATGGTGCCGAATTTCGGCAACCCGTTCTACGCGGAAATCGTGCGTGGCATCGACAGCGTCGCGCGCCAGCATGGCTATTTCATGCTGTTGTGCGACACCGGCGCCGATCCTGGCCGCGAGCGCAGCTACTTCGAGATGCTGCGCCGCCGCCGCGCGGACGGGGCGATCTGTCTCGATCCGGCCGCCGCGCAGCAGGCGCTGTCCGAAGAACTGAACACCTTGCCGTGGGTCGCATGCTGCGAATTCGATGCGGACGTCGGCGTGCCGTATGTCGGCATCGACAACTACCGCGCGGCCGGCGACGCGGTGATGCACCTGCTGGCGCGCGGCCACACGCGCATCGCGCTGATCAATTCGGGCGACGGTTATCTGTATGCGCAGCAACGCGAGCGCGGCTATCTGGACGCGCTGCATAACGCCGGCGTCGACCCCGACCCGCGCTGGCAAGTGCATCTGGACAGCCTCGACTACGAAGCGGGCGCGTCCGCGGCGGCGATCCTGATGGCGCAAGCCGAGCCGCCCACGGCGATCTTCACCGTATCGGACACGCTGGCGATCGGCGTGGTCAAAGGCCTGCGCAGCGTCGGCAAGCGCGTGCCGGACGACGTCGCGGTGGTCGGCTTCGATGACATTTCGCTTGCCGCGCAAATTGATCCGCCGCTGACCACCATCGCGCAGCCGATGCGCGAGCTCGGCGAAACGGCCGCGCGGTTGCTGCTGAAACGGCTCGCGAACCGCAGTGCGAACGTGCCGGGCGTGCTGTTGCCGCATCGGCTCGTCGTGCGCGGCAGCGCATGATGAGCGTCGCAGGAGCGCCACCCCGATGAGCCTCGCTGTCCGTTTCGACGACATCCGCAAAGACTTCGGCCCGGTGCGCGTGTTGCACGGCGTGAGCTTCGAGCTCGCGCCGGGCCGCATCTACGGGCTGCTCGGCGAGAACGGCGCGGGCAAGTCGACGCTGATGAAAATTCTCGCCGGCTACGAGCGCGCGACCTCGGGCGCGGTCCTGATCGACGGCGCGCCCCAGCATTTCGACGGCTCGCGCGCGGCCGAAGCGGCCGGCATCGTACTGATCCACCAGGAGTTCAATCTGGCCGAGCATCTGACGATCGCGCAGAACATGTACCTCGGCCACGAAAAACGCCGCGGCCTGCTGCTCGATGACACCGCGATGCGTGCCGACGCGAAGCGCTATCTCGCGCAGGTCGGCCTGACGAAGCATCCGGACACGAAGGTGCGCGATCTGATCGTCGCGGAAAAGCAGATGGTCGAGATCGCGAAGGCGCTGTCGCGGCGCGCGCGCCTGCTGATCATGGACGAGCCCACCGCGACGCTCACGCCATCCGAAACGGAGCGCCTGTTCTCGCTGATGGCGAAGCTCAACGCGGATGGCGTGACGATCGTCTATATCTCGCACAAGCTCGATGAAGTCGAGCGCATCACCGACGAGGTGATCGTGATGCGCGATGGCCGTTTCGTTGCGCGCAGCGAGACCGCGGCGTTGGCGCGACAGCAGATGGCGAACCTGATGGTCGGCCGTGAGTTGTCCGATATGTTTCCGGACAAGACACCGGTCGCGGCCGACGCGCCGGTCGCGCTGCGCGTCACAGACTTGAGTGTGCCCGACTGGGTCGACGGTTTGAGCTTCGAGGTGCGTGCCGGCGAAGTGTTCGGCTTCGCGGGCCTGGTCGGCGCGGGGCGCACCGAGGCGTTCGAAGCGATCATCGGGCTGCGCCGCCGCAGCGCGGGCTGCATCGAGATCGGCGGCCGCCGCGTGGACCTGAAGAGCCCACGCGAGGCGATGCGTCACGGCCTGACGTATCTGAGCGAAGACCGCAAGGGCAAGGGCCTGCATGTGAACCTGAGCCTGCAGGACAACCTGACACTGATGACGCTCGAGCGCTACGCGCATCCGCTGCTCGATCTGAAAGCGGGCCGCGCGGCGCTGACCGAAGCGGTGCGCGCGTTCGGCATCCGCACCGGCGATCTCGCGAGCCGCGCGCGGATGCTGTCGGGCGGCAACCAGCAAAAGCTCGCGCTCGCAAAGTTCCTGCAGCCGAACCCCGATGTGATCGTGCTCGACGAACCGACCCGCGGCGTCGATATCGGCGCAAAGCGCGATATCTACTTCCTGATTCACCGGCTCGCGTCGGAAGGGCGTGCGGTCATCGTGATCTCGTCCGAGCTGATCGAGCTGATCGGCCTGTGCCATCGCGTCGCGGTGATGCGCGCCGGCACGTTGCAGGCGACGCTCGGCCTCGACCATCTGACTGAAGAGGAGTTGATCGCTCATGCGACCGGCACCCACTGAGACTTCCGCGCCGACGCCGCGCGCATCGCGTGTCGCGCACGTGCTGTATGGTTTCGGTCCGCTCGTGGGCCTGCTCGTGCTGTGCGTCGCGGGAACGCTGCTGAACCGCGACTTCGCGACCCTCGACAACATGATGAACGTGCTGACCCGCACGTCGTTTATCGGCATCATCGCGGTCGGCATGACCTTCGTCATCATTTCGGGCGGCATCGACCTGTCGGTCGGCTCGATGGCCGCGCTGATCGCGGGGATCATGATCTGGCTGATGAACGGGCTCGCCACGGGTATCGGCGGCCATACGGTCGCGCCGCTCGCGATTGTGTCGATCGGCATCGTATGCGCGCTTGTGCTGGGTGCGCTGTTCGGCTGTGCGCACGGTTTGCTGATCACGAAAGGGCGCATTGAGCCGTTTATCGTGACGCTCGGCACGCTCGGCATTTTCCGCGCGGTGCTCACCTGGCTTGCCGACGGGGGCGCACTGACGCTCGATAACAACCTGTCCGATCTGTACGGGCCGGTCTATTACGCCAGCCTGCTGGGCGTGCCGGTGCCGATCTGGGTTTTTCTGGCCGTCGCGGCGGGCGGCGCGCTGATTCTCAATCGCACTGCATTCGGCCGCCATGTGCAGGCGATCGGTTCGAACGAGCAGGTCGCGCGCTATGCGGCGATTCGCGTCGATACGGTGAAGATCGTCACGTACGTGCTGCTCGGCATATGCGTCGGGGTCGCGACCGTGCTGTATGTGCCGCGGCTCGGTTCGGCGACGCCGACCACCGGCTTGCTGTGGGAGCTCGAAGCGATCGCCGCGGTGGTGGTCGGCGGCACCGCGCTTAAAGGCGGCGAGGGCCGCGTGATCGGCACCGTGATCGGCGCGGTGCTGCTGTCGGTGATCGCGAACATCCTGAATCTGACCAGCATCATCAGTGTGTATCTGAACGCGGCGGTGCAGGGCATCGTCATTATCGTCGTCGCGTTCCTGCAGCGTGGGCGGCGTTAGCGGCGGCACACGCCGCGCCGGCATGGTTTCAACGGTGTCATGTAGCGGAGGGAAAGCAGCAACGCGGCACGCAGCACGCCGTGGTCGTTTCGGTGGTTCGACAACGAAATCCGGCGCACCCATAGCGCCCATACAGATCTGGAGACAACACCATGAAACACGTCATACGAGCGGTCGGCGCCGGCATGCTAGCGCTTACGATGCTGGGGATCACGGCAGGCGCCGCGCGCGCCGACGACAAGGTCACGCTGGGCGTCGCGATTCCGACGGCGGACCACGGCTTTACCGGCGGCATCGTCTGGTGGGCGAACAAGGCGAAAACGGATCTCGAGAAGGAACATCCGGGACTGAAGATCATCGTGAAGACCGCGGCGAGCGCGCCTGAACAGGCGAACCAGTTACAGGACCTCGTGACGGTCAACAAGATCAACGCGCTGGTGATTTTCCCGCAGGAGTCCGCATCGCTGACGCAGCCGGTCGCGCAGGTGAAGAAGAAAGGCGTGTACGTGACGGTGGTGGACCGCGGCCTGACCGATACCAGCGCGCAGGACGCCTACGTGGCGGGCGACAACACCGCATTCGGCAAGATTCCCGCCGAGTATCTGGCCAAAGCGCTCGACGGCAAGGGCGATATCGTCGCGCTGCGCGGCATCCCGACCACGCTCGACAACGAGCGGTGGACTGCGTTCACGTCGGTGATGAAGCAGTATCCGGGCATCAAGATTCTCGATGCGAAGTACGCGAACTGGAATCGCGACGACGCATTCAAGGTGATGCAGGACTACCTGACGCGCTTCAAGCATATCGACGCGGTATGGGCTGCCGACGACGATATGGCGGTCGGCGTGCTGAAGGCGATCGATCAGGCGAAACGCAGTGACATCAAGATCGTGTTCGGCGGCGCGGGCTCGAAAGGGATGGTGAAGGACGTGATCGACGGCGCGCCGATGATCAAGGCCGATGTGTCGTACTCGCCGAAATTCATCTATGACGCGATCAAGCTGACCGCCGAAGCGCGGCTGAAAGGAGAAGCGCTGCCGCCGACGACGATTATCCCGTCGGTGCTGATCACGAAGGAAAACGCGCAGCAGTTCTACTTCCCGGACTCGCCGTTCTAGGCGCGCGAGGACGCGGCGCGGCATGCGGAATGTCGCGCCGCGTGGGCTCGACCACTGACGGAGACGCACGATGAAGACCATCAAAGGGCCGGCGATTTTCCTCGCGCAGTTTCTCGGCGACGATCCGCCGTTCGACAATCTCGCGCATATGGCGAACTGGGCCGCGGGGCTCGGCTTCAAAGGCATTCAGGTGCCGGTCGCGCCGCAGCTGATCGATCTCGAGCAGGCGGCGGCCAGTCAAACGTATTGCGACGATTGGCTCGGCATGGCGGCCGATGCGGGCGTGACGGTGACCGAATTGGCGTCGCACTTGCAAGGGCAGCTGGTCGCGGTGCACCCCGCGTATGACCTGCTGTTCGACGGCTTTGCCGCGCCGCAGGTACGCGGCAATCCGCAGGCGCGCACTGAATGGGCGATCGCGCAGTTGAAGCTGGCTGCAAAGGCATCGCAGCGCCTCGGCTTGAACTCGCATGTGACGTTTTCAGGCGCGCTCGCGTGGCCCTATCTCTACCCGTGGCCGCAGCGACCGGCCGGTCTCGTCGAAGCGGCGTTCGACGAACTCGCGCGCCGCTGGAAGCCGATTCTTGATGCGTTCGACGAAGCAGGTGTCGACGTCTGCTACGAACTGCATCCGGGCGAAGACCTGCACGACGGCGTCACGTTCGAGCGGTTTCTTGCGACGCTGAACGATCACCGGCGCGCGAACATCCTGTTCGATCCGAGCCACTATGTGCTTCAGCAACTCGATTACCTCGAATTCATCGATATCTATCACGAACGCATCAAGGCGTTCCATGTGAAGGACGCGGAGTTTCGTCCGACCGGGCGTCAGGGCGTATACGGCGGCTACAGCGGCTGGGTCGAGCGGGCCGGGCGTTTCCGTTCGCTTGGCGATGGGCAGGTCGATTTCCGCGCGATCTTCTCGAAGATGGCGCAATACGATTTCCCCGGCTGGGCGGTACTCGAATGGGAGTGTGCGCTGAAGCATCCGCAGGACGGCGCGCGCGAAGGCGCGGAGTTTATCAGGCGGCACATCATCCGTGTCGCGGAGCGCGCATTCGATGACTTCGCGGAAAGCGGCGTCGATCACGCGCAATTGCGGCGCGTGCTCGGCATCTGATTATCCGGTTGCGCATGCAACGATTGCGCGCCGTATCGTAAGGAGCAGCGCACGATGGCAAGAAGACTGAAGCTGGGCATGGTCGGTGGCGGGCAAGGCGCGTTTATCGGTGCGGTGCACCGGATCGCCGCGCGCCTTGACGACTGCTTCGAGGTGGTCGCGGGCGCGTTGTCGTCCGACCCGCAGCGCGCGCAGGCCAGTGCCGCGCAAGCGAATATTGCGCGCAGCTATGCGGACTGGCGCGAGATGGCGCGCGCCGAAAGCGCGCGCGACGACGGTATCGACGCGGTGGCAATCGTCACCCCGAATCATCTGCATGCGCCGGTCGCGACCGCGTTTCTCGAAGCAGGCATTCATGTGATCTGCGACAAGCCGCTCGCGGTGTCGCTCGCCGAAGGGCAGGCGCTGGCGCGGCTCGCGCGCGAAAAGCAACGGCTCTTTGCGCTGACGCATACCTATTCGGGTTACCCGATGGTGCGGCACGCGCGCGAGCTGATCGAAGCGGGCGAGCTCGGTGACGTGCGGGTCGTGCAGGTCGAATACGCGCAGGACTGGCTGGCGGAGCCGATCGAGCAGAGCGGCACGAACAGACAGGCGGTGTGGCGCACCGACCCGACCCGCTCCGGGCCGGCGGGATGCCTCGGTGATATCGGCACGCACGCCTATCACCTGGCGGGTTTTATCAGCGGCATGCTACCGGCTGAACTCGCGGCGGATGTCAATACGTTCGTGCCGGGACGCCGGCTGGATGATCACGTCCAGGCGATGCTGCGCTATGCGAACGGCGCGCGCGGGATGCTGTGGGCGAGCCAGGTCGCGAGCGGCGCGGAGAATGCGCTGCGGCTGCGCGTGTACGGCACCAGGGCGGGCCTTGCGTTCGATCAGGAAGCGCCGAACGAACTGGGGTTCACGCCATTGGGCGGCGCGGCGCAGCGATTGACGCGCGGGCGCGTGAAGGGCGCGGCGGCCGCGCATGCGACGCGTGTACCGCCGGGGCATCCGGAAGGGTATCTGGAGGCGTTCGCGCAGCTGTATAAGGACGCCGCGCTACAGATTGAAGCGCTCGACGCGGGCCAACCGCTGCCGCCGGAAAGCCGGTTTCTGACGACCGTCGACGATGGTGTCGAGGGGCTGCGGTTTATCGATGCGATGCTCGCGAGCAGCGCGGCTGGCGGGCAGTGGCGCGCGATTTGACGGCGCTCTCGCTCAACCTTTGCTCTTTCGGATCTGCTCTTCGAACGCGAGGTCGAGCTTGCTGGCCTTGCGCGGCTTTTGCGGGCCGAGTTCGTCGACGAATTTGACGAACTCGTCGAGCGGCAACGGCCCGGACACTTTCTGGTCGGTGCCGCTCGAACGGTCGACGAGGTAGAACAGGCCGCTGGACAGCGCGATTGCCGCATAGCCTGGATTGCCGCTGCGGGTCTTCAGCCGTTCGACGGCGTGGGTGGCTCGGGTAGTGCGCATGGCTGGGACGCGAATTAGAGCGAAAGACGTCTACTTTAACAACAGTGTCACTGGGTCAGATAGACAAACTGCCCACCCTTCACGATCCCCATCACGCTCGCGCGCTGATCGAGCCCGACGTGATCCTGCGCGCTCGTATTGACCACGCCGTTCGGCACGACCAGTTCATGCGCATGCTCGAGCGCGTCGCGCAACGCGTCGCGGAATGCCGGCGTGCCCGGCTGCGCGGTTTTCAACGCACGCGCCACCGCATCCTGCAGCCGCGGATACACGCCCGCCGCATCGCCTGCGAACTGCGTGACGGTGCCCGGCCCGTACTTCGCCTCATAGTCGTTCACGAACGCCAGCGCGGCCTGTTTTGCCGGATGATCGGCCGGCAGCGTGCGCGCGACGACCACCGGCTGCGTCGGAAACAGCGTGCCTTCGACGTCCTTGCCACCGAGCTTGATGAATTCCGGCGTCGCAATGCCGTGCGTCTGATAGATCGCGCCCTTGTAGCCGCGCTCGACCAGCGTGCGCTGCGGCAGCACGGCCGGCGTGCCGGCGCCCGCGATCAGCACCGCATCGGGCCTGGACGCGATCAGCTTCAGCACCTGGCCGGTCACGCTGGTGTCGGTGCGGTTGAAGCGCTCGGTCGCGACGATCCGGATATGCCGCAGCGCCGCGAACTTCGTGAATTCGCCAAGCCAGCTATCGCCGTAACTGTCCGCGAAACCAATAAAGCCGACCGTCGTTACGTGGTGGTTCGCCATATAGCGCGTCATCACGTCCGCCATGGCGCGATCGGTTTGCGCCATTTTGAACGCCCATATGCGTTTGCCTTCCTGGGGTTCGACAACGGCCGCCGAGCCGATCAGCGTGATCATCGGCGTCCGGCTTTCGGCGACCGGGTCGAGCGCCGCGAGCGCGGCCGGCGTGACATTCGGGCCGACGATCACGTCGACGTGGTCCTCGTTGATCAGCTTGTGGATATTGCGCACCGCTGCGCCGGGGTCGGAGCCGTCATCGAGCACGATGGTTTGCGCGTTCTGGCCGGCGATTGTCTTCGGCCACATCAGGATCGCGTTCTTGCTGGTGATGCCGATCGCGGCGGCCGGACCGGTGGTCGACAGATCGATGCCGACCTTCAGATCCGCGTGCGCGGCGGTGGCAAGCAGGAATGCGCCGACGGCAGCGAGCCGGCGCAGGTTCTTCTTATGGGACGTCATGCGAAAGACTCCGTGGCAAAGGCACTGGGACAGGCCGACGATGCTTAGCGTGTGGTCGAGCGCGCTCGACGGGGGCGTCAAACGCGTGCCAACGGTGTCGCTTACGAATCGGTGTGCGACGAGAATACAAAGCGCACGTGCCAGCACATCAAAGTTCGTACGATTCGCTCTCGCCCTTCAATGCCTGCTCGATCAGCTTGCGATTCATGCTCGGCGACAGCAGCTCGACCAGCGTGTAAACGTAACCGCGCAGGTAAGCCCCTTGCTTGAGCGCGACGCGCGTCACGTTGCTGCCGAACAGGTGGCCGACCGGCATCGCACGCAGGTGCCGGTCGCGGTCACCGTTGAACGCGATGTCGGCCATGATCCCGACCCCAAGCCCCAGTTCGACATAAGTCTTGATCACGTCCGCATCGATCGCCTCCAGCACGATATCCGGCTGCAGCCCGCGCAGCCGGAATGCATCGTTGATCTTCGTGCGGCCCGCGAACGCGTTTTCGTAGGTGATCAGCGGGTATTGCGACAGATCGTCGAGTGACAGCTGTTTGCGCTCGAGCAGCGGGTGGTCGTCCGGCATGACCGCGACGTGGTGCCAGGTGAAACACGGCAGCGACACCAGTTCCTTATAGTTCGACAGCCCTTCGGTCGCGATCGCCACGTCCGCCTGGTCGTGGATCACCATTTCCGCGACCTGGCTCGGGCTGCCTTGCAGGATTGAAAGGTGCACCTTCGGGTAGCGCCTTTTGAACTCCGCGATGGCCGCGGGCAGCGAGTAGCGCGCCTGCGTATGGGTCGCGGCGATCACCAGATTGCCCTGGTCCTGCGCGGCGTAATCTTTGCCGATCCGTTTCAGGCTTTCGACTTCCTGCAGAATCCGCTCGATCGACGCCAGAATGATCCGCCCCGGCTCGGTCATCGAGCGCACCCGCTTGCCGTGCCGCGTGAAGATCTCGACGCCGAGTTCGTCCTCCAGCTCGATGATCGCCTTCGACACGCCCGGCTGGCTTGTATACAGCGCCTTGGCCGCTTCGGTGAGATTGAAGTTCTGCCGGACGGCCTCCCGGACGAAGCGGAACTGATGCAGGTTCATATATAACCTCGCCGCATATCAACAGAATTTTTTAGTCGTTTGAAATATAAGGCGAGTTTATTACGATTTCACCAACTTTTCCAATATGGATATCTCTTTTCGTCATTAGCAAATCACGAGCGGGTCTAACGTCATGCACCTGACTTGCTTCGCTAAGGGATCGGACAGAGAGGTTCATCGCGCGGCGTAACCGGAACGCCGGGTGGGCTGAGACAAACAAACTGGGGTCCCCGAATGTATCAATACGATCAGTACGACCAGACCATCGTCGATGAACGCGTCGCGCAATACGCCGATCAGGTTCGCCGCCGGCTGTCGGGCGAATTGAGCGAAGAAGAGTTCCGCCCGCTGCGCCTGCAGAACGGCCTGTACATGCAGCGCCATGCGTATATGCATCGGATCGCGATTCCGTACGGCAACCTGCGCAGCGACCAGATGCGCATGCTCGCGACCATCGCGCGCGAGCACGACCGCGGCTACGGTCACTTTTCGACGCGTACCAACATCCAGTTCAACTGGGTCGAACTCGAGGAAACGCCGGAAATCCTGCGCAAGCTCGCGTCGGTGCAAATGCATGGCATCCAGACCTCGGGCAACTGCATCCGCAATATCACCGCCGACCAGTTCGCGGGCATCGCGCCCGACGAAACGGTCGACCCGCGCCCGTGGGCCGAGATTCTGCGCCAGTGGTCGACGTTCCACCCGGAATTCGCGTGGCTGCCGCGCAAGTTCAAGATCGCCGTGTCCGGCTCGAAGGAAGACCGCGCGGCGGTGCAGATTCACGACCTCGGTGTGTATCTGTCGAAGAATGCCGACGGTGAGGTGGTCGCGAGCATTCTCGCGGGCGGCGGTCTCGGCCGCACGCCGATGATCGGCGCGATCATTCGCGAAAACCTGCCGTGGCAGCACCTGCTGACCTACTGCGAAGCGGTGCTGCGCGTGTACAACCGCTATGGCCGCCGCGACAACCTGTACAAGGCGCGGATCAAGATTCTCGTAAAGGCGCTGTCGCCGGAGAAGTTCGCGCAGCAGGTCGAAGAAGAGTGGCAGCACCTGAAGGACGGCCCGTCGACGCTCACGCAAACGGAACTCGACCGCGTGTCGCAGTACTTCCAGCCGCCGCAGTACGACAAGCTGCCGGGCACCGATCCGAGCTTCGAAAAGCATCTGCTCGAAAGCCGCGCATTTGCTCGCTGGGTCGAGCGCAGCGTACGGCCGCACCGTGTGTCGGGCTATGCGGCGGTCACGCTGTCGCTGAAGCCGCACGGCGTGGCGCCGGGCGATGCGACCGATGCGCAGATGGCAGCGGTCGCCGATCTCGCCGACGCCTACTCGCTGGGTGAAATC
>NZ_CADIKH010000017.1 GCF_902859855.1 Paraburkholderia humisilvae
GGCCCCAAGACCATCGTGCGCCGCCATCAAGCGCCCACACTTATCGACTGTGTATTGTTAAAGATCGCTTCACGCAAAAAGGCCGGATCGCTCAACCACCGCACCCCACCATCACCTTCCTGCGTGTCCGCCGCGCGTTGCAGCAGAGAAGCGAGATTATGCAGACTATCTCCCGCCTCGTCAACACCTATTTCGCTCGCGCTTAAAAACCACGTGCATCGCCATCCCAGACATATGCACCATCAAGGGCAGCAACCATAAGCCCTCGTTCACGAACGAAGACGCGAATAGTAGGCGAGCCAGCGCCATATGACAAGTCGATGACGCGGTATTTTTTCCTTTACCTAGCGGGCTGCGCCCGTCAGCACCGGAAGCGCAATAGCGTCCGCCATCGCGGCGTAGCCAGCGTCGTTAGGATGAATGTGATCCCCGCTGTCGAAGGTTCGACGCAGTTCTGACGGATGCGCCGGGTCGCGCAGCGCGGCGTCGAAATCGACGACGCCGTCATAGGCGCGGCCCGTCCTGATCCATTGGTTCACCGCAAGCCGGATACTCTCCCGCTGCGGCGGCAGCGCGGCCGGCGTCAGCGTCGCGCCAAGCACCCGGATACCACGCGCGTGCGCAGCGGCAATCACACGCTGATACCCGTCGATGAGGCTCGCGGCCGTCACCTGCGTATGCGGCGCGTCGCAGTCGAGTCCCATCCGCGGCGGCATTGACGCGAAGTTGATATCGTTGATGCCGATCAGCAGAATCACGGTCCTGACGCCCGGCCAATCGAGCACGTCCCGACGAAAGCGCGACTGAAGCGCGTCGCCATAGCAAGCCGAATCACTCAACAAACGGTTGCCGCTGATCCCGAGGTTGATCACCGCGATCGACCGGTCGCCCGCTTGCGTCACCCTGTGGGCGAACGCATCCGGCCAGCGGCGATTCTGATTCAGGCTCGAGCGCATGCCATCGGTGATCGAATCGCCAATCGCCGCAATAGTCGTCGCCGTCGGCGCCTCGACCATCAGCCCGGTTACCCAGACATACTGCGTGAAGCGCTGACGGTACGCGTCGTCGGACGCATCATCGGCGTGATTGCCTGGTACGGACACATAGTTGACCTGATTGGCCACGCGATGCCATGCGACCACCCGCTGCTCAGGCCCCATATAGGTGCTGATCGCATACGGCACGCCCGCAGCCACGGCGGCGCGGATGGCATCGCTATCCACTTCGGCGCCTGCCGGCACGACGACCGATATCTTTCCGCCGAAGCTGACGCGAGTGACGTTGTCTTGCGTTCTCGCACCCGACGTCGCTCGCGCTAGCGTCATTGCCTCGATCACGAGCGGCGTACGTCCGTACGCATTGCTGACATGCACGCGCACGGTGTCGCCGGACAGCGTCGGATAGACGATTTGCCGCACCGTGCGACCGGCGACGTCCGGCGCACGATACAGCGCCGGCAGTTGCGCAGCCTGCGGAATGGGCTGTAGTGCCGTCGCCCATGCGGTGACCCATTGACCGCCCGGTGACGTTTCGGCGGCAAAGGCCGAAGCCGGCCCCGTGAAGAGAAATGCAGCGCCACAGGCGATGGCCAACGTGCGAACGATCATGTTCATCACACAGCGGAGAGAAAAAAGAGCGCACATTGTGCACGAACTCATGCGACCAGATGGGGGCAATGCCCGGGCGAATTCATCGCATTCAGAGGGAGCTCCGCACCGCGGGCGTCACGTAGAGCCCCCACCTCATCGCGCGGCCGCCTACCTTTTTGATCGCCAGATACGCGCGACTCACGAGTGGGCGGCCATGCACCCACACCGTGCTGGCGAGTCAGGCAGCGGGCCTGTCTCGCACCCCCAGCCGCCTGATCGTACCGCGCGACTCATCTCCAAATTATTGATTTCATTGTGAAATTTTGTCTCCCCTCGAACCGGCGACGGCCACTGGAACGACGCGCCGGCGGCATGCTTGATACTCACCCGCAAAAATTTATTAACCGACCGGTCGGTTGGTTTATAATGCCGAACACAGCAACCCCCGCTCGCGAGCGCCCGCCATGTACACGCAATCCCTCGACATCCCTGGCAACGCGTTGCCGCAAGACCCCGCCGGCGCCTCGCCCGAACAACAGCGCTTTGACTCGGTGATCGCTGCGGACGGCAAGATCGAGCCGCAAGACTGGGTGCCCGATGCGTACCGCAAAACGCTCGTGCGGCAGATCTCGCAGCACGCGCACTCGGAGGTCGTCGGCATGCTGCCGGAAGGCAACTGGATCACCCGTGCGCCGAGCCTGAAGCGCAAGGCCATCCTGCTCGCGAAGGTGCAGGACGAAGCCGGCCACGGGCTTTATCTGTATAGCGCATGCGAAACGCTCGGCGTGTCGCGCGATCAGCTGATCGATGCGCTGCACGCCGGAAAAGCCAGGTACTCAAGCATCTTCAACTATCCGACGCCGAGCTGGGCGGACGTCGGCGTGATCGGCTGGCTCGTCGACGGCGCCGCGATCATGAACCAGATTCCGCTGTGCCGGTGCACGTACGGCCCCTACGCGCGCGCGATGATCCGCATCTGCAAGGAAGAGTCGTTCCATCAGCGGCAAGGCTTCGACGCGCTGCTCACGATGATGAAGGGAACCGACGCGCAGCGCGCGCTCGTGCAACAGGCGGTCAACCGCTGGTGGTGGCCGGTATTGATGATGTTCGGCCCAAGCGACAAGGACTCGGTGCATAGCAACCAGTCGGCGCAGTGGGGCATCAAACGGATTTCCAACGATGACTTGCGCCAGAAGTTCGTCGACGCAACCGTCGAGCAGGCGAAAGTGCTTGGCGTCACGCTGCCGGACGACCAGCTGAAATGGAACGAAGCGCGCGGCCACTATGACTACGGCGCGATCGACTGGGACGAGTTCTGGCGCGTGGTCAACGGCGACGGCCCGTGCAACCGGGAGCGGCTCGCGACGCGCGTGAAGGCGCACGACGACGGCGCGTGGGTGCGCGAAGCCGCGCTCGCGCACGCGGAAAAGCAGTGCCGGCGCGCGCCGCAACGGGCAGCGTGATGCTGTGGCGCGCGACAGCACAGCCACCGCATTCGACGCAAAGACGCATCAGCAACGAAGCATGGAAGCAAGGAGAGCGACGGTGAACAAGGAATGGCCAATTTGGGAAGTGTTCGTGCGCAGCAAGCAGGGGCTTGACCACAAGCATTGCGGCAGCCTGCACGCGGCGGACGCATCGATGGCGCTGCGCATGGCGCGCGACGTCTATACGCGACGCCAGGAAGGGGTGAGCATCTGGGTCGTGCCGTCGGCGGCGATCACGGCCTCCGCACCCGACGAAAAGGGCGAACTGTTCGAGCCGGCGGCCGACAAGATTTACCGTCACCCGACGTTCTTCACACTGCCCGACGAAGTCAACCACATGTGAGCGCACCGGACAGTGCAATCGACACGCGATATGAAAACCACGCCTGAACATCTCTCGTACGTGCTGCGGCTCGCCGATACAGCGTTGATTCTCGGCCAGCGCAACGCTGAGTGGTGCGGCCACGGCCCGGTACTCGAAGAGGACATTGCGCTCGCGAACATGAGCCTCGATCTGATCGGACAGGCGCGGCTGCTGTACACGCACGCGGCGTCGCTCGAACAGACGCTCACCGGTCGACTGCGCACCGAAGACGACTACGCGTACTGCCGCACCGAACGCGAATTTGCGAACTACACGCTCGTCGAGCTGCCGCACTACGGACCGCTCGCCGGCACCGCGCACGCGAACAAGGACTACGCGGTGACGATCGTGCGCAACTTCCTCTACTCGACGTTAATGGTGCATCTGTGGGCCGCGCTTGCCGCATCGTCCGATGCGCAGCTCGCGGCCATCGCGGCGAAGTCGATCAAGGAAGTGCGCTACCACGCGCATCACGCGCGCGAGTGGCTGGTTCGCTTCGGCGACGGCACTGACGAATCGCATCGCCGCGCGCAAGCCGCGCTCGACTATCTGATGCCGTACACGCGCGAGTTCTTCAGTGCCGATGCGATCGACGCAGCGGCCGCTGCTGCCGGCATCGGCCCGAACCCGGCGGAGCTCGAATCGGCGTGGCGCGCCGACGTACACGCGACGCTTGACGAAGCAACGCTCACGCTTGCCGAACCCGTCACGCATGTGAGCACGGGCAAGCACGGTGAGCATTCGGAACACATGGGCTACCTGCTCGCGGAAATGCAAAGCGTCGCGCGGCAGCACCCGGGCGCGACGTGGTAATCGCCGATCGAAGCGCACAGAAGCGCGCACAGCGGCGCGCACAACGACACAGGAAGCACCTCGATGACCCCCACCCACGCAAGCCGAATCGCCACCGACCCTGCACTGGCCCGCGCATGGACGGTGCTCGAGGCGGTACCCGATCCGGAAATTCCGGTCGTCTCAATCCGTGAACTGGGTATCTTGCGCGACGTGCGCCGCGCGACCGACGGCACGCTCGAGGTGGTCATTACGCCGACCTACTCCGGCTGCCCGGCGATGTCGCAAATCGCCGAGGACATCGGCCGCGCGCTCGACGCCGCGCAACTGACACCGCATCGAATCGAGACTGTGCTTGCGCCCGCATGGACCACCGACTGGATCGACGCACCCGCGCGGGAAAAGCTACGCGCGTACGGCATCGCCCCGCCCACCGGCCGATGCGCCGAAGGCAGCGCAAACGGCCACACTGACGCGCGCGAAAAAGTGATCCGCTTCGTTGCGCACACCCCAGTGACGCCCACCTGCCCCCGCTGCGGCTCCATGCACACCGAGCGTCTCGCGCAATTCGGCTCGACCGCCTGCAAGGCGCTCTACCGCTGCATCGACTGCCGCGAACCCTTCGACTATTTCAAACCCTACTGACATGGCCTCCTCGACCCCGCAATTCCACTCGCTGCGTATTCGGGAAGTCCGCCCCGAAACGGCCGACGCGGTCTCGGTCGCATTCGAAGTGCCGCGCGAATTACGCGAGCAGTATCGATTCACGCAGGGCCAATTCGTCACTCTGAAGGCGCACATCGACGGCGAGGAGACGCGCCGCTCGTATTCGATCTGCGTCGGCGTCACCGACTACGATCGTGATGGCGAGTTGCGCATCGGCATCAAGCGCGTGCGTGGCGGCCGCTTCTCGAACTTCGCGTTCGACATGCTGCAGGCCGGCCACACGATCGACGTGATGACACCCGACGGCCGCTTTTTCACGCATCTGAACGCGGAGCAAGGCCGGCAATACGTTGCGTTCGCAGGCGGCTCCGGCATCACGCCGGTGCTCGGCATCATCAAGACGACGCTCGAGGTGGAGCCGCGCAGCGCCTTCACGCTGATCTACGGCAATCGCAGTGCCGATTCGATCATGTTCGCCGAAGCGCTCGAAGACCTGAAAAACCGCTTCATGGATCGCTTCGTGCTGTATCACGTACTCTCGGACGACCTGCAGGACGTCGATCTGTTCAATGGCGTGCTCGACGAAGCAAAGTGTGCCGCGTTCCTTGCGGCGCTGGTGCCCGCGGCATCGATCGACGAAGCCTTCATTTGCGGACCCGCGCCGATGATGGACGCCGCCGAAGCAGCGCTTAAGGCCGCCGGGCTCGGCCAACAAAACATTCATGTCGAACGTTTCGGTTCGCCGCTGCCGCAAGCAGGCGTGCCGCCCGCCGATATCACCCGCGACACGCCGGCCGCCGACCTCGAAATCGTGCTCGACGGCAAGCGGCGCAAGCTGCGCCTGCCCTACGCGGGCCTGAGCCTCCTCGACGTCGGCCTGCGCGCCGGACTGGCGCTGCCTTACGCGTGCAAGGGCGGCGTCTGCTGCACGTGCCGCGCGAAAGTGCTGGAAGGCGAAGTCAAAATGGACAGGAACTACACGCTCGAAGCGCACGAAATTAACGATGGCTTCGTACTGACCTGCCAGTGCCATCCGGTGACGGACAAGGTGGTGGTGAGCTACGACGAACGGTAACGCCAGCACCACGCGGAACCCGTGCCGGAGCGCTTTCGGCACGAGCGCGATCCGCTTACACTAGGGCCGCTCGCGCACGGGTTGAACACGGCGCGCGAGCGGCCCTTTCAGCTTTCGAGACAACAACAACCATGGCCCGCACCCGAGCGCCCGACCACGAAACGCAACGCGATCAGATTCTCGACCTCGCCGCGGAAAAATTCGCGCAGACCAGCTACCCGAGCACGTCGATGGCGGATCTTGCCGCCGCAAGCGGTACGTCGAAAGCGCGCCTCTACCACTACTACGAGAGCAAGGAAGCGATCCTGTTCGATCTGCTCGACCGCTATACGAAGCGCTTGATGCTGATCATCGCCGAGGTCGAAGGGTCGAGTCAGCGGCGCGGGCTAACCGAACGCGAGGCATTCGCCGACCTGATCCGCGCGTTTCTCGCCGAATACGAAACGTCGCACAGCAAGCATGTCGCGCTACTCAACGACGTCAAATACCTGGACGAAGCGCAACGCGAAGTGATCCTGAACCGTCAGCGCGATGTGGTGGCCGCGTTCGCGCGCCAGCTTGCACGCGCGTATCCGGAGCGCGTCGCGCGCGACAACCAGACTGCGTTGACGATGATGGTGTTCGGCATGATCAACTGGACGTTTACGTGGCTCAAGCCGGGCGGCCGGATGGGATATCGGGAGTTCGCCGAGCAGGTGATCGATATGGTTGATCACGGACTGAGCGCGGCGCAGTGATATTGCATAGCAGCATGCAGCGTGGTTAATGCGCGACAGACTGACGCACGAATCGCGAACGCTCATTCTTAATTAAATTGTTAAAAATCAATTATTTGGGCGAATAGGATCCTCCGCGCCGGCTCGGACTAGTCTGAAATACGGGTTTTCCCCAGTGATGAATGTAGCTTTCAGCTAAAATCACTGCTGCGGCGCATCATGCCGCCGGATGAATAGGAGAACCCGCCATGAGCAAGACGACTGCCCGAGCCAAAGAGCCGATCGCGCTACCCGATCGCGTACTGAGCGCGGCCGGCCTTGCGCCCGTGCTGGTTCGGGAACTCAGCGAGAACGACCGCGAGCGCCTGCTGGCGCACTTTCTCTGCCTCGAAGAAGACGACCGGTTGCTGCGTTTCGGGCAGGTCGTGCCGGACCACGTGATCGAAAACTATGTCCGGACAATCGACTTCAACCGCGACACGGTCTTCGGCGTATTCAACCGTAAACTCGAACTGGTTGGCGTCGCGCACCTCGCGTACCTGCCGGCCGAAGACGGCCAGCGCACGGCTGAATTCGGCGTATCGGTGGTCGAAAGCGCGCGTGGCGAGGGCATCGGTACGAAGCTCTTCGAACGCGCGGCCATCCGCAGCCGCAACACCCATGTGTCGACGCTCTACATGCATTGCCTGTCGCGCAACAAGACAATGATGCATATCGCGAGGAAGGCGGGCATGAGGATCGAACACGCGTACGGTGAGGCCGACGCATACCTGACGCTCGCACCGGCCGATCAGTCCAGCATCCTCAAGGAAATGCTCGAAGAGCAGGCGGCCGCGTTCGACTACGCGCTCAAGCGCCAGGCGCAGCAGACGTCGACGTTGCTCGAATCGTTGCTCCCGGCGGCGGAGCTCGCTGCTTAAGCTGCTCGCTGCTTAGGGCGCGTGCCGCGCAGCGCCTGTCAAGCGAGCAAGGGCGGCCACGCCGCCCTATTCATTTCACTACGCATTTCACCGCGCATCTCACCTGATCGGTAGCGCAGTCGTTTCCTTGAACGTCTCCAGCGAGAAGCTCGACTTCACGTCGATCACCGACGGATGATGCAGCAGCACGTCCTGCACGAAGTGCGAAAAGTGCGCCATATCCGCGACTTGCACCCGCAGCAGGTAATCCATTTCCCCGGTCATCGCGTGGCATGCAACAACTTCAGGCCACGTCTGCACCGCCGCACGAAAGAGTTCCGAATGCGTCGCGCCCGCGCGCGCGTGGGCCGCATCGCCGCGTGCGCCGCCCGTTGGGCCGCCGCGCTTTTCGAGCCGCACGTTGACGAACGCAAGCAGGTCGAGACCGAGCTGCTGCGCGTCGAGCAGCGCAACATAGCCGCGAATCACACCGCTTTCCTCGAGCCGCCGAATCCGCCGCAAGCAAGGGCTCGGCGACAGATTGACCCGCTCCGCGATCTCCTGATTCGACAGCCTGCCCTCCTGCTGGAGGATTGCGAGAATACGGCGATCGATTGCATCCAATTCAATCAAAGCCATCTTCTGCCACCTTGGCGAGATTTGACGCTACGAAATAGCGAAAGCGTAGCCATCGACGATTAAATTCGCAAGCTTCCATCGCGGTCGGCCCGATACACTCGCGTCATGACATTCGCGCACCGGCGCGCCGCATTCTGGAGACACGCATGAAGGTCCAAACCTGGGACAATCCCGTCGGCACCGACGGCTTCGAGTTCATCGAATACACGGCCCCCGACCCCAAAGCGCTCGGCAAGCTGTTCGAACAGATGGGCTTTACCGCGATCGCGCGTCACCGGCACAAGGACGTCATGCTGTACCGCCAGGGTGGCATCAACTTCATCGTCAACGCGGAACCCGACTCGTTCGCGCAGCGCTTCGCACGCATGCACGGTCCGTCGATATGCGCCATTGCATTTCGCGTGCAGGACGCCGCGAAAGCGTATCGCCGTGCGCTCGAACTGGGCGCCTGGGGCTTTGACAACAAAACGGGTCCAATGGAGTTGAACATTCCCGCGATCAAGGGTGTCGGCGATTCACTGATCTATTTCGTCGACCGCTGGCGCGGCAAGAACGGCGCGACACCGGGCAGCATCGGCGACATCGGCATCTATGACGTCGATTTCGAGCCGATTGCCGGCGCCGATCCGAACCCGGCTGGCCACGGCCTGACGTACATCGACCATTTAACGCACAACGTGCACCGCGGCCGGATGCGCGAATGGGCCGAATTCTATGAGCGTCTTTTCAACTTTCGCGAGATTCGTTATTTCGACATCGAGGGCAAGGTCACGGGTGTGAAGTCCAAGGCGATGACCTCGCCATGCGGCAAAATCCGCATCCCGATCAACGAAGAAGGCTTGGAGACGGCCGGGCAGATTACCGAATATCTCGACGCGTACCACGGTGAAGGCATCCAGCACATCGCACTCGGCACGAACGATATCTATCGGACCGTCGACGGCCTGCGCGCGTCGAACATCGCGCTGCTCGATACGACCGATACCTACTACGAACTGGTCAACCGCCGTGTGCCGGATCACGGTGAGCCGCTCGAAGCACTACGCGAGCGCAAGATCCTGATCGACGGCGCACGCGACGATCTGCTGCTGCAGATCTTCACTGAAAATCAAATCGGACCGATCTTCTTCGAGATCATCCAGCGAAAGGGCAATCAGGGCTTCGGCGAGGGCAACTTCAAGGCGTTGTTCGAATCGATCGAACTGGATCAGATCCGCCGGGGCGTGGTGAGAAACGACGCGTAACAGAACGTACTACAAGAACGTACTACGAGAACCTACCGCGAGCACGTGGTGTGAGGACATACCACGGGCGCAACAGGCGAATGATGTCATTCGCCTGACGCTGTTCGCAACGACGCTCCAGAACGGTCCGACGCGGACGTCTTCGACACCGTTTGCGTTGCGCGAACCACACCGTTCGGCGCCGCATTCGATGCGGTTTGCGCGCTATTCGAGCGCACCGGCGCGCTCATCGCGAAAAATGCGGCTGAGACCATCAGGAAGGTCTGGACATGCTTGCTGTTCATGCTTGCTCCTCGTTCTGATTGCCTGCGCCGCGAAGCTCCGCCCGATGCGGAACGTTGCGGGAAAGCGCAGGTGCGGAGTTAGACAAGCGCTCGACCGCCGGTTCCGGACGCAGACGGCTTTTACAGCTTGTTACACCAGCGAACGACGCGTCATACAGGAGGTCATACCTGTATCGTCGTACGCGGTGTCCGGCAACCCGCATTCCGACACGGAAGACGCGATGCGGCGGGTTTTTCCGGGTGCTACCATCGGCTAAAACCCGTCATGATGGCGCCTTCGGCCAACGCATCCACAAGATGCCGCGGCCACCACACCGTTTTTGGTGATCCCAAAGCCGCTGGAGGAGTACACATAATGAATGCCCCACTGGACGCAGGCCAACGAGCGTCGCTCGAAGCCGCGTTATCGTCCGTCACGCTCGACGACAAATACACACTCGAACGCGGCCGCGCGTACATGAGCGGCATTCAGGCGCTCGTGCGGCTGCCGATGCTGCAGCAGGAGCGCGACAAGGCCGCCGGGCTCAACACAGCCGGCTTTATCTCCGGCTATCGCGGTTCGCCGCTCGGCGCCCTCGATCTCTCGCTATGGAAAGCGAAGAAGCATCTCGCCGCGCATCAGATCGTCTTTCAGCCGGGCGTCAACGAAGACCTGGCCGCGACCGCGGTCTGGGGCACACAGCAGGTCAATCTGTACCCGAGCGCCAAATACGACGGCGTATTTTCGATGTGGTACGGCAAGGGCCCCGGCGTCGACCGTTCGGGCGACGTATTCAAGCATGGGAATTCGGCGGGCTCGTCGCGGCACGGCGGCGTGCTGGTACTGGCGGGCGACGACCACGCGGCCAAATCGTCGACACTCGCGCATCAGTCCGAGCACATCTTCAAGGCCTGCGGGCTGCCGGTGCTGTTCCCGTCGAACGTGCAGGAATATCTCGACTTCGGCCTGCACGGCTGGGCAATGAGCCGTTATTCAGGGCTGTGGGTCGCGATGAAGTGTGTGACCGACGTCGTGGAATCGTCCGCGTCGGTCGATATCGACCCGCATCGCACGCAGATCATTTTGCCGACCGACTTCGCGATGCCCGACGGCGGTCTCAACATCCGCTGGCCCGACCCGCCGCTCGTGCAGGAAGCGCGGCTGCTCGACTACAAGTGGTACGCCGGCCTCGCGTATGTGCGCGCGAACAAACTGGATCGCGTCGAAATCGACTCGCCGCATGCGCGCTTTGGCATCATCACCGGCGGCAAAGCGTATCTCGATGTGCGGCAGGCGCTATGCGACCTCGGTCTCGACGACGAAACCTGCGCGCGCATCGGCATTCGGCTCTATAAGGTCGGCTGCGTGTGGCCGCTCGAAGCACAAGGCGCGCAAGCGTTCGCGCGTGGACTTCAGGAGATTCTGGTCGTCGAAGAGAAACGCCAGATTCTCGAATACGCGATCAAGGAAGAGCTGTATAACTGGCCCGACGCGCAGCGTCCGCGCGTGTTCGGCAAGTTCGACGAGAAAGACGGCGCAGGCGGAGAGTGGTCGGTGCCGATGGGCAACTGGCTGCTACCCGCGCACTATGAACTGTCGCCGGCGATCATCGCCAAAGCGATCGCCACGCGCCTCGACAAGTTCGATCTGCCATCCGATGTGCGTGCGCGTATCGCAGCGCGCATCGCCGTGATCGACGCGAAAGAAAAGGCGCTCGCGCGGCCGCGCGTCGAAGCCGAGCGCAAGCCGTGGTTCTGCTCCGGTTGCCCGCACAATACGTCCACCAATGTGCCCGAAGGCTCGCGCGCGATGGCCGGCATCGGCTGCCACTACATGACCGTATGGATGGACCGCAGCACCAGCACCTTCAGCCAGATGGGCGGTGAAGGCGTGGCATGGATCGGTCAGGCGCCGTTTACGAACGACAAACACGTGTTCGCGAATCTCGGCGACGGCACCTATTTCCATTCGGGGCTGCTCGCGATTCGCGCCGCGATCGCGTCGAAGGCGAACATCACCTACAAGATCCTGTACAACGACGCGGTCGCGATGACTGGCGGCCAGCCGGTCGACGGCACGCTAACCGTGCCGCAAATCACGCATCAGCTCGCGGCGGAAGGTGCGAAGAAAATCGTGATCGTCACCGACGAGCCGGACAAGTACACGGCGAACGTCGGGCTTGCGCCGGGCATCACCGTGCACCATCGCGACCTGCTCGACGACGTCCAGCGCGAACTGCGCGAGATCGAAGGCACGACGATCCTGATCTACGACCAGACTTGCGCGACCGAGAAGCGCCGCCGCCGCAAACGCGGCGCGTACCCGGACCCGGCAAAGCGCGTCGTGATCAATGAGGCGGTCTGCGAAGGCTGCGGCGATTGCTCGGTGCAGTCGAACTGCCTGTCGGTCGAGCCGCTCGAAACCGAATATGGCACGAAGCGGCAGATCAACCAGTCGACCTGCAATAAAGACTACTCGTGCCTGAAGGGCTTCTGCCCGAGCTTCGTGACCGTCGAAGGCGGCCAGCTACGCAAGCCGGCCGCAACCGGCGTCGCCGGCGATACGATGCCGCCGGTTCCGGAGCCCGACGTGCCCGCAATCGGCCAGCCATACGGCGTGCTCGTCACGGGCGTTGGCGGCACTGGTGTCGTGACGATCGGCGCGCTGCTCGGCATGGCCGCGCACCTCGAAAGCAAGGGTGTGACAGTGCTCGATGTCACCGGTCTCGCGCAAAAAGGCGGCGCGGTGATGAGCCATGTGCAGATCGCGAACCGGCCGGACGATATTCACGCCACGCGTATCGCGATGGGCGAAGCGCATCTCGTGATCGGCTGCGATGCAATCGTGACCGCCAGCGACGAGTGCGTGTCGCGGATGCAAAACGGCCGCACGCGCGTCGTCCTCAACAGCGCGCCGACGCCAACCGCGGCCTTCATCAAGAATCCGGACTGGCGCTTTCCTGGCGCCAGCACCGATGCGGATGTGCGCGCCGCGGCCGGCGACGACAATGTGTCGGCCGTCGATGCGAACCGCTTCGCGGTCGCGCTGCTGGGCGACGCGATCTATACGAATCCGTTCGTGCTCGGCTACGCGTGGCAGCGCGGCTGGCTGCCGCTCACGCATGCATCGCTGACGCGCGCGATCGAGCTCAACGCGGTGCAGGTCGAGAAAAACCTCGCTGCATTCGAATGGGGGCGCCGCGCCGCGCACGATCTGGCCGCGGTCCGCAAGCTCGCCGAATCGCAAGCACGCACGCCGGATACGGATACCGCGAACGGCAAGATCGTGTCGTTGCATACGCCCAAAGCGCTCGACACGCTCATCGACAAACGCGTGAAGTATCTGGCCGCGTACCAGAACGATGCCTATGCGGCGCGCTATCGCAAGCTGGTCGACGAGGTTCGCGCGGCTGAAACGGCGCTGGAGCCCGCTCCGGGCACCGCCGAGCCGTTGCCGCTCACCGAGGCGGTCGCGAGGAACCTGCACAAGTTGATGGCCTACAAGGACGAATACGAGGTCGCGCGCCTCTACACGGACCCGGCGTTTATCGAGAAGGTGAAGGCGAACTTCGAAGGCGACTGGAAGCTCAAGTTCCACCTTGCGCCGCCCGCGCTGTCGAAACAGGATGCGCATGGCCATCTGGTGAAAAAGCAGTACGGCCCGTGGATGCTCAGCGCAATGCATGCCCTCGCGAAATTGCGGTTCCTGCGCGGCACCGCGCTCGACGTGTTCGGCAAGACCGAAGAGCGTCGCACCGAGCGCGCGCTGATCGTCGAATATGAAGCGCTGGTGCGCGAGCTGATCGGTGGCCTCGCCGCTGGGCTCGCTGCGGACAAACGCGCGCTTGCCGTCGAACTGGCGAGCCTGCCCGACGGCATCCGCGGCTATGGCCATGTGAAGGAGAACAACCTGAAGGGCGTGCGCGCGAAATGGTCTCAGTTGCTCGCGAAATGGCGGGCGCCCGCGGGAGACCAGACGCGGCACGTCGCATAACCAGGCTGCGCGCGACGCGCTAGCTCTCGCCGGAGCACGCGCAAAAAGGGTCGCCTCGAATCATCCGAGGCGACCCTTCTCTTTTCAGCCCGGTATTCAGCGCGACGTCAGCCACGCAGCAACCGACGCAGGCGTCCGCGCGCTACGCTTACCTCGCAGCAGCCGCCTGCCGCACCGTCACGTTAGCCGACGCAACCGCCGTCATGTTAATGATGCGCCGCACGGTCGCGGCCGGCGTCAGGATATGCGCCGGCCTGTCGGCGCCGAGCAGGAACGGTCCGACCGTCACGCCGTCGCCGCCGATCATCTTCAGCAGGTTGTACGTGATGTTCGCCGCTTCGACGTTCGGCATAATCAGCAGGTTCGCTTCACCGGACAGCTTCGTGCCGGGGAACGCCGCCTTGCGCACAGCCTCGGACAGCGCCGCGTCGCCGTGCATCTCGCCGTCCACTTCGAGATTCGGCGCGCGTTCGGCAATCAGCTTGCGCGCGGCCGCCATCCGTTGCGACGATGACGAAGGCGAACTGCCGAAGTTCGAGCTCGACAGCAGCGCCACCTTCGGCGTGATGCCGAACTTCTCGATCTCCCGCGCCGCCAGCAGCGTCATATCGGCGAGTTCTTCCGCAGTCGGGCATTCATTGACATAGGTGTCGCAGATAAACAGATTGCGGCCCGGCAGCATCAGCAGGTTCATCGCCGCGAAGTTGCGCACGTTCTCGGCCTTGCCGAGCACCTGGTCGATGAACTTCAGATGCGTGTGGTACTGGTCGATCATCCCGCAGATCATCCCGTCCGCCTCGCCCAGACGCACGAGAATCGCGCCGATCAACGTATTGAACTTGCGCATCGCGGCCTTCGCGACTTCGGGCGTGACCCCTTCGCGCGCGCCGATCTCGTGGTACGCCTGCCAGCACTTCTGATAGCGCGGATCGTCTTCCGGATTGACGATTTCGAAATCCTCGCCGCACTTCAGCTTCGAGCCCATCTTCCTCAGGCGCATCTCGACCACCGCCGGACGCCCGATGATGATCGGCCGCGCGATCTTCTCGAGCAGCACGAACTGCGCGGCACGCAGCACGCGCTCGTCTTCCCCCTCCGCGAACACGATGCGAGCCGGCTGCGCCTTCGCGGCGGCGAACACCGGCCGCATCACGAAGCCCGTGCGATACACCGTCGCGCCGAGTTCCTCGCGATAGGCGTCCATATCCTTGATCGGACGGGTCGCGACGCCCGAATCCATCGCGGCCTGCGCGACCGCCGGCGCGATCTTGATGATCAGACGCGGGTCGAACGGCTTCGGAATCAGATAGTCGGGGCCAAATTCGAGCGAGTGGCCTTCGTACGCTTTCGCGACCTCGTCGCCCTGATCGGTCTCTTCCGCGAGTTCCGCGATCGCGCGCACGCACGCGAGCTTCATCTCCTCGGTGATCGTCGTTGCACCGACGTCGAGCGCGCCGCGAAAGATAAACGGAAAGCACAGCACATTGTTGACCTGGTTCGGATAGTCCGAACGCCCGGTCGCGACAATGCAGTCCGGCCTCACCCGTTTCGCTTCTTCCGGACGGATTTCCGGCTCCGGGTTCGCCAGCGCGAGAATCAGCGGCTGCGGGCCCATCTCCTTCACCATCTCCGGCTTCAGCACGCCGGCACTCGAGCAGCCGAGGAATACGTCGGCGCCCTTGATCGCATCGGCCAGCGTGCGCGCATCGGTATGCGCGACGTAGCGCGCCTTCGACGGATCAAGGTTGTCACGCCCTTCGTGGATCACGCCCTTCGAGTCGGTGACGAGAATGTTTTCCTTCGCGAGGCCGAGATTCACCAGCAGATCGAGACACGCGATCGCCGCGGCGCCTGCACCCGAGCAGACGAGCTTCACCTTCGCGAGTTGCTTGCCCACCACCTTCAGACCGTTCAGAATCGCCGCTGACGCGATGATCGCGGTGCCGTGCTGGTCGTCATGGAAGACTGGAATTTTCATCCGCTCGCGCAGCTTCTTCTCAATATAGAAGCACTCGGGTGCCTTGATGTCTTCGAGGTTGATGCCGCCCAACGTCGGCTCGAGCATCGCGATCGCTTCGACAAGCTTGTCGGGATCGGACTCGTTCAGCTCGATATCGAACACGTCGATGCCCGCGAACTTCTTGAAGAGACACCCTTTGCCCTCCATCACCGGCTTCGCGGCAAGCGGGCCGATATTGCCGAGACCGAGCACCGCGGTCCCATTCGTGACGACGCCGACCAGATTGCCGCGCGATGTGTATTTCTGCGCGTCGAGCGGTTCGTCGTAAATGGCCATGCACGCGGCCGCGACACCCGGCGAATAGGCAAGCGACAGATCGAGCTGATTCGACAGCGGCTTCGTTGGCGTGACCGAGATCTTGCCTGGTCGAGGATTCTGGTGATAGGCGAGAGCGCTTTGCTTCAGTTGTTCGTCCATTTTTTTGACCTGCAACAGGAGGACTTCAATAAGGATCGGACCCGGCTCGATCAACCGGCTACGGCATCTCCATCGATCGTACGGATGGTCGATCGCGCCGCTTCGCGCGTGCGCCGGATCAGTGCGACAGCATGGAACCTGCTGCGGGAAGATGGACAGCGCGAGCGTGAACGAGGTATCGCGAGCGATTTCGGGTCGGTTAGTGTACCCCGTACGGATGACGAATCGTCGAGGCCACGTGGGATAGCATCGCGAATGTTGGCGCCGCTTGTCACGCTGCAGTGCGAAACGAGCGCCGCGTATCACGCGCATGCTGCGCATCGCGCTCCCGGCGAGCGACCGTTGTTCTTCGACACACCTGTGCACAATGAAGGGCACGACCGCCCGCAGCGGCCCGATCGCGAACATCCCGCGCCAGCCGGCGATGCAGAATGCCGACAGCCGGGCGGCGGTCAGCGTGCGTTCGCTGTGTCGTCGGGCGGACCGTAATCGGGTAAAATCGCGGGTTACGCGCAACAGTCCCAGCCCGCCGGCTGCGCCGGTCGCAGCTCGCGGGGCATATGGAAAGCCCGCGGAAGACCCACGGAAAACCCGCAACATCCGCTCGCTGCGCGGTTGGGCGCGACGCCCGCCCTCCCGATTATTCGTGCATCACATCCAAGGACCGCCCATGACAGGCTTCGATCGCCAGACGATCTCCGACACGACCGCCCGAATGCTGCTCGAAGTTCAGGCCGTGCATTTCAACGCTGAAAAACCGTATATCTTCACGTCCGGCTGGGCGAGCCCGGTGTATATCGACTGCCGCAAGCTGATTTCGTATCCGCGCTTGCGCCGCGGCCTGATGGACATGGCCGAAACGATCATTTTGCGCGACGTCGGCTATGAGCAGATTGACGCGGTCGCGGGCGGCGAAACCGCCGGCATCCCGTTTGCCGCATGGATCTCGGACCGTCTGATGGTGCCGATGCAATACGTGCGCAAGAAGCCGAAGGGCTTCGGCCGCAACGCGCAAATCGAAGGTTTGCTGACCGAAGGCCAGCGCGTGCTGCTCGTCGAGGACCTGACCACCGACAGCCGCAGCAAGATCAACTTCATCAACGCACTGCGCACCGCGGGCGCGAAGGTGAACCACTGCTTCGTGCTGTTCCACTACAACATCTTCAAGGAAAGCGTGTCGGTGCTGAAAGACATCGACGTCGATCTGCACGCGCTCGCGACCTGGTGGGATGTGCTGCGCGTCGCGAAGGAAGCCGGCTACTTCGAAACGAAAACGCTCGATGAAGTGGAGAAGTTCCTGCATGCGCCGGCGGAGTGGTCAGCGGCGCATGGCGGAGCGACGGCCGCGCCGCAATAACACCGTTTCAGCACACTGAACTGCGCGTCGCTCGCGTCTGACAGAACAATTCGAGCATCGTTGCTTCAACTAAAAAGCCGCACATCGTCGTGATGCGCGGCTTTTTTGCTAGCTAACGTCCGCGCGCGAACGCCAACCGCGTAACGACCACCCGGCGTCAGGCGACGCTCATCAGGATTCGTCCGCCGCTGTCCCTGCTTCGCCAGACTCACTCATTTCGCCCGGCGCATAGGACGACAGATTCATCAAGCCGTTGCTTTGTGCGTAATGGAACAGCTCGGAATCTCGCTCGAGGCCGAGCTTGCGCATCGCCGTATTCTTTTGCGTACTGATCGTCTTAATGCTGCGGCTTAACTGTTCGGAAATTTCCTTGATCGTCATGCCCGACACAAACAGCCGCACGACTTCGAGTTCGCGCTTCGACAGAATGACTTCATCGTTCTTTCCGCCCGCGTTCATGCGCAGTGTTTCCAGCGCCGCCTTCACTGACGGGCTCATGTATTCGAGATTGCGCCCGACGTGTTGCACCGCAAGGCCGATATGACTGAGATCGTCGGCTTTGTTGACGACCGAAATCACGCCGAGCTCACTCAACCGCTTCAATAACGCCGCGTTCTCGAGCATCGTTAGCACGACGATCGGCAAGTTCGGAAAATTGCGTCGCAGATAGCCGATCAGCGGCAACCCGTCGCCATATTGCCCGCCGGGCATCGCGAGATCCGTCACCAGCACATCGCATGGGACGGTTTGCAGCACTTTCACGAGTTCTGTCGATTGACGCGCGCGCGCCACGACCTGAATGCCCGGGAATTTGAGCAACGCCTGCTCGGCGCCAAACAAAATCACCGGATGGTCGTCGGCTACGACGACCTTGATTGGATTTTGCATTGCGCTCCCTTCGCCTGATAACCCACGCTCCGAAACCTCAGCCATCCAACTATTCTTTAGTTCTAAATGTATCGGTCTGCCGCCGCCCCAACAGCGATGCAAGTGTCCGACTATAGCCGATTTCACCCCATTACTGGCCGTCTGTATGGTAAGAACAGGCTCGCACAAACGTAATGTTAGACTCGATTCGCGTTCACGGTGCAAAACGGGGACAATATCATCGTAGTCGGTCCGCCCTTTGCCCCGTGGCTTTGCATAGGACCGGAGCAGGCGCTGAAGCCCCCACTCCGGTCGACCAGGAGAATCGGCACATGCGTATGCGCTGCTCGAACGTTCGACTCTCTACGTTTCGATTCTTTGCAAACTTTCACGCATTTCAGTTTCATGCCGTGTTGATTGCCCTTGCGGCAAGTCTGATGTGGCACAGCGCGCGGGTCGGCGCACAGCCGGCCTTCACCGTGTCGAGCAGCAGCGTGAAGGCAGGCGGCACCGTCAGCGAAGCGCAAGTCTTCAACAAGGACGATTGCAAAGGCGCAAACCGTTCGCCGCAACTGTCGTGGCGCGATCCGCCGGCCGGCACCCGCAGCTTCGCGGTCACCCTCTACGACATCGACGCGCCGGGCCGCGGCTGGTGGCACTGGGCGGTAATCGGCATTCCGGCTAACGTCAATCAATTACCGGAAGACGCCAGCGCGTCCGGCTATCTCGCGAAGCTCGGTGCGATTGAAGCGCGCAACGACTTCGACGTCGATGGCTATGGCGGCCCGTGCCCGCCCCCGGGCAAGCCGCACCGCTACGTGATTACGGTCTACGCGCTCAACACCACCGACCTGCGGCTCGGCCCGGGACGGCCCGCACTGATGTTCGATCACGAAATCAGCGTGGCGGCCATCGGTTCGGCACGCATGACCGTCACGTACGGACGTTGATGCGGCTTGCGTGAATCAGGCTTTTTCATGCTGCACTGCGCACGCAGCGCGCAACCAGTCTTAAAATAGCGATCCGACGTCCGATGGACATCCCGAGGACACCGGAACGCGCCCCGTTCCACCCAGCAAGCGAGATTGAGATGAGCACGAAAGTTTTTGTCGACGGACAGGAAGGCACGACCGGCCTGAAAATCTTCGAATATCTGTCGCAACGCGGCGACGTGGAAGTTATTCGCATCGACGAAGCGAAGCGCAAAGATCTCGACGAACGCCGCCGTCTCATCAACGCATCGGACGTGACGTTCCTGTGTCTGCCGGACGTCGCATCGCGCGAATCGGCGTCGCTGGTCGACAACGACCGGACCGTGCTGATCGACGCGAGCACCGCCTTTCGCACGCACGCCGACTGGGCCTACGGCCTGCCGGAGCTGACCCGCGCGCAGCGCGAGCGTGTGCGCCATTCAAAACGGATCGCCGTGCCCGGCTGCCACGCATCGGCCTTTGTGCTCGCGATGCGCCCGCTGGTCGAAGCCGGCGTCGTCACGCCGGACTTTGCCGCGCACAGCTATTCGCTGACCGGCTACAGCGGCGGCGGCAAGAAAATGATCGCCGAGTACGAAGCAGGCGGTAACGCGAAGCTCGATAGCCCGCGGCCCTACGCGCTCGGCCTCGTGCACAAGCATCTGCCGGAGATGGCCGCGCACACGGGCCTGAAATCCGCGCCGGTGTTCACGCCGATCGTCGGCGGTTTCTACAAGGGGCTCGCGGTCACCAGCTATTTTTCGCCGTCGCAGCTCGCCAAACGCGTGACGCCGCAAGACGTGCAGGCCCTTTTCGCCGAGTACTACCGGGGCGAAGCGTTCGTGCGCGTCGCGCCGTTCAATGCGGACGAAAACCTCGACAGCGGCTTCTTCGACGTCCAGGCGAACAACGATACCAATCGCGTCGACCTGTTCGTGTTCGGCAACGACGAGCGTTTCGTCACCGTTTCGCGCCTCGACAACCTTGGCAAAGGCGCATCGGGTGCGGCGATTCAATGCATGAATCTCGCGATCGGCGCGGATGAAGGCAGCGGGTTGAAAGGGTAAGCGGGTAAGCGGGTAAGCGCACGACGGGACGACGCATCGCATCGTCTCGCTCGGTAGCAAAAGAAGGCTGGCTCGAAACGCCAGCCTTTTTCTTTTCCGACCTCAGGCGAAAAAAAAGCCCGCCGAGGTGGCGGGCTGAATCCATATCAGAGGAGACATGGAGGAGACAAGAACCACTATAGCAAAAATATTGGTGCGACGCAACAACTTCGATCATCTGCCGTTTCTCTGTTGCTCATCGGCCACAGCGGGCTGCGAGGCCCATCCCGCAAGGTTCCGGCCTATCCATTTTTGTGCTTTGCGTCATACGCGAAGCATCATTCTCTTATAACGGACAGTCGGTCGCGGCAAGCGCCGCGACCGGCGCCGCGCGCGGGGTCGCCGAGCCTGCGGCGCAGCGGGCGAACAGCTGACGGCCGACGGCCAACGCTCGGCTATCGGCCCGCACGGCGCGCCGCGACCTGGCCCAGCACCGCGAAGTCCTTGTCGCCATCGCCATGCGCGATCGCATCGAGCAGGCTATCGCGTACGACGCTCGCAACCGGCATCGGCGTCATCACGGACTCCGCCGCGGCGAGCGCAAGCCGTACGTCCTTCATTCCGAGCCGCGCCTTGAAGAGCGCCGGTTCGTAGCGCTGTTCGGCAATCATCTTGCCGTAGCCTTGATAGACGACGCCCTGAAACAGACCGCTCGTGATCACATCAAGGAAATCCTGCATCGCGACGCCGTGACCCGCCAGCATCGCCGCCGCCTCGCCGAGCGATTCCACCGCCGAGCCGATCAGGAAATTCGTCGCGAGCTTCATCACGTTCGCCTGTTGCGCGAGCGAGCCGATTCGCCATGTCTTCTGGCCGATCGCGTCGAACACCGGTTGCACGCGGTCGATCGCTTCGGCAGGCCCGGCGGCGACGATCGTCAGCTTGCCGGCCGCGGCGGCATCGGGCCGCCCCATCACCGGCGCGGCGACGTAGTTGAGGCCACGCTGCGCGTGCGCATGCGCGAGTTCCTCGGCAAGCGTCACGGAAATCGTCGCCATGTTCACGTGGATCTGCCCGCGCGGCGCCTGTTCGAGCAAGGGCGCATCGATCACTTCGCGCACCGCCGCATCGTCGGCCAGCATCGAGAACACCGCGTCGCCGGTGAATGCCTCCGCGACCGATCCAACCACTTGCGCGCCTGCGTCGACGAGACGTTGCGCACGCTCCGGCGAGCGATTCCACACGCGAACCTGATGTCCTGCTTTCAAAATGTTTGCGGCCATCGCGGTGCCCATTTCGCCGATGCCGATAAAACCGATATCCATCTATCGCTCCTGTTCAACGGAACCGGAAGTAAAACACATGCGCACGGCACGTGCAGAAACTTGCCGACGGCGAGACCGTGCGCAAATGCGATACTGAACACATGGTCACCGCCACTTTTCGCTTCTACGAGGAACTGAACGACTTCCTGGCCCGGCCGCTGCGCCAGCAATCGTTTAGCTGCGTCTGCGCGCGCGATGCGACCACCAAGCACATGATCGAAGCCCTCGGAGTGCCGCATACCGAAGTCGAGCTGATTCTCGTGAACGGTGAATCGGTGGGCTTCGACCATCCGCTGCGGGACGGCGACCGCGTCGCCGTCTATCCGAAATTCGAAGCACTCGATATTCAGCCGCTGCTGCGCGTGCGCGAGCGGCCGCTGCGCGTGATGCGCTTTATCGCCGATGCGCATTTGGGCGGTCTTGCCCAACTGCTGCGGCTCGCGGGTTTCGACACGCTCTACGATAACCACTACGAGGACGCGCGCATCGAGGCGCTCGCACTCGACGAGAACCGCATCGTGCTCACGCGCGACCGCGAGCTACTGAAGCGTCGCACGATCACGCATGGCTGCTATGTGCGCACACTCAAGCCCGAAGCGCAACTCCGCGAAGTCTTCGGCAGGCTCGATCTGGCCGGCAGTGCTCGCCCTTTCCGTTTGTGCGTCACGTGCAACGCGCCCCTGCGACGCATTTCGAAGGACGAAGCAACAGGCCGCGCACCGGACGGTGTACTCGAGCGGCATACGCAATTCGTCACCTGCGATGTGTGCCGGCGCGTGTTCTGGGAAGGGTCGCACTGGAGACGCATGCGAGCATTGATGGACAGCGTGGCGGGCGACGGAAGCGGAATCGGGCCCGTGCCGGCAATCGGCATAGGGCCGCCTGCGAATCCGCCCGGCATGCGGTCCGCACCGGACGATTCGGAAAGTTGAGGTGAGAAGAGACGGACACGGCACGGCCCGCCCGGGCAGTCAGCTCACGGATGCGTTGCCGGAGCGCTTTGCACGGCTTTTGTCTTCACGCAATCGTCGCACGATTAGTCACTCTCACGCGTTTCGGGCTCTTCGTCGAAGATTTGATACTTGCGCATCTTCTCCCATAGCACCTTGCGGCTGATGCCGAGATGCTGTGCGGTGTCCTGGCGACGCCAACCGTTCGCGCCCAACGCGGTCAGCACGCGGTTGCGCTCGTTCATGTCCCATTTGCTGCGGTCGGTCACCGCTTCCGCCGCGTTCTCCACCGGCGTCTGCTGACCTTCGCGCGCGAGCGTCAGCACGCGCTGCAATCGCACTGGGTCCCACGCGCCGATCTGCCGCACCGTCACGCCGATCCGTTCAGCGAGATTGCGCAGTTCGCGAACATTGCCGGGGAAGTACGTGTCCGCCACCGCATCGGCGAGCCAGTACGGGATGTCGGGTAACTGCGCGAGCCGCTCGGCGCCGATCGTCGACGCGATGAACGCCTTGAAGATCGCAATCTTGTCAGCCGCACCACGCTCTTCGAGCGACGGAATGCGCAGTTCGATCACGGCCAGCCGGTAGTAGAGATCGGCACGGAACGCGTTGTCCTTGACGAGCCTCTGCAGATTCCGGTTGGTCGCCGCAACCAGCCGGAGGTCGAGCTTGACCGACGCGATCGCCCCGACCCGGGTCACGGCGCCATCCTCGAGCACGCGCAGCAGCTTCACCTGCTGGTAGAGCGGCAGGTCGCCAATCTCGTCGAGAAAGAGCGTCCCGCCGTCCGCTTGCTCGAAGTAGCCTTTGTGCGCGGCGGCCGCGCCGGTAAACGAGCCCTTCGCGTGCCCGAAGAACATCGATTCGAACAGTCCCTCCGGGATGGCGCCGCAGTTCACCGCGACAAACGGCCCAAGGCCGTAGCGCGAGTGTTTTTCGTGCAGCAGCCGCGCGATGCGCTCCTTGCCGACACCGGTCTCGCCGTGCAGCAGCACACTGGTGTCGCAATCGGCGAAGGTGTCCACTTCGCGCAGCAGCATCTGCATCGACTCGGAGCTCGCGACGAGCGCGGTCGACTCGAGCGTCCGCGCGCCGTGCGCGCGCAGCTGCACGACGAGCTTGCCGACCATGCCGCGCAGCTCCGCACAGGTGAAGTCGAGCGGCAGGATGTGCGAATAGGTGGGCGGATAGGTCGCCGGATCGCGATCGCGCGGCGCAGCGCCGACCCAGATCACGGGAATGCCGTGCGCGGCCTGCCAGTCGGCCGGCATCAATGCGCCCGTGTCGATCGCCGATACGCTGACGATCGCAAGCGACGGTCGCGCGGCAAGCCGCTGCGGAGACGGGACGGTGCCGTCGGCGCGGATCACTTCGACGTCGAAGATCGCCATGCAGCGGGCGATGCGGTCGATGATGTCCGCCTTGCCTTCCCAAACGTAAAGGTCGACTTCGTCGATGTGGGCGGGGGTTCTCATTGGCGAGGAGTTAGTTGACGAGTTGTGCTTCACCGCAGGAAAGCGCGATGTCATGAACCGTGGCGACGCCGACCTGGACGCCGAGCGCCTGCAGGAGCGGCACGAGCAGCGTGTCGAGCTGGTTCAGCGCGGGCGTGAGCGCATTGATGGCGGTGGTCAGCACCGGCGAAAGCCCGGCGTACAGGCCGAGTTTGCCCAGCCGAAAGTTGCCGCCGAGCACCGTCAGATAGATCGCGTTCGGCAACTGCGCGGCCAACTGGGTGGCCAGACCGGCCGTCGCGGAGCCAAGCGCGTTGGTATTGACCGACTGATAGTCGTCGCTGTTGCCCGGCTGTGCGTCGAAGCCGAGCGTCGGCGGCGGATCCGTTGACGCCTGTTGCAGCGCCAACGATAAGCCCTGAGTCGGCGTCGCCGGCGGCAGGCTGCCGACCGACAGGCCGATCAACGGCGGCAGACCGAGGATCGGCAGCGGATTGACGCTGGCCACCGTCGCCGGCAGCGCGCAGCTGGACGGCTGCGTGTTGTTCGCTACATTCGCGGCTGCGGCATCGCTGACGCACAACGACGCGACGCCCCATTGCAGCGCGATCGTGCTGCTGCTCGTCAGTTTGGACGCTGTACATTGCGTGCTTTGCAGCGATGCGGTCGCATTCGCCACTTCGATGTAAAGCGGCAGGTTCAGCAGTTTGATCGACGCAAGCAGCGGCACGTTGATGTTGGCAATGCCGAGGTTCACATACAGCCGCACCTGTGCGGCATGCGCGCTCGTGCGCGGATTGCCGTCGGCATCGAGGCCCGCTTCGCCGACCGCGATCACCGGCGGCTGGATCACCACCAGCTGCGCGCTGACATTCGCAAGCGCTCCGAGGTTGAGTGCCGGCGCGACGTTCACCGCGAACGTGCCGTTCGCGATCTCGGCGGCGAACAGCAGCGCGTCGAGCGCGCTGATCCGGGCCGACAGCGCGCCTTGCGGGTCGGCGAGGCCGACCGCCAGGAGCCCGTTCGCCGTCGCGCTATTGCCAAGGTTGAGCGTCAGATCGGGGGGCACAGATGCCGCGATCGTGCCCAGCGCACTCGCGACATCCGCGCTGACGGTGCCGTTCGCGTCGAGCGCGGTTGCCATCGCGTGTACGAGATCGGCGACGGTGACGTTCATGTTCAGCAGTTGATCGATCGACCCGGCGTTGAGCGCGGCGGCAAGGTCGCCGAGCTTCAGCTGTGCAGCCGCCAGATTCTGATAAGTGACAATGCCAAGCGCGAGGTTCGTCCCGAGCAGACTGTTCAGAAGACCGTTGAGCACGCCATTGGACAGCGTCGCCGCGCTGGTCGCGAGCGAGAACGTGGCGACATCCACCGCCTTCGCCGTCGCGCTTGCGCGAACGGTACGCGACGGCCCGACAAAAAGATAGGGAACGTCCCGCGAAACGTCCACCTGCACCGCGTTGAGCGGCGCGCCGGACGGATTGAAGGCCGGTGCGTCCCAGCGGCCGCACGTGACCGCGATCGTCGCATCCGGCGGCAGGTCATTGCCGGATGCGTTGAAGGTTGCCGCGTCGGTTGCGCCCTTGCACCCCGCTGGGCCGCCGATCGACTGCGCGCCCGCGGAGGCGGCCATGTCGGCGGTTCGCTGCAACTGCCGGCGCACGAGAAACACATTGCCGACATCGAGCACGCCCAGCGCCGCGACGGCAACGGCAAGCCACAGCGCGGCGGTCGCCGCGACCGCGCCACGCTGCCGCGCCCGCGCGCGGTGCGATGCCCGAACCGGAAGAATGGGAACGTGCATATCAGTTCTGCGCACCGCCGCTATTCGTATAGTCGACATGCAACTGATTGCCGGTGTAACCGGTGTCGATCGACGAGCCGAACGAAGCGGGAATCTTCGTTCTGAACGACTCGAGGTAGCGCTGGTACGCAAGCGTGGCCTCCGCGCCGAGCATCGTCTGGGCCGGCGCCGCTTCGCGGCCGCTGCGCTGCAGGTCGAGCCAGCTCAGCGTGGCGTGACCGACTTCGCTGGCGTGCGGCGCGTGCGCGTCGGCGGCTAGCGCCGCGGGTGCCACGGCGCTCGCGCCCGGCTGGGTCTGCGCGGCAGCGGACTGCACGGCGCCGCAAGCCAGCGCAACCGCGCACGCGGCCAGCGCGACGCAAACCAGCGGACTGCGACAAGCGCTCTGCCTCATGAATAACGCCCGCCCGCCGGCACGTTCCACTGCGTCGACAGCCTTGGCACCGCTCACACCGCGCACCACGCCTGCGATCATGTTCATCTCCCGAAATCTCTGCGTCATTGCGCGAACCGCTGCAGCAGCGGCGCCACGGGTTCGCTCTCGTGCGCACTGGCGACCGGCTGCGCGCGAGCGTCCTGTGCGGAGGACCGCGCATGGCTCGCCGCGATCCGCACCCGCGCCGTCTCGTCGCGAATCCGCGCGCGCACCTCGGGCGACAGCTTCTGAGCGTCGATCAGCGCCTGCGCCTGCTCGTCTTGTCCATCCGCGCTCAGATACAGCACGACATTGGCGACGATCTTCGGATTGCGGCTGTCGAGTTCGACAGCCTTCAGCAGTGGCACGCGCGCCCCCAGAATATCGCCGGCGCGCAGTCGCGCATAACCGAGGTCGGACAGCGTCGCCGCATCGGTCGGCGCGAGCTGTACCGCCTGCTCGAGCTGGCCCGCTGCAGCAGCGAAATCGCCCGCCGCGCCGGCCAGCAGGCCGAGTCCGCGATACGCGCGTGCGGCAAGCGGCGTTGTCAGCAACTGCCGGTACGCGTCCGCGCTCGCGGCCGGCTGGCCGGTCGCACGCAGCGCGTCCGCACGCAGCAGAATCGAATCGGGCGTCGCACCGGATTGCCTGTCGTATGCGTCGATATGAGCGAGCGACGCGTAATAGAGCCCCTGAGCCTGCATCCGATCGATCAGTGCGAGGTACATGCCGGGCGTGTCGGGGGCCGGCTCCCGCTGAGTCTGTTGCAGCTCCGCTGCGCGTTCGGCCTGCGGCCCGACCCCGTAGCCGGCCGGACTGACCGAGCACGCGCCGCACAGCACGCACGCGAGTCCCACCAGCGCGCAGCGCGCCGCTCCCGCGAACGCATTTTTCATTCGACAACTCATGATCATTTTCCTTGGCGATGCTGAGAGTAAGCATGTTGCGACAGCGAATGCAGCACTGCGAGCACGCCCGGCCCCGCGGTCACAATCAGAAGCGCAGGAAGCAGCGTGACGATCATCACGCCGGTCATCTTCACGGTCAGGCGTCCGATTTTTTCGCGCATCAACGCGCGACGCCCTTCGCGCAGCCGGTCGCCGAACTGCCTGAGCGGCTCCTGGACCGCTCCGCCATGACGGTCGACCTGGATCAGCAACCGCACGATCGCCCGCAGGTCGTCGTTTTCGAAGCTCGACGCAAGGCGCTGCAGCGACTGCTCGCGCGTGCGACCCGCGACGAACTGGCGCTGTGCGATTTCCAGTTCACCGCACAGCACCGGCAGCATGCGGCGAAAGTCGTTGATCGTGACCTGCAGACTCTGGTCGAGCGATAACCCGACGCCCTGCAGCAGACGCAGCAGATCGATCAGCACCGGCAGTTCGTCGACGACCGCTTCGCGCCGCGCCACCGCGCGCCGCTTCACGAAAATCTTGGGCAGCATGAAGCCGCACACCAGCGCGACAAGCAGCACCGCCAGATAACGCGGGCCGGCGACACGACCGTCCGCGCACACGGCCGCGACGGCCGGCAGCACGCACGCGCAGCCGAGCCGCGCAATCAGAAAGAGACCGCGCGCCCGCGCGTCGACGAAACCACACTGCTCGAGCAGGCGCCGGTCTTCGTTTGCGACGATCAGGCGCCCAGCCCGCGTATCGAGCCAGCCGATGCCGATTCGTGCCGCGCGTTCGAGCGCACCGCGGGCCGGTCGCGCGCGCGGCCCCGCAACGGTTGCGGAAGCAACGGTCTGCGCCGCGTGCCGTTCGAGCGCACCGGCAAGCGTGCGCGCGCTGCGCTGCCCGGACGCAATGCGCCGCAGCAGCGAGCCGGCCAGCAGCAGCATCGCCAACGCGGCGAGCACGAGCGCGACAACGGCGATCCGGTCGGGTGCCATACTCACTTCCTCAGCCGCGCGAGCCGATACAGCAGCAGCACGCCGACCGACTGCAGCCCGAACGCGGCATAGACGAGTTCGCGTCCGGTGCTGTCGTGCCACATCGACGCGAAGTAGCGCGGGTTCGACAGGATCAGGAACCCACCGATGCCGATCGGCAAAAGCGCAAGCACCCACGACGACAGCCGCGTCTCCGCCGACATCGCCGACAGCTCGCGCTCGGCCTGTTCGAGATCGCGCATGAACGTGGCCATCCGGTCGAGCATCGTGTCGGCGCGGCCTCCATACTTGACCGATAGGCGCAGCACGGAGCCGACCATTTCGAATTCGCTGACGCGATAAAGCTCGCTGGCGTGCTGCAACGCGTGGTCGATCTCGACCCCGGTGCGCAGCATCCGCGATACGTGATCGAGGCACTCGCGCAACGGCGCCTCGGCGACCTGCACGGCTGACTGGAAAGCGGCCGGCACGCTGTTGCCGAGCACGACGAGCCGCACGATGCCGTCGAGAAACGACGGCAATTGCCGCACGATGCGCCGGCGCCGCGTGCGCGTGCGCCACGCCAGCAGCACATACAGCGCGACACCGCAGACGACGAGTGTCGCGCCCGCCGCAAACGGACCACCGAAAGCGGCCGCGAGCATGCTCAGCAGCATCCCGCACAGGACGGCGGCAAAGAGCGGTGCGCGCAGATCGGCGAGGCCGGCACGGCTCAACGTGCCGTGAAGCGCGCCGGCCGCCGTCGTCATCAGCGTCTTCCAGCGCCCGCGCCGCCTCGCACGGCCAGTTGCATGTGCGGTCGCGCTACGCGGCGCATGCGGGCCAGTGCCGCCGGCTCGCCGGACGGCCGCGGCGTCGGTAGCCGCGCCGCGCGCCGCGGCGCCGGCGATATGGCTGTCGATGAAACGCTCCGTGCTGCTGCGTTCGCTACGCTGCACACCACGCCGCGCGAACCATAGCGCCGCTGCCGCGCACAACAGCGCGAGCGCGGCAGCGAGCTGCGCAGCGCTAGACATTGAAGCCCCCTTTTCCACCAAAGCCGCCACCAAAGCCACCGCCGGGACCACCCTCGAACCCGCCGGCCTGATCGCCGAACGCGCTGCCGAAGCCGCCGCCCTGCGTGGCGCCCAGGTTCTGCCTGAAGCGCGCGAGTTTCGGCGAATGCGGATGAATACCGAGCGACGTCCAGCGGTCGATCTCCTCGCCTTCGGGTGTCGTCGCCGGCTCGTAGCGGTACAGCTCCTGGGTGGCGATTAGCGTGTCCGACATCCCCGTGACTTCGGTCACCGACAGAATCCGCCGCCGCCCGTTCGACAGCCGGCCGATCTGCACGATAAAGTCGATCGCATTTGCGATCTGCCGCCGCAAACTCGACTCCGCGCCCTGGAAGCCCGCAAAACCGGCCAGCATCTCGAGCCGGTACAGGCACTCGCGCGGCGAGCTCGCGTGCACGGTGCCCATCGAGCCGTCGTGACCCGTGTTCATCGCCTGCAGCATCTCGAGCACCTCGCCGCCGCGCACCTCGCCGACGATGATGCGGTCCGGCCGCATCCGCAGCGTATTGCGCAGCAGATCGCGAATCGTCACGAGACCGGTGCCGTCGAAACCGCCCGGCCGGCTCTCGAGCCGCACGACGTGCGGATGATTCAGCGACAGCTCGGCGGTGTCTTCGATCGTCACGACGCGTTCGCGCTCGGGAATGTGAAACGCCAGTGCATTGAGCAGCGACGTCTTGCCCGAACTCGTGCCGCCCGACACAAGCACATTGCAGCGCGCCTCCACCGCGGCTTCGAGCAGCGCGCCGATTTCCGCGTTATAGGTGCCGTTGCCGAGCAGATCGTCGGGGCGCAGCGGATCCTTGCGGAACTTGCGGATCGATAGCACGGGCCCGTCGATCGACAGCGGCTCGATCACCACATTCACGCGTCCGCCGTCCGGCAGCCGGGCGTCAACCATCGGATTCGATTCGTCGAGTCTCCGCCCGATCGGCGCGAGAATGCGCCGCACGATGCGCAGCAGATGCGCGTTGTCGACGAAGCGCACCGGAATCTTCGCCAGCATCCCGTGGCGCGAGACATACACGTCGTTGTAGCCGTTGACGAGGATGTCCTCGACCGTCGGATCGTTGAGCAGATCCTCGATCGGGCCGAAGCCCGCAAGTTCCTTGGTCAGCGCTTCGGCAATCGACCTCACTTCGCTTTCGTTGATCGGAATCCGCCGCAGCCGCACAAAGGCGTCCATTTCCATATCGACGAACTGATTGATTGCGTTGCGCGACCAGCGGCCGAACTCGGCGCCCAGTTCCTCGATGCGTGTGAGCAGATGCTCGTGCGCCGCATTCTTGATGTCCTGGAACTGCTGGCTATGAGCGAAGGCCGGCGCGTCGTCGGCAAATTCAAGGTCTTTTGCCATCGTCTATCACCACTTGCTCGAGGTTGGAATAAGGCGCCGGAGCGCGCCGAACACGTTTGCAGCGGCCGTCGAGCCAGCTGGCGCATGCGCGCCGCCGCGCGGCGCGTGGTTCGGACCGTCTGCCGCGCCGCGCGCGCCCGGTGCATCTTCCAGCCTCGCGGCGAGCGCATCGAGCGCCCGCACATACGGATCGCGCGGCGCCGCATCGACCAGCAACTGCCCCTGGTTCGCCGCGCGGCCGAGCGCGACGCGCCGATCCGGCAGATTCGCCAGCCATTCGATACCGAGTCGCTGCGCGATCTGCTGTGCATCGAGCCCGAGTTCGCCTTCGTAGCGGCCGACGATGAGTCGCAGCTTGTGTCGCAGCCGCTCGAAATCGGGCACCGCGCCGCGCAGCGCGTCGAGCATCTGCGCGGCCGATACGATCGACGCGACGCATTGGTCGCAAACCAGCCACGTTTCATCGGCGGCCTCGACGGCGTTCGCGATGAACTCGCTATTCGGAAAGCCGCCGAGATCGACGATCTGCTGATCGAAAAATGCGCGCAGCCGGTTCAGAAGACCGATCAACGCGGCACACGACACCTGGCGCAACTCGGCGAGGTCCGGCGGCAGTGCGATCACCGCGAGACCGCCCCCATGATGCGACAACGCGGTATGCACGAAGGTCTGGTCGAAGCGGCGCAGATTGCGCACCGCGTCGACCAGATGAAGTTCGCTTTGCATATCGAGCAATAGCGTGCCGTCGCCGGCAGGCAGGCCGAGATCGAATAGCAGCGCCTCGCGGCGGTGCGCGGCGCCGCGCCGCTGCAATTGCACCGCGAGATGGGCCGCGAGCGTGCTCACACCGACCCCGGCGCGTGCGCCGAGCAGCACGGTGAGCCGCCCTTGGCGCCTCACCGGCGCGACGATGCTGTCGATCACCTTGCGCACGATCGCGTGCGCGTCGTGGGGCGCCGCCGCCAGGTCGATGAAGTCGCGCACGCCCGCGCGCAGCGCGGCGAGCGCACTGTCCGGCTCGGCGAGCGTGCCGACCGCGACCACCGGCAGCTCCGGCGACGCCGTGCGCGCGGCCTGTACCGCCGCGCTCGCCGCTGCGCCATGGCCTCCGGAAAAATCGACGAACACGAGCGGCGGATTGACCACCGCAATCCGCTGCGCGAACACTGCCGGCTCGAGCGCCACCTGTTCGAGCGTCCCGGCTTCGGCAAGCGCGCCGGCAAGCCACTGTGCGTGCCGCTCGACACCCGAAGCAAACACGAAATATTCCGCGGCCGGGTGTTCAGTCAAGCCATTGACTCTTGTGTTCATCGTGCACCTTCCTTTGCGATCCCTGCCGGCCGAACCCCCGCCGCCGCGGGTGTGTGCAACATGTCGCATCACACAGCAGCGCGCGGCCCGGCATCGCGACCGGCATGACTACGCGCTTGCGTGTCTACTTCGAAAAACCCGGCGCCGCATCCGTCGACAACGCGCCACCCAGCAATGAACGCCATACCGGCCCGTCGCGCTGCTCGGAACGCGCGCCCGGCGTATCGGGCAGCGCCGCGCCTTTGGCGAGCGGCGACACCAGATGCGGCGTCACGACGATCACCAGTTCCTTGTCGTTCTGCTGATAGTCAAGCTGCTTGAAGAACGCGCCGATCACCGGCAGGTCGCCCAGCAACGGCACCTTGTTGACGTTCGACGAGGTCTCGCGATCGATCAGCCCGCCGATCACGAAGCTTTCGCCATCGCCGAGTTCGACCGTCGTGTCGGCGCGCCGCGTCGTGATCGCCGGCACCGAGATACCGTTGACTGTCACCGCGTGAACAAAGTCCAGCTGGCTCGCTTCAGGCGCAACCTTCAGCGCGATCCGCTCTGGGCTCAGCACGGTCGGCGTCAGCGTCAGCCCGACGCCATAGGGCTTGTATTCGATCGACGTCGTGCCGAGCGCCTCTGGCACTGGCACTGGAATTTCACCGCCCGCGAGAAAACTCGCGCTCTGCCCGGACAGCGCAACGAGGGTCGGCTCAGCCAGCACGCGCGCGAGGTTATTGCTTTCCAGCACGCTCAGGTTCGCGAACAGGTCATGCGTGAGCGAACCGAACACGAGATTGAATGCGGACGAAATCGGCATGGTCGACTGGATCTGCACGCCGCCCGGACCGAGCGACGCGGATGTCAGCGACGATGGTGCGAACGACCCGAACGAGAAGCCGTTGTTCTGCTTGAAGAAGTTGAAACCGATCTGCTTGAGCACCGCGCGGCTGAATTCGACAACCCGTACGTCGACCTGCACGACCGGCCGCGCGGCGACAGTCGACACGTCGATCACGACGCCGCTCCTGCCGTCCTTGTCCTGTTGCGAGGCGCCGCTCCCGGTACGATCGGCCGCATGGTTGACCGCCTCGCTCGCCGCGGCAAGCGCACGCTGATGAGCTTCCATCGAAGCGGCGCTGCCCGAGATCACCGCATCGCCGCCGAGCACCGACACCGTGCCCGTATCGCCGCCGAGCAATGCCTGCGCCGCCGGCGTCACGACGCTGACCGCGATCGTTTCAGGCGTGTCGTTGCCGCGTTCCCACAGCATCACACGTGTCGTGCCCGCGCCCTTGCCGACCAGCAGCACGCCACCGCGTCGATTACCCTTGACGATCAGCACATCGGCCACCGACGGATCGCCTACCGCGACGCGCTGCAGCGAGCGGCCCTGCGCAAGCAGGCGCTGCTCGCCGACCGCCAGCTCGAGCGGCGCGGCATCGGTTGCCGATGCACGCGCGGCAGCCGACGCCGCGCGGCCTGTCCCCGGCGCGCCGAACACCAGCCCGGCGCACAGGCTTGCCGCGATGCTCACGGCAAGAAGGTGGTTTTTCATATTCGTCACGAACACGTACCGCTCTGCATATCCCGCCCTGCGCACACGCGCGACAAGGCGCCCCGAACCTCACGCGGCCCGCACGCGCATGAAGACGCCAGCAGGCGCTTCATCCCGCCCGAAGCCGCTCACCACGCAACGGTTTGCGTGCGCCCTCCCCGTATCACTTCAATATCGTGGCGCGCCCCCGCGACGATCCGCGCGGGCGCGGGCGTGCTGTCAGGCTTGACCGGCACCGCTGGTTTGCCCACTGCGTCACCCGATAACTGGTCGAGCGCGATGCCAGCAGCCGCACGCGTCGATGCGGACCCATCCGCCGCGGAGCCGGCGGCTGTCTTCAGCACGCCAACGAACGCGGGCAGCGCGGTGGCGTCGACCACCTCCGTGTCGCGCGGATTGCGCAGCGCAAGCACGAGCCGGCCCGCTCCTTCGGCGAGCGTCAATCGGTCGACGTCGGCAACCGGCACCGCTAGCACCGCCGTGCGCGCGGCCGCATTGGTCTGCGTGCCCGACTGCTCGCCGTCGCCGTTGCCGAACGCGACCACACGCATGCGCGACAGCAGCAGGCGCGCCTGGGTGCGCTCGACTTCGGCCGTGGCGCCGATCGCGCCATCGCGCTTCAACGTAAAAAACACGTCGACGAAATTGCCGGGCCGCAGCCGGTTCCCGACCGCGTTGCTTTCGTCGACGCGCACCGCCACCGCACGCTCGCCGGGTTCGATACGTTCCGCGAGTCCGGACGACAGTTGCGCATCGAGCACCGGCACCTGCACGCCGATCTCGGACACGGGAATCCGCCCAGCAAGCAGCGACGGATCGCTGAACGCGCCGGCCGGATTGATCGGCAAACGCTCGACGTGCAGCGCATCGGCGGCAATCGGCTGGCCGGCCGGCAATGGACGCGTCGTCACGACCACCGGAAAGCCTGCTTGCGCAACCGGTACGGCCGGCCGCACGGGCGGCGGCCGGTGCGCGAGCATCCACGCGAACAGGCCGAGCAGCAGTGCCGCGCCGAACAGAAGACCCGCGATGATCCGGTTCAGGTTCTGCATGATGGATAAGCAGCACGATTGATCGGCAACGCGCCGCACATGCGGCGGCATGCAGGCAGATGTGGCACAACCGATGACGCATGCGCCGCATACAGGAAGGTCTCACGTGTCACAGCAAATACCCCGGGTTGAGCTGAATCATCGCCGTGCTCGTCAACTGCGCGGGCAGCACGACGTCGAGCAGCGGCACCGGCGGCACCAGCGGGCGCGCCGCATAGTTGTAGTTGAGCGTGACGCTCACGCATTGCATCGTCGCGTCGTAGGTGCACGGGTTCGGCGTTGCGACGCAACTCGAACTCGCCGCGAGCCAGTTCTCCATTCCGGTCGCCGCCGCACAAGCGGCCGCCACCCGTTTCGCGAGCGCGTCCGCGACCGTGTCCGCCTGCTGGAAGTTGAGCGCCGCTCGCGCGCCCTCTTCGGCGGCAAGCGTCAGACTCTGCTGCGCGACGAAAATCAGACTGAACGTCACGATCGCGTAGAAGATGATGAAGAAAAGCGGAAACAGCAGCGCGAACTCCACCGCAGCCACGCCGCGCTCGCGGCGCGCGGGCAAAGCGCAAAGGTGCCGTGCGCAACAGACCGTCGTCATGGCGCCGCGCCTCCGGGCATGTGTACGACGAGGCAGATCCACGCGGCCGCGCTCAGACACGTCGCATAGGGTGTCGCCCGATAGCCGTGCAACTCGAAGGTCGGTGTGCCACGCCGGATGAGCGCCGCGACGCGCGTGCGCGTCGCGATCAGCACGCCCGCTGCATGCACGCTGGCGAGGAGGCTCGCTATCAGCCACAGTTCGGGCAGCAGTCGCAGGCCACACCATGCACCAAGCACGGCAAAAACTTTCACGTCCGCCGCCCCCATCACGCGCAGCGCGAAGAAGGGCAGTAGTGCGGCAAGCCCGGCGGCAGCGCCGAGCAGTGCGGGCCCCGCTGCGACGCCGAACGGCGCACGCGCGGTCAACGCGCTGGCCAACGCCACGGCCAGACCAGCCAGCACCAGAACATTTCGCACACGCCTGCCGCGAAGATCGCAGACGGCAACCGCCGCCGTCCAGACGATAAATAGCACGCGCTCGACCAGAACCATCGTCATAGAAAATCCGCCAGGCGAATCGAACGTTGTGGCCGCAACGACGCAGCCCACCGCCAGTCTCGTCACACGTGCAGAGGCCGCGCGAACGTCACACCGACGTTCGCGCTTCCAGGCTTCTATCTGGTTTGCCGTTCTGCCGGCGAGGACTACTTCACGACAATGCGGTCAGAATGCTCTGGAAGATCGTCTCGAGCTGGTTACCAATCTGCCCAACCGTTGTGGCAATGACGACTGCGATTAATCCGGCGATCAAGCCATACTCGATCGCGGTGACCCCGTCGCTTTCTCTCAGGAACTTCCCCATCAACATTTTCATTTTGGCCCTCGTGAATTATTGGCGTTTCAATTCATTTCACATAAACATCTATTAGCGATACGAACGAAGTTGCTCTCTCAACATCGTTGTGCACATTGCTTGTGCGTCCGCTTTCAAACAGCCTCTACTTTTCCTGCCAACACCCTGTCATTCGCGTGCGGTGTTTTCGATAGCACCTCCACGATGCCATCGCGAAGCGTGCCCCGTTTATAGCGCGGTCATTTTGGATAATAGATCGCTTGAACCACGATTTGCAACATCGTTGCGCACGCATCAAGTTTTCATAAGGGCATAACGGCAGTGTCACAGTGCGCGCATATGCAGTTAAACCCTGGCCCGGAGTGAATTCATTAATCGTGCATCCGGCAAATCATTTAAACCATCCATTACGCAATCGCGTTACGCCGGCGCGCGTAACGCGCGCGTGAATCGTTACGTTACGCCGGTGCGCAACGCATATTCGCGCGCATGTCTCGCTGCCCGTCCGATGGCGTTGCACATGCGCGCTTGCATGCCGCGGCGCACGCCAAACGTTTTACACCCCTAATCAATCGCCCTGCGGGGCCTGGTGGCACACCTGTTGCAGTAACAGGCGCTCAGCAGCACCCACAACACACGCGAATCCGAGGGCGATATGAAGACCACGACCATCAGCAATACGCTACACACCACACTGCTTGCCGCAGCCGTCGCTGCACTGCTTTCGCTCGGCGCCTGCGGCGGCTCAGGCACGTTGAGTCACGGCACCGGTGGCAGCGGCAGCGGGGGTGGCGGCGATACGACAGGCACCGGCGGCAATCCCAATGGAACCAGCGGCACCCCATCCGGCGGCGGCGATAGCAACGTCGGCGGCGGTAACTCGCCGAATCCGACACCGTCGCCCAATCCCACACCGTCGCCGACTCCGACGCCGGCTGCGGCGAATCAGGTGGGCGCAGTGGTCGGGAATACCGGCGGCGCCGTGTCCGATGTCGGCAATACGGTTTCAGGCATTGGCAGCGCGATCGGTTCGCAGACGCTGCCGGTCGTCAGCCCGCAGACGACTCAGGCATTGGGCGACGTCGTGCAGAATGCCGGCCATGCCGTCACGACGCTCGGCAACGGCATCGCACAAGGACTCGGACAACTCGGCGCGAGCAAGGACCCGGTCGGCACCACGGTGTCGAGTCTCGGCGGCGTCGTGAGCGACGCGGGCAAGACGGTGACAAGCGGCGGCAATCTCGTGACGAGCCTCGGCAGCGGACCGCTTGCACCGCTCGCCCCTGTCACGTCGGTAGTCGGCGGCGCAGTCGGCGGCGTCGGAACGGGCGTAACGAATCTCGGCACCACGCTCGGCGGCACACTGTCGTCGGCGCCGGTGCAGCAGGTCACACAACAGGTGAGCGCCGTGATCACGCCGATCACGTCGACGGTCGCCGCGACGACGCAGACGGTCGGCGATACCACCGGTCTCGGGAAGCCGCTCAACAACCTGCTGACTACCGTCGGAGGCACGCTCGTCAAGACGGGCGGCGCGCTCGGTACGACGAGCGGCAATAACCCGCTCACTGTCGGGCTTGGCGATGTCGTGGCCGATACCGGCAAGACCGTGATCGCGACCGGCGGCTTGCTGACGAACGGCGCGAACGGCCCGACCAATCCGCTCGCACCACTCACCGGGGCGCTCGGCGGATTGACCGGCGGCGCAGGAGGCGGCAGTGCGAACGGCACGCCCGGTCCCGTGGCGGGTCTTGTCGGTGGCGTATTGGGTCTGCCGGGCAAGACACCGGGCTCGAGCGGCGGTGCTGGCGCCGGCAATGCGGGCAACGCAGGCGGCGGTTCGAACGGCGGCAAGGGCCTGCTCGGCGCGGTGGCCGGACTGGTGCCGGCGATCGCCGGCAATGTGTCGGTCGCGGTCACGCCTCAGGCGAGCGCCGGCGGCGCGAGCCACGCGAGTCCGCCGAGCCCGTCGGCCCCAGGCGGCGGCACGAAAGCGGGCAACGGCCCGAATCCGTTAGCAGGACTCACGTCCGCAGTGGGCGGCCTGCTCGGCGGCCTTGCGCCCGCGGCACGCAAGTAACACGTCTACGATCACACGCGCTGCGTCGAGCGGAGCGTGTGACGCTGCTTCAGTGCGCCGTTCGAAGAACGATCGGCAGCCGCTCGCAGCGCAAGCGAAGCGACGGCGCTCGATAAGCCTGCAGCGCCGGTTCGCTCGCGCGGCATAGGCAACAAAACAAGATCGACCAACGAGTAGAACAATCATGAGAACGGGGAAAATACAATGGGCGCTGCTCGTTGGAGCGGCGCTCGCGAGCACGGGCCACGCGCAAACGCGGCCCGCCGTCAGTGGCAACCCAATGGACGCGCTTCCGCAAATCAACGCGCCGGACAGGCCGAACGTCACGGTGCAAGTCGAAACGCAGACGCCGCCGCTACAGCAACTGCTCGCACGGCATCTGACGCCATCGAAGATCGAGGTCGAGGGCGTCAGGTCGATTCCATTCGACGATGTTGCAAGGCGCTTCACACCGCTCGTCGGCAAGGACGTCACCATCGGCCAGTTGATCGAGGTCGCCGACGGGGTCACGAAGCTCTATCAGGAACGCGGCTATGCGCTGTCATTCGCGTTCATACCTGCGCAGACATTCGAAGACGGTGTGGTGCGTGTGACGGTCGTCGAAGGCTATGTTGCGCAGATCAAGCTGACCGGCAACGCCGGCGCGCTCGAGCAGCGCATCCGCGCGCTCGCCGCGCACATCAGCGCGGACCGGCCGCTACGGCGCGCGACCTTCGAACGCTACATCAACCTGATGGGCCGCCTGCCGGGCATCAAGGTCGGCGCCAACGTGCCGCCGCCGCAGAACACCGACGGTGCGACGACGCTCGAACTCACCGTCGAACACAAGCCGTTCGACGTCAGCACCGGCATCGACTTCAACCGTCCGGGCGTGCAGGGTCTCGTGACGGTTGCGACAAACGGGCTGACGCCGCTCGGCGAACAGTTGAGCGTATCCGCACTGCTGCCGAAGGGACGCGACAACGTCACTTACGTCGCCGCGCACGGTGGCTTGCCGATCGGCAGCGACGGCGTCGCGGCCGCGATCGATGCGTCGCATTACCGCGGCAATCCGACAGATAATCCCGGCCTGCCAGCCAATATCCAGCGTACGGTGATCAACGACAAGCTCGGCGCGTCGTTGACGTGGCCGGTCATTCTATCGAATACGCGCAATCTGACCGGCTCGTTGACCGGCTATGCGTCGCATGACGAAGACCGTTATCACGACGAGGACACAGGCGCACAGATCGGCTTGCGTTCGCAGATACGCGTGCTGCAATTGCAGGCCGACTATGCGCAAGCGGACGGCAGCACAGTGCGCAAGGCAAGCATCAACATCGCGAAAGCATTCGACATTCTGGGTGCATCGAAAGCCGGCGACTCGAATGTGCCCGGCACGACGACGCAGAACCCCGCATCGATCACGTTCGTGCGTACCGGCGCCAGTGTTTCGCAAAGCGATCAGTGGCCGCTCGGCATCGGCACGACGATCGCCGCGACCGGCCAGTACAGCCCGGACTCGCTGCCGACCTCCGAACAGATCTCGTTCGGCGCGCAACGCTTCGCACTCGGCTATCAGCCGGGCGAAACGTCGGGCGATTCCGGCTGGGGCGCGTCGTTCGAACTGAACCGCGCGTTCGCACCCGGCTTGAGCTGGCTGCGCACGATTACGCCTTACGTGTCGTTCGATATCGCGCGCGTGTACCTGCACGCGGGCACGCCGGCGCCGTCCCGTCTGTCATCGATTGCGCTTGGCCTGCGGATTTCCGACGCAAAGTACTACAGCCTGGATCTGTCGGTCGCGAAAGCGGTGGGGGATGCGCCGATCGAGAGCCCGTCGCGCAGCCCACGGATCAATGCGACGTTTTCCTACCAGCTGAACTAGATGGCGCGTGGTGCGCCAGCCGGTTCGCCTGACCCTTATCGTTCGTGCCGGCCGCCAAGGCTGCCGATGACACGTTGAACTGTATTTCCCCAGTGACCGGCCGCCTTCGCGACGCTTTCAGGCCCGATCGCGCATTCCATTATCATGTCGACTTACCGCGTCATTCACAGCGCCATGCCGCGCTGCGTCGATCCGCTTCGCACTGCTTCGTACAACCGCTTCGCTACGAGAACGCTTCCGCTTGAAAACCACGACTCGACAACACCTGCGCGCCAATCTGCTCATGCTGATTGCCGCGATCATCTGGGGCTCGGCCTTCGTTGCGCAACGCCTGAGCCTCGATACAATCGGGCCGTTTCTGTTTACCGGCCTGCGCTTTCTGCTCGGCGCTGGCGTCGTGCTGCTGTTGCTTGCATGCATGCGGCCGCTGATCGCGGCAAAATCGCAGGCTGCACGCGCGCAGACCTTGTCGCCGAATCGCGCCGTGCTGATGCGTGACGGCGCATTGCTTGGCCTGCTCCTCGCCGCGGCAATTTCTCTGCAGCAGATTGGTCTGCAGTACACGAAAGTCGCTAACGCCGGCTTTATCAGTTCGTTGTACGTGGTGATCGTGCCGCTGATGGGCGTCGTACTGCGCCATCAAACCGCGCTCGGCACCTGGCTTGGCGCGGCGCTGGCCGCCATCGGCATGTACTTTCTGAGCGTCGATGAGCACTTCTCGATGCTATACGGCGACTGGTATCAACTGGCCGGCGCTCTGGTGATTTCCGCCCAAGTTGTGCTCGTCGGGAAATTCGCGCGCCGGCAGGATCCACTCGTGCTCGCGCTCGTCCAGTTCGTTGCATGTGGACTGATCTGCAGTGCGATCGCCCTTGCGTGTGAACCGATCCGTGTCGCCGACATCGTGCGCGCCGCACCGACCATTTTGTATGGCGGCGCGCTGTCGGTCGGCGTCGCATACACGATTCAGGTGGTCGCGCAGAAAGACGCGGCGCCTGCGCATGCAGCGGTGATCTTCAGCATGGAAGGCGTATTCGCCGCGCTTGCCGGCTGGCTCGTGCTCGGTGAAACGCTAACGGCGCGCGCGACGTTCGGCTGCGGTCTGATGCTGATCGGGCTGATCGTCTGCCAGGTGTTGCCGATATGGCATGGCCGCAGGCAAGCTGCATCGTCCGGCTGTGAGAGCGTTTCCTGAGCCGCGCCAGACGCGATCGATGGATCTCGATAGCCCAGATGAACAACCGATCCGTGAGCACAAGGCCGCGCAGTACTGAGGCAGGCATCGCACCTTCCGGCGAGCCGCCGCTGCGCAACCGCTGCGCAGCCGCTTGCGCGACCCGGTCTGTGCGCCCCCCGTTATGCGGCTTCAGCGACAAATCGTTCGGGCAAGCGTCTCGGCCTGTCGATGGTCGGTGGAAACACGCACCAGAAACCATCGCTATGCCTGAAAAAGAAGAGCGCGCGCAACCCATCGGCTGACAGCGTTTCGACGCGAACGTAACGTGTACCGTCACTGCGTGTGCGGCTGAACTCCGTGACCCGCACCGGTCTCGACGGCACCGGCGCCAGCCACTTATCAACCAGGAAACGCAGCGACTGCTCGCCGGCCGCTCTCACGACGTCCTCCAGCTCGGTTTGTCCCGGATCTCTTCCCGAGCGGTGTCCGGACTATCCCGTTCGTCCTCTTCTGCTTCTAGTTCCGCCAGTTCCATCTCACGGATCACTGCGGCGGCTCGCAAGGCCCTGCAGTTGGTCGAATGTCGGATATCGGAAAGCAACCGAACCATTTGTCGTGCTGTTCTGCGTTTCATTGCACACCCCCGCACTGCACAAAAGACTTGATAAAGCACTTTAACTTTATGCCTGGATTACCCGCCGCTGTATAGTTTTTGACGAAATAGCAACAGTCGGTTTTCAATTAATCGGTATCGGGCTCCAGTGCGATCACTGTGCGCTCGCGAGACTGCACAGGTCTGTGCGCTGGCAACCGCAGCGGCAAAGGTACTTCAGACAAAAAACGACGTGACTGGCATCCAATATGCTGTAACGGGCGATCAAAAGTCACTGACGCGCCCACGACGGAAACGGATCGTCGAACGCGAGCCAGCCATCCACGCCGAGTGAGAGTTCGTCATCCCCGAGCAGGCAGGCATCGAACCGGGCTCTGAGTGCGGCCTCGTTCATGTTCGTCCCGATCAGCACGAGTTCCTGCTGACGATCGCCGAAGGGGGCCTGCGAGCGGCGCCTGATGATATCCAGCGCCTCCGGGCTTTCCGGCCACATCGCTTTGGGCACCGCGGCCCACCAGGTTCCCGCGCGCTGGTGACGCGAGATGGCCCCCGCCTGCGACCATTCGCCGACCAGATCGTGACGTGACGCCAGCCAGAAATATCCCTTCGAACGGACGACGCCGGGCCACTCCTGTTGAATCCAGTCGAACAGGCGCCGCGGATGAAAGGGCCGACGTGCGCGATAGACGAAACTCGTGATCCCATACTGCTCGCTCTCCGGGATATGCTCGCCGCGCATCTCCTTGAGCCAGCCCGGTGCTTGCGCCGCCGCGTCGAAATCGAAGAGACCGGTGTTCAGAATGCGCTCGACCGGCACACGCCCAAAGTGGCTTTCGATGATCTGCGCACGCGCGTTCAGCGCGCGCAACACGCCCTTGATACGCTCGAGATCCGACGCGCTAATCAGGTCGGTCTTGTTCAGCACGATCACATCGCAGAACTCGACCTGCTCGGTGAGCAGATCGACGACCGTGCGCTGGTCCTCGTCACCCATCGTTTCGCCGCGGTCGGCGAGAAAATCATGCGAGCCGTAATCGCGCGCAAAGTTGTACGCATCGACCACCGTGACCATCGTATCGAGCTGCGCGATATCGGACAGGCTGTGGCCTTCTTCATCGCGAAAGGTGAAGGTCTCGGCCACCGGCAACGGTTCCGAAATGCCGGTCGATTCGATCAACAGGTAGTCGAAGCGCCGCTCTTTCGCGAGGCGCTGGATCTCGACCAGCAAGTCTTCCCGCAGCGTGCAGCAGATGCAGCCATTGCTCATCTCGACCAGCTTCTCGTCGATATGCGAGAGCTGACTGCCATCGCGCACGAGCTGCGCATCGATATTGACTTCCGACATGTCATTGACGATGACGGCCACGCGTTTGCCTTCGCGATTATTCAGAACGTGATTGAGCAGCGTGGTCTTGCCGGCGCCTAGAAAGCCGGACAGCACTGTGACGGGAAGCTTGTTCATGGATCTCTCGTGCAAAGGGTTCATTGAAAAGACAAAGCCAGTTACCCAATCCACGAATGTTATAATATAACAATCAATCCATGCAAAGCCGCGCACAAGGCAAGCGCGCAAGCTATGACACGCTATTGCGCTCGCCGTCTTGCATTCAACGCTTGCCCGCGCCGTGCGGCACGGGTCGAGCCCCGCCTACTCCGCCGCTAATCGAACAATCGCGCGGCGATCCCGGCGACATGCTTGCCCTGGTAGCGCGCAATATCGAGTTCATTTTTGCTGGGTTGCCGGCTGCCGTCTGTCGCCGCAAGCGTCGTCGCACCGTACGGCGAACCGCCGCTGATTTCTTCCATGTTGACGAGCCCCGCACACGCATACGGCACGCCGACAATCACCATCCCATGGTGCAGCAAGGTTGAATGAAACGACGTGATGGTGGTTTCCTGCCCACCGTGCTGCGTTCCCGTCGACGCGAACACGCTGCCGATCTTGCCGACCAGTGCGCCCTTCACCCAGAGGGCGCCGGTCATATCGAGGAACTGGCGCATCTGGCCCGCCATGTTGCCGAAACGAGTCGGCGTGCCGAAGATGATCGCATCGTAGTTCGGCAGCTCGTCCTGGGTCGCGAGCGGCGCTTTCTGGTCGAGCTTCACACCAATCTTCGCAGCCATGTCCGGGGAGATTGTTTCGGGCACGCGCTTGATGTCGACGGCCGTCGACGCGCCCGCCGAACGTGCGCCTTCTGCGACGGCGTCGGCCATCTGTTCGATGTGTCCGTACATCGAGTAATAGAGCACCAGAATTTTTGCCATTTCACTCTCCGGGATGAGGCGACGCGCGGCATGGCGGCGCGCGCGTCGGCCAGTTCGATGGAAGACTTCGGACGTCCCGTGCGGCTGTGCAACCGGGCGAGCAAGGACAATGGAAAACAGCAAACAGCGCCAGATGCCATGCAAGAAGCAGCAGCCTGACCGCGCGAGAACTTTTAAAGTGATAGCACTGACAGGCAGCTAAACAAGGTCATTCTTGTGACTTTCGTCTTATCCGGGCGTGGCAAGCCGCCGCGCATACGGATGTAATAGTCACGCAAGGCCGTGCGGGTTCAGATCAGATAGAACGCGCTGGCAATGATCGAGCCGAACAGTGCCCATTTGACGATGTAATAGGTGGGGCGATGCCACGCCTTGATCTTCTTGCCGACCCGGCGAATCGCGTAGACATATTTGAACACCCGGTTCAGCACACCGGTGCGGTCGCCCGCCGCGTTCGGCGACATCGCCGCACGCATCAGCGTGTGCGACACGAAGCGATTGACCGCGGCCGCCCAACGGAACCGCATCGGCCGCTCGATATCGCAGAAGAGCACGATGCGCGACACGTTCGTGTCGTTCTTCGCGTAGTGGATGTAGGTCTCGTCGAAGATCACCTGCTCGCCATCGCGCCAGTAGTACTGCTGGCCGTCGACATCGATATAGCACTTCGGGTCTGCGGGCGTCACGAGTCCGAGGTGATAGCGCACCGACCCCGCGTACGGGTCGCGATGGCGCACGAGGCTTGCGCCCGGCGGCAGCTGTGCAAACATCGCAGCCTTCACCGACGGAATGCCTTGCAACAGCTTCGTCGTGAACGGACACAGCGACTCCGCGGACGGATGCGGCGTGTCGTACCACTTCAGATAGAAACGCCGCCAGCCGGTCTTGAAGAACGAATTGAAACCGATGTCGGAGAAATCGGGCGCCGCGCTGATCTTCTGCGATGCATCGACCGCGAGCGCCTCCTCACGGATGGTTTGCCAGTGGGCGCGCAACGGCTCGAGTTCAGGAAACCACGACGACTCGATATATGGCCGCGCCTTGATAGGCGACAGCAGATAACACCAGATGTTGATCGGCGCGAGAAACGTCGAGTGGTCGGACAACTGGCGCCAGAATCTGAACCGCTGGGTGCCGCGATTGAACACATAGGCCGCGCTCATAACGAACCATGCAAGGACAATCCACCGCATTGTGACTCCGGTATTTTTTTCCTTAATGAGATTGTCAGAAAGTCTAGCGGAGATGCGAATTGGATGCATGTACGTTCGCTAACTACAAGACTTGCAACGGGAAATGGGTGCGCGGCGGCAGGCGGGCTGCGCAGGCAACAGAAGGTCACCGGCCGCTCGATCGCATTCCAGCGATCACGGTCCGGCGCGTAGGCGGTGGGTCGAGCGGTGGGTTTGAAGGAAACCCCGCGGGCGGGAGAGCCAGCTCAACGCCGCCCGCGAGGTGAAGGTGAAAGATAAAACGCGCGGCTCGCCGCCGCGCCGCCGCTCAGAACCCTGCGGCCAGCCCGTCACGGCGGCTGTCGCTCGCCGCGACGTAGCCGCGCTCCGGCTCATCGCGATCGAGCCTCCAGATGTACTGGCCCGAACCGAAGTCCATATACGGATCGTCGAACGACTTGATCTGGTGGCCTCGCTGCTCCAGTCCGCGCACGCACTGCGCATCGAGCGTCGACTCGACATCGATCGTGAAGTCGCGATTCACCTTCCAGCGCGGCGCATCGCACGCGGCCTGCGGTTGCTGGCCGTAGTCGAGCATCCGCACGATCGACTGCAGATGACCTTGCGGCTGCATATCGCCGCCCATCACGCCGAAGCTCATCACCGCCTCGTCGCGGCCGTTCACCTGCTGCGTGAGGAACGCCGGGATGATCGTATGGAACGGCCGCTTGCCGGCTTCGACGACGTTCGGCGACTTCGGATCCATCGAAAAGCCGCAGCCGCGGTTCTGCATCGACAGGCCGTAGTCCGGCACGACGACGCCTGAGCCGAAGCCCATATAGTTCGACTGGATAAAGCTCACCATCATGCCGCTCTCATCGGCCGCCGACATATAGATCGTGCCGCCCGCCTTCGGCATGCCGAAATCGAAGTGCGTCGCGCGCTGCGGATCGATCAGCTTGGCGCGCGACTTCAGGTACGCATCGTCGAGCATCTGTTCGGGCGTCACTTCCATCGAACGCGGGTCGGCCACATAACGATAGATATCGGCGAATGCGAGCTTCATCGCTTCGATCTGCAAATGCTGCGATTCGACGTTGTCCACTTGCAGCGACGCGACGTCGAACTGTTCGAGAATGCCGAGCGCGATCAGCGCCGCGATGCCCTGCCCGTTCGGCGGAATCTCGTGCACCTTGTAGCCGCGATAGGTCTTCGAGATCGGTTCAACCCAGTCGGCGCGATAGTCGCGCAGGTCGGCCGCTGTCATCGCGCCGCCATGCTCGCGCGCGAACGCGGCGATGCGCTCGGCGATTTCGCCTTCGTAGTACGCGCGCGGACCCTGTTCGGCAAGCAGCCGCAGCGTCTTCGCGTGACCCGGGTAGCGAATCAGCTCGCTCACTTCAGGCGCACGGCCGCGCGGCATGAAAGTCTGCGCGTAGCCCGGCTGGTCTCTCAGCTCCGGCACCGCGGCCGCCCACTTGTGCGCGACCACGCTCGCCACCGCATGGCCGCGTTCGCAGATCTCGATCGCCGGCTCCATCAGGTCGGCAAACGGCAGCTTGCCGAACTTCTTATGCAGCGCTTCCCAGCCGGCGATCACGCCCGGCACGGTCACGGTGTCCCAGCCGCGCTTCGGCTGGATCGCGACGCCGTTCTCTTCACCATACTTGCGCTTGAAGTAATCGACACTCCATGCGGCCGGCGCGGTGCCCGATGCATTGAGACCATGCAACTGGTTGCCGTCCCAGACGAGTGCGAACGCGTCGCCGCCGAGCCCGCACGACACGGGCTCGACCGCCGTCAGCACCGCGGCGGCGGCGATCGCCGCATCGACTGCATTGCCGCCTTTCCACAGCATCCGCAAGCCGGCCTGCGCGGCAAGTGGATGCGATGTCGAGACGATGTTGCGCGCGAACACAGGCAGGCGCTGCGTCGGATAAGGGTTCTGCCAGTTAAAACGTGTCATGAAAAACTCAAGCGGATGAAAGTAATGAAAGAGGCCAGCGACGCAACACTACGACTCGCGCGGATCGAGCGCATCGCGCAATCCGTCGCCTAGCAGGTTAAAACCTAGCACAGCGAGGAAAATCGCGACGCCGGGGAAGACCGACAACCATGGCGCCTGGCTCACGAAATCTTTCGCGGTGTTCAGCATCGATCCCCACGATGGCGCCGGCGGCAACTGCCCCAGACCGAGAAACGACAGGCTGGCTTCGGCGATGATCGCGGTCGCGATCGTCAGGCTCGCCTGCACGATGATCGGCGGCAGCACGTTCGGCAGGATATAACGCACGATGATCCGCGTATGACCAAGACCGATCGCGCGCGCCCCTTCGACATACTCCTCCGCCTTCACCGCGAGCGCCTGGCCGCGCGTGAGGCGCACGAAGCGCGGCATCGCCGAGATACCAATCGCGGCCATCGCATTCGTCAGGCTAGGGCCGAGGAACGCAGCCAGTGCGATCGCAAGAATCAGGAATGGAATCGACAGCAGCGCATCCGCGATGCGCGAAATCACGCCGTCGATCAGCTTGCCGAAATAGCCGGCCAGCAAGCCGAGCGGCAGACCGATCGCGACCGCGATGCATACCGACACAACGCCCGCCAGCAGCGACGCTCGCGCGCCATAGAGCAGACGGCTGAACACGTCGCGGCCGAGCTCGTCGGTGCCGAACCAGTGCGCGGCCGACGGCGGTTGCCGCACCGTCAGAAAGCTCGCCTGCACCGGGTCGTAATGCGAGAGCCACGGCGCGAACAGCGCCATGCAAACCGTGAGCAGCACGAGCGCGGCGCCGAACACCGCCGCGCGATTGCGCATGAACTTGATGAGTCCGCGGCGCTTGCGGCGCGGCAGCGGCGCCGCCCCGGCAGCGCGGGCAGCGGGCGACGGCGGACGGACAGGAGCGGCGGGCGTAGCCATCAGCTGTGCCTCATTCGGGGATTGAGCACGATATACAGCACATCGGCGCACAGATTGACGACGATAAACGACAGCGCGGTGACAAGCACGACGCCTTGCACGACCGCATAGTCGCGATTGAACACCGCATCGACAATCAACTTGCCGAAGCCCGGAATCGTGAACACCTGCTCGGTGAGCACCGCGCCTGCGAGCAGTTCGCCGAACAGCAGCGCGAGCACGGTGACGATCGGAATCAGCGCATTGCGAAAGCCGTGCTTGACGACCACGGTCGTGCGCAACAGCCCTTTCGCGCGTGCCGTGCGGATGTAGTCGGTGCGCAGCACGCTCAACATCGCGCTGCGCGTATGCCGCATCAGTTGCGCACCGAGCGCGGCGCCCAGCACGAACGCGGGCATCAACATCGTCTTGATGCTGAGCCAGAAATCCTCGCTGGGCGGCACATACCCGGACGACGGCAGCAGATGCCAGCGCACCGACACGAGAAAGATCAGCATGATGCCGAGCCAGAAGTTCGGGATCGACATACCCGACAGCGCGAAGATGTTCGCGCCGTAGTCGAGCGGGCCGCCCCGGCTCGCGGCGGAAATCACCCCCGCCGGAATGCCGATGCCGATCGCGAAGATCATCCCCATCACCGCAAGCTGGATCGTCACCGGCAGCTTTTGCGCGATTAGCGACGTGACCGGCACATCGGTGCGCAGCGACGCGCCGAGATTGCCGTGCAGCACGTCCTTGACCCACAGGATGTACTGGGTCGGCACCGGCTGGTCGAGGTGATATTTGACGCGCAGCGCCGCGATCAGCTGCGGGTCCTGATCTTCGCCGGCCATCGCCATCACCGGGTCGCCGGGCAACAGTTTCTGCAGGCCGAAAATCAGCATCGACACCAGAATCAAGGTCGGCACCGCGACCAGCAGACGATTGGCGATGATCCTCAACATGATGCTTCAGCCCTTGATGCTGACGCCGGACAGGCGAATCAGGCCGTCCGGATAAGGCGTGAAGCCTTGCACCTTCTTCGACAGCACGAACGGCCACGGCTGCACGTAGATGTACAGGATCGGATCTTCATCGGCGAGGATTTTCGCGGCGCCGTCGTACTGCGCCTTGCGGTCCGCGACGTTCAGCTTCACGCGCGCGGCGTCGAGCAGCTTGTCGACTTCCGCATTGCAGTACTTGCCATAGTTCAGATTGCCCGCGCAGGTGTTGAACTGATGCAGGTTGCCGTCCGGATCGACGCGGCCCGACCAGCCGTTGTACATCGCCTGGAAGTCGCCGTTGTGCGCGGCGTTCAGTTCGGCCGCGTAGTCGGTCGGGCGCAGCTTCAGATTGAAGCCGGCCTCGCCGACCATCGCCTGCAGCATCTGCACGATCTGGCCCGACACCGTGTTGTTCGGGTACGTGAACTCGATATCGACATGTTCGTGGCCAGCCGCCTTCAGCAGCGCCTTCGCCTTCGCCACGTCGCGATGCGTGAGCGGCAGCGACGCGTCGAAATACGGGCTCGACTTCGGCAGCGCCTGGTTGGCCGGCGTGAAAATGCCCGCGCCGACCACCTGGTTGATCGCGTCGCGGTCGATCGCGAGATCGAATGCTTCGCGCACACGCTTGTCGCGCAATGCCGGATTCACCCGCGAGCCGTTGTTGAGGTTGAACGTAATGTTATAGAAGCCGAGGCCCGCGATCGACACGAGCTGCAGGTTCGCGTCGCCCTTCACCGCGCTCACATCCGACGGCGCGACCCGCTCGAGCATATCGAGCGACCCCGAACGCAGATTCGCCAGCCGCACGGTCGCATCCGGAATCGGCAGGAACGTCACGCGCTGCAGCGGATACTTCGCGGCATTCCAGTAGCCGTCGAATTTTTCGAGCACGACGCGATCGTTCTGCACGCGCTGCACGAACTTGTACGGACCGGAGCAGACCGGATGCGACGCGACGCTCGCCGGGTCCGCGAAGGTCTTCGGCGACAGCATCATGCCCGCGCGATCGGACAGCGTCGCGAGCAGCGCAGCGTCCGGCTGCTTGAGCACCAGCGACACCGTGTCGTTGTCGACCACGGCGACATGATCGATCGACGCGAGCTCGCTCTTGCGATTGCTGGTCGGCAGCGTCATGTCGCGCTCGATGTTCGCCTTCACGGCCGCCGCGTTGAACGGCTCGCCGTCGTGGAATTTGACGCCCTGGCGCAGCTTGAAGGTGAGCGTCTTGCCATGGGCGCTGGTCGTCCACGAGGTCGCGAGCATCGGCACGATTTTCAGATCCGGCGTGATGTCGACGAGCGAGTTGCACAACGACGCGAACACGATGCGGTCGACAAACTGCACGCTGCGCGCAGGATCGAGCGAGCCGATGTCGTCCTGCAGGCCGATCCGGATCTGACTGGTCTGCGCCATCGCGGCGGACGCGCTCAGCGCGAGCGCCGCGGCAATCAACATTCTTCGCATGCGGTCTTTCCTTTCTTTCCCGGTTCAATAAATCGGTGTGGTGTCAGTTTTTCCTGCGCGACCGGCGCGTGATTGCGCTGCATCACCCGGCCGCGCTTGTCGCCTGCGCGGCCTGGCGTTCGCGATAGATCGCGAGGCGCTCGGTCAGCTTCGTGCTGACGCGCGCGGCGAGCGGCGCGCCGCCGCCCGCGTTCTGGATCTCGCGCCAGAAGTGACACGCGACGCGCCGTCCGTCCGCGAGCGTTTCGCTGGCCGGCCGCTCCTGCGAGCACAGCGGCCTCGCGTGAGGGCAACGCGGATGAAACCGGCAGCCCGGCGGCGGCGCGGTCGGGCTCGGCAGGTCGCCGCTCAACGCCGCTCGCGTGCGCCGCTCGTGCGGGTTGCTGACCGGAATCGCGCCCAGCAGCGCCTGCGTGTACGGATGCAGCGGCGTGTCGAATAGCGCATCGACGTCGGCGAGTTCGACGATCTCGCCGAGATACATCACCGCGACGCGGTCGCTCATATGGCGGATCACCGCGAGATCGTGCGCGACCATGATCAGCGTGAGGCCGAGATCCTGCTTCAGCGTCTCGAGCAGGTTGATCACCTGCGCCTGCACGGATACGTCGAGCGCCGACACCGGTTCATCGCCGACAATCAGTTTGGGTTCGCCCGCCAGCGCGCGCGCAATGCCGATCCGCTGCCGCTGGCCGCCGGAAAACTCATGCGGATAGCGATCGGCGTAAGCCGGCTGCAACCCGACCGTGCGCAGCAATTGCGCAACACGCTCGCGACGCTCGGCGCCGTTGCGCGCGAGCCTGTGCAGCGCGACCGGCTCGCCGACGATCTGCCCGACGGTCATGCCCGGATTCAACGACGCGAACGGGTCCTGGAAGATCAGCTGCATCTCGCGGCGCAGCCGCTGCATCGGCGCGCCATGCAGATGCGTGATGTCGCGCCCCTGGTACAGCACGCGGCCTTGCGTCGAATCGATCAGCCGCAGCAGCAGCCGGCCGAGCGTCGACTTGCCGCAGCCGGATTCGCCGACGATCGCGAAGGTTTCGCCGGCCTCGACCGCGAACGACACGTCGTTGACCGCGTACACAACCGGCGTGCGCGTGAACAGATGACGGGCACCGCCGAAGTGCCTGGTCAGCGCGCGCGCTTCGATGATCGGCGCACGCGGTACGCCGACACCGACAGCGTGCGACGGATCGGACCTGTCTGTCATGCAACCTCCTTGCGCATCGGCGCGGCCTGATACTGCCCCGCGCCGGGCGCGGACTGCTCGACCGGTGCGAGCCAGCACGCGACGCGATGCACGCCCGCAATCGGCTGATCGGGCGGCGCCGCGTCGATACAGCGCTGCGCGGCGAACGGACAACGTGGCGCAAAGCGGCAGCCATCGGGCATCTGTTCAGGAGACGGCACCGAGCCGCGAATCGTCGCGAGCGACCCTTCGCGCTTGCCGGTCGACGGAATCGCGCCCATCAGTCCGATCGTGTACGGATGCTGCGGATCGTCGAACAGATCGGCGACCGTGCCGTATTCGACGATGCGGCCCGCGTACATCACCGCGACATGATCCGCGACCTCCGCGACGACACCGAGGTCGTGCGTGATCAGCACCATCGCGGTACCGGTCTCGGCCTGCAGGTTTCGGATCAGCGCGAGCACCTGCGCCTGAATTGTCACGTCGAGCGCGGTGGTCGGTTCGTCCGCGATCAGCAGGCGCGGCCGGTTCGCGAGGGCCATCGCGATCATCACGCGCTGGCGCATACCGCCGGACAGTTGATGCGGGTACGCGTCGAGCCGCGTTTCCGGCGCCGGAATGCGCACGAGCCGCAGCATCTCGAGCGCCTGCGCACGCGCCTCGGCGCGATCGACGCCGCGATGCCGGCGGACGCTTTCGCCAATCTGCTCGCCCACCGTAAACGCGGGGTTGAGCGACGTCATCGGCTCCTGAAAGATCATCGACAACCGGTTGCCGCGAATATCGGCGAGTTCGCGTTCGGTCAGCGTAAAGAGGTCCTTGCCGTCGAACACCGCGGTGCCCGACACGCGTTGCGCGGGCGGACTGGCGAGCAGCCCCATCAGCGCGAGCGACGTAACGCTTTTGCCGCAGCCCGATTCGCCGACGATGCACAGGGTTTCGCCGCTGCCGACGGCAAACGACACGTTGTCGACGAGATTCGGCATCGCGGCCGAGCGCGAAAACTTCAATGAAAAGCCACTGACCTCGAGTACCGGTCGGCGCTCGGTGTCGCTCATGCTGTGACACTCCCTACGTGCTGGTCGTCCTCGAACGCTATTAAGCGTCGATTGAAACGCAGATTATGAAGTGCGCCACTCGACAGAAAATATTAATATTTCTTGCTGATACTTAAGCTTTTCTTGAGCAAGACCATGCCTACGCTGCGGATGTTGAAAACGTTTCGGGCGGTCGCGCGAACCGGGTCGTTCGCGGCGGCAGCCGAGAAAGTGGCGCTGACGCAGGCTGCGGTCAGCCTGCAGATGCGCGGGCTCGAACAGGCGCTCGGCCGGCAATTATTCGACCGCAGCGGACGGCAAATCGTATTGAGCCGCGACGGCCAGCAGATCTGGCCGAAGGTCGAGCAGATTCTCGATCTGCTCGACGAGCTTGACGCCGACCCGGCGGATTCGATGGTCGGTCCGTTGACGATCGGCGCGGTGGTGTCGGTGATTGGCGCGCTGTCGCTGGTCGTCGCGAATCTGAAGACCGCGCACCCGCAACTCGACGTGAAGCTGCTATCGGCGCGCTCCGATGAGCTTGCGGCATTGGTCGAGGCGGGCGACGTCGACATCGCGGCCGTGGTTGCGCGCGCGGATGCGACGCTGCCCGACACGCTCAAGTGGACCACGCTGTACAGCGAGCCGCTGATGCTGGTCGTCAGCAGCGAGATTGCCGATAACGACCCGCAGCGCATTCTGCGTAGCCACGGCTTTCTGCGTTTCGACCGACGCGTGCGGACTGGGCGCGTCGTCGAACAGGCGCTGCAAAAGGCGGGGTTGAGCGTCAACGAATACCTGGAGCTCAACTCGATCGAGACGATCGTCGCGCTGGTGCGCGAAAACGTCGGTGTCGCGGTGCTGCCGCTGCTGCATCGGGGCAACTGGCGCAACGATTCGTCGCTGCGCGTGCTGTCGATTGCGAATCCGCCGATGCTGCGTACGGTCGGGATGATTCAGCGCGCGTCGTATGACCGGCCGGGGATCACGCAGGCGATCATCGATACGCTGCATGGGTGAGCGTCCTCCGGCCCGGCGCGACCGCATTGACGCGCGCTGGTATCTGCCGCTTCAAGCTGTCCATGCAAGCTTAAGATCGTTCGGTGTGACGGTCCCTGAAACGTCGCACCGTGAAGACCAGCAGCCACAGCATCAGGCCGGTGAGTGTCCACGATATCGAGGCAACGATCACGGTCGCCATGTTTTCAGCGTCCTCCGGGTTGTATTCCTGTCCCAAACCGGTAACGCGGATAGCGAACATGGTCGAATCGTGAAGCCAATCGGGCATAGGTGCGGGCCATTGAAGATAGACGTTCGCGATCGACCTTCCAATGACGAACGTCAGCAGGATGAACAGACCAATACGCATTGCCCGTTTCATCGCACGTCCACGATTCCGTATGCCTTGTCATTCGTACCAGGCACAGGAACGTCAGGTGGCCGAGAGCGCAGATGACGTTCAAGCCTGTCAAACTCGGCACCGGATTGCACGGTAATACATCCTTCGCTAAGTCTTAGCTGACCTTCCGGATGCAGACGAAACGCACCTCGTTTGACATCGTTGATAAACGTTGAGTCACCTGTCCGTTCATTCCAGAGCATGAACCACCTGGAGCGGTCGGTCGTGAAAGGGTCATAGGACGAAACCAGATCATAGAACCATCCTAAACGGCCCCCGGAACGCCGGTCGAGGAGATAGCATCTTCCCGGCGGGATTGGCCCGATCTTTTCCATAGCAACAGCCTGCGGATTGTCACGCCCATCCTTTTGCCCTGAATAGGCTGCAATGCCGCCAAAGCCCGAGCAATAGAGTGTTGAGGTCGGCTCGTTGTTTAGCCTGAAAGTGCACTGTACTGGCATTGTCCGGCCTCTTCATACAGTGCGCCGTGCATCGGCAAACAACAGGTTGCCATCATGATCGTTCCACGCGATTTCACCATATCGCACGTCAACAATTTTGAAGTGCGTCCGGTGTGCGTAGTGATGCTCCCTTATGTTTAACAGTCCTGGCGAGATTGACGCGATCCTTATGTTCTTCATGGACATCTCCTGTTTGAAAAAGGTCAAGTTCAGTCGAGACCGATTTCTAGCAGGTCGCCATGGATCACTTGTAAAAAAATCTTGCGATCTATCGCGTATATGCGTGTCGTGTCGTGATTCCGCGTGGCGTCACGCCGATACCGGCATACACGCGCAATCCAAGGGCGTCATCCATCGTCAGCCGACTGCTCGCTAACGACGTGCCGACCGCCCGGACAAATGGCGTGTCGATCCTCAAACGGTTCCTATCGTGCGTGGGCGAACTCGCGCCGAAGATCGTGAAGTGCGATGCCTGAACGTAAGGCTCAATGCGCGACGGGCGTCGGCACCTCATGCGCACGGCGAATCGCGACCGACGGCACCAGCATCGCGAGCAGCAGTACCGCGATCGACACCACCAGCACCACCGCAAACGTCAGATGCAGCGACTGCTGCAACGCGAGCCGCACCCCCAGATCCGCGCTGCCCAGTTTGTTCGCGGACGCATCGAGCGCCGCGCGCAGTTGATCCGGCGTCACCGCGCCGATCTTCTTCGCATGCGCCAGCCCGAAGTTGAACACCGCGCCGAACAGCGTCGCGCCGAGCGTGCTGCCCAGATTGCGCGAGAACAGATTCGACGCGGTCGCCGCGCCGCGCTGACCGGCCACGACGATTTCCTGTATCAGCACCAGCGCGGCCGTCGCCGCCAGCCCCATGCCAAAGCCCATCACCAGCGAACCGGATGCGGCCATCACCGGCACACTGTCCATCCCCATCAGTGCGAATACCGCGCCGCCGGCCGGAATAAACACGCTGCCGACCACGAGAATCGAGCGCAGGTTGTAGCGCCGGAACAGGCGCGCGGAGATCGTCGCACCGACCGGCCAGCCGACCATCATCACTGTCAGCGCCATCCCGGCCACCACCGGCGAGCGTTGCAACACGCCTTGCACGTAAATCGGCAGAAAGGTCGTGACGCCCATCAGCACCATGCCGGTCAGCAGCGTCGACGCGTTGGTCGCAGCGACCGGCCGGCGCCCCCACAGCGCAAACGAAATCATCGGCTCGGGCGCGCGCCGCTCCTGCATCACGAACAGCACGGACGCCACCGCGCAAACCGCGCACGCGTAGAGCGCACGTTCGCCTTCGGAGGCGCCCGCGTCGGTCAGCGCGATCATCAGCGCCGCGACCGCGACGGTGAAGAGCGCCGCGCCGGTGATATCGATCGACCGACGCTGACGCCCCGGTTTCTCGTGCAGGAACGCGATAAACCCCGCCATTGCCGCGAGCCCGATTGGCACGTTCATCCAGAAGATCCACGCCCATGACAGGTCGCGGATGATCAAACCGCCGACCATCGGCCCGACCACCGCCGAGACGGCCCAGACACTCGCGAGATAGCCCTGCACCTTGCCGCGCTCGTGCGCCGGATAGAGATCGCCGACGATCGTCATCGCGACCGGCTGGATCGCACCAGCGCCGATCCCCTGGATCAGCCGGAACGCGATCATCGCCGGCATCGACCACGCGAAGCCGGCCAGCACGGAGCCCGCGAGAAAGATCGCGATGCCGACCAGCATCACCGGCTTGCGTCCGAACAGATCGGCGAGCTTGCCGAACACGACGGTCATCGCGGTCTGCGCAAGTAGAAACGATGAAAAGACCCAGCTATAGAGATTGAGTCCGCCTAGCTGCGTTGCGATCTGCGGCATGGCGGTGGAGACGATCGTCATTTCGATCGCGATCATGGCCGTCGATGCCATGACCGATGCAATAACGAGCGCACGTCCGGAACTGCGCGATTCGGGCATTTAACGTGTAGGGAAATTCGAGTGCGGGGACAGATGATGCGAAGTGACTTCGCTTCGCTGCAAGAGCCGCATTCTGCCAGCCCGTGACGATTCGTGCTGGCGGTCGGCTCGCCGCGTACCGCCGCTCAAATGGAGATTAAAGATATCTTTAATGAAGTCGTAAACAATCTGGAAGCTTCGGCGACGCGCAGGCGCTTGATTACCGACATCGACAACGGGGAGCCATCATGAGAATTGCAGGCCGGCAGTACTTCGAAAACTTGCGCAACGTGCTGGTCGCGAAGAAACAGTTGCAGGACAAGGGCTCGAAACCCGGCGCGGACGATGGCGTCGTCACGACGCAAGACATCAGGAAAGGGACCTTGTTCGGGGTTCTCTGGCCCGATTCCCAGTCTGGCCAGACGGCGGGCCAGACAACGAGCCACGCATCCCGGCACACAAGCGGTCACAAGCCGGTGCAGCCAGCGTCACCCAGTCCGGCCGATAACGGCACGAGCAAACCGTCCGATTCACAAATCGATATCTACGTTTGAGGACCGCCGCGCACGGCGCAGCACGTGCGGGTCTGCTTGCGTCACGCGCAGCCGGCTATCATCCGCGGCGCCGCTTTGGGTTTTGCATGGCGTTGATACAGCGCGAGCGGCGCGGCGAGAAACGACGCGAGCAGCAACCCCGCTGCCTCGTGCGCCTGCGTGTACCAGCCTTCGACATGCGTCAGGTTCATCGTCCCGACGCAGCGCCCGTCATACGCGACCGGAATATTCAGAATCGAGCCGAGCCCCATACCGGTAATCACCGCATGATCGTCGAACGCGGCGCGAATGCCGTCCGGGTCGGTCGCCCGAAACGGCCGCAGGTTCTCAAGCGTGTGCCCGGCCCACACGCTGCCGCGCTTCTTCTTGCGCCCGCCTAGCGGATAAACCGTCGGCATGTTCGTGTACAGGCGTTCGACCTCGTAACGCTCAGTGTCGAACGACATGATCGTGAATAGCTTGCAGCCCAGCGATTCGCAAGCGACCGCGTAGACTTCGCGAAAAATCGCCTCGGGCTGCTGGGCGACGCGCAGCGCAAGCGCGAGCCGTGACAGGTCGTTCAGTTCGAGCGGGCGGGGTTCAGTTTGCATGTCGAGGTCATTCAGCCATGAATCCGCGTCGAGCCACGCAGATCGTCCAGGTCGGGCCGCGCGGCCAGTTCCTGCTGTTCGATATCTTCGAGCGAGCGGTTCCGCGTCTCGATGCCGAGAAAGTACACAATCGACGCGCCGACCACGAGCACCGCGGTGGTCATGCCGAACACGCCGATAAAACCGAATGCCGGATACACGAAGCCGACCAGAATCGGCGCGCTAACCGAGCCGATCCGCCCGAACGACGATGACGAACCGACGCCGGTCGTGCGCACCGCGGTCGGGAAGATCTCGGGCGTGTACGCATAGACGCCGGCAAACGCACCGTTCATGAAAAACGACAGGCCCATGCCCGCAGCCATGATTGCGAGTTCGCTATGCGACAGCGCAAGAAAAACCGCCGCCACCGCACCAAGCAACATATACGACGACACCACCGCTTTGCGCCCGAGGCGTTCGTTCAGGTACGCGGCGGAGAAATAGCCGGGAATCTGCGATGCGTAGATCGCGATCGAATAGCCGAAGCTTTGCGTGATCGTCAAACCCTGCTTGACGAGCAGACTTGGAATCCACGAGAAGAATGAGTAGTACGCGAACGCGACGGAGAACCACATCGCCCAGCTGATCGCGGTGACGCCCGCAAGCTGCGTTGACCATAGCGCGGCGATATTGCGCAGCGCGCCGCCGCGTGCGCCGCGCCCCGGTAACAGCGGTCCGTCATAAACGATCGAACGCACCGGCGCAAGCGTCAAGCCACGCTTGATATAACCATCCTCGACGCTCGTCACGATCCGATCGGCTTCACGCATCCGTCCGCGACTCTCGAGCCAGCGCGGCGACTCGGGCAGCAACCTCCTCCACCACAGCAGCATCACGACCGGCACCGCGGTGAGCATCGCGACATAGCGCCAGCCTTCCGCGAAATTGCGCACCACCGTAAAGCCCAGCACCGACGACGTCAGATAGCCGAACGACATGAAGCCGACCAGCGCACCGCAGAAGAGGCCGCGATAGCGGCGCGGCACGAACTCCGCAAGAAACGGCGCGATCACCACCGCCTCGGCGCCCGAGCCAAAGCCCGCGATGATCCGCAGCGCGAAGAACGCGTGCCAGTTGTCGACGAGGCCGCTCGCGAACGACGCGACGCAGTAAATGGACAGCGCGCTCATCATGATGCGCCGGCGCCCGATTACATCCGCGGTCACGCCCGACAGGAACGCGCCGAAGAAGTAGCCGATATAGGTGCTGCTCGCGACAAGCCCGGTCTGCGCGCTGCCCAGATGCCATAGCTTGCTGACGATCGGCAGCAGAAAAGCAAGCGACGACGAGTCGAGGCCGTCGAACAGATAGCCGAGTCCGCCGATGATCAACAGCTTTCGATGAAAGCCTGACAACGGTAAGCGTTCGAGTCGAGCCGCAACAGTAGACATGAGCCTGCCCCCCCAGAAAGCACTGCCGGTACCGCATGTTCGATTTAGCGGACATCTGCGATGCGTGTCCGGCACTCCCGCGACCTCCAGCCTCGACCGACGACCGCACGCCTACGCCTAGCGGCCGATCGCATACGCCTGCATCTGACGCGGCGTCGCCGCGCCGCGCATCAGGCCGTCGCGCAGGCTCACCGCGCAGACACGCCCCAGCGCCCACGGTTCGGCAACCGTGAGGTCGTGTCCTCTTGCGCGCAATGCATCGAGCGTGCGCTCCGGAAAGCGCGCTTCGGCGGACATCTTGCCGAGCTGCATCGCACGTGGATAGAACGACCCCGGAAAATGCGCGGTCTGAAACGATGGCGCGTCGATCGCCGCCTGCAGGTTCATGCCTGCATGCACGTGCCTCAGGAACAGTTGCAGCGACCATTGGTCCTGCTGGTCGCCACCCGGCGAGCCGAATGCCGCATACGGCGCGCCGCCGTGCGTGACGAGCGTCGGCGACAGCGTCGTGCGCGGCCGGCGGCCGGGACCGAGCGACGATGGCAAGCCGTCCTCCATCCAGAACATCTGCGCGCGCGTCGTCACGTTGAAGCCCAGGCCGGGCACAGCCGGCGACGCCTGCAGCCAGCCACCCGACGGCGTCGCCGACACCATGTTGCCCCAACGATCGACGATATCCAGATGCACCGTATCGCCGCGCAACTCCGGCAGCGGCGCGAAGGTCGGCTCGCCCTGGCCGCAGCCGCCAGGCTGCTGCCGTCCCGCGCTCGCGACGATCTTGGCCGCGCGCTGCCGGCTGTCGCCGAGTTCGCCCGGGCGGAACACGAGCGACGCGCGCGTGGGGTCGACGAGCTTGCGGCGCGCGTCGTTGTAGGTGTCGGAGAGCAGGATGTCGAGCGGCACTTCCGCGTGCAGCGGATCACCATAAAACACTTCGCGGTCCGCGAACGCGAGCTTCGCGCACTCGATCACCGTATGCACGAAGTCGGGACCGAGCGGATCGAGGCCCGCGAGATCGAAGCCTTTCAATAGCGCGAGCTGCTGAAGGAAAACCGGCCCTTGTCCCCATGGGCCGGTCTTGTGCACCGTGAACCCCGCGTAGTCGTACGACACCGGCTCCTCGTATGCGGGCATCCAGCGCGCGAGATCGTCGCCGGTCAGCAGGCCGTGGTTGCGCCGGCCCGAAGTATCGAGCACTGCGGTCGTATGAAAGTACCGGTCGATCGCCTCCGCGACGAACCCCGCATAGAATGCGCGACGCGCGCGCTCGCATTGCGCGGCCCGCTCGCCGGTGCCCGCCTCTTCCAGAATGCGCCGGTAGGTCGCCGCAATCGACGGATTGCGGAACAGCGCGTTCGCCCGCGGCGCTTCGCCGTCGCGCAGCCATTGTTGCGCGGAGGTCGGCCATTCGCTGTTGAAGAAGTCCTGAATCGCGAGAATCGATGCCGCCATCCGCGGCACCACCGGGTAGCCGTTCTCCGCGTAACCGATCGCATAGCCGAGCACGTCCTGCAACGGCAGCTGGCCGTAGTCACGCAGCAGCATCATCCATGCGCCGAACGCGCCCGGCACAACCGCGGGCAGCAAGCCGGTGCCGGGCACCACGTCGAGCCCCATGCCGCGCATCCGCTCGATGGTCATCGTGGCCGGCGTCACGCCTTGCCCGCATAGCACCCGCACGCGCCGTTCGCGCGCGCTGTAGAAGACCACCGGCAACTCGCCGCCCGGCCCGTTCAGATGAGGCTCGACGATTTGCAGCACGAAGCCTGCCGCCGCTGCCGCATCGAATGCATTGCCGCCCTTTTCGAGCACCGCCATCGCGGACGCCGTGGCGAGCCAGTGCGTCGACGCCGCCATGCCGAAGGTGCCGATCAGTTCGGGACGCGTCGTGAAAGCCATGAATCGATCTCTTGATAAACCGCTAACGACGAACCCTGAACTGAACCAATTACGATTGGTTCGCCTCGCCAATGCGCTTCATTTAGCACCGAAGAACGCGCTATCCTGCTGATGCTTCATCATCAATAAGCACTGGTCAAGAAAAAGATTGAAAACGCTTCCATCCTGCTAATATTGAACCAATCCAAGATTGGTTCGGAGGCGGAAGCGATGTCTGATAGGCAAGTGCTGGACCGTGTTATCGACTACATCGCGCGGCACGAGCTTCGGGACGGCGACCTGCTCCCCGCGGAGCGTCAGTTCGCGGAAGATCTGTCAATCAGCCGGCGTGAACTGCGCGCCGCGCTCGCGTCGCTTGAAGCGGGTGGCCGGATCTGGCGCGGTGTCGGCCGCGGCACGTATCTCGGCGCGCGCCCGCTGAAGTTCTCGCAGAAGCTGAGCGGCCTGAGCGTCGGCACGAGTCCGTCGGATGTCGCCGAGATGCGGGTGATGATCGAGCCGGCGCTTGTTGCGCTCGCAACGATGAAGGCAAGCGCTGCCGATCTCGCCGAGCTCGACAAGATCGCACGCAAAAACGCGGCGACGCGCGACGACTACGAATGGCAGCAATGGGATCACCGCTTTCATCTGCTGCTCGCGCAGGCGACGCGCAACCCGGCGATCATCGCGTTGCTCGAGGCCATCAACGGCGTGCGCGTGCAGCCCACGCTGCGCGAGAAAACCGTGGATCACGAAACACGCCGGCACTTCGCGGAACAGCACCAGGCGATTGTTGCCGCGATGATCGCGCGCGATAGCGAGCTCGCGGAGCAGCGGATGCGCGAGCATCTGCTGAGCGTACAGATGAGAGTGAGCGCGCGTGAGAAAAGCGCGCCACGCGCGGAGAGTGTGTAAGGGCGGCCCGTCTGGACCGCCCCGTGCCGGCGGGCTCACGCGCTGCGGGCGAGAACCGCCAGCCGGGCGCTCCCTCGCGGCCTGCCGCCGCTAACTCAGTGAGGCCGCGAACAACACTGCATCAATGCCAGTCGTGATGTTCGTGCCACTCATGCTCGCGCCACTCGTGGCGGCGCCATTCGCGTTCACGCCATGCGCGGCGCTCACGCCAGTCAGGACCGTAGCCATAGCCCACCGCGACGGGCGCCTGCGCGACCACCACCGGAGGCGGCGGCGGCGCCGCATAAACCGGTGCCGCAGGCACGACCAACGGCACCCCCAGTCCGACGGCCACATCCACATGCGCCGATGCCGCTGTCGACGCACCCAACACTGTGAGACCCAGTACCGCGCCGAGCACCTTCTTGTTCATTTTCGACTCCTTGCACGTTGAGTGCGTGACGATGAAACTGGTTTGCAGTGTATGAGTCGATGTTTGACACAGGTGCTACGCTGATCGCACATTCGTAACAGGACGTTAGCGGCTGTTCGCCGATGCATGCGCAACATGACGCGCCATCAGCGCGGCCGCACCGAGATACCTGGACGGATCGGTCAATGCGCGCAGTTGCGCATCGTCGAAGCGTTCGCGGATCACCCCGTTGGCCGACAGCACGTCGTACAACGTGCGGCTTTCGTCGATCGCGACACGGCACGCGTCATACACCACATCGTGCGCGTGCTGACGGCCTAGTGCCGGCGCGAGCCCCATCATCACCGCTTCGGCAACGATCAAGCCGCCCGTCAGATCGAGATTCCTGCGCATCCGCGCTGCGTCCACGTGCAGCCCGCGCAACATGAAGTTCGCCTGATGCAGCGCGCTCGACGCGAGCAGGAAGCTTTCCGGCACCGCGCTCCATTCGAGGTGCCACGGGCCGGTCGCGCGCTCGAAATCATGCATCATCCCGTCGAGCATCAGAGCGGCGCGCTCGCGCAGCATCTTCGCCGCCGCGAACATCAGTTCGCTCGAAATCGGATTGCGCTTTTGCGGCATCGTTGAGCTTGCACCGCGGCCCGGCACGAACGGCTCCGCGACTTCACCGAATTCCGACGCGGCCATCATCATCACGTCGATGCTGATCTTGCCGAGCGACCCGCCGATGCTCGCAAGCAGCGACACCAGCTCGCATAGGCCATCGCGCGCGACATGCCACGTTATCTCAGGGTTGCGCAACCCGAGTTCCTGCGCCAGCCGCCGCCGCGTATCGAGCGCGCGCACCGGGTCGCCGAGCGACGCGAGCGTGCCCGCCGCACCGCCGAACTGCACCATCAGCACGCGTGCTTTTGCCTGTTGCAAGCGCTCCGCATGCCGATCCAACGCGGACAGCCATACCGCTGCGCGAAACCCGAACGTGACCGGCAACGCATGCTGCAAATGCGTGCGGCCCGCGGTCACCGTATCCGCGTATCGGTCGGCGAGATCGCGCAGCGCTTCGCGCACTTCGTCGAGCTGGCGTGTGATGATGCCGACACCTCGCTGACACTGCAGCATCGTCGCGGTATCCATGATGTCCTGCGTCGTCGCGCCCCAATGCACGTAACGGCCCGCTGCGCCGCACATCTCGCTCAACTGCTTGACGAGCGGCAGGATCGGATAACCGACAATCTCCGTTTCATGACGCAGTTGATCAAGATCGAGCTTCGCGAAATCCGCGCGCTCGGTGATCTCGCGCGCAGCCTGCTCGGGAATCAGGCCCGCTTGCGCCTCGGCGCGCGCAAGCGCGGTCTCCGCGTCGATGCAGCGGGCCAGATACGCGGTATCGGAAAACACGTCGCGCATCTCGGGCGTGCCGAACATATCGCGAAACAGCGCGGAGTCGAAAACAGTGGTGGCCATCGTCGTCAGTTCCTCAAACTTTCCATTTTTCAATCAGGCTGCAAGGCGTTCGAGCCAGGGGCGCAACCCGTCTTTTTCCTCGAGTCCGAAGCCGGCGGCGTCGGTCGGACGCACGAGGCCGCCGCCGATCCCGCATCCGGCCGGATAGCCGCCGAACGGCTGAAACACGCCCGGGTACGCTTCGCAGCCGCCCAGTTCGAGGCCGACCGCGATGTGCAGGTTGATCAGATGGCCACCATGCGGATACGCGTGCGCGCGATCGAAGCCGCGGTTTTCGATCAGCTCGATCATTCGCGCGTACTCAGTGAGCCCGTATGCAAGGCCCGCGTCCATCTGGAACACGTCCTTGCCCGGCCGCATGCCGCCGAACAGCGCCAGGTTCTTCACGTCCGCGAGCGAGAACAGGTTTTCCCCGGTCGCGATCCGCCCCGCGTACGCCTGGGCGACCTGACGGTTCAGGTCGAAATCGAGCGGATCGCCAATCTCTTCGTACCAGCGCAGGTCGTAGGGCGCGATCGCTTCAGCGTACGCAAGCGCGGTGTCGAGATCGAAGCGGCCGTTCGCGTCGACCGCGAGCCGCTGCCCGGCGCCCGCGACGGAAAGCGCCGCTTCGATACGCGCGAGGTCCTGCACGAGGCTCGCGCCGCCGATCTTCATCTTGAACGCGTCAAAACCCATCTCGCGGTATCTGTCGAACTCATCGGCAAGGCGTTGCGTGCTCTCTTCCGGGTAGTAGTAGCCCCCCGCCGCATACACGTCGACGCCTTCGGCCTTGCCGCGCCGATCAAAACGGCGCGCGATCGTCACGTGCGCGGGTTCGTCGCGCAGCTTCGCGTTCAGGTCCCACACGGCCAGCTCGATCGCACCGGCGGCCGCCGCGCGGTCGCCATGGCCGCCGGGCTTTTCGTTGCGCAGCACCGTCTTTAGCACCGTCTCGGGGTCGAAGCCTGCGCCGCTCGCATCGAGCAAACTATCGGGCGCCGCGGCGACGAGCCGCGGAATCATCCGGTCACGCAGAATGCCGCCTTGCGCGAAGCGCCCGATCGAATCGAACGCATAGCCGATCAACGGCTTGCCGTTGCGTATCACGTCGGTGTGCAGCGCGACCAGCGACACGTCGTGCTCCGCGAAACTCACCAGCGCATTTGCCACATTGCCTTCGAGCGGGACCGATATCTCCCTGACGGCGGTAATACGCATAACGCTCAACCCTTTCTTGAATGAACCGGAATCAGATGACCTTGCCGGGCCGCGTGCCGAAGACGCGCTGATACTCATCGCGCGCCGCTTGCTCGTCGAACTCGCCGGACGACTTCGCGATCACCAGCGTCGCGACACTATTGCCGATCGAGTTGCAGATCGCGACCGCTTGCGACGTGAAGCGATTGATACCGAACAGAATGGGCAACCCTTCGATCGGCAACATGCCGGACGCTGTGACGGTGGCCGCAAACACGATGAACGTGCCGCCCGACACGGTCGCCGCGCCCTTCGACGTGATCAGCATCAACACCAGCAGCCCCAGCTGCTGATGCAGACTGAGCGGCACGCCGTATGCGTTGGCGACGAACATCACGCACAGCGACATATAGACGGCGGTGCCGTCGAGATTGAACGCATAGCCGGTGGGCAGGACGAGGCCGGTCGACTGCCGCGAGCAGCCAAGCCGCTCGAGCTTCTCGAACAGGCGTGGCAACGCGCTTTCCGACGATGCGGTCGCGAACAGCAGGAAAATCTCGTCCTTGAAGTAGCGCAAAAAGCGCAACACGTTGAAGCCGTACACGCGCAGCACGATGCCGAGCACCACGACGACGAAGAACGCCAGCGTCAGGTACATCACGATCAGCAGATAGCCTAGCGAGATCACCGCGCTCATGCCGCTGCTGCCGATCGCGAACGCGATCGAGCCGAACGCGCCGAGCGGCGCGAACTTCATAATCACGTCGACGAATTTGAAAAACACTTCGGACATGCGCGTCAGCGCATGCTCGACGCTGCCGCGCTGCTCGCGTGTGAGCATCAGCAATGCGGCGCCAAAGCCGATCGAAATCACCAGCACCTGCAGCAGCGAGCCGTTCGCAAATGCGCCGACAAAGTTGTCCGGAAACAGCGTGAGCATGAAATGCTCGAGCGACACGGGCGCCGCCTTGCCGTACTGCGCGTGAGCGGCCGCGGCGTCGGCGGCGTTCTGCGTCAGATGCATGCCCGCGCCGACGTCCGACACATTCGCGATCACCATCGCGAACGCGAGCGCGATGGTCGACACGATCTCGAAGTAGATCAGCGCGCGCAGCCCGATGCGGCCGACATTCTTCAGGTCGCCCGCTGCCGCGATGCCCAGTACGACGTTCAGGAACACGAGCGGCGCGACAATCATCTTGATCAGGCGCAGGAAGATGTCGCCGAGAATCTTCATGTCGACCGCCAGCTTCGGCGCGATAAAACCAAGCGCAATGCCGGCCACGATCCCGACCACGATCTGCACGCCAAGGCGCGCGACCAGCGGCGGCCTTTCGCGTGGGGTCGCGCCAGCCGCATCCGGGCTGCGGGGGTGGGCGGTGTCGGTCTGAAAAGCCATGCTCGTCTCCGTTTGCCGTGCGCGCACACGCTCACGCGTCCGGAATTTCATATCGAATAAGTCCGGACATTTAAAATATGTCCGGACTATATTGGCACGATATGAGATGGGTCAACCTCGGGTTTACCTGTATGCTTCGCGGCAGTTCTCCTGCCCGCGCCCGCCTGGCTTGGCAATGCGCGACGCGCGGGCTAGCATTAGCGCGCCTGTAGCGCCGCCAAAAACATGCAGGCTTGCCAGCCGGGTACAAGACGATTTGCCCGAACCCCTGCTTCCCCCCGCGAAAGGACCGTTGCGATGAAACCCCGATACGCCGAGCTGGCGGAGCAACTGATTACGGCGATCGGCAACGGAACCTTCGAAGTCGGCGCGGCGCTGCCCAGCGAGCTTGATCTTTCCGCGCAATACGGCGTGAGCCGCGCGACCGTACGCTCCGCGCTCGAAAAGGTACAGGAGCTCGGGCTGATCTCGCGGCGCAAACGCGCAGGCATCCGCGTCGAAGCGAGCAAGCCGCGTGTCGCATTCGAGCAGTCGATGTCGAGTGTCGAGGATCTGATCCAGTTTGCGGCCGTGACCGAGCGGCACGTACAGGCCATCGGCGAAGTGTCGGCCAGCCCGGCGCTCGCCGCACGGCTTGGCGTCGAGACGGGGTCGCGCTGGCTGCGTGTCGAACTGCTGCGCGTCGATCCGGCGAAGCCCGACCAGCCGATCTGCTGGACCGATGTGTATCTGGAAGCGTCGGTCGGCGCCGGCATCCGGCGCGAGTTGCGCAAGAGCTCAGGGTTGATCTGCGAGATGGTCGAAGCGCGCTTTGGGCGCACGGTGCGCGAGGTGCGCCAGGAAATTCGCGCCACTGGCGTGCCCGCGCGGATCGCGGCGTCGCTCGCGGTCGCAGCGGAGGGGCATGCGCTGGACATCACGCGCCACTATGTCGACCAGCATGGCGTCGTGTTCGAGGTCACGGTTAGCGTGTTTCCGGCGGATCGCTTCACCTACGCGCTGCAATTGCGCCGGCAACGCTGAAGGTGTCGGTCAGGCGCTGAACTGCTCGCCGACAAACGACAGATGCTGCGCCATCGCCTGTGCGGCGCCGTCCGGCGCGCGCGCGCAAATCGCGCGATAAATACTCTCGTGCTGCGCGAGCCGCGCGATCGAGCGCTCCTTCGCGTGCGGCAAGTCGAGCATCGCCGCATAGGTATTGCGCGTGATGTGGTCGCGCAACTGATCGATCACGGTCGTGTAGAAGCGCGTCAACATGAAGTTGTGCGCCATCGCGGCCAATGTCAGATGGAAGTTCGCGTCGCCACGCGCTTCAGCTTCGACGTCGCCGTCCGACACCGCGCGTGTCATATCGTGCAGCACCGTGCCAAGCCGTTGGCGTTCGTCGGCGCTCGCGCGTTCCGCGGCGAAGCGCGCGACACAGCATTCGAAGATCGCACGGAACTCGAGCGTTTCCCTGCGCTGTGGCGCACCCTCACCGCTGCGCTGAAGCCATAGTGAATCGGGCATCGCCTGCGGCGCCGCGCTGACGAATACACCCGCGCCGCGGCGCGTCTCGAGCGCGCCGCGTGCGACGAGCCGCGCCACCGCTTCCCTGACCGTCGAGCGCGACGCACTGAACGCTTCCGCCATCGCGCGCTCGGACGGTAGCCGCGCGCCTGGTCGCAACTGCGGGTCGAGCAGCCGGCTTTCGATTTGCTTGATCACATGATTCAGCGCGCTGTCCGGGCCGCCCCGCTGTGCCATCAGTTGTCTCCTCGTTTCGACGTGGTCCGACCAATTTGCGGCCGTCGACGCCGCTTCGCATACTCGAACCACCCCACATGATGCACGACGCAACGCGCCCGTGCACGGCAACCGCCGGAGTCAGCGCTAAGGCATCCACTCCGGTCGCAAAGGAGATGAATCATGGCCGATATCGCGGCCGCTTCGGCGGTCATCAAACTGCATCCCGACGACGACGTCGCCATCGCGCGGCAGGCGATTCCCCGCGGGACGAACCTCGATGAGCTGGACGGCTTGACCGTGCTCGCCGACATTCCCGAAGCGCACAAGGTGGCCGTGCGTTCCGTCGCGCCGGGCAGTGCGGTGCGCCGCTACGGCCAGATCATCGGCTTCGCGACGCAGGCGATCGAGCCGGGCGAACATGTCCATGTGCACAACGTCGCGATGGGCGATTTCGAACGCGACTATGCGTTCAGCAGCGATGTGAAGCCGGTGCAAAGCGCGACCGAACCGCTGACCTTCATGGGCATCCAACGCGCCGATGGCCGCGTCGCGACACGCAACTACATCGGCATCATCAGCACGGTGAACTGTTCGGCGAGCGTCACGAAAATGGCCGCGCAGCATTTCGCGCAGCCCGGCCGGCTCGATGCGTATCCGAATGTCGATGGCATCGTGCCGCTGTCGCACAGCTTCGGCTGCTGTATCGATCACAACGGCGAAGGCATCCAGCAATTGCGCCGCACGATCGGCGGCTTTGCGCGCCATGCGAACTTCGCGGGCATCGTCGTGGTTGGCCTCGGTTGCGAGGCCAACCAGATGGGCGCGCTGTTCGTCGCCGAAGGCGTGACACCAGGACCGATGGTGGTGCCGCTCGTGATGCAGGAACTGGGCGGCACGCAAAAGACCGTCGATGCCGTGATCGAAGCGGTCGACAGGATGCTGCCCGTTGCGAACCAGGTGAAGCGCGAGCCGCTGCCGGTCTCGCACCTGTGCGTCGCGCTCCAATGCGGCGGCTCGGACGGACACTCCGGCATCACCGCGAACCCCGCGCTCGGCGCGGCCGTGGATCAGCTCGTCAAGCACGGCGGCACCGCAATCCTGACCGAGACGCCGGAAATCTACGGCGCCGAGCACCTGCTGACGCGCCGCGCGGTGTCGCGCGAAGTCGGCGAGAAGGTGGTCGAACGGATTCGCTGGTGGGAAGGCTACGCGGAGCGTGAAAAGGGCAGCATCGACAACAACCCGACGCCCGGCAACAAGGCCGGCGGCCTGACGACGATTCTCGAGAAGTCGCTGGGCGCGGTCGCGAAGAGCGGCTCGACACCGCTCGTCGACGTCTATAAGTATGCGGAGCCGATCGACAAGCACGGTCTCGTGTTCATGGACGCGCCCGGCTATGACCCGATGGGCGCGACCGGCCAGATCGCGAGCGGCGCGAACCTCGTCGTGTTCACCACGGGCCGTGGCTCGTGCTTCGGCGCCAAACCGGCGCCATCGATCAAGGTCGCGACCAACTCGAAAATGTACCAGCGGATGCGCGACGACATGGACATCAACTGCGGTGAAATCATGGATGGCACCGCGACCGTCGAGCAGAAAGGCGAGGAGATTTTCCGCGCGATCGTGCGGATCGCGTCGGGCGATCAGTCGAAGAGCGAGGCGCTCGGTATCGGCAACGAAGAGTTCGTGCCGTGGATGATCGGTGCGCAGATGTAAGCGGACGCATGTCGTAGTCAACCGCGGGGTGGCAGTGGCAAGCGCGCCGCCGCTTCATCGGAACTGCGATCAGACCTGCCCGCCGGACCACCGCCCGGCGTTTCACCACTACTAGGCTGGCCAGCGCGGCTGGCTGGCTGCGCCGTCTTTCGGCTCGCTACCCGGCACCGAGAAACGGAACGTCCCTTTGCCCGCCTGCTTCGCGTCATACAGCGCGATATCCGCCCGCTTGAGCAGTTGTTCGATCGATTCGCCGCGCGCGGCGAACGCGATGCCGATGCTCGTGCCGATGCTGATCGCCTCGCCGGTCGACAGCATGTACGGTTTCGCGATCTCACGGATGATGCGCGGCGCGAGGGCTTCGCTCGCCGCACAGGTGCCGTTTTCGACGACGACCGCAAATTCATCGCCGCCCAGACGCGCGACGAATTCGCCGGTCCACAGCAGTTCTTTCAGACGACCGGCGACCGCCGTCAGCACTTCGTCGCCGGCGTGGTGACCTAGCCGGTCGTTGACCTGCTTGAAACCGTCGAGGTCGAGGTACATCAGCGCGACTTCCAGCGCGTGCCCGGCGGACGGTCTCGAGAGAATCCGCTCGAGACGCTCGTACAGATCGCGCCGGTTTGGCAGGCCGGTCAGCGGGTCGTGCCGCGCGAGATGCAGGATCTTCGCTTCAGACTGACGGCGTTCGGTGACGTCCTCGATGATGATCACCGCGCTGCCGTCCGGCACGGGATTGCGGGTCATTTCGAGCTGACGGCCATCGCCGAGTTCGAGGTCCAGCGACCGGCGCTCGCCCGACAGCCATACGGAGCAGCGCTCAACCAGCTGGATGCGCAGCGTCTCGCCGAACTTCGCGACCCCCACCTCACCGATAAATTCGGGCAGCGGCACGTTCAGGCGCAGCATCTCGACCGTCGCGCCAAAGAGCTCCGCCGCGCGCCGGTTTGCGACGATCACCTTGCCGCTGCCGTCGATCGTGCACAGGCCATGCGGCATATGTGTCAGCGCCGCGTCGAAGCGGGCGGCCAGTTCCGCATGCCGCTGTTCGGCGGTCATCAGCGCGACGAGCCCTTCGTAGTGGCGCCGCACCACCGACACCATCGCAACGAGGTAAGCAAAGAGCGGTGGCACGAGAATCCACGAAGCGCTGCGCGGCGCAAGCAGCGCGCCGACGCCGATCGGCATCGTGCCGCAGAAAATCTGCGTGATCGCGAGACGCGGCAACGCGGCGTTTCTCGACGCAATGCCGCCGAGGATGCCGGCGGTCACCATCAGCGCAAGCGACGCGAGCTGCATATCCCCGACCATGATCGACGCCATTGTGCCGAGGCCGAACGTCAGACACGCGAGCAGCGACACCGGTGCATAGCGCGCCGCCCATGGCTCCGGATGAATCGGCCGAAGCCGGTTACGCGCCCTATAAAGGTGTGCGATGGCCATCCGCGCGCTAAGCAGCACGATTTCGACGGCAAACCACAGCACCGCCCATACGTGATCCACGCGAAAACAGGCCACGGCCGCGACGAACGCGCTGGCGAGGCCCGACATGACCAGCGGACGCGTGTTCTCGAACAACGTCGACAGCAGCGACGCGCGGATCGATGCCGTGACATGTCCGTTGCCCGATGCCGGCGTATCGAGGAGAAAGTTGAACATAAACGGCCTGGCTGGCATGAGGTCACGCACTGTCCCGGCATCGGTTCCTCGCCGTCCGTCGAACGGCCAATCGATGCGACTGATCTTTGCGTTAACGGCGGATTGAAAGGCTTTCTTGATAGCCGCAGACAGCGGATGCAAGTCGGAGCGGCATCACTTGCATCGCATGTGAGGACCGCCGTATCGTCTGTGGATTGTATCGGGAACTGCCGTCATGCGACTGTCAATCGCACATCGCGGCGAACAGGTGCTGGACCGGTGACGAGGAAACGATTGCGCAAACGAGTGCGCGACGGACATGCTCGGCGCGCTTGAACACGGCTGCCGCGCCACCTATCGTTTAGAACGACCTACGTTCAGGAGCCAGCCATGTACGCCGATGCAGTCGATGTGCGCTTCGATAGCGCGCACTTATTTCTCCAGCTGTCCGACGGACGCGCGATCGAATTTCCGCTGCGCTGGTTTCCGGTGCTCGAGGCCGCCACCGCCGACGAACGCGAGCACTTCGCGATTTCGCTAGACCGTCAGCAGCTGTACTGGCCCGAACTGGACGAGGATATGAGCGTGCCGGCCTTGCTATTGTCGCTGCCGGACACGCGGCATTGAGGTTTGTGCTGAACCGGGGTCGGGCGATGTGCGCACGCCGCTGCCTAACCTGGCTTTGGCTGGCCTTTTAGGTTGCGCCGGGTCAGTCGCCAGTCTCCGGGCTGCCCGCGCGCATCGCGCCGCGCGACGAGCTGCTCGGCGCGATGCAGCACCTTCAGAAGCCTGGCATAACGTAATGGCTTGCGCAGAAAACGGAACACACGCACGCGCGGCGGCAGTGCGCCGTTGTAAGTGAGGATGACCGGCACGGTAGCTAATACAGGATCTTTGCGCATCTCGCGCACGAGCGCGGGGCCGCTCAGACCGGGTGTGCGCGAGTCGGAGATCAATACATCGGGGCAGCTCGCGCGCGCGAGATTGAGTGCATCGTTGCCATTGGTGGCCGTGCGGACCACGTAGCCCTCAGCGGCGATCAGCAGGCCGAGGGTGCTCAGCACACCGGTGTCGGCATCGACAATAAGGATGTCTGCCATATTGCCCTCCGTACTGCTGATTTTAGCAAGCGCTATTCCATCTGCGAGTTTTTTCTGTGTGTATGAGCGGCTGAGCGCACTGCGCGATGCGTGTTGCTTTGCACCATGTCCGGGCTGTGTCTCGGGCCTGTGTCTCGGGCCTGATGAAGGGTCGATGGAGGATGGCGATAGGAGTCGAAGGTGACAGCGCCGTTCACAGCACGCCGGACTTCCAGATCATTTGTGTCGCCGCGACCAGCACGAAGGCCAGCACCACGCCGCGGAACGCGAGCGGATGCAGTCTGTCGCGCAACGGCCGCACCAGCAGCATGCCGGCGATCGCGGGCAAGCTCGCCGCGGCGGAGATCGCGAGGTCGACGCCATTCGCGCGAGCAGCGCCGCTGCTGAATGTCAGAACCAGCGTGATCACAGATACGACCAGGATAATCGCGATCCGCTTGGTGAACACCCGGCCCGTCGCGCCCGACGCGATCAGATACATGGCCAGCAGCGGTCCAGGCACCGATGCGATGCTCTCCATCAGCGCGGCGCCAAAACCGAGCGCGAAACCAACCGGCTTCACGAGCGACGGCGCGAGTGTGAACTTGGGCGCGAGAAGCATCAGCGCGGCCGCGATAATCAGCATCACGCCCGACACGGCCTGCGCATCGTGTGCTGCGAGCGTAATCAGCACTGACACGCCGACCACATTGCCAATCACGGTGCCGACAAGCGGGGCGGCAATCTCTCTTGCCGTCTGCAGCACCTTACCGCCTTCGAGCGCCTGAGGAATATTGCCGAGGATGATCGGCATCGATAGCAGCAGCACCGCCTGCTTGACCGGCAGGAAGTGCGTCAGGATCGGCATCGCGACAAGCGGAACACCGATGCCCGTGACGCCCTTGACCATACCGCCCAATACCAGCGCAATCGCAACGCCCAGTAATTCGGCGACACTGAGCGCCTGCAGTTGAGGGTACAGGAGTCCCCCGGAGAAATGGATGTCGAGCATCGGCTACCAATGAATGGAACAAACGGCAGGGAGAACAAGCGGGTCAGACGATGGGGCAAACTAAACAACGCAGAGCACGCGGTAAGGCTCGCCAGCGACATGCGTGGCCTGGCCGCGCACGCGTCAGGCGCTACATGCGAGGAGCCATTCGAACCGCTTACGCTTCAGGCCTGCCTGCGTATCGCGCTGATTCCCGGGTCGAATCAAAGACCTGGTTATTGCGTAAGCAAATGCGGGCGCAGGCGGTGGCTTGAAACGTCACGGAAATAACGCCGCGCCGATTTTCGCACACGTTGGAATGGGAAGTGTAGTCGCAACGACTGACCCGGCTTCCCGGACATCGATGTCAGTACGCGCGGGTCTACTCGGCGCCCGAAAGCAGCACCCATTTGTCCATTTCCCGGCCGCCGTTGATGGGCTTGCTGATTCTCATTGCCCGCGCGAGGGCGTGCAACTCGTCGAACTTCTGTCAGAAGTCTTTGAGGTCGTCAGTTCCTGGCGCGACCGGAACATAGGCTCCACTGTGCATTCCACACGTGGCTCAACGCTATTCACGCTGCGGCATTGGCCACCGGTCGCCATCCGCGCACAACACTTCGCCGGAATTTCCCGCCGTTGAGACTGTTTTCAACGTGGCTCACACGCTCTTCGGTTCCCGATCCCCTTCCTACGAAAGGCACGCTCATGAACAGCACCGACAGCCGCACCAACGCGCCGGTTGCCGACGACCCATTCGGCTCGCAAGACGACAACAGAAAAATGACCGAGATGATTGCCGGTTACCGGATCTCGCAAATCGTGCATACAGTCGCACGCTATTCGTTCGCGGACCATATGGGAGACGATCACGTGACCGCTTCACGGATCGCCGCAATCGAATCGCTCGATGAGGAAGCAACGTTCCGTTTCATGCGCGCTTGCGTGACGGTCGGTCTGATGACCTATGACGCGCCGACGGACACCTTCTGTGCGACTTCATTACTCAGAACGCTGCGTACCGACAACCCGATCGCGCTGCGCAGCCGCGCGATGTTCGCTGTGTACCACCCGGTCTGGACGCGTCTTGCGGAGGCGGTCAGGACGGGTGAATCGCAAACGGCGCACGCACTAGGCTGCGACTTCTGGACTTACCTTCAAAATCATCCCGCGCAAAGCGCAACCTTCAACGACACGATGAAGGGCTACTCTTCGGCCTTCGACCGTGACGTTGCTGCGCTGATCGATACGAAGTCCGTTCATCTGGCGGTCGACGTGGGAGGTGGAAACGGCAAGTTGCTGCAAGCATTGTTGCTGGCCAATCCGTCGCTGCACGGCACGGCGTTCGATCTGCCTTCCGTCGTTGCCGGAGCGGAGGAGTCGGCGAGGGCGCCCGACATGCGAGCGCGCTTTTCGACTGTGGCGGGCGACTTCTTCGTCGACGTACTACCGCCCGCCGACCTCTATCTGATGAAGTTCGTCCTGCACAACTGGGATGACGAGGCTTGCGTGGCCTTACTGCGAAATTGCAGGCGCTCGATCAGGCCGGGCGGGCGGTTATTCGTAGCGGAAGCGCTGCTGGGCAAATCGGCGGAATCAGCGACCGGCGCCATGCTGGACCTCAACATGCTGGTTCTGATAGGCGGCAAGGTGCGCAGCCGCGAACAGTTGCAGGAGTTGTTCGTGGCGTCGAAGTTCAGGTTGGTTTCGGCGATGCCCACTTCTGCTGCTCCGTTTTCGCTGGTTGAAGCAGCGCCTGTTTGAGCTGCGCATCGTGCCGGTCGAAACTCGAGCACGACGTCCTCGTCTTTCTCGCTGTCGCTCGGCGTACGGTCTTTCGTCCTGGCCTTGCTGACGTTCTCATGGAACGCGTCAGCGGCTCCGCTCACTCCACCGTCACCGACTTCGCGAGATTACGCGGCTTGTCCACATCGGTGCCCCGCGCGCACGCCGTGTGATAAGCGAGCAACTGCAGCGGCACCACATGCAGAATCGGCGAAAGCAACCCGTAGTGCTCCGGCATCCGGATCACGTGCAGACCTTCCGCATTGACGATGCGCGTATCGGAATCGGCGAACACATACAACTGGCCGCCACGCGCGCGCACTTCCTGAATGTTCGACTTGAGCTTTTCCAGCAACGCGTCGTTGGGCGCCACGGTCACCACCGGCATCGCTTCGGTCACGAGCGCAAGCGGACCGTGCTTCAGTTCACCGGCGGGGTAGGCCTCCGCGTGGATATACGAGATTTCCTTCAGCTTCAGCGCGCCTTCCAGTGCGATCGGATAGTGCAGTCCGCGCCCGAGGAACAGCGCGTTTTCCTTGCGCGAAAACTCCTCCGACCACGCGATGATCTGCGGTTCGAGCGCAAGCACGCTGTTCAACGCCGCCGGCAAATGCCGCAACTGCTTCAGGTAGCTGCTCTCCTGCGCGTCGCTCAGATGTCCGCGTATCCTGGCAAGCGTCAGCGCCAGCACGAACAGCGCAACCAGTTGGGTGGTGAACGCTTTCGTCGATGCGACACCGATCTCGCGCCCCGCATGCGTGAGGAACGTGAACTCGGTCTGCCGCACCATCGCGCTGGTGCCGACGTTGCACACCGAAAGCGTATGCACGTGGCCAAGCGACTGCGCATGTTTGAGCGCGGCGAGCGTATCGGCGGTCTCGCCCGACTGCGAAATCACCACCACCAGCGCGTTCGGATTCGGCACCGAATCGCGATACCGGTACTCGCTCGCAATCTCGACCTGCGTCGGTATCTTCGCGATCGATTCGAGCCAGTACTTCGCGGTCAGCCCCGAGTAGTAGCTCGTGCCGCACGCGAGAATCAGCAGGCTGTCGATTTTCCCGAACACCTTCGGCGCGTCGTCGCCGAACAGCGACGGATCGAACGCATCAGCTTGCGGAATCGTGTCGCTGATCGCGCGCGGCTGTTCGAAAATTTCCTTCTGCATGAAATGGCGATACGGACCAAGTTCGACCGCGCCGCCATAAGCGGCCACCTGACGCACCTCGCGCGGCGCCGGCTCGCCATCGCGATCGACAATGCGCACCCCGTCGAGCTTCAGTTCGCAGACGTCGCCTTCCTCAAGGAAGATAAACCGGTCCGTGCTACCTGCCAGCGCAAGTGCATCGGACGCGAGAAAGTTTTCGCCGTCGCCGAGCCCGACCACGAGCGGCGAGCCTTGCCGCGCGCCGACCACCGTATGCGGCTGATCCTTGTGCAGCACCGCGATCGCGTACGCGCCATGCAGTTGCCGCACGGTTTCACGCACCGCCGCGAACAAGTCGCCGCGGTAGAGGCTGTGGATCAGATGCGCGATCACCTCGGTATCGGTCTGCGAGACGAACTCGTAACCTTTGCCACGCAGCATCTCGCGTAGCGGCTCGTAGTTTTCGATGATGCCGTTGTGCACGATCGCGAGCGTGTCGCGCGAGAAGATCGGGTGCGCGTTGTCCGTCACCGGCGCGCCGTGCGTCGCCCAACGCGTATGCGCGATACCGGTTTCGCCCGCGAGTTTGGTGTCGCGAACCTGCTCATCGAGATCGGCCACGCGCGCGACACTGCGCGCGCGACGCGGCTCTCCGTTCGCGAGCACCGCGACCCCGCACGAGTCGTAGCCGCGGTATTCGAGCCGCCGCAATCCTTCGATCAGGACGGAAACGATGTTACGTTGCGCAACCGCGCCGACAATACCGCACATTGCTGATAGTCCTTTTACAGAGTTGGGTTGCTGGGTTCGATTGCGATTGCGTTCATCGCGCTTGTTGCAATTGTTGCGCCTGTTGCGTCCATTGCTTTCGTTGCGATGGTTTCGATCGCTACCGCAATCACGTGCGCAGCGCGTAAAGTGACGCGCCGCGCAACCGAGCCCCGTCAGCCTTTCTTTTTTGTCGGGCGCACGTAGCCCGGCTTGCCCGTCTGAGTCTTGTCGTTAAGCACGAGGACGCCTTCCTCGACGTCCTTCCATACTGTCGTGCCCGCCGCGATCGTTGCGCCGCGCCCGACGCGCACCGGCGCCACCAGTTGGGTATCGGAGCCGATGAACACGTCGTCTTCGATCACCGTGCGGAACTTGTTCGCGCCATCGTAATTGCAGGTGATCGTACCCGCGCCGATATTCACACGCGTGCCGACATCCGAATCGCCGACGTAACTCAGATGGTTCGCCTTCGAGCCACGGCCGATGACCGCGTTCTTCACTTCGACGAAGTTGCCGATATGCACTTCGTCCGCGAGCGCCGCGCCCGGCCGCAGCCGCGCGTAGGGGCCGAGCACTGCGTGCGCGCCCACCTCGGCGCCTTCGATATGCGTAAATGCGTCGACGCGCGTGCCCATGCCGATCGTCGCGTTGCGGACTACGCAGTTCGGCCCGATCGATACATTGTCGGCAAGCGTGACGCGGCCTTCGAATACGCAGTTGACGTCGATCGACACATCGCGCCCGCATTCGAGCGACCCGCGCACGTCGATACGCGCGGGATCCGCGAGCGTGACGCCGGCCACAAGCAGTGCATCCGCGACAGTGCGCTGATAAATACGCTCGAGTTCCGCGAGCTGCTGCTTGCTATTGACGCCAAGCGTCTCCCATTCTTCGTCGGGCTGCGTGGTGACGATATCGATGCCCGCTTCGATCGCCATTTCGACGACATCGGTCAGATAGAACTCGTGCTGCGAATTGTTGTTCTTCAGCGCTCCGAGCCACGCTTGCAGCCGCGCGGTCGGCATCGCGACGATGCCGGTGTTGATCTCGCGGATGGCCTGCTGCCCGGGCGTCGCGTCCTTCTGCTCGATGATCCGTTCGACCTTGCCCGCCGCGTTGCGCACGATGCGGCCATAGCCAGTAGGATTGTCGAGCGTGACCGTCAGCACGCCGTAGCCGCCCTGCCCGGCGCCCTCGCAGAGGCGCTGCAGCGTGCTCGCACGCGTGAGCGGCACGTCGCCATAAAGCACGAGCGTCGGCACCGTCGGATCGAGCAGCGGCAGCGCCTGCTGCACCGCGTGCCCGGTGCCGAGCTGCTGCTCCTGCACCACGAACTGCACATCGGGTGCGGCAACGGCCGCACGCACCGCATCGGCGCCGTGGCCGATCACGACGACAAGACGTGACGGCTCAAGCGTGCGGGCGGTATCGATGACGTGCGCTAGAAGCGGCCGACCGGCCAGAGGATGCAGCACTTTCGGCAGTGCGGAACGCATCCGCTTGCCTGTGCCTGCCGCCAGAATCACGATGTTCATGTCGTGGGCGTTGGACGAGTTTCGGGTGGGAAATTCTAACATGTGGCATTGCCGCAAATCGGCACGCGGCGCGGCGAAAATGCCGACATGTCTATCAGATCTGTCAAAAATTGACGCAATCGCCTCGCAAACGTTTAGCGGCTCGGCGCAATCATCGGAATAGACGATTCGCGCCGAACGTTCTTCTGGATTGAATCATTCCATGATCGATCTGCCCGACCGAACCGCTGACGGAGTAACCCCTTTGCAAGTACCAACGCGTAGCTCATCCACGGTCCCGCCTGACGTCGATTCCCGTCACGCGTCGCTATTCAGACCACCGATGCCCGAGCTGCCCGCTCGCCCGGTGTCGGCGGCCGGCTTTGTCCGTGCGATGAGCAATAACGGTCTTCAACTGTGGACGAAGGAAGCGTACGAGGCGGACTACGTCGAAGAACGCCTGTTTCACCAGAAGCGCGTGCTGCTCAACAAGCCCGAGATGATTCACCGCGTGCTTGTCGAAAACAACGGCAACTACGCGCGCACCGAGCTCGCGATCCGCCTGATCCGTCCGATCGGGCGTCACAGTCTGATGCTCGCCACCGGCGAGCGCTGGAAGCATCAACGCCGCACGATCAGTCCGACGCTCGCACCGAAGATGATGCCGATCCTGGCCCGGCACGTGACCGCCTGCCTCGAGGAGGAAGTGCGCGAACTGGCCGCGCAGGATGGTGCGTTGAATCTGCTGCCGGTCATGCAATCGCTCGCGCTGAAGATTGCCGCGCGTTCGATGTTCTCGCTGGAAATCCGTGAATACGGCCCGGCTGTGCGCGCCGCCGTGCGGGAATTCATGCAGCAGCATGCGCGCGCGAGCTTTGCGGATCTGGTCATGCCGTACTGGGTGCCGACACCGCGCGATTTCGGCCGCAGCGGCTTTCGCAAGCGTTGGCTCGCGCTGGTGGAGCAAATTATCGATGCGCGCGCACGACAGCCCGCCCCAGAGGGTCCCCGCGACCTGTTCGACGCGCTGCTCGCCGCGCGCGAACCGGGAAGCGGCGCCGCGTTCAGCCGCGTCGAGCTGGCTGACCAGATCGGCACGATGATCGTCGCTGGCCACGAGCCGAACAGTCTGGCGATATGGTGGGCGTTGTACCTGCTGGCCAGCGCGCCCGACGCGCAGGCCGCGGTCGCCGACGAAGTACGCGACGCCGATCTGAGCCCGGAGCGTGCCGGTGACGCGTTCAAAGCTCTGCCGTACACCCGTGCGGTGGTCGACGAGACATTGCGCCTCTATCCGCCGGCATGGGTGATCTTGCGCCGCTGCATCGAACCAGACCAACTGGACGGCCTCGCGGTAGCGCCCGGCACGCAAATGATGATCAGTCCATGGGTGCTTCATCATCATCGCGGCTACTGGCAAAACCCGGATGTATTCGACCCGGCGCGCTTTCTACCTGGCGCACCGCCGCCGGCGCGCTTCACGTATCTGCCGTTTGGCATCGGGCCACGCGTATGTGTCGGCGCGCAGTTCGCGCTCGCGGAAACGACGCTGGCCGTCGCGCTGCTCGTGCGCGCGTTCGACGTCCAGCTCGCGGGCAATGAGCCGGTGCGGCCAGTCGCCCGCGCGACGACCGTTCCCGATCGGCCCGTGCTGTTCCGCCTGAAACCGCGCAAGCGCTGACGTCGAGCCGCTCCCCGATCGGGCCGCGCGGAGCATGCGGGCGGCCGCCGCGGGCCGCCGCCGGCGCCCGGGGAGCGGATCGTTTGGTTGTATCATCGTGGCTTGATTCCACGCGCCGCCGCGCACCCCCCCATTTACCGCCGCGCGGCGCGCCATTCAATCCCGTTGCAGCCCCGTCATGAAAGCATCAAACAACTTTTTCCGCCTCGAAACCCGTCTGCAGTCGCAGGTCGGCAAGGCCATCCACGACTTCAACATGATCGAGGACGGCGACCGCATCCTCGCCTGCATGAGCGGCGGAAAAGACTCATACACGATGCTCTCCGTGCTGCTCGCGCTGCAGAAGCGCGCACCGGTCAAGTTCGAGATCATCGCGATGAATCTCGACCAGAAGCACCCCGGTTTTCCGGAAGAAGTGCTGCCGCGCTATTTCGAATCGATTGGCGTCGAGTATCGGATCGTCGAAGCGGACACGCATTCGATCGTCAAGGAGAAGGTGCCCGAAGGCAAGACCACCTGCTCGCTGTGCTCGCGGCTGCGCCGCGGCGTGATCTATCGCACCGCGAAGGAACTTGGCGCGAACAAGATCGCGCTCGGACATCATCGCGACGACATCATCGAGACCTTCTTCCTGAACCTGTTCTTCGGCGGCAAGATGAAGGCCATGCCGCCGAAGCTCGCGACCGATGACGGCGCACACGTCGTCATCCGGCCGTTGGCGTACTGCAAGGAAAGCGATATCGCGAGCTACGCGCGCGACATGGAATACCCGATCATTCCGTGCGACCTGTGCGGCTCGCAGGAAAACCTGCAGCGCAAGAAGGTCAAGGACATGCTGCATCAGTGGGAGCGCGAAACGCCCGGCCGCGTCGACAACGTGTTTCGCGCGCTGTCGGACGTGGTGCCGTCGCATCTGATGGACACCGGGCTGTTCGACTTCCGCGGACTTGCCACCGGGCTTGCGAAGATCGACGAGGAAGCATTGTTCGGCGATTCCTCATACACGCAGGCGGCACTGGTGTTCTCGCACTCGAGCGAGAACCGCATTGAGTTCATCCGCCCGTCGGAGCGCCCCGCCCGCGTGTGACCGACCTGCGGCATGCGACGTGCGAACCGCCTGTGAATCACCTGCACATCGCTTGCGAAGCGCTTGTGAAGCACTCGTGACCGGGTTGTGACTGTTTTATGACATTCGAATGAGCGATTTGCAACGCTGCCGTTACACGCTTATTCAACAGATCACACTTTGCGTGCTACGCAAGCAGTTTGACGCAGACTAGCCTGCGATGCTCAAACACGTGCTCCGGAAGTGCAGCTGTCCAGGACCACGTTTGCGTGCAATGGCATCATTGTTATTGCTGATCGCATACATTGAAAAAAATCGGTTCCCTTCTGCGTGCGCGCTGCATAAAGTGAGTGGCCTAGCACTCGCGCCGTCCTGACTGCTTTCATCCCACCCTCGAATAGCCAGGCTCTGCCTGCCCGACCCGGGCGACCTTGACGCGAGCTTTACCGGCGCGGACCGTTTACCCCAGTTGAATTCGCGCCGCTCGTAGTCGCTCATTGGCGTCAAAGGATCTGGAAAATGGGAAGCAGTCGGCCGAACTCGGCATTGCAGACTTTACTGCCTGAATTATGGGTATTTGCGTTGCGTCTTACGTCGACGCCCGAAGACGCGGAAAAACTGCTCGAGAGCGTGTGTCGTACGATGCTGGCCGGCGAGCACGGTCACGCGCCTTACATGTCACTGCGCGTCAACATGATGTCGTCCATGCTGCGGCGCTGGCAGCAAAAGAAGATCCGCGCGAATGAATGTACGGTCCGCGCTGCTTTATCGATCGAAGCCGACTCGGAAGTGAACCGTCGTTTGCTGCAGATTGTCGCAAGACTGCCCGATGAACAGCGGATCGCAATCATCCTGATTGAAGCCGAGCGTCTCACGCCCAACGAGGCCGCGTGGGCGTGGGGCTTGTCGACAGCGGAGCTGGAGCGGCGTCTCGCGCGGGCACACGCCGCGGTGACTAGCGCGGTCGAGAACGACGCACTGCCATCGTGTCCGTATCGCCGCACACGCTGGGCCACCACGGGCAGCACGCCCGCGTGAGCGCGTCTGAGCTCACGCGTCCTTGATCCGGAACACCTCCACACCGACTGCATCGCAGTCCGGATAAACGTCCGGCTTTTCTGTCGACACGCGCGCCGCGCGCACCTGCGGATGCGCGAGCATGATTTTGACCAGGTCGTCGCACAGGGTTTCCTGCAGATGAATATGTCCCTGCTCGACGCGGCGTGCGATCGTCGCGCGCATGAAGTCGTAGTCGACGACTTCGCGCAGCTTGTCCTCGACCGGCGTCGACATCGCGAGCGGCACGAACAGATCGACGTTGATCACCACGCGCTGCTCGCCGCGCTTTTCGAAATCGTGCACGCCGATATTGATGAACACCTCATAGTTGCGCAGGAAAAGCCGGCGACAATCGGCGAGACTCGGATGAAAGGGAGCGGGGTGCATGTTCGTTCCTGATCTGATAGTAAGCGTGCGAACACGCAAATAATGCGGCGGATAACGCACCGCGGCGGCGCCGGGTCGCGCGGCCTGTTGAACGGGCCGTCAGCCGGTATGGGGTGCTTCGTCGCGGTGCTTCCTTACCGTGTTCCCGGTTAGCTGCCAGCGAGGAACATCACGTCGCGCGGCAGCGGCACGAGGTGCTGGCCGCCGTCGACCACGAGCGTCGTGCCCGTCACGCCCGCCGCGTCGGCCAGATACAGCGCAGCGGCGACCAGATCTTCCGGACGCGACGCGCGGCCAAGCGGCGTCATCCGGTGCGCGGCGGCGAAGCTCGCCGGCGTTTGCTCCGCGGACTGCAGCGTCAAACCCGGCGCGAGCCCCACCACACGTAGCTTCGGCGCGAGCGCCTGCGCGAGCGCAACCGTCGCGGCATCGAGCGCCGCCTTCGACAGCGTGTATGACAGGTAGTCCGGGTTCATGTTGTACAGCTTCTGATCGAGCACGTTGATCACGACGCTGCGCTGCGTTTCGTCTTCATGCGCGCGGTCGGGCGTCGCATCGTGCAGCATTCGCGCGAGCACGAGCGGCGCGCCGACGTTGATCGACATCATCCGCAGCAGCTTGTCGTAGCAGACGTCGCGCGCGGTGTCCTCGTCAAACAGCGACGCGTTATTGACGATGCACACCGGGCGCCCGAGCGCCGCGGTGCAATCGGGCACGAGTCGCGCGACCTGCGTCTCGTCCGCCAGGTCCGCGTGTAACGCGACGCTGCGGCGGCCGAGTGCTTCGATTTCCGCCACCAGTTCGTCCGCTTCACTGCGCGACGCACCATAATGCGCGGCCACGTCCCAACCGCGTGCGGCGAAACCGAGTGAGAGCGCCCGTCCGATGCGACGCGCGGCGCCGGTGATCAGGACGACGCGCGCCGGCGCGGCTGCCCGCTCGCTGTGGTCGCGGTCGGCGGCTGCGGCTGCGGCTGCGGCTGCGGCTGCGGCTGAGGAAATGTCGGGACGGACGGTCATTTACAATGCGGGAATGAATCCGAAGGCTCACCAACCTGATAGTTTACCCGCTCCGGACGCCGCCGCACTCGCGCAGTCCGCCGCGCTCATCGAACTGATTCGCGCGGACCTCGACGCGGCCGGCGGCTGGCTGCCGTTCGACCGCTATATGGACCGCGCACTCTATGCGCCCCATCTTGGCTACTACAGCGGCGGCGCGGTCAAATTCGGCCGGCGCGCCGAGGACGGCAGCGATTTCATCACCGCGCCCGAACTGTCGCCTCTGTTCGCGGCAACGCTGGCGCGGCCCGTTGCGCAGGCGCTCGAAGCAAGCGGCACGCGCGACGTCATCGAGTTCGGCGCGGGCACCGGCCGGCTCGCGGCGGGATTGCTCAAGGCACTCGATGCGCATCGCGCACCGCTCGACAGCTATTCGATCGTCGACCTGTCCGGCGAGCTGCGCGAGCGCCAACAGGCGATGCTCGCGGAAGCGGTGCCGGCGCTCGTCGCGCGCGTGCGCTGGCTCCACGCATTGCCCGCCGAATTTGCCGGCGTCGTGATCGGCAACGAAGTGCTCGACGCGATGCCCGTGCGCCTCTTTGCGCATATGCATGGCACGTGGCGCGAACGCGGCGTGGTGCATCGCGACGGCGCATTCGCGTTCGAAGACCGCGCGCTGCAGTCGACGCACGATGCGGCATTTCTCGATGAAATCGAAGCCGGCGGCGACTACGTGACGGAAACCCATGAAGCGGCATGCGCGTTCACGCGCACGATCTGCAGGATGCTCACGCGCGGCGCGGCATTCTTTATCGACTACGGCTTTCCGCGCCACGAGTACTACCACGGGCAGCGCACGCAAGGCACGTTGATGTGCCACTACCGTCACCGCGCGCATGGCGATCCGTTCCTGTATCCCGGCCTGCAGGACATCACCGCGCATGTCGAATTCACCGGTATTGCGGAGGCGGGTGTCGATACCGGCGCCGATCTGCTCGGCTATACGTCGCAGGCGCGTTTCCTGATGAACGCCGGCATGACCGATGCGCTCGCCGAATTCGATCCGGCCGATGCCGCGCGCTTTCTGCCTGCGGCGAACGCGGTGCACAAGCTGTTATCCGAGGCGGAAATGGGTGAGCTCTTCAAAGTCATCGCGTTTTCCCGCGGCATTGATGGGACACTCGACGCGTTCGAGCGCGGCGACCGGTCGCATACCCTGTGAGCCGAGGAACATCCGATGATCCGCTGGCTGCTCACCACGTTTGTCGCCGTCGCGGTGCTGTCCGCATGCTGGCCGTGGCTGCGTAAGATCGGCATCGGGCGCATGCCTGGCGATGTCACGTTGCGGATCTTCGGTCGGGAGTACCCGTTTCCGTTTATGTCGACGCTGGTGCTGTCGCTTCTGCTGTCGCTGATCGCGCGGCTGCTGTGAGCGGCGGCCGCTTTCCCGCTAGCCGTTCTCGCGCGGTTCGGTGCGCTGCGTCCCGTCACTCCCGCTGTCTTTCTCGCCGATCGCCTGCGCGACTGCGCGCACGCGCGCACGATGCACCGCATCCTTGATCGCCGCGGGCTGGTTCGCGTATTCGCCGGCTATCGCGCCCGCATCGACGCTGCGCGCCGCGACCAGCGCGTCGCGCAAACGCTCGGCCTGCGGATAGTCATGCGTTTCGAAACCGAGCCGGCCGCGCGCGTCCGCTTCGCATGCCTGCAGTGCCTCGGCAAAGCGCGCCGGCTTGCGCAGTGCGTCGCTGCGCTCGAACAGCCGCACCAGCGCAGCGGCCTTCATCTCCATCACCCGGTGAATATTGCCGTGCTCGCGCGCGACCAGCACCGCGAGGTCGCGACATTCGTTCGGCACACGCAGCCGGTCGCACAACGGCTTGAGCAGATCGACGCTGCGGCCTTCGTGACCGATATGGCGCGGCAGCACATGCTCGGGCGTCGTCGCCTTGCCGAGATCGTGCGTGAGCGCGGCGAAACGCACCGGCAGCGTGTAGCCGCGCCGCGCCGCGTAGTCGACCACCATCATCACGTGCACGCCGGTGTCGACTTCCGGGTGGTAGTCGGCGCGCTGCGGCACGCCGTATAGCGCATCGATCTCCGGCAACACCCGCGCAAGCGCGCCGCCTTCACGCAGCAGATCGAACATCCGCGACGGCTTGTTCTCCATCAGCCCGCGCGACACTTCCTGCCAGACGCGCTCCGGCACCAGTGCATCGACTTCGCCGGCCGCCACCATCTGACGGATCAACGCGAGTGTTTCCGGCGCGAGCGTGAAATCGGCAAAGCGCGCAGCGAAGCGCGCGACGCGCAAAATGCGCACCGGGTCCTCGACGAACGCGTCGCCGACGTGACGGAACACGCGCGCATTCACGTCCGCCTGGCCGTTGAACGGATCGACGATCGGCCCAGTCAGTTCGCCAGTCGGGCTGACCTCCTGCGCCATCGCGTTGACGGTCAGATCGCGGCGCGCGAGGTCTTCTTCGAGCGTAACGTCCGGCGAATAAAAGAACTGGAAGCCGTGATAGCCGGCCGCCGTCTTGCGCTCGGTCCGCGCAAGCGCGTACTCCTCATGCGTGACCGGATGCAGGAACACCGGGAAATCCTTGCCGACCGGCCTGAAGCCTTGCGCGGCCATCTGCTCCGGCGTCGCGCCGACGACGACGTAATCGCGGTCCTTCACCGGCATGCCGAGCAGCTTGTCGCGGATGGCGCCGCCGACTGCGTAGATCTTCATTCGCAAGTTTCGTAGTACGCGATCGGGTGCGTCTCGCGCATCGCGTCGGCGATCCATGCCTGCACCGCTGGCGCGTCGGTCAGGCGACGCGCATAGGCCGCCGCCGGTTCGGACAATACCGGCCGCCACGTATTGAAGCGCATCACCACCGGTGCGTACATCGCATCGGCAATACCGAACTCGCCGAACAGGAACGGGCCGCCATAGGTGTCGAGACAATCGCGCCACAGCGCATCGATGCGCGCGACATCGGCGAGCGCGCCGGGCGTCGCGCCCTTGCCCGGAAACGATGCATGGATGTTCATCCACATGTTCGTACGCAGTTCGCCGAAACCCGCGTGCATTTCCGCGCTGATACTGCGCGCATGCGCGCGCGCCGCCGCATCGCGCGGCCACATCGGCGACTGCGCGAAGCGCTCGGCGAGCGTCTCCATGATCGCAACGGACTCCCAGACCGATGCGCCATCGTCGGTGATCAGGCACGGCACCTTGCCGGTCGGCGAATGTTGAAGGATCGATGCGCGCGTGTCCGGCTCGCCGAGCCACACCTTGATTTCTTCGAATGGAATGCCGAAGTGTTTCATCAGCACCCACGGGCGCATCGACCACGACGAATAGTTCTTGTCACCGATCACGAGTTTCATGCCTGGTCCCAGGAAAGAGGCGGGTCTAAGGTCGGAGTTTCGATTTATCGGCCCGCGCTCGCGCGGAACGTATTAAAACGCGAACGCAACGATGCGCCCGTCAGATACACCGGCGCGATCGACTCGATGCTCGCCGGCTCGATATCGAGTTCCGGTGCGAGCGGGCCGGTCAGTACGTTGTCGACTTTCATCGAATCGAGATTGTCGCGCGAAATGACCGGCTCGCCGGGCGCCATTTCAAAGGTCAGCGCCTGCAGACGTGCAAACGCATCGGGCAGCCGGATGATACGCGCCGGCCGGCCGATCACCGTGCCGCAATATTCCACGAGTTGTTCGAGTGTGTAGACGGCCGGACCGCCAAGCTCATACACGCGGCCGTTCGCCGCGTCGAGATCAAGCACGTTGACGATCGCCTTCGCGACATCGCCGACGAACACCGGCTGGAACTTCGCGTCGGGCATCGCCAGTGGAATAACCGGAAACACGCGCTGCAGGAACGCGAACTTGTTCAGGAACTCGTCTTCAGGTCCGAACACGACCGACGGACGGAACATCGTGGTGGCAAGCGTCGACGCGCGCACGGCTTTCTCGCCATCGCCTTTCGAACGCGTATACATACTCGGGCCTTGCGAATCGGCGCCCAGCGCGCTGACATGAATCAACCGATGCACGCCCTTGCCTTCGCAAGCCGCGACGATTTTAGTCGGCAACTCGACGTGGATTTTCGCGAACTCGGGCCCATACGGATTGCCGCGCCGCCCATGCAGCGTGCCGATCAGATTGATCACCGCGTCCGCATTCTCGACAAAGCGCGCGAGTTGCACCGGGTCGAACACATCGACTTCGAGCACGTCGATCGGCAACAGCGTCAGATGCCGCGCGTTAAAGCGGCGACGCGTCGCGACGCGCACCGTCTTGCCGAGTTCGACGAGCGCATTGATGAGATGACTGCCAATGAAACCGGAACCGCCGATCACCGCGATGGTTTGATGTCGCATTTCCGACTCCCAGTAGCATGGCTCGTAACCTGATTGGAAGCCGTGGCAATGGCTGAAACCGGAACCGCGCCTCGCGGGAATGCGACGTGCCGCGCGGCGCGCGTGGCGCTGTTTACGGTGCGATGTAACCCAAACGCGCCTTCAGCGATTGCGGACGGCCTTCGAACAGCGCCGCATAGTAGACCGTGTTGGACAGCACGTTTTTCACGTAGTCGCGTGTTTCCTGGAAGGGAATCGCTTCCGCGAAAATCGCGCCCTCGACAGGGTGCTGCAACGACTCCCGCCAGTTGCGCGGGCGGCCGGGACCCGCGTTGTAACCGGCGGTGGCAAGCACCGCGGACCCGTCGAATTCATTGTAGATCATCGACAGATAGTTCGTGCCGAGCAGGATATTCGTGTTGATATCGTTCATCTGCTCGCGCGTGATCGGGCCGAGGCCGATCTTCTTCGCGACCAGTTGCGCGGTGCCGGGCATCAACTGCATCAGACCGCTCGCACCCACCTCGGAGCGTGCATTCAGGATAAAACGCGACTCCTGGCGAATCAGACCGTACGCCCATTCGACATCGAGCCCATTCGACTGCGCATCGCGCTCGACGATGTCGCGAAACGGCGACAGGTAACGCAGCGAGAAGTCGTGTTCGGCCTTCGTGCGGTCCGCGGTGTTCACGGTGCGGTCGTACAACTCGATCCGGCGCGCGTACTCGGCTGCCGCGAGCAGTTGCCGGTCGCTCATCGTGCGCAAAGGCCAGTTCCATTCGCGATTGCCTTCGAGCCGCAGGTTCAGTTGGTAGAAACGCTGCGCAAGCGCAAAGCCCGGCGTGTTCGCTGCCTGTTGCACTTCGGCGTCGGTGACGGTCGTTTTCGGTGGCACCGTGATCTTCTGGCCCAGTTCTTCGCTCGCCAGCTGGCCGTAGAAATTGAAGCCCGACGCGATCTGCCCGAATTCCTGGTTTGCCTGCGCCGTATCGCCCGCCTGCTTCAACGCCCGACCATGCCAGTACACCCACGCGGGCTGGCTGCGCAGCGGCGCGGGCATTTGCTCGATTGACCAGCGCACCATTGTCCAGTCGCCGGCAAGCAGCGCCGTGCGCGTGCGCCATTCGTAAGCCGGGTTCGACAGCGGCGCGTTCGCCGACAGCCGATACCAGTCGACCGCGCTCGGCATCTGCTTCGACGCCGCCTGATAGGCGATCGTGCCCCAGCCGATCGCGCGCTCCGGCGTGGTCAGCGACGGCGCGATCGAGCTGAAGGTTGCGGCAGCGGTCGCCGGATCGTTGCGCGCCATCCGGGTGATCGCGAGCAGCGCCAGCTGATGCGACTGCGGGTCGGCGCCGACGCCGCGCGCGAGCAGGAGCGGCGGCGTGCTCGCCGCCTGATTGAAGAGGTCGGGGTCGGGCCGCTGGTTGCCGAGCGCGTCGACAAGCTTCGCGCCCGTGTTCGTCTGGTTCTGCTCGTAAGCGAGACGGATCAGTTGCCACACGTCATCGCTCGTGAACTGCTGGTTGATCGCCAGTGCGGTGACCAGGTCGACGCAGCCATCGCCATAATTGCGCGGCTCGACGAGCACCGCGCGCGCCGCATCCGCGACGTTCTCGCCATGCGCCGCGCGCGATTCGAGCGCGTAGCACTTCACCTGCGTATCGTCGTTCAACACGAAGCGTGCGTATTGATCGTCGAAGTTGCGCCAGTCATGCCGTGCGCCCAGCACGACCAGATAGTCGTTGCGCAGCCGGTCCGCGATGGCCTGCCCATCGTACTTCTGCAGGAACGCAAGCACCGGTGCATCCGGCGCGTCGATGCGCGCATGCCCCGACGAATCGAACAGTTGCGGCTTTAACTGAAAGTATTCGAGGTACGACGGCGCCGGGTAGTCCGGAATCATTGCGGCCAATTGCGCCGCGCGGACCGGATCGTTATTGCGCGCGGCTTCGCGCAGTTGAACGAAAATCTGGTCGTCGTTGGTGAGCTGGGAAAGCGGGACGGGCTTCACGGCGGACGCCGTGCTGCATGCGACGAGCGCCGCCGCGGCAAGCGCCAGACCAACCGCGCGATATACTCGGAAGAGGCGTGTGGACATCGTTGTTTCTGGAGCGCGAATTGAACGAAAGCATAGCATGCAACCCTGTGGCCAAATCATCGAAAAAGGCGCTGCGCAGCGCATTATTCGAAGCACGGCTGCATGCGAGTCGCGATCCGGATGTCAGCGCCGCATTGAGCCGGCGGCTGCTCGAGATGTTGAAGCGTCATGCGCCGCGGCGGGTCGGCTTCTATTGGCCGCTCGCAGGCGAGTTCGATGCGCGTGGCGCGATTGCGACATGGCTCGCGCTCGATGACACCCGCGAAGCCTGCTTGCCGGTCATCATGCAACGCGGCGCGCCGCTCGCGTTTCATGCGTGGACGCCCGCTATGCCGATGAAGGTAGGCGAACATCGCATTCCCGTGCCCGCGTCGGCCCGCGATCTGATGCCCGACCTGGTATTGGTGCCGTGCGTCGGCTTCGATGAGGATGGCTACCGTCTCGGTTACGGCGGCGGCTATTACGATCGCACGCTCGCCGGCTGGCGTGTCGCCGGCGTCACGCCCATCGCGATCGGCGTTGCGTTCGAAGCATGCAAGACCGCCGCGCTGCCGCGCGAGCCGCATGACCTTCCGCTTGACGCGATCATTACCGACGCCGGCTGCTACCCGAGCGGCAACGGCCCGGCGGGTAATTGAAAGGTCTCCTCTTCGTCTTGTCCCGTCTTCTTACAGTGAGGCCGCCGCGCGCGCAGCGGTGTCGTAGAGTCCGGACGCGTTGCGCATCAGTTGCGCGGCTTCGCCGATCTGCTGATTGGTCAAACCGCTTTCGCGCAGCGTCGCGATCAGGCAGCTCTCGCGCACCTCGCGGTATCTGAAACAGAGGTCGCGTCCTGCGTCGGTCGCCGAAAAGAACACTTCCTTGCCGGTCTTTTCGCTTTTTACATAACCTCTAGCTACGAGTTTTTTCAGCGCATAGGTGGCGACATGCGTGTCTTCGATGTTCAGCACGAAGCAGATGTCCGCCAGTTTCTTGCGGCGCTCGCGATGACTGACGTGATGCAGCAGCGACACTTCGATCGCGGTCATGTCCTTTTCGCCCGCAGCCGACATGCAGCGGACCATCCACCGGTTGAACGCATTGCTCGCCATGGTCAGCGCGTATTCGAGTTCCGAAAGCTCAGCGCTTTCGTCAGAAACGAGGTGTTCCGATGAGACGATTTTGGTGGGATGACGCGCCATTGGAGATTCTCGGAATGCGGCCTGAAAGGTCACCCAGTGTACGACTCACGCTATCCGATGAAAGCCTGGCGAAAACGCTCATGGAGAATTTGTCGAGAATTTCGTGAGAATGTACGCTATCCAATCCGAATGAAAACGCAGCGGGTCGGTTGTTTGCGCACCCACACTGACGATCGACGCGACCCATGAGCCTATCGACGCGCCCCCCCTCCAACCCTCCGCGCATCTACGCGTTTGGCGACACGGCACTCGTCTGCGAAGCGCCGCCGCCCGCGACGCTCGACTGCCAGCGGCGCGTCTGGGCCGCGGCACAGGCCGCGCGCACATGGCCGCATGTGCGCGAAGTGGTGCCAGGCATGAACAACCTGACGCTCACGTTCGATCCGCTCGAAGCGAACCGCGACGCGCTCGCCGAACAGTTGCGCGTCGCATGGGACGCCGCTGACGACGCGCCGGCGCCCGATCGCGAGGTCGAGATACCGGTTCACTACGGTGGCGCGTTCGGGCCGGACCTCGATGGGGTCGCGGCGCATACCGGCCTATCCGCGCAAGAGGTTGTGCAGCGTCATGCGCGAGCCCAGTACGTTGTGTTCTTTCTCGGCTTTCAGCCCGGCTTCGCCTATCTGGGTGGACTCGACGTAGCGCTGCACACGCCGCGCCACGCACAGCCGCGGCTCGAAGTACCGGCCGGCTCGGTCGGCATCGGCGGTGCGCAGACGGGCGTCTATCCGTCGACCTCGCCGGGCGGCTGGCAACTGATCGGCCGCACGATGCTGCCGCTGTTCGATCCGGCACGCACACCGCCGACGCTGCTGCAGCCCGGCGATCGCGTGCGCTTTACGATCGCGGAGATGCTCGCATGATCGACGTGATCCGCGCGGGCCTGCTGACCTCGGTACAGGACCTCGGCCGCCACGGCTACCGGCACCTGGGCGTCGCGATGGGCGGCGCGCTCGACCGGCTGGCGCTCGAAGTCGGCAACCGGCTGGTCGGCAACCGGCCCGATGCGGCCGGCCTCGAAATCACGTTCGGCCTAGCCGTGCTGCGCTTTCTGCGCGCGACGCGCATTGCGATCACCGGCAGCGAGTTCGGCGCGACGCTCGACGGCGCGCCGGTCTATTCGTGGTGGAGCCTGCCGGTGCAGGCAGGCCAGGCGCTCACGCTCAATGCCGCGCGGCGCGGCATGCGCGGCTATGTGTGTGTCGCCGGCGGCATCGACGTGCTACCGGTGCTCGGCTCACGCAGCACCGACCTTGGCGCCGGCTTCGGCGGCCTGGGCGGACGCGCGCTGCGCGACGGCGACCGGCTGCCGGTCGGCGTGCCGGCCTCGCGCGCACGCGGCCTTGGCCCGGATGCGCCCGAGTTCGGCGTCAAGGCGCCCGAGTGGTGCAAATTCAATCAGGTCGACGAGCCCGCGCGACGCGGCCGGCAAGCGTCGGGCGCCACGTGGGCGCCACCGGTCCGCGTACTGCCTGGGCCCGAGTACGATGGCTTCACCGACGCCGCGCACGACGCGTTCTGGTCCGATGAATGGCTCGTCACACCGAACAGCAACCGGATGGGCTTTCGGCTTGCGGGCACCGTGCTCGAGCGCCAACAGAAAATCGATCTGCTGTCGCATGCGGTAATGCCCGGCACGATTCAGGTGCCGCCGAACGGCCAGCCCATCCTTCTGATGAGCGACGCGCAAACGACGGGCGGCTATCCGAAGATCGGTTCGGTGATCCACGCGGACCTGTGGAAGCTTGCGCAGATCCGGCTCAATAGCGCGGTCCGCTTTATCCTGGCCACGCCGCATGAGGCGCGCACCGCGCTACTCGAAGAACGGCGATACCTGCGGCAAATCGACGCCGCGATTGCCATGCATGAAGAACGCTGCGCGCGCGAGTTGCCGCTCACCGCGGTATGACACGCACGGCGTGAGGAAGTGAGGAACATCATGGAAATCGATCTGAACGCCGATCTCGGCGAAGGCTGTGACTCCGACGAAGCGCTGCTCGATCTCGTCAGCTCGGCGAATATCGCGTGCGGCTGGCATGCGGGCGGCGCAAACGCGATGCGCGAATGTGTGCGCTGGGCGGTGCAAAAAGGCGTGTCGATCGGCGCGCATCCGAGCTTCAATGATCCGGAAAATTTCGGCCGCAAGGAGATGGATGTGCCGCCCGGCGATATCTATGCGGGCGTGCTGTATCAGCTCGGCGCGTTGTCGGCGATCGCCCTGGCCGAGGGGGGCCGTATTGCGCACGTGAAACCGCACGGCGCGCTGTACAACCAGGCGGCGCGGGAAGCGCGCATCGCCGATGCGATCGCATGCGCGGTGCACGACTTCGATCCGTCGGTCGCCATATTTGCGCTCGCGAACAGCGGGCTCGTCACGGCCGCGCGTGAAGCGGGGCTCGTCGCGATCGAAGAAGTGTTCGCGGACCGCGGCTATCGCGCGGACGGCTCGCTCGTGCCGCGCAAGGAGCCGGGCGCGCTGCTCGACGACGAAGACGCCGTGCTCGAGCGCACGCTGACGATGGTGCGCGAGCAACGCGTGCAGGCGGTCGACGGCCAGTGGGTGCAGATCAACGCGCAGACCCTCTGCCTGCACGGCGACGGGCCGCACGCGCTTGCGTTCGCGCGGCGCATTCGTCGCGCGCTGGAAGACGCCGGAATCGGCGTGCATGCGGCGGCGGGCTTGCGCGCGTGAGAACCCGCAATGGCCATAACCCGTCGTACGCGATGTGACGCCTGGGCCGTCACCTGTGCGGTTCATGATCTGTCGTGATCCGTGAGCGACAAGCCCTCGATCGATGCGACGGCGCGGGGCGGGGCGGGGGCGGGGGCGCGGCAAAACGACCCGGCGCGATGACTTCGATTAATGAGACAAGCGCGATCAGCGCGCGGATCGCGAAATAAGAAACGCGTCGATATTTAGGATGTGTCCGATGCAACGCGGAACGCGTCGCACATAACCTTGTGGGCATTCGAAATCCACCACACGGCGCGTGCGTGAGCCATGCGCCGGCTCCCAGCCCAGATCCGCGATGGCCTCCCCTTCTGACACGACCCCACGTGCCGACCGCACGCCTTCCACGTCTCCTTCTTGTCCCACGGCCCTCGCGTTCGCCCTCGAAGCGCACCGCGCGGGCCGCCTCGACGACGCCGAAGCACTCTATCGCGAAGCGCTCGCAAGCGTGCCCGATCATCCTGACGCACTGCACTACTACGGCGTACTGCTGCATCAGCGCGGCGACCATTGCAGCGCGGCCACCCTGCTCGATCGCGCACTGGTGCTCGATGCGTCGAATGCCGAATGCTGGAGCAATCGCGGCCTCGTTGCAGCGGCAAGCGGTCAGCGCGAACTGTCGCTGCACTGCTACCGCCACGCGCTGCAACTGAAGCCCGCATTCGCCGATGCGCATAACAATCTCGCGGTCGCACTCCAGTCACACGGCGCGCTCGACGAAGCGGTCGAGCACTATCGCCGCGCGCTTGCAGTCGACCCATCGCATGTCGATGTACACGTCAATCTCGGTTCGGCGCTTAACAAGCTCGGCCATCACGACGACGCATATGCGCACTATCGCATCGCGTTGTCGCTCGATCCGCATTCCGCGCAAGCCCACTTCAACGCGGGCAATGCGCGGCAGGCGCACGGCGATTTCGCGGCTGCGGCGGATCACTTCCGGCGCGCAATCGCCGCAGCTCCCGCGTTCGCCGATGCCTATGTGAATCTTGGCACCGCGCTTGGCAAGCTCGGTGAGTACAAGGAAGCGGAACAGCACTATCGGCAAGCCGTCGCACTGAACGGCAATGCGACGAACCTTGTCTGCCTCGGCGCATCGCTCGGCGCGCAGGGACGCCATGACGAAGAGGAACCGTTCTATCAGGCGGCGCTGGCGCTCGAACCGGACCAGCCGGATGCCCATCAGAATCTCGCATGGCTATACCTGAAGCGGGGCGACTACCCGCGTGGCTGGGCCGAATACGCGAAGCGCTGGCGCGCGAGCGACTACGAAGCGATCGCGGTCGAAGGCATCCCTGAATGGCGCGGCGAGCCGCTCAACGGCAAGCGGATTCTGCTCGTGCGCGAGCAGGGCTTCGGCGACCAGTTCCAGTTCCTGCGCTACGCACAGGTGCTCGCGGAGCGCGGCGCAAGCGTCGACGTCTGCGTGCGCGCGCCGTTGCTCGAGCTCACGCAGCGCGTGCCGGGCGTGCGCCGTGCATGGACCGGCACGCCGGGCGGCGACTACGACTTCTGGGTCTCGCTGATGAGCGTCCCGTCGTGCATCGGCACCGAACTGCATACGATCCCGGCCGCCGTGCCCTATCTGTTTGCCGATCCGGTCAAGGCCGCGCACTGTCGCGCACGCTTGCGCGACACGGTCGGCGCGCAGCCCAGGTCGGTCTTGTGTGGGCCGGCAGTCCGACCTTCGGTAACGATCGCTATCGTTCGATGCCGCTTGCCTCACTCGCGCCTTTGTGCGAGATGACTGATATCGCATGGCTCAATCTGCAAAAGGGCGCCGCGCGTGAGCAGATGGGCACGTTGCCCGACGCGATCCGTCCGCTCGACTTCACCGCCGAGCTTAACGACTTCGCGGACACGGCCGCATTGATCGACAACCTCGATCTCGTGATTACCGTCGATACCGCGGTTGCCCATCTGACCGGCGCAATGGGCAAGCCGGTGTGGGTGATGTTGCCGGCGAATTCGGACTGGCGCTGGCTCGAGAAGCGCAGCGACTCGCCCTGGTATCCGACTGCGCGGCTGTTCCGGCAAACGACGCTTGGCGATTGGGCGCCGGTGGTCCGCAGCGTACGCGATGCGCTGATACGCGGGAGATAGAAACACCCGGGATCAAGCGGGATAAACCGGAATCAGCCAGCCCGACCCGCGTGGCAATGCCCGAGCCTGCGTCAACTCGGCTCGACCACGAACCCGCGCTGCCGCAGCAGCTGCAGCACGCCGTTGGGGCCGCCCAGATGCAACGCGCCGATTGCGACAAACACGGGCTTGTTTGGCGCCGCGATGGCGACCATCCGCGCGACAAAGCGACGATTGCGTTCATACAAAATCTTGTTGTCGATCGACGCGGAAACTTGAGGATCGCGTGCCAGCTTTTCCGACTTCGCGACTTCCCATGCCGCAATCGCATCGGCATCGCCGACGCGCCACAGCCGATGCAACGTCTGCACATCGGCGACGTTCTCCGCCGGCGTTTGCACGAGATCCTGCGCGAGCATTTCGCGCTGCTGCGCAAGCGTGAGACCGGTAAACGCGCGCATCTGCTCGGCAAGCGTCTCCAGCCCGACGATCTTCCCGCGCTGATGCAAGTACACATTCTGCAGTTGCGCCTCGGTGCCGTATTCGGTCTGCAGCCCGGCGCTCAGTGAATCGTAGGTCTCGACGAGCAGCGACGCGAGCCAGGGCCGCATCTTCCTGATCTCGTCGAGCGCGGCGGGGTTGTCGCGCAAGCGCATCTCGAGCTTGCGCCAAAGCGGATCGGGCAACAGGCGCGGCAAGCACGGATACCGGCAGACGCCGTACTTCGACACATCGTCCTGCGAGACGAGCAGGTCGTCCGGAGACAACTCGAGCGCTAGGGTCGGCGACGCGGCGAGCGCCGCGAGAATCGGCCGCCGGAAGGGTTGCGCGGGCGGATAGTCGACCGGGTCGCCGACATGCAGCGTGCCGAGGATGTAAAGGGTCGTCGTCCCGCGCGTGGCGACGTAGAACGGCATGCGGGCCGGTTCGGGCCGCACCGGCCCGCCCGTGCTGGTGCCCGAGGCCGCTGGCGCGGCGGGCTGCGCTGTAGCCGGCGACGCAGCGCGCGGCGGCACGGCTGGCGAATGCGGGACCGGCAACGCCGGGCGCCCGCCTTGCAGGTTCGTATTTGGCCCGTCCCCGGCGGCGAACGCGGTCGAGACCGGCGACCACGCGGTGAGCCGGGCCGGCACCACCACATTCAGGCTGCAACACACGACGGACAGCGCGGCCCATAAGCACCACCGCGCAAGCTTCAACGTGACGAGCTGCACGACCCACCGCGTCCACGAGCGCAGCACGGCAATCATGCGATCTTCACACACCGCGCAGGCAACGCGCTCGACCCAGCGCCGCCCAATGCAGCGACGCGCCGGGCAGCGCGCCGCGGCCGTTTCAGGCATCCGCGTCCCCCACCTCCTCGGCGCGGTGACACGACACCTGACGGCCATCCACTTCACGCAGCTTCGGTTCCTCCTGACGGCACCGGTCGATCGCATACGGGCAACGCTGATGGAATGTACACCCCGACGGTGGATTCAGCGGCGACGGCATTTCGCCTTGCAGCTTGATGCGGATCCGTCGGTCCGCTTCGAAGATCGACGGCGTGGCAGACATCAGCGCCCGCGTATACGGATGCCGCGGCCGTTCGAAGATGGTTCTATTGTCGCCGAGTTCGGCGACCCCGCCGAAATACATCACCATCACATCGTCAGCGATATGCTCAACCACCGCCAGATTGTGCGAGATAAACACGTAGCTCGTCTTAAATTCTTCTTGTAAATCCATAAACAGATTAAGAATCTGTGCCTGGATCGATACGTCGAGCGCGGATACCGGTTCGTCGGCGACGACAATCTGCGGATCGAGGATCATCGCGCGCGCGATCGCGACACGCTGCCGCTGGCCGCCGGAGAACATATGCGGGTAGCGCTTCGCATGTTCGGGCCGCAAGCCGACGGTGCGCATCATATGCGCGATCCGCTCGGCGCGTTCGGTCGAGGTGAGCGGCGTGTTGATCGCGAGCGGTTCGCCGAGCGTTTGCTCGACCGTCTTGCGCGGGTTCAAAGACGCAAACGGGTTCTGGAACACCATCTGCACGCGCCGGCGCAGCGCGGCGATTTTCGCGTGATCGGCGCCGGCCACGTCCTGGCCGTCGATCAGCAGACGCCCCGAGGTGGGCGCTTCGATCATGGTCAGCTGGCGCGCGAGCGTCGATTTGCCGCAGCCGGACTCGCCGACCACCGCAAGCGTGCGCCCGCGCGTGAGCGCAAACGACACGCCGTTGAGCGCTTTCACGGTGCCGTGGCCGAACATGCCGCGCTTCACGTCATAGTGCTTCGCCAGCTGATCGGCGACGAGCACCGCATCGCCTTCGGCATGGGCTGTCGGGCGCCGCGTTTCAGGTACTGCGTTCATCGTGCGCCTCCGTGTTGAATGGCATCCGCGGCGAGGTTCAGCGGCTTGATGCAGCGAACGCGGACCGCGTCGCCATGATTCGGCAAGCCGTCCAGCGCCGGACGCGCTTTCATGCAGTCGTCGACGACGTACTTGCAGCGCGGCGCGAACAGACAACCCTTCGGCCGGTCGTCGCGCCCCGGCACGAGGCCAGGCAAGGCGGCGAGCCGCACCGCGCCGACGTTGTGCTCGGGAATCGCCGCGAGCAGCGCTTCGGTGTACGGATGATGCGGCGCCGAGAAGATATCGGGCACGCGGTTCGTTTCAATCATTTCGCCTGCGTACATCACCGCGACCCGCTGCGCGACTTCCGACACGACCGCGAGATCGTGCGAAATCAGCACGAGCGCCATGCCGCGCTCTTTCTGCAACTGCACGAGCAGTTGCATGATCTGCGCCTGGATCGTCACATCGAGCGCGGTGGTCGGTTCGTCGGCAATCAGCAGCTTCGGATTGCAGGCGACCGCCATCGCGATCATCACGCGCTGGTTCATCCCGCCGGACATCTGATGCGGAAACGATGCAATGCGGTTCTTCGCGTCCGGAATGCCGACCTGATCGAGCAGTTCGAGCGCGCGCCGGTTCAGCGCATCGCCGCGCAGTCCTTCGTGCAGCTTCAGCACTTCCTTGATCTGATAGCCGACCGTGTAACTCGGGTTCAGGCTCGTCAGCGCGTCCTGAAACACCATCGCGATGTCTTTGCCGATGATTTTCCGGCGTTCCTTCGGCGATGCCGTGAGCAGATTCTTGCCGTCGAACCTGATCTCGTCGGCGCTCACCTTGCCGGGCGCGTCGATCAGGCCCATCAGCGCCATCATCGTCACGCTCTTGCCCGAGCCCGATTCGCCGACCACGCCGACCACTTCGCCCGGCGCGACATTCAGGTTGACGCGGTCGACAGCGGGCAGGCCGCCGAAGTCCACCGCGAGATTGCGGATGGTCAATAGATCGTTCATGTCAGGCCATCCGCTTCAGTTTGGGATCGAGCGCATCGCGCAACCCGTCGCCAAGCAGGTTGATCGCGAGCACCGAAATCAGAATGGAAAGGCCGGGCATCGTCACGATCCACCACGCGCTTTCGATATAGTCGCGCGCGGACGCAAGCATCGCGCCCCACTCCGCGGAAGGCGGCTGTACGCCGAGGCCGAGAAAGCCGAGCGCGGCCGCATCGAGAATGGCCGACGAAAAGCCGAGCGTGGCCTGCACGATCAGCGGCGCGGTACAGTTCGGCAGCACTTGCGAGAACATCAGCCGCAACGTGCCGGCGCCCGCGACGCGCGACGCCATCACGTATTCCTTGTGCAATTCGCCGAGCGCGGATGCGCGCGTTAAACGCACATAGCCCGGCAACGCGACGATTGCAATCGCGAACATCGTATTGAACAGACCCGGACCGATGATCGCCACCACCGCAACTGCGAGCAGCAGCGATGGCAGCGCGAGCAGCACGTCCATCACGCGCATGATCGGCGTGTCGGCCCACTTCTCGAAGAACGCGGCGATCAGGCCGAGCACGATGCCGGGAACCAGCGCGAGCACCACGGACACACAACCGATCCAGAACGACAGCCGCGCGCCGTACATCAGGCGCGAAAGAATGTCGCGGCCGGCTTCATCGGTGCCGAGGATGAACTTCCAGTTGCCGCCGTCGAGCCACGCGGGCGGAATCTTCACGAAATCGCGGTATTGCTCGATCGGACTATGCGGCGCGATCAACGGCGCGAAGATCGCGATGAAGACCAGCACCAGCACGACGATGCCCGCGCCGACCGCACCGCGGTTGCGCGAGAAGTTCGCCCAGAATTCACGTGCGGCGAGCGCGCGGCCACTTGGCGGGGTGACCGCCTGGGGGACGGTATTTTGGATATCAGCCACGGCATGCCTCCCGCCGAGCCGCCTCAAGGGAGGCATGCACCCCCTCGGGGGGCAGCGAACGTATGTGAGCGTGGGGGTACATTTTTTTACCTCGTATGGCGAATGCGCGGATTCAACACGCCGTATAGCAGATCGACGACGAGGTTCACCACAATAACCAGCGTCGCGATCATCAGAATGCCGCCCTGCACGACCGGATAGTCGCGCCGGCTGATCGCATCGATCAGCCACTTGCCGATGCCGGGCCACGAGAACAACGTCTCGGTCAGCACCGCGCCCGCGAGGAGCGTGCCGACCTGCAGGCCGATCACGGTGACGACCGGAATCAGTGCGTTGCGCAGCGCGTGGACGACAATCACCCGCGCCGGCGACAGGCCTTTCGCGCGCGCGGTGCGGATGTAGTCTTCGCGCAGCACTTCGAGCATCGACGAGCGCGTCATCCGCGCGATGACCGCAAGCGGAATCGTGCCGAGCACGATGGCCGGCAGAATCAGGTGGCTGAGCGCCGAGCGGAACGAGCCTTCGTCGGTGCCGGGCAACAGCGAGTCGATCAGCAGGAAACCCGTCACGTGCGGAATGTCGTATTCGACCGCAATGCGGCCCGACACCGGTGTCCAGCCGAGCTTCGACGAAAAGAACATGATGAGGATCAAGCCCCACCAGAAGATCGGCATCGAGTAGCCGGTCAGCGCGGTGCCCATCACGCCGTGATCGACGACCGTGCCGCGCCGCAACGCAGCGATCACGCCGGCCGGCAGGCCGACCACCAGCGCGAACAGCATCGCGCAGATCGACAGTTCGACCGTGGCCGGGAAGCGCGCGAGAAACTCGTCCATCACGCTCGTGTTCGTGATGATCGACGTGCCCAGATTGCCGGACAGTGCGCGGCCAACGTAATGCAGATATTGAACCGGCAGCGGCTCGTCGAGCCCGAGGCGGTGCAGCGCCGCGGCATGCATCGCCGGATCGACGCCGCGCTCGCCCATCATCACTTCGATGGGGTCGCCGGGGATCAGGTGGATGAGCGCGAACGCAAGGATCGTAATACCGATGAAAGTCGGTATCACCATCCCGATGCGGCGCAAAACGAATCGGAACATGGATCGTCCCTATAGTCTGGGTGGGGAAAAACGCAACCGGCGACAAGGGCTCGTGACCCCGTCGCCGGACAATTTCGACCAGTCTTCTTAACCGTGCGAAAAACTTACTGCGGCTGGCTGTTTATCGAGTTGTCGAGGTTTACTGCATGCCGACGCCGTCGAAGCGCTGATAGCCAAGCGACTCGATGCGCATGTCGACGACCTTCTTGCTCATCGGCAGATAGACCGTCGAGTGTGCGATCGGCGAGAACGGCAGTTGTTCCGCGAAGATCTGTTGCGCCTGCACATAAATCTTCGTGCGGGCATCCTGGCCCATGGTGGTGCGGCCCTTCTGCACGAGCTCGTCGAACGGCTTATAGCACCACTTCGAGAAGTTATTGCCATTCACCGCTTCGCAACCGAGCAGCGTGCCGAGCCAGTTGTCCGGATCGCCGTTGTCGCCGGTCCAGCCGATCAGCATCGAGTCGTCTTCGCCAGCGTGCGCGCGCTTGATGTACTCGCCCCACTCATACGTGACGATGTTCGCCTTCACGCCGATCTTCGCCCAGTCCGCCTGGATCATTTCCGCCATCAGCTTGCCGTTCGGATTGTACGGACGCTGCACCGGCATCGCCCACAGCGTGATCTCGAAGCCATTGGCGAGCCCGGCCTTCGCGAGCAGCGCCTTCGCCTTGTCCGGATCGTATGACGCGGCCTTCAGCCCCTGATAGAACGACCATTGCGTCGGCGGCATCGGGTTCGTCGCGAGCTGGCCCGCGCCCTGGTAGACCGAGTCGACGATCGCCTTCTTGTTGATCGCCATGTCGAGTGCCTGACGCACCTCGACCTTGTCGAGCGGCTTGTGCGTGACGTTGTACGCGAGATAGCCCAGGTTGAAGCCCGCTTGCGACGGCATCTGGATGTTGTTGTCCGCCTTCAGCGGCGCGATATCGGCCGGACGCGGATAGCTCATCACCTGGCATTCGTCGCGCTTGAGCTTCTGTACGCGCACGCCCGGGTCAGGCGTAATCGAGAAGATCAGCTTCGAGAGCTTCACCGTGTTCGGCTTCCAGTAGTCAGGATTGCCGTCGAAACGGATCGTCGCGTCCTTCGTGTAGCTGCGGAAAATAAACGGGCCCGTGCCGACCGGTTTCTGGTTGATGTCGGCAGCCTTGCCGTCCTTGAGCAACTGGTCCGCGTATTCCGCCGACAGGATCGACGCATACTCCATCGCGATGTTCTGGATAAACGGCGCGTTCGCTTCCGCCAGCGTGAATTTCACGGTATACGGGTCGACTTTTTCGACCTTCGTGATCAGCTTGTCCAGGCCCATGTCGGTGAAGTACGGAAACTGCACCGGGTAGGCCTTATGGAACGGCTGGTTCGGATCGAGCATCCGTTCGAACGTGAATACCACGTCGTCCGCGTTGAATTCGCGCGTCGGCTTGAAGTACGCCGTGGTCTGGAATTTGACGCCGTGGCGCAGGTGGAACGTCACCGTCTTGCCGTCCGGCGACACGTCCCACTTTTCGGCGAGGCCCGGCTCCACCTTCGTGCCGCCGCGCTCGAATTCGACGAGCCGGTTGTAGACGGTGAACGTGTTCGCGGTAAAGTCCACGCCCGTGGTGTATTGCGCCGGATCAAAACCCGCGGGGCTGCCTTCTGAGCAGAAAACGAGAGTCTTGTTCGGAATATCGGCGGCGTTGGCCAGTTGGGTCCCCGCCATCGATGCCGCTGCGACCGCGCTCAGCGTCGTGAGCCGGAGCGCGCGCAACAGTCTGTTTTGTTTCATGTTTCCTCCAGATTTGTAACCGGCCAAAGCCAGCGTAGCGCGATATTACTGAGCTTTGCTGGCCCCCACAAGCGGACAAAAACCGTGTGGCGCAAACATGGAAACATGTGTAGGGGAGGTGGGCCGGATAGGCCGCTTTGTGCTGCGAAATGTCATTCGCGGTCATCCGCGGTCAACCACAGGCCGACGACGGTCGAACCAGGTCATGCGCGGCGCCGCGCATGACGTTGATTGGCATGGTGAATATGCGCGCCGGATTACAGCCCGAGCCGTTCGCAGATCGCCTTGGTCGCCGCAGCGCCGTTGAGCGTGTAGAAATGCAGGCCCGGCACGCCCGCGTCGACGAGCCGCTGGCACAACCGCGTCACCACGTCGAGTCCGAATGCGCGAATCGCCTCGCGGTCATCACCGAAGCTCTCGAGCCGGCGCGCGATCCAGCGCGGCACTTCCGCGCCGCACATCTCCGAAAAACGCATCAGCTGCGAGAAGTTCGTGATCGGCATGATGCCGGGCACGATCGGCACATCGACGCCGAGCTTGCGCGCATCGTCGACGAAATGGAAGTACGCATCCGCATTGAAGAAGTACTGTGTGATCGCGGAGTCCGCGCCGGCCTTGACCTTGCGCGCGAAGTTTTCCAGATCGTGACGCGGCGAGCGCGACTGCGGATGGTATTCCGGATACGCGGCCACTTCGATGCAAAACCAGTCACCGAACTCGGCGCGGATAAAGCTGACGAGTTCCGACGCATAGCGCAGCTCGCCGACTTCGCCCATGCCCGACGGCAAATCGCCGCGCAGCGCGACGATATGGCGGATGCCATGCGAGCGGTACTGGTTCAGGATCGCGCGCAAGCTCTCTTTGGACGAGCCGATGCACGACAGGTGCGGCGCCGCTTCGAGGCCGCCTTGCGCCATATCGATGACGGTGTCGAGCGTGCCCTGCTGCGTCGAGCCGCCGGCGCCGAACGTAACCGACACAAACTTGGGTTTGAGCGGCAGCAGTTGCGCACGCGTGGCGCGCAACTTTTCGACGCCTTCCTGCGTTTTAGGCGGAAAGAATTCGAATGAAAGTTCGATGGGGTTCATGGTGCGGGTTCATGGTCCGACAAGAAATCGCGAGGCATCGATCGCACGCGTCGCGACGGTTAGCCGAAACTGCGATTGCCGAGAATAAGCGCGGATAGCAGCCACGAAACGATGCTGTACAGAATCGAGCCGAAGAACGCCGACCAGAAGCCGGACACCTCGAAGCCCTTGAGCAGCGACGCGCATAACCAGAAGCACAGCGCATTGACGACGAGGATGAAGAGTCCCAGCGTGAGAATCGTGACCGGCAACGTGAGCAGGATCAGCACCGGCCGCAATATCGTGTTGATCAGCCCGAGCACCAGCGCAATGATCAATGCGGTACCGAAACTGCGGATGTGTATCGACGGCACGAGGTACGTGATGATCAACAACGCAAGCGCATTGATCAGCCAGGTCAACAGCACGCTCATATCAGGCTCCTTGGTGGCTTGCGATCCGCATTGAACGTGAACGCGCGCAGTGTGAACCGCTTGCGCGGTGCACTGCGCGCATCCGGCAACGTGCTTAGTAGCGGTAGTGGTTCGGCTTGAACGGGCCGTTCGTGTCCACACCGATATAGCCTGCCTGCTCGGCCGACAGTTGCGTCAGGTTCGCGCCGATGCGCGCGAGATGCAGACGCGCGACCTTCTCGTCGAGCTGCTTCGGCAACACGTAAACCTTGTTCTCGTACTTGCCGCCTTGCGTGAACAGTTCGATCTGCGCGAGTGTCTGGTTCGTGAACGAGTTCGACATCACGAACGACGGGTGGCCGGTCGCGCAGCCGAGGTTCACGAGGCGGCCTTCAGCCAGCAGAATGACGCGCTTGCCATCCGGGAAAATGATGTGGTCGACTTGCGGCTTGATGTTTTCCCACGTGTACTGGCGTGTCGACGCGACATCGATTTCCGAATCGAAGTGCCCGATGTTGCAGACAATCGCGTTGTGGCGCATCGCCTTCATGTGATCGTGATTGATCACATGGTAGTTGCCGGTCGCGGTCACGAAAATGTCGGCCTTATCCGCCGCATGCTCCATCGTCACGACGCGATAGCCTTCCATCGCCGCCTGCAGCGCACAGATCGGATCGATTTCGGTCACCCAAACCGTCGCGCCCAGACCGCGCAGCGACTGTGCGCAGCCCTTGCCCACGTCGCCGTAACCGGCCACCACGGCGATCTTGCCGGCGATCATCACATCGGTTGCGCGCTTGATGCCATCGACCAGCGATTCGCGGCAGCCATACAGGTTGTCGAACTTCGACTTCGTGACCGAATCGTTCACGTTGATGGCCGGGAACGGCAGGCGGCCTTCCTTCTCCATCTGATACAGACGGTGCACGCCGGTCGTGGTTTCTTCGGTGACGCCCTTGATGTGCGCAAGACGCTTCGAGTACCACGTCGGGTCCGCGTCCAGATGCTGCGCGATCGACTTGAAGAGTGCGGTTTCTTCTTCGTTAGTCGGCTTGGCGATCACCGAGCGATCCTTCTCGGCCTTCGAGCCGAGGATCAGCAGCAGCGTCGCGTCGCCACCGTCGTCGAGAATCATGTTCGCGAACTGACCGTTCGGCCATTCGAAGATGCGGTGCGTGAATTGCCAGTATTCGTCGAGCGATTCGCCCTTGAATGCAAACACCGGCGTGCCGCTTTGCGCGACGGCTGCCGCTGCGTGGTCCTGCGTCGAGAAAATGTTGCACGATGCCCAGCGCACGTCCGCGCCGAGCGCCTTCAGCGTCTCGATCAGCACGCCGGTCTGGATGGTCATGTGCAGCGAGCCGGCGATGCGCGCGCCCTTCAGCGGCTGCTGAGCCTTGTATTCGTCACGGATTTGCACGAGGCCCGGCATTTCCGTTTCGGCAATGTTGAGTTCCTTGCGGCCCCAGCCTGCAAGCGCCAGGTCGGCAACGACAAAATCTTTCGAGTCTTTGGAATCGTAAACTGCGGCGTTCATCACGCCCTCCTTTCTAAGAGAATTAGAAGATTGACGTGAGCGCCGTTCGATGCAAAGTGCAAGCCGCGCGGGACGCGCATGCCTTTGAATTGACCACCTTCGAGCCTGGCGGGAAGAACCCGTCGCAACGCTCCTCGAAGGCGAGGGCAGATTGTAGCAAATCAGGGTGGCGCGTGCGATCGGCAATTACCGCGACGGCCGCACGGTTGCCGCACCTGAAAAGTGGCGCACGCCGACGCGGGCGGCCGCGCGGCGCGGCGCACGTTCAGATTGGCAGCAGCGGGAAGATTGGGGCGAGCAGGACCATCGCGACGCCGGCGATCATCATGGTCAGGCTCGCGACGACCCCCTCTTCACTGCCGAGTTCGCGCGCTTTCGCGGTACCCACACCATGCGCGGAGGCGCCTAACAATGCGCCGCGCGCGAGCCGCGAACGCAGCGGAAGCAGCGCCAGCACTAGCTCGCCGAACAGCATCCCGCACACGCCGGTCGCAATCACGAACAGCGCGGTCAGGTCCTTCGGCGCATGGATTCTGTCGCTGACCGCGAGCGCGAACGGCGTGGACACGGAGCGTGTCATCAGGCTGCGTTGCAAATCGGGTGACAGGTGCAGCAGTTTCGCGAGCGCGAGCGACCCACCGACCGCAACCACAATGCCGACCGCGACACCGACGCAGAGCGAGATCCAGTGCTGTTTCATCAGTTCGCGATACTCGTAGATCGGCACGGCGAACGCGACGGTCGCCGGCCCGAGCAGCCACATCAGCCAGCGCGTGTCCTGAAAATAGACCCGATACGGAATATGCGCGAGCCAGACGACCGTGACCAGCACGATCGGCACCGCGACGAGCGGCGTGAACCACATCGTTTTCACGCGCGCGTAGAGCGCCTTCGACAGGAAGTAGAGCGCTACCGTCAGCACGAAACAGCCGGCGGCGATCAGCCGCGACGGGTTGTCGGCAAACAGGAATGTGTAAAGGGTGCTCATCGCAAACGTGCTGCCTCGCGGCTTGCCGCAGTGGACGGGTTGAAGCTCGCGAACGCGTCAAACGTGCGTTGGCGCCTGACGAATGCTACCGGGCCGGCTGGCGATCGACCGGGATGCGCCGCAATGCAAGACGGCGCTCGAAACGCGAAGTCTGTTCGACCGCGAACGCCACCGCGACCATCACCATCAGCGTGCCGGCCACGACGACCAGCGCAAGCCGCCAGCCGTTCTCGCGCAGCAGCCCGCCATACTGGACCGCCGCCACCGCTGCGGGAATAAAGAACAGCAGTAATTCGGACAGCAGCCAGTCGGCTCCGGCCTTTACCCAATGCGGCGCAATGCCGCCACACAACAGCGCGGCGAGCAGGGCGAGCAGACCGATCACGCCACCGGGCACCGGCAGACCGATGCGCCGCACGGCGAAGTCCGCGACAAACCACACGCCCGCGAGCACCCCGCACTGGACGACGACCCGCAGTGCGCGCGCCACCGGCGCGACGGCGCCCGAACGCGCGCTAGCGGCCAGCTTCGTGACAGAAATGCTCATCGCGATCACTCCCTGGTGACGTTTAAGTTCAGCGCAGTATAGGGTTTCTACTGATATAAATATAATGACTTAGAGACATTCGAATCATTCCAGATTGGAATTCGTCGGGTTAAATTGGGGGTTGAAACCACCGGGTTGGCCCGGGTCGCGCCCGGGTTGAACTGCTTTTTGGGAGCCTGATCGTGGAATTGCGTGCGCTTCGCTACTTCATCGAGGTCGTCCGGCAGCAAAGCTTCACCGCCGCCGCCGAGCAGTTGTTCGTCACCCAACCCACCATCAGCAAGATGGTGAAGGCGCTCGAAGATGAGATCGGCTCGCCGCTGCTGCTGCGCGACGGCCGCCAGATGGTGCTCACCGACGCGGGGCGGATCGTCTGTCAGCGCGGTCAGGATGTGCTCGCCGCACACGCGCAACTGCAAAAGGAACTCGACGACCTCGGCACACTCGGCCGCGGCACGCTGACCATCGGCATCCCGCCGATGGGCGGCGCGCTATTCAGTCCGGCGATCGCCGCGTTCCGGCAACGTTATCCGAAGGTCGAACTGAAACTGATCGAGCAAGGCTCTCGCGCGGTCGAGGCAGCGCTGATCGGCGGCGAACTCGAGCTAGGCGGCGTGCTGCTGCCCGTGGACCCCGACGCGATCGACACGCTGCCGATCACGCGTCAGCGCCTGTGGCTCGTCGCACGCATCGGCTCATGCTGGGACGCGGCAAAAGAGGTGCCGCTCGCGGATCTGGCAAGCGAACCATTCGTGTTCTACGGCGAAAGCCTCGCGCTCAACGACGTCGTGCTGCAGGCATGCCGTAGGGCCGGCTTCGCACCGACCGTCGCAAGCCGCAGCGAGCATTGGGACTTCATGGTCGCGCTGGTGCTGGCCGGCGTCGGCATCGCTTTGTTGCCCGCGCCTTATTGCCGCCGGCTCGATGCCGGACAGTTCACCTGCCGGCCGGTTGTCGAGCCGGAAATTCCGTGGGAAATCGCGATCGGCTGGCGGCGTAACGGCTATCTGTCGCACGCGGCACGCGCATGGCTCGAGGTGGCGCGTGAAGCGCTGCGCGGCCTGTCCGGCGACGACTTCATGAACGCGCCGGCGCTCGGCATCGTGATGAGCGGCGCGGCCGCGATACCGGCGGCGACCGGCGACCGCAAAAAATAGTGGAGTGGGTAGATCGGTTCATCCCGATGGAACAGTTGAAACGTCGTAGACGGTTCCCCGTGGATCGACGGAGCGCTGCGCCCGTTCCTACCCGATCTCAACGCGATTGCGCCCGCCTTGCTTGGCTCGATAGAGCGCGAGATCCGCTCGCTTGACGATCGCATCCACGTCGTGCTCGCCGGGCTTTCGAGCCGACACGCCGATGCTTACCGTAAAAGGCACCGGCGAGCCCAACCGCCATTTGAACTGGAAGTCCTGCCGCTCGATCGTCGACCTCAGCTTGTCCGCAATCACGCCGGCCTCCTCCGCACTCAGTCCCGGGAGCGCGGCAACAAACTCTTCCCCGCCCCAGCGCGCAAAAACCGCGGCCTTCCGCACCGAATTGAGCGCGACCTTGGCCAGCGCACGCAACACCTCATCGCCGACGTCGTGACCGAAGCTGTCGTTTACTCGCTTGAAGTAGTCGATGTCGAGCATAAACACGGACAGCATCCGATCGGACTCCAGAAGTTTGTCCACCACCTCTGCAAACTCGCGGCGATTCGGCAAGCCGGTTAGCTCGTCCGTCACCGCGCGTTTCTGCAGCAAATCCATCAGCATGACCCGATCGCTGATGTCGCGGATCACCGCGGTGAATTCGAGCAGTCCACCAACGTTGATCTTCGAGATCGCAATTTCCAGCGGCAGCATCGATCCGTCCCGATGTTGTCCATACACACGATCGCGCTCGTTCATCTGGCGTGAGCGAACCGGCGATTGCGCAAATTGACGCACGTATTGCGGATGATTCGGGTGATATTGCTCGGGAATCAAACGCTCGATTGGCTGGCCGAGCATCTCGTCGGACGTGTATCCGAACAGATCTTCCGCGGCCCGGTTAAACAGCGTGATGCATTGCTGCTGGTCGATCGTGATGATCGCGTCGTACGCGGCGTGAACGACCGAGCGAAAACGCGATGTGCTGACGTCGAGGTCATGCGTCAGTTGCACCTTCGCCGTGATGTCGAGGCCGGTGACGAGGATGCCGATGATCGGCGGCGCGCCGGCAACCGCGCGGAACGGCTTAAGCGACAGGCGCCACCAGTGTGTGCCGTCCCTCAGGTCATAAGCCTGTTCGAGCTCCTGCGCAACGCCCGACTCGAAGCACTCCTGCAGCTTTTGCCGGAATTCGGTCCGCGCGTAATGCGGTATTAGCGGTTCAAAAGGTATCGGACACGCGTCGATGCAGACGTGATTGACATCGATCATGCGAAAGAAGCCCTCATTACAGGCCTCGATAACGAGTTTGTTCGCTTCGTCGTGGCTAATCACGGCGACGCTCGCCGCGATTCCACGAATTAAATCCTGCACCCTGGACCAATCGAACATTGCGCCTCCCTGACGGAGATTCCACCGGCAACAAGCGATCGAGCGCGCTACTCATTCACCACGAAGAGTCCGGATGTCTACGCGGTTACGTGGTGACTTGTTTACGACGGCACAGGCGCGAATTCCGCACGGGTATCCATCTTTGGAGAGACCCAATCCGCATTGGGGCAGGAGGTCTGTTGACCCCGGTTTTCTGAACCGTTGGACCTCGAAGCAGGCCGAGGAGCGATGGGCTTGCTCAGCCGAGCGCGATCACACTTCATATCATATCGCCGTTGCCCGAGCGTGCGCAAAGCGCCCCCGTTTCGTCAAACCACGCAGTCATGGCCGGCGTAAAACTCGCCGCTGCGGCGCCCGGCGAGCGACAATGAGCCCATCTCGCCCACGCCGCAGACGGAGACAGCAGATGGACATGTTCGGCCCCGGCAACACGCACGAAGTGACCAATCAGGTACCGCTACTCGCCGACTACAACCTGTTCACCAGCGACCCGGCACTGGTCGCGGCCGTCGACCGCGAAGGCGCCGGCTGGCACCGCACCGCGCTCGAACGCGACGGTGCGGCGCTCACGAAGCCCGACGTTCTCGCGCTTGGCGAACTCGCGAACCGCCACACCCCGGAGCTGTCGACGCACAGCCCGCGCGGCGAACGCATCGACGCGCTGGAGTTTCATCCCGCCTGGCACACGTTGCTTGCGCAACTGCGCGGCGCGGGCCTGCACGCACTGCCGTTCGCGCATCCGCAGCCCGGCGCGATGGTCGCGCGTTGCGCGGCCTATCTGCTGCATGCGCAGATCGAATCGGGCGCGCTATGCCCGATGACGATGACATTCGCGAGCATCCCGGTGCTGCAACGCGAACCGGAACTGTTCGCCGCGCTGCGCGACAAGCTGTATGCGCGCGAGCACGATCCGCGCGACCTGCCGTTCGCGCAAAAAACGTCGATGATGATCGGCATGGGCATGACCGAAAAACAGGGCGGCTCCGACGTGCGCAGCAACCGCACGCGCGCGTTCGCGGTACATGACTCAGGCGGTTCCGGGCGCGGCGGCGAATATCGCCTCGTCGGTCATAAGTGGTTCTTCTCGGCGCCGCAGTGCGATGCGCATCTCGTCCTTGCACGCACCGACGATCACGAAGGCGTGTCGTGCTTTTTCGTGCCGCGCTTCACACCCGACGGCGGCAAGAACGCGGTCCGCATCCAGCGGTTGAAGAACAAGCTCGGCAACCGCTCGAACGCGAGCAGCGAGGTCGAGTTCTTCGATGCGTACGGCGTGATGGTCGGCGACGCGGGCCGCGGCGTGCCGACCATCATCGAAATGGCGAGCTACACGCGTCTCGATTGCGCGCTCGGCAGCGCGGCGTTGATGCGCGCGGCGCTCGTGCAGGCGATCCATCACGCGCGGCATCGCAGCGCATTCGGCCGCATGCTGGCCGAACAGCCGCTGATGCGCAATGTGCTCGCGGACCTCGCGCTCGAATCCGAAGCGGCCACGCTGCTCGTGATGCGGCTCGCGCGCGCGTTCGAAGACACCACGGGCACGCTCGAAGAGCGTGCGTGGCGGCGGCTCGTCACGCCGGCCGCGAAGTACTGGGTCTGCAAGCGCGCGCTCGAATTCACCGGCGAAGCGATGGAAGTATGGGGCGGCAACGGCTATGTCGAAGAAGGGCCGATGGCGCGTTTCTACCGCGAGGCGCCCGTCAATTCGATCTGGGAAGGGTCGGGCAACGTGATGTGCCTCGACGTGCTGCGCGCGCTCGAAAGGGAACCGGAAGCCGCGCAGGCGTTGCTTACCGGATGGCGTAGCGTCGCACAGAACCATGCCGCGCTCGCGGGCGCACTCGACCGGCTACTCACGACGCTCACCACGTCGTCCGATATTCGCGAGGCGTCCGCGCGCCGCATCGCGCAGCAACTGATCCTGATCGGGCAGGCGGTGCTGCTCGTGCAGCACGCGCCGTCGTGCGTCGCCGACGCGTTCATTGCGACGCGCGTCGCCGATGGTTGCGGCGATAGCGGCCGCGTCTATGGCTCGTTGCCGCCGACGCTGGATCACGCGGCACTCGTCGAACGCGCATTTGCGGCGTGACCCGCCCGAGCCTCGCGCGTTATTTCAACCAGCGCGTCGGCGGAACATCGCCGCGCGGCAAGCGCGCGGCAGCGGAATCCACGGCCGGGTCGCCGTGTGGCTCGGGAGCGATCGAAACGGTATTGTCCGCGCCTGGTTCGTCGGTTGCGTCGGCCGCACCGCTTTCCAGCCGGTGCAGCCACGCCAGCAGTTCCGCGACCGCCTGATAAAGCTGCGGCGGAATTCGCGCATCAAGGTCGACCTGCATCAGCAGCGACACCATCTCCGGCGCCTCGTGCACATAGAGACCAGCCTCTTTCGCGCGCTGCACGATCATTTCCGCGACGAGCCCATACCCCTTCGCGACGACGCGCGGCGTGCCGCCCGGTCGTTGATCGTCGTATGAGAGCGCCGCCGCGCTCTTGCGATGGGTGCGGCTCAAAGCAGAACGTCCGCGTCGAAGGGGCCGGACGGCGTCGCTCCATGGCTGCCGGCATGTGCGTCGCCTGCCGGATGGCCGGCGCCGGCTGCCGCGGAAGCGGAACGCGCATAGGCCTGCGCGGCTTGCGTCGCCGACGTCCCGCTGCCCAGCCCGCCGCCGGGACCGCCACCGGGGCCGCCTCCAACGATTTCCCGGATCGACAGCGCATGGAGCGCGATGCCGACTGCCGCCAGACGCTGCCTGAACGATTCGCCTTGCGCCGCAAGCCGCGCGGCGCCCGTCGGGCTGGCCTGCACGCGTGCGACAAGTTGCATCCCGACCAGCGTCAGATCGGCATCGATCGTGCCCAGCACCGGCAACGACAGCGTGAGCCGGGTGCGCCATGGATGAACCCCCTCCATATCCTCCGCGTCGCCATCGCCGCCGCGCGACCAGCGATCCACGCTCTCCTCGATCGTCCAGTCGAGCCGCGCGCCGGGCCATGCTTCGCCGCTCCAGCGGAATTCGCCGGTTGCCAGCAGATCGAGCTGCTGACGCACGAGCGTGACGGTCGCCGGATGCACCGAGGCGGCCATCGCCTGCGTCGACAGCTGCGCCTGCGCCGCATTCGCCTGGCCGTTGTTCGCGTTGCCCGCTTGCGCACCGTCGCGCGCCGACTGCGGCGACGGACCGCTGCCGAACGCGTCTTCGGCAAACTCCTGAACGGCGGCTGCCAGGCGCGCCGACATCGGCATCGGGTTGCCCTGCGCCTGGTGCGCCGCCGCGTTTGACTGGGTCGCGCCACCGCCTGGCTGCGCGGACGAGCCGCCGCGCCACCATGACGGAGGGCCATCGCCATCCGCCGCGGCGTCTTCATCGAGCGCCCAGTCGAGCGGCATTTGCGCCGCCTCGGCGACCAGCCGGTTCTGCGGCTCATCGGATAACGATGCGGGCGGGCGCTGGCCGCTGAGCCACTGCGCAAGATGCGATTCGTAGAAGAGCCCGCTTTCGCCGACCGTTTGACGCAGCGCCTGCGCGAGCGCGTCGACCGGTACCGTAACGGCAGCGAGCGTCGCGGCCGTTGAAGCTTGCGCGGCGCCGGTCTGGGTTTGCGTCTGGGAAGACTGGGAAGGCGTCGGCGTAGCCGCGCCGTTGCCCGGGTTGGCTTGCGCAGCGTTGCCGTCCGGCGTGGCGCCCGGCTGCGCGCCGAGCCCTTCCTCGAGCGCCGGCACGACCGGCCAGATCGGCCACTGGCCGACGACCGACGGCGTCGCATCGCCGCCCGAGCGCATGATCGCGTCGAGCGTCAGCGCGATGCGCGACAGGATGGTCTGGGTGGAAGCCTGCGGCTGGTTATCGAGTAACGAAACCGGCGTGCCGCTCGTCGTCGGCGTATCGACAGTCAGCGCGGACGTGCCCGTCTGCGCCGTCGAGGCATTGCTGCGTGAAGCAATCGACAACAGGCTGTCAACGCGGCTCGCGAGCAGCGCAGCAACGGCCGTGTCGATGTTGGTCATGCATCCTTCCTGTCGTCGCCAGGCAAAAAACAGAAATTAGTGACAAAAATCCGGAATCGGTCAGCGGGAGGGACCGCCTGATCAGCGTCGACAGGCAAACCGCCGCCGGCGTACGTGCGCCGGCGGCTAGCCTGTCTCACCGCGCCCCGTAGATCTCTTTCAGTACCTTCGCCGTGCGGCCCGCGAACAGCGCGGACAGCTTCGCGAGACGCGGATTCGCGAGTTCGCGGATCGCGGCGTCATTGGCGAGAATTTCACGAATCAACTCGTATTTGCGGCCGCGCTCGTCATCGTCGAGATGCACGCCCGCTTCGGCTTCTTTCAGACTGTCGACCAGACTGCGATACTCGTTCTGCATGTGAGCCAATTCGCCCCACAGCGCATCGCGGGCGGCCATCAACATCCGGCACGATATTGCCGCGATCGCCTCATAGCGGGCGAAGTATTCCTGATTCGCAGTCATCTCGCCGCTTCCGCGGATCCCTGTGCCGCAATCCGCGCCACCTCCGGCCCAATACCCGTCCATGCTTCCTCGAGCGTTGCGAGCAGACCGTCAACTTCGATCAGCATCGCTTCATTGCTTTTGATATTCGCTTCCAGCAGGCGCCTTGCCATGTAGCCGTACAGCGCATTGAGCCGCTCGGCGATTTCGCCGCCGGCATTGCGGTCCAGCGATGCCTGCAGGCCGCTCTCGATGATCGAGATCGCCTTGCCGATCGTTTCGCCGCGCCGTCCGACTTCGCCCTGCTGCAGATGAAAGCGTGCCTGTCCAATTGCCTTGCGCGCACCCTGAAACAGCATCGCGATCAGGCGATGCGGACTTGCCCCCATCACCCCTGTCTCGTTGCCCACGCGTGCGTAAGCGTTGGCTCCGGCGTGCCCTGGGGAAAACATCGGCGCTCCTCCTGTGTGATGCGCGCTGCGGTTGATCCAGACAAAGCCAGCCCCACTGCTGCGCGAAGGCGCGCTGCGGTGACTGTGTCCGTGTTATCGGACGGTCAGGACAAAGCTTTAGGGTGCCGAACGAGGGACTGCCGGGAGCGCTTCGCGCCGATCACACCTGCATCTGCATGATGTCGTTGTACGCGGTCACCAGCTTGTTGCGCACCTGCAGCGCGAACTGGAAGCCAATACCGGCCTTCTGGCCGTCGATCATCACATCGTTCAACGACACGTTCGGCGCGCCGACTTCGAACGCCTTCGCCTCGTTGTCGGCGCTCATCTGGTCATTGCTGACTTTGTCGAGCGACGCTTTCAGCGCGGCGCCGAAGCTGCCGGTGTACGTGGCGCCTGCTTGCGCGCCCGGCGCGGCCGGGTCGCCGGCCGCTTCCGACGCCATCGACTGGATCTGCTGCAGCGCGGAAGTCAGCGGGTTCGCGACGGTCATGATTGCTCCAGGGAAAAAGAACCGGCGCTGCGCGAACCGACCACGGCCGCCATGCCGGATTGACGGGAAGCATAAACGCGGGAGTCTTACGGACAGCCGCGAAACTGGGGGGAAAACCCTGCTCTATTCGGCCAATCACGTTGCATCCCGCCGTGGAAAATGCCCAACGTGAAAGTCTCTGTCCGCGCGCCCGCTGCGATTGCCGCGGCCCCCGCGGACCGAGCCCTGGCATCCCCGGAGAACCCCGACGCATGGATTCGTCAGCCAATTCTTTGATCAACCCCGAAAGCCGCAGCATGGGCCTCGCCAACCCGCAGCCCGCCGCCGCGGGCACGGCGGGCGCCGCTGCCGGCCAGGCTGCCGCAGCGGCCGACCTCGGCCTCGGCGGCAATTTCGCGCAGCGGCTGTCGTCGTTTCCGTCGTCGATTTCCCAGATGCGCGGCAACCCGCGCGCGCCGCTGATCGTCGCCGTCGCGCTGCTGATCGCGATCGTCGTCGGGCTCGTGATGTGGTCGCGTGCGCCCGACTATAAGGTTCTTTACAGTAACCTGACGGACCGCGACGGCGGCGCGATCGTCGCCGCGCTGCAGCAGGCGAACATTCCGTACAAGCTGTCCGACGGCGGCGGCGCGATCATGGTGCCCGCCGACCAGGTGCATGAGATGCGCATGCGCCTCGCCCAGCAAGGTCTGCCGAAAAGCGGTTCGGTTGGTTTCGAACTGCTCGACAACCAGAAGTTCGGCATCAGCCAGTTCGCCGAGCAAGTGAACTACCAGCGCGCGCTCGAAGGCGAGCTCGAACGCACGATCCAGACGATCTCGACCGTGCAGTCCGCACGCGTGCATCTGGCCATTCCGAAGCAGTCGGTGTTCGTGCGCGATGCCGAGCCGCCGTCCGCATCGGTGATGGTGAATCTGTATCCGGGCCGCGTGCTCGATGAAGGCCAGGTGAACGCGATCACGCATATGGTGGCGTCGGCGGTGCCGCAACTGTCGCCGCGCAACGTGACGATCGTCGACCAGGACGGCAACCTGCTCACGCAGCCGAGCGCCGGCACCGGGCTCGACGCGAGCCAGCTCAAATATGTGAAACAGGTCGAGCGCGACACGCAGCAGCGCGTCGACGCAATCCTCGCGCCGCTCTTCGGCGCCGGCAATGCGCACTCGCAGGTCAGCGCCGACATCGACTTCTCGAAGGTCGAGCAGACCGCCGAAACCTATCAGCCGAACGGTGGCAACCCGGGCCAGTCGGCAATCCGCAGCCAGCAGTCGAGCAGCGACGTGCAGACGCAGCAGGCCGGCGCATCGGGCGTGCCGGGCGCGCTGACGAACCAGCCGCCGCAGGCGACGCAGGCGCCGATCGACGCACCGAACGGCGCGAGCGGCGCCACCCCGCCGACGCCGATCAGCGATCACAAGGATTCAACGACCAACTACGAGCTCGACAAAACGGTGCGCCACTTCCAGCAAGGCGGCGGCGGCATCCGCAGGCTGTCGGTCGCGGTGGTGGTCAACTACATGCCGCGCGTCGACGCGAAGGGTCACACGACGATGCAGGCGCTGCCCGCCGATAAGCTCGCGCAGGTCGAACAGCTGGTGAAGGACGCAATGGGCTTCGATGCGAAGCGCGGCGACTCGGTGAACGTCGTCAATAGCCCGTTCACGGTGCCGGTCGACCCGAACGCGAACCTGCCGTGGTGGCGCCAGCCGGACATGATCGCGCTCGGCAAGCAGATCGCGACGTATCTGGGCATCGCGGCCGTCGCGCTGTTCCTCTACTTCGTGATGGTGAAGCCGGCGCTGCGCCGCGCGTTCCCGCCGCCGGCCGAGGCGACCGCCACCGCGGCGCTGCCCTCGTCCGACGAACCGATGCTGCTCGACGGCATGACAGCCGCCGAGAAGGCCGAAGATGGTCCGGACGCGGCGCTGCTCGCGTTCGAAAACGAGAAGCATCGCTTCGAGCGCAACCTCGAGTACGCGCGCACGATTGCCCGCCAGGATCCGAAGATCGTCGCAACCGTCGTCAAGAACTGGGTGTCCGATGAACGCTGAAGGCATAACCAAAAGCGCGCTGCTGCTGATGTCGATCGGCGAGGAAGAGGCGGCGGAGGTATTCAAGTTCCTCGGCCCGCGCGAGGTGCAGAAGATCGGCGTCGCGATGGCCGCGCTGCGCAACGTGACCCGCGAGCAGGTCGACGAGGTACTGCAGGAGTTTGCGCGCGAAGCCGAACAGCACACCGCGCTATCGCTCGATTCGAGCGATTACATCCGCTCGGTGCTGACCAAGGCGCTCGGCGAAGACAAGGCCGGCGCGATCATCGACCGCATCCTGCAAGGCAGCGACACGAGCGGCATCGAAGGCCTCAAGTGGATGGACTCGGCGGCGGTCGCCGAACTGATCAAGAACGAACACCCGCAGATCATCGCGACGATTCTCGTGCACCTCGACCGCGATCAGGCATCCGAGATCGCCGCATGCTTCAGCGAGCGGCTGCGCAACGACGTGCTGCTGCGCATCGCGACGCTCGACGGCATCCAGCCGGCCGCGCTGCGCGAGCTCGACGACGTGCTGACCGGCCTGCTGTCGGGTAGCGACAACCTGAAGCGCAGCCCGATGGGCGGCATTCGCACCGCGGCGGAAATTCTCAACTTCATGCCGAGCAACCACGAGGAGTCGGTGCTCGAAAACGTACGGCAGTACGACGCCGAACTCGCACAGAAGATCATCGACCAGATGTTCGTATTCGAGAACCTGCTCGACCTCGAGGACCGCGCGATCCAGCTGTTGCTGAAGGAAGTGGAATCGGAAGCACTGATCATCTCGCTGAAAGGCGCACAGCCCGCGCTGCGGCAGAAGTTCCTGTCGAACATGTCGCAGCGGGCGGCCGAACTGCTCGCCGAAGACCTCGACGCGCGCGGCCCGGTGCGCGTGTCCGAAGTCGAAACGCAACAACGGCGCATCCTGCAGATCGTGCGCAACCTCGCCGAAAGCGGCCAGATCGTGATCGGCGGCAAGGCGGAAGATGCTTATGTCTGAACGTGAGTCCGCGCGCAGCGACAGCCTGTCGGCGTATCAGCGCTGGGAGATGGCATCGTTCGACCCGGTGCCGGAACCCGAACCCGTTGATGAACGCGACATCGAGGCCGAGTTGCAACGGCTGCGCGACGCGGCACACGCGGAGGGCGTCGCATCCGGTCACGTGGCCGGCCAGGCGCTCGGCTATCAGGCGGGCTACGAGCAGGGACACACAAAAGGGGTCGAGCAGGGGCGCGCCGAAGCGCGCAAAGAAGCCGAGCGCGTAATCGCGATCGCCGATTCGTTCAAAGGCGCGCTCAACGCCGCGCAAACGGAAGTGGCCGAGACGCTCGTCGCGCTCGCGCTCGATATCGCGCAACAGGTGGTGCGCCAGCACGTGCAGCACGACCCCACTGCGCTCGTCGCCGCCGCGCGCGAAGTGATCGCCGCGGAGCCGGCGCTGTCCGGCGCGCCGCATCTGATTGTGAGCCCGGCGGATCTGCCGATCGTCGAAGCGTATCTGATGGAAGAGCTGCGTGCGCGCGGCTGGAATGTGCGCACCGATCCGGCGATCGAGCGCGGTGGCTGCCGCGCGCAGGCCGCCACCGGCGAAGTGGACGCGACCCTGAGCACACGCTGGGAGCGCGTTGCCGCCGCGCTCGGCAAGGTCAGCACATGGTAAGCCCGCCGACCCTCGACGAAATCGCCACCAGCGACCTCACGCCGCTCGAGCGCGAACTCGCACTCGCGTCGTTCGGCTCGAACCCGCCGCATGCGCAGACAGGCGTCGCGGCAGACAACCCGCATTTGGAGGCATGGCGCGCACGGCTCGACGGGCTGCGCACGCGCAATGCGATCGCGAAGCCACTACGGGCATGCGGGCGCCTCACGCGCGCAGCGGGTCTCGTGCTCGAGGCGGTCGGCCTGCGGCTATCGGTCGGCTCCGAAGTGATGATCGAACTGCCGCCCGGCAGCACGCTCGCGATGGCCGAAGCAGAAGTCGTCGGCTTCGCCGGCGATCGTCTGTTTCTGATGCCGACCACCGAAGTGCACGGACTGCTGCCCGGTGCACGCGTATTTGCACTCGAAAGCGCGCCGGTCGAAGACCCGATGACGGGCGCCAAGCGCCTGCCGGTCGGCTGGGGCCTGCTCGGCCGCGTGCTCGACGCATCCGGCAAGCCGCTCGACGATCTCGGCCCGCTCGCCGCCGTCGACGATGCGCCGCTGACCGCGCCGACCATCAACCCGTTGCATCGCGAGCCGATCCACAAAGTGCTCGACGTCGGCGTGCGCGCGATTAATGCGCTTCTGACCGTCGGCCGCGGCCAGCGGATGGGCCTGTTTGCCGGCTCGGGCGTCGGCAAGTCTGTGCTGCTCGGCACGATGGCGCGCTACACCAGCGCCGAAGTGATTGTGATCGGCCTGATCGGCGAACGCGGCCGCGAAGTGAAGGAATTTATCGAGCAGATTCTCGGCAAGGAAGGCCTCGCGCGATCGGTCGTCGTGGCGGCGCCAGCGGACGTATCGCCGCTGTTGCGGATGCAGGCTGCCGCGTACGCGACATCGCTCGCCGAATACTTCCGCGACCAGGGCAAGCACGTGCTGATGCTGATGGATTCGCTGACCCGTTATGCGATGGCACAGCGCGAGATCGCGCTGGCGGTGGGCGAACCGCCGGCGACCAAGGGCTACCCGCCTTCGGTGTTCGCGAAGCTGCCCGCGCTGGTCGAGCGTACCGGCAACGGACCCGCGGGCGGCGGCTCGATCACCGCGTTCTACACCGTGCTCACCGAAGGCGACGACCAGCAGGACCCGATCGCCGATTCGGCTCGCGCGATTCTCGATGGCCATATCGTGCTGTCGCGTGTGCTCGCCGAGGCCGGACACTACCCGGCGATCGACATCGAAGCGTCGATCAGCCGTGCGATGAACGCGCTGATCGACGACAAGCACCTCGAAAAGACCCGCATGCTCAAGCAGATGCTGTCGCGCTATCAGCGCAACCGGGATCTGATCAACGTGGGCGCCTATACGAGCGGACGCGATGCGCTGCTCGACCGGGCGATCGCCCTTTATCCGCGCATCGAAGCGTTCCTGCAGCAGGGATACCGCGAATGCGCACCTTATGACGCGAGCCTTAAAGCGCTCGGCTCGCTGTTCACCGAAGGAGGCTGACGATGTCGGACCCCACGCCGCTGCAGATGCTGATCGAGCTTGCCCAGGATGAACTGGATGGCGCAGCCCAACGCCTTGGCCGCGCGCAGCGCGAACGCAACGACGTCGAAGCGCAGCTCAACGCGCTGATCCAGTACCGCAACGAGTACTACACGCGTTTCACGACGTCCGCGCAGCTCGGCATGGCGGCCGGCAACATGCGCAACTTCCAGGCGTTTATCGATACGCTCGACGCGGCGATCGAGCAGCAGCGCAGACAGCTCACGAACGCGACCGCCCGCGTCGAGGCGGCCAAGCCCGAGTGGCAGAAGCAGAAGCAGAAGCTCGGCTCTTACGAAGTGCTGCAGGCGCGCGGCGACGCCGTCGAAGCGCGCAAGAGCGCGCGCCGCGAACAGCGGGATGCCGACGAGTTCGGCGCACGGATATTAAGAATGCGTACCGGCAACGCGTGACGCGAGTCACGCGGCCGGGTTTTCTGGACCAGGTTTGAGTAACGGCTTTGACCGACGGGAAACATCATGTCGAGAATTTCGATGATCGATTCGCTGCTGAGCGCGCAAGGCGCGGCAGTCAGCAACGCGTCCGGCGCAAATAGCGCCGCGCTTTTCGCGCAGACGCTGCAGCAAAGCATCAACGCACAGAACAACGCGGCCAATACGGCGGCCGCGCCGGCGCCGGCTGCGCAGCAGCAGCCGCCGTCGACGGCCAATCCATCCGGTTCGCAGCCGCAGCAGAACAACAGCGCGGACAATGCGAGCGCATCGACCGGCACAGGCACCGTGCACCCCGGCGACAGCGCACCGGCCTCGTCACAGCCGGCGCAGCCGGACGCGTCGCAGGACGCTTCGACGACGAAGCCGTCGTCATCGTCGTCGACGGACAACAGCACGCAGCAGGCCGGCAAACCGGATAGCGACAAGAACGGCGACACGGGTTCGAAGTCGCAGGACACGCAGGCGTCGAACAGCGCGGATGCAGCGGCAACAGCAGCGGCCGCCGCTGAAGCTGCCGCGCAAGCGCAGGCACGCGCCAACGCGGCAGCGGACGCGGCCAAGGACGCGAGCGCGACCGCCGACAACGCAACCGCGGACGACGCGGCCACCGCGCTTGCCGGCGGCGCAAAAGCCGGCGGCGTCGGCGCTCACAAAGGGCTCGCGGGCGACGGGAAATCCGTGCATCAAAAGTACGATTCGGTTCTCGCCGCACTCAACGGGCGTCAGGATCCGACCGCGCTGCCGGTGCAGAATCTTGCGGCGGGCGCGACCAGCGCCGCGACGGGTGACAAGGTGAACGCCGATCTGAGCGGCGGCGGCCACGGCACCTCGCAGGGCAAGGGCTTCGGGCTCGGACCGATGCTCGGCGACAGCAAGGCAGCGGCGGACAATGGCGCGAAAAATATGATGCCGATGGACAACAACGGGTCCGCCGCCACGACCGCGGCAACGCAAGCGGCGCAAGCCAGCGCGACGAGCGCCAGCGCCGCTGCGGCGGCCGCCGCGACGAACGCCGATAGCGCGGCGGCGGCGGCGAACAGCCTGCCTGTGGCAGCCGGCAACGGCGACGCGCTGAACGCGGCACTTGCCGCGACCCAAGCGGGCGCGGCAGCAGCGGCCGGAACCAGCGGCGCAGGCGCGTCGCAATCGGCAAAATCGGGAACGGCGGGCTCGGCGGCCGACGCGCTCGCGCCGCAAGTCGGCAGCACGGACTGGGACGAAGCGCTCAGCCAGAAGGTCGTGTTCCTGTCGAACGTGCGCCAGCAAAGCGCGGAACTGACGCTGAACCCTGCGAATCTCGGGCCGCTGCAAGTCGTGCTGCAAGTGGCGGACAACCATGCGCACGCGCTCTTCATGTCGCAGCACCAGCAGGTGCGCGACGCGGTGGAAGCCGCGTTGCCGAAGCTGCGCGAGGCGATGGAGCAGAACGGCATCAGCCTGGGCAGCGCGAGCGTCAGCGACGGTTTCGCACGACAGAACGGACAGCAGGCGCAGGACGGCGGCAGGAGTGGCGGCGGCCGGGGTGGCTATGGCGACATCGCTGCCGATGATGCTGCTGCAACGTCGGCGGCCACAGCGGTGCCGACGCGCCGCACAGTGGGATTGGTCGATACGTTCGCGTAGGGCAGGCGAAGTCAACGCAGGCGGGACGCCCGGCAGTAGAACACGGTATGGACCGGCGCTCCGCCCGTTGTGCGTGCATGCGCGCGCAGCGCCGTACGTACACAGCGACGCATGCCCGCATTTGCCGCCGCGAGCCGATCTCGAACCCACGAGCTAACCGCGAATCCCCCCTCTTTTCGACCCATCGCACGGCTTGCGTTTAACGAACAATGCACGGTAACAAACTGACTTCACGCTGACCTCGGGCAGCCGCCGCCTTCACAGACACGACACATGGCCACCACGACCGCAAACCAGCAAGTCGCCGCGCAGCCGCGCTCGCCAGGGCTTATCAAACGCACGCTCGTGATCGTGCTGATCGCGCTCCTCGCGGCCGCACTGGCCGGCGGCGGCACCTGGTTCTACATGAACCGCCACGAGAGCGCGCCGGCGCAAGGGATGCAAGCGCAGAAGCAGGCCGTCGCGCCGGTCATCCCGGTCTTCTTCGCGCTCGAGCCGATGACCGTCAATCTGCAATCGGACGACGGCGAGGCACACTATCTGCGCATCGGCCTCACGCTGAAGCTCAACGATCAGCAGACGCAGGAACACCTGACCGCGCACATGCCGGAGATCCGCAGCCGCGTGCTGCTCGCGCTGTCGAACAAGCATCCGGAAGATCTCGCACCGCTCGACGGCAAACGCGCGCTCGCGAAAGAACTCGCCACGCTGATCGAACAGCCGACCGAAACCGGCGCCCCGCCGGTCCACGTCGACGACGTGCTGTTCACCGAGTTCGTCGTGCAGTGATGACGCGTCGCGCCAGAGCGCGTCTTCCCCAATCGCGAACCGACGCACAAGGAATCTAGATGGGCCACGAAGAGTTCATGTCCCAGGAGGAGGTCGATGCCCTCCTGAAAGGCGTCACCGGCGAGCACGACGACAAGTCCGAGCAGGCCGACCGGGCGGGCGTACGCCCGTACAACATCGCGACCCAGGAGCGCATCGTCCGCGGCCGGATGCCCGGCCTCGAAATCATCAACGAGCGCTTTGCGCGACTGATGCGCGTCGGCATCTTCAACTTCATGCGGCGCACCGCCGAGATCTCGGTCGGTCCGGTGAAGGTGCAGAAGTACAGCGAGTTCACGCGCAACCTGCCGATCCCGACCAACCTGAATCTGGTGCACGTGAAGCCGCTGCGCGGCACGTCGCTGTTCGTGTTCGACCCGAACCTCGTGTTTTTCGTGGTCGACAACCTGTTCGGCGGCGATGGGCGCTTCCATACGCGCGTCGAAGGGCGCGACTTCACGCAGACCGAGCAGCGCATCATCAGCAAGCTGCTCAGCCTCGTGTTCGAGCACTACACGACCGCGTGGAAAAGCGTGCGCCCGCTGCAGTTCGAGTTCGTGCGCTCGGAAATGCACACGCAGTTCGCGAACGTCGCGACGCCGAACGAAGTGGTCGTCGTCACCCAGTTCTCGATCGAGTTCGGCTCGACCGGCGGCACGCTGCACATCTGCATGCCGTACTCGATGATCGAGCCGATCCGCGATGTGCTGTCCTCGCCAATCCAGGGCGAAGCGCTCGAAGTCGACCGCCGCTGGGTGCGCGTGCTGTCGCAGCAGGTGCAGGCCGCCGAGGTTGAGGTAACCGCCGACCTCGCGCAGATCCCGATCACGTTCGAGAAAATCCTCAACATGAAGGCGGGCGACGTGCTGCCGATCAACATCCCGGAATTCATTACCGCGAAGGTCGACGGCGTGCCGGTGATGGAATGCGGTTACGGAATTTTCAATGGTCAATACGCGTTGCGGGTCCTGAAGATGATCAGCGCCGCGGACACAATGAAGGAAGGCGGATATGAGTGACCTGAACGGGACCCCCACCCCGACCCCGAACCCGGTTCCGGCTATGCCGCTGCCGGAAATTGCCCCGGGTGCCGAAGCCGCGGCTGGCGAAGCAGGCGATCCCGCGCTCGACGATTGGGCGGCCGCGCTGGCCGAGCAGAACGGCAACGATGTGACGCCCGCCGCGGCAGGTGTCTTCCAGCCGCTGTCGAAGGTGACGTCGACTGCGACGCGCAACGATATCGACATGATTCTGGACATCCCCGTCCAGATGACCGTCGAGCTCGGCCGCACAAAGATCGCGATCCGCAACCTGCTGCAGCTCGCGCAAGGCTCGGTCGTGGAACTCGACGGCCTTGCCGGCGAACCGATGGACGTGCTCGTCAACGGCTGCCTGATCGCGCAGGGTGAAGTGGTGGTCGTCAACGACAAGTTCGGCATCCGCCTCACCGACATCATCACGCCGTCCGAGCGGATCCGGAAACTGAACCGATGAAACCCGCAGTGGTCGCGGCCGGGCATCGGACGTCCGCGCGCGACGGTTTATGGCGCTTCGGGAAACGCGCGATGCGCATGAACCGCGGCGCCTGTATCGCAACGGTCATCGCCGCGTGCGCACCGTTGTCCGCCCAGGCGGCGGACCTCAACGCAGTCAACCACGCCGCGCAGATCGCATCCGGCGTCGGCGCAGGCTCTGCCGTGCCGGCGCTCGGCGCGGGCGCGATCCTGCAAACCCTGATTGGCCTGGCCGTCGTGATCGCGCTCGTGTTCGGCTGCGCGTGGCTCGCGCGGCGCCTCGGCTTGCAGCCCGGTCAGCGCGGCGGCCTCGTGAAAACCATCGGCGGCACATCGCTCGGCGGCAAGGAGCGCGTCGCGGTCGTCGAAATCGGCGACCGCTGGCTGGTGCTGGGCGCGGCGCCCGGCAACGTGCGGCTGCTGTACGACATGCCGGCGGGGTCCACCCACGCCGGCCCGGGCGGGGCTGGCAATCCGTCCGCGGATGATTCCGCCCCGTCCGGCGGCGGCCTGCCCGGCACATTTGGCCAGCGCTTTCGCGACGCGCTGAAAAGCGAAGCGGCGAAACGTCTGCAACGGCACACCGGCGGAGACCGATAGATGCAAGCGAATCGTTCCGCCTTGCGCCGCGACGGCGCAGCTCATGCATTGATCCGAGTGGCGCGGCGCCTTTCGTCGGTCCGGCTGCGCACCGTCGCAGCGCTTCTGTTGCCGGCCCTGATGCTGGCGCTGCCTGCTGCCTCGTTTGCCCAGGTGGCGGGCCTGCCGGCGCTGAATGCGACCCCCGGCCCGAACGGCAGCACGACCTATTCGCTGAGCGTGCAGACGATGCTCGTGCTCACGATGCTGTCGTTCCTGCCGGCGATGGTGCTGATGATGACGAGCTTCACGCGCATCATCATCGTGCTGTCGCTGCTGCGCCAGGCACTCGGCACGACCACCACGCCGCCCAACCAGGTGTTGGTCGGCCTCGCGCTGTTTCTGACGCTGTTCGTGATGTCGCCTGTGCTCGACAAGGCGTACAACGACGGCTACAAGCCGTTCGCAGCCGGCACGCTGTCGATGGACGACGCGGTGCAGCGCGGCGTCGCGCCGTTCAAGACATTCATGCTGCGCCAGACGCGCGAGACGGATCTCGCGCTCTTCGCCAGGATCGCGCATACGCCGCCGATGCAGGGACCGGAAGACGTGCCGCTGTCGCTGCTCGTGCCGTCTTTCGTGACGAGCGAGCTGAAGACCGCGTTCCAGATCGGCTTCACGATCTTCATTCCGTTCATCATCATCGACCTTGTCGTCGCGAGCGTGCTGATGTCGATGGGTATGATGATGGTATCGCCGGTCACGATTTCGCTGCCGTTCAAGCTGATGCTGTTCGTCCTCGTCGACGGCTGGCAGCTATTGATCGGCTCGCTCGCGCAGAGCTTCACGTAACCGTCGGCTATCCCCCGACGTTTTCAACCCAGGCACCGGAGTCGAACCGCGATGACACCCGAAACCGTGATGACCTTCTCGCACGACGCGATGCGCGTCACGCTGCTGCTCGCGGGGCCGCTGCTGCTCGTCGCGCTGACGGTCGGTCTGGTCGTGAGCCTCTTTCAGGCCGCCACGCAGATCAACGAAAGCACGCTGACCTTCATCCCGAAGCTCGCCGCCGTGGCGCTCACGCTCGTGATCGCCGGCCCGTGGATGCTGACGACGATGATCGACTACATGCGTCAGATCCTGATGAACATCCCGAACGTCGCAAACTGAACGCAACCGGTGCAGCCGGGCACGCGCCCGGCCGCCGCATTCGGGTCCATCCGCCATGTTCACCGTCACCTATGCGCAACTGAACGCGTGGCTCACCGCGTTCCTCTGGCCGTTCGTGCGCATTCTCGCGCTGGTCGCGAGCGCGCCGATCCTCGGTCACGCATCGGTACCGATCCGCGTGAAAGTCGGTCTCGCAGCGTTTATGGCGGTGATCATCGCGCCGACGCTCGGCGCGATGCCGCAAGTGACCGTCTTCTCGGCGGCCGGCACGTGGATTCTCGTCAACCAGTTGCTAATCGGCCTTGCGCTCGGCTTCACGATGCAGATCGTGTTCGGCGCGGTCGAAACGGCCGGCGGCATCATCGGCCTCGGCATGGGCCTTGGGTTCGCGACACTGTTCGACCCGCAATCGCATGGCTCGACCGACGTGGTGTCGATGCTGTTGAACATGATCGCGATGCTGGCGTTCGTCGCACTCGACGGTCACCTGCAGGTAATCAGCGCGCTCGTGATGACCTTCCAGGCGGTGCCCGTCGATGCGAACCTGCTGAGCGCGCCCGGCTGGCGCACACTCGCTGACTGGGGCGCGACGCTGTTCGCGGGCGGCCTGCTGCTCGCGCTACCGGTGGTCGCCGCGCTGCTGATCGCGAACCTCTGCCTGGGCATCCTGAACCGCGCGGCGCCGCAGATCGGTATCTTCCAGGTCGGCTTTCCGCTCACGATGCTGGTCGGTCTGCTGCTGATCCAGCTGATGCTGCCGAACATGATTCCGTTCTTTGCGCGGATGATCGACAACGGCATTGAGGAAATGGGCCGCGTCGCCCTTGCGCTACGGCCCACGCCGTAACGCGGCGGCTTTCGCCCGCCACCGGCAAGAAGGGTGCGACGCCTGCCGGCACCGCGCCCTTCTCTTGTCCTCGACCCGCTCGCGGCAAGTTCAGAGATTGATCATCCCGAACAGCCCTCCCCCTTGCGTAACCGACGCAAACGTCTTTTCCGTCGCGTTCAGCATCGCCTCGATCTGCGTGAGCTGGCTCAATACCGTCGCCGGGTCGGCCTGTGTGATGTCGCTCAGGTTGCTGGTGTTCTGCAGCGTCTGCTTCGAGTTGACCGATGCCATCGCTGTCGTCAGTTGCTCACGTCCAGCGACCGCCGCCTGCACGGTCGCGACGTTCGTCATCGTGTTGTCGACTTGCGTGTGCGCGGCGTTAATCGCGTTCTCGATGGTCGCCATCGCGGCCGGATTGCTTTGCGCCGGGTTTTGGAGCGCGGCGATTACCGAGTCGATCGTCTGAAATATGTCCGTATTGCCCTGTGCGGCCGGCGTGACCGTGAACGAGTCACCTGCGGCCGGCGTGCCCGTAAGCGTCACGCTCTCGCCACCGTTGAGATCGATCGCCTGACCGGCGGTAAACGGTTGCGGCGTGCCGATCGCGGTGGGCGGCGTGGTCGACGTGTCGTTCACCTGGTAGACGAGATCGCCCGTGGTCGGATCGTTGCTGAACACGATCGAATACGGCGTGTTGTTGGTCGTCGCGCCCGGCGTCGTGATCGATACCGCGCCGATCACGCCGGTGCCCGTATTGGTCGACGCACCCGCGGCCACCGGCTGCGAAATGCCGGGCAGAACGCTCAGGAACACGCTCGCGCCATTGTCGGCGGTCGCAACGGACGTCGTACTCGAGATTTGCAGCGTGCGCGTGCCGAGGTCGCCGTTGTAGGTCACCCCGCCATTCGACGCATTTGAAAACGGCGGCGTCCCACCCTGGAAGCCGGAGAAGATGTAGTTACCCTGACCGTCGGTGGTGTTCGCCAACGACATCAGCTGGCTGCGTAGGCCCTGAAGGGCCTGCGCAGCCGCCTGCCGGTTGCTGTCGTTGAGGTCGCCCGCACCCAGTGCATTCAGCTGCGTGAGGACGCTTTGCAGCGCGGTCGATACGCTGCTCAGTGTCGAATCCTCCGTTTTCAGCATGCTCGTCGCCGTGTTCTGGTTCGCCGAGAATTGCGCGAGAACCGAGCCCGTGGCCGACAGTTGCACGGCTTGCGCCGCACCGAGCGGATCGTCGCCCGGCGTCGCGACGCGCACGTTCGTCGAAGCCTGCTGCTCCAACTGCGCGAGCAGCGTCTGCTGGTTACCCATGTTCTCGATCGTTTGGGAATAGATCGTAGATGTAGCGATACGCATTGTTCAATGCCTCAGCTGATTGCCTGCAGGATTGTGTCGAACATCGATTGTGCGGTCTGGATAACCTTGCTGTTCGCCTGGTAAAGCTGTTGATACTGGAGCAGATTGGTCGCTTCCTCGTCGAGGTTCACGCCGGATACCGACTGCTGCTGCGCGGTAATTTGCGCGAGCGTCGCGCTCTGCGTCGTGCTCATCGCCAGCAGGTTGCTCGTCGTATTGCCGACATTGTTCACGAACTGCGCGTAGCCGTTGGTCAGCGTCGTGCCGTTGAACACGGTGCTGGTACTCAAGTTGAACAACGCGGTCGCATTGCTGCCGTCTTGCGTGCCGCCGCTGTTCGGGCCGACCGTGAAGGTATCGCCTGTGGCCGGCGACCCCTGCAGCGAGAACGAAATGCCGTTGGGCGACGCCGGCGGCGTGGCGGTGCTGTTGATCGTATAGGTTGCGCCGTTCGTCGGATCGTACGGCACGGTGTCCGTCGTCGCGCCGATCGTGATGGTTTGCGGCGGCGTCGTGTTGACCGTCACTGTCGTGCCCGGCGGGAAACCGGAGAGCGTGTTCGTCGTCGCGTTGTACGTGAGCGTCATCGACGAGCTGATCACAAAGCCCGAGCTCGCCGCACCGATCGCGATCTTGCCCGTGCCAGTGTTCGCGCTGCCGTTCGATGCGATGGCCGGCGACGATGCCGCGATCGCGGAGCCAGCGGTGGTGGCGAGTCCGAAAGTATCGAGCGCGCCTTCGGTCGGCTGGATCGTGAACGAATCGCCGGCGGCCATCGCGCCGGTAATCGTGATCGCCACGCCGCCGATCGGGTTGGTTGCGGTCGGCGGCGTCGTCGACGTGCCGAGCACCTGGCCGGTCGATGTGTTCGTGAGTGTGTAGTTCGTGCCGTCGAACGTCAGCTTGAGGTCGCCAACCGGTGGCGAAGCCGGATTGGTGAGCGTCGCCGTCGCCGACGCGCCGCCGGTGTTGTTCCGGTTCGCGATTACCGTCGGGTCCGCGACCTTGAACAGCGGACCGCCAGCGTTACCGTTCTGGTCAATGCCAAGTTCGTTTTGTGCGTTCACCTGTGCGGCGAAACTGGTCGCGATCGCGCCGAGCTGCTGCGCGGCAGGATCGAGCGTCTGGCTGCGATACTGAAGCGTGCCACCCAGCGAACCGCCGGAGATCGACGAATCGGACAGCACCGTCGTGACAAACTTGCCCGGATTGGCCGAATCCGGATCCAGATACGTGATCGCCAGTTCAGACGGGTTGCTCGGCGACGGAGTCGTGCCCAGTTGATAGCTCTGGGTTCCCTGGACGAGCGTCATCCCGTTCGGCAGCGTGACCGTATCGGTGCCGTCGCTTGACGTCTGAACGTTCACGCCGACCAGTTGTGTCAATTGCGAGACCGCCTGATCGCGCGCATCGAGCAGCTGGTTCGGCGGCTGACCGTTCGTGCCGGCGCTGGCGATCTGCGCATTCAGCTGCGCGATCTGCGTGGTCAGGCTGTTGATCTGCGTCACTGTACTCGTCAGCGTCGTATTGACGCCCTGCCGCGCCTGGTCGATCTGCTGGCCCATCTCGTTGATCTGGCTCGCGAGCGCTTGAGCGCTGCTGATCACCGTCTGGCGGGTCGGACCGTCGTTCGCGGAGCCCGCGAGCGTCTGCAGGCTGTTGAAGAAGCTGGAGATGGCCCCGCCAATACCACTGGTCGGGTCGCCGATCAGATTGTTCAACGTCGAGATCAGCTGCGAATACGTGCTCGTCGCCGAGCTTTTCGATTGCGTGCTGAAAAGCTCGCTCGTCAGCGTCGAGCTGAACTGGCGCTGGATCGTCACCGTGGTGACGCCAACGCCGAGGAAGCCGGAGCCGGTTTGCATCCCGTTTGATTCCGCGAATATCGCAAGCTCGCGGTTGTATCCCGCCGTCGCCGAGTTGGCGATGTTGTTACCCGTCGTCGACATGCCGAGCTGCGCTGCATTCAGCCCGCTCAGACCAATGCCGAATAGGTTCGATGACGACATGCGTGCTCCTGAAAGGCGGGTCAGCGGACAGCCGCCCGTTGCGTGAACAAGCGGTATATCGGCGCGGCCAGCCGAAAATTTAGGGATTGCACGGATGCCAGCCGCGCATCGGGCGGGTCACCGGGCTGTATTCGGCATGACGCGACAGACTTGCCGACGCTGCATTATCGGTAGCGTCTGTGCAAGTCAAAACGTAGAGGACAAAGGAAATCGGGTGCTATATCGGCCAGACGCGCCTGGGCCACGGTCCGGTCAGGCATCCGGCCAGTGGCGAGGAAGTCCGTGCAAGTGGCGAAGGACGTTGGAAACGGATATACTTGCGGCCAAGTAGATCATTCGGGGTTCCGACAGGGACGTCTACCTACCGCCTGCTCTCGCAGGTTCCGGCCGTGCCGGTTCATCCTGGTTCATCAGGCAAGCGTACCCGCGATATACCGAGGCCCCTTCACAGGGGCCTCATCTATTTCCGCTGCCGCCTTCTGCTTCTACCCGCTCTGCGCAGGATCGCGGATCGGTTCGCCCCGTAAGATTTTGGCAGCCATGACGGCGAACTTGATTCTGCCGCGGCGATTTCGTGGAACGCCAAGTTTCCCCTTGGCGGGATCGCGAATGTACGCGCTTTCAACCACGAGGCGAAGCGTGTGCGGTGCGTCGCCGCGCCTCAGGCGAAAGAACACCTCATACTCGCAGCGCCTGCCTTCGTCATCGATCAGGTCGATCGCTAGCCAGTTTTCGCGGCCGGTGAAGTAGAGCAGGTGTGATTGCCGAGCTTCGCGATGATGCCGGGCAATTGCATCGACCAGCGGTAGCGGTCAAAACAGAATACGCGTTCGACGCCGCGATGATCGTACACGCGACGCGCTCAGGCTTGTGAAATCGAACGTCTCCCCGTTGCCCAAAGGACCATAACTGACGCAATGCGATGTGTATTCGACCCGCATGCTGACCGGCAGCAACGGATACTTGCCGGTGCCGGGAATCGTGAACTGCACGACGCCGGCAAGCAGATGCGTCAGGTCATAGCGCCGGCCATCGACATCGAGGTGACCTTGTTTGAGGAGTTGATGCCACTGCATCGCGCGAACCGTGTTTCGAAACGGACATTCTCGCGAACGTCGTCGTTTGAAAACAGTTCAGCCGGTTCACCTAGGCCAGATGGACGAATTGACCGCGCGGCCTGTCGCCGCGCGCCCATATTGGTCAAACCCGCACAAGCGAGCGGCGTTTCATCTCAAGCTGCGTGATCAAACGCTGGAGCGTGTTTTCCGCGCTGCCCGGCAACGACATGAACCGCAAACCCAGCAGATAGCGCGTACCGCCTCCATGCGGCACCGGCATCGCACGCAGCGAGACGATTTGCAGATCGAGCGACAGCGTGCCGCTGCCGTTCAGATTCACTTCGACATCGGACAGCACCGTGCTCAACGGCAGTGTCGCCGCGCGCTCATCGCTCGTGCGCAGCCCGATGCCGCCAAGCGACAGGTCGTGAATCTCGAAGCGGAATGTGTCGCCGCCGGGCAGCTTGCCCGAGCAATAGTACGGGTTGAGGATCGGCGTTTCGACGCGGAAGTACTCGCGCCGCTGGATGTAGTACAACACCTCGGGAAACGCGGACTCGAACGCCGGGCGGCCTTCGAACGACGTCTCGCGCGGCGTGCCGGTGCCGAACTCGACGCGCACACCTTCCGGCGCCGCGAGGAAATGGCAATGAGGCGCGGCGAGCAAGCCCCGGTTCTGCTCGGGCAGCGCGCCCCAGTCGAATACGAAAGTCTGCGTGCGTACGTCGACGTCGAGGATGCGCGTCACCAGCTGGCCGCCCTTGTACTGCACGGTCAGAAAATCGCCGCGGTTGAAAAGATTGCGCAGCTGAACGCCGATTTCCAGCGGATTGCGTCGACCGAAGTGCTCGGTCGGCTCAACGGCGTCCTCCGGCTGGGCGGTCGACAGATTGGGTTCCATGATGTCGTAATCTCGCGATGCGAACCGCCGGCGTCGCCGGCGACACGCGTATTCTATGATCGATCTGCCGGGATCCTCCGGCAATCGATCTTTACGCTATAGCGGCAATTATTCGACGAAGTTTAGAGTCGGATCGCAAATAATTTTGGCACGAGCACACGCGAGGTAGGCGAGACACGTAGACGGGAAGCGGCGCTCAGCTCATCTGCTGCATGATCGACATCAGCTTGCGCGCGTAGTGCGGATCGGTCGCGTAGCCGGCGCGCTGCATGCCGGCCGCGAAGCCCGCGGCGCTCTTTGCATGGGAAGCGTTCAACACCGCCGCATAGCGCGGGTTGTTCTTCAGCATGCTCGCGTAATCGCTCATCGCGTCCTCGTACGACGCGTACGAGCGGAACTTCTCGACGCGGCGCTGCGGTTGGCCGTCCACATACTCGGTCGTGACGGTCGACACCGTGTCGCCGGTCCAATCTTTGGTCGCCTTGATGCCGAACACATTGTGGCTCGTCGAGCCGTCCGGCTTCTTGATCTCGCGCTTGCCCCAGCCCGACTCGAGCGCGGCCTGGCCGATAATGAATCGCGCGGGAATGCCGGTCGCGGCGCTCGCCGCCTGCGCCGGCGTAGCCAGCTTGTTAACAAACGTGTCGACCTTCTCCGACTGGCCGTTGCCGCGCACAGGCGGCGTCAGCGCGCTGTTGGCCGAGTAGCCGCGGCCCGACGCAAGCGCACCGTTTGCCGCCGGATTCGCATAGGCGCGTGCGAGCGAACCTAGCGTCGCGAGCGAGCCCGTGCCGCCACCGAAGATCGAGCCGTTACCGTCGTCCGCGATGTTCGCCTGACGCGCGAGCTGCTTGATCATCATGTCGGCTACGCCGATCCCCTTGGACGACATCTGCTGCGACAACTGTTCGTCCAGCATCGACATGAACTGGTCGCCGTCGCGCGAATCGAGCGGGCCATCGTGCGGCGTCGCATCGCGCATGCTTTTCATCATCATCTGCAGGAACACCGCGTCGAACTGGCGCGCGGCAACCTTCAGCGCGGATTGCGGCGCTGCCTTCGCCTGCGCGCGCAATGCGTCGAAGCCTTGTACGTCGAGTGCGAAGCGCTGGTCGAGATCCGTTACCGGCTTGGGAGAGTCCGCATTCATCGTCGTGCTTCCTGCTCAGATGATTTCCAGGTCGGCGCGCAACGCACCCGCCGCCTTCATGGCCTGCAAGATCGACATCAGGTCGGCCGGCGTCGCGCCGAGCGCGTTCAGCGCCTTGACGACATCGGCGAGGTTCGCACCGGCCGTCACGTACTTCAGCGAACCATTGTCCTGTTTCAGCTGGATCTGTGACTGGCGCGCGGCGACCGTCTGCCCGTTCGAAAACGCATTCGGCTGGCTGACCACCGTCTGCGTATTGACGACCACCGACAGATTCCCGTGCGCGACCGCGCAGCTTTCGAGCGTCACCATCTGGTTCATCACGATCGACCCGGTGCGCGCGTTCAGGATGACCTTCGCCGCAGCTTTCGCCGGCTTGATCTCGAGGTTCTGCAACTGCGCGAGAAACGACACCTGCGATGCGGTATCGCCTGGCGCGTGCAACTGGATCGTGCGGCCATCAAGCGCCGTGGCGGTCCCCATGCCGAACGCATTGTTGACGACTGCGACGATCTTCTGCGCGTTGTCGTAGTCCATGTCGTTCAGGTTCATCTCCATCACGCCGCCCGCCTGCGCGACGTTGACCGGCAAGGACCGCTCGACGATCGCGCCGTCCGTGATGCGTCCGGCCGCAAGCTGGTTAACCTGTACGCGGCTGCCGTTCGCGCTCGCGCCGGCGCCGCCGACCGCGAGGTTGCCCTGCGCGAGGGCGTACACCGAACCGTCGGCGCCTTTCATCGGCGTAAGCAGCAACGTGCCGCCGCGCAGGCTTTTCGCGTTGCCAAGCGACGACACCGTGACGTCGATCGCTTCGCCCGGTCGCGCGAACGGCGGCAGCGTCGCCGTCACCATCACCGCGGCGACGTTCTTCAGCTGCATGTTGGTGAGCGGCGACACACCGCCATTCGTCGCGCCGGCCTGCTGGTTGTTAATGCCGATACCAAGGTTCGCCAGCATGTTCGCAAGCGTCTGCGTCGTGAACGGCGTCTGCGTGGTCTGGTCGCCCGTGCCGTCCAGGCCGACGACGAGGCCGTAACCGATCAGCGGGTTGTCGCGCACGCCCTGGATCGACACGAGATCCTTCAGCCGCTCCGCATGCGCGGCCGGTGACGATGCGGCGACGAGCGCGAGCACCGACACGACGAACAGCAGCGCGCCCGCCACCTGCCGCACGGCCCGCGCGGAGCGGCTCGCGCCGACGCGTGCCAGTGAGCGCGCGAGTGACCGCGAAAACGGGCCCATCAACGCGTGACGAAGAGTTGAGGCATGCATCGTCATCACCATGGCGAAATATTCATGAAGAAGCGCTGCAGCCAGCCCATCTGCTCGGCTTCATCGATATAGCCCTTCGCCGAGTATTCGATTTTCGCGTCGGCCACTTCGGTCGAGAACACCGAGTTGTCGCCCGCCACCGTGTTCGGATTCACGACACCGGAAAAGCGCACCCACTCGTTGCCCTGATTGATCAGCATCTGCTTCTGGCCGCTGACGATGAGATTGCCGTTCGGCAACACGTTCGTCACGGTAACGGTGATCACGCCGTTAAACGTGTTCGACGCATTCGCGCCACCGCTTGCCTGGAACTGGTTCTGGCCGGTGCCGTTGATGTTCGTCTTGTTCAGCAGGCCGGACAGGAAGTTTGCCTGCGTGACCGCGACCGTCGTGTTGCCCGCGCGGTTCGCGTTTGCGCCGGACTGCTTGGTCGCGTTGATGTTTTCCGCGATGACGATGGTCAGGATGTCACCGACATTGCGCGGACGCTGGTCTTCGAACAGCGGATGGCCGGCCGTGCCCGGATTGAAGATCGAGCCGGGCGCCTGCAATTGTGGCGGGACCGGCGGCACCGCGGTCATCGGCTGCTGCACGATCGGGTCTTTGGGCACGAGCGCGCAGCCGGCCAACGCGCCGGCGAGTGCGAGCGGCAGTGCCGCGCGCGCGGCACCGGTGCGAACCATGAGACTGATGAGCTGCGACATCTTCGTGAGCGCCTACCTGATAACTATCTGTTCGAAGCGACGACGAACGTTCAAACCTGCATCTGACTGAGCGTCTGCAGCATCTGATCGGACGTGCTCACCGCCTTGCTGTTGATTTCATACGCGCGCTGGGTCTGGATCATGTTCACCAGCTCCTGCACGACGTTCACGTTCGAGGTTTCGACGAAACCCTGCTGCAACGAGCCGATGCCGTTCAGGCTCGGCTGGCCGACGTTGGGCGCGCCCGACGACTGCGTTTCCTGCACCAGGTTCTGGCCAATCGAGTCGAGACCGGCCGGGTTGATGAACGTGGCGATCTGAATCGTGCCGATGTTCACCGTGTTGGTCGAATTGCCCTGCGTGATCGACACGGTGCCGTCCTGGCCGATCGTCAGATTGGTCGCGTTCTGCGGCAACGTGATCGCCGGCTGGAGCGGAAAGCCGCTCGACGTGACGAGCCGGCCTTGCTGGTCGGTCTGGAACGAGCCGTCGCGCGTGTACGCGATCGTGCCGTCCGGCATCTGCACCTGGAAGAATCCGTTGCCGTTGATCGCGACGTCCTTCGAGTTGCCGGTCTGCGTCAGGTTGCCCTGCGTGTACAGCCGCTCGGTTGCGATCTGCTGCACGCCCGTGCCGATCTGGCTGCCCGACGGAATCTCGGTGTTTTGCGTCGAGTTGGCGCCGGGCTGGCGCAGCGTCTGGTACATCAGGTCTTCGAACACCGCGCGCGAGCCCTTGAAGCCGTTCGTGCTGACGTTCGCGAGGTTGTTCGAAATCACGTCCATCTGCGCCTGCTGCGCATTCATGCCGGTCGCGGCAATGTAGAGGGAGCGGTTCACGGTCGTTATTCTCCTGGTGTTACACCATGGGTTTCAGTCGGGCGGCAGCGCGCCGCGTCAACTGAAACTGAGCAACTGGTTGGCCGACTGCTCGTTCTGGTCGGCGGTCTGCAGCATCTTCGTCTGCAACTGGAACTGGCGTGCGTTGGTGATCATCGACACCATCGCGGCAACCGGATTCACATTGCTGCCTTCCAGCGATCCCGACGCGACCTGCACGTTCGGATCCTGATCGGCCGGATTGCCGTCGGCCGGGCGAAACAGGCCGTCGTCGCCGCGCATCATCGTGTTCGCATCCGGGTTCACGAGCTTGATCTGATCGACCAGCGCAATCGCGTTCGGCGGATCCCCAGGCGCGAGCACGGACACGCTGCCGTCCTTGCCGATCGTCACCTGGGACTCGGGCGGCACCGCAATCGGACCGCCGTTGCCGACGACCGGCAGATTGTTCGCGGTAACGATCTGGCCGTTCTCGTCGACGTGCAGATTACCGGCGCGCGTGTACGCTTCGTTGCCGTCCGGCGTCTGCACGGCAATCCAGCCCGGGCCCTGAATCGCGACGTCGAGCGGGTTGCCGGTCTGCGAGATCGGGCCCGGCGTGTAGTCCGAACCCGGCGTCGCGGACAGCACGAAGGTGCGCGTGGTCTGGTCGTTGACGCTCGAGCCGTCGCCGAAGCTCATCGGCACGGAACGGAAGTTCGCGAGCTGCGCGCGAAAGCCGGTGGTCGACGCATTCGCAAGGTTGTTCGCGACGACGGCCTGCTGGTCGAGCGCCTGCGTGGCGCCCGTCATCGCGGTGTAGATCAGTCGGTCCATGACTTGCTCGTGTCCTTGTCAGGATTTCGCGGCAGCTTACGGTTGCCGCGTTACAGGTTGATCAGGGTCTGGTCGATCGTCTGCTGCGTCTTGATCGTCTGCGCGTTCGCCTGATAGTTGCGCTGCGCGGTAATCAGATCGACGAGCGAATTGGTCAGGTCGACGTTCGACGTTTCGACGGCGCTGCCTTGCACGGAGCCGAGGTTCGACGAACCCGGCACGCCGATTTGCGGCTGACCCGACTGGCTCGTCTCCGCGAACTGGTTGTTGCCGAGGTTCTGCAGGCCGTTCGGATTCGCAAAGTTCGCCAGCAGCACTTGACCGAGGATCGCGGTACGGCCGTCGCTGTAGTTGCCGGTGATCGTGCCGTCATCGCCGATCGAGAAGTTCGACAGCTGCGACGTGCCAAAGCCATCCGTCGTGGTCGCGGACGTTTGGGCGCTGCCGTTGCCGCCGGCGCCGAACTGGGTCAAGCCGGCCATGTTGAGCGACACGTTCTGGGCTGCGGCGCCGTCGGTGTTCGGAACGTTGATCGAGAACACACCGGGTGTCGCGGTCGCATTGCCCGCCGGGTCGGCGGACGACACCAGCGCGCCCGTCGAATCGAACGTCATGCTGCCGAGGTCGGTCGGCGCGGTGCCCGCCGGGCCCGCGAACACTTCCCACGTGTTGGCAGTCGGACTCTTCACGAAGTACAGGTTGACCTTGGTCGTCGCGCCGAGGGAATCGACCGTACTGACCGACGTCGTGAAGGTATAGCTATCCGGGTCCTGGAAATTGAACGGTGTGTTCGTCGGCTGCGATGCCGCCGCGTCCAGGTTGATGCCGAAGGTCGCTTCCGTGGTCGCGACGGGCGGCAACAGGCTCGCATTGGGAATCTGGATCGGCACGACCGAGCCGGTTTGCAGCTGGCCCTGTGCGTTCGCCTGGAAGCCCATCACCTCGTTGCCTTCGGCGTCGACGATAAAGCCGTTCTTGTCCTCGATGAACTGGCCGTTACGCGAGTACGTAACCGAGCCGTTCGGGTTCTGCATCTGGAAGAAGCCGTTACCGTTGATCGCCATGTTGGTCGGGCTGCCGGTGGTCGTCACCTGGCCCTGCGAGAAATCCTGCTGCACACCGGCGAGGCGCGTACCGATACCAATCTGATTGTTGACCGCGGTCGCGATCGAGTTCGCGTATAGATCAGCGAATACGGCCGTGCTCTGCTTGAAGCCAACGGTTTGCGCGTTGGCAATATTGTTGCCGACCACGTCGAGGTCGTTGGTTGCGGCCGCCAGACCGCTCAAGCCTTGCTGATAACTCATGTTGCGCTCCGAATCGAATGAGAATCAAAGGATGCCCGAGGGGCCGCCGTTCAATGGGATGGTCTGACCGTTCGCCAAGGTCAGGCCCGGTGTGCCGTCCGCCTGCGTAACGACGCTTACCACCGTGATGCCGGTCAGGGCGACCGGCGCGTTGGCACCGGTCGCGGTACCGCCCGCGTCCGTCACCGTAAACGTGTAGTTGCCCGTCGGCAGCGCAGCGCCGGTGTCGTCGACCGGCTTGAAGCCCGGGACCGGAATGACGCCAGCCGGCTGCGAGCCGAGATCGATCGTCCGCACCACCGCACCGGTCGAGTCCGAGATCTGCAACCGCAGGTCCGACGCGGCGGCCGGCAGCTTGATGCCGAACGGCGACGAGGCTTCCGTGGTACTCGTCGTACCGTCGGCGTTCGTGGGGAAATCGACCGTGAACGTATTGCCCGGCACGAGCACGGTGCGCCCGATCAGCGACGCCGACTGGCCTGCCTCGGTCGCCGACAGTTGCGACGACAGCGACGTCAGCGACTGGTTGAGCTGCGCAATGCCGCTCACCGTGTCGATCTGCGCGAGCTGCGACGTCATCTGCGAGCTGTCCATCGGCGCGGTCGGGTCCTGGTTCTGCAACTGCGTGACAAGCAGTTTCAGGAACGTCTGCTGCAAATCCGCCGCGGACGTGCCTGCCGAATTCGCGCCCATCGTGTCGTTCGGCGTGGTGTTGGTCGTGGTGCCGCTGCTTCCAATTGGCGAGCTCAAAAGGTTCTCCTCACGTACCGATCGTCAGCGTCTTCAACATCAGGGTCTTCGCGGTGTTCAGCGTCTCGACGTTGGCCTGGTACGAGCGCGACGCCGAGATCATGTTCACCATCTCCTGCACCGGATCGACGTTCGGCCCGGTCACGTAGCCGTCCGCGTTCGCCGCCGGGTTGCTCGGGTCGTACGTCGTTTTCATCGGCGTCGGATCGTCGACCACGCCGGTCACCTGCACGCCGCCGACCTGTTGCCCCGAAGCCGAGCGCGCGCCGCCGAGCGGATCGACCGCGAACACGACCTGCTTCGCGCGATACGGCTGGCCGTCCGGACCGGTCGTGCTGTCCGCGTTCGCCAGATTCGACGCGGTGACGTTCAGGCGCTGCGACTCCGCCGTCAGCGCCGAACCCGCCACCTTGAAGATGTTCATCAATGACATGGCTTTTCGAGCCTCCTTCGTGATTCAACCCGTAGCGTTAATTGAGTGCTGCCGTTCGTGCGTTGCTGTTCTTGTGTCGCGCGGCGTCCTGCTGTTCGTCGTGTGGACTGCGGCGTTGGCCACGCATGTATCCGTGCATGGGCTCCGTTAGCTGCCGGACGTGATTGCCGACAGCAAGCCCTTGATCTGCGACGACACCAGCGTCATCCCCGATTCGAGATGCAGCGTGTTGTCGGCGAACTGCACGCGTTCCGAGTCGAGGTCGACTGTGTTGCCATCGAGCGCGGGCTGCACCGGAATCCGGTACTTCAGCTGGCCGTAGTCTTCGACCGAGCCCCCGGTCGGGATCAGCTTCGCCTTGCCTGCCATATGACCCGACGCGGTGGTGGCAAGCGTCATTCCACTCGTCACGCCGGCCGGCTGCGTCATCTGGAGCGGCGCCGCACCGGAGCTGGGCTGGCCGTCCGCCTTGCGCAACGCGCCGGCAAGCGACGACGCAAAGTTGATGTCACGCGCCTTGTAGTTCGGCGTGTCGGCGTTCGCGATATTCGACGACAGCACCTCCTGCCGGTAGGCGCGTACGTCGAGCGCTTCCTTGTTGAACGCAAAGTCCTGGTCGAGCTTGTCAAGCATCGTGCGTATCTCCGTCTGAACGGTCCGCGATCATGTTTGGCTGTCGCCCCGCGTCTGCGTGCCGCGGCAGGTGACCAGCAGCGGCACGGGCGATACGCGGAGGCTTTTTCGCATGGAGTGCATCTTAGGGGCGCGATGCAAGAGCCAATTGAACGAATAGCTGGGGAAGCCCCCCTCTATTCAACGTTTGCCAGGAGGGGGCGCTCTCTAGAATGCGTTTCGTACCCGCAAGTCCCGCTGCGCGTCGTTCTGTTATCGATTCTGGAGAATTGCCATGGCCCTGCCCGCTTTCGCTGCTCTGCCCGGCGTGTCTCGCGCCGCGCGGCTGCACGGCGCGGCGCGGCAAGCGTTACGCGCGTCGCGGGTCGGCGCGCTGCTCACCATTGCGTTGCCCGGGCTTGCGTTGACGGTGATCGCCGCGTTGCCGGTCACGGTTTACGCACAGGACAATGGCGGCCCGATCGTGATCCCGGGTCCCGGTGAAAAGAATCCCGCTGATGCGCAGGCACTGGTTGCGCGCATGGGCATGACGCCTCATAGCGCGCAGCCGAGCGCGGCAGCGCTCGCCGCGCTGCGGCCAACACCCGCCTCCCAGCGCGTGGCGGACCCCGACGACGGCCAGATCGTGATTCCCGGAACCGCCGAGCCCGGCAATCTGACTGGCGACGGCGGTTATCCCGCCAACGCCGCTAGCGCGACACGCGGGACCGTCACGAGCGGCACCGTGACGATTTCCAACGCGGCGCCCGGCATGCCGGTAACCCTGCAGCGCGTGAACATGCCGCCGGCGGCAAACCGCGTGGCGCCGGTGGTCGTCAGCAATGCGCAAGCGCGCTACAGCCCGCCGGCTTCCGATATCGGCGCAGCCGATGCAGCAGACGCCTCGGCGCCGGTCGTGATCGAGCCGCTTTCGGCCCGCGGTGAGCCGCCTCAGTTGGGCGGGCCCGGTGGAACGGCAGCGGTCAAAACCCAGCTGGTCGCGGCAAAGGCCGCGCCGGCACAGCCTGCGCCGGCGGAACAAGCGAGCGCCGCTGGACCAGCCGCGCGGGCCGCCGTAGCACCGGCCACCCAGACGGCCGTCGCGCAGACTGCTCAACGGCCTGCGCAATCGGCACAGATCGCGCAGTTGCAGGCCGCGCGTTATGCACAGCGCACGGTCGCGGCAGGCAACGCCGTTCCTGCGGCCGCCTTCACCGCCGCTGCCAGCTCCGACGCCGCGGCAGCCGCCGGCCAGCAAGACCCCGAGTCGATCCGCGCGACGGCGCTTGCTTTCCTGCAGCAGCAAACGGCCGGACTGCCCGGCAAGATCACGATTACCGTCGCGCCCGGATTTCAGCGCGGCCTCGCGGCCTGCACCGCACTCGAGCCATTCTTGCCGGTCGGCGCGCGTTTGTGGGGGCGCACGTCGGTCGGCGTGCGCTGCGCGGGCGCGCGTCCGTGGACGATCTATCTGCAGGCGCGCATTTCGCTGCTGGCGACCTACTACACCGCGGCGCGGCAGATCGCGCCAGGCGAGACGCTGTCGGCCGCGGATCTCGTCGCGCACGATGGCGACCTTGCGGTTCTGCCGCAAACGGTGATCACCGATCCGTCGCAGGCGGTGGGCGCGGTCGCGCTGCAGCGCATCGGCACCGGGATGCCGCTGCGTCAGGACACGCTGAGGAGCGCGGCGTCGGTGACCGCCGGACAGACGGTGCGCGTCGTTGCGTCGGGCGACGGATTCACGATTTCGGCGGAAGGCAGCGCGATGAACAACGCGGCGCCGGGCCAGCAGGTGCGCGTCAAGACCACCAACGGCCAGATCGTCACCGGCGTGGTGAAGGACGGAGCAACCGTCGAGATCCAGATGTAAGTGCAGTTACCGCGTAACAGACGGCGGCGACAACGGCACGCCGAACGCGGCGACAAGCGGTTTCAGGCGGCGTCAAGGAGCATCAAGCGGCGACAACAGACGGCGACAGGCGGCACCAAGCCGCTCCAGATCACGGAGAAGGCAGCAGAAGCGGGAAACTGACGGTCTCCGGTTGGGCTAAAGTTTCGGCTGGCGATTGCCGATATCAAGGTCAAATCGTTCAGGAAGCCCATCGTGAAAGTCGATTCCAGCACCAATCCGAATCTGTCGCCGCTAAATGGCGGCGTGCAGCGCAGTCAGCAGGGCGAAACCGCCGCAGCTGGCACGAGCGGCGCAGGAACTGCGGCGCCGGCCACGAGCGGCGGCGCGGCCGCGGATGTCAACCTGTCGGCGCTGGCGGGCCAGTTGCGTAGCCTCGCGGCGTCCGGCTCGGCCGACATCGACACCGCGCATGTCGAGTCGATCAAGCAGGCGATCCGCGAAGGCACGCTGCAAATCGATCCGTCGAAGATTGCCGATGGCGTGCTGGAAACCGCACGCAGCCTGCTGCAAGGCAACCCGCCCGCCGGCAACTGAGCGTCCATCCGTTGTTTCCGAGGGCGCTCTTTCTGCCGGAAGGCATGTAAAACCTGCGCCGCCCGCGATCTGCGGGCGGAACAACGTTTGAGTGAGTGATGAAAGACGCCCTGCTTGACACCATCATCGACGAATACGCAACCGTCGAAGCCTTCGCCTCCCTGCTCGTCTACGAACAACAAGCGCTGTCGACCGCGTGGCCGGGCGAGGTGCTCAAGCCGATCGTCGAACAGAAAACCTCGATGGCCGACAAGCTCTCGATGCTCGAGCGCACGCGCGATGCGCAATTGCGCGAGCGCGGCCTACCCGCCGGGAAGCGGGGCATGGATCTCGCGGCGGCAAAGGACGCGCGTCTGAATGAGCACTGGAGCGCGCTGCAGAAATCGGCGGAACGGGCGCGCATGCTCAACTTCAATAACGGCCTGATGATCCGCACGCGCATGGACTACAACCGCCGCATTCTGGCGGTGCTGCGCGGCACGCCCGAAAAAGCGGCAAGCTTCTACGGCCCGGACGGCAAGGTGCCGTCGCACTACGGCGTATAGACGAGCCGTTTCGCGCGCTATCCGGCGCCGCCCAGGTCGGCCAGAAAATCCCGCGCGCGTTCAGACAGATCCAGCTCGAAGTTCAGCACAAGCGCCGCGGCTGTCGCTACGCGCGGCCGTGCTTTCTTCTCGAGCCGCGCTGCCGCCTCGTCCAGCGAGTCGGGGAAGCGCTCCATCAGCGCATCGATCAGCACCGCCGCCTGGCGGCGGTCCTTGCCGGCCTTCGCGGCAAATGACGGGCCGCGCAGCGTGCTGACAATCAGTTTGTGAAGCGCAAATCTCGCGGGGTCCGGCAGCGTGACCGGGACCGCATGCTCCTTGCCAAGTACGAAACTGCTCGCCGATTCCGACAACAGATACCTGAAGTACGGCAACCCGGTCGCGTGCGCGCGCAAATGAGCCAGCGGTTTGGTCTCGTAGGCTTCGGTGCCGGGCACGAGCAGATCGACTTTCAGCGGTTGCCCGCGCGCCTTGAAGGAGGTGGCGGGCCTGCGCGAATCGAGCTCCGGGACCTCGAGAAAAGGCAGGCTGCTGTCGCGCAGAATGTCGAGAAAACTGCGATTTTGCGGAATCGCGACCGAGATGGCGCCTGTGCTGCCAATGTCGATGTCCTCGGTCCGGTAGTTCGCCGTCATCCGTACGCCAAGGCCGTTCAACAGCGCGCCGAATGCGTGCGAGCCGACCAGCACGCCACCGTGGCTGAAGATACCTGCGTTGTAAAGCGTGGCGATCGTGAGGGCAGCGGAGTTGTCGGCAGCGGCAAAGCCGGCCTTGCGCAATACCTGAACGTCGGCCGCCAGCGCGCGCATTTGCACGCTTTCCTGCATTTTCGCTTCGAGCGCGGCATTGGTTTCCGGTTCGCCGGCGCGGCCCAGCAAGAGTTCGACGCGCTTGCCGGATGCGAGATAGACGCGCCAGTAGACATAGGTTTTCCCGCCGACGATCTTGCGCCCGGCCGAGCCCGGCGAATGAAGCGCGATGTGCGTTTGCGCAGCGGCGCGCTCGGCAACCGAAGCGTATAGCGTTTGCAGCGCGTCGTTGTAGAAGGTCGGCATGGCGAAAGCGGTTATACCCTACGATCCAATTGTAGGGTATAAAACTGGTCACTGCCAGACTTATACCCCAAGATCAAATCGTGGGGTATAAACTCCCGCCAAACCCTTGTCGGGTGGCCCTCCTGTTTAATGCTCCTCGGCCGCCCAGGCCATTTCGCGCAGGCGCGCGCGCAACCGTGCGACCGCCTGGCTATGCAGCTGGCAGACACGCGATTCGCTCACTTCGATCACCGCGCCGATCTCGCGCAGGTTCATGCCACGCTCGTAATACAGCGACATCAGCAGCTTCTCGCGCTCGGGCAGACGTTCGATCGCCTCGATCAGCGCGCCGCGCAGGCTCTCGTCGAGCAGCGCGGACAGCGGGTCGGAATGATCGACGCAATAGCGGTCGAGGAAGGGCTCGTCGTCGGCGGAGCGGTCGAAGTCTTCGTAGTAGATCAGCTGGCTGCCGTGCAGGTCCTGCAGCATCGCCTGGTATTCGTCGAGCGGCATGTTCAGGTGCTGCGCGATTTCCGCTTCGCTCGCCGCCCGGCCAAGCTGCTGCTCGACCTGATGCACGGCCATCTCGAGCTCGCGCGACGTGCGTCGCACGCTGCGCGGCAGCCAGTCGTTGCTGCGCAGCTCGTCGAGCATCGCGCCGCGAATGCGCTGGCTCGCATACGTCTCGAACTGTGCGCCCTGGTCCTCCTTATAGCGGCTCGCGGCATCCAGCAGGCCGATCATGCCAGCCTGGATCAGATCGTCGAGGTCCACGCTCGCCGGCATCTTCGCCACCAGCTGCAGACCGAGCCGCCGCACAAGCGGCGTGTATTTCGTCAGAACGTCGGCCTGAGAAATCTTTCCTTGAGCGTTGTACATCGAGCTCCCCTTGTCCCCAGCCTGTCAGGCGTGCTGAGCGGACGGTTGTTCGGCGTGTGACGCCGGTGTGACAGCCGCGCTCGCCGACCACGGCGCGCGCGACGACATCGCTGGCCGCATCGGCCAGTACTGCAGTTCCGCGGCAAGGTGCCGGAAATCGCGCGCGGCAGGTGTCGACGGGAACGCGTCGACGATGCAGCGCGACAGCTCCCCGGAGCGCGCCATCAGCGGGTCCGCCGCGACGCAGCCGGCTCCTTCGAGCGCCACGGTCAGATAACGCCCTGCGACGTCCGCGAGGTTGTCGAGCGCGAGGTGCGCATCGGCGACGCTGTGCACGTGATTGACGAGCACACGGAACTGCGCAATCGCATACGCGTAGTGCAATCGCTTCATGCACGCGTACGTGTCGGTAATCGCCTGCGCGGCGACGCGCGTCACCATCATCAGATCGTGTGCCTGCAACGCGAGGTCCGACAGCATGCCGTCACGCTCGAACTGCACGTCGATCAACACCACATCGGCCGGGCCGTCAAACACCGCGGCAAGCTGCGACGGCCTGCACGCTTCGCGATGGCGACGCGGCGCGGCCAGCACCGCGAAGCCCGCGCCGTGACGCTCGACCGCCGTATCGAGCGCGATCTCGCCGCGCGCGAACGCGAGAAAGCGCTCCGCCGCCACGCCGTCGGGCTTCGCGACGATCGCGTGCGGCTCGCCCGCATGTTCGTCGACGACCAGCACGTCCTTGCCCTGCGCAGCCAACGCAGCGGCGAGATTCACGACCGTCGTCGAACAGCCGACGCCCACCGAACCGCCGGTGACGGCGATCGCGCGCGATCCGTGGCGCGCGAGCAGACGCCGCAACCCTTCCGCCTGATCGGACATGAACTTAGCCAAACCGGACCTCATGCTGCTCGGCAGTCGAGCGTGCGGACAGCGCGGACAGCAGGCCCGGGACATCGTCTTCCTGGGGGACAAACGGCGAGTGATCGCGCGGGATGCAGAACGCGCTGCGAATCAGGAATTTCTTCGTCGCGACGTACAGGTTCTCCGGCACCTTCTGCCCGGTCGATACGTAGTGGACCGGCAGGCGGTAACGCAGTACCGCGTCGAGCGTGCTGCCCAGATTGGTCGCCTCGTCGAGCTTCGTGAGAATGCAGCCGGCAAGCGGCTGCCTGTCGGGCGCGCTTTGATAGGCCTGCACGACTTCATTCAGCGTGTCGCCGTGGCTCGTCGCGTTGAGCAGCAGCAGGCGCTGCACCGGCTGGCCGGCGCGGCACAGCATCGCGATCTGATCCGACACGAGGCGGTCGCGCTGGCTCATGCCGATCGTGTCGATCAGCACAATGTGCTTGTTGCGCAGTTCCGAAAGCGCGAGCTGCAGGTCCGCGCCGTCCTTCACCGCATGCACCGACACGCCGAGAATCTTGCCGAAGATACGCAGTTGTTCGTGGCCGCCGATCCGGTAGCTATCGGTCGTGAGCAGCGACACCTTGCTCGCGCCGTAACGCATCACGCAACGTGCGGCGAGCTTCGCGGTCGTCGTCGTCTTGCCGACGCCGGTCGGACCCATCAGCGCGAACACGCCGCCGTGTTCCATCAGCGCGTCTTCGCTTTCCATCACCGGCAGGTTCGACTCGAGCACCGAGTTGACCCATTCCATGCCCGCGTCGAAGCTCTCGACGGCCGGCAGGTTGTCGACCACCATCCGCACGAGCTGCGCGGAAAAGCCCGCGGCGAACAGGTGTCGCGTAAGCGCTGACTGGATCGGGCTGCGGCGCTGGCTGTCGGCCCACAGCAGGCCGGCGAAGTGCTCTTCCATCATGCCGCGCAGCGACGCGAGCTCGTGCATCACCGTTTCGTTGACGATCTGCGACATGCGCGCATTGATCGCGTCGGTGACGGCGGCGGTCACGTGCTCCGGATAGCCCGACGCGGACGTCGCGCGCTGCGTCGCACGGCGTGCCGCAAGCTGCGCGGCTTCGCGCGCCCAGTCCGGCGTGTCGTTCGACAGCGTCGGAATCGGCGCAAGCGCCGCAAGCGGCGCGCTATGCGCATCGTCGCGGCGCGCGGCGAGTGCCGGCGCATCGGTCGGCGCGCCGAGGCCCTTCGCCGCGGCGGCGGCCGGTGTCAGCGGCGGCTGCTTCAAGCTGTACATGCCCAGCTTGCTATCCGGCCGGTTGACGATCTCTTGCGCGTGGTCGATCAGCCACGGATTCGTTTCGGCCATCGTCACGGGGCGCGGCGCGGCGTGTTTCTCGACCGGCTTCATGATCGACGCGGCCGGCACAGCAGGCTTCGTGGCCGGCGCCGGTTCGCTCTTTTCGATGCGCGGCTTCGGTTCTTCGACCTCGGCAGCATTCAGCGCGGCAGCCACGCTCGCAGCGGGCGCCGGCGCGGCAGGTTCGTTGTTGTCGGCGCCGGCTTCGGGGCTTGCGCCAAATACCGACGAAAACACATCGGGCAGGCCGCTCGCATACGGATTCGCGAACATCGGGGCTGAACCGGCGCGCGCCGCGCCCTCGTCCGCGGCCACCTTGCGTGCGGCCGGCGCAATCGCGGCGAGTTCGCTGTCGGCGAGCGCAACGATCTCGACGGTGCCGTCGGCGAGCGCACGGTTCGACAGCACGACCGCGTCGGCGCCCAGCGCTTCGCGAACGAGGCGCAACGCGTCGCGGCTGGTTGCGCCGTTGAATTTACGGATGTTCAAGCTTGACCCCCGATGAGGTTAACGACCCTGATGTTTCTTGTGTCGGGCACTTCCGCGTACGAAAGCACCTTGAGTTGTGGCAGGCTGCGGCGCAGGAAACGCGCGAGCATCGCGCGCAGCGCGTGCTGCACGAGCAGCACCGGCGCGTAGCCGAGACTTTGCTGGCGTGTCATCGCCTTTTGCGTTTCGGTCAGCAGGTTCTGCGCGAGGCCCGGTTCGAGGCCCGGGTTCGGACCGGTCGTCAGCGCCTGCGCGAGCACGCGTTCGAGATTCGAATCGAGGCCCATCACCTGCATGTCGCCGCTGCCGGGGAACCATTGCTGCGTGATCGCGCGGCCGAGCGCGAGCCGCACGATCGCGGTCAGATCGTGTGCGTCGGACACCTTCGGCGTGTGCTCGGCGATCGCTTCGAGAATCGTGCGCATATCGCGAATCGGCACGCCCTCTTCGAGCAGGTTTTGCAGCGTCTTTTGCAACGTCGTGAGCGATACCAGCTTCGGCACCAGCTCTTCGACGAGCGACGGCGTGTTCTTCGTGGTCCGCTCGAGCAGCGCCTGCACTTCCTGGCGGCCGAGCAGTTCGGACGCATGCGTGACGACCAGATGGTTCAGATGGGTCGCGACCACCGTGCTCGAATCGACCACCGTATAGCCGTATACCTGCGCCTGCTCGCGCAGGTTCGTGTCGATCCAGATCGCCGGCAGGCCGAACGCCGGGTCGGTCGTCGGCGTGCCCGGCAGCGCCGCGCTGACCTGGCCCGGGTTGATCGCGAGCCACTGGCCCGGATACGCTTCGCCGACACCGATCTCGACGCCCTTCAACGTGATCCGGTAGCCGTTCGGCCGCAATTCCAGGTTGTCACGGATGTGAATGACCGGCGGCAGGAAGCCGATTTCCTGCGCGAACTTCTTGCGGATGCTCTTGATCCGCTTGAGCAGCTCGCCATCCGAATTGCGGTCGACGAGCGGGATCAGCCGGTAGCCGACCTCGAGGCCGAGCGTGTCGATCATCGTCACGTCATCCCAGCTTGCTTCGGTGTTCTCCGGGGCGGCGAGTGCCGTCGGCGCGACGTCGACCAGCGCGCCCTCCGTCTTGCGCCGCTCGGCGCGCTTCTTCAGCACACGGCCAAGCTGGATCGCGCCGCCGCCCAGCGCCAGAAACGCGAGGTGCGGCATGTCCGGAATCATCCCCATCAGCACGAGGATCGCGCCGGTGATCATCAGCACGCGCGGGTTCGAGAACAGTTGCGACGTGAGCTGCGTGCCGATGTCCTCGTTGGTCGCGACGCGCGACACGATCACGCCGGCTGCGGTCGAAATGACGAGCGACGGGATCTGCGCGACGAGACCGTCGCCGATCGTCAGCAGCGTGTAGTTCTTGCCGGCGTCCGCGAAGCTCATGCCGTGCTGCGCGACGCCGACAATCAAACCGCCGAGGATGTTGATCACCATGATCAGCAGGCCCGCGATCGCGTCGCCGCGCACGAACTTGCTCGCACCGTCCATCGAACCGTAGAACTCGGCTTCCTGCGCGATCTCGGTGCGGCGCTTTTTCGCCTGCTCTTCGTTGATCATGCCGGCGTTCAGGTCAGCGTCGATCGCCATCTGCTTGCCGGGCATCGCATCGAGCGTGAAGCGCGCGGACACTTCGGCGATCCGGCCCGCACCCTTCGTGATCACCATGAAGTTGATCACCATCAGGATCACGAACACGACGATACCGACCGCGAAGTTGCCGCCGACGAGGAAGTGGCCGAACGCCTCGATCACCTTGCCGGCCGCGTCCGGGCCGGTGTGGCCTTCGAGCAGCACGATGCGCGTGGAAGCCACGTTCAGCGACAGACGCAGCAGCGTCGAGAACAGCAGCACGCTCGGGAACGCCGCGAAGTCGAGCGGCTTCATCGTGTACATGCTGACGAGCAGCACCATCACCGCCAGCGCGATGTTAAACGTGAACAGCAGATCCAGCAGGAACGGCGGCAACGGCAGAATCATCATGCCGAGGATCATGCAGATCAGGATCGGCCCGGCGAGCGCGCGCAGGTTCGCGGTCTGCAGCATCTCGGGGCGGCGCGACAGGAAGCCGGCGCGGGGCGTGCTCATGCGCGGCCTCCGTCATTGCGCGGGGCGCTTCGGTCACTACCGTCGTTCTGGCCGCTGCTGCGGCGGGCTTGCGGATCGCGTTGTTCCACGTCTTCGATATCTTCGATGTCGTCGTCTTCGTCCGCCACCGGGCGGCGTGTGTCGAGTTCAGCCGGCACTTCGAGATCGCTCGGCTTGACGGGCTCCGCGCCGCCGTGCGTATTGAAGCGGCGCAGCTGATACACCCACGCGAGCACTTCGGCGACCGCGCTGTACAGCACGCCGGGCACTTCGGCGTCGAGCCGCACGTTGTAATAAAGCGCGCGCGCCAGCGGCGGCGCCTCGAGCAGCGGCACGTTGTTTTCCGCCGCGATCTCGCGAATGCGCGCCGCGACGAGATTCACGCCCTTGGCAACCACCTTCGGCGCGCGCATCTTGCCGTCCGTGTACTGCAGCGCGACCGCGAAGTGCGTCGGGTTCGTCACGACGACGTCGGCCTTCGGCACCTGCGACATCATCCGACGGCGCGCGATCGCCCGTTGCTGCGAGCGAATGCGGGCCTTCACGTGCGGATCGCCTTCGTTTTCGCGGTGCTCGCGCTTGACCTCTTCCTTGGTCATGCGCAATTTCTTCTCGTACTGCCAGATCTGATACGGCACATCGAGCGCCGCGATCAGGAACATCCCGGTGACGGTCGTCGCGCAGCACACGGCGATCAGATGACCGGCGCTCGCGAGCGCGACCGACATCGGCTGGGTCACGAGCGCGAGCACGTCGTCCTTGTGATTCCAGAAAGTAAGCGCGCCAATCCCGCCGACCACCACGGTCTTCGCGAGCGCCATGCCGAGCTGGATCGCTCCGTTCGGCGAGAAAATCCGGCCAAGACCTTTGATCGGATTGAGCTTGTTCCACTTCGGCTCGAGCGACTTGGCCGACAGCAGCCAGCCGCCGAGCGCGATCGGCGCGACCAGCGCGGCCAGACCGGTCAGCAGCAGCACCGGCGCCAGTGCGGACAGGCCCTCGATGCCCGCGTCGCCCGCGCCGATCAGCATCCGGTGCGTGTCGAACGCGGTTGCGTGATCGAACGTGAACGCGCCGCGCACCATCGTCTGCAGGTGGCTGCCGATATGGCCGAATAGCCCCCACCCGCCGAGAAAGCCTGCCGACAGCAACGCGAACGACACGAGCTCGCGCGAACGCGCAACCTGCCCCTCCTCGCGCGCCTTCTGACGGCGGCGAGGGGTGGCTGGTTCGGTCTTTTCGAGGTCGCTGTCCTCTGCCACGGGGCTCTCCAGGCGGTCACGGCACCCACTGCCGGTTTTCCGGGTGAGAGCGATTATTCCCGTAGACGTAAAGGGACGATCGCCGGATAAGGGGCGTTAAACGGGGGTATTTCGCCGGATGGAAGGCGGCTTGCCGGGCGGCTGCGGACGCCGCCCGACGGGAGCGGCCCCAGGGCGAGGCCGCTCGTCATGGCTCTTCGCGGCTAGAACGCGATAAACGGCGCCTGGCCGCCGTTCGAGCTCAGGTCGAGCCCGTGGTAGACGGTCCGGCCGAAGTAGAACGGCAGGCCGAGGTCGAGGGTCGTGCCGGGTGCCGTGCCGGCCAGATTGCTGAGCGCAAAATTGCCGGATTTGAAGAGATTATTCGCGTTGTCGGCGGCGAACGTGACCGTCGCCGACGTCGTGCCCGCCACGCCCTGCAATGTCGCACTGAAGGTCTGCTTGCTGGTCGGACAATAAAAGTCCGGCGCGCTGCTGCCGCACGACGGCAGCGACGCGCTGAAGAAAAGACCGTTCGAGCCGGTGTCGAGGAACGCGTCCACGCCGGGCGCGCCATTGAACGTACTGTTCCTCAGGTCGCCGGCCGCGCCGGTCGCGAACGTCGTCACGGTGCCCGGCATCGCGTTGTTCGCCTGCGTGTTGATACCGAAGATAACCAGTCCCGTCACGGTGCTCGAGCCGCCGTCCGGGACCGCCGGAAACTGCACGAGCACGCCGTTGTTGTCGGTCGCGAAGTGCGCGATCGGGTTGGCGACCTGCTGGTTGAGCGCGACCGGCGCGCGTGCACAGCTCGCGGTGGTCACGTTCGGCGGGCACGAAAAGTAGGTGCTGGGATTGCTGTTCGAGATCGGCAGCGAGCACGCCGACCCGCAGTCGTTCACCGCCACGCCGATCCCGAGAATGCCGTTCGCATTCAGCGCGCTTGCGGTATCTTCGGCATTCGTCGCCGGCACCGTATCGGTGCAGTGGTCACTCGGGATCGTCGCGTCGGGCAGGTCGCCGATCACCTGAATCGGGATGCTGCTCGCCGTCTCGCCGCCGATATGCACGTCCGCCGTGCGGACCGTCCCCCAGGTCAGGCCGTCCGCGAAAAGCGCGCATTGAGCGAGATTGCCGGAACCCGACGGCAGGGTCGGCAAACTGCCGAGGATCGAACTGAGCGACGAGTTGACGATCCGCAGGCCGAACGACTTGGTGTCGAGCAGCACATTGTCGATGGTCTGGCACGCGCTCGCCGAACCCGGCGCGCAGACCGTGACGCTGACCGTCGGAATGTTCGGGACGGCCGATACCCCCTTGTTGACCACCGTCGAGATCTGGTTCGATCCGCTCGGCGCCGGGCTGCTCGGCGACGAGTTCTGGCTGTTGTTGCTGCCGCCGCCCCCACCGCACGCGGCGATCAGCGAAACGGCGAGCGCAGCAGCGGCGGCTTTCAGCCACCGCGTCATTCTGGTTGTTCGTTGCACGTCGATTCTCCAGTCGTCGGTGGGTTAGCGGATATCGTCGCCGGTCACGCCGCCCGGCAGCTGCGCCGGCAACCATGCGGCGCCGACGAAGTGGCCCATATGGCCGCCCGACCGGACGACGATGCCGCCCTGTTCGACTGTCGCCGGGCCGCGCTTGACACCGCGAGCGGCCCGCGCGGCACTCGCCCCTTCCGCGTATTGCTGGTAGTACTGGTCGCCGAAGATCTGACTGAGCTGCGGCATTGCCGGGCCGTCCCACGCGGCGCCGAACACGATGCCCGCCGGCGACACGTACTCGCGCACGACGGTGCCGGTTCCAAGCGTCGTCTGACGCACGGTGTAGGCCGCGGCACCCGATGTGCCCGACGCGCCCGATGCCGCCGGCATCGTCGACGAGGCGCCTGACGCAATGGCATTGCGCATCGTCGCGGTCGCCGTCGTCGGTGACGGACTGGACGAAGTGACCGTCGCGCCCTCCGGCGTCGCCATCGGACTGCCGCCCAACGCCGCTTGCGCGGATGGCGCGGCTGCCAGCAAGCCGGCCGCGCCGAACGCGGCAGCGGCCAGAGCGCGCGCGCATGCGCGCACCGGCCGCGACTGATTCGAATCGAACATCAGCACTCTCCCCCGTTTGAAGACGCTGCGGCCTATGGGTGCCCAGGCCCTCAAGCCCTCCAGGCCCCCAAGGCCGCAACCAGCCCGAACCCGGTTTGCATCACGCCGCTCAACAGCCCATGCCGCTTAGCTGGCATTCCTCACAACGCCGGCGCTGACCGAAAGCGACCCGGAAAGCGCCCCGGCCAGCATCCGACAGCGCATCGCAAGCTCGCTCGCTGGTCGCGTTGCGTGATGGCTAGTATGCCTGTGGACGCCGCAGAGGGACAGGCTCCGCAGCCGTTCAAACGGCCGCGGACTGGAAAATTGCGGAGGCTGTCGGATTAGAAGCCGAGGCTGGCGAGCAGATCGTCGACCTGCGATTGATCCTGCATCACGTCGGCCTTGCCTTCGGGGTTGATCTGCGGACCGTTCAGCAGACCCTCCGGGCTGCCCGTCGCGGACGTCTCGGCGACCAGCGCGGCGGCGGTCGCCGCGAACTGTTCGCGCCGCTCGGGCGCGATGTTCTCGACCAGCACGCCGAGCAGCTGCTGCTCGATCACGTAAACGATCTCGGTGATTTTCTTGATCACCTGGCCGGTCAGATCCTGAAAATCCTGCGCGAGCATGATCTCGAGCAGTTGCTGGTTGGTCGCCGCCGTCGCGTCGGGCAGCTTGCCGAGAAACGCGTGCGTGTCGTCCATGAGCGTGCGCACCTGGTTGCGCTCGAGCGGCGCCGCATACCATTGCGTCCAGCGCGCATCGAGCGCGCCCGCTTCCTGTTGCAGCTGCTCCTGAATCGGCTTCGCGACTTCGATCGCGGTCAGCACCTTTTCGGCCGCCTGCTCTGTCATCGTCGCGACATATTTCAGACGGTCACGTGCGTCCGGCACCGCTTCCGCCGCACGCTCGACATGCTTGTCGATGCCGAGTTCGCGCATCGAATCGCGCAGCGTGCGTGTCAACTGGCCGATCCGGGCGAGAATCCGATCGGTGGTGTGATCGCTGTCGTCGCGCGCGACCGCGTCCTGCGCGTTGGTCGGCTGGTCCACATCAGCTCCCGGTTTTGCCCATCTTTTCAAGAATCTTGTTCAGCTTCTCGTCGAGGGTCGCCGCGGTGAACGGCTTCACGACATAGCCGCTCGCACCAGCCTGGGCGGCCGCGATGATGTTCTCCTTCTTCGATTCGGCCGTGACCATCAGCACCGGCAGATGGGTCAGGTTCGCGTCCGCGCGAATTTCCTTCAGCATCGCGAGACCGTCGAGGTTCGGCATGTTCCAGTCCGAGATCACGAACTCGTACGTGCCGCCGCGCAGGCGTGCGAGACCCGCCGCGCCGTCTTCCGCCTCGTCGACGTTCGAATAGCCCAGCTCTTTTAGCAGGTTGCGGACGATCCGGCGCATCGTCGGAAAGTCGTCCACCACCAGAATTTTCATTCCCTTGTCCATCTTCTCATTCCCCTGGATTGCTTGATCCGGCCGGGTGGCGCGCCGCCGCCCGTTCGTCATTCAGTTCCCGTCCACGCTCACGCCAACGTGCGGCACAACCGCAGCGAGCCGCATCGATTCCTCGTATAGCAAGGTTATCGGCGCTACCGCGGTTACTCTGTAACCCAATCGACCCACATGGACCCCGCCGCCGCGCGCTCGCCGAGGCAAGCGCGCCGCGACCGGCATGATTACACACGCTGCACCCGTTCGCCCATTGCGTTGAGTCGCGCCATCACGCGGCGGCTCATATCGGCAAGCGGAGAGATATCGTCGGCGGCGCCCATCGCAATCGCTTCGCGCGGCATGCCGAACACGATGCAGCTCGCTTCGTCCTGCGCGAATGTATAGGCTCCGGCGCGGCGCATATCGAGCAGACCTGCCGCGCCATCGCGACCCATGCCGGTCAGAATCACCCCCACCGCGTTCTTGCCCGCATGCTGCGCGGCCGAGCGAAACAGCACATCGACCGATGGTCGGTGACGGTTCACCGGCGGATCGTCCGACAAATGCGCGATATAGTTCGCGCCGCTGCGCGCCAGCAGCAGGTGGGCGTGGCCCGGTGCGATGTACGCGTGGCCAGGCAGCACCCGTTCGCCATGCTCCGCTTCCTTCACCGTAATGCGGCACAGGCCGTTCAGGCGTTGCGCGAACGACTTCGTGAAACCCGGCGGCATATGTTGCGCAATCAGCACCGCGGGTGCATCGGGCGGCAGCGGCACGAGCACTTCGCGAATCGCCTCGGTGCCGCCGGTCGACGCGCCGACGATGATCAGCTTCTCGGTACTGACAAGCGGGTTGTTGAAAAGCGGCGCGGGCGTCGCGGCCCCGGCCGGATGCGCACCCGCCGCATGCGCGGCCGGCGCGGCTTGCCGCACGCGCGCACGGGCCGCCGCGCGGACCTTGTCGGCAAGCTTCTCCGCGTACTCGAGCATGCCGTCGCGGATGCCGACGCGCGGCTTCGTCACGAAGTCCACCGCGCCCAGTTCGAGCGCGCGCAGCGTGATTTCCGAACCGCGCTCGGTCAGCGACGACACCATCACGACCGGCATCGGACGCAGCCGCATTAGCTTCTCGAGGAAATCGAGGCCGTCCATGCGCGGCATTTCGACATCGAGCGTCAACACGTCCGGGTTGTGCTGCTTGATCAGCTCGCGTGCAACGAGCGGGTCAGGCGCGGTCGCGACCACTTCCATGTCCGGCTGGCCATTGATGATCTCGGTCATCAGGCTGCGGATCAGCGCCGAATCATCGACGCACAGTACCTTGATCTTTTGCACAGTTGTCACGCCTCCTCCGCGGTCCGCGCATTATTGGAATCGTTCTCGCGGCCGCCCGCGCCGAACAGCTCGATACGAGGTCTTGCCGCGCCGCCGGTGCCGCCCGCACCCGGCGCTGAGCGGCCGGCGCTGAACAGCTCGACGCGCGCACGCGCTTTCGCGAGACGCTCGGCGCGGGCCTCGGCAGTCTGCCGGGCCAGCACGCGTTCGCGCTCCGCCACATCCGGATCCTGCTGCAACCCGAGCTTCTTGACCATCACCTGGCCGGTGCGCGGCAGGAACGCAACCTTGCGCGGATGCGCACCCTGCAGGTCTTCGGCGACGATACGGATCTTTTCGAGCGCCAGATAGCGCCGCACGAATTCCGAGTTGCGATCGCCGATGTTCATCGTCGTCATGCCCGCGAGTACCGCCGCGCCGCCGAATACCTTCGCTTCGAGCCGCTCGCGGCGCCCGCCTGCCTTGATCAGCTCGTTGATCAGCACTTCCATCGCGTACGCGCCGTAGCGCATCGCATCGGAGGCCGCCTGCACGACTTCCGCGCCGTCGTCCGGCAGCATGAAGTGGTTCATTCCGCCGATGCCGGCGGTGCGGTCCTGAATGCAGGCGGCGACGCACGAGCCGAGCACGGTGACGAGCACCATGTCCTCGCCCGTCGTATAGAACTCGTTCGGCAACAGCTTCACGCCGGGTCGCTTGAAGTGATTGTCGTAATAGAGATTGTTCGCGATCGGCAGACCGGTGCTCATGCGTTCACCTCATGGGTCGCACCGTGCGCGCGGCTGCCACCGTGCGGGCGCGCCTGAGCGGACGCGGAGCCGGTGTCGCGCGTCAGTTCATAGACGGTCTGTCCGCGCAGCCGGAACGCCTGCGTCACATACGTGAAATTCTCCGAGTGGCCTGCGAACAGCAGGCCACTCGGCTTGACGAGCGGCTCGAAGCGCGCCAGCACCTGCGCCTGAGTCGGCTTGTCGAAGTAGATCATCACGTTGCGGCAGAAAATCGCATCGAACGGGTTGCGCAAGCCGTAGTCATGATCGGTGAGATTGATCCGGTCGAAACGGATCATCGCGCGCAGCTCGGGGCGTACCTTGACGAGCCCCGCATGCGCGCCGGTGCCGCGCAGGAAGAATCGCTTCAGACGTTCAGGCGACAGATGCCGCACTTGCTCGTACTGATAGACGCCTGCCTCGCATTTCGCGAGCACCTGTGTATCGATGTCGGTTGCCAGCACCGTGGCCTGGCGCGCGACCGATTCGCCGAGCGCCTCGACCAGCGTCATTGCGATCGAATACGGCTCTTCACCGGTCGAGGCCGCTGAACACCACACCGAAACCGGCTGCGGCCGCTGTTTGACGAACTCCGCGAGAATCGGAAAGTGATGGGCTTCACGGAAGAACGCGGTCAGGTTGGTCGTCAGCGCGTTGGTGAACGCCTCCCATTCGGCCGGATCGTCGCTTGATTCGAGCTGGTCGAGATAGATGCGGAAGCTGTCGATGCCGAGCGCGCGCAAGCGGCGCGCAAGCCGGCTGTACGCCATGTCGCGTTTATGGTCGGACAGCGAGATGCCCGCGCGGCGATGGATCAGCTCGCGAATGCGTGCGAAGTCCGACGACGTGAACTCGAAGTCGCGCCCGGGTTCGCCGGCGCGCGGCGAATCCGCACGACCGTTGCGTGGCGATGCGCGCATATCGCTCATTGAATTCCCCGCTCGCGCGCTGCGTGGCTGGCACGATCTGCACAGGCGCACGCCGGCAACGGACGGCCTCGCCCGCGCACGCTGAACCAGCGCGCTGTGCCGTTTCGCCCGTTCGCGGGCGCGAAGCCGTACCCCTGCATTTCCCGTCAATCCTTCTAGAACGTTTCCCAGTCCGCATCCGAGCCGGCCGGCGACGCCGATACCGCCGGCGCCGATGCCGCCGCGGCACGACTTATCGTCGGCCGCTTCAACACCGGTTCGGTACGGCCAGCCGGCGTCTCGCGTTTCGGACCATCGTGTTTCGCCGCGTCGTGTTTCGCCGCCGCATGTTTCGGCGCAGCGGCGTCAGCACGTGCAGCGCTGCTGTGCGCGGCAAGCGCTGGCTTCGTTGCGGATGCAAGCGGTTTTGCCGTGCTCGCCGGCGCGGCCGACTGCGGGCGAACCGGCGCACGCAGCGGCGCTGCGAACGTCGCGAAATCCGCGCCGCCCGTGCTCAACACGCGCCAACTGGCCACCACGCCGCGCAATTGCCGCGTCTGCTCTTCGAGCGATGCCGCCGCAGCGGCCGCCTGTTCGACCAGCGCGGCGTTCTGCTGCGTCACGTCGTCCATCTGGCTCACCGCGCGATTGACCTGTTCGATCCCGCCCGACTGCTCTTCCGACGCGGCGCTGATCTCGCCCATGATGTCGGTCACGCGGCGCACCGCTTGCAGGATCTCTTCCATCGTCGTGCCGGCGCGACCGACCAGTTCCGAGCCGCCCTGCACCTTCGCGGCGGAGTCGCCGATCATCTCCTTGATTTCCTTCGCGGCGCTCGCGCTGCGCTGCGCGAGGCTGCGCACTTCGCCGGCCACCACCGCGAAGCCGCGGCCCTGCTCGCCGGCGCGCGCCGCTTCGACTGCGGCGTTCAGCGCAAGGATATTGATCTGGAACGCGATCCCTTCGATCACGCCGATGATGTCGACGACCTTGTTCGAGCTCGCCGCGATGTCGCGCATCGTGACGACCACTTCGCTCACCACTTCGCCGCCGCGCGTCGCGATATCGGACGCATTCACCGCAAGCTGGCTTGCCTGGCGCGCGTTCTCGGCGTTCTGGCGCACGGTGCCGGTCAGTTGCTCCATGCTCGACGCGGTTTCCTGTAGCGACGCCGCCTGCTGCTCGGTGCGTTGCGACAAATCGGTATTGCCCATCGCGATCTCACGCGCACCGGTATCGATCGACTCGGTGCTTGTGTGCACCGCCCTGACCAGCGCGGCCACGCCGTCCTGCATTTTGCGGATCGCCGCGAACAGTCGCCCCATCTCGTTGCGGCTCGTGGTCCGCACGCTCTGCGTCAGGTCGCCGGTCGCGATCCGCTCGAAGCATTCGATCGCTTCATCGAGCGGCTTCGTGATCATTCCAGTCATCACGACGCGCACAACCACCATCATCAGCACCGCCACCACGACGCCGGCGATGATCAGCACTTTCATCGTCGAGATCGTCGCGGCGGCGTCGGCCTGCTGGCGGCTTGCGCGGTCCTGCAATGCCTTGACGATCGGCGCCGCCGCGTTGTCGAACGAGACGAACAGCGGGCTGATTTTCGTGTTCGCGATTTTCCGGTAAGTGGTCAGATCGACGTCGCGCAGCGCGGCGATCTCCGGCTCGACACCGTCGTGCAGCAGCGAAGTACGACGCGCGAGCGCTTCGTCGATCAGCCCCTGATCGACGCCGCCTTTTTGCAGCGACGCGAAGGTCTGCCACGCTTCATTCGATTTGTTGAGCAGCTCCTGCGCACGATCGATCGCCACCTTCGCCTGATCGAGCTCGCCGTCGCTCAGCAAACCGCTTGCGCGATCAAGCGAGACGCGCCCGCGCAGCAGATAGGTCGACGTATCGCTCAACGCGCGCGTCGCCGCCAGATCGCCGTTTGCAATTTCGTCGAGCGCATCGCTCGCGCGCGTGAGCGAAAACAGCCCGAGCGCGCCGACTGCCACGGTCAGCAGCACCAGCACGGCGCCGACCATGGTCATCGCCGCGCGGATCGACCATCGGTTCAACATGTCGTTCTCCCGCCGCTTCCGCTGTTAAAGGCTGACCGCCTCGATCAGCTCCATTTCGCGGCTCGTCATCAGCTTCTCGATGTCCATCAGGATCAGCATGCGACCGTCGACCGTGCCGAGGCCGGTCAGGTATTCGGTCGTCAGCGTCGCGCCGAACTCGGGCGCCGGCATGATCTGATCGGCGGTCAGCGTCAGCACGTCCGACACGCCGTCGACCACCATGCCGACCACGCGGTGCGCGACGTTCAGGATGATCACCACCGTCTGATGGTCGTATTCGACGCGGCCCAGATGGAACTTGATGCGCATGTCGACGATCGGCACGATGATGCCGCGCAGGTTGATCACGCCCTTGATGAAGTCCGGCGCGTTCGCAATGCGCGTCACGCTGTCGTAGCCGCGAATTTCCTGCACCTTCAGAATATCGATGCCGTATTCCTCGGCGCCGAGCGTGAAGACGAGGAACTCCTGGCCGCCGGCTTCGGCCTGCGCTGCATCGCGGCGGCTCACTGCGCCGCCCAGGGCCGGGTTGATCGATTGAATGTCTGCCACGTTAGCCCCCAAAGGGTATTGGTTGGTGTGTCAATGGTTGACGGTTACCGGATGCCGCTGCGTCGCCCGCTCACGCCAGCGCGAGCGCGCCGTGCGCGGCGCGCGTCTCGCGGTTGAGCGCGGCCACGTCGACAATCAGGGCAACGCTGCCGTCGCCGAGAATGGTCGCCGCGGATATGCCATGCACTTTCCGGTAGTTGGTTTCGAGGTTCTTCACGACCACCTGCTGCTGGCCGACCAGTTCGTCGATCAGCATCGCAAAACGGCGGCCTTCGGTTTCCATGATCGTGACGATGCCCTGCGTCGGATCGGTGCGCGCGCCTTCGACGGTGAACACGCCATGCAGTGCAACGAGCGGCAGATATTCACCGCGCACCCGCACCACGCGCTCGCCGTTCGCGACCGTGTAAATATCTTCGGCGCGCGGCTGCAGCGACTCCATCACGAAGTTCAGCGGCAGGATGAAGATCTCGTTGCCGACCTTCACCGACATGCCGTCGAGAATCGCCAGCGTGAGCGGCAGCACGATGCGTGTCGTGCTGCCCTTGCCCGCGTGTGACGTGATTTCGACGTGACCGCCCATCGACTGGATGTTGCGCTTCACCACATCCATGCCAACGCCGCGGCCCGACACATCGGTCACCTGTTCGGCCGTCGAGAAACCCGGCAGGAAAATCAGGTTCCACACTTCCTCGTCGGTCATCGATTCGCTGACCGCCATCCCCTGCTTCAGCGCCTTCGCGAGAATCTTGTCGCGGCGCAGACCCGCGCCGTCGTCGCTCACTTCAATCACAATGTTGCCGCCGTGATGCGCGGCCGACAGCACCAGCTGGCCGGTGCCGTCCTTACCCAACGCGCGGCGCGTCTCGACGGTCTCGATGCCGTGATCGAGACTGTTGCGCACGAGGTGCGTGAGCGGGTCGATGATGCGCTCGATAAGGCTCTTGTCGAGTTCGGTCGCCTGACCGAAGGTGACGAGTTCCACTTCCTTGCCGAGCTTCGCCGCCAGATCGCGCACCAGGCGCGGGAAGCGGCTGAAGACGTAATCCATCGGCATCATGCGGATCGACATCACCGCTTCCTGCAGGTCGCGCGCATTGCGCTCGAGCTGGGCCATCCCGTTGTACAGGCGGTCGTGCAGCGCCGGATCGAAGGTGCTCGTCGTTTCCGCGAGCATCGCCTGCGTGATCACCAGTTCGCCGACGAGGTTGATCAGCTGATCGACCTTCTCGACGCCGACCCGGATCGAACTGCCTTCCGCCCCCGCCGCCGCTGCCGGACGCGCCTTGCGGTCGTGGTCGCCGGATGCCTGCGCGGCGGCCGGCGCGGATGCTGCGGCAGGCGCGGGCGAGAGGCCCGGCGCGGCGGCGCCGTCGCTACCCGCATGGCCCGCTGCGCCGGCGGCTTGCGCGGCAACGGGCACCACCGCAGCCGGCGCCGCAGCAGCAGCCGGAACCGGTGCCGCAACCACCGGTTGCGCCGGCGCTTGCGGCGCGGCGTGTGCGGCTTGCGCCGCCGCTTCCTGAGGTTGTCCGTCGCCCGCCGGCGCGCTGCCGCGGCCGATCGAGATCTGGCTCTCGTCAATGACGAAGCAGCACACCGCGATGATGTCGTCGGACGGCACATCGGTTTCCAGCCACAGCGTCAGATCGCTGCCGGTCTTCACCTGGCCGACGATCTGTCCGAGGTTGCCCAACTCTTCAGCGAGCAGCGCCTCGTCTTTCTCACCAACTCCCCGTAGCGTAATTTTCAGATGTGGCCCGGCGGTGTCTGCTGCGCCGCTTGATGCCGGTGTTGCATGGGCCGCCGCGTCGCCGCCCTGGCGCGCGTTGGCCGCATCGACAGCCTGGTCGACCACGTGCTCGGGCGTCGCGCCCGCCGTAGCCGGCGCTGGCTGCGCAATCGTTGGCGCGGCGGCGGCTGGAACGGCGGCGGGCGCCGGTGCGGGTGCGGCCGCTGCTTCGGCGCCGAAACGGTTCTCCGCGTTGAGCCGCTCGAGCTTCGCGCAGATCGCCGCGGCCACCGCCGCGTCGGGCTCCTGGCTCGCGCGGTAGTCGGCGAGCTGACCGGACAGCACGTCCTTCGTTTCGAGGAACGTGTCGATCATGTCCTTGCGCAGCACGAGTTCGTTGTTGCGCGCGCGATCGAGCAGCGATTCGAGGATGTGCGTCGTCTCGGTGAGCGCGGTGAAGCCGAACGTCGCGGCACCGCCCTTGATCGAATGCGCGGCGCGGAATATCGCAGCGAGATCTTCCGGGTCGGGTTGGCCGACGTTGAGATTGAGCAGCAACTGCTCCATCTGCGCGAGCAGTTCGTCCGCCTCATCGAAGAACGTCTGATAGAACTGTGTGATATCGAGTGTCATGCCTGGTTCACCGCGAATGATTCTGTCTGCTGGGCTCGTGCTGCTTGCTGCGCTTTTTGCTCTGCTGTCCGCTACGCAAGGTGCCGCGTGGCGGTGCGTTCAGGTTCAGTCAGGCGCATCGAGCGTCTGGACCAGCTCGGTCAACATGTCCGGGTCGAGGGGTTTCTCGATCCAGCCGGTTGCGCCCGCCGCGCGCGCCGCCGCCTTGAACGGCTCGCCGGATTCTGTTGTCAGCAACAGGATCGGCGTCGCCTCATAGGCCGGGTTCGCGCGCAGTTCGACGATCAGATCGACGCCGGTCTTGCCCGGCATGTGCTGATCGGTCAGCACCAGATCGAACGCCATCGCAAGCGCGTGCTCAAGTCCTTCGTCGCCATCCGCCGCGACGGTCACGTCGTAGCCGGCGGTCGTCAGCGTCGCGGAAAGAATCTCCCGCATGGCGGCCGAATCGTCGATCGCGAGAATGTGCCTGATCATGAAAACCTCGCTGCGTCTCGAATATGGGTTTACTTGATCTGCGGTGCCGCGGGCGCTGGCTGCGGCGTCGCGATGCCCGGCGCCGGAACGTCCGGCACCACCACGCCCGGCGCCCGCGCAGCCGGTGCGGCCGGTATGGCGACAGCCGGCTGCGCGATCTTCTGCAGCAGCGGCGGCGCGAACGCCGCCGAACCGCCGGCATCGTTCGACAGCGTGGTCGTCGTCGTATCGTCCTGCATCATCTGGTCCTCGGACTTCTTGTTGAGCACGATGATGCTGATGCGCCGGTTCTCCGGGTCGAGCGGGTCGGCCTTGTTCAGGTTCTGCGTCGATGCAAGACCAATCACGCGCAGCACCTTCGACTCGTCCATTCCGCCTGCCACCAGTTCGCGCCGCGACGCGCTCGCGCGGTCCGCGGACAGCTCCCAGTTGCTATAGCCTTTCTCGCCGCCCGCGTAAGGCACCGCGTCGGTGTGACCCTGCACGACAATCCGGTTCGGCACGTCGTTCAGCGTCTTGCCGATCTCACGCAGGATGTCGCGCATATACGGTTCAACGACGTCTTTCGCAGTCGCAAACATCGGCCGCTTCTGCGAGTCGACGATCTCGATGCGCAAGCCCTGGATCGTCGAGTCGATGCGGATCTGCTGCTTGAACTGGCGCATCACCGGGTTCGCCTGGATCGCGGCCATCAGCTTCACCTGCAGGTCGTGCAGGCGCACCTGTTCGCGCCGTTCGAGCTGGCCTTGCAGTTGCGCCGCCGCTTCGTCGTCGTTGTGCGATACCGAATGCGTGCCGTTGCGCGTCGTGCCGTCGGTCTGGCGCATCACACCTTGCCGGTCGGTCGACACGTCGCGGCCGCCCGCGCGCAGCACGCTCGAGTCGGTCGAGCTGCGGTCGCCGCCCCACAGCGTGATCTTCAGCGGCTGGTTGAAGTAGTCGGCAATGCCTTTCAACTGCACGGTGCTGGCCGAGCTGAGCAGCCACATCAGCAGGAAGAACGCCATCATCGCGGTCATGAAATCCGCGTAGGCGAGCTTCCACGCGCCGCCGTGGTGACCCTTCTTGCCCGGCGACGAGCGTTTAACGACAATCGCGCGATCCTTATCCTTGCTCATTCGGCTGCTCCGCCTGCCCCTGCCTTCAAATCCGCTTTGCCGGTTCGCCTGCCTGACTCAACCCGGCCTGTTTCGCCGGCTTTACTTCGCCTGCTTACTTCGCTTTCACGCGCCGCACGTGCTCTTCGAGTTCCGAGAACGACGGACGCTCGGTCGAGAACAGCACCTTGCGGCCGAACTCGACGGCAATCGCCGGCGCATAGCCGTTCAGGCTCGCGAGAATGGTCACCTTGATGCACTGGAACATCTTGGTCGACTCGGTCACGCGCTGTTCCGCAACGCTCGCGAGCGGCCCGATCAGCCCGTACGAAAGCAGAATGCCGAGGAACGTGCCGACCAGCGCCTGCGCGATCATCTGGCCGAGAATCGCGGGCGGCTTGTCGGCGGACGCCATCGTATGCACGACGCCCATCACCGCCGCGACGATACCGAAGGCCGGCATCGCGTCGCCGATCTTCGCGAGCGCATGGCTTGGCGCCTCGCCTTCCGCGTGATGCGTTTCGATCTCTTCGTCCATCAGGCTTTCGATCTCAAACGCATTCATGTTGCCGCCGACCATCAGCCGCAGATAGTCGGTCAGAAATTCGACGATATGCCGGTCGGCGAGGATCTTCGGATACTGCGTGAAAATCGGACTCTTCTCCGGATCGTCGATATCGGCTTCGAGCGTCAGCGTGCCTTCCTTGCGGGCCTTCGCGAGCAGCACGTACAGGAGCGCCATCAGCTCCATGTAGACGTCCTTGTTGTATTTCGAGCCCTTGAAGAGCGTCGGAATCACGCGCACGGTCGCTTTGATGGTTTTCATCCCGTTGCCGAGAATGAAGGCTCCAACGCCCGCGCCGACGATCATCAGCACTTCGACCGGCTGCAGAAGCGCAGCCAGATGGCCGCCCTCCAGCATGTAGCCGCCGAAGACGGACAGCAGCGTCACGAGTGTTCCCAGGAAAATCAGCACCGCGGAGCCCCCAAAATAGGCGACGGAGATCGTCGTTAAAGGGGTTTACGGCAGAGGAACGAAAAACCTTTGATGGAAAAAGCGACATGCCGCCCCGGTGTAAACCTTGGGGCGGCGGCGCTTTGCGGCCGGTTCAGGCGGCCCGCGCAGCCGGCGTCGCCGGCCATTTGCGCCGCGCGCGAACGGGCCGACGGGCCAACCCGGGCCCCAGTCACGCCGCCGCGCGCGCCCGGTCGTCCGCGGCCTTGCGGGTCTTGCCCGCCCGCGAAGGCGGCTGGCACAGTCCGCACACGAAGCCAGCGCGCGGATCATGTGCGTGGGCGACGAAATGACCGCCGCAACGCGTGCACTGCATCAGCTGCAGCATCCCGGAATCGAAGAAGCGCACGAGCGTCCAGGCTCGCGTCAGGCTCAGCACGGGTTCTTCGCCGTGCATCTGCACGTGCTCGCGGTACAGCCGGTAGCCCTTGACGATCGACTGGATCGTCTCGCACCCGCCGCGCGCCGACATGAACCGGTAGATGTTGTAGAACAGCGACGAATGAATGTTCGGCTGCCACGTCATGAACCAGTCGGTCGAGAACGGCAGCATGCCCTTCGGCGGCGATTCGCCTTTCAGCTCCTTGTACAGCTTGATCAGGCGGTCGCGCGACAGGCTGGTTTCCGCTTCGAGCAACTGCAAGCGCGCGCCGAGTTCGATCAGTTCGATCGCGAGCGTGATTTCGCGCACTTCGAGCACCACGCTCTTAGTGGCCATGGGCGGCGCGCTCCGTCTGATAGCCGGCGGCCGGCCGGATCGGCCGCAAGCCGAACCGCGCAATGAGTCGCGTGCAATCCTGCGACGCGGCGCGCATCAACCGATCTGCTCGACGGGCTGGCCCGCCATCAGGATCGCGGAGTGCGCCTGGCTGACGGAAGACGGCTTGCCCTTGTCGGCGAGCGAAGAAAGAATCGCGTGATCGTCGAAACGGAACCGGCACAGCAACTGGTTCGACGCCGACAGCTTCACGGTCTGCGCGAGCGTCAGATTCGCAAGCACGTCGGCGAGCTGCTCCGAGATTCCCATGCGGAACATGCCCATCGGTTTGTCCTCTCGCAGCAAACGTTGCGCGAGCAACAGATACGACAGGTTCACTTCCTTGATCTCATTGAGCATGTCACTACTAGCGACGGCAGCGCTCATGATTCCCCCGAATTTGATGCCTGGATTGAAGCTTGATTGGTCTTGACTGATCTTGTCTGGCCGGCACGAAATCGTTTGCCTTCGCGTCCGCACTCAACTCGTTATGGGGACACGAACGGCAGTGTGATGACCGTGCACGCATTGTGTCCTTAGTGCATTCGCACGAAAAGCGGACATACGCCCCTTTTATGCGACGGAATTGTCCATTAATTCTGTAGGAATTTTTCCTACAGAAACGGGGAAGGAAGCTTGAGGGATTTTTTGACCGGACGAATGCGCCGGACGGAGGGGAAAACGGCGAGCGAATTATAGGGCGATTTCATCAGACCGCAACAAAGAACGTGTAACCGCCGACGTACCGCTTGCCATCAGGGGGCCGGCTCGCCGATCATGTCGGGCGGCCGCAAAGGGTTGTCGGATAAGGCCGGCATGCCCGGTGGGGCAATTGCAACAGCCGGTGTTTCCCGCTGTAACAACATTAAGCGTTTGAAAAATAGGTCGAATTATCACGCTGGATACCGATAATGGGCCTTAAGGGATAACCCGATTTTGGCCTGCTTCGGCTTCAGGCCGCCATCGGGCGAGTGCACCCAGATGTTTGCACGCGCCCCGCCCGTCCGTCCGACCGGCACTCGCCTTTCGCTGCGCCTCTTGCGCCGCCGTGCGAAGTAGCCCTTTGAACAGGAGTCAATACAATGCGAATCGCACAAATCGCGCCGCTTTACGAAGCCGTTCCTCCGAAGCTCTATGGCGGCACCGAGCGCGTCGTGTCTTACCTTACCGAGGCGCTGGTCGACCTCGGCCATGACGTGACGCTCTTCGCGAGCGGCGATTCCGTGACGTCCGCCAGGCTCGAAGCCGCATGGCCGCGCGCGCTGCGTCTCGATCCAACGATCCGCGATGCAATGGCGCCGCACATGCTGTTGCTCGAGCGTGTGCGCCGCATGGCGCACGAATTCGACGTGCTGCACTTTCACCTCGACTACCTGCCGTTTCCGCTGTTCACGCAGCTGGACACGCCGTTTGTGACCACGCTGCACGGCCGGCTCGACTTGCCCGAACTGCAGCCGGTGTTCGATACATTCGCCGATGCGCCGGTCATCTCGATCTCCGATTCGCAGCGCCAGCCGCTGCCGCAGGCGAACTGGCTGAACACGATCTACCACGGCCTGCCGGACGATCTGCTCACGCCGCGTACCGATCGCAAGCCCGAGTATCTGGCCTTCCTCGGCCGGATCTGCCCGGAAAAGCGTGTCGATACAGCCATCCGGATCGCCGCGCAAAGCGGCTTGCCGTTGAAGATCGCCGCGAAGGTCGACAAGGTCGATATGGAGTACTTCAAGGCGGAAATCGAGCCGCTGCTCTCGCAGGCGCACGTCGAATTCATCGGTGAGATCAACGAGGCGCAGAAGCCCGAGTTTCTGTCGGGCGCGAAGGCGCTGCTGTTCCCGATCGACTGGAGCGAGCCATTCGGCCTCGTGATGATCGAGTCGATGGCGTGCGGTACGCCGGTGGTCGCGTTCAACCGCGGCTCGGTGCCGGAGGTGATCGATCACGGTCTGACCGGCTACATCGTCGAGGATCTGCAAGGCGCGGTTGCCGCCGTGCAGCGGATCGACGAGCTGTCGCGCGAGAAGATCCGCGCCCAGTTCGAGCGGCGCTTCAGTGCGAAGACGATGGCGCAGAACTATGTCGACGGCTATATGACGCTGATCGAGGCTGCACGCCGGCCCATCCTGCGCCGCGTCGCCGCCGCAGGCTAACGATGGCGGTGCGTATGGCGCCGGACCGAGCGTCGGCGCCACGCGGTTTCGTCACCGGCTTTGCGATGTTTTGAACCATGCGCTTTTCGTGAATATCCAGATGTAAAACGTTTGCGCACATCCGGATCACGGTAGAACGCGGGGAATTTGTAAAAAAGCCGCCTTTCGAAGGCGGCTTTTTAATTGCCCGCAGCCGGGCCAGGTATCTGACCTGGGGCACGGTTTTCGGGTCGATCGATTGCAGGTTCTTTTGGATCGCCCTTACATCGCGCATTACCCGTGTTCGCCGAATTCCGAATTACTCTGACAGAGCCGGTTTTCAGCAAACACCGGATAACCATTGCGAAACCGTGTATGGTTCAGTCCACGCCCGGTTACGCAATATCCATACACTTCGATTACGCCTGACCGATCAGGAAGCGGTCGCGGCTCTTGCCGGCAATCCATTTCGGCGGCTTGCCGCGGCCGCTCCACGTATTGCCGGATTTCGGATCGCGGTATTTCGGCGGCAGCGGCGCCTTCTTCGGCGGGCGGCCGCGCCGTGCCGCAGCGGCAAAGCCCAGGTCTTGCGGCGTCAAACCGTACTCGGCAATCTGGCGTTGAATTTCGGCAATCACATTGCCGACTTCCACACGGCGGGCTTCGTCCGCCTGAGCTTGCAGCTTGGCGATCTGAACCTTCAGATCAGCATATTGCGACATTTCGGCCTCCCTTTTTGTCCAACCCCGTCGGTTCGGAGATTAGCGTTGTTTAATAAAGTCCGCAACAGACAATAATGCATTTTACGCGAAAACTTCTGATAATTTTTGCGAAAGAATCCGCTAAATGCGCCGCAAATTTTACGAAGAATATGGGGTCCCCCAGTGCGGAATTAACAAAAGTTGACACCTGCATTCGAAATGAGTCTGTTCGAATGCGCTCCAATCGGGATATATCCGGGTAATTGCGGGTTCCGTTAGGCGAGTCTCGCGAATCGCTTGTGTGAGGTTCATCTGGCGTTTTGCATCGTAGTGAAGCGCGCTTGCCGGCACGGCCACGGGGGCTCGATTAAAGAAACGGCACAGATGTAAGACGGGTTTACGGCACATGCCACGCGATTCTGCACTGCGCGCATACGCGGTTCGCCAACGCCACGCGCGATACGGCTTTGCAGCACGCGGCGAGCGTGGTCGGTTCATTCAACCGCAAAACGGCGCTTGCACTCCGTAACATCCTGTCTCAGTACCCCGCCAGCGGAATGCGTAGATTGGACTTGTGCGACCGAGGTGTCGCGTTATGGGAGAACCAACATGAAGCGCATCGTCACTCATCTGCTCATCGCAGCAGGTCTCGCGGCCGGTGCATGCGGGGTCGCGCAGGCGCATAGCAGCCTTAGTATCGGGCTGTCGCTCGGTACGCCGGCACCCGCATATGTTCAGCCAGCGCCGGCGTATGCGGCTGCGCAGCCGGTCTACTATCCGCACTGGGACCGCGGCGCGGACTATCACGGCTGGAACCGCGGCGACGATCATCGCTGGGCGTACCGCGATCAGAATCCCCGCGGCTGGGACCACGACCGAAGCCGAGGCAACTGGCATGACTAACCGGAGCTGAGTCTCAGGTATGGACTGCCATCGACTGGCAGCGACGCAGCATACGGCTACGCGTGTCGACCGGCCGTGTCGATCTACTGTGTGACTGACGCGCCGCTGCCGCCGCTAACGACTCCGGAAGTGACCGGCTCAAAATCAACTCATTGCGGGCGCAACGGATTGCGTCCGCCCACTCCTTCTTCAAAACCTTCAAGGCATCACTTCGTCGGGCAGCTCAAACAGCTTGCGCAGATGATGCGCGACACCCGCCTCGAAGTTATTGCCGATGCGCGGTACCGCCGGCAGCCTTGCGATCAGATCCGGGTTCGCGTTGTTCATCATGAACGGGTGACCCGCGGTTTCAAGCAGATCGATATCGTTCATGTTGTCGCCGAACGCGACGCAGCGGGCGGCATCGATGCCGAGACGGTCCAGCACGACCTGCAGGGCGCGCCCCTTCGACACGTTCGGCGCCATCACTTCGAGGCAGTCGGGCATCGAATACGTCACGTATAACGACGCACCGAATTCGAGTTCGAGATTGGCCGACACGGCGGTGAGATCGTCGGGCTCGCCGATATAAAGCACTTTGGCGATGTCGCGGCCATCGTGCGCATGCAGATCGACGACCTCATAAATAAAGCCCGAATCCTGGTGGTAGCGCAGCAGGTGCGGTGCATCGCGGTCGATGAACCATTCGCGGTCCGCAAACAGATTGGCGATCACGCGGCCATGCGCGCCGGTGATCTCCGGCTGCACGAGACGCTTCACCGTGACGGGCGGCAGGTTCTGCGCATGGATCATCGTGCCGTCGGGCGCGTGAATGCGCGCGCCATTCGACGTAACGAGATACGGACGGATGCCGAGCACATCGCAAATGCCTGCGACATCGGAATAGTGCCGACCGGTCGCGATAATGAAATGCAGCCCTTGCGCTTCGAGGCTGCGTACGGTCGCGACCGTGAATGGGTCAACCTGATGATTTGCGTTAAGCAGCGTGCCGTCGAGATCGGTGGCGATGACGCTATACATAATATGGGCAGCGAACGACTTCGGAATTCGTATTTTATCGTCGCGCGCCACCCGATCACGCGCCCGTGGGGAAAACCTTCACCGCTTCCCGCTGGGCGAGCTGCAGTGCGCCGTGCGCCGAGTCGGATAGCGGCGCGCGCAGACGTGCCTGCAGGCCGGCCGGCACGAACTCGCGCAACGGCACCGACAACCCGCCGCACAGCGCGACGGGCAGCGAACCGTCCGGATTCAGTGCAGTGGCCATCTGTTCGATCTGCTCACCGGCCTCGGCAAGCAGCCGCGCCGCGACTGGATGATCGCGATGCGCAAGCACGACCGGCGCAAGACTCGCATACGCGGTCTGATTCGCGCTACACAGCCAGACAACGAGGCTGTCGCGGTCCCGTGCGCCGACCCGATCGAGCAGTGCGCGCGCGAGATCATCGAGCGGCGCACGGCCATCGAGCGCCCGTTGCGCATGAACGATGATGCGCAGGCCGAACCACACGCCGCCTGCCTCGTCCGCGGTCGGATAGCCGTAACCGCCGGCAATCCGGCAGGCGCCGGCATGATCGAGCGATGCCGCGATGCTGCCGGTGCCGATTGCGACCACCACACCAGGGGCGCCGCCATGCGCACCGAGCAGCGTCGTGTACGCGTCGCTTTCGACCGCGAGGCCCGCAATGGCCGGCGCCTTGTCGCGGAACGCAGCGAGCCAGTCGCGGTTGTTGACGCCCGCCAGCCCGCAACCGACCACACAGCGCGACCAGTCGAGCGCGAGGCCGGCGCGCGCAAATGCATCGGCGCTGGCGGCTTCGATCGACTGCCACGCGCGCTCGACGCCGAGCGCGAGGCCCGATGGGCCACTCGCGGCGCTCGCCAGTTCGCGCCCTTGCGCATCGCCGAGCACGACGCGCGTGCCCGTGCCCCCGCCATCGACGCCAATCAGATAGAAGTGCGTATCCATTGGATAAAGGTTCATTGAAAATGACGCGGCCGAATGGCCGGCTTGCGAACCGGTAGCGATCCGCTATGCTTGCAAAGCCCTTCCCACCCACGACCCCGCAGGAGCCCAATGTGACACAACAACGCGTGACGCAGCGATGCACCTGGGCAACCAGCGAAGCACTCGCACACTATCACGACAAAGAGTGGGGTGTCCCCTCCCGCGACGATCGCCATCTGTTCGAGATGCTCGTGCTCGAGGGCGCGCAGGCCGGCTTGTCGTGGTCGACGATCCTGAACAAGCGTGAAGGATACCGCCGTGCGTTCGCGAATTTCGAGGTCGACGCGGTCGCCCGCTTCACGCCCAGGCAGATCGACGCGTTGATGCTCGACGCGTCGATCGTCCGCAATCGCGCCAAGCTCGAGTCGGTGGTCGTGAATGCGCGCGCGGTCCAGCAGATTCGCGAAGAACATGGGTCCCTGTCGAACTTCATCTGGTCGTTCGTCGACCAGACGCCGATCCAGAACGCGTGGGCCAGCTACCAGCACGCGCCGGCGTCGACTGAAGTCTCCGATGCGCTTAGCAAGGGCCTGAAGGCGCACGGTTGCAAGTTCGTTGGCACGACCATCTGTTATGCGTTCATGCAGGCGGTCGGCATGGTCAACGACCATCAGGCGAACTGCGAATTTCACGCGAAATGCGCGGCGCTCGGCAAGAAGGGGCGTAACCGGAACGCAAGCCGCTGAGCGCGACCCGACTGTAACACCGTGGACAGCGCAAAAAAGCGGGGTGAACCTGAAAGGTTCACCCCGCTTTTTTATCTGAGCCCCGCGCGCGCCTGATGCTCAGGTCTTACCGCCCGGGTGGCGCCGTCGATGCTTAGTGGAGCTTCTTCGGCAGCATCTGGCTGCGCAGGCGCTTGTGCAGGCGCTTCACCGCAGCAGCCTTCTTGCGCTTGCGAACTGCCGTCGGCTTTTCGTACGACTGACGCTCACGCAATTCGGCGATCAGGCCGTTCTTTTCGATCGCGCGGCGAAAGCGGCGGATCGCCACTTCGAACGGCTCGTTTTCCTTCAAAAAAATGGTCGTCATGGAGTTCCTAACTCGATCATTGATACGGTTTCAACTGCGTGAGGTGATTCACGCGCCGGCGCTCCGGTGGGATGCCCCGCCGCTCTTGGCCACGCGAGGCCGGAACAGGGCAAACAGCTTGCGAAGCGGCCCGGAGGCCGGAAAAGAGAGGTGGGAAGTTCACCACAGACGCTGGCTCACGCTGACACCGGTTACTTCACGAGTGACCGTGCCGCCCAACGGCGATCTCAATCCAATCCGCGATCATATCAGGAATATGCGTCGCAGGCCACTCATTTTTGCGTTCGTCAGGGACTTGTAGATTCGGGGCGTCGTCCGCGCCGCCGCCGGCCGCGCGCCGCATCCGCCGGCCATCATGGCAACCTGCCTGTGCCCCATATAGCCGATGCCGCAGGCAACGCAACCCGCGATGCAATTCGAATAGAAACCATATCGCAGGGACCCATGCTCCCGCGCGCCGATGGTCGCCGCTCAGCCTCGTGCGAGCCGCGCAGCCCGTGTCATTAACAAATTTTTACAGATTCTCCGGGTGGTCCCAAACGCCTGAATCAGAAAGATTTTCGGCAAAGCGGCCGGAGAGCCGCAACCGGCGCGGCGTTACAACAAATGCGTCCGATCGTGTTCGCTCTCTCAAGTTTTTTTTCTCAACGCCGTCAACCTTCACTGAGGCGGCCAGCAATGAACGAGTGCTTCCGCCGATCTCAACGTTGCCATGTTGTTTGAAGACTAACGCCTCTACGGAGAACCCTCATGCTCAGCATTAACAGCAATATCAGCTCGCTGGTCGCTCAGGAAAACCTGAACGCTTCCGGCAGCGCACTGTCGCAGGCGATCACCCGTCTGTCGTCGGGTAAGCGCATTAACAGCGCGGCGGACGACGCAGCGGGCCTC
>NZ_CADIKH010000018.1 GCF_902859855.1 Paraburkholderia humisilvae
GCACCAGTCTGCCGGCTTGCCGGCCTGAATATGGTCCAAAGAACGCATCGCAACGAAAGGCGGAGGCAGTCCATCGGCTTCCGTGCCTACCTCAATCCCGTCAGACTGAGTGGCATTCGCAATGGCCTGAAGTTCGGCGATAGACATTAATCGCAGCGTGATAGGCATAGTTTCTATTGCATTCGATTGCGGATGGACTGATGGACTTAGGCCCACACGCAAATATATTGACCCATCTAAACTCCGATGATGGTTGGCGGGACGATTGTCGCCAATCTTCGTGCATCGGTCGAGTGGCTCCTCACGACAAGGCAGCAAAATTTGGCATTGTGCTGCTGACGCCTGACGATATCGGTTATTCAAAGAACGCTGGCGAGAAGGAGGCGCAGCCGCGCGCTCGACAGAATGTGGTGCTGGAAATGGGTATGCTTATTTCAGCGGTGGGACGCAAGAACGTCGCGATTCTAAAAAAACAACATCTCGAAATTCCGTCCGATGCCCAAGGCATTCTCTATATTTCCTTCAACGATCACGTAAAGGAAGTCGTACCGAAACTAGTCGACCGGCTGCGGGCTGCCGGCTTCGATTTGAATCCCGAAGCAATCACACGGGCGTCAAGCTAGCCCGTTCAGCCTAAGCGGTTGAAGACGAGCCGCTCCTGCAGTTACTAGTCGACTACTTCGGTTCCTGCAGGGGCGCATTGACGCGCAATGACTGGGAGGCGAACAGTCATTGCTGGTGCACGCGGGTTCGTCGGTCGATTGTCAACGATCTGAGCGTCGGTGTCGAACGGCTGAAACTGGCCGGCTACTGTCCATCCAATATGATTGGCGGAAGTCAACCTGGGGCAGCCGTTCACACGCATCCGAAGCAGAATTCAACGTCGTCGACGGAAGCGGCAAGCTTAAGGACGGTACGCATTTCGCTTGCGCTTGTGACGAGCAAATGCCACTGGCGTACCGCCCCTCCTCACGTTATGTTGGCAACCAGGCGGACCGCCGTGAAAAGCGCTCCCGCTACAGCGAGCCTTCGGCCACCCAACAGGAGATGGTGCGATGCAAAACCTCCTCCAGATCGCATGCATAGCCTGCCTCGTCGTGGCCACCGCTGCGACGGCGCAAACCCCAGCCTCACAACCCCCCGCGGGCGGGACGCCCGACAAGATGCCATTCGACATTCCCTACGGCACTGCAATTGGCTTGGACACGGCGAAGAGGCTGCTCGCGATTGCAGAAGCCGAAGCGAAGAAGCACGACTGGAAAATGAACATCGCTGTTGTCGACACGCATGGCGACCTGCTCGCGTTCGAACGAATGGACGGCGCACAGTACGCGTCGATTGCGATATCGCAGAACAAAGCGCGCACGTCGGCGCGATTTCGTCGCGAAACCCGGGTCTTCTACAACCAGTTCGAGACCGGGCATGCATACGTGAGCACGCTAGACGCGGGGCTGGTCGCGTCGCCGGGAGGATTTCCGCTCGTGGAAGGAGGAAAGCTTGTTGGCGCTATCGGCTGTAGCGGCGGCACGGGCGATCAGGACGCTTTCGTGTGCAAAGCTGCCGCCGATACGATCATATAGTACGGCGCGACTCGCTGCAGCAGACCGAGACACAATGGAAAGAACGGCTTGTGAAGGTCTGTTATCCAGGCGAACACAACGTACGAACGTCTAGGAGAAGGCGCTTGCCAACGGCCGACACTGGCTGAACTCCCACGCGTCCACGGGGTCCCGCAAGTATTCGATCGATTTTCGCAAGACGCTCCATCGAGCACCTCCCGGCAGCAGGCCCGCCCACCACCCGCTGCCGCAACCGCAACCGGCAACCTCGCCCTCACGCAATCGTGTCAACGACACCTCCATCCACCCGCAACGCCGCACCAGTCGTGGCGGAAGCCTGCGGCGAACAGATATACACGACCATATTCGCGACCTCTTCCGGCGTCGCCGCGCGTCGAATGATCGACGTCGCACGGTGGGCGACCACGAATTCGTCGGCGGCCTGCTCGATCGGCTTGTGCTCCTTTTGCGCGGTCTCTTTCAGCATGTCGCGCACGCCGTCGGTCAGCGTCGGACCGGGCAGCACCGCATTCACGGTCACGCCGCTCGCCGCCGCGTACTTCGCGACGCCACGCGCGATAGACAACTGCGCGGTCTTCGTAAACCCATATGCAAGCATGTTCACCGGAATGTTTAGCGCCGATTCCGATGAAACGAACACCACGCGTCCCCAGCGGCGCTCCATCATCCCCCTCAGATACGCACGCGTCATACGCACGCCCGACATCACGTTAACCTGGAAGTACCGCTCCCACTCGTCGTCACCAGTGGCGAAGATATCGCTCGGGCCATACACGCCAAGGTTGTTCACCACGATATCCGCGTCCGGCACAGCCTTCTTCAGCGCTTCGCAGCCGATCAGGGTGCCGAGGTCCGCGACCACACCGCGCACTGTCGCACCTCCCGCGTGACCGCGGATGGTGTCGAGTGCCTCGTCGACGGTGCGCTGATTACGGCCATTGATCACCGTGTCGGCGCCGGACATCGCGATGCCCGTCGCGATCGCGAGGCCGATGCCCGAAGTCGATCCGCTGATGACCGCGGTTTTGCCGGAAAGATCGATTTGCATAAATATTGTCTCCTCCAAAATGGGGGTTGGCCGGTTGAACTTAACGTACGTCAAGCACATCGCTCGATTGACCGAAAATCATTCTATGTCTGGCGTACGCTGTTTGTCAGAATACGGACGTGCAATGCGGCATGACGGCCGTCGCGCTGCGCGTGTACTATCGATGACGCACCAAGGGCGGACGCCGGACGCGGCATTCGCGGCCGTCCTCACCATTCGCCACGTTCGGAGTGTCCATGGTTCGTGTGCTGGAAATCGTGCTGAATCTTCCGGAGCCGACGGTTCTCGTGTGGCTCGACCAACAGGGGCAATTGCCCGAGCGAATCGACAGCGCGCTCGCCGAAACACTTGAGGCGCTGCCTGGCTTCGAGCGCGTCCGCGATGACGCCGCGCCTCGCCAGCTGGTTAGCTTCGACGCCGAGCGCAAACTTGCGGATGCCGGCTGGCGCGTGACCACCGAAACGTCGGAAGGCGGACGGCGCGCGATGGCGTCGCAGCGGGAACCACACGCGCCGGGCGTGACGATTTGCAGCGTCGTATGCGATGTGGCGCTCGAGCCAGATGCGCCGCTAGATGCCGCATTCGGCAACGCACCTGCCGCGTTCGTGGATCTACTGGCGGAGGCCGGCGAACTGACGACGGTCGCGACGGTGGAGACTGGCCGCCGCATTGAATGGCGGCGACAAACGGCGCAAGGCGTGGACGTCGACGTCGCGCTGGCGATCGTGTACTGCAACCGTCCGGACACCGATCCGTCTCTCACGCTGCGCGAACTTCGCATCACGACACAATGGCCGGATGACGAGGACAACGAAGCGGAATTGACCGCCGACGCCGTTAGCGCACCATGCGGATCTGAAGACAATGCCGAGCGCGAAGCCGCTTCAATCGCGCGCCCGGCGCAGACCGCCGAATCGGCGCTGGCGGCGCTCTTCGCGGTCGCCCACGAACTGGTTACCGCATTGCCGGCTTTTCCGGTGCTAGCCGATGCGATCGACCGCGTATGCCGTGTCGATGTCGCACGCGACAACGCACCGGTGCGCGCGCAGCCCATCGATCTCGACGGCGCGCGCACACCGCATCGGGCGCTGCGTGCGATCGAACGCAACATCGCTGACCAATGGTTCGGCAACGAAGCGGCGGTGCGCGATGCGCCCGACGTCGAATTCATTCATCAGATGCGGGTCGCGCAGCGCCGCTTGAAAACGGTGATAAAGATTTTTCCCGCGTGGGTCGACGGCGTATGGACCCTGCGTGTCGCGCCGCGTCTCAAATGGCTGAGCGACCTGCTAGGGGAGGCGCGCGACTGGGATGTCTTCACCGATTCGACGCTGCCCGACCTCGCACAAGCGGATGTCGATGCAGCCGCCTGGAATGCGACGCGCGCCGCGGCTGACCAGCGGCGCGCCGGCGCGCGCGCCCAGATTCAACAGGCGCTGCGCTCGCCCGCTTATGCGGAACTCGTGCTCGCCTGGCTGGAATGGATGAGCGATCTCACGGTGCGCGGCACACCCGAGGCGGTACGCGGCCGCTCGCTGCGCGGCTATGCAAAAAAGCGCATCGCGAAACACTACGCCCGCATGACCCGCGAAACAAAACTGACCGCGCTCGATGCCGCGACGCGCCATCGGGTTCGCATTCAGGCGAAGCGGCTGCGCTATACGCTCGAGTTTCTCGAACCGATCGTTTCGCACAAGACGCGCCGTGATGTGGTCAGGACGTTATCGCGGGTGCAAAGCGTGCTCGGCGATGGCAATGACGCGGTCGTCGCGCTGCATTTTCTCGAGCAATTGGATGTGCCGCCGTATCAGCTTGGCTTCGCGCGAGGCTGGTGCGAGGCGCTCAAGCGCGCCACCGCGAAGGAGGGCGAGCGCCTGCTCGGCGATCTGCACAAGCCGAAGATTGCGAGCGGCGGCGCGGGCTGAATGCCAGGTCCCGCCGCTATAATGCGTCGACTCTCTTCAAGTAGTTGCATTCACAACCATGACCCAGTCCCCAGATGAAGCGGCTCGCGAACCGCTGGAACTCGCCGGCTCAGTATGGTTCAAGTCCGGCGAACGGACGCTCGGCGGCGCCTCGCGCATCGCGCTGCTCGCCGCGATTCATGAAACCGGCTCGATCACCGGTGCGGCGAAGGCGGTCGGCATGAGCTACAAGGCTGCGTGGGATGCGATCGATACGATGAACAACCTCGCGGGCGAGCCGCTCGTCGAACGTTCGACGGGCGGTAAGGGCGGCGGCGGCACGACGCTCACGCGTCGCGCTTTGAGCCTGATCGACACGTTTCGCGCAGTCGAACGCGAGCATCGCAAGTTCCTCGAACGCGCGGGCGCGGCGATTGAGGGGTTCGCGGGCGACTGGGCGATGATCGGCCGAATCGGCATGAAGACGAGCGCGCGCAATCAGCTATACGGAAAGGTGGCGTCGATCTTGCGCGGCACCGTGAACGACGAGGTGTCGCTCGCGTTGCCGGGCGGCCAGATCATCGTTGCCGTACTGACGCATGAAAGCACCGAGACGCTCGGGCTCACCGAAGGCGTTGCCGCGTTTGCGCTCGTGAAGGCATCGTGGGTGATTCTGCTGGTCGATGACGGCCGCGGGCCGGTGCAACTGTCCGCGCGCAACCAGTTGCGCGGCACGGTGTCAGCGGTGACGCGCGGGGCGGTGAACGCGGAGGTGTCGGTGGCGCTCGACGCGACCACGGTGGTGACCGCGGTCATTACGAATGAGAGCGTCGACCAGCTTGGCCTCGCGCAAGGACAGCCGGTGGTGGCCGCGTTCAAGGCATCGAGTGTGATTCTCGGTGTGACCGGATGAGGCCGCGCTGCGCGACGTTTCGCGTCCACCGGTATCGTAGGCGTCAGGAGGTGTGCCGCGCGTAGCTGCCGTCGCCACTTCCTTCGGGCAAAGCGACGCTCAAACAGACGTGATTCGCGGTGGCGCGATGGCGTCATGCGTGTGCGAGAGCGGCGCGCTGATCACCTGACTGTGGTGATGCGAGGACTTCCAGCGCGCGCGGACGAAGGGTCGCGTGTGTCCGGACACCTTCAGCGCGATGTGCTCGACCCAGCGGTGCGTCGGGATATGAATGTTGTGGAACGCGGCGATCAGCACGATGAGACTCATCATCACCGGCAAGATCGATAGCGGATTGCGGCTGTGCGTGGTGTGCCACGCCATGCGAATGAACAGGAGCGCGGTGGCCGCGCCCATCACGCAGCCGAAGATCGCCTCTGACGGCGAGTGCGCTTCGACCATCACGCGCGAAAAGCTGATCGCGATGCCGACGCAAAATCCCACCACGATACCGGCGACGCGGATGGCCGTCCGCGTCGGCAGCAGCACGAGAAAAAACGCGACCGGGTAGATCGCGGTCGACATCATCGCGTGGCCGCTTAGTCCGGTGAAGTCCCAGTCGCGCACGCCGATGCCCCAGCCGACGAACGCGAGCTTCGTGAGAATCACAATCGACGCCGAGCAGGCGATCAACGCCACCCACCCGAACGCGAGACGCGAAGAATAGCCGACCGCCAGCCAGAGCGCGATTGCCAGCGTCAACGGCAGCGTCACGCTAACGCCGCCGAGGCTGCTGGTCATGTACCAGAAATGGAGTGGCAGGTCGGACATGGCAAAAATGCAACAAAATCGGGTGAAATGCGCTTGAACAGACTCTGGGCCGCAGGCGTGTGGAACCGGCCGTTGGGCTGAGGCGAGGCACGTATTTTATAAGTATAAAAGCGCCGAATCGCCCGGTATGTACGGCGCCAGGCGCGTCTACCACGTTCGCTTGCGGATTGCTGCCGCCTCGCGGCCCACTCATGTTCGGTTAAACGGATCAGACACCTGTTTCGCCGACAGCATCGCAGCGGGATTGATGTTATTGTGCAATGCACAAGTGGCCTCATCTAGGCAGACACCGATCCCTTTTTGCGAGGAGTTCATGGCAAAAAGTCTGACAAAAATATGGCTCGGCGGCCTGAAACGGTTGATCGCCATCCAGAAAGAGCATGCGCGCGCAACGTTGAAACGCACGCCAGCCCGGCCGGGCCGGCCGGTATCGACGCGGCCTCCCGTCAAGGTGCGCAAGACCGCGCGCGACGCGCAGCATCCGGGCATGCGTGAATCCCGCGTGCGCCCGCGCGCGGCCGCGTGGGCGAGCGGCACGTGGACGCGCTCGTTTCACTCGGCGCCGGCGGCGCCGGGCCGCCTCGTCAATCATCTGCAATACGGCCTTTACCTGCCGGCCGGCAAGCCGCAACGCGGCGCGCCGCTGGTCGTGATGCTGCACGGCTGCAAACAGACCATCGACGAGTTTGCGGAAGGCACGCGGATGAACCTGCTGGCCGACCGCTACGGCTTTGCGGTCGTCTATCCGGAGCAGTCGAAGCACGCGCATGCGCACCGTTGCTGGCACTGGTACGACGATTCCGATAGTGCCGGCGGCGCGGAGGCTCGCGCCGTGGTGTCGCTCGTCGATGCGCTCGTCGACGAGTACGGTTTCGACGCGGAGCGTGTGTACGTCGCGGGCTTGTCAGCGGGTGCGGGTCTCGCGTCGCTGATCGCGCTGCGCTATCCGGAGCGCTTTGCAGCCGTCGCATTGCATTCAGGTCCAGCGTTTGGCGAAGCGCATTCGGGCATCTCCGCGATGGATGTGATGCGGCGTGGCACACGCCAGGACCCGGTCGCGCTGGTCGACCGCGCCGCTGACATCGATGCGTACCCCGGCATGCCGGCGATCATCTTGCAAGGCGAGGGCGACCGCGTCGTCGCGCCGGTCAATGCTGATCAACTGGCTACCCAGTTTTTGCGGCTCAACGGGCTGGTCGACGCGAGCGGGGCGCGCAAAGCAGGCGATATGAAAGAAGAGCGCAGGGCGGCGGTGGTGACGCGCGATTATGTTCGTGGCGGTCGGCGTGTCGTGCGCCTGTGTCGCGTGCAGGGGCTCGGCCACGCGTGGAGCGGCGGCGACGACGCGGTGCCGTTCCATTCATCGAACGGACCGGACGCGAGCAGCCTGCTGTGGGAGTTTTTCAGATACCAGCGTCGCAACCCGGCGCCGGAGGTGGTCGGCAAGGCCGCTTCGCGCTGATGTGTGGCTAGTCGGTTCTCTTTAATGAAAAGCTGGCGCTCGGCTAGGGTTTTCCCTATAATGCAATGCAACAACTAAGGGTAATCCCTTAGCGCTAAATATAGGGGTTGAACTATGTACCTGCTGAGCCGCCTTTTCCTGTTCCTGACGAAGTCTTCCGACGATATCGCCAAAGAGCGCTATGACGCTTATCTCGCGGAAGCGACCGATCTGTACGATCTCGAATTCCGCATGCGCAAGCTCGATCGCGAAGCGCAGCGCCGTCAACCGTCGTGGATGAGCCAGCATTAAGCGCGTGATTTGAGCGCGCGGTGCAGGTCGCGCGGTCGGCGCGTGATCGGCCGGATTGATTGGCCTCCCTTGATCGGCCCCAGCTTGATCCGCCGTTCGCGGGCCGTTCGCCGTCGTTTCGGCAGCGCGGCGCTTAGCGGGCTTTGATACGCGTGCGGTGTACGCCAGCTCGGGCGCCGAGCCCGGGCATCGGCATCCCAAATCGCGCAAGCGTCAATTGCCTTGCGTGTGCGTGGTCCACGATGGGCCGCGGGTAGTTTTCTCCCAGGACCACGCCCCAAGCCGCCAGTTGCTCCTCGGTGGCGAGCCACGGCGCGTGAATCCATTTCGACGGCACCTTCTGCAATTGCGGCAGGTAGCGCTTGATAAAGCGCCCTTGCGGGTCGAACTTCTCCGACTGCGTGACCGGATTGAAGACACGGAACCACGGTTGCGCGTCGCAACCAGTCGATGCCGCCCACTGCCAATTGCCGTTGTTCGCGGCGAAATCGAAGTCGTTCAGCAGATCGGCGAAATAGCGCTCGCCGAGCCGCCAGTCGACGCCGAGATCCTTCACCAGAAAGCTCGCGGCGACCATGCGCAGACGGTTATGCATATAGCCGGTACTGTTGATCTGCAACATCGCCGCATCCACCAGCGGATAGCCGGTTCGTCCCTCGCACCACGCGGCAAAGGCCACGTCCGCATCGCGGCCGCGTGCCCAGCGAATCCTGTCGAACTCAGCCGTGAACGGTGCCCCGCTCGCTACGCGTGGATGATGCGCAAGGATCATGAAATAGAAGTCGCGCCAGATGAGTTCGGTCAACCACGTCGCCGCGCCGGTGCCGTCGGGTTGCAGCGATAACGCGTGTGCGAGACGCGCCAGTGTGCGAATCGATACGGTGCCGAAGCGCAGATGCACGGACAGGTAGCTCGGCCCGGCGTCGGCCGGAAAATCACGTCGTTCGGCGTAGCGGTCGATACGGCTCAGAAAGTCTTCGAGCAATTGTTGTGCGCCGCTCATGCCAGGGGGCAAGTTCAGGTCGCCGGGATCGCTGGGTGTGAAGCCCAACCGGCTAAGCGGCGGCAGGCCAGGGTCGAGATGCGCTGGCGGCTTCGACAGACTCGCGGCGTATCGCTCGACCGGATAGGGCTTCAGGTCGAACGGTGTGAGCTGCTTGAGCCACGCGTTGCGGTACGGGGTGAAAACCGTGAATGGTTTGTGTTGCGCCGTCAGCACTTCGTCGCGCTCGAATATCACCTGGTCCTTGAACGTGATCAGCTCGCGCCGCGCGCCGTGCAGGTTCTTAGCGACGGCCTCATCGCGCTCGATCGCGGACGGCTCGTAGTCGTGATTCGTGAAAACCGCGTCGATCTTCAACTGGTCCGCCAGCCGCGGAATGAGTTCGCGCGGATCGCCATGCGCGACGATCAACCCACCGCCCCCATCGCGCAACGAACGATCCAGTTCGGCGAGCGAAGCGAGGATGAATTCGATGCGCCGGTCTTGTGGCTTGCGACCCGGATGCTGGGTATGCGCGCGATCGATCAGCGGCTGCAGGATCGTCGTATCGCATACGAACACACACCAGACGCGCCCGCAGTGCTTCAGCGCGTAGTAGAGCGCGGCATGGTCGCCGGTGCGCAGGTCGCGGCGGAACCAGACGAGACCGTTGTCGAAGTAAGCGTCGAGTTCGCGCGCCTGGGTCATGTCGACCTTCAACGGCCTTCAAGATGCTCGTCGAGCGTGCCGCGCAGCCGCGTCAGGTGTTCGCGCAGGCGCACGAGGAATTCGGGCGTTTGCTGGGTCGCACTGGCAATTTCAGTGGGCACGTCACGCGCGGCGCGCTTGAGTGATGTGCCGGCTTTTGTCAGGCGGATGTAGACCAGCCGCTCATCGTCGATGCCGCGCGTGCGCGCGATGTAACCCTGTGCTTCGAGGCGCTTGAGCAACGGCGTGAGCGTCGCCGAATCGAGATTCAGGCGCGCCGCGATGTCCTTGACCGTCATGTCGTCGCGCTCCCACAGCACCAGCATCGCGAGATATTGCGGATAGGTGAGACCGAGCCTGTCGAGCAACGGCTTGTAGGCCTTCGTCATCGCCAGCGATGTCGAGTACAGCGCGAAACACAACTGTTCGTCGAGTGTAAGAGGTAAGACAGGGCGCGGGGTCATGATGCTCTCGCCGAGAATAGAAGCGCGCGCGAATCGATCGCGTGCAAATCATTGTCCCGCAATTGCATCGCGCTGGCGAGCCGACCCACGGTACGGGCGCTGCACGCAGGCGCCGGCAAACGTCGGTGGATTTGCAGCGAGGCAACCTGCGGCGGCACAGCCCGCCCGCAGGCCGAGCGCCGCGATCAGGCCGTGGGCGGCGCGGGTTGCTCCGGCCCCGGCACGCCGAAGCAGCCGCGATAAGTTGCGTAGAAGGAACAATAGAGCATAGTCGTGACGATGATCGATGCCGGCATCAGCACGATCAGCGCGAGATCGCCGGCGCCGAGCGCCTGCAGCAGCGCCGACAACCCGAGCGACACGGTGATCGCGACAGCAAACCACAGTGCGCCATACACGACGAATGCGCCGCGATTGCGCCAGCAGCTGACGACGCTGAAGAACATCGCCTTGACCGGCGGCACGTCGTGCCACGCGGACAGTACCGGCGAGAACCAGAACAGCATCGCGACTGGCACGTAGAACGCGAGCGCGGTCAGGATAGCGAACGGCAGGTTGCTGTTCGCGAGCGTTTCCTGCTGCATCGATTCGCCGTTCAGCATCAGGCGCAGTAGCACGCCGCCGTCGGCAAGCGCGGAGCCGGCCAGCACGAGCGCCATCGCCACGATATAGAGACCGCCCAACAGTAGCAGGCGCCTCGCGACCGTCGCGCCATACGAGCGGAAGCCGTCGACGAGGATGGTGGGAAACACCGGCTTGCCGGCAATCGTGTCGCGGCAAGCGGCCATAAAGCCGACCGCGACACCCGGAATCAACGCGAGCGGCAGTACCCCGCCGATCACCGGGACGAGCGAGATCAGCGTCATCGCGAGCAGGTACGCGAAGAACAGCGTCAGGAACGCGAGCGGGTTCTTGCGGAACAGCCAGATGCCCTGCCGGAACCATATATAGCCGGTCTTCGCGGGGACTTCGATCAGTTGCATGAGGGTTGAATACCAGGGAGTGTGACGCCCTGCAGGCGCTCGCGAAGAATGCGCTCGAAATGGCCGGGGTCGTGCGGCGTCAGCAGTTCGGCCGCGCGCGGTAAATGGAAATCATACAGGCGCGAGACCCAGAAACGGTACGCGCCCGCACGAAGCATATCGCCCCAGTGGCGATTTTCCTCGGCCGTGAACGGGCGGACGGTCTGGTACGCGCGCAGCAGCGCTTCGACGCGCGCGTCGTCGAGGCGCCCGGTCGGCAGATCGACACACCAGTCGTTGACGGTGACCGCGACATCGAACAGCCATTTGTCACAGCCGGCGAAATAGAAATCGAAGAAGCCGCCGAGACGCACCTGATGCCCGGTACCGGGCGCCGCATGCGCGAACAGCGCGTTATCGCGGAACAGGTCGCAGTGGCATGGGCCGCCGGGCATGGCCGCGTAGTCGGCGGACGTGAAGAACGCGTGCTGATGCGCGAGTTCGCTGCTCAGCAGGGAACGCTGTGCGTCGTCGACAAACGGCAGCAGCGTCGGCACGGTTTCTTCCCACCACGGCAGGCTGCGCAGATTCGGCTGACGGTGCGCAAAGTCGCGGCCCGCGAGGTGCATGCGTGCGAGCATTTGACCGACTTCGACGCAATGCTCGACGCCGGGTGCTAGCTGCGGCGCGCCTTCCAGTTTGGTGACAATGGCCGTCGGCTTGCCGTGCAGCATGCCGAACAGTGCGCCGTCGTCGCGCGGCACCGGGTCCGGCACCGGCACCCGATGCGCGGCCAGATGCCGCATCAGATCCAGATAGAACGGCAACTGATGGGCGGTCAGTTTTTCGAAGATCGTAAGGACGTATTCGCCACGTGTCGTGGTCAGAAAGAAATTGCTGTTTTCAATGCCGGACGTGATGCCGCGAAATTCGACGACCTCGCCGAGATCGTAATGACGCAGCCATTGCGCGAGTTGGGCTTCGGTGACAGCAGTGAAGACGGCCATGCGGGAAACATCGGTCGGGTTGGTCGGCTGGCGCCGTCTGGCCGCCAGTAGCGTGGTTGGGGATGACAAGCTGGGTGCGGGTGCTGCGTGACGCAAATCCGTGCGTGGCGCCTGCGGGGTGCCTGAGGGTGTACCTGAGGGTGTACCTGAGGTGTTCCCTGAGCGGCGTGCCGGTCAACTGGAACCGCCGGCGCCCGCCGCGCCCCGCGCATCATTCGTTCAGTAGTGCAGGTTCACGGACGGCAGGCGCGTGGTCGGGCGAGCGCTGTCGTGGACTTGCGGCGACGTATCGGGCGACGCGCTCATCTGGTAGCGCGTGCCGAAGTTCGAACGGACGTCGATCTCGACAGGCTTGCCGCGGTCGCGGAACTCCGTGATCTCGGTGCCGTTGCCGCTGCGTTCATAGAAGCTCGGCGTGCGCGGCACGTTGATCTCGACCTTCGAGCTGACTTCCGCCGCCGGACGGTTGATCGCGTCCAGATCCGGCAGGCCCGCCCGCTCGTTCGCGGACATGGTCGCGGGGGCCGGCTGCTGCGCGGGAGCCTGCTGGTCGGCAGCCGGCTGCGCCGCGAGCGCGGCGCCGGACACGGCGAAGGCCAGCGCGGCGGCGACGGAAAGGAGCGGCTTCATGATGATTCTCCGAATGGGTGACGCATTCTAACAAATAGGTTCGGCCGACGGCCGTCTACGCCTTATTTTGCGCCCCTTTCGCGGATTGTGCGCAACGCGTGGGCGGCCCCGCATTCGCCGCCTGTTCGGCGCGTGCCGAGCGGTCAGATGACGCGGGTTCCGTGGTAATGTGATTCCATCAACCGAGGCACGTGAACATGAACTATGAGACCAATCAGCGCCTGGTACAGACACCGGCCAGCGCGTACAAGACCGAGGCGTTCGAAGATGCCACTGCGGCTGTCACGCGTCTTTCCGCGATCTATGAAGCGAACACGTCATTTCTGCGCGACGCGTTTGCGCGCTATCGGCGCAACGAAGCATTCGAGCGCCGCGTGCGCGCCTGCTATCCGTTTGTGCGCGTACGAACCGAAGTCAACACGCAGATCGATTCGCGCCGTTCATACGGCTTCGTCGCGGGTCCGGGTGTGTTCGAAACCACGGTGACACGGCCCGATCTGTTCGGCAATTACTATCGCGAACAGTTGAGGCTGCTGGCGAAGAACCATCACGTGGCGATCGAAGTGGGCGTATCGGACCAGGCGATTCCCATTCATTTCGCGTTCGCCGAGGGTATTCATCTCGAAGGCGATCTCGACCGCGACCGTCTGTTCATGATGCGCGACGTGTTCGATACGCCGGATCTCGCGCTGCTCGACGACCGCATCGTCAATGGTACGTATGAACCGATGCCCGGCGAACCGCATCCGCTTGCGCTGTTTACCGCGGCACGCGTCGATTTCTCGCTGCATCGGCTGAAGCACTACACCGCGACGGCGCCGACGCATTTCCAGAACTATGTGCTGTACACGAACTATCAGTTCTACATCGATGAGTTCGTGAAGCTCGGCCGCACGATGATGACGCATACCGACGACGAGGAACTGCGTGCGTATCGCAGCGAGTACACGTCGTTCGTCGAGCCAGGCGACGTGATCACGTACAACGCGAATCTCGGCGAGCAGGAAGCCGAAGGCACGCCGCCGCCGCGGCTGCCGCAGATGCCGGCGTATCACCTGAAGCGCGCGGACGGCGGCGGCATCACGATGGTCAATATCGGCGTCGGGCCGTCGAACGCGAAGACCATCACCGACCATATCGCGGTGCTGCGTCCGCATGCATGGATCATGCTTGGCCACTGCGCGGGGCTGCGCAATACGCAGCGTCTTGGCGACTACGTGCTGGCGCACGGCTATGTGCGCGAAGATCACGTACTTGATGATGATCTGCCGCTATGGGTGCCCATTCCTGCGCTCGCCGAAGTGCAGGTCGCGCTCGAGCGTGCGGTCGCGCAGGTGACGCAGCTCGAAGGCGCGGAGTTGAAGCGTGTGATGCGCACCGGAACGGTGGCGAGTGTCGATAACCGCAACTGGGAATTGCGCGATCATCGCGAGCCGGTGCAGCGGCTGTCGCAAAGCCGCGCGATTGCGCTCGATATGGAAAGCGCGACGATCGCCGCGAACGGTTTCCGGTTTCGGGTGCCGTACGGGACGTTGTTGTGCGTGTCGGATAAGCCATTGCATGGCGAACTGAAGCTGCCGGGCATGGCGGATCAGTTTTATCGCGCGCAGGTCGATCAGCATTTGCAGATCGGTGTCGCGGCGATGGAACTGCTGCGGGCCGATGGATTGCATCGGCTGCATAGCCGGAAGCTGAGGAGTTTTGCGGAGGTGGCGTTTCAATAGCGCGACGATTGCCCAGGCAGCGGTTGAAGCCGCGATGCTAGCGAGCGTAGGCTGCTGCCTGGGATAACAGCGGTGATCAGAGCGTGGGCGTATTGAACTGTCAAGAATTGTGCGATTCCGTTGGTTCGCTTAGCCGGCGCGAAGAATCTAAAAGAGACTCAGCCCAACCAACCCGATCACACTTCCCGCGGCCAGTAGCCACAATGGATGAATCCGCGTCGTGAACGCAAGCGCCGCGCACACCCCGGTGATATTCCACGCAAGCCAACTCGTATTGGAAGCACGTGCTATCAGCAGCGCACTCGCCGCAACCAGCCCTGCGGTCACCGGCACGAGCCCCTTCTGCGCGATGCTGCGCCACGGCCGGTCCTTGAAACGCTCCCACGCATGCAGCGCAAGCGCTGTGACGAGCGACGACGGCCCGAACTTCGCGATCGACGTCACGAGCACGCCGGCCCAGCCGGCCACATGCCAGCCGACCAGCGTGACGACCATCATGTTCGGCCCCGGCGCTGCCTGAGCGAGCGCGAAGAGCGCGCTGAATTCACTGGCCGGCATCCAGTGATGCACGTCGACGACCTGCCGCTGCATCTCCGGCAGAATCGTATTGCCGCCCCCGAACGCGAGCAGCGATAGCTGGCTGAAAATCAGCGCAAGCGCGACGAGCGTGGCGATCATTGCGGTGTTCCTCTTCCGGTCGCGGACCTCGCCGCGTGCGCCGCGAGCGCGATGCTAAGCGGCGTCAGCACCAGCATCGTCGGCAGCAACGGAAAGCGCAGCACCGCAATCGCGACGAAGCCGAGCGCCGCAATGCACGCCGCCACCGGGTTGCGCCGCAGCGGCATCAGGATCTTTGCCGCCATCGCGATCAGCAGGCCCGACGCGGCGGCCGCGAGGCCCGCGAACAGATGCTTCACGTGCGGATCGTTCTGCGTGTGCTCATACAGCACGCCGAGCGCGATCACGATCAGCGACGGCCCGGCGATCAGCCCGAGCAGGCCCGCCAGCGCGCCGCGCCATCCACGAAAGCGCATGCCGATCGCCACCGACAGGTTGATCACGTTGCCGCCCGGCAGGAACTGGCACAGCCCGAGCAGATCGGTGAACTCGGCGGCGTTGAGCCAGCGGTGCTGTTCGACGACGGTGCGCCGCGCGAGCGGCAGCGCGCCGCCGAACGATGTGAGGCCCAAGCCGAGGAATCCTTTGAAGATCTCGATGACGGTCGGCACGGGGCCTGCTGCGGCCGCATCGCGCGATGCGTCGGCCGACGACGCCGACATCGAGGCTGGCGCAACGGACGTTTCCGGCGACCCCGGCGCAGAAGAAGAGGAGTGTTGATTCATTTTGCTGTCGCCATCCAGTACAGGCTACGGAGCGTAGCGCTGTTCGCGAGCGCTGCAAAACGATTTTTGCGAGGCTTGCTTGTGACTTCAGCTCACAAGCATAATCGGCTGATGACTCGCAAACTGCCACCTTTTCCCGCGCTGCGGGCGTTCGAAGCCGCCGCACGCCACAACAGTTTCAGCGCCGCCGCTGACGAGCTGCATGTGACGCACGGTGCGATCAGCCGCCAGGTCGCGGCGTTCGAGGCATGGGTCGGCATGCAGGTGTTCGATCGCATCGGCAAGCGTGTCCGGCTCACCGACAGCGGCCGTCGTTATCTCGCGCAGGTACAGGCGGCCTTCGACAACATCGCATCGGCGACTGAACAGTTGCGCGACACGGGCGTCGTGCATGTGCTGCGTGTCAATGCACTGCCGACGTTCGCAATGAAATGGCTGTTGCCACGTCTGAGCCAGTTCCAGCGCATCGCGCCGAACGTCGAACTGCGGCTCGCAACCTCCAATGCGCCGGTCGAATCGATCGACGGATTCGACGTCGCGGTGCGGCGCGGCCCCGCGCATTGGCCGAACTGCGTGAGCGGCCACTTTCTCGATGAAAGCGAAGTGCCGGTTTGCAGTCCGGCGCTGCTGCAGCGTTTGCCGATTCGTGTCGCCGACGATCTCGCCCGTCACGTGCTGTTGCATTCCGATACGCGGCCGGATGCATGGCGTCAATGGCTGAGCGCGGCGGGCGTGAAGGCGAAGTGCCGCAAGAAGCAGTCGTTCGACCATTTCTATCTGGCGCTGCAGGCCGCGGTCGATGGCCTCGGCGTGGCGCTCGGCCCGCTGCCGCTACTCGATGACGAACTCGCGTCCGGGCGTCTCGTGATGCCGCTGGAAGGGCCGCGCATCGATTTGCGCGGCTATTGGTGGGTGGCGCGGCGCGAGGTGGCGGACGCGCCCCTTGTCACGCAGTTTTGCCGCTGGCTCGAAGCGCAGTCGACACCGCAATTGACACCGCAGCCCACCCGTAAGGATGCTCAATAACACATGCCGCGTTACAGATAGAACATCCGGTCTTCGTCCGATTTCGCCGGGTGCGCTTCGAGTTCTTCGCGTTCTTCGTAGAATGCCAGCACCGCTTCGAGCACCTGGTCCGGATCGTCGATCACCTGCATCAGGTTCATGTCTTCCGGATTGATCAGGCCCATCGGCACGAGCGCTTCATGGAACCAGCCGAGCAGCCCCTTCCAGAACTCGCCGCCGACCAGGATGATCGGCACGTGACGCGACTTCTTGGTCTGGATGAGCGTGAGCACTTCGGCCAGTTCGTCGAGCGTGCCGAAGCCGCCGGGCATTACGATCACCGCGTCCGAATTCTTCACGAAAGTCACTTTGCGCGTGAAGAAATGCCGGAAGCGCAGCGAGATGTCCTGCCACTGGTTGCCCGATTGCTCGTGCGGCAATTCGATATTCAGACCCACTGACGGCGCCTTGCCCGCATGCGCGCCTTTATTGGCTGCTTCCATGATGCCGGGGCCGCCGCCAGAGATCACCGCGAAGCCTGCGTCGGATAGTTTGCGGGCGATTTGCATCGCGAGTTTGTAGTAGGGCGAGTTCGGTTTCAGGCGGGCCGAACCGTAGATGCTGACCGCCGGCCGGATCTCCGACAGGTACTCGGTCGCCTCGATAAACTCTGCCATAATCGTGAACATCTGCCACGACGCGCGCGCCTTCTTGGCTGTTGCGCGCTCTTGATCTGCGAGTGAACGCAGACTCGGAATCACTTTTCTCTTAGTCATAATGCCTGAAGAACATGATCTGGAAGCTGGGCTGAACACCGACCTGCAAGCCAAACCGGTAGCCGTTGGAAAGTCTGGGCCGGGAGCAGCACTGGAAGGTAAGACCCTGCTATTGGTCGACGGTTCGAGTTATCTGTACCGGGCCTATCATGCGATGCCAGATTTGCGCGGCCCGGACGGAGCGCCGACGGGCGCGCTGTACGGCATCATCAATATGCTGCGCCGTATGCGCAAAGAAGTCTCCGCAGAGTATAGCGCGTGCGTGTTCGATGCGAAGGGTAAGACGTTTCGCGACGACTGGTATCCGCAGTACAAGGCGAACCGCCCGTCGATGCCGGAGGACCTGAGCCGGCAGATCGAGCCGATTCACGTCGCGGTGCGCGCGCTCGGCTGGCCGCTGCTGATGATCGAAGGCGTCGAGGCCGACGATGTCATCGGCACGCTGGCCACGCAAGCCGGGCAGCGCGGCATGAACGTGATCGTCTCCACCGGCGACAAAGACCTCGCGCAGCTCGTGACTGACCATGTCACCCTCATCAATACGATGACGAACGAGACGCTCGATCGCGACGGCGTGCTCGCCAAGTTCGGCGTGCTGCCCGAGCGGATCGTCGATTATCTGTCGTTGATCGGCGATACCGTCGACAACGTGCCCGGCGTCGAGAAATGCGGCCCGAAGACGGCCGTCAAATGGCTCACGCAGTTCGAAACGCTTGATGGCATCGTCGCACATGCGGGCGAGATCAAAGGTGCGGTAGGAGACAATCTGCGCCGTGCGCTCGACTTTCTCCCGATGGCGCGCAAGCTCGTGACCGTCGATACCGCATGCGATCTGAGCGGGCACGTGGTGTCGATCGAAGCGTCGCTCGTGTCGCGCGAAGAAGCGCGAGACGAACTGCGCGACCTGTTTACCCGGCACGGTTTCAAGACGTGGCTGCGCGAAGTGGAGGTGGCCGAAGTGGTCGAAGGGCCGGGTGCCGGCGAGACGCCCGCGCCGGTCATCAATGGTGTGCGCCACTACGACACCGTGCAGACGTGGGAGAAGTTCGACGAGTGGCTCGCGAAGATCAACGCGGCGGAGCTTACCGCGTTCGATACCGAAACGACGTCGCTGGATCCGATGACCGCGGAACTGGTCGGCCTGTCGATATCGGTCGAGCCGGGGCACGCGGCCTATATTCCGGTCGCGCATCGCGGCCCTGATGCGCCGGTCCAGCTGCCACGCGATCAGGTGCTCGCGAAGCTCAAGCCGTGGCTCGAAAGCGCGGATCGGAAAAAGGTCGGCCAGCATCTGAAGTACGATGAACAGGTGTTGGCAAACTACGGAATCGCGATGGACGGCGTCGAGCATGACACGCTGCTCCAGTCGTACGTGCTCGAGTCGCATCGCTCGCACGACATGGACAGCCTCGCGCTGCGTCATCTCGGCCTGAAGACGATCAAATACGAAGACGTCGCGGGCAAGGGCGCGCAGCAAATCGGCTTCGACGAAGTGGCGCTCACGCAGGCCGCCGAATATGCGGCCGAAGATGCAGACATCACATTACAGCTGCATCACGCGCTGTATCCGCAGGTGAAGGCGGAAGACGGCCTCGAGTTCGTCTACCGCAGCATCGAAATGCCGACCGCGCGCGTGCTGCGCAAGATGGAGCGCAACGGCGTGCTGATCGACGCGGCGAAGCTGCAGAAGCAAAGCAACGAGATCGCAGTGCGCCTGATCGAGCTTGAAAAGCAGGCGTACGAGCTGGCGGGCGGCGAATTCAACATGGGCTCGCCGAAACAGATCGGGCAGATTTTCTTCGAGCAGCTGCAATTGCCGGTCATCAAGAAGACGCCGAGCGGTGCGCCGTCCACCGACGAAGAAGTGCTGCAAAAGCTCGCCGAAGACTACCCGCTACCAAAGCTGCTGCTCGAGCATCGTGGCCTGTCCAAGCTGAAGTCGACGTATACCGACAAGCTGCCGCGTATGGTCAATGCGCGTACCGGCCGGGTCCATACGAACTACGCACAGGCCGTTGCGGTAACGGGTCGGCTCGCATCGAACGATCCGAACCTGCAGAACATTCCCGTGCGCACCGGCGAAGGGCGGCGCATCCGCGAAGCGTTTATCGCACCGCCGGGGCACAAGCTTGTATCAGCCGATTACTCGCAAATCGAATTGCGGATCATGGCGCACATCTCCGGCGACGAGTCGTTGCTGCATTCGTTCGCGCAAGGTGAAGACATCCATCGCGCGACCGCGTCCGAAGTCTTCGGCGTGACGCCGATCGAAGTTTCCGCCGATCAGCGCCGCATCGCGAAAGTGATCAACTTCGGCCTGATCTACGGGATGAGCTCGTTTGGTCTCGCATCGAACCTCGGCATCACGCGCGATGCGGCGAAGCTCTATATCGACCGCTACTTCGCGCGTTATCCGGGTGTCGCGCGCTATATGGACGATACGCGCGCAAGCGCGAAACAGAAGGGCTACGTCGAAACAGTGTTCGGGCGCCGGCTGTGGCTGCCCGAGATCAACGGCGGCAATGGGCCGCGCCGGCAGGCCGCCGAGCGCGCGGCGATCAATGCGCCGATGCAGGGCACCGCGGCCGATCTGATCAAGCTATCGATGATCGCCGTGCAGCAGTGGCTCGACGAATCGGGCATCGGCACGCGAATGATCATGCAGGTACACGACGAACTGATACTCGAAGTGCCCGACGAGGAACTGTCCGAGGTTCGCGTGCGCTTGCCGGAACTGATGTGCGGCGTCGCGTCGCTGAAGGTGCCGCTCGTTGCGGAGGTCGGCGCCGGCGCGAACTGGGAAGAAGCGCACTGAAGGCGCCCTGAACGGGCGTTGGCCCCGGCCTCTTCGGGCGCAGCACGCTGCGCCGTTCGCGACGTTCCGATCGGACATGGCCACAAGGCCCGCGGCTGCGCCTGCGACGTTCAAATTCATGGATCAGAAACCGGAGAGTCTCGATGCATCGTATTGTCGTCGTGGGTGGGGGAGCGGGCGGGCTGGAGCTTGCCACGCGTCTGGGTGACCGCTACGGCCGGAGTAAGAACGCCGGCGGCGCGGGTGTCCATGTCACACTGGTCGATCGTTATCCGACTCATGTCTGGAAACCGCTACTGCATGAAGTCGCGGCGGGCAGCTTCGATCCGTTCATGCAAGAGCTGCCGTATGCGGCGCAGGCGCGCTGGCATGGCTTCGACTTCCAGCAAGGAGAATTCAGGAAGCTTGACCGTTCGGCAAGACGTCTCACGCTCAGCCCCGTGACAGATGATGAAGGCGCCGAATTGTTGCCGCAACGCGAGCTTGAGTACGACACACTGGTGATCGCGATTGGCAGTACGACGCATTTTTTCGGCGTACCAGGCGCACCCGAGAATTCGATTGCGCTCGATACGGTCCCTCAGGCAGAGCGCTTTCGCAAGCGGCTGATTGCGGCGTGCGTGCGTGCCGAATATCGCACTGACCAGCGCAGTGACCAGAACGCTGGATCACAGGCGGCGTATCTGCCGAGCGAGCCGGCCGAGCCAGCAGAGCAGGGCGCGGGCGCCGTGCCGGCCGCCGGGCCACGCGTTCAGGTAGTGATTGTCGGCGGCGGTGCGACCGGCGTCGAATTGTCCGCCGAACTGCGCAACACCGCGCATGTGCTGTCCGCTTACGGGCTGCACAAACTCGATCCGCGCCACGACATCGGCATCGTGCTGATCGAAGCCGGCCCACGCATACTGCCTGCGCTTCAGGAGCGTGTGTCGACGGCGACCACCGACTTGCTGCACAAGCTCGGCGTGCAGGTGATGGTCGGCGAAACCGTGGCCGAAGTCGCGCCGGGCGTCGTGCGCACGGCGAGCGGCAAAAGCGTGCGCGCCGACCTGACGGTCTGGGCGGCGGGCATCAAGGCGCCTGCCGTGCTCGGTGAACTCGAAGGTCTGCCGGTCAATCGCCTCGGCCAACTGGTGGTGCGCCGCACGCTGCAAACTGAAACCGACGACAGCATTTTCGCGCTCGGCGACTGCGCCGCATGCCCGTGGCCGGGCAACGAGCGCAATGTGCCGCCGCGCGCGCAAGCCGCGCACCAGCAGGCGAGCTTCCTGCTAAAGGCAATCGCGGACCGGCTCGCGGGCCGCCCGCTGCCCGAATTCACCTATCGCGATCTCGGCTCGCTGGTTTCGCTCGGCCGCTTTAGCGCGGTCGGCAATCTGATGGGTGGACTGGTCGGCGGCAATATGCTGATCGAAGGGCTGCTCGCGCGCTTCATGTACATGTCGTTATATCGGCTGCATAACGCCGCATTACACGGCTATCCGCGGATGGTGCTCGATACCTTCGCCCATTGGCTGCGTCGCACGACTTCGCCTCGTGTGAAGCTGCACTGACCGACATGGCCGGCTGCCGGCCGGCACCGCGGCGCACCTCGCAGCTCGACTTTCGACGCATTGGTTGCTTGTGCAACAGCGCGCGCGGCAGGCGTATCCTGTTGCCTTTCTGGCCGTCCGCCATTCACCGCTGTTCATCATCGGCCGTTCAACCTTGCCGCTTATCGAGGAGCGCAGCATGCTGAAGCCTGAAATCGACAGTCTCATTCCACACGTCCCTTTCAATCGCCGAACATTCATCAAGGCCGCGATCGGCACCGGCTTCGCGGCTTCCGTGCTGCCGGTCTCCGCGCAAACCATCCACACCGACAGCGAAGGGCTCGATGCAGGCGAAGTCGGTATCCATTCGGGCGACACGCTGGTGCCGGCCTATCGCGCGCAGCCGAAGGGCAAGACGCATCTGCCGGTGATCATCGTCGTGCATGAAATTTTTGGCGTGCACGAGCATATCGCCGACGTATGCCGGCGCTTCGCGAAGGCAGGTTATCTGGCGATCGCGCCTGACCTGTATGTGCGGCAGGGCGACGCGTCCGCTTATACGAGCATGCAGCAGTTGAACGAGCAGCTGGTCAGCAAGGTGCCGGACGAGCAGGTGCTGGAAGATCTCGATGCGACCTTCGCATGGGCGGGCGACCATGGCGGCGATCTGAACCGTGTCGGCGTCACCGGCTTTTGCTGGGGCGGGCGGATTGCGTGGCTTTATGCGGAGCACAATCCGCGTCTGAAGGCGGGGGTTGCGTTCTATGGGCGCGTTGTCGGGACACCGACGACGCTGCAGCCGTCCAATCCGATCGATCACGTCAGCGAGCTGAAGGTGCCGATGCTGGGACTCTACGGCCGGCAGGATCAAAGCATTCCGCAAGACACGCTCGACCAGATGAAAACGCTGATCGCGCAGGGGCCGCAGCAGGCGCGCGGTTCACAGTTCATCGTCTATGACGATGCGGGGCATGCGTTTTTTGCCGACTATCGGCCGAGCTACCGGAAGGCCGACGCGGAAGACGGCTGGCGCCGCACGCTTGCGTGGTTCAAGCAGCACGGCGTCTAAGCGGGAACGATGGATCGCGGTCGGCGGCGCAAGGGCCGCTTGCCGTCGCCGTCGCCCGCAAATGACTTACGGCTTCGCGCCGGTCGCGACCGGCCGTGCCGGGTCCGCGCTCCACTCGCTCCATGAGCCAGGGTACAACGCGGCGCCGTGCAAACCGGCAATCTCCATCGCCAGCGCGTTATGACATGCGGTTACACCGGAACCGCATTGCAGCACGACACGATCGGCGGCGATGCCAGGCATCACGGCGCCGAATTCCTCACGCAACGTATGCGCGGACTTGAAGCGACCGTCGGCGGTGAGGTTGTCCTTGAAGAAGCGATTCAGCGCGCCTGGAATGTGGCCGCCGACGCGGTCGAGCGTTTCGTTCTCGCCGCGGTAGCGATCCGCGGCGCGCGCATCGAGCAACGTGCGCTCGTGGGTGTTCAGGTTCTGCACGACCGCCTGCACGTCGACGGTTACCGCCATCGGCTTGCCGGCCTTGAAGTCGCCGCGCGCGGCTTTGGGCGCCTCTTGCGTCAGCGGATGACCGGCCACCTCCCACGCTTGCAGGCCGCCGTCGACCAGCGCGACCGAATCGTGTCCTAGCCAGCGCAACAGCCACCACAGACGTGCCGCATACATGCCGCCGTGCGCGTCATAGGCCACCACCTGCTGGCCTTGCTTCAACCCGAGTGCGGCCAGTCGATCGACCAGTTGTTGACGATCGGGCAGCGGATGACGCCCGTTGGCGCCGGTTTTCGTTCCCGACAGATCGCGATCGAGATGTAGATAATGCGCTTGCGGCAAGTGGCCGGCTGCGTATGCCTTGGCGCCCGCGTCGGTATCGATCAGATCGAAACGGCAATCCACGACGAAAACGCTACCTGGTGCCGATGCGAGGCGTTCGGCGAGGTTCGCAGCGGAGATCAGCGTCGTGTAGTGCGTGTGAGGTGTGGCGTTCTGGGACATGACGGCTCCTGAAGCAAACGAGGCCGGGCGTTGCCGGACGATGTTCCTAGTCTAAACAAAAAAGACGGGTGCAAGCCGGAAGCTTGTCACCCGTCTTTCCATCGTGTCACGCAACGACGCGTCGCGCCCGTGCCGCGTTCAGATTGCGCCCAGTTCGCGGCGCAGGAACTCGTGGAAGTGCTGCATGCCGTCTTCCATCGGACTCTGATAAGGACCCACCTGAGATTCGCCGCGCTGCATCAGCGCGCGGCGACCGGCGTCCATCCGCTCGGCGATCTCGTCGTCCTCGCGGGCGGTTTCCATGTAGGCGGCACGCTCGGCCTCGATGAAGTCCCGTTCGAACAACGCAATTTCCTCAGGGTAATAGAACTCGACGACGTTGGTGGTCTTCTGGGGACCACGTGGAATCAGCCATGACACGACAAGCACATGCGGATACCACTCGATCATGATGCCGGGGTAGTACACCATCCAGATCGCGCCGAACTCAGGCGGCTTGCCGTCGCGGAAACGCAGGACTTCGTCATGCCATTTCGCGTACGTTGGGCTGCCCGCGCGCGCGAGGCCGTTATGGACGCCGACCGTTTGCACGCTGTACCAGTCGCCGAATTCCCACTTGAGATCGTCGCAGTTCACGAAGCTGCCGAGGCCCGGATGGAACGGCACGACGTGATAGTCCTCCAGATAGACCTCGATAAAGGTCTTCCAGTTGTAGTTGCACTCGTGGACTTCGACGTGATCGAACATGTAGTCCGTAAAGTCGAAGTGGCCCTCGGTGCCGAGGCGTGCAAGATCCTTCGCGACATTGCGGCCCTGCGACTCGAACAGCAGCCCATGCCAGTTCTGCAGCGGCGTGGCGCCGAGGTTCAGACAGGGGTTGTCCGCAAAATGCGGCGCACCGAGCAGCTCGCCGTTCAGATCGTAGGTCCAGCGATGCAACGGACAGACGATATTCTCCGCACTGCCGCGGCCGTTCAGCATGATGGCCTGACGGTGCCGGCATACATTCGATAGCAGTTCGATGTGCGACTGCTGGTTACGGACGAGCACCCGCCCCTCGCTTTCGCTCGGCAGGGCAAAATAGTTTCCCGCTTCGGGCACCATCAATTCGTGCCCGATATAACGAGGACCTTTCCTGAAAAGGGTGTCGATTTCGCGCGTCAGAAGCGCTTCGTCAAAGTAAGCCGTGACTGGCAGCTGACTATGAATGGACCTCAGCTGCAATGCATTGCTCAGATTGGACATTCCCACTCCCGATGAAGACGTGAAAGCAGTGAACAACCCAACCATCGAAGATTCGATTTAGGGAGCCCGCGATTATACCTGTTTCCCCCTCCTTGGGGACCGTTAAGTATCTGATTTGGGTCAAAATTGTCTCGGAAGTTCGCGTTTTTGCGCCATCGGCGCTAGAGTTTTTTGAGGGACGTGACGCGCGCTAGCGCTGTTTTTCGCATTCGGTGTGCCCATTGCGCAACGGGCTGGGAGCCGGTCGTGGGCTCGGAAATGTCGCTTTTGCCGTAGAATGTCCGACTTGTTTTAATTTTGCGACGGATTCATGGCGAAGACCGCATCGACCCAGAACGCTGATACGTCCCCCGAGGAAGCCGCCGGCGCGCCACTGCCTGAAACGTACGAGGCGGCGCTGGCGGAGCTCGAAGGGCTCGTCGGGCGGATGGAGGGCGGTAGTCTGAGTCTTGAGGAGTCGCTTGCCGCGTACCGGCGCGGTGCCGCCCTCGTGGCGTTCTGCCAGCAGCAGTTAGAAAAAGTTGAACAGCAGGTTCGCGTGCTCGATGGCGAGACGCTGAAACCGCTCCCCACAACCGCCGCTGACAGCGGAGAAGACGATCTATGATTTTTGAACAATGGATGCGCACGGTGCTCGAGCGCGTCGAACAGGCCCTCGAGCGCTACTTGCCGCCCACATCGACCGCCCCGGCGCGCCTGCATGACGCGATGCGCTACGCGGTGCTGGGTGGCGGCAAGCGGGTCCGTCCATTGCTGTGCCATGCCGCAGGGGAGTTGACCGCCGCGCGGACCGAGTCCCTCGAGGCCGCCGCGGCCGCACTCGAAATGGTCCATGTGTATTCGCTCGTGCATGACGACATGCCATGCATGGACGACGATGCTTTGCGCCGCGGCAAGCCGACGGTGCACGTCAAATACGATGAAGCGATGGCGCTGCTCGTCGGCGACGCGCTGCAGTCGCAGGCGTTCGTCGCGCTGACCGAAGGCGCCGCGCTTGCTCCCATCCAGCAAGCGGCGCTCACGCGTGAGCTGGCGCTCGCGATCGGCTCGATCGGCATGGCCGGCGGGCAGGCGATCGACCTTGCAAGCGTGGGCCAGCAGCTCACGCGCGACCAGCTCGAGACGATGCACCGGATGAAAACCGGCGCGTTGTTGCGCGCGTCGGTGCGCATGGGCGCGCTGGCTGGCGAGACGCCGGATGCGAACACGCTGAGTGCGCTGGATGCGTACGCGGCGGCCGTCGGCCTCGCCTTCCAGGTGGTCGACGACATCCTCGACGCGACTTCCGATTCGGCCACGCTCGGCAAGACCGCGGGCAAGGACGCGAAGGACGGCAAACCGACCTATGTATCGATTATCGGGCTCGACGCATCGCGCGCGCTCGCGGCGCAACTGCGCAGCGACGCACACGCGGCGCTCGCGCCCTTCGGCGCGCGCGCACAGCGTCTCGCCGAGCTTGCGGACCTGGTGGTGAACCGGGTCAGCTGAAGAAGCGAAGAATCAACGCGAAAGCCCGCCGCCACGCCAGGGACCAGAAGGGGTAAGCGCGAATGAAGTGCGGGCGCGTAAGTTTTCCTACAATGGAACGACGATGTACGACTTGCTGAAAACCATTGACGACCCGGCCACCCTGCGCCGCCTCGATCGCCGCCAGTTGCAACCGCTCGCCGACGAGCTGCGTGCCTTCGTGCTCGACAGCGTGTCGCAGACCGGCGGGCATCTGTCGTCCAACCTCGGTACCGTCGAACTGACGATTGCACTGCACTACGTATTCGACACGCCGCGCGACCGCATCGTCTGGGACGTCGGCCATCAGACCTATCCGCACAAGATTTTGACCGGCCGTCGCGAGCAGATGCACACGCTGCGTCAGCTGGGCGGCATCTCGGGCTTTCCGCGCCGCTCGGAGTCGGAGTACGACACGTTCGGCACCGCGCATTCGAGCACCTCGATCTCCGCCGCGCTTGGCATGGCGATCGCAAGCAAGCTGCAACATGAAGACCGTTTCGCGATCGCCGTGATCGGCGACGGCGCGATGACGGCCGGCATGGCGTTCGAAGCGATGAACAATGCCGGCGTCGCCGACGACGTACCGCTGCTCGTGATCCTGAACGACAACGACATGTCGATCTCGCCGCCGGTCGGCGCGCTGAACCGCCACCTCGCGCGGCTGATGTCAGGGCGCTTCTACGCCGCCGCGCGCGCAGGTGTCGAACGCGTGCTGCGCGTGGCGCCGCCGATGCTCGATCTCGCGCGCAAGCTCGAAGAACACGCGAAGGGGATGATCATCCCCGCGACGCTGTTCGAGGAGTTCGGATTCAACTACATCGGCCCGATCGACGGCCACGATCTCGATTCGCTGATCCCGACGCTGCAGAACATCAAGGAATTGCGCGGTCCGCAGTTCCTGCACGTGGTGACGAAGAAAGGTCAGGGTTACAAGCTCGCCGAGGCTGACCCGGTGCTGTACCACGGACCCGGCAAGTTCAACCCGGCCGAGGGCATCAAGCCGTCGACGGCGCCCAGCAAGAAGACGTACACGCAAGTGTTCGGCGAGTGGCTGTGCGATGCCGCCGAACTCGATGCACGCGTGGTCGGTATCACGCCCGCGATGCGCGAAGGTTCGGGTCTCGTCGAATTCGAAAAGCGCTATCCGGACCGTTACTACGACGTCGGCATCGCCGAACAGCACGCGGTGACCTTCGCAGGCGGTCTGGCGGCCGAAGGCATGAAGCCGGTCGTAGCGATCTACTCGACGTTCCTGCAGCGCGCCTATGACCAGCTGATCCACGACGTCGCCCTGCAGAACCTGCCGGTCGTGTTCGCGATCGACCGCGCGGGTCTGGTCGGCGCGGACGGCGCGACACACGCGGGCGCGTATGACCTCGCGTTCCTGCGCTGCATTCCGAACATGACAGTGATGGCCGCTTCCGACGAAAACGAATGCCGGCAGATGCTGTACACCGCGCTCCAGCAGCCGAACCCGACTGCGGTGCGTTATCCGCGCGGCGCGGGCACGGGGGTCGCAACCGTCAAACAGATGGCCGCGCTGCCGCTCGGCAAGGGCGAGATTCGCCGTGAAACGTCGCAGCCTGCGGGCAAGCGCATCGCGATTCTCGCGTTCGGCACAATGGTCGCGCCGGCGCTTGCCGCCGCCGAGCAACTCGATGCGACCGTCGCCAACATGCGCTTTGTGAAGCCGGTCGATGCGGATCTGATCCGCAAGCTGGCGGAAACGCACGATGCGCTCGTCACGATCGAAGAAGGCTCTGTGATGGGCGGCGCGGGTTCCGCCTGCGTCGAAGCCCTGCTGGCAAGTGGGGTTATCAAGCCCGTACTACAATTGGGACTCCCCGATCACTTTATCGATCATGGGGACCCGGCCAAGCTGCTCGCCGAATGTGGTCTCGATGGCGCTGGCATCGCGAAGTCGATCCGCGAACGGTTCATCGATCAGGTCAGCGCGGCGTCGGCCGGGAAGTCGGTGAAGCGCGTCGCCTGACGGCGTATTCGCCGTCCCTGTTTGGCGGCATTGTCCAAATTGAGTCGATGGGCCGTAGAGCCCATCCGGAACCGCCGGCCGAGGCCGGCGGTTGCCTTTTGCAGGTCGCCATTTGCACGCACGCGTTCGCGCGTGCCCGTGAGGACAAACAAGATGAACCAGATGAACCCCGCTTTTGTGATGCCCGACGTGCAAAGCACGGCCGATACCCGGCAGATTCCGATTCAGCGGGTGGGCGTCAAGGCGGTGCGTTATCCATTGACGGTTCGCACGCAAGACGGCGCAATACAGCCGACCATCGGCACGTGGAACCTCGATGTTCATCTGCCGGCGGAACAGAAGGGCACCCATATGTCCCGTTTCGTCGCGTTGCTCGAAGAGCAGGCCGGGCCGCTGGACGCCGGCACGCTGCGCACCATGCTGGCCGCGATGCTCGAGAAGCTTGAAGCGCGCGCAGGACGCATCGAAGTGTCGTTTCCCTATTTCGTCAACAAGACCGCGCCCGTGTCAGGCGTACAGAGCCTGCTCGACTACGAAGTGGTGCTGGCGGGCGAGCTGTGCGACGGCGTGACGCGTGTGTTTTTGAAGGTTCTGGTGCCGGTCACGAGCCTGTGTCCGTGCTCGAAAAAGATCTCGCAGTACGGCGCGCACAACCAGCGCTCGCATGTGACGATCCACGCGGAGCTGGCCGGCGATATCGCGATTGAGGACCTGATCCGCATTGCCGAGGAAGAGGCATCGTGCGAGTTGTGGGGGCTGCTGAAGCGACCGGACGAAAAGTTTGTCACGGAGCGCGCGTATGAGAACCCGAAGTTTGTCGAAGATCTTGTGCGTGACGTCGCGCAGCGGCTGAATGCGGACGAGCGGATCGTCGCGTATGTACTCGAAGCGGAAAACTTCGAGTCGATTCACAATCACAGCGCGTATGCGGTGATAGAGAACGACAAGCGCGCAGCGCAATAGCTGTTGATGCAACGTTAGGCGCGATCGCCAGACTTTCGCGTAGATGTGCAAACGGCCGCTTCGATGCGGCCGTTTGTGTTTGTGCGGTGAGGGTTGTGTGACGTGGCGCTTCAGCGCGCGAGCGACGCGAGATCCCAGCGGGGTTTGACGGTGAATGCATAATCGGTATCGGCCTGCGCGGGCCAGCGTTGCAGCCGTAATGCGCCGGCGAGCGCGATCATCGCGCCGTTGTCGGTGCATAGCGACAGGTCCGGATAGTGCACGTCGAAGCCGCGTTTTTTCGCGGCTTCCGACAGCGCCTCGCGCAACTGCCGGTTCGCGCCGACCCCGCCCGCCACCACCAGCCGCTTCAATTTCGTACGCTTAAGCGCGGCCAGCGATTTCGCGGCGAGCACGTCGACGGCCGCATCGACGAAGGCGCGCGCCAGGTCCGCTTTGCTCTGCTCGCAGACATTCGTGCCGAGCTTTTTCATCTGCGTGAGCACGGCTGTTTTGAGACCGCTGAAGCTGAAGTCCAGGTCGCCCGAATGCAGCATCGGACGCGGCAGCACGACGGCGCCCGGCGTGCCGAATTCCGCGAGCCGCGAGACTTCCGGACCGCCCGGATAGCCAAGGCCGAGCAGTTTGGCGGTTTTGTCGAACGCTTCGCCGGCGGCATCGTCGAGCGTTTCGCCGAGGGTTTCATAGACGCCGACGTCGGTCACGCGCATCAGCTGGGTGTGACCGCCCGACACGAGCAGCGCGACGAACGGAAACGGCGGTGGCGCATCGACCAGCAGCGGCGATAACAGATGCCCTTCCAGATGATGGATGCCAATCGTCGGCTTGCCCCACGCCATCGCGAGGCCGTTCGCAATGCTCGCGCCGACGAGCAGTGCGCCGGCAAGCCCAGGTCCTTGGGTGTACGCAATGGCGTCGATGTCGGCGTGCGCGGCGCCCGAGCGCTCGAGCACCTGCTCGAGCAATGGCAACGCCCGACGGATGTGATCGCGCGATGCCAGCTCCGGGACGACGCCGCCGTACTCGCGATGCATCGCGATCTGCGAATGCAGCGCGTGCGCAAGCAGGCCGCGTTCCGTGTCGTAGAGCGCGAGGCCGGTTTCGTCGCAGGAGCTTTCTATGCCGAGAACGAGCATGGGTCGGAGGGTGGGTGGGCGAAGCGCAGCGGGGTTTGCACGCGTCGCGCACTGAAGAAAATGCCAGTAAAAACTGAACTTACCAGTATAGCAGTGCGTTACACCGCCCGCCGGCCCGGGCCGTTGCCGCGGTTACGGCTGTTACGACAGTTACAATGCGCGCCATGGAATCTTTCGATATCGCGGTAATCGGCGCGGGCGCGGCCGGCATGATGTGCGCGTCGGTGGCCGGTCAGCTCGGGCGGCGCGTCGCGTTGATCGATCATGCCCCCAGGCTCGCGGAGAAAATCCGCATTTCGGGCGGCGGCCGTTGCAACTTCACGAATCTCTATGCGGGGCCTGCCAACTACCTGTCGGCGAACCCCCATTTTTGCCGGTCGGCACTCGCACGCTATACGCCGCGCGACTTCATCGCACTGCTTAAGCGCCATCGCGTCACGTGGCACGAGAAGCACAAAGGGCAGCTCTTCTGCGACCAGTCGAGCGACGCGGTGATCGACGTGCTGACACGCGAATGCGATGCGGGCCAGGTCGCATGGCGCCGGCCGGTCGTCGTCGACGCGGTGAGCCAGGCGCCGGACGGCGGTTTCACACTGGGCACGCAATCGGGCGGGATCGTCGCCCGCGCGCTGGTCGTCGCGACCGGCGGACTGTCGATTCCGAAGATCGGCGCAACGGATTTTGCGTATCGGCTCGCGAAGCAGTTCGGGCACAAGCTGATCGACACGCGTCCGGCGCTGGTTCCGCTGACCTTCGCGGCGGCCGACTGGGCGCCGTTTTCGGCGCTCTCGGGCGTGTCCCTCGAGGTGCATCTCGCGACCGGCGCGAAGCAATCCGGTGGTCAGTTCGTCGAAGATCTGCTGCTGACCCATCGCGGATTGTCGGGGCCGGCTGTGTTGCAGATTTCGAGCTACTGGCAGCCGGGCGAGCCGGTTCACGTCAATCTGCTTGCCGAACGCGACGCCGCGTCCGCGCTGCTCGAAGCGAAGGCGGGCAGCAAGCGCCACATCGCGAACCTGCTTGGCGACTGGGTGCCGGCGCGGCTCGCGCACGTCTGGCTCGACACGCATGGCGTGCCACCGGACGCGCGCCTTGCCGATCTGCCGGACAAGACGCTGCGCAAGATCGGCGACGCGCTGTCGCGCTGGACGCTCGTGCCGAACGGCACCGAGGGCTATCGGAAGGCTGAAGTGACGCGCGGTGGCGTCGATACGCGCGAGCTGTCGTCGTCGACCATGATGAGCGCGCGGGTGCCGGGCCTGTATTTCATCGGCGAGGCGGTCGACGTGACCGGCTGGCTCGGCGGCTACAACTTCCAGTGGGCGTGGGCATCCGGCGTGGCGGCGGGGCAGGCTGCGGCTGATTTCGTCCGTGGGGCTTGACTCGTTCGTGCTTTTGTGCAGAACGTCTGCTATACTTCGATCCCTTTGCCAAAAACCGTTATTGAAAGATGACGACCATTCGCGTAAAAGAAAACGAGCCCTTTGAAGTCGCCATGCGCCGGTTCAAGCGCACGATTGAGAAGAACGGCCTGTTGACCGAGCTTCGCGCGCGCGAGTTTTACGAAAAGCCGACGTCCGAGCGCAAGCGCAAGAAAGCGGCGGCCGTCAAGCGGCACTTCAAGCGTCTACGTAGCCAGATGCTGCCGAAAAAGTTCTACTGATCACAGCGTTCAATCAGGCGTTTTCAGTAGGCGACGCGAAAAGCGCTTCGAGCCAGGGCAGTATGGTCCAAACCCAAGTGGCCGGCTGTCATTCGCGCGAACCCGCTTGAGAAACCCGCTTCAAGCGGGTTTTTGTGTTGTATACAGCGGTCGGCTGATGGCTGATCAATTCCCGACAACACCTTATCAACGTACGGCAGGTGAACGATGAGTCTTAAGGTTCGGATCAACGACGACATGAAAGCCGCGATGCGCGCGCGCGAAACGGAGCGCCTCGGCACGATACGGCTACTGCTTGCGGCAATCAAGCAGCGTGAAGTCGACGAACGCATCGAACTCGATGACGCCAGCGTGACGGCGGTCGTCGACAAAATGATCAAGCAGCGTAAAGACTCGATCAGCCAGTTTGAAGCCGCGGGGCGCGCCGATCTCGTCGCGAAGGAAAACGCTGAGCTCGAGGTGCTGTCCGCGTATATGCCCGCGCAACTGTCCGAAGCCGAAATCGACGCCGAAGTGCAGGCGGCCATCGCGCAGACGGGCGCCGCCGGCCCGCAGGAGATGGGCAAGGTGATGGGCGTGCTCAAGCCGAAACTCGCCGGCCGGGCCGACATGACGGCGGTGTCGGCCAAGGTCAAGGCGGCGCTGGCGAAATAGGGGTTTCCCGCGGACAGGAGTGGCGCGGGAATGACGTCGTTTGACTGACGTTTACTCTCATGTCGTTGCCTGGGTCCGCTTTTGTCCGTTTCCGATTTCGTCCGCGCGTCCTATAACGGTCAGAACGCACGGCCGACGTATCCGGTCCATTTGAAGGCAACGCTGATATCGTGATTCCGCACTCTTTCCTGCAGGATCTGCTAAACCGCATCGATATTGTCGACGTGGTCGGGCGGTACGTGCAGTTAAAAAAGGGCGGCGCGAACTTCATGGGACTTTGCCCGTTTCACAACGAGAAGAGCCCTTCGTTTACCGTTAGTCCGACTAAGCAGTTCTATCATTGCTTCGGCTGTGGCGCGCACGGTACGGCGATCGGTTTTCTGATCGAGCATGCGGGATTGACCTTCCCGGAGGCGGTCAACGAACTGGCGCAATCGGTGGGCCTGACGGTGCCGCACGAGCCTTCGGCGATGCGTGGCGGGGGCGCACCGGGCAGCGGCGGTGAAGGGTATGCGCCGGCGGCATCGAAGGCGGTCACGACCGCGCTGTCGGAGGTGATGCAAATCGCTTGTGATTTTTACCGCAAGCAGTTGCGTGGCGCACCGAATGCGATTCAGTACCTGAAAAAGCGCGGCTTGACCGGCGAAATTGCCGCTCGCTTCGGGCTGGGTTATGCCCCGGATGGCTGGCAGAACCTCGAGGTCGCATTTCCCAATTATCGGGACGACGCACTGGTCGAAGCCGGGCTTGTGATCGTTAGTGAAAAGTCCGATGCGCAGGGTCAGAATCGTCGCTACGACCGGTTTCGTGAGCGGGTCATGTTCCCGATCCGGAACGTGAAAGGGCAGGTCATTGCCTTTGGTGGACGCGTACTGGATGGCGGCGAGCCGAAGTATTTGAATTCGCCTGAAACACCCTTATTTAGCAAAGGAAGCGAGCTATACGGGCTGTTCGAGGCGCGGCTTGCGATCAGGGAACAAAAGTACGTGCTGGTGGTGGAAGGGTACATGGACGTCGTCGCGCTGGCCCAATTGGGGTTTCAGAACGCGGTTGCGACGCTCGGCACTGCCTGCACGGCGATTCATGTGCAGAAATTGCTGCGCCAGACCGACACGGTGATTTTCAGCTTCGATGGCGATGCGGCGGGCCGCCGCGCGGCGCGTCGCGCACTGGATGCGTGCTTGCCGCATGCGGCGGACAACCGGACGATCCGGTTTCTGTTCCTGCCGACCGAGCATGACCCGGACAGCTATGTGCGCGAGTTCGGTACTGACGCGTTTGCCGGGCAGGTTGAGCGGGCGATGCCACTCTCGCAGTTCCTGCTGAATGAAGTGCTGGCCGGCAAGGAACTGGATCAACCGGAAGGCCGCGCACGTGCGCTCTTCGATGCGAAACCGCTGTTGCAGGCGTTGCCGGCCAACGCGTTGCGCGCACAGATCATGCATCTGTTCGCGGATCGCCTGAACGTGCCGTTCGAAGAAGTCGCGGCGCTTTGCGAAGTCGATGCGCGGATCGCGGTCGCGGCGCGGGCGGCGCCTGCGCGCAAGGATCGGCGACGCGTAACCGGTATCGAGCAACGGGCGCTGCGCAACCTCGTGATGCATCCACGCATCGTCGCGATGCTTGACGATGAGGCGGAGCATGAGTTGCTGGCTGTTGCGCACCATGGCGAACTGTTTGAGGAAGTGCTGACGCATGCCAGGGCGTTGGGTGAGACAGCCGAATTTCAGTTGCTGTCCGATCTATTGCGCAACGGCGCGAACGCCCCAACCTACGAGGAAATCTTTCGCGAAATTCTGGACTATGATGAAAACGTTCGGGATTTGTTGCTGAAGAACCCGGAGGAAGCAAGTGTCGCCGAAGAGCGACTTGAGCATGAGCGCCTCGCCGGCGAGGAGCTGAAGGCGGCGATTCTCAAGATGCGTTACGACGCGTCCCGTGAACGCCTTGATCAGTTGGCTCGTCAATCCAGACATACGCCGGAAGAACTGGCGGAATTCAACGGTTTGAGTCAAAGGTGCGCCGACATGAAGCGCCAGCTCGGGCTGTGAACAGGAAGTGCAAGGGAAGGGCTGAAACGCAGGTGCTATAATAAAAGGTTTTCAGCGGTTCTATTTTCCAGGCAAAGGCGAAAGGCGATTGCAATGGTAAAGACTACAGGCGGAAAGAAAGCGACAGGCAAAGGCTCAGAGCAGCCGACCACGAAGGTCACCCAGGCCAGGTCCGCGTCTTCCGCGACAAAAACGTCTACCGAGCGCGCCACGCCGGCCCGGAAGCGGGCCTCGACCGTTTCCGCCGCGCGAGCGGCCCCGGTGCAGGCGGCGAAAGCTGTCGCAGCGGTTACGAAGCGGCCGAATGCCCGTAGCGCAAAGGAAGGCGCAAGGGACGCGGCTGCCGCGCAGGACGATGCGGTAGTGCGCGAATCTCCAGTATCCACGGTTCAACCGGCTGTTGTCCACCAGCCGCGAGTCGAGACTACAGCCGGTACGGCGAACTCCATGACGAAAAAGCTGAACGAAGTATCCGTCGATGACGACGCAACCCAGAGCGAAGAACCCGCCACTCCCGCTCAGGGCAAAGGCGAAAAGGCGAAGGCACGCGACCGCCGCGCGAAGGAGAAAGCGCTGCTGAAGGACGCGTTCGCGTCGACGCAACCGGGCACCGCGGAAGAGCTTGAGGAACGCCGCTCGAAGCTGCGCGCGCTGATCAAGCTCGGCAAGGAACGCGGCTTCCTGACGTACGCCGAAATCAACGACCATCTGCCGGACAACTTCGCGGAAACCGAGGCGATCGAAGGCATCATCAGCACGTTCAACGACATGGGCGTCGCCGTTTACGAGCAGGCGCCCGATGCCGAGACGCTGCTGCTGAATGACAATGCGCCCGCTGCGTCGTCGGACGACGAAGTCGAAGAGGAAGCGGAAGTTGCGTTGTCAACGGTCGATTCCGAATTCGGCCGCACGACCGACCCGGTGCGTATGTACATGCGCGAGATGGGTACGGTCGAACTGCTGACGCGTGAAGGCGAAATCGAGATCGCGAAGCGGATCGAAGATGGCCTGAAGCATATGGTGATGGCGATCTCCGCGTGCCCGACCACGATCGCGGACATCCTCGCTATGGCTGAGCGCGTCGCGAACGAAGAGATCCGTATCGACGAGCTGGTCGACGGTCTGATCGACGAAAACGCGCAAGACGCAGACGGATTCTCGGAGCAGGAAGCGGAAGCGATCGAGAACGAAGACGAGGAAGTCGAAGAGGACGAAGAAGAAGAGGAAGAAGACGACGACGGCGCCGCACAGGCGACGGCGAATGCCGCGCAGCTCGAGGCGCTCAAGCGCATGTCGCTTGAGAAATTCGCGCTGATCAGCGAATGGTTCGACAAGATGCGTCGCGCGTTCGAGAAGGAAGGCTACAAGTCGAAGTCGTACCTGAAGGCGCAGGAAACCATCCAGAACGAGCTGATGACCATCCGCTTCACCGCGCGGACCGTCGAGCGTTTGTGCGACACGTTGCGTGCGCAAGTGGATGAGGTGCGCCAGGTCGAGCGTCAGATTCTGCATACGGTGGTCGACAAGTGCGGCATGCCGCGCGCGGAGTTCATCGCCCGCTTCCCGGGCAATGAGACGGACCTCGAATGGGCCGAGAAGATCGTCGCCGAGGGTCATTCGTACAGCGCGATCCTCACGCGTAACATTCCGGCCATTCGCGAACAGCAGCAGCGTTTGCTGGACCTGCAGGCGCGCGTGGTGCTGCCGCTGAAGGACCTGAAGGAAACCAATCGCCAGATGGCGGCGGGCGAACTGAAGGCGCGTCAGGCCAAGCGCGAGATGACCGAAGCGAACCTGCGTCTCGTGATCTCGATTGCGAAGAAGTACACGAACCGCGGTCTGCAGTTCCTCGACCTGATCCAGGAAGGCAACATCGGCCTGATGAAGGCGGTGGACAAGTTCGAATATCGTCGCGGCTACAAGTTCTCGACGTACGCGACGTGGTGGATTCGCCAGGCGATCACGCGTTCGATCGCGGACCAGGCGCGCACGATCCGTATTCCGGTTCACATGATCGAGACGATCAACAAGATGAACCGTATCTCACGTCAGATTCTGCAGGAAACCGGCCTTGAGCCGGATCCGGCAACGCTGGCCGAGAAGATGGAGATGCCGGAAGACAAGATCCGCAAGATCATGAAGATCGCGAAGGAACCGATCTCGATGGAAACGCCGATCGGGGACGACGACGATTCGCATCTGGGCGACTTCATCGAAGACACGAACACGGTCGCGCCGGCCGATGCCGCGCTGCATGCGAGCATGCGCGACGTCGTGAAGGACGTGCTCGATTCGTTGACGCCGCGCGAAGCGAAGGTGCTGCGCATGCGTTTCGGTATCGAGATGAGCACCGACCACACGCTTGAGGAAGTGGGCAAGCAGTTCGACGTCACGCGTGAGCGGATTCGCCAGATCGAAGCGAAGGCGCTGCGCAAGCTGCGTCACCCGAGCCGTTCTGACAAGCTGAAGTCATTCCTCGAAGGAAACTGATCCGAACATGCCGCTTGGCCGCTGTAGAAGCGGTCAGGCCGTCGACTTCATGCGGGGCTTCAGGGTTGTTTCGTGTGGTACGCGAAGCGGTCCCGGAAGCCCCGATTTCGTGTAGTATGTCGGCCAATCAGCGATCAGGCCCGGCCTTGCGACCGGGTCTTTTTCTTCTTGGGCCGGACGCCGTGCTGGTTGCAGGCAGCGGACTCATAATCCGCCTCCGAAAGGACACCGTGGGTTCGAATCCCACCCGGCCCACCAACCCCGCAAGCTCAACTATCCGCATGCTCCTTGCGCGGATACCGTTCGCAAAACGACTGAAAAACCGCATCGTCCGGGAATCCGCTCACTTCATAACGCACCGGCACATGCTCCGTGCGCCGCATCAGATGTCCGCATTCGCGAACCAGCTCTGACCAGGGCACAAGAGCGGACTGAGCCGGTTCCAGCTGAACGAGCGCAACAATATCCGTTTCCGGAATCAGCGAATGCACGCCTTTCGTCCACGCGCACGCGCTGGTCAGGTTTCCCGACGGCTTCTTCAACATCATGAACTGCGCCGAGAAGATATCGATCCCCTTCTTCTGATGGCGTTCGTTCAGATAGGCCAATTGATCCTGATAGTCCGCCGCCAGGTCACGAACGCGAAGCTCATGCAGCTTTGACGCCAAGCCATCCGGGATAAACCGTTGCCAGCGCCGACCGTCCCAGCGAAGCATCAGCGGTGGCAGTGGGCGAGGCTGGGCCAGCGCTTCCTCGCTGATCTGCAACATGGTTTCGAAGCCTGCGGTATTCGTGTCGCCGGTCAGCAGCAGCGTCGTCCTGTTGGGCGCCATCACCACCGGCTCGCCTGAAATACCCTGTCTGTACAGCAGGTCAGGGATCAGCAAGCGAGACGCATCATAGTGGTCCCCATATTGCGAAGCGAGCACACCATTCTTCAGCCTCAGGAACGGCTTGCTGGACTCGATGCGCAGATTGTCGATGGCGATGTCGTACACCTCATCGAACGTGACGTTCCATTCCCTGAGCTTCGATTCGGAGAGCCGCGCAATGCTGAATTCATTGTCGTAGGCGATGCCAATTTCGATGTTGTCGCACAGCGGCCGAAACGCAATTTCCTGTCTCGTCGGACTATCTTCGAGTTGCAGGAAGGTCACCGCACGCTCGGTCGCGCTGCGAATGACCGGACGCAGGCGCGGACGTGCCTCAGCCAGATCAGACGGGATGTAATGCTGCATCATCGCGCGCGCCTGACGCGCGAGCGCATCGGCCCGCTCCGGTTTGCTCACCGCGATAAACTCGCGATACATGTTATGCAGATTCACCACGCCCGCATCGCCGCATACCAGCCGGTTGCGGTTCTCCTCGTATTTCCACGCGCGCGTATCGCCTAACGATTTCAGCGCGGACATATACAACTCGGCGTACTTTTTCTCGTTAGGTGGCGCGCGGAAACGGTCGAAGAATTTCATGTGGAATGGATCGTCGCGTTTGTTCTTGTAAGGGTGCGCCAACGAAAGCACCTTTGAACGTGCGGGTGGCGGACTGCCTCCCCTTCTGGTTTATCGGCAGCCGCCACGTCGACTTTAGCGAGATCCTGAAACAAGCCCTGCTGGAGAGCGCTTACCGGGTCGAAGTCTTTCCCGCTCCTCGATGCCCCATCGCGCGCGAGATCTTCAACGCACACGCCTGCACATCCGGCGCAAACTCCTTCATTTTTCGCGTAGTCAGCCGCTCGAGCGGCCCTGAAATCCCGACTGCCGCGATCGGCTGATCGAGTCCATTGAATACCGCCGCGGCAACACCGCCGACTCCTTCGCGCCATTCCCCGTTATTGACCGCATAGCCAACACGCACAACCTTCTGCAATTCGTCCTTGAGCGCTGACAGCGACGTGACAGTGGCCGCGGTATGTTTCATCAACTGCTTCGCGTAGCCATCCAGATATCCATCATGCTGATACGCGAGCAGTGCCTTGCCCGTCGCAACCGCGTAAGCCGGTCCGCGTCCCCCGACCATTGAATAAGCCCGAATGGGCTGCGCACTATCGATCTTCTCGACATACACGACATCCAGACCATCGAGCACCGACAGATGCACTGTCTCTTCCGTTCGCTCAGCCAATGCTCGCATGAGCGGCAACGCAATCCTTCGTACGTCCAGTTGCGCCAATTGACGCGCGCCCAATTCAAACAGGCGGATCGTGCCTCGATAGCCGCCTGCGTCTTCATCCTTTTCGACATATCCGGCGTGAATCAGCGTCTGCAACGTGCGATGCGCGTTACTGCGCGTCAGCCCGACGCGCGTGGCTAATTCTTCGATCGTCTTGGGCTGGTTCTGGAGGTCGGTCACCGCCTCCAGAACCACGAGCCCCTTCAGCAGTGTCTTGTCCATAGTTACTTCCTAAATGATAGGAAGTCTATCACGTGACCTGGCTGAAAAATCCGCGCAACCGGCACGACGAAAATCCGCTTCACGACGCCACCGTCGATACCTTCCCGACCCTCATGTTGTCGCTGCGCACGACCGCAAGCGTGGCCACGAGCGCAAGCACGGCGCCCACGGAAAGCCACACACCCGGCACCGCCTTGTTCCCCGTGATGTGAATCAGCACTGTGCAGATCGCGGGCGTAAAGCCCCCAAAGATCGCTTGCGACAGGCTATACGCCAGCGAAAATCCGGTACCGCGCACGTTCGGCGGAATGATCTCGGTGAGCGTCACGACCAGCGACGCCTGATACGTCGCATAGAGCACCGCAAACCCCACCTCGACCGCGAGTAGCGTACCGAACGACGGCGCGGTCACTAGCCAGCTCAGCGCCGGATACGACACCAGTGCAATGATCAGTGACGAGCCGGCGAGCATCGGTCTGCGGCCGACCTTGTCGGATACCGCGGCCATCACCGGAATCATCACGAAGGTGGTCATCGCGACGCCGATCGTCACCCAGAATGTATCGATCGGCTTAAGGCCGAGCACCGCGCGTCCATAGGTCGGCGTGTACGCGGTGATCAGATAAAACATGATGCTGGTCAGCGTAACGAGCATGGTCGACCACAAGATGATTTTCCAGTTGGCCGCAAGCGACCGGAAAATATCGCCGACCGACTGCGGCTTTTGCGCCTTGAATACATGCGATTCCTGAACCGAGCGCCGGATCCAGAACAACACCGGAATGATCGAGCAGCCGAACAGAAACGGAATGCGCCATCCCCATGCGTCCATCTGTTCACCGGTGAGCGTGAAGCGCAGCACGACGCCCAGAATGGCCGCGATCAACACGGAAATCTGCTGGCTCGCCGATTGCCACGACACATAAAACCCGCGTCGTCCGGGCGGCGCAATCTCCGACAGATAGACCGACACGCCGCCCGACTCTGCGCCCGCCGAGAACCCTTGCAGCAGGCGGCCCGCAATCACCAGCACCGGCGCGAGCAAACCGATTGACGCGTAACTGGGCGTCACTGCAATCAGCAGCACGCCAATCGACATCAAGGTCAATGTGACAATCAAACCGGCTCGCCGGCCGTGCTTGTCCATATACGAGCCCAGCACGATGGCGCCGAGCGGGCGCATTAAAAAACCCACGCCGAACGTCGCCAGCGACAGCAGCAGCGAGATGAACTCGTTATCGCCCGGAAACATCGCCTTCGCGATCGACGACGCGTAGAAGCCGTAGACCATGAAGTCATACATCTCGAGAAAATTTCCGCTTACTACGCGAAATACGGTTCCCGCCCGCGCATCGACTGCTGTGTGCGTCGCCATCTTCGTCTCCAAGGTCAGATCATATTTCCTATAATTCAGGAATCGATTCTCAAATTTTGGTTTACTTGATGCTCGCACCGCTGCACAATGGGGTCAAGCGGCGATGCGGCATCCAAGGGAATTCCCTGACGCAAACAGCATGCGCGGTAGCGCGTCCGCCATGGCATGAATTGGGGTGCCGCGACGCGGCACGAAGATTGAGCGAATCAGCGAGGGGTTGAGATGGAATTGCCACTTCACGGAGTCCGGGTCATCGAGTTCTGCAATGTCGCGGCCGGACCTTATTGCGCGATGCTGCTTGCTGATATGGGAGCGGACGTCATCAAGGTCGAACATCCGGAGGGGGGAGACACGCTGCGTGCGTGGCCGCCTATTTCGGATGGCTACAGCGAGAACTTCGCATCACTGAATCGCAACAAGCGATCCGTCACGCTGAATCTGAAAGAGGCGCACGACATCGAACAGGCAAAAGCACTGATTCGCACCGCCAATGTACTGATCGAAAACAATCGGCCGGGTGTGATGGATCGCTTGGGCCTGGGTTATGAGGACATTCGCAAGCTTGTCCCGCACCTCGTCTATTGCTCGATTTCCGCGTACGGCCAGAGCGGGCCACGGGCGCAGGAAGGGGGTTTCGATCTCACGGTGCAGGCGATGAGCGGCATCATGAGCATCACGGGCGAGCCGGATGGCCCACCCGTTAAATGCGGCGTGCCGCTCGCGGATTTTTCCGCTGGACTGTACGCCGCGTTCTCGATCGCGTCGGCATTGCGCGGTGTCGCGAGCACGGGCGAGGGAACCCACATCGACGTGCCGATGCTCGGTGCCACGCTCGCGATTGCCGCGTTGCAGACGTCTGAATACTTTGGAACCGGGCGCGATCCAGTCAAGCTTGGGTCCGCGCACCCGCGCAACGCTCCGTACCAGGCCTTCAAGGCCCGCGACACGTGGTTCGGCATGGCGGCAGGGAACAACGCGCTGTGGCGTTCGGTCTGCAAGGTTGTCGAGCGAGAGGACCTGGAAGGCGACGAGCGCTTCGCTTCGCCGACTTTGAGGGCGCGGCATCAAGTCGAGTTGCGCGACATTCTGGAAAGCATTTTCGCGTCCGCGGACGCTGAAGCGTGGATCGCGCGCTTTCGCACCGCGGGCGTGCCGTGCGCGCCGATCAACACGTATTCGCAGGTGCTCGCGGATGAACAGGTCGAGCATATGACATGGGTGCAGCCGCTCGAACTGCCGAACGGTGTGCAAACCCGCACGTTCGGGTCGCCGGTGCGGTTCTCCGGTCAGACGCCGCCCATCCGCATGCGCCCCCCCGCGCTGGGAGAACACAACGGCGAACTGCTGGCTCGTGCGGCAAGCGAGGTGGACGCATGAATTCAGGTATGAATCTTCTAACGATAGACAAGCGCGCCGAATACTGGTCCGTGACATTGAATCGGCCGGAGAAGCACAATGCTTTGTCCACCGAACTCGTCGAACAGTTGATCAACGTATTCGACGAAGTGAAAATAGCGAAGGTGCCGGTCGTGGTCCTGCAAGGCGAAGGGCGCTGCTTCAGTGCGGGATTCGACATGACCGATGTCGAATCATCGAGCGAAGGAGACCTGCTGCTTCGTTTTGTGCGCATCGAAATGCTGTTGCAGCGTGTCGCCGCGTCGCCCGCGTTGACGGTCGCGTTCGCGCACGGCAAAAACTTCGGCGCGGGTGTCGACCTGATCGCGGCCTGTGATCTGCGCGTGGCGACACCTGGCGCGACGTTCAGAATGCCAGGCCTGCAGTTTGGGCTTGTGCTGGGTACCGGCCGCTTCGCGCGCATCGTCGGGTCGCACGAAGCCAGACGCATCCTTGAAACGTCGGAGGTCTTCGACGTGGACCGAGCATTCGGGAACGGCTTTGTCGAATGTGTCGCACCGTTCGAACAACGCGACAAGGTCATTGCGGACGCCGTTGCGCGAGCCACGTCGTTGCCGGCCGCGAGCCGTGCGCTGCTCCGCGACGCGCTGCGCGACGACCATGCGGACGCGGACCTCGCGGCGCTGGTGCGCTCGGCAGCCGAACCCGGGCTCAAGCGCCGCATCGATGCGTATCGAAACCCTGCGTCCAGCACGCGGAGTGAGCATCCGCAGAAGGAGACGTTATGAATTCAGGCTTCCCTAATATCGACAAATGCGTATCGCTTTCTGACCTTGTCGCGCGTGTGCCCGACGGCGCTTCGCTAGGCCTCGGCGGTAGCTTCCTGCATCGCGGCCCATTCGCATTCGTGCGAGAACTGATCCGACAGAAAAAACGCGGTATCGAAGTGGTCAAACAGTCGCCCGGCTACGACATCGACATCTTGTGCCGCGCGGGTGTCGCGAACCGCGCGCGTTGCGGGATCGTCGCGATGGAAGGCAATTTCGGCCTGGCTCCGTACTATCGGAAAGCGGTCGAAAGCGGCGCGCTGAAGCTCGAGGAGCATGCGTGCGCAAGTCTGACCGCCGGACTGCGCGCCGCCGCTTTCGGTGTGCCGTTCCAGCCGTGCGCGGGATTGCATGGCAGCGACCTGACGCGAATCAACAACTGGAAGTGCATTGAAGACCCGTACGGCAGCGGCGTCGCGACGTGGGTGATTCCCGCTATCGCGCCAGACTTCGCCGTTATCCACGCGTCTAGCGTCGACCGGCAAGGCAACGTGCGTATTGCGGGAACGTATCACTGGGACCGTATCATCAGCCGTGCTTCGAAAAGCGTACTTGTCGTTGCGGAAGCCATCTCGGACCAGGATTTCGCGGTTCAACCGGAACTGACCGTTATTCCATACTTCATGGTCGAGGCGTACGCGATCGTTCCGAACGGCGCATGGCCGGGGTCGTGCTGGCCGAACTACGCGGTCGACTATGCCGCGGTGGAGGCCTATCTCGCCCCTGGCGAAGACGTGCTCGACGCGCATCTTTCGGCCGCACCGGAACAAAGGAGCGCGCAACATGCATGAACAGTGGTCTGGTTTTTCTTATATCGTCACCAATCTCGCACGGTTTATCCGGCCCAACGAGATCACGTTCAGTGGCGTGAATTCGACACTGCCGATGCTCGCATGCCTGATGGCTAAACGCGCATACGACTGGGACTTCGTTTATATCAACGTCGCTGGCGGCGTGAACCCGACGCCGTCGTCCATTCCGCTTTCGAGTTCGGACCCGGTGCTCGCCGAAGGTTCTGCATCGATCTTCGCTAACGAAGATTTTTACGACCTGTGCGCGCGTGGGCGCATGGATCTCACGTTTCTCGGCGCCGCCCAGCTCGATGGAAGCGGTTGCGCAAACAACTCCTGCATTGGGGAATGGGATCATCCAAAAGTTCGTCTGCCCGGCGGCGGCGGTGGCGCGGTGATGTTGCCGACCGCACGGCGCGCCTGTACATGGCGTACCGAGCATTCGCGTCGGACGCTGGTACAGAAGCTGGATTTCGTCACGTCATGGGGCGGCATGCACGGCGTCGTCACCCCGATTGCCGTGTTCGTGAAACGTGACAACCGGCTCGCGCTTCAGTCGTGGCATCCCGAATCGAGCGTCGATGAAGTGCGCGAACGGACCGGCTTCGAGTTCGATGCGACCGGTGCCGAGCCCACCCAGCCGCCCAGTCAGCGTGAACAGGACGCTTTGCGTGGCCTCGATCCGGATGGTCAGTTTGAACGTGACGCGGCCATTCGCCTGAGGTAGCCATCATGCTGAAAAAATCAGACCCGGCAAGTCGCGCGGAAAGTCTTGCTGATGCTTTGTGTGCCTTCTGGAGCGAGCCGCAAGTCGGAACGCTGACGGCGCTGGATGACGGCGACCGCTCGCTGACCTACGCCCAGTTGGCGGACATGACCGCGAAAGTGGCTGCGAACCTGTTCGCGCAAGGTCTCAAGCAAGGAGACGCGCTGGCCATCGCAATGGGACGTTCGCTTGACGCCGTGATCGTGCTGCTTGCGTCGATCCGGTGCGGTCTATGTCCTTGCGTGCTCGAACCCAAATTGCCACCGGAAGAAATCGGCGAGCGGCTCGCTTTAGTGGCCGCAAAAGGGTTGGTATTCGATGCAGCCAATGGCGAACTCGTGCAGGCACTTGAGCTTGAGCCCGGAAACGGCGCGCTCGCTATTGACGTCGCACAGTTGAACAAGCCCATTGACGCTGCGAGGCAGTACAAGATCGACACCCAATCTCCCGCATTGCTACTCTTTACATCGGGCAGCACGGGGCGACCCAAAGCGGTCGAACTGACGCAATGCGCGCTGCTAAACAATGCGCTCGGCGTCATTGAGCACACGACGCTTTCCAGGCAGGACCGGTTGCTACACGTAATGCCGATCTACCACACGAATGGGGTGAACAATCAGTTGTTCGCGCCATTGCTTGCCGGCGCAACCATCATATTTGCCGAGCGCTTTCGCGCCGAAGACATGCCGGCGCTGATCGAACGCCATCGCCCGACCATCATCACCGGCGTTCCGACAATGTACTCGCGGATGTTGTCGCAGTCGTTCAGTCCCGCGATGCTTGCATCGCTGCGGATGGCGCGATGCGGCTCCGCGCCGATTACGGAAGCGCTGCATCGCGAAGTCGAAGCCAGGCTTGGCTGTCCGCTAGTGGTGTCGTACGGACTGTCGGAGGCCACCTGCACGAGCACGATGAACCCACCGCACGCACGCCGGATCGGCTCGGTCGGCACGGTGCTGCGCGGGCAATCGGTTCAACTGAGGCAGGCCGACGGCGCGATGACGGATGCCCCTGGTGTCGAAGGCGAAATATCTATTGCTGGACGAAGTGTGATGACAGGCTACCTGGGCGCGGAGGATGCCACGGCGCGCACGGTCAGCGACGGCTGGCTGCGAACCGGGGACCTCGGCCGCTTCGACGCAGACGGCTACCTGTATGTAACGGGACGCATCAAGGACGTGATTATCCGCGGCGGTGAGAATCTGTCGCCGCTTCTGATTGAAAGCGTGATTGTCAGCGAAACGCATGTTCGGGCCTGTTGCGTGGTCGGCAAGCCTGATCACGATCTGGGCGAAGTGCCGGTGGCGGTGGTCGTGACGGGAAGCGATTCGACACTTCAGGCGCAAGACATTGTCGATTCGGTACGCCGCAGATTGTCCCGCATTTACGTGCCGCACGAAGTTTACTTTGTAGACGCGCTTCCAGAAACAGCGGTCGGAAAGGTCGATCGCAAGTCGCTCGCCGGTCTCGTGCGAGACGGCCTCCTGCAAGCCGTGGTTTAGTTTCTGAAGGGCAAGTGCAATGCAAACGTCGTTGCGCTTGCGAACGCGCTTCGCATTCCACGTCAAATTCACCGGTTACGACCGCTTATGACCGCTTACGCAACGCGCTTGCGTATTTCGGCAAGGGTGGAATGACATCCCCCTTCTGTCTCGTCGAAGTTTAACTAGCCAATCGACATAAACAATTCGATTATTCAGACTTAGGCACGCATTCAATTCACGTGTGTGAAGCATTGCAGAAATGCTTGTTTGCGCACGCATCGCGTACTGGCTAGATTGAACGGAAGCACCTCGAAGACGGAGGCATGTCATGCCGGGTCCTGCATCGTTTTTTCGCCGCACGCTGTTCAGTGACGCATCTCGCCGTGGCGCAATGCTGCGACCGTCCGAGCATACGACCGGCCGCGCCAACGTGCCGCCGGATCCGCCGGACGATGAAGCGACGGCGCGCGACCGGTGGAGTCGCACCAGCGCCGAGCGGCTCGAACATATCGCGATGTACGCGCGCGCCGGCTATTTCAACCTCGGATACACGTACGACATGTTTCATCTCGCGGCGGAACTCCCGCCGGAGTGAGCGCCGGCGGCAATCGCGCGCGGCCGTCCCACACCTGGGCACCAGGTAACGGACAACGCGTCACGTTGCGCCGCGCGTGCAGCATCTGTTTCCCGGAAGTGCGGAGTCAAACCCATGAGCGATATCGTCATCGATCAACCCGTGATGGTCGAAGCCGACCTGAAGTATCTCGTCTCGACCGGCGACAAACCGTCGCGTTATATGTACGACCCACCGCCTGACGCATCGGCGCAAACTGGCACCTTCGACGCGCACCGGATGCCGATCGTCAACGCGCGCGTCGCCGCGCCGCCGGGTGGCCTGTCGCTCGACCGCAACGGCTTCGAACTGCACGTGCACACCAGCGCGCTCGACGACTTTTCGGACCCGATCTCAATCAGGTCGGTCTACTATCCGGAGTCCGAGCAGCTGATCAAGCGTCTGACGGGCGCGCGCCGTGTCGTCATTTTCGATCACACGCTGCGCGACGCAGGCGCGACGCGCACAAGCGGCGTTCAGGAGCCGGTCAGAGCGATTCACAACGATCAGACTTTCGTGTCGGGTCCGCGCCGCGTGCGCGACCATGTACCGGCGGACGAAGCGGACGAATGGCTCAAGGGGCGCACCGCGATCGTCAATCTGTGGCGTCCGATCGGCGCGCCGATCGAATCGTCGCCGCTCGCGATGTGCGATTCGCGCAGCATTGCGCCGAACGATCTGGTCCCCATGGATCTGATCCGCCAGGATGGCGGAGTGGGCGAAGTCTATGCGTTCGCGTTCAGCGCACAGCACCGCTGGTACTACTTCCCGCAGATGACGCCTGACGAAGTGCTGCTGCTGAAAATCTACGATTCCGCGGGTGACGGTGTTGCACGACTGACAGCGCATACCGCATTCGACGATCCGACATCGCCTGCGGATGCCCGTCCGCGGCAGAGCATTGAATTGCGCACGTTACTGCTCTTCTAGGCGCACACTCCGGGTTATCTCAGTCACCGCTCGCATTCGCGGGCAAAAGAAGGCGCAAGCAGGCACGGGCGTCGCGCGCGGTCTACGCGCGAGCCCGCTGCTTCTTGCGCATGTCGTGGCCCGATCTGCGCCGATTTTGCCCGGCGTCGTCTCTCCCGCCTCGTCGTTACACGAACGCAACAAATGCCTTCTATACTCCCGCCAAAACGGGCTGAACCGACCAGCCTGAATCCAGTGATTGTTTTTGGGGGAGGCAAGCGGCGCGATGGAAACGAAGGTTATCTCAAACTGGAGCGCATTCGTGGACCTGTGTTCGTCCCTCGATGGCTGGGCATTTCGGGGACAGCAGGACGCTCGCTGGCATCTGCAAAGCTCGTTGTCGCGCTATCTGCTCGCTTATGTCTCTGACCGCGCCGAATGGCCGGCACGCGAAGCGCGTGCGATCCGTATCTTTCGGCGCAAAGCGCACAACTACCTTGCGAATCCCGAGCTGCTCAACGATGACCTGCGGTGCCTGAGCCTGATGCAGCACCATGGCGCGCCAACGCGGCTGCTCGATTTCACGAAGTCGCCCTTCGTCGCCGCGTTTTTCGCGCTCGAACGAACCACCACGGATGCCGCGATTTTCGCATTGAACACGCCCGCCCTGTGGCGCAATAGCGCGCGCCCGAAGTCCGCGCCGATGCTGACGCGCGATGAACTCGATCCGCGCGTGAAAGGCAATCTGGAGAAGTATTTCCTCAGCAACGAGAACGAAGTCATCTGGTTCGGCGAACCTTCGGAAATGGACGGCCGCCTGATTGCGCAATCCGGCACGTTCGTTGTGCCGGGCGTGATTGACCGGCCGCTGCACGAAATTCTGGACGGCTATGAAAGCGATGCGGAACTGCTGCGCAAAATCGTCCTGCCGCCCGTCTTGCGCAGCGATGCGATGCGCTGGCTATATCGGATGAACATTACGAATGCGTCGCTGTTTCCGGATCTTGATGGGCTGGCGAAATCCATCGCGGTTGAACTCGAGATGGTCTGGCCAAGCCTGACGTTCGGTTCCTGAGCATAGCGGTGTTGGTTTTTCGACGTTCTCAGAAGCTGAGCGTTTCATGTGCCTTGACGATCTCGCCGGCGATCGTCTCGATCTGTTCGCGCTTGAGCATCGCCTGCGAGCGCAGCAACTGATACGCCTCGTCTTCCGACACTTTGCGCGCGTCCATCACAATCCGCTTCGCCTGCTGGATCAAACGCAGATTCGCCTGCTTCTGCTCGAGCCGTTCAATATAGCGCTCGCGCATTCGCAACGCCTTGCATTGGGTGAGCGCGACGGCGATTGCAGTGAGCAGGCCGAACGAACGGACCGGCGACGGAATAGTCGCGAACGCGTTCAGACGTAATACGGCTTCGATCGTGATCGGGTTTTCATACGTGACGACCGGAATGACCGGCGGTGCGGAGTTCGCGCCGAGCCATGGAAAGGTGATCGCGAGTGTCTCCGGCCGTACCGCCATCACGACGAGGCCGGTGCCCGACGGCAAACTGTCGAGGCGCGGCCAGAACACTTCGACGTCGCAGCCGATACGCTGCAATTGCGCGAGCAGCTCTTCGCCATCCTGGTCCTGCGGATGAATCACCGCGACTTTCAGCGAGCGCAGATCACGAAGAATCGAGGGCGTCCCGGTTATGCGCTTCATCGGGCAGCTCCTGACCGCGCGAACTCGGGATGCGCGGCGGCGGTCCATTCGGGCGTCGTATGCGAAACGACATACGGGTCTGCCTTCACGCGGCCCGGCGCGCGGCCGATGATGTCGAACTGGCCGCGCGCATTGACGCGGCCGATCAGCGGATGCAGATACGTATGATTGTTGTGCTCGTCGATGCGAACGCGTCCTTGCGGCGCGTCGTATTCGAGGCCCGGTAGCACACGCAGCAACAGCGTGGGATCGTCCGAGCCGACGCGGCGGATCGCGTCCGCGAGCAGATGCATCTGGAAATACGCCGCTTCCCAGCACATGTTGGCCGGCCGGTCGCTGCCGAAGCGGGCCTCGTAGCGGCGCACCGCCGCGAGGTTCGCCGGCGTCCCGATGCTCTGGAAATAAGCGGCCGACGTAATGTGCCCTTCTGCCAGATCGTTGCCCATCACCGCGATTTCGGCTTCGCTCGTCATATGGCTCGCGATCGGCATCCGGTACGGGTCGAGCCCGACATGCGCGAACGCGCGATACAGATGCGGAATGCCTTCGCCAACCACGGTCGAGAAAATGAAGTCGGGCGCCCGTTGCTTGATGCGCTTTGCCGCATCGAGATAACTTTGCCAGGGCGCATCGAGTGCGAGATAAGTCTCGTCGACCTTCTCGCCGCCGCGTTCGAGAATCAGGTCGCTCATCACGCGATTCGATTCATACGGGCACACATAGTCTGAGCCGATCATGCTGACGCGCGAACCGAACTGCGTGAGCATGAAACCGGCGAGCGGCAGCGTGTTCTGATTCGGCGCCGCGCCTGTATAGATTACATTGCGGCTGTATTCGAAACCTTCGTAGGGCGTCGCATAGAAGAGCAGAGCATTGTGCCGCTCGACGATCGGAATGACCGCCTTGCGCGTGCTCGACATATAGCACCCCACGATGATCCTCACGCGATGCTCGAGAATCAACTGCTTGGCAAGGTCCGCGTAATGTCGCGGCGCGCATTGCGGATCGAGACGGACGAGCTCGATTTCGCGTCCTGACACGCCACCGGCCTGATTGATCTCCTCGACGGCCAGCACCGTTGCTTGCAACTGCGTAATCTCGGCAGCGGACGTGACGCCCGAGCGTGAATACAGCACGCCGATCTTGATGGGGGCCGACGCATGGCCCGGCTCGTTGCTAGTCATGAGTGTCAATCGAAATCCGTTGCTTGTGCGTGCCGCGCTCCGATGGTGCACGTTTGCACAGTCCGCGTGCGGCATAGGCATGCGCACGCGCCGCGAGATGCGTTCCGATAATGCCCGCTGCGCACCGCGCGGCGCAAGTGATCAATATGCAGCGCGCGTCAGCTAACGGTTCGATGTGCAACGAACGCCGTGCACGATCATGGTTGGCATACCAATTGCTCTTTAGCTTTCGCTGATTCATCGAGCGTAGCGGATCAGCCAACCTCTTTGCGTCGTTCGGGACAAAGGCGTCTCGTGCGGCACCGGCCAAAAAAGCCCGAAACCGGTTCATCCGGTTTCGGGCTTTTTGCGTTTGCGGTTTTCACATTCACGTCGGAGTGAAGCACATGAAAAGACGTACCTTCCTGTCGGCAGTCGGCTCGGGGTTGGTCACCGCCGCTGGCGCCGCGCTGCCCAGGACCGCGCTTGCGGCGGGCAGCGGCGAGCCGATCAAGCTCGGCCTGCTGTTCTCGCAGTCGGGAACGATGGCGAACAATGAGTCGCTGCTGAAGGACACCGCGCTGATGACGATCGACCAGATCAATGCAAAAGGCGGCGTGATGGGCCGTCAGGTGCAGGGCGTGGTCGTCGATCCGGGCTCGGACTGGCCGATGTACGCACAACTATCGAAGCAACTGATCCAGCGCGACCAATGCGCGGCGCTGTTCGGCTGCTGGACATCGGTATCGCGCAAGTCGGTCTTGCCGGTCGTCGAAGCGCAGGACAGCCTGCTGTTCTATCCGCTTCACTTTGAGGGCGAGGAGCAGTCGAAGAACGTTGTCTATCTGAACTCGCCGCCGAGCAGTTCGGTGCTGCCCGCGATCGACTATCTGATGAGCGAACAGGGCGGCGGCGCGAAGCGCTTCTACATGATCGGCAGCGACTACGTGTGGCCGCGCACGATCAACAAGATGCTCAAAGGCTATCTGAAGACCAAAGGCATTCAGGAAACCGCGTGGCGCGAACACTACGTGCCGTTCGGGCAATCGAACTTCCAGACCATCGTGCGCGAGATCAAGGATTTCGCGGCGCAACCCGGTGGCCAGGCGATTGTCGTGATGACTGTGGTCGGCGATTCGATTCCGGCGATGTTCAAGGAGGCGGTCAACCAGGGCATTCGCGCAACCGACATTCCGATCCTCGGGCTCGATGTGGTGGACAGCGACCTCGAAGGTCTCGACACCCGGCCGCTGGTCGGCCATCTGAGCTGCTGGTGCTACTTCCAGAACGTCGATACACCGCAGAACCGCCAGTTCAAAAACGACTGGAAGAACTATGTGGCCGCGCACAGCCTCAAGCACCGGCCCGACATGGTGATCGATCCGATGGTGTCGACTTACGTCGGCATCAATCTATGGGCGAAGGCCGCGACGAAAGCGCATTCAACGAGCCCCGACGCGGTGCGCAAGGCGCTCGCAGGCGAAACGATGGTGGATCCGGCCGGCTATACGGTGAAGATGGACGAGACCACGCAATACCTGTGGCGCGGCGACATGATCGGCTCGATCAATGCGAATCAGGGCTTCGACATCTTGTGGAAGTCGAAGGACATCGTGAAGCCGGTGCCGTTCAGTCCTTATATCGGCAAGGCTTGACGCAACACAGGCCTGTCCGCAACGGCCGCGCATCGCCAACGCGCGGGGACCGTTGCGGCAGCATTGATCGGAAACGCGTGTGACCAACATCAGGCAAATCTTCTGTGCAGCAGTAACGGCAGGGCTCATGTTTATCGTGGGCGTCGCCACCGCGAATGCCGCGTCGCCGGGGCCATCACGCGCGAGCATGCTGGCCGCGTTCTGTGCACCGGACGGCGACAAAGCCGCCGCACTCGCCCAGATGGTTGAACGGGGCGTGTCATCCGACGCGCGCGAGCGCGCGTGGGCGGCACAGATCGTCGATGCGATGCGCAACGGCGCGCTAATCTGCGGCGCCGAGGGCCATGCGACGATCCAGGGCAATCCGTCACTCGATGCAGCGAGCCTGCAGTCCGCGGCGGGTAACCCATCGTCGGCGGACACGCCTTATGTGCCCGGCATCCTGATGATGCGCAAGCTGGCTGTTGCATCCGCGGAGATCAATCTGTTTTCGCACGATGTGGACAAGCGTGCAGCGGCGGCCCGCCAGGTCGACAAGTTCTTCGGCCTGCTCGACCCAGCGATCGTTGCACGCGCAAGCAAGCACGAACACGACCCCGACATCGCCGCGACGCTCGCGCTCGCGTTGGCCAAGCGCGGTTTGAATAGCGACGTGAAGGCCGATCGGCTGGCCGCCATCCAGGCGGTCGCGGAAGTGCCGAGCGAAACTGGGCGTACCGCACTCGCGAACTTTGCCGCGCAGGATTCGGTGCGTACCGATCCTGAACTGCGCGCGGCCGTGCAAAACGCGATCCGCGATATCGATACGTGGTTGTCGTTCGGCAGGGCGCTGTCGATTCTTTTCAGCGGGCTCAGCTATGCCGGCGTGCTGCTGTTGACCGCGCTCGGACTGTCGATCGTGTTCGGCCTGATGGGCGTGATCAATCTCGCACACGGCGAATTCATCATGATTGGCGCGTACTCGACGTGGCTTGTCGAGCGCTTCATGCAAGCGCATTTACCTGGACTATTCGACGCGTACATTTTTGTTGCGATTCCGGTTGCATTCGCGGTCTGCGCGGTGTGTGGAATGCTGCTTGAGTTCTGCGTGATCCGTTTCCTCTACCGTCGGCCGCTCGAGACCCTGCTCGCGACCTGGGCGGTCAGCATCGCATTGATCAAGCTGGTGCAGGTGCTATTTGGTTCGCAGAACCTCGAGTTTGTCACACCGGGTTTTCTGAATGGCGGCGTGCAGGTCTCGCCTGGTTTCTTCGTGACCTACAACCGGCTGTTCGCGATCGGTCTCGCGTTGCTGATTTTCGTGGCCACCTTCGCGGTGATTCGCCTGACGAAGTTCGGCCTGCTCATGCGTGCGACCACCCAGTTGCGCGATATGGCGAAGTGTCTCGGCGTGCCCGCTGAACGCGTCGACCGGTTCGCATTTGGCCTCGGTGCGGGCCTCGCAGGGCTTGCGGGCGTCGTGCTCACGCAGATCGCGAGCGTGAATCCGTCGATGGGCACCGGCTTCGTGGTCGACTCATTCATGGTGGTCGTGCTCGGCGGCGCGGGGAGTCTCGTCGGCACGGCGGTGTCGTCGCTCGCGCTGGGCGAGATCAACCAGTTTATCGAACCGTTTTATGGCGCCGTCGCGGCGAAAGTCGCGGTGCTGCTGCTGATCGTGCTGATCATCCAGAAGCGGCCGCAAGGACTCTTTGTGTTGAAGACCCGCGTATGAACACACTCCCTGACCCGCACGCCGCGAGGCGCTTCACGTTATCGGGGCTTGCCGCCCGATGGATGGGGCCGGCAACGGAAGCGTTCGTCGCACCGCTGCTGATTCTCGTCGCACTGTATTTGCCATTCGCCTATTTCGTCGTGCCGGCGTCCAGCGTGCTGCATCTGTCGCTGTTCGGCATCAACCTGATCGGGCAGATCATGTGCTTCGCGCTGCTCGCACTGGCGCTGGATCTGGTGTGGGGCTACGCGGGCATTCTGAGCCTCGGTCATGGCATCTTCTTCGGCATCGGCGGCTACTTGATGGCGATTTACCTGCTCAACGGCGCCTATGCGCAGACTCACGTGCTGCCCGATTTCATGCAGTACATGGGCGCGCACGATTTTCCGAAGTTGTGGACGCTGCTCGCGAGACTCGACGTGACCGTCGTCGCGACCATTGCGATCAGCGCGGCCGTGGCCGGCGTATTCGGTTTCGTCACGTTCCGCTCGCGGATTAACGGCGTGTATCTGTCGATCATCACGCAGGCGCTGACCTATGCGCTGATGCTGCTGCTTTTTATCAACGACGTCGGCCTGGGCGGCAACAACGGGATGACCGGCTTCACGCAGTTCGCGGGTCATCCGATCTCGGATACCGGCACGCAGATCGGTCTGGCGATCGCGTCCTGCCTGCTGCTGGTGCTCGCGTATCTCGGCGTGCGCTATCTGACGCGATCCGCATTCGGCCGCGCGTTGATCGCGGTGCGCGACGACGAGGCCCGCATGCGTTTTCTGGGCTACCGCACGCATACGCTGAAGCTGATCGCGTGGTGCCTGTCCGCGGTGCTGGCCGCATTGGCGGGCATGCTGTATGTGCCGCAAGTGGGCATCGTCAATCCGACCATCGTGTCGCCGCAGCTGTCCGTCGAAATCGCGGTGTGGGTCGCCATCGGCGGACGCGGCACACTGGTCGGCGCGATCCTCGGTGCGATTCTCGTGAACGGCATCAAGTTCTGGCTGACCGCCGAATTGCCGGCCGTGTGGCCGTTCATCCTGGCGGGCGCGACGCTGCTGATCGTCGTCTGTTTCAGCCATGGCGTGTGGGGCACTTTCAAAGCCGCAGTCGGGTCGGACAAGGGTGAGCGTCGATGAGCGCGACCCCGCAAACGGCGATCTATATCAGCGGACTGTCCGTCACATTTTCGGGCTTTGCCGCGCTCACCAACCTGTCGATGGAATTCCGCTACGGGGAGATCCGCGCAATCATCGGACCAAACGGGGCGGGCAAGACGACGCTGATGGATGTGATCACCGGCAAAACGCGGCCCGCCGCCGGCGAAGTATTCCTGAACAAGGTGACCAACCTTGCGGCCCTTGATGAAACCACGATCGCCCGTCTGGGCATCGGCCGCAAATTCCAGAAACCGAGCGTGTTCGAAGCGCTGCACGTACGCGAAAACCTCGAACTGGCGATCCGCAACGGGCGCGGCTATGCTGATATGGTGCGCTCGCGCTTGACGTCGCGGCAAAGCGAACGCATCGACGAAGTGCTGGAGACGATCCGTCTCGCCACCGAAGGGCAGCGCACCGCCGGCACACTGTCGCACGGACAGAAGCAGTGGCTCGAGATCGGCATGCTGCTGGTCGCCGATCCGCACGTGATCCTCCTCGACGAACCGGTCGCGGGCATGACCGACCACGAGACGGCGCGTACCGCCGAGTTGATCGCGCGGCTGAAGGCACCGGAACGCGCGGTGATCGTGATCGAGCATGACATGGACTTTGTCGGCGAGATTGCGGATCTAGTCAGCGTGCTGCATGAGGGCAAGCTGCTCGGCGAAGGGTCGATGGCAAGCGTACGCGCGAATCCCGAAGTGATCCGCGTCTATCTGGGGCGTTGAACATGTTAACCATTTCATCGCTGAACCAGTATTACGGCAGCAGCCATACGCTGCGCGACGTGTCGCTCAAAGTGGCCGAAGGCGCCTGTACGGTCGTGCTCGGCCGCAACGGCGTCGGCAAGACGACGCTGCTCAAGTGTCTCGTCGGCCTGTTGCCGGTCAAGGCGGGCGAGATCGCGCTGGACGGCCAGCCGATTACCCGCACACCCACCCACCGGCGCGTCGCGGCCGGTCTCGGTTATGTGCCGCAAGGTCGCCACATTTTCCCGCTGTTGAGCGTCGAGGAAAACCTGTGCATCGGCGCGTATGCGGGCGAACGCAGCGAGTCGCGCAACGGCAGACATTTTTCGTTTGCTGACGTGTTCCACACGTTTCCCGTGCTCAAGACGATGCGCCGGCGCATCGCGGGCAACCTGTCCGGCGGCCAGCAACAGCAGCTCGCGATCGGCCGCGCGTTGCTGACCAACCCGAAGCTGCTGATTCTCGACGAACCCACGGAAGGCATTCAACCGTCCATCGTGATGGAGATCGAAGCGGTGATCCGTTCGCTGAAGGGTTCGCTGTCGATCCTGCTTGTCGAGCAGTTTTTCGATTTCGCGCAGGCGGTGGCCGACGACTATGTCGTGCTGGTGCGTGGACAGGTCGTGTCCGCCGGGCACGGTGACCAGATGGAAGCCAACAACGTCCGCTCGCTGATCTCCGTTTGAACGCGAGCGTCGTTCCGATCAACCTCACAAGGACAACCCGATGAACTGGCTTGAACAATCGATCATGTACACGCGCGGTGTGGCACGCGGCCAGGTCGGCGCGACGCATGAGCTCACCGAAGCGCGTCAGGGCACATTCCATTACACGATGGGCCCGTATTCGGACCCGGTATTGAGTATTGCGCCGGGCGACCGCGTCGTCGTCGAAACGCGCGATGCGTTCGACGGGAAGATTCGCACGGAAAAGGACCTGCCGAGCCAACACCTGAAAGTGCCGTTCCTGAACCCGCAGAACGGACCGATCATGATCGACGGCGCGCAGAAGGGTGACGTGATCGCGGTGCATATCGAATCGATGCTGCCGCGCGGTGACAATCCGCGTGGCACGTGTTGCCTGATTCCGCGCTTCGGCGCGCTGACAGGCACCGATTACACCGCGACGCTCAACGAACCGCTGCCCGAGATCACCCGCAAGATCGATCTCGACGAAGAGGGCGTGTATTGGAGCAAGCGCATCAGGCTGCCCTACAAGCCGCATATCGGCACGTTGAGTCTTTCGCCGGAAATCGACTCGATCAATTCGCTGACGCCGGACAACCACGGCGGAAACATGGACGTGCCCGATATGGGGCCGGGCAGCATCACGTACCTGCCGGTGCGCTCGCCGGGCGCGCGCCTGTTTATTGGCGATGCGCATGCATGTCAGGGCGACGGCGAAGTGTGCGGCACGGCGGTCGAGTTTTCGAGCACGACGACCATTCACGTCGACCTGATTAAAGGCTGGCAGATCGCCTGGCCGCGCCTCGAAACCGACGCGCTGCTGATGACGATCGGTAGCGCGCGACCGCTCGAAGATGCGACGCGCATTGCCTATCACGAGCTCGTACGCTGGCTCGAACTCGAATATGGATTCGACCGCTGGGACGCTTACATGATGCTCAGCCAATGCGGCCAGGTGCGCCTTGGCAATTTTGTCGACCCGAAATATTCAGTCGGCGCGGCGATCAACAAGAAGTATCTGGCTCCGGCCGCAACCTAGAGGAGACACGGACATGGATCTCAAGCTTAACGGATTGAAAGCGCTTGTCACCGGCGGCACGCGTGGCATCGGGCTCGCGATCGCACAGGCATTCGTTGCCGAAGGCGCCGACGTTGCGCTGTGCTCGCGCGACCGGGCAGCGGTCGAGCGGACGGTGGCCGATCTGACCCGGCGTGCGGCCGGCGCGGTACGCGTGACCGGCGCGGCCGTCGACGTCGCCGACCGCGACGCATTGCAGGCATGGACGCGTTCGGTCGCCGAGCAGTTCGACGGTCTCGACATTGTCGTCGCGAATGTCAGTGCGTTGTCGATTGCGGATGAGGTCGACGCGTGGAAGGCCGAGTTCGAGACCGACATGATGGGCACGGTGAACCTCGTGCATGCGGCGATGCCGTATCTCGAAGCGAGTCAGGCGGCATCGATCGTCGGCATTGCGAGCGTATCCGCGCGCGAGATCGATTTCGCGGCGGGACCGTACGGCACATTCAAGGCCGCGGTCGTGCACTACCTGCAGGGGCTCGCGTATCAGCTTGCGCCGAAGGGCATTCGCGCCAACACGGTGTCGCCGGGCAATACCTATTTTGCGGGCGGCATATGGGAAAACATTGAACGCAACAACCCGAAGCTGTTCGCGGATTCCCTCGCGCTGAATCCGACCGGCCGCATGGCGCGGCCCGAGGAGATCGCCAACGCGGTGGTGTTTATCGCGAGCCCGACGGCGAGTTTCGTGAGCGGGACCAATCTCGTGGTGGACGGTGCACTGACGCGCGGCGTGCAATTCTGACGCACCGTGACCGGTCTTGATCTATCTAAACACAATCCGTACAAGGAGCCATACAACAATGAAGCGCCTCTCTTCCGTGGCGGCAGCCGCCGCATTGCTCGCGTCGATCGTGACCGTCCAGACAGCGTTCGCCGCTGATCCGATCAAGATCGGCGTACCGGTGGGACTCAGCGGCGCGAACAGCGTCGTCGCACCGTCGGTCGTGCAATCAGCGCAGCTCGCCGTCGACGAGATCAACGCAAAAGGCGGCATTCTCGGCCGTCAGGTGAGCCTCGAAGTAGCGGACGATGGCAGCGGCGCCGCGGGCGCGCAAAAGGCGTTCGATTCGCTGATCTTCGACAAGAAGGTCAATACGTTGATCTCGATGGAAACCAGCGCGGCGCGCAATGCGGGGTTGCCGATCGTGTCGCGCGGCAAGGTGCCGTTTATCTATACGTCGTTCTATGAAGGCCGCTCGTGCAACCGCTACATGTACGTCGATGCGTGGGTGCCCGATCAGCAGGTCGCGCCGATCGTCGACTACTTCATGAAGGATAAGCAGGCGAAAACGTTCTTCCTGATCGGCAGCGACTACGCATTCGGGCGCGGCATGCTCGACTTTACGAAGAGCTACATCGAGAAGAAGGGCGGCAAGGTAGTCGGCAACGAGTACCTGCCGATGGACGGCTCCGACTGGACGCCGATCATCAGCAAGCTGCAGGCGGCGAAGCCCGACGCGATCATCACGTCGACGGCCGGCGGCGCGCCGAACGTCACGTTGACCAAGCAATTGCGCGCAGCCGGCGTGAAGTTGCCGTACGGGAATCTCGCAGTCGACGAAGGCACCGCAAAAAGCATGGGCACGGACGCCGAAGGCATTTACATCTCCGGTTCGTACGTGACGAACATCGACACGCCTGCCAATCATCAATTTCTCGCGGCGATGCAAAAGCGCTTCGGCACGGATCTGAAGACGCCGAACGACCTGTCGGTGCCCGAATATGAAGCGATCTATCTGTATAAGGCGGCGGTGGAGAAGGCTGGCAGTGTCGACACCGCAAAGGTGATCCCCGCCCTGGCGCAGGTTTCGTTCGATGGTCCGCGCGGCACGATCCGCATGGACAAGCAGCGCCACACGCCGCTCACGATGTATCTTGGCCAGGTGCAGGCGGACGGCTCGGTCAAGGTGATTGGGTCCTTCAAGAATGTCGACCCGGGCGATCAATGTCCGTCGCTGAAGTAAGCGCACCGGGGAAGCTGCGATGCTGAATCTGGTCCTCGATATCGTCACGACGGCGGCGATCCTGTTTATCGTGTCGACAGGATTGCTGCTCGTGTTCGGCGTGATGAAAATCATCAACTTCTCGCACGGCGCGTTTCTGACAACCGGCGGCTATGCCAGCGTGATTGTCGCGCAGGCGGGGCTGAGCTGGTGGTGGAGCATCCCCTGTTCGCTGGCGATCGGCTTCGTGCTTGGGATGGCGGTGGAGCGCTTTATCGTGCGTCCGCTTTATGCGCGCCCGCTCGATGCGATTCTCGCGACATGGGGCCTCGGCATCATCGTCGGGCAGGTGATCACGCTGGTGTTCGGGCGTGGCGTACAGATGGTCGCGAGTCCGCTGAACGGCGCGATTGCATTGCTGGGCGCACAGTATTCGGCGTACCGGCTGGTGCTGGTCGGCGTCGCGTTGCTGGTTGCGCTGGCGCTCGGCTGGCTGCTCAACGGCACGCGCCTTGGCCTGCAAACACGCGCGGTGATCATGAACGAGGCGCTCGCGCGGGGTCTGGGCATCAGCAGTACACGCGTGCGTTTCATCACGTTTTGCACGGGTGCGGCGCTCGCGTCGCTGGCGGGCTGCCTGATCACGCCGTTGGCGAGTGTCGATCCGAACATGGGCGTCGCGTGGGTCGTCGGCGCGTTCATGCTGGTGCTGGTGTCGGGCGCATCGCTGGTCAATCTGGCGGTGGCGAGCGTGCTGCTCGGCGGCGCTCAGGTGCTGGTCAGCACATTCATTAATCCGGTGCTCGGCGGGCTGACGATCGCGGTGCTGGCCGCACTGCTGCTGCGTATCCGGCCGGAGGGTTTTGCTCGTGGCTGATCCTGTTTCGACTTTACCGTTGCGCGTGTCGGCTGCGCCGCCGTGGCGCGCCCCTCTGGTGGTGGGCGTCGCCGCGCTCGTGGTGCTGGCGGTCGGCAGCGTCATACTTCCGACCTTTCTCGTCAACAACCTGATCCGCTCGTTTCTGTATGCGGCGCTCGCGTTGACCGTCGATCTGCTTTGGGGTTACACAGGCATCCTCACGTTCGGACAATCGGCGTTCTTCGGGATCGGTGCCTACGCGGCCGGTCTCGTGTTCGTGCACGCGGGTTATTCGCCTCTCCTCGCGTTGGGCGCGCTCGCCGCGGGGCTTGCCGCGGCATGGCTGGTATCGCGTGCGATCGGCTGGCTTGCGTTCTATCACGGCGCATCGCCGCTTTATGCGTCGGTCGTGACGCTGGTGCTGCCTATCGTGCTGGTGCAGGCGATCTATTCGGGCGGTGAGTTCACCGGATCGAGCAGCGGATTGTCCGGCTTCGACAGCATCGACTTGCCGCTCGAAGCGTGGTTCTTTATCGCCGGCGCATTTCTGACCGTGCTGGCCGTGCTTGCGTGGCTCTTTGTGCGCAGCGATGCGGGCCGGCTGCTGGTCGCGATCCGCGAAAACGAATCGCGCTGCGAGTATCTCGGCATCGACGTGTCGCGCTACAAGGCGCGGCTGATGGACACTTGCGCGCTGGTTGCCGCATTCGCGGGCTTTCTGTTCGCCTGTGTGCAAATGGTGGTTGCGCCCGAGTATGCCGGCTTTGTGTTCGGCACCGAGCTCGTGATCTGGGTTGCGCTCGGCGGGCGCGGTTCGCTTATCGGGCCGATCATTGGCGCGCTGCTGATCGATACCGGCAGCGCTTACCTGAGCGGCGACCTGCCGTATATCTGGATGTTGCTGATCGGCGTCGCGTTCGTCGTCGTGATCGTCGCGATGCCGCGCGGACTCGCGCCGCTCGTGGCGGATGGCGTGCGCCGGGCCATGCCGCGCCGCCGCGTGGCCGCGTCGGTCCCGGTGACGTTGGTCGCCGCGCCCGCGCCGGCGCGTGAGCGCGTCGCGGACGGCACGCCACGGTCGGCGTTGTCGCTGCGTGGCGTGCATAAGCATTTCGGCAGTCTGAAGGTGCTCGACGGTATCAGTTTCGATGCCCACGCGGGCGAATTGTTGAGTCTGATCGGCCCGAATGGCGCGGGTAAGAGCACGCTGATGCGCTGTATCGCGGATGGCGCGCAGCGCTCCGGCGGAACGGTCGAAATCGGTGGCGCGGATATCCGGCATCTCGCTCCGTACGACTGTGTCGCGCTCGGTGTCGGGCGCAAGTTCCAGACCGCGACCGTGTTCGATTCGCTGAGCGTCGCCGACGCATTGCGCATCGCGCGCTACCGCGTCGCGCCGCCGTCGAAATGGAAACGCGCGACGACGCTCGAGTTGCCGCAACCGGCGCTCGACGTGCTGCGGCTAACCGGTCTCGATCGCATGCCCGAGCAGCCATGCCGGTATTTGTCGCATGGCCAGAAGCAGGCGCTCGAACTGGCGATGGTGCTCGCGCTCGAGCCGCGCACGGTGCTGCTCGACGAACCGACCGCGGGTCTCACGAAACAGGAGCGCACGCAGATTGGTTCGATCTTCGTGTCGCTCGCCACACGCTATCGGATGTGTCTGTTGCTGGTCGAGCACGACCTCGATTTCGTGCGGCAGATCAGCTCGCGCATCGTCGTGCTGCATCAAGGGCGCATCGTGATGGATGGCGGCGTCGACGACGTCGTGAACTCCGATCTGGTGCGCGCGGTGTATGCGGGTGTATCGCATACGGGGGCGGTCAATTCGGAGGGCGGCGCATGAGCGCATCGACATCGGCATTGGCATTGGCATCGGCCGTGGTTCATCTCGGCGCGCTGCGAAGCGGCTATGGCGAAGCCATGGTGTTAAAGGGCGTCGATCTGACGCTCGCGCGCGGCGAGGTGGTCGCGATCATGGGCAAGAACGGGATGGGTAAATCGACGCTGCTCAAAACGCTGATGGGCTTTATCCGCCCAAAGAGCGGCGAGATCGCGTTATTCGGCGAGCGCATCGCAGGATTGCCGCCGAATCGGATCGCGCGGCGCGACGTGGCCTACATCCCGCAGGAGCAGGCGTTGTTTCAGGACCTGTCGGTCGAAGAGAACCTGAAGCTCGCGCTGACGCGCGATCGCGATTTCAAGCCGCTTTTCGCGCGCATCGAGGATCTGTTCCCCTTTCTGAAGGAGCGTTTGCGGCAGAAGGCGGGCACCCTGTCGGGTGGCGAACAGAAGATGCTGCTTGTGGCGCGCGCGCTGATTCGCCAGCCGAAGCTGATCCTGATCGATGAAATCACCGAGGGCATGCAGCCTTCGGTGATCGACCGTTTGATCGGCATTCTGACGCGCGAGCGAGACCGTTCCGGCACGTCGATGCTGCTCGTCGAACAACATCTGCATTTCGCGTTTGCGGTCGCGAACCGCTATGCGGTGCTCGAACTCGGCGAAATTCCAGCGGCGGGTTCGACGGCGGACGCAGCGGCGCACGCCACGGTTGCACGCTATCTGTCGCTCTAGCGGCGTTAAGGAGGTGGCCTGTCATGACATTCTCGATTGTCGCGCGCTGCGAACAGAGCGGCGCGCTCGGTGTGGCCGTGAGCACCGCGGTGCCGGCGGTAGGGGCGATGTGCGTGTATGTGCGTGCCGGTGTCGGCGCGGTGTCGACGCAATCGTGGGTCAATCCGTACCTGGCGCTCACCGCGCTCGATTTGCTCGAGGAGGGCGCCGATGCGGAGAGTGCGCTTGCGCGGGCACTCGGCGGCGATCCGGCCGCGGATTTGCGGCAGATCGGCGTGATCGGCCGTCGCGGACATGGCGCGGCGTGGACGGGGGCGCAATGCACCGGGTGGGCCGGGCAGCGCACCGGCGCCTGGTACGCGATTCAAGGCAATATGCTGATCGGGGCCGCGACGCTCGATGCGATGCAGGCGGCGTTTGAAGCGACCCGGCCGCTCGCGCTGGAGGAGCGCTTGATGCAGGCGCTCGAAGCCGGGCAGGCGGCCGGCGGTGATATGCGCGGGCGGCAGTCGGCATCGCTGAAGGTCGCACGCGACGAAGTGTATGCGTGGGTCGACCTGCGCGTCGATGAGCATGAAGACCCGGTCGCCGAGTTGCGGCGCGTGTTCGATGTCGCGCGACAACAGGTGACGCCGTTCGTCGAAGGCATGCCGACCCGCGATGATCCGGGCCGCGCGCTGTCGCCCGATGTCACACGCATGCTGCTGATGCCACCGCGCTCGCGTGCGGGCGCGACGGTGCGTCTGCGCGACACGGCAAGCGACTGCGTCGACGAACTGTCGCGCTGGACCGGCATCGAGTTCGCGCCCGACCGCGTCGCGCACAACCTGTCGATCTATCGCTCGATACTCACGGAGATCGACAAGCTTCGCACGCTCGATCTGTCGGACCGGCATCCTGCGATCGTATTCGACGTGACGCGTCTCTATCGAACCGGCCATGCATCTGATATGCGGGACCCGGCGGAGCGCGCATGAGCGACATCGACGATCTTACTTCGCTCGCGGCACGCATCGCTGCCGCAGACCTTTCGCCGGCCGACGTGATGGATGCGGTGCTCGCTCGCATTGGCGCGTTCGACGCCGACGTGTTGGCCTATGAATGCATGAATCCGCACGCACGCACACAAGCCGAACGCTGTGCGCAGGAAGTCGCGTGTGGCGTACGGCGCGGACCGCTGCACGGGGTGCCGATTGCGATCAAGGACAACTACCTGACGGCCGACATGCCGACCACCGCTGGCAGCCGCGCGCCGGGCTACGCGTTCGCGCGCGAGGATTCGGCCGCCGTCGCGCGCTTGCGTGACGCGGGTGCGGTGCTGATCGGCAAGACCCGCACGCACGAGTTCGCGTGGGGCACCGAGACGCCGCCGACGCGCAACCCATGGGACCTGTCGCGCATTCCCGGCGGTTCGAGCGGCGGCTCGGGCGCGGCGCTTGCCGCAGGTCTCGCGTACGGCGCGCTCGGCTCGGATACCGGCGGATCGATCCGTATTCCGGCGAGCCTGTGCGGCGTGGTCGGTCTCAAGCCGACCTTCGGGCGCGTGAGCCGCACCGGCATCGTGCCGCACAGCTGGTCGCTCGATCATGCGGGGCCGCTCGCGCTGTCGGTGCGCGATGCGGCGTTGCTGTTGAACGTGCTAGCCGGCTTTGACGCGCGCGACCCGGGCAGTGCCGACGTGCCCGTGCCCGACTTCACCGCGCGCTTGAACGCGGGTATCGCCGGCCTGCGAGTCGGCGTCTGCCGCAATCACTTTTTCGGCGCCAACGAAGTCGACGTCGAAGCGCGCGTCGAGGACGCGATCGACGATCTGGCCGCGCTGGGCGCGCAGATCGTCGATTTCGAAGTGCCGAATCTGCAATACGGACTCGGCGCGATCTATGCGATCGAGCTTGCGTCGTCGAGTGCGTATCACGATCGGGGTTTGCAACGACACGCGACCGCTGAGATGAACGACGACGTGCGCACGCTCATCGAGATCGGCCGGATGGTCACGGCCGCCGACTATCTGAAGGCCGAGCAACTGCGCACGCTGCTGATTGACGATTTCGCCGCGGTGCTTGAACGCGTCGATGTGATCGTCACGCCCGCGTCGCCTGTCACCGCATGGCATCGCGGCCAGCCTTCGGTCGTCACGGGCGGCCTCGAGGAAAGCCCGCTCGCCGCATCGTGGCGGCTCACGTATCCATTTAATCTGACCGGCTTGCCGGCGCTGTCGCTGCCCTGCGGGTTCGATGCGCGGGAGTTGCCGGTAGGCCTGCAGATCGTCGGCAGGCCATTCGACGAAGTCACCGTCCTGCGCGTCGCGCAGGCTTATGAAGATGTGCATCGCTGGCATGCGATGCGTTCGCCGATCGCGAGGAGTGTTGTGCAATGACCGCAGGCAATGAAAGCAGGCTAGGCGTTGCGTGCATCCAGATGCAGCCCGAAGTGGGGGCGAAGTCGCGTAACGTTGCGCACGCAACCGAACTGATTGAGCAGGCGCACGCGCGCGGTGCGCGTCTGATTGTGCTGCCGGAGTTGTGCAATACGGGCTATGTGTTCGAGTCGCGCGAAGAGGCATTTGCATTGTCCGAGACGCTCGACGGCGGTGAGACGATCCGCGCGTGGGCGTCGCTTGCCACGCGGCTCGATGTGACGCTCGTGGCGGGCTACGCGGAGCGCGATGGCGATGTGCTTTACAACTCCGCGGCGATCATCGGTCCGCGCCAAGTGTTGGGCAATTACCGCAAGCTGCATCTGTGGGGCGACGAGCATCTGTTTTTCGAGCCAGGCAATCTCGGCGTGCCGGTCTTTCATACCCCATTCGGCCGCGTCGCTTGCGCGATCTGTTACGACATCTGGTTTCCGGAGGTTTTCCGGCTGGCCGCGAACCGCGGCGCCGATATCCTGTGCGTGCCGACCAACTGGGTGCCGATGCCCGCGCAGCCCGACGGCCTGCCGGTGATGGCGAATCTGCTTGCGATGGCCGGTGCGCATTCGAACGGGCTTTTCGTGGCCGCGGCGGATCGGGTCGGTCATGAAAGGGGGCAGCCGTTTCTTGGCTGTAGTGTGATCGTCGACGCGCATGGCTGGCCCGTTGCCGGCCCCGCCAGTGCGACCGATGAAGCCGTTCTGGTCGCGCAGGTGAATCTTGCCGATGCGCGCCGGCATCGGCAACTAAATGCGTTCAACCATGTGCTTCGCGATCGGCGGCCGGAGGTGTATCGATCCGGTGGGGATGGCTAACTCGACTCTGAACATCGGCGCATGCAAACCCCTTGCGATTCGCTACACTTGAGCGATTCGCGAGCATGAGGGGAGACGTCATCCATGGCAGTGCGCAAAACGGCCGTCAAGGCGGCGCCGGCATCGGCTGCGAAAGTCGTGTCGAAACGGGCTTCGGGAGCGGTGGGCAAGACGGCGGCGAAATCGGTCGCGAAACCTGCGGTCGCGAAACCTGCGGTCGCGAAACCTGCGGTCGCGAAACCTGCGGCCACAAAACCCGCGGCCACAAAACCCGCGGCTACAAAAGCCGCTTCCACGAAGCAGCCCGCAACGCCCGACGCAGCACCGTCGAGGCCCGCGAGCGGCGCGCGCGCCAACGACGCGCACATCCGCGTTGGCATCGGCGGCTGGACCTTCGCGCCGTGGCGCGGGCTGTTCTACCCGGAGGACCTCACGCAGAAGCGCGAGCTTGAATACGCGAGCCGCCAGCTGACGACCATCGAGATCAACGGCACCTTCTATGGGTCGCAGAAGCCTGAATCGTTCGCGAAGTGGCACGACGAGACGCCGGACGATTTCGTTTTTTCGCTGAAGGCGCCGCGGTTCGCGACGCATCGCCGCGTGCTCGCGGAAGCGGGCGAGTCGATCGAGCGATTCCTCGCAAGCGGGGTGCTCGAACTGAAGGAGAAGCTCGGGCCGATCAACTGGCAGTTCGCGCCTACCAAGCAGTTCGACGAACCGGACTTCGACGCGTTTCTGTCGCTGCTGCCGAAGCATGCAGGCGGCCGCGCGCTGCGCCATGCGGTAGAAGTACGGCATGAAAGCTTCCGCGACGAGGCCTTCGTCGAACTCGCACGCAAGCACGGCGTGGCGATCGTCATTGCCGGAGACTCCAGATATCTGCAGATCGCCGATGTGACCGCGCCGTTCGTCTACGCGCGGATCATGGGCACGCTTGATGTATTCGAGCATGGCTATGCCGACGATGCGCTCGACCTCTGGACCGGGCGCATGCGGGCATGGGCGTCGGGCGACCAGCCCGCGGGACTCGACACGGTGGCAAAGCAGGTGGCCGGCAAGAGCCCGCGCGATGTCTTTCTGTATGTGATCAGCGGCTACAAGGAGCGCAACCCCGCAGCGGGCATTGCGTTGCTCGAACGATTAAAGAAGCGCTAGATCGCGGCTGGCCCGCATCGTCTCGCGGGAAGCAGAGCGGCGGCTATCGGTCGTTTATGCGTTGTGCATGATATGCACTCCGAGACGATCGTGGGCGTTCATGGTTGAATCGTCGGCTCGCATTCGTCGACTGTGAAAATGGACCTTCTCAGCTTCCGGTCATGCACGGGTCGGTTCGCTTGTGTACCCCGAATAACGGGCGGCGCAGTTCAACGGCACCCATTCGCCCGCCCGATATTCATTTATTGCTCGGTTCACGCATCGGAGCCCGCTCCGTTGACCGCGCACACACCTGCGCCTGCGCGCCCACCGCGAAGGCAACGAATGCGTTGTGGCACGAACGAGGCACGCACGCGCTCGCAATCGGGGGTTTCAACGTCATTGCATGCCGCTGGGGTCCACGCCTGTCCACACATCGTCGGGAGAGAGGGGGGCAAACTCGTGGGTTTCTTTCGGTCCAAGGTCCGGCCGGTCCCTGAACCTGAATTCTGGATCGAACCACGATCGCTTAAGCCCGTTAGCGCGATAAAGCGGCGTCAGCGATGCGCTCGCAACGGTCTTGAAAGCGAGGCCACTTGTGTATTTGGCTTCCAGCTTCAAACCTAGATCGGTTAGACGCGTGGCGCCTATCTGGACGGAACCGTTGGCTTTGAGGTCAGCCTGAGCCGATGCGCCTGCGGACACGATGATCGTGGCCGAATCCGCCTTGACCAATTCCGTCACAACGATCCAGTCCCGTTGCCACTCGCCCGCCAGGTAAAGCTTCTTGATCTGATTGCCGAGTTGCGTCAGATCAGCGATTCGCGTGACGTCGCAGCCCGCGGCTTCAAACACGATCGCATTCGCGCGAGCGAATTTCACGACCACGCCGGCTTCCGCCTCGGTCAGCATGCTTCCTGGAAGCGTCTGCCCGGCTATTTTGGTGCTGATCGTTACGCCGCTGGCAGACGAATACTCGATGACGCCTTCCGGCGTCGACCGCCTTGGCGTAAAGGTCAAGCGGTGTTCGCTAACGTGTCCCACGGGCCGGGCCGTCTCACCTTCGACGGTCAGGATATCGCCAAGCCGTAGCTGCATGCTGGGAAGCCACGTGCCGAAATATCCCAGAGCCCGATGCAGTTCTTTGCAATACGCTTTATGTAGCATGAGTGCAGTTCCCCGAAAGGGCCACGGTTTGCCGGTCTCTCTACTATAGTATCCGGTAGGGGAAACGAGGGGCACACGGTCATGGATCCGCAGCGGCTCGCTTTCAAGATATACCGGAATCGGACGGAGCCGGGATATAGAGTCGGGTTCTCCGGTGACGACGTCGCGCCCCTCGACGAGCCCTTTGCGGTGGATCTCGGCGAAGGAGGCCGGCTGGCCGGCGTCATCGCGAGAATAGAAAACAATCTGTGTACGCGCGATGATCTGCGCGATCTTGGCACCGAGCTCTGGGCGGGCCTGCTTTCCGGCGGCATCAAATCCGAAGTTGACGGCGTACGCATCATGCCCGGCAGGCTTGTGCAAATCTGCCTCTGCTTGCCGCCCGAACTCGAGCAGATTCCGTGGGAAGCGGTGTATGACATCGACCGAGCGGTGTTTCTCGCCGTTCAGCCTGGGTACTGTGTGTTGCGCACGATGCCTTACGAAGCGCGCGCGGCAGATTTGGCCGCTCCCGCGCCGAGGAGCGGCCTCAAGCTGCTGGCGGTGATTCCCGAAGGCTCGGGCTTGAACGTCGAACAGGAACTGAGCGGGCTCAAGACAGCAGTCAAACAAGTCGGCAACCTGTCCTTTGAGGACCTGCGCGGCCGCGTCACACCCGACGCGGTCATGACCAAAGTAGACGAAAGCTCGCCGGATATTTTCCACTTTATGGGGCATGGTGAGCTCGACAGCGACTTCAACGTCAGCATCCGGCTCAATAGCGACACAGGCGGACAGAACGAATTTCTGGCGGATGCCGAGCAATTCGCGATGATGATCGCGCGCTCGGAATTGCGCCTGGGTGTCTTCAACTGTTGCTACGGCGGCCGCTCCCCTCGGAGTTCGCTAAGCGGTCTCGGACCACTGATGCTGCGTCAAGGCGTGCCGGCGATCGCGGCAATGCGCTACCCGATTCCGGACGACGCCGCCGTGCGGTTTTCGAAGGCGTTCTATGGCGCGCTGTTGACGGGCGAGCATCGCGGAAGAGTTGATTTCGCGATGCAGCGCGCACGCTATGTCCTGTTCAACAGCGCGACGAGAGATCAGTGGCGCACCTTCATCACGCCGGTTCTCTATCTCGCTCAAGGCCGCGAGTCGCTATTCGACATCGTCCCGCAAGCGCCTATACCGGATCAGACGCAGCGCGCAGTCGAAGACGTGGAGGTGCCGCGAGCGTTGCTTGACGCATTCCGCAAACGGCGCTGTATTCCGATTGTCGGATGCGGATTGATGCGGCCGCCGACTGACCGGTTTTCGCCGGCACAGCACACGATTCGTGCACTCACCGAGCATCTTGCTCAGAAATGTCAAAGTTGCGACGATGATCTATGGAAAGCAGCGGAACTGGCCGGATTGACCGAGTTGGCGTTTCACAGCGTCGCGGAGGTATTCGTTGCGGAAAATCTTCGTTTCGCGCTGATCGACGCGATCCGGGACTGGTACGACAATGCAAGGCCGAGTCCATCGCATCACGCGCTTGCGACGTGGTCGGTGCCGGCAATCTTCGATACGCATTTCGACGGGCTGCTTGAACGGGCGTTCGAGGCAGCTGGCCGCGCGTCCAAGGTCATCTATTCGCTGGCGGCGCCGCCCGTCGATCTGCAGTCGAGCCAGGAAGTGCTTGTGCTGGTTCGAGGGGCGCCAACCAACGACGACTCGCTGGTGCTCACCGAACAGGAGAACGAAAGCCTGCTGGTCACCATGGATCGATTGTCCCCGTCGATCGAGCAACTGGCCACGGCTGAACGAGGACGTTGTATCTTGCTGCTCGGCGTCAACCCACGCGATCCCGTCGTGCGCAAGCTGGCGCGCCGACTGATTCGGCTGCATTCGAACCAGGGACCGGCGTTTTTCGCGTCGTCGAGCTTCACGGCCGCCGATCGGGCCTATTGGAAAAGCCTGGACGTGACGTGGATCAACGCGGAACCCGACGCGCTCATCGACAAGCTCACCAAGCTGATGTCGACGGAAGGGAGCGCACATGAGTGAACAGGATCCGTCGACCCAGCAATCGTCGCCTTACAAGCTGCTCGAATACTTCGTCGAGGCGGACGCGCCTGTCTTCGGCGGCCGCGACCAGGAGATTTTCGACATCACGGCGCGCCTCGCGAGCCGTGGTGTGCTTGTTCTGTATGGTCCTTCGGGAATCGGCAAAACCTCGCTGATCTGGGCGGGGGTCTTTCCGTCCGCACGCAAGCTGGACTGGGAATGCGTGTATCTGAGAACCTTGACCGACCCTGTGGCCGACCTGTCGTCCGCGTTGACCGAGCAGCTCGGACTGGACGCCCGTCAAGGCGAAACACCGTTGCAACTGGCCGACCGGCTGGCGGCGCGCAACAGCACCCGGCCACTGCTCATCGCGCTGGACCAGTTCGAAGAGTTCTTCATCCGGTTCCAGAATGACGCAGCCTTGAAGGAAGCATTCGTTGAAACGATCGGACTGATCGTTTCGCGTAATGACATCGACTGCCGCATTCTCTTCAGCCTGCGAGAAGACTACCTTGCGAAGCTGGACGAATTTAGCGCAAAGCTTCCTCAACTCCTCGAGAACCGATATAGGATCAATGCGCTTACCGCGTTCGGCGCACGACAGGCGATTACGCTGCCCTTACTGGCTCAACGCATTCCCTTCGACGCGCGACTCGTTTCAGACCTGCTGACGCATCTTGCTGCGTTCGACTTCGATCCTGCCATCCTGCAGATCATGTGCAGCGAACTGGTGCGCGTTGCACTGGAGCGCAGCCCGGAGTCGTTGACGTTAAGAAGCGACGACCTGCTGAAGCTAGGCGGCATCGAGGGCATGTTCGGCACTTATCTCGACAAGGCGGTCGACGAGGTGGGTACCGACATGGCGCTGGTGATGCGCCTCGTGCTCGACGTGCTGATTTCCAAAGAGCGCACGAAACGAGCGATACGCATCATCGATCTGAAGGCGGAACCATTTCTGGCATCGGATGAGGAACTGGAAGCAGTGGTTCAAGCGCTGCACGTGCACCGTATCGTCCGTCGGGATAGACGCGGCAATGAAGACTGGTTCGAATTCATGCATGAACGGCTTGTCGACATCGTCCTCGAGTGGATGCACGCCGATATCAACTTCTTCAATTTCGTGTCGGCACGCGACCTGGCCGGATTCTCAAAACGCAATCCGATCTGGCGCACCAACCCGGAGGCGCTGCTGACGGAAGGTCAGCTCAAGACAATTATCGAACCGTATTCCGCGCGGCTGCGTCTGGACCGCTGGCAAATCAAATTTCTGATACTGAGTTGCATGTATCGGCAAAGCCCATTGCTCGCGTCGTGGGCAAGTCGCTACTCGGAAAGGCGGACGATGGCGACCTTGTCCGCCCAGTTGCGCTCGGATAAGGAAGCCTTGCGCATTGGCGCGCTGCGCGCATTGGCAGCGCTTGAATGGCAGCCATCGTCACGAATCCTGGACCGCTGCATCGCGTTCGGCCTCCATGACCCACGCGAAGTCGTCCGACGCGCTGCCGGCGCGGTACTCGCGCGGCACGCGACGCGCCGGGAACGCGACCTGATGTTCGATGCCGTCACGCGACCCGCCACGCGAAACGCGGCGTTGCAACTCTGTGCGGACCTGTCCGCTGTCGATCGCACGGCGGGAAGCATCGGCATGATGGAGCGCCTGCGTATCCGGCGGATTCGCCGCATACGCGAACTGGACGAACACGCCGACCTGCGAGCGCGGCGTGCCCGCTGGGGCGGCATCTATGGGCTGGCAGCAAGCGGAATATGGTGTGCTTCGATCGGGCCGCTTTGGATTTTCCTGTTTTCGTCGATCCAGTACTCGACGGACGACGCGGTGATGTTGCTCCGTGGAATCGCCGTCTTGCTGTACCCAATTGTCTGCGTGATCGGCGGTCTGCTGGGCTATCGGATTTCGCTTCGTGCGGCCAGTGGGGACATCCTGGGGCATAAGGAGAACTGGGTTCTCGATCTGCTCTCGGAGTGGGCCTTTTGGGTGGTCATACCGCTGTATGTGCTGTTCGTGTGGGTGCTCGGCGGGTTGGCGAACGCCAGCGCTAAACAGATGGTGGCGCTGCTCGCCCTTCCGATCGCTTACTGGTTGTGCGCATCTTCAGTCAGCGTGGCCGTTGCGCAACTCTGTATCGGCAAGTCGCAACGTCGCGCGACAGTGATTCTTTGGGGCATCGCGACGGCGATGACCGCGCCGGTATTGCTTGCTACGGCAACTGCCTATCTCGCCTACCGCTTGTTCGACGACGCAAGTATTCTTGACCGCATCTATTCTTCGGGTCTCGCACTTGTATTGCTCGGCACAAGTACGTCAATGGCGTTCGTCTTTTCGCTCGCGTTCCCGCGCATGCAGTTCAAATGGCCCGGAATAGTGGTCACTCAGGTCACCTATTGAGCGAAGCCGCCAGGAGCTCACCATGACGCTTCGAATTCTCGCCCGTTCTCTGGTGATTGTTTGCCTTGCAGGGATCGTTGCCGCGATCTATCAGCAGTACGGGCTGGACTGGTTGCCGCTTAACGCCGCCAGGACGAACCTGAAAGACGCTCACAGCGAAGCGGACCTCGTCATCGACATGCGGTCGGGACGGCGCGCCATTGCCTACGTTCGCGTTGCAGTAGAGGGTGCGGGGCCCCGGCTCGTCAGAATATCCTACGAGGGCAATGGCCACGGGGGCATCTATTTCAGAGACGCACCTGCGATTAACGATTCTGCAGTCCTTGTAACTGAGGATCAAACGGTGACGTTTCACACCAGGAAGGATCCGGAGCAGGGTTATCACCCACTGGCCATGAAAGTGCACGTGGTGAGCGACTCCCTTGTGAATGCAGAGTCCATTACCGCTAGCCGCTTCGCGTCGGCGGTGCTCGCGCAGTGGAACGAGATACCGACTCGCCCTGGTGTGTGGCGATCGCACCTGCGGATCGCGCCCGAAAATCCCCGCAAGCTTGTTTTGACCATCCCGTGGATGCTGGAGACGCTCGGCAATGCGGACCCTCTTCTGCCGCTTCCCATGGTGATGACCCTTGACGCTACCGGGCCGACGCCGCGACATGTCGCCGTATGCCTGGATAACGAACTGTCGAGCTCCGGAGGATTTGTCTTCGATGGCGAACGTGCCAAGCGTCTCAACCGGTCCATGGACCCGTCCGGTTGGGTCGGCCGCATGCTCGATGTGGCGGAACTTGCTCCGCTGGGTCCTGGGCGCGATATCGATATCGACATCCAACCCGAGACCGAGCGCCTTAAGGACGAGCTCTCAAAGCGTCCCCCCGTGACGTCCCCCCGGATTCAAAGCGGATTGGCCGACGCGGACCAATATTGCGGCGACCATGCGCGTTGGGCGACGCTCTCCGATGACGACCGCGTTTCACGGTTCAGGCAACGGGTGGCGCATCAAGGATCGTTCGCCACGGTGATCTTCGCCGAACTCGTCTACGAGCATCGTTAAATCTAACGGCGGCGTCGACCGGTGACCTGGCAGCGTGTGACTGTACCGAACGACGGGTCGACGTTGTGCGTGCGCGGTTGCACGCGGCGCGCCGCGACAGCGTGGCATAATCGCCGCGAACACGCCCCTTCATGCCCCTCATTGACGGCCGTCCGACTCATGCAGCAGGGTCTCATCCGGAAGATCGGCAGCTTGCTAGGATTGGTTGCGATCCTGATGGCGACGCTCGCGCCGACCATTTCGCAGACGCTCGCCGCAAGCCGCCATCTGGATGCGCTGTGTTCGGCGCAGTCGTTTGCCGATGACGGTGCAGGCAGCCGCCCGGGTTCGCATACGCAGATGTCGCATGGCGACGCCTGCGCGTATTGCAGTCTGCTTGCACACGTGCCGGTCGTGCCAAGCGTTCAGGTTCCGTTTGCCGTCACCGTCTGGCTGATCGAGCATCGCAGAGCCGTCCGGTTCGACACGGCGCGCCGCGTCGAGCCGCTGACGTCGTCCCAGCCGCGCGCGCCCCCTTTCCCGTCCTGATTCGAGATTATTCCGAGCGGCGCCACGCCGGCTGTGCCTATATGCACGTGCTGGTCTGTGCCGCATCGCCGCGCCGTCGCGCATGAAGCGCGCGACGGCGTGGCCTCGACCCGATCAAGGACTCACCATGTCTACACCTTTCACACGCAGCGCAAGCGCGCGCCTTGCTGCCGCGTCAGCCCTTTGCGCAGCCGCTGCAGCGCTTGTGATTCCCGCTGTGGCGCGGGCGCACGCCGTTGCCGGCGACCGCGTGTTTCCCGCCACGATGGCAATCGACGACCCCGGTGTTGGCGACGAAGCCAACCTGCAATTCGGTCATCAACGCGTACCCGGCGACAGCGGCGACCAGAGCGTCAACACATTTGACTTCGAGTACGACAAGCTGATTACTTCGCGCCTCGCGGTTTCCGTCGGCGGCACGTATGTGATGCAGAACAACCCGACCGCGCACGGCTTCGACAATATCGACGTCGGTGCGAAATACCTGCTCTACGTGAACGATCCGCACGAGTTCATGATGTCGGTCGGCGTCGATGCCGAATTGGGCGGCACGGGCAGCCGCGCGATTGCGGACAACTTCTCGACAATCTCGCCGACGGTGTTTGCCGGCAAGGGGCTTGGCGATCTGCCCGACTCGCTGGGGTGGCTGCGTCCGGTGGCGGTCACGGCTGAAGCAGGGCCGGCCTTCACCACCGGCGCAGGCCAGCCGAACGCGTTCAACTACGGCTTCACCGTGCAATACAGCTTGCCGTATCTGCAGCAGCACGTGCGCGACGTTGGACTGCCCGCGCCGCTGTCGAACCTCGTGCCGCTCGTCGAGGTGCCGTTATCGCGTAGCCAGGGCCAGACGACGGGCACGGTCAACCCGGGCTTTATCTGGATCAATCGATATGGGCAATTCGGCATCGAGGCGCAGATTCCGATTAACCGCGCAAGCGGCTCGCGAGTGGGCGTGCTGGTGCAGGCCCATATCTTCTTCGATGACGTGGCGCCGAACACGATCGGCAAGCCGCTCTTTAATCTTTAACCGAAGGAAGTTCCATGTCTTATTCGAAATTAGAGGGAGCGGGCTGGCGCAAGCGAGTGGCGATGCCGCTGCTCTGCACCGCCGCACTGCTCGTTGCGCAGTCCGCGTTTGCCCATGTGTTTCCGTCAAAGCAGGAGCCGGGCGCGGGCACGACGGTGTCTGCGCCGGCCCAGGTGAAGATCACGTTCGATGGCCCGCTCGAGCCCGCGTTCTCCACGTTGGACGTGACCGATGCGACCGGCAAGCCCGTCACCATGGGCAAGGCGAATATCGACGCGAAGCAGCCGGACGTGATCAGCGTGCCGCTGGCCGCGCTTGCCGCCGGGCACTACACCGTGCATTGGGTGGCCGTGGCATCGGATGGACACCGGACGCACGGTGACTACTCATTCGATGTGAAATAGGCACGGGCGGCCGCCGGAAACAGGTGTCGTGCCCGGCCGCCGTTCGAGGTCATTCGAGGTCATGCGCGGGCCATGCGGCAAAGTGCCGCTCAGGCAGCCGCGTCGCACCGATGATGCGGCGCGGTTAGCCCGGCATGGCAGGGAGCGGGGGCAATCCGATCTTCGCGCGCAACCGCTGGCAATCTGGATTGGGTGATCCGTCGTTGGACCAGACCCGATATTCCCGGCATGGCGACGGGCGCTGCGCGTAAATCGCGCAGTGTATGCCCGGCTTCCCGACTTCACCGCGCAATGCGATGCAGCGACCATGTCCGGCCTCAGTGCCTTTCATGCAAACGATATAAGGATTCACACGGCTGACCAGTTCGTCGGGGACAGTGCCGCCCGGCGAACTGGCCATCTCGCCCATATACATCGAGACCCGGAAATACTGGCAGCATGCGCCGCACGAAAGACAGGGATTCGCGTCGTCGTTTGCCATGTCGGCGAAAACGCGCTCATCAGCCTGGATATTCAGTAATTGGACCGACTGCTTTCCTTGCATATTGAAAAATCGTTCATGCGATTTTAAATGATGGTTATCAAGCTTATTAGCTTTAATGGTGCGGGTGCATAAGTTTGTCGTAAAAACTTATCCTTATATATCTAAAAACAAAGCAAGCAGACGGGCGTTTGCGAAGCCGCGTGCATGCGCATCGAAGTGCGCGATGCAGCCGCGGGATGTCGCTACAGACTCAGGTCAGCTTAATGATTCTCTAAGGTTTCGCTGCTACCATCAGTCAGCCGGTTTCCATGCCGGTGACATATTTTAATTGAAAGAAAAGATTATTGATTTCGTAAGGGCGGTCTGGGCGTGTCGCATGAAATCGGAATCCACGTCGCGCGCTTTCTGGCTTAAGTTTGACCGATGAAACGAATGATTGTCGACACACGCCCACGTTGTCTTCCGGCTGACAGCGCACCGGCCGATTCCCGTTCGTGCGGCCGTGACGCGCACCTTGCGCAGCAGTTGATGTCGCTTGGCGACGAGGGTTTGCGCGGGTTCCATACACGCCTGGCGTTATTTGGATACCCTTTAATGGGACGCCAGTAACATCTGCGCTTCACATACAAACCTTACGCTCGCTGGGCGAAAAGAGCGGAGTGTCTCCGATGTTAGTTAAACCAATCGCGATCTGTGGTTCATCGACCGGATTGACCGGAAAGCGCCGGCACAGGGAGGCTCGGCTCAGATGAACTGGACCTCCTACGCGCAATGGCTGCTCGCGGCGATCTGTTGTGGCGCGACCGTCTATGCGGCGTGTGCCGCCGGCTTGTTGCGCCGCTCGGCCGCGGCCGGACGGCGGGCAAGCAAACGGCGCGCACAAGCGGTGCCGGCGCCGATCGGCGCGGTCAGCGTGCTCAAGCCGCTGTGTGGCGCGGAACCGCGCCTGTATGAGAATCTTGCCTCGTTTTGCGAACAGACCCATCCGTGCTTTCAATTGCTGTTCGGTGTGTCGTCCGCGCAGGACCCCGCGATCGGCGTCGTGCGTCGCTTGCAGGCCGCCTATCCGCATTGCGACATCACGCTGGTGGTCGACTCGCGGGTACATGGCAGCAATCTGAAGGTCAGTAATCTGATCAATCTTGCTGAACATGCGCGCTACGAGGTGCTCGTGATCGCGGACAGCGATATCGCCGTCGCGCGCGATTATCTGCAGCAGGTTTGCGCGCCGCTCGCTGACCCGCAGGCCGGCGTCGTCACGTGCCTGTACCGTGCGACCGGCATCACAGGCTTCTGGTCGCGTGTGGGCGCGTTGTTCGTCAACGAATGGTTCATGCCGTCGGTGTTTGTCGCGCACGCAACCGGGTCGTGTGAGTTCGGTTTCGGTGCGACACTCGCGCTGCGCCGCGAAACGTTCGATCGGATCGGCGGCTTCGAGCCGCTGAAAAATTGCCTCGCCGACGATTTCTGGCTGACCGAGCACGTCCGCAGGCTAGGACTGCGCACGATATTATCGAACGTGATTGTCGCGACCGACGTGATCGAAAGCCGTTTCGCTGCGCTCTGGCAGCGCGAAACGCGCTGGCTGCGTACCATCCGCTCGGTGAATCCTGCCGGCTTCGGGTTCCTGTTCATCACGTTTACATCACCGTGGCTGCTGCTCGGCGCGCAGCTTGCGGACGCCTTTCACGCGGACGGGGCGCAACCGGTCGCGCGGGCGGTGATGACAGCGGTGACCCTCGCCGGCTGTATTGCGCGCTTGCTGATGCATGCCTATGCGACACGTGGCTTGCGCGCATTCTGGCGCGATTTGCCGCTGGTGCCGTTGCGCGACACGCTGCTAATGCTACAGTGGCTGGCTGGCGCATTCGGCTCCCATGTGATCTGGCGCGGCGCGCGGGTGCCGGTCACGACGCGGACCGCCGCGAGCGGCGCGGCTGAACTGGACACGGTCAAAGTGCTGGAAGTGTCCGACGGAAGGTAAACCCCGGAACGCAAATTACCCGATAATTCATGTTTGAACGCAACGATGACCATTTGCAGGGCGGAGTGAAGATGAAAACATTGTTCTTGCAGGCGCCGTCGTACGACGGCTTCGATGGTGGCGCAGGGTCGCGCTATCAGGCGAAGCGCGAAATCCGCTCGTTCTGGTATCCGACCTGGCTCGCGCAGCCGGCTGCGCTCGTGCCCGACAGCCGCGTGCTCGACGCGCCGGCGGACGGTCTGTCGGTCCAGCAAACGCTCAAGATCGCGGACGAATACGACCTGGTCATCATTCACACCAGCACGCCGTCGTTTCCGACCGATGCGTTGTTCGCCGAAGACCTCAAGAAGCATAAACCGTCGATCCTCGTCGGCATGGTCGGCGCGAAGGTGCAGGTCGATCCGCACAATTCGCTGACCGCGACCGAGGCAATCGATTTCGTCTGCCGCGAGGAATTCGACTTCACCTGCAAGGAAATCGCCGAAGGCAAGCCGTTCCCGGAAATCAAGGGGCTGTCGTGGCGCGCGAAGGATGGCTCGATCGAGCATAACGAAGCGCGTCCGATCCTCGAGGACATGGACTCGCTGCCGTTCGTCGCGCCCGTCTACAAGCGTGACCTGAAGATCGACAACTATTTCATCGGCTACCTGAACTACCCGTACGTGTCGATCTATACGGGCCGCGGCTGCAAGTCGCGCTGCACATTCTGCTTGTGGCCGCAGACGGTCGGCGGTCACCGCTATCGCGTGCGTTCGGTCGACAACGTGATCGAGGAAGTGAAGTGGATCCGCGACAACATGCCGGAAGTGAAGGAAATCATGTTCGATGACGATACCTTCACCGACGACGCGCCGCGCGCCGAAGCGATCGCGCGCGGGCTCGGCACGCTCGGCGTGACGTGGTCGTGCAACGCGAAAGCCAACGTGCCGTACTCGACGCTGAAGATCATGAAGGAAAACGGTCTGCGCCTGCTGCTGGTCGGCTATGAGTCGGGCGACGACCAGATCCTCGTGAACATCAAGAAGGGCCTGCGTACGGACTTCGCACGTCGCTTCAACGCGGACTGCAAGAAGCTTGGCATCAAGATCCACGGCACCTTCATCCTCGGCCTGCCGGGCGAGACGAAAGAAACGATCCGCAAGACCATCGAGTACGCGAAGGAAATCAATCCGCACACCATCCAGGTGTCGCTCGCGGCGCCGTATCCGGGCACGACACTCTACAAGCAGGCGGTGGAGAACGGCTGGATGGAGGAAAACAAGGTGATCAACCTCGTCAGCAAGGAAGGCGTGCAGCTGGCGGCGATCGGTTATCCGCACCTGTCGCGCGAGGAGATCTATCACCATCTCGAGCAGTTCTATCGCGAGTTCTACTTCCGCCCGTCGAAGATCTGGGAGATCGTGCGCGAGATGCTGATGAGCTGGGACATGATGAAGCGTCGTTTGCGTGAAGGGGTCGAGTTCTTCCGTTTCCTGAGGGCGCACGAGGCGTGACCGCAGCGACGCCACGATCCGGTCGCGCGCTGATCCTGACTGCGGACGATTTCGGCCTGCACGAGCGCGTCAACGATGCGGTCGAGCACGCGCATCTGCATGGCGTGCTGACCGCGGCGAGCCTGATGGTCGGCGCGCCGGCCGCGCGCGATGCGGTCGAGCGGGCGCGTCGTTTGCCGGATTTGCGCGTCGGTCTGCATCTGGTGCTCGCGGACGGTGCGGCGACGCTGCCGCGCCATCAGATTCCCGCGCTGGTCGATGCACAAGGTCGTTTCGGCGACCGCATGGTGCGCGATGGCGTTCGTTTCTTCTTCCTGCCGCACGTGCGCGCGCAACTCGCGCGGGAAATTCGCGCACAGTTCGACGCATTCAAACAGACGGGCTTGCCGCTCGATCACGTCAACACCCACAAGCATTTCCATCTGCACCCGACCGTGCTGTCGCTGATCCTCGAAATCGGCCGCGACTATGGCATGCGTGCGATGCGGCTGCCTTACGAAGCGCATTCGCCCGCGTGGATACGTCCGTGGATGGCGAGTGTGCGCTCGCGGCTGCGCCGCGCGGGCATTGCGCATAACGACTACGTGGTGGGCATCGCACACACCGGCGGCATGGATGAAGCGGTGTTGCTCGACACGATCGCCAACCTGCCGCACGGCGTCGGCGAGATTTATTGCCATCCGGCGACGGCGGGCGAGGACGCGCTGTCCGATGGGATGCGCACCTATCGCCATGCCGATGAACTGAACGCGCTCCTGTCACCGCGCGTGGCGTCGGCTTTGCACGCCGCCGGCGCGCGCCGCGGCGGTTTCGGCGATGTGCTGCCGGGCGGGGTGGTGCTGTCATGAAGTGGCTGCGCTTTATCGGCTTGCCGGTGGGCATCGCGATCCTGATCGCACTGACGCTGCACATGCACGTTGGCGAAGCGATCCAGATGATCCGCCAGGCCGGTTTTGCATTGCTGCTGCTCGTGCCGCTGCACCTGCTGCCGTTGCTGCTCGATGCGCAGGCGTGGCGGCTGCTGCTCGACCGGCGGGCGCCACTGGGCTTTCTGCTGTGGGTCGCGACCGTGCGCGAAGCGGTCAACCGCTTGCTGCCGGTCGTCGGGATCGGCGGTGAAGTGGTCGGCATCCGGCTCGCGCAATGGCGGGTCGCGGATGGCAGCGTCGTCAGCGCGACGGTGATCGTTGAAGTGCTCATCACGCTCGCGGTGCAGTATGCGTTCTCGGCGATCGGCGTCGTGCTGATCGTCGCGTCCGCCCAAACCGCGGGTTCATGGCATGCGGTCGTGCTCGGCCTGCTGCTGTCGCTGCCGCTGCCGGCCGCGGCGATCATCTTCGTGCGGCGTGGTGGCTTTTTCCATGCCATCGAGCGCGGGTCGAAGAAGCTGTTCGGCGATACGCATCCGCTCGTGCAGCGCATCGACGGCAAGCGTCTCGATGCCGATATCGACGCGCTGATGGTGCGTTCCGGCCTGCTGTTCCGCGCGTTCCTGTGGCAACTGGCGGGCTATGTGCTTGGCGCGCTCGAAGCCTATGTGGCGCTCGCGCTGCTCGGACATCCGGTGTCGATCGGCGGAGCGATCGCGATCGAGGCGATTACCCAGGCGGTGCGGCATGCGGCGTTCTTTGTGCCGTCCGGGCTTGGCGTGCAGGAAGCGGCGGTCGTGCTGCTCGCGCAGATGTTCGGTGTCGGCCACGATGCCGCGCTGTCGCTCGCGCTCGTCAAGCGGATGCGCGAGGTCATTTTCGGCTGCCTCGCGCTGCTGTCATGGCAAGGCGCGGAGTTGTTCCGTCGCGTTGAAGAAAGCCGGCTGCGGGTGCCGGCCCGCGTGCCGAAGAGTCACGTTGATACGCCCGATCCGGTGACTTCGGAAAGCTGACGCGCGGTGCGTTGCGCGGCATGCAACGCAGCCCCGTGGCGTTGCTTACAGTTCGAGGCGCGCGACATAACCGGTCAGTTCCAGATAGCCGCGCGCGACGGGTGTCGCGATCCGGTCTTCGCCTGCGGCGCCATCCTGCGTTTGTGTGACCGCCACCGCGCCTTCCCAATAGACCTCGCCCGTGCTGGCGCGGCTGTCCACTTCCTGATCGTCGAGGAGCGGCGTCAGTGTCAGATGCAGATCGCCGGCGTCGACGCGCATCGCGATCGGATACCGCGTATCGGTATGCGGCGATCGCCACCAGCGCAGTGGCGTAAACACGACGTCATCCGGCGCGAGTGTTTCCGACGGACCGTCCGTGCTTCGTAGCGTGCCGCCCGCCCAGAGCTTGCCGCCTGCTTCATCGCGAATCTGAAACGCGGTCAGCACGCTGCCGTCGTCGAAGTTGACGCCGATCCAGTCCCAACCGACCGCGTCGTCGGCAAGCAACGCCGATGACCATTCGTGATCGAGCCATGCGACGCCATGCACGGCCTCGGGTTTGCGATCCGACGCGCGATGACGCGTCAGCGTGCCTGTCACGCGCAACGCCGGCTCGCTGTAGTAATAGCTCGCCTCGCTCGCCAGCGGCCCCTTGCGGCTGTAACCTTGCGCGCCGTTGAGCAGCACCGGCTGCGTCGGCTGCATCGCGAACGCCATCGCAAAGTCCGCGGCGCCGATGTCGACCTGATATCGGCCGTCGCGCGCATTCCGTGTCAGCGACCATGTGCCGATCTGCACGTTCGTATCCGTTTCACTCGCTTGCGCGAGGCCAAAGCCGGTGCGCGCCGAACGCTGGTCGTGCTGCAGTTTTCCGACGTGCGGGTCGCTTATCGCGACATTCGCAAACAATAATTGACGCGGCGCGAAACGGCTCGGATCCGCGTCGTCGAGCGCGGGCCGTGAACGGAAGAACGTCACCTGAAAACCGAGTGCGGTGTGATCGGCGGTGAAGAGCCAGCCGGTCGCATACCACCACTCGGTCCGATATGGCGAATGCGCGCCGAAGTCGCGCGGAAAGACGAGCGTGCGTCCCGGCGTGACAGGCGGATAGTCGGGTACGTCCGCCTGCGCTCGCAGCGGCCGCATCAACGGCAGCAGTGGCGCGAGCGGGATGAAAGGGAGCCACGCGGCAAGCGCGCGAGGCAATCTGAGAAATGTGCGGCGCTTCATCGTTTCACCAGTCGTCGCGTACGGCGCGCACGGCATCGACGGACAGTGCCGAACGCGCGCTCCATAAAGCGGTCAGCGCTGCGGCGAGCACGACCGACGACGCGAGCGTGATCACGAGCGCCCACGGCATATGCAAACTCATCGTCCAATGAAACGATTGCGGGTTCACCACGTAGACGAGCACGGCCGCGATCCCCGTTCCGAGCACGAGCCCGGACGCGACGCCCAGCAGTGCGACCAGTGCCCCTTCGAGCACGAGCAGCGCAGCGATCTGGCCACGCGTCACGCCGAGATGCCGCAGCACGCCGAACTCGCGCGTGCGTGACAGCGCCTGCGCGCCGAAGCTCGCGCCGATGCCGAACAGGCCGATGAGCACCGCGACCGCTTCGAGCAGATACGTGACCGCGAAGCTGCGGTCGAAGATCCTGAGGCTCGCGTCGCGAATTTCACCGGGTTCGGAAAACGATAGCCGGTCACCGCCCGCGACGCGCTCGCGGATGCGCGCGGCGGCTTGTGCCGTCGATACACCGGGCGCCGGCCAGATCGCGGCGTCGGTCGCGCGCGTGTCGCTCGTGAACTTGCGATAGTCCGTTTCATCGATCACCGCCGCGCCGAACTGGCGCGCGTAATCGCGCCATACGCCCGCGACAGCGAACGTCACCGATTGGCCGCCGACCGGTAGCGCGATGCGGTTTCCCACTTGCAGCCGGTACAGGTCGGCCATCGCCTCGCTGACCCACACCGGCGGCAACGCGTTGCCACCCGCGATGAGCGGCGCGCCGGTCAGCGGCAGGCGCGCGCCGGGGTTACGCGGATCGATCGGACGCGCGATTAGCGCAACCGGAGGCAGCCGCGTATCGAGCGTGATCTGCGTCGAGCGCAAGAACTCGGCGCGCGCGATGCCAGGCGTCGCCGCAAGCGCGGCCTGGTCGCTTTCGGACAGGAAGCCGCTGTCGCCGGCGGGCGCCGCGCGCAGATAGAGCGGCGCGGGCAGCAGCCGTTGCAGCCAGTCGTCGACGGCAATCCGGAAACTCGACACCATGATCGCCATCGCGACCATCAGACTGAAGCTCGCGACAATCCCGGCGAGCCCGATGGCCGCGCGTCCCGGCGCATGCGCAAGCTGCGCGAGCGCGAGCTGCGGCAATGCGCGTTGCGTGTGCGGCAGCGCATCGAACACGGTGCGTGCGATATACGGCATCGCGAGCACACCGCCGATCAACAGCAGCGCAACGGCCGCATAACCGAACAGCGGCAGACCATTTACCGATGGCAGGCGCGCCGCGGCGACGCCAAGGACGATGGCCGCCAGCGGGCCAAGCAGCGAGCGCGCTCGATGCAGAGGCTGCAGACGCGTTTCTTCGTCGCCGGCTTTCAGCGCCTGGGCCGGTTGCGCCCGCGCCGCTTCGAGCGCCGGCGCCATACTGCCGAGCACGGCGGCGGCGACCCCGAGTGCGATAAACAGGCACGCTGCGGCGGCATCGAATTGGACCCGAGGGCGCACGCCTTCGAAATAGCCGCCGCCCAGATCGCCGCCGGCGAAATGCAGTACGGCGGCCGCGACCGCGTAGCCTAGCGCGACGCCGGCGATCGCGCCCAGCAGGCCGTGCACCGCACCTTCGGCGACGATCAGCCCCAACACGCCACGGCGTGTGACTCCGAGCGCGCGCAGCAACGCAAACTGCGCGCGGCGCCGCAGTGCCGCGAGCGCCTGGATCGTAAACACGAGGAATGCGCCGGTGAACAGCGCAACGAGCGCGAGTACGTTCAGATTCGCACGATAGGCACGTGACAGTTGCGAGGTGCGGTGCGCATTATCGTGCGGACCGACCGCGGCGACACCGGCGGGCAACAGAGGCGCAATCTGCCGGGCGAATGTCGCCGCGTCGATGCCGGCTTTCAGTTTGATGTCGATGCGTTGCAGCGTACCAAGACGTTCGAGTCGCCATTGCGCGGCGCCGATATCCATGACGCCGATGCGCACGCTGGTGCCGGACGCAGGCAGCGTGCCGGCGACACGAAGTGCGACCTGCCGCAGCCCGACCTGCACGGTCAGCGTGTCGCCGATCTTGAGGCGAGTCCATGCAAGCGCCGCGGGCGACAGGAACACGGCGTCAGGCGCCAGCAGATCGAGCCGGTTCGCGCGTGACGCTGCGACGCGTCCGACCAGATCCGGCGTGACGCGCCCCGCATGAAACACGTCGACACCGAGCAGCTTCAGCACATCGTCCTGTCCCGCGATGCGCGCGTCGACTTCGACGACCGGGCTTGCCGCCGCGACTTCCGGCAAGCGTGCAAGGCGCGGATACAGCGATTCGTCGAACCCGGTGCGTGGCCCGCGGATTTCGAGGTCGGCGTTGCCCATCAGCGAATTGACGGTCGACGCGAGTTCGGTCAACGCCGCACCGTTGATGAGCTGCACGGCATACCCCATCGCGACGCCGGCCGCGATCGCTAGCACGGCGACGAGTGCGCGCACCGGGTGGCCGCGGCTTTCGCCGGCGATCAACGCGGCCGCGGTCGACACGATCGCGCGCGCGGAAAAGGACCGCGCGGCGGACCCGCGCGAGCCACGCTGAATATCGGCGCTGGTCATGGGGCGTGCCTCATAGCGTGCGCTCGACGGGCGGCGCGGACGGCGCAAGACCCTCGCGCGTCAGGCGCAGCACGCGATCGGCGCTTGCCGCCGCCGCCGCGGAATGCGTGACCAGCAGCACCGCGGCACGCGACTGACGCGTCATGTCGCGCAGCAGTTGCAGGATGCGCGTCGCGGTGTCGTGATCGAGATTGCCGGTCGGCTCGTCGGCAAGCACGAGGCTCGGGCGATGCACGAGTGCGCGCGCGATCGCGATGCGCTGCAGTTCGCCACCTGACAGATCGCGCGGCAGCGTGTCCGCGCGATCCGCCAGGCCGATCGACGCAAGCGCCGCCGCGACACGTGTGGCCACGTCCGCGGCGGGCACGCCGTTCAACCGTAGTGGCAAGGCGACGTTTTGCGCCGCGCTCAGGTTCGGCAACACATGAAACGCCTGGAACACGAACCCCATCCGCGCGCGGCGCAGAAGCGTCTTGCGATCGTCGTCGAGTGCGGCGAGATCCTGACCGTCGAACACAATGCGTCCGCCATCCGGCTTGTCGAGCCCTGCCGCAAGGTTGAGCAGTGTCGATTTGCCGGTGCCCGACTCGCCCATGATTGCGATGCACTCACCCTCCCGCAGCTCGAGCGATACGCCGTTGAGCACGGTGCGCGGCGGATTGCCCGGATAGCGCTTGATGACATTCGCAAGAGTCAGCATGGGGCCTCAGCGGGAACAGCTTGAATGCGGTGCATCGAAGGGTTCGTCATGCGTTGAGTGGCGCGCGAGTTGCACTGATCCATTCAGCGGAACAGAATGATCGGGCTCCTTCGTAATGGCCGTGCGCATTATCCGGCATAGCACAACCCGACAGGCGAAACGGAGCACGGCGCGGTTGTCGCGCAGTGGTAGCGCGGGGGCCGCACACGTCGCGATGCATCGTGAGTAAAGGAGGCGGTATGCGCATACTGGTCGTAGGGGCAACAGGGCTCCTTGGTAAGGAAATCATCCAGCAGTTGTCTCCGAAGCATGACGTGATTGGCGCGAGCCGCAACGGCTCTGCATTCAAGGTGGATCTGTCCGACAAAGGATCGATCATTGCAATGTACAACGACGCGGGTCCGCTCGACGCGGTGATCTGCGTGGGCGGCACAGCAAAATTCGCACCGCTCGATGCGCTACAGGATAGCGATTTTGCGTTCAGTCTCGACAACAAGCTGATGGGTCAGGTGAATCTGGTGCGCTGCGGCACGCAAAAGATCAACCCGGGCGGCTCGATCACATTGACGAGCGGGACGCTAGCGCAGTATCCGATGCCGGGCAGCACGGCAATCAGTCTCGTCAACGCGGGCGTCGAAGCGTTTTGCCGTGCGGCGGCACTCGAACTCAAAGGCATGCTGCGCGTGAACGTGGTGAGCCCGGGATGGGTCGCTGAAACGTTGCAGCAGATGGGACGCGATCCGTCGGGCGGGGTGCATGCGTCGGTGGTCGCGCAGGCGTACCGCAAGTGCGTCGAAGAGGACTTCACGGGGCAAGTCGTATCGGCTGCGCGCTGATGTCCGGCAGGGGGGCGGTGCAGACGACGCGTCGAGCGGTTGACGTGCGAGGCAGGCATGAACGGCCTCGCTGATGCCGTGCTGGTCGTCCATGCGGCGCTCGTGCTGTTCATCGTCGGTGGACTCGCCGCGATCTGGCTCGGCGCGTTGTTCGACTGGCAGTGGGTGCAGGGCCGCGTGTTTCGCTGCGTGCATCTCGCGGCAATCGGCGTCGTCGCGTTGCTCGCGTTGTTGGGTATTGCGTGTCCGCTAACGGTGCTCGAAGACTGGCTGCGGCATGACACGGGCGCAACGCAAGGTTTCGTGCAACGCTGGGTAGGCCGCATGCTGTATTACGAATTGCCTGCGTGGGTGTTTACCGTCGCGTATGTCGCGTTTGCCGCGCTGGTTGCACTGACCTGGCGGCGCGTTCCGCCCAGGCGGCGCGATCGTCGTGAATCGGCGAGCTCGCGATGATGGTGGTGAATTCGCAGGAGCGCGATGAGCGCGGCAGCGGCCCATCTGCGCGAGCGGGAATGCGATGTGCGACGCAGCATCGTCAGATGCGTTTTCAGAACGTAACGCTTATCAGGAGGTCGTCATGAAATCGGAAGGGAACAGTGGCAATCTGCGCGCGTTTGTGCAAACCGCGGAGCACGGGGGCGGCTTTGTCTGGGTGATCACGCTCGTCGATTTCGATGCGCGAAACGTCCGGCGCTCGCTGGTTTCCGACGATACGTTCAGCACGGTGGCGGCCGCGAAGGACGCAGGTGAAGCGAGTCTGGCCGCCATGAGCGCGGACCGCTGACGGCGCGCACGCCGCGCGCGGGCTTCGCGCCTCGACCGGCCCTTGTTTTCGCCTGTGGACGTACTAAGGTGGACTATAGGGCAAAGGGCCTGAAGAGGAGGCGAGCATGGCAGCCACTCACACTGATAGCGGATCGCCTTGCATGGTATCCGTCGAAGCGGGCAGTTACCGCGTGTCCCGTCCGCAAAGTGCGCGCGACGTCATTGACCTGATCGGCAAGCATGACATCGTCATCGTCGACCTGAAGTTCACGGATCTGCCGGGCCAGTGGCAGCACTTCTCGATCACGCTTCCTGAAGTCCATGAAGAGCTCTTCGACGCCGGTATCGGCTTCGATGGGTCGTCGATCCGCGGCTTTCAGGAGATCCATGAATCGGACATGCTGCTGCGGCCCGACCCCGCGACCGCCTTCGTCGACCCGATATGCGAGACGCCGACGCTATCGTTGATCTGCGACGTCGTCGATCCAGTTCTGCATCAGCCTTATTCACGCGATCCGCGCTACGTCGCGAAGAAGGCGGAGACCTATTTGCGCCAGACGGGTATCGCGACGACCTGTTATTTCGGTCCCGAACTCGAGTTCTTCATATTCGATTCGATCCGTTTCGGCCAGGACCCACATAGCGGGTACTACTTCGTTGAATCCGCCGAAGGCGAATGGAATACCGGACGCGATGAAGGTGCGTATGGCGGCGGCAATCTCGGTTACAAGCAGCGCTATAAGGAAGGCTATTTTCCGGTGCCGCCGCACGATACGCTCCAGGAGATTCGCTCGGAAATTGTGCTGACGCTGCAGCAGGCGGGAGTGCGTGTCGAAGTGCATCATCATGAAGTCGCGACCGCGGGGCAGAACGAGATCGACATGCGTTTTTCGACGCTGACGCGGATGGCCGATAACGTGATGATCTACAAATATGTTTGCAAGAATGTCGCGCGCCGGCACGGTAAGGTCGCGACGTTCATGCCCAAGCCGCTGTTCGCGGACAACGCGAGCGGCATGCATTGTCATCAGAGTCTGTGGAACGACGAGCGCAATCTGTTTTATGACGCGAATGGCTGGGCGCTGACGTCGGACCTGTGCCGCTGGTATATCGGTGGATTGTTGCATCATGCTCCCGCGCTGATGGCATTCTGCGCACCGACGACCAACTCGTATAAGCGGCTCGTACCGGGTTACGAGGCACCGGTGAATCTGGCGATGTCGCAGCGCAATCGTTCGGCCGCGGCGCGCATTCCGATGTATTCGGATTCGCCGAATGCGCGACGTGTCGAGTTTCGTTGTCCGGACCCGTCAGCGAATGCGTATCTCGCGTTCGCGGCGATGTTGATGGCGGGCCTGGATGGTATCGAGAACCGGATCGATCCCGGCGACCCGCTCGACCGCAACATCTACGACTTGCCGCCTGAGGAGGCGAGCGGGATTCGGCAAGTGCCAGGGTCGCTTGAAGCGGCACTGGATGCGTTGGAGACCGATTACGCGTTTCTGCGCAAGGGCGATGTGTTTACCGACGATGTGATTCAAACGTGGATCGACTACAAACGCAGGCATGAGATCGAGCCGATTCGCTTGCGGCCACATCCGTGGGAGTTTTATCTTTATTTCGATGTGTGATGAGCGCGTCGCTCACCCTGCATTGACGCATCGGGCGCGTACGTTACCCGCGATTCAACAACAACTTCCCCGCCGTCACGTAATGCCGCGGATGCACCGCCGCATGCTGCGCGGCGACGTGCAAATCACGCAGGCGGCGCTGTAGCGGTGAGCTATCGTAAATAGCTGCGCCGCCGCCCAATGCGAAGCACGCGTCCGCGACGCGCACACACACATTGGCCACCCAAACCGCGGTTTGCGTCGCTTGCGCGTAAAGCGTGTCATCCTTCAGCGTGCCCTCAAGCGCGCGCTGCCACAACGTCCGAACCTGTGCGTCATGCAACGCGCGCGCAGCACGCAGTTCCGCTTCGACGCGCCCAAGCTCGAACTGGAAAATTTCCGATTCGCGCATCGTCGTTGCGACGCGAAACTGCTGTCGGCCCGTATTGGCGAGCGCGACGATCGCATCGAGTGCGCCTTCGGCCATTCCCACCATCATCGCTGACCCCATCGGGGCAAGCAGATGCGTCACCGCTTGAAAAAGCGGCCCTGGCACGCACGATTCACCGTTGATGTGATCGATCAGATGTTCCGCGGGCACGGGGGCGTTCGTCAGTGAAATATGATGACTGCCTGTGCCTTCGAGTCCCGCGACATCCCACGTATCTTCGATGCGCCACGCGCCGGCCGGCAGCAGGATGCCGTGCATCAGCGGCGGTCCGCCCGCGCCGTTTGCGCCGCTGACCGGTTTGCCGTTCGCGCTCACCACGCCGACGCCGAACAACCAGTCCGCGTGCATGCAACCGCTCGCGAACGCCCATCGTCCGTTGGCACGCCAGCCTTGCGCCGTTTGCTCAAGCGTGCCGGTCGGCTGCACCGCGCCTGCGATGATCACATCCGGGCCGTGGCGATACATCGCGTCGTACACGTTGCGCGGCAAGCGTGTTGCGAAAAGCGGCGCCGTTGCACCGATGCCGGCGAGCCAGCCGATCGAGCTATCGATCCGGCTCAGTGCGGTAACGATACTCATCGCACTGGCGATATTGAGTTCCAGGCCTCCATGGCTTTGCGGCACATACATACGGAACACGCCAATCGAACGCAGGGTGTGCACCAGGTCGGCGGGCAGGCGCCGCTCGGCTTCGATCTGCGCTGCGCGCGCTTCGATGTCGGCCGACAGATCGTGGATATCGGAAAGCATGCGTTGTGCAATATCGTTCATCGGCTGCGTCTCCTGGTCACGTTGCTCTTAAGAACATTCGCCCCGTAGAGGCTATTCCCCTTGCGAAAGTGCAGGGTTCTTTCGATTGTGTTTCCTCTATGGAAGGTGTCGTGCAGCTATCCGTTCAACCCTCCGTTCATGTTCGCCGCGCGGAAGACCGCGGCGCCGATGGACGAACGGCTCGAATTCACAAGGTGAAGACCGCCAATGTGATGCTCGGGAATTGGGTGCGTGTCTGTCGCGCCGCTTGTCGTCTTTGGCAAACGGCGGTTAATGATGTCACTGGCTTGTTTTAAAGCCCGATTTAAAGCGGGATTGCGGCTGATTGAAATTATTCTGTTAGCCTGGTTGAGGCTTCGTCGCGCGCGCACTGGAAACATCACACAAAAAAAGCGCGGCCGGAGCCGCGCAATGCGTGGATATCCGCTGTCTACACGGATACTGTGAAGCGCTTCGCACTCTAGCCGGTCCAGTATTGTTCGGCTATTCACTCTCCGAAATTACCTATTCTATTTTTCGCAATGATGCCCCCGGAGGTGAACTGAAGATTCGCATGGGTGTCCGTTTACGCCTGGATCGCGTGAAAGGTTCGCGGAAAAGACCTGTATTGTTTCGTATAATGCTGTTCTATATTGTTATTAGAGAAATAATGCATGATTCGCACGTGTCGTACATCCGAGACGCGTGTTTTTGCCATTTTTTACATTAATTCTTTGCGCGGGTAGTCTCCGCTTCGCACCCCCTTAACTACACGCGCAAGGAGCAATAATGAATCGCAAGACCTCCCTCTCGGTCATCTCACTGGCGATGCTAGGAGCCGCTGGGGCCGCACACGCGCAAAGCAGCGTCACGCTCTACGGCACGATCGACACGTCGCTGACCTATGTGAACCATGCGCAAGGCAGCGCGAACCTGTGGGCGCTCGGCAACTCCAGCGCCGGCAACCTGTCCGGCACGCGTTGGGGCATCAAGGGCAATGAAGACCTGGGCGGCGGTCTCGCGGCAATTTTCCAGTTGGAAAACGGCTTTGATCCGTCCACCGGCAAGCTGAATCAGGGCGGGCGCATGTTCGGCCGCCAGGCGTTTGTCGGTCTCGCGAGCACTCAGTACGGTACGGTTACGCTCGGCCGCCAGTACGACCCGCTGATCGACCTCGTGCAAGGCATCACTGCGGATAACTACTTCGGCAGCGCGTTCGCGACCGCGGGCGACGTCGATAACTACGACAACAGCTTCCGCGTGAGCAACGCGGTCAAGTATGCGTCGCCGGTCTGGTCGGGCTTCCAGTTCGAAACGATGTACGCATTCGGCGGCGTGGCCGGCACGGTCGGCTCGCAGCAGTCGTATGCCGTCGCGGCGGCGTACAACACCGGTCCGCTGTCGTTGGCGGCCGGCTATTTCTACGCGACCAACAGCCCGGCGTCGGCAGGCATGCGTGACAACACGTTCACGAGCACGTCGGACGGCACGTTTGACGGTCCGGTCAACAATGGCTATGCATCCGCTCACTCGCTCGCCATCGCGCGCGTGGCCGGCCAGTATGTGTTTGGGCCATTCACAGCCGGTGCGGGTTATAGCAACGCGCAATATCGCGCTGACGGTGCGTCGCTGTTCGGTTCGGACCAGAAGTACAACACGGGCCAGGGCTTCTTCAACTGGCAAGCGACGCCGGCGATGCTGCTCGGCGTTGGCTATAGCTACACGAAGTCGAGCGGCGATACGTCGGCGACCTATCATCAGGTGTCGCTTGGCGCCGACTACTCGCTGTCCAAGCGCACGGACGTTTACATGACCGCCGCTTATCAGCACGCCAGCGGCGAAACGCGTACCGCCGACGGCACCGCGATCGAAGCGGCGCAAGCGTCGATCGGTTCGTACGGCTACGCGGGGACGAGCACGCAGTCGATGGTCAACCTCGGTCTGCGCCACAAGTTCTAAGCATCGTTTGACGCGATTGGCGCCGGTTGCGTGGCAACGTGCGCCGAGGCGAGGCATAAAGCAAAAACAACGGGGCGGCTCGTGAGCCGCCCCGTTTCGTTCGCCGGACGCGACGTGTGTCCCGCACCCGTCGCGTCGCGCTTTAGCGCCTGTCGAACGAGTAGCGTCCGGGGCCCGTCACGACCAGCAACAGCAGCCCGCCGATGATGCTGATGTTCTTGTAGAAGTTGACCATATTCGCGTACTGCTCCATGCCGGTCTGCGTCCAGTAGTGATGGCCGATCAGCGCGGTGCCGAGCGTATAAAGCGCGAGCAGTAGCGCAAGCGGCCGCGTCAACAGGCCGACCGCGAGCAGAATGCCGACCCCCAGTTCCATCACCACCGCGACAGCCGCGGCCACCGCGGGAAGCGGCGCGCCCGTTGACGCCATATACGCTTGCGCGGCGGAGAAGCCGGTCAGTTTGCTCCAGCCGAATATCACGAACAGCACCATCAGCAGCACGCGAGCGACGAGCAGAATGGTGTCGCGGCGTTGGTCGATCAGGTTTTGCATGGTCTTTCCTCGCTTATAAGAATGGTTGGCGGTCGCGGCGTTGCCGCTTACGACCACAGTTCCGATACTTCGTTATTACGCAGATCGAACACGAGCACTTCCGCGTCGTCGCCGCCGCTAAAGCTCAGCGTGCGCTCGTTGCGAATCCGCGCGCCGTCGCCTTCCGCGAGCCGTACACCGTTCACGGTCACCGCGCCGCGTGCGACATGCACATACGCATAGCGGTCCGCGTCAAGGTCGACGCTCGCCTGTTCCGCGCCATTGAACAGGCCCGCATAGACGCGCGCGTCCTGACGCAGTTGCAGCGATCCCTCCGTGCCTTCCGGCGACAGCACGAGCCGCAGCTTGCCGCGCTTTTCGTCCGCGGAGAAGTGCTGCTGCTGGTAGCGCGGCGTCGCGCCTTTCACCGACGGCGCGATCCAGATCTGCAGGAAGTGCACGCGTTCGCTCGCCGAGGGGTTGTATTCGCTGTGCGCGACACCGGTGCCGGCGCTCATCACCTGCACGTCGCCGGGCACGATCACCGAGCCCGTGCCCATCGAGTCCTTGTGCTCGAGCGCGCCTTCCAGCACGTACGAGAAGATCTCCATATCGCGGTGCGGATGCTTGCCGAAGCCGCGACCCGGTGCAACACGGTCGTCATTGATCACGAGCAGGTCGGAGAAGCCGATTTGCTGCGGGTCGTAATAGTTCGCAAACGAAAACGTGTGACGTGAGCTGAGCCAGCCATGCTCCGCATGGCCTCGTTCATTGGCGTGTCTGATTTCAATCATGTTGTTCTCCGTGAGTGGGTCTGGCTTCAACGCAAAACGTTGCCTGATGCGTTGACCGAAGTTTAGGTCAATTCAGCAGGCTATAATCATGTCCGTATGAGATTAACTGTCCTATGTGAGTGGACAATTTAATTAAGGGCCGGATTTGTACGCCAATGCAGCTCGATGATCTGAGAATTTATGTCGCGACCGTCGACGCACGTCGTTTCACGGCTGCGGCGGACCGCTTGCAACTGTCGAAGCAGTTCGTCAGCCGCCGCGTGATGGCGCTCGAAGCGAGCCTCGGTGTGCGTTTGCTGGTGCGCAATACGCGCAAGCTGGCAGTGACCGATCTGGGCTACGAGTTTTACGAGCGGGCCACGCGCATTCTTGCGGAAGTGTCCGACGCCGAGCAGGCAATGTCGTCGCAGCGGGCGCATCCGCGCGGGCTGTTGCGCGTCAGCGCGCCGCTGTCGTTCGGCATGGTCCATCTGTCGCCGCTGGTCGGCGCGTTTCTGAGTTCGAACCCCGAAGTGCGAATCGACCTCGAGCTGAGCGACCGAACGGTCGATGTGGTCGGCGAGGGGTACGACATGGCGCTGCGCATCGGTACGCTTGCCGATTCGACGCTGATCGCGCAAAAGCTTGCGGAGTTTCGCATGAACGTCTGCTGCAGCGCGGTGTATCGCAATACGCGGCGGCCGCCCGCGACGCCGGCCGAACTCGCGCGCCATCCATGCCTGCTGTATGGCGAGGAGGCGCGCACCGGGTGGTCGTTCGTGATCGACGGAGCGGTGCGGACCTTCGAAGTGCATGGGCCATTGCGGGCGAACAACGGCGAGGTGATTCGCGACGCGGCGATTGCCGGCGCGGGTGTCGCGTGGCTGCCGGAATTCATCATCGCCGGCGCACTCGCAAGCGGCCAGTTGGTCACGCTGCTCGAATCGTTCGTGTCGCCGCCTATCACGCTGTATGCGGTGTATCCGCAACACCGGCAAAGTTCGGTGACGATACGCGCGTTCACACAGTTCTTGCGCGAGCGGTTCGCGAAGACGCTAGGTGTCTGACGGGGCTGGCGCGCAGCGACCGATGCGTTGTAGCGAAGGCCAGTCGGCGACGCGTTCCACGAACCGTTGCGCATCGAACGGGGCTGCGCTTTGCCGAACGTTGTCGACGCAGCCGTACTGATCGTGCGCCGCACCCCGCATTGATAAATCTATCCGTGAAATTGCCCACTGCCTAATCTTGTAGAACGATAGGCACTTTTCGACGAATTCCCTGATAATGCGCGTACCTTGCGCAGGAGACTGACCGAACGGCACGGCGCCCGCCTTGCCGCCGACGCGGGGGCACATTCGTTTTTCCTATACAAATCAAGAGGGACAATCGTGGAACCAACAGATCAGGCCCGCCATTCGTGGCGCTGGCTTATTTTGCTGATCCCCTATATCGCGTTGTTGTGGCTGCCTTTTTACAACGACACGCAGCCATCATTCGCCGGATTCCCGTTCTTTTACTGGTATCAGTTCCTGTGGGTTCCGCTCACGTCGCTGCTGATCTACATCGTCTACCGAGGCATCCGATGAGCGACCTGAACCCCATCAATCCGGTGGCGATGACCGTCTTCATCGCGTTCTTCCTGCTCGTTACCGTGGTCGGCTTTCTCGCTGCGCGATGGAAGCGGGGCGATCTGACGCAATTGCACGAGTGGGGCCTCGGCGGCCGCCAGTTCGGCACGGTCATTTCGTGGTTCCTCGTCGGCGGCGACTTCTACACCGCCTATACCGTGATCGCGGTGCCGGCGCTGGTCTATTCGGTCGGCGCGTACGGCTTTTTCGCTTTGCCATACACGATCATCGTGTACCCGTTCGTGTTCGCGGTGATGCCGAAGCTATGGAAAATCGCGCATGCGAGGAATCACATCACCGCGGCCGACTATGTGCACGGCGAGTATGGCGGCAAGTGGTTCCCGGCGGCGGTCGCGCTGACCGGCATCGTCGCGACGATGCCGTATATCGCGCTGCAACTGGTCGGCATGCAGGTCGTGATCAAGGGCCTTGGCGTGTCCGGCGAACTGCCGCTCGTCATCGCGTTCGTGATTCTCGCGCTCTATACATACACGAGCGGCCTGCGCGCGCCCGCGATGATCGCGTTCGTCAAGGACATCATGATCTACATCGTCGTGATCGCGGCCGTGTGGTTGATTCCGCTGAAACTCGGCGGTTACGGTCACGTGTTCGCCATGGCTGACCAGCACTTCCAGGCGAAAGGCGGCGCGACCGGCATTCTGCTGAAGCCCACGCAATACACCGCATTCGCATCGCTCGCGCTCGGCTCCGCGCTCGCGGCGTTCATGTACCCGCATACGATGACCGCGGTGCTGTCGTCGGCATCGGCGCAGACGGTGCGCAAGAACGCGATCTTCCTGCCGGCCTATACGCTGCTGCTCGGCCTGATCGCGTTGCTCGGCTATATGGCGATTGCGGCCGGCGTGAACGTGAAGTCGGCTTCCGATGTCGTGCCGACGCTGTTCGGTACGCTGTTCCCGGCGTGGTTCGTCGGCTTCGCCGCGGCCGCGATCGCGATCAGCGCGTTGGTGCCGGCGGCGATCATGTCGATCGGCGCAGCGAACCTGTTTACGCGCAACCTGTGGCGTCCGCTCGTTTCGCCGAACATGAGCGGAGCGCAGGAAGCGTCGACGGCGAAGTTCGTGTCGCTGGTCGTCAAGTTCGGCGCGCTGCTGTTTATCGTGTTCCTGCCGACGCAATACGCAATTGACCTGCAACTGCTGGGTGGCGTGTGGATTCTGCAGATCTTCCCGGCCATCGTATTCACGCTCTACACGCGGCGCCTGAATACGCCGGGGCTGTTCCTCGGCTGGCTGGTCGGCATCGTGATCGGCACCGGGCTCGCGATCGAGCAGGGGCTCAAGCCGGTGTTCACCGTGCATATCGGCGACGCGAGCTGGCCGCTGTATATCGGCCTGATCGCGCTCGCGGCGAATATCGTCGTCACGTTTGTCGTGTCGGTGGTCACGCCGAAGCGCGCGGCGCTCAGCGTGAACGCTTAAGCGAACGACGCGATGCGTACCGGCTGATCTCGCGCAGTCGGGGCGCGCACGTTCTCTGCATCGCAGCCGCCTTTTTGGCGGCTGCTTGCGTTTTGGCGCGGGGTTGGCACAAGTATTGGCGCCGGTCGGGGTGTGTGCTGCGCGGTGACGACCTGGCGACGTCGAAAACACCGGCGCGCGCGGGCCGGTTTGGTACGATGCAGCCTTTTCTGCCGACGGTAAGCCTGCGTGAAACGATCCATCGTGCCATTCGTCCGCAATCTCTGCGCGACGGCGGGTACTTTCCTCAAGCCCTACGCGATGCACGCGCTCGATCGCGTGCGCCATCCGACGCGTCGCGGTATCGCGCTGACGCTCGCCGCCGTGCCCGCCCTGGTGCTGTTGTATGGGCTGGTGCTGATTCCGTTTACGCCCGGCATCGGCGACATTCGCAAGGCGAAGGTCGAGCAGCCGGCTCAGGTGATGTCCGCGGACGGCAAGCTGCTTGCGACGTTCAAGCCATCCAACCGCGACTGGGTCAAGCTGTCCGACATTTCGCCCCACGTGATCGATGCGCTGATTTCGACCGAAGACCATCGCTTCTACGAGCATCACGGTATCGACTGGCGACGCACCGCGTCCGCTGCGCTGCATACGTTTTCCGGAGATCGCCAGGGCGGCTCGACGATCACGCAGCAACTGGCGCGCAATCTGTACCCCGACGAAATCGGCCGAGCGCCGACGCTGACGCGCAAGGTCAAGGAAGCGATTACTGCATTCAAGATCGAGGCGGTCTATACGAAGAGCGAAATTCTCGAAACGTATCTGAACACCGTGCCGTTCCTGTACAACGCGTACGGGATCGAAATGGCGGCGCGCACCTACTTCGACAAATCGGCGCACGATCTGACGGTGCTCGAAAGCGCGACGCTGATCGGCATGCTGAAGGGCAACAGCTATTACAACCCGGTCATCAATCCGGACCGGGCGTTGCAGCGCCGCAATATCGTGCTCGCGCAAATGGTGAAGTACCAGCGGCTCGCGCCTGCCGCGTATCAGACGCTGCAGCGCCGGCCGCTCGGCGTCGATTTCGAGCGGCAGTCGGAGCCGCCAGGTCCGGCGCCGCATTTCGCGCAGCAGTTGCGCAAGTGGCTGATCGAGTGGGCCGACGCGCACGACTACAACATCTATTCGGACGGCCTCGTCGTGCGCACGACCATCGATTCGCGTCTGCAAACGATGGCGACTCAGGCGCTGATCTGGCAGGGCAACCAGCTGCAGTCGATTGCGAATGCGGTGTGGGGCACGCGCAACGCATGTGCCGCGCACAAGGACGTATTCAACGCGTTCGTGCGCGAAATGCCGGAATATCGCGCGGCAAAACAGGCAGGTCTCGCCGACGACGCGGCGCTGAAACAGGTCGAATCGGACCGTCATGGGATGCAGACGCTCTGCGACGACAAGACGCGCGTGCAGGCGGCCTTTGTCGCGATCGATCCGCGCAATGGCCAGATCAAGGCGTGGGTGGGTAGCCGCGACTTCGGCGACGATCCGTACGACCACGTGTCACAGGCGCGGCGTCAGCCGGGTTCGACATTCAAGCCCTTTGTGTACGGCGCCGCGTTCGAGAACGGCGCGAAGCCCGACGATACGTTTATCGATCAGCCGGTCGAGATCACGCTGGCGGGCGGCGAAATCTGGAAGCCTACCGACGACTCGCCGCCAAGCGGCCGGCCGGTGACGCTGCGCGATGCGCTCGCGTATTCGAAGAACCGGATCACCGCCCAACTGATGCAGGAAGTCGGTCCGTCGAAGGTCGCGCGCCTCGCTTATGCAATGGGGGTGCGCGACAGCCGGCTCGAGGCGGTGCCGTCGCTCGCGCTCGGCACGAGTCCGGTGACGCTGAAGGAAATGGTGTCCTCGTACGGCACGATCGCGGATCGCGGCGCGTATGTCGCGCCGATGTTCGTCACCCGTATCGAAGATCGGGCCGGCAACGTGCTGGCCGAATTCCAACCCGCGCGCGCCGAACAGACGCTGCCGCCTGCCGCCGCGCAAACGCTGCTCGATGTGATGCGCGACGTGATCGACAAAGGGACCGGGTCGGCGATCCGCACGCGCTTCGGCATTCGCGCGGATGTCGCGGGGAAAACCGGCACCACGCAGGACGATGCGGACGGCTGGTTCATCCTGATGCATCCGCAACTAGTGGCGGGCGCGTGGGTTGGCTTCAACGATAGCCGTGTCACGCTGCGCAGCGACTACTGGGGGCAGGGCGCGCACAGTGCACTGCCGATCGTCGGCGATTTCTTCCAGCGGGCGCTGCGTGCGCGGCTCGTCGATCCACGCGCGAAGTTCGCCGAGGAGCAGCAGACCGGCGTGTTCGATGCGCTGCGTGCGACGCTCGATACATGGTGGGGGCATCTGTTCGACGAGCAGAAGAAGCCCGCGCCGCAGAAAGTGAAAAGCGCGCCGCTCGTGCAGCGGCGTGCGCCTGCGTCTGCGTCTGCGCCGTCGCAGGCGGCGTCGGCGGCGGAGCCGCGCGATGTCGAGCCGCCGCAGATCGTCGCGCCGGGTGGCGCGTCGGTGCCGCCGTTACTGTCGCCGCCGGGCGCCGTCGGACAGCAGCCCGCTTCAGCGCCGCCGCTTCTGAGTGGACCAGGCGCAACGGCGTCTGCACAGACGTCGCTGGATCAATGGATCAACCAGCGGATGAACGGGGCGGCTGCGATGCCTGCGAGCGGCGCCGTCGCACCTTCGGGCGTCTCGAGCGGCGGATCACGGTGATCGGTCGAACGCAACGTCGCGTGGCCGGATTCGCTTCGGGTTCGCTTAGGTAAGCTCGAACCCGGTCCCAGACCCGGCGTCATGCCGGTTGAGCAGACGAATCATCGTCAGCGCGTTGCGTTGCGCGGAATCTTCGAAGCAGTTATTGAACACGACATCCGTGCGATCGACTCGTTTCGCGATTTCCCGAATCGGAATGGTCAACTGTTCGAGCTCTTCGTCGCTGTAGTCGTAGTTGAAGCGCCCGGACGCGGTCGTGCTGCCGGACCACGTGTCCGCATTGCGGCCATGCAGCCGCACGATCGCGAGGCGCGGCGAGGTCGCTTCCCACACGGTATGCGCGCGCGTGGTCACTTCTTCCGGCGCATCCATCACGACGTGGACGAGCCCGCGTTCGCGTTCGAACGCGAGGGTCGATGCGCGGTGCCGCTCGTCGAACCAGCTCGCGTTGCGAAATTCGAAGGCGGTCAGATAAGGCGCCATCCGCTCCGCGCAATGCGCGACGTGCGCCTTGTCGCGCGGCGCGGTCGTGATCCACGGCGCGAACTGGAACAGCACCGCGCCGAGTTTGCCGGCCGCGCGCAGCGGTTCGAGCGCTTCAAAAAAACGTCGCCAGAGTTCGTCAATGACGTCGGGCGGAACGTCGCGATAATAGAGGTTCTTCTTGCCGGACTGCGGCAGCGCCTGCTGGATATCGGGCGGAAAGAACTTCGGCTCGGTCTGATGCCCGGTGAAGAGCCGGAACGCCTTCATGTTGAACGTGAAGCCCGACGGAGTACGCTGTGCCCACAGCGCGCTGTGGGCCGCGCTTGGCATCGCGTAGTACGACGCATCGACTTCGACCATCGGGAAATGGTCCGCGTAGAACCGAAGCCGCGCTTCCGCGCTCGTGCAGCCCTTCGGATAGAACCGGCCGGATTTGATCAGCATGGCGTCCGTCCATGACGCGGTACCGACTTCGATCGACATGTTGCACTGCTCCATGGGCCCGGAAATCGTCTTTGCATCGTACTGCACTGCGTACCCGTGCGGGCGACGCGGGCGGTTGACGCAGAGGGCTAACCGACGCTGGCATCGCAACGATTGTCGTTGGGCCTGTTATTAGCGTGAACAGGCCCTATAATTTCACAGGTCATTTCATTGGCTACCGCTGCACGACGATCAACAAGAACGGAGAGGCGCATGAAGGGCAGTACCCTCGCGGAACGGGAAGCCAGCGGCCGGGTCGCGCGCGAGCGGTCGAAACGCTCGAGCCATCGCGCGGTCGGCGAGATTCGCCGTGACCCACTCAATCTGATTCGCGAAAGCAGCGAAGGCCGCATCACGAAGCTGGTTGCACTGCGTTATGGCCGCATGGCGGCTTCGCCGCTCGCGTTCTTCCGCGGCAGCGCGATTCTGCAAGCGCACGATCTGGGCCACGTGCCTCATACGGAGTTCGTGCTGCCAATCTGCGGCGATAGCCATCTGCTGAACTTCGGCGGCTTCGCGACGCCCGATCGGCAATTGGTTTTCGACGTCAACGATTTCGACGAAGCCTCGCACGGCCCATTCGAATGGGACCTGAAGCGGCTTGTTGCAAGCTTCGCGGTGGCCGCGCGGCAGCTGCGCTTGAGTCGCGGCGCCGCGCACGATGCGGTGATGTCGGCGGTGCAGCAGTATCGCGACCGGATCGCGCAATACGCGCAATGCGGCACGCTCGAACTCTGGTATGAGCGCATGACGTTCGACCGGATGATTGAAGCTGTATTGGCGCCCGAAGGACGCCGCCGGATCCGGCGCGGGATGGAAAAGGCCGCGGGACGCACGCACGAAGGGGTGCTCGACAAGGTCGCGGAGCGCGTCGACGACCGCTTCGTGATGCGCGATATGCCGCCCGGTCTTTTCCACCTGCACGACGGCAATACGCTATTCGCATCGGCCGACGACGGCTTCCGTAGCGGCGATGGGCGTAAGCTGATCGACGGCGCGTATGCCGACTATCTGCAGACGCTGCAGCCGGACCGGCGCGAATTGCTGGCGCAGTTCACGATTCAGGATTTCTCCTTCAAGGTGGCCGGTATCGGCAGCTTCGGCGCGCGCTGCTTCGTGCTGCTTGCGACCGATCCTTCCGGCAAGCCGCTGTTTCTGCAATTGAAGGAGGCGCTGCCTTCGGTCGTCGCACGTTATTTCAAGTCGAAACAGCCGCGCCACGAGGGGGAGCGTATCGTGCGCGAGCAGCAGATGCTGCAGGCGACCAACGATATTTTTCTCGGCTGGGCGACAGGGCCGGGCGGCCGCCCGTTTTATGTGCGGCAACTGCTCGATTTGAAAATGTCGCCGAACCTCGAACATATCGATACGGAACTGCTCAACGGTTATGCGCGCGTGTGCGGTTGGACGCTGGCGCGTGCGCACGCGAGGGCAAGCGGCAAGGCGATCGAGATCGCCGCATATATTGGACGCAACGATCAGTTCGGCGAGGCGTTGGCCGACTACGCGTTCGCGTATGCGGACCAGGTCGAGCGTGACTACGATGCGTTCCTGAAAGCATGCCGCAGCGGCGTGCTCGACGCGCGCACTGACGAGGATATGGCCGCCGACTTCCGCGTGTAGATATCGCATACGGAAAGCAGGCGCGAACCCCGGGGGAGTACGGCACGCTGTGCCATTCGGCCACGACGCGTGGCTTCACTGACGAGGGAGGTGCATATGCTTGCGTTTATCGGTACGTTGATCGTCGGTTTGGTCGTCGGACTGATCGCGCGCGCGATCAAACCCGGCGACGACAAGATGGGCCTCATCATGACCATCGTGCTCGGCATCGCGGGCTCGCTGATCGCGGGTTACGTCGGGCGGGCGGCGGGGTGGTATCACCCGGGGCAGGGCGCCGGATGGATTGCGTCGGTGATCGGTGCGATCGTGTTGCTCGTGATCTACGAATTTGTACGCAAACGCATGTAATCGCAGTCGCTGCACGCGATGCGCCGCGCGTGCGCGGTTGCCCGCGACACTGCGCGGCGCACGCGCTTCGGTCATCATGCTGCGTGGATGGCACCCTTGGTTTGCGGCCAAACGGCCGCGAGGCGCGAGGGCACAAACGTGAGCGACGCGTCGGCGTGAAACGCGTGCACGCGGCGTCCTCAACTCAAGGAGGCACAGTGGCTGAAGATAGCGCGGACAATGTCCGCGAAGCACAAATGGCATTCGGCGAGCAGGAAGCGCCGAGAACCCGGCGCACCTCGCTCGGCAAGGTCGCGCTGGTGACCGGCGCGGGCAGCGGCATCGGTCGCGCAACCGCGCGCAAGCTGTTCGAGCACGGCTACAGCGTAGTGCTGACCGGTCGTCGGCAGCAACCGCTCGATGAGCTTGCCGCAGAGGCGCGCGCCGGCGGTTTCGAAGCGTTCGCGCACGCTTGCGACGTCACGGAGCCAGCCGGCGTCGCCGCGCTGTTCGACGCGATCCGTACCCGCTACGGGCGCCTCGATGTGCTGTTCAACAACGCGGGACGGGGTGCGCCGGCCGTCGAGATCGACGCGCTCGCGCTGGAAGACTGGCGTGCGGTCGTCGATACGAATCTGACGGGCGTGTTTCTTTGCACACAAGCCGCGTTTGCGATGATGAAGGCGCAGACGCCGCGCGGCGGGCGCATTATCAACAACGGGTCGATCTCCGCGCATGCACCGCGGCCGTACAGCATCGCGTACACGGCGACCAAGCACGCGATCACCGGACTCACGAAGTCCGTTTCGCTGGATGGCCGTCCGTACGATATCGTGTGCGGCCAGATCGACATCGGCAATGCAGCGACCGAGATGGCGGCGCGCATGGCGAAAGGGGTGCCGCAGGCGAACGGCCAGATTGCGGTCGAGCCGTTGATGGACGTCGAGGATGTGGCCGATGCGGTGCTGCATATGGCGAGTTTGCCGCTGTCGGCCAACGTGCAATTCATGACGATCATGGCAAGCAAGATGCCGTTCGTCGGCCGCGGGTGACGCGCACGCCATTTGCGCGATCCCCCTATACTGAACGCTGGCTCCGCTTTTCATGCCGCAAGCCCACGTGCGTCAGTCCCAACGCAACGAAGATCCGGCGGCACGGGCCGATCCCCCGCCCGTGCCGCCCACCCGCCCATCCCCGGACGACTGCTGCCGCAGCGGTTGCGATCCGTGCGTGTTCGATCTGTACAATGAAGCGCTGGAACGCTATGACGCCGCGCTGGCCGAGTGGGAAACGCGGCACGGCAAGCGTGCGCCGTAGTGCCTGCCCGCCTTCGCTCGATGACCCCGCTTCATGACTGAACTCGCCGCCCCGTTGACCGAGCCCGCAACGCTGCATGCGCTGCACGACTTCGTTGCGCGTTATCCGCGCCTGTTCGTGCTGACCGGCGCGGGCATCAGCACCGATTCCGGCATTCCCGGCTATCGCGACGAAAACGGGCAATGGAAGCGCTCGCCGCCCATCACGCTGCAGGAGTTTCTCGGCACGCAGGCGTCGCGGCGCCGCTATTGGGCGCGCAGCATGGTCGGCTGGCCAGTCGTCGCGCACGCGCAACCGAACGACGCGCACCGCGCGCTCGCGCGACTAGAGGCCGCAGGGCACGTCGCCGCGCTGGTCACGCAGAACGTCGATGGCTTGCATCAGCGTGCCGGTAGCACCAACGTGATCGAACTGCATGGCAGTATCGGTGCGGTGACCTGTCTCGATTGCGGTGCGCGGCACACGCGCGCCTCGATTCAACGCGTGCTCGAAGCCGATAATCCGGCGCTGCTGCAAGCGCAGGCGGAGCCGGCCGCTGATGGCGATGCGCATCTCGAATGGCACGCGCTCGACACGTTTCGTGTGCCGGCGTGCACGCAGTGCGGCGGCTTGCTGAAACCGGCGGTCGTGTTCTTCGGCGAGAATGTGCCGCGCGAAACCGTCGACGAGGCATCGCGCGCGCTCGAAGCAGCCGATGCGCTGCTGGTGGTCGGTTCATCGCTGATGGTTTATTCGGGTTATCGCTTCTGTGTTTGGGCGCACAAGATGAACAAGCCGATTGCCGCCATCAATCTGAGCCGCACGCGTGCCGACCCGATGCTGTCGCTGAAAATGTCGGCACCGTGCGCCGATACGCTGACCGCGCTGGCCGCACGGCTCGCAGCCGAATGATCCGATTGAACCGCGGCGCGCGTCAGTACGGCTGCGCGATCGCGTGCGTAGTGCCAACACCCCGGAGACACACGATGCCGACGCTGACGACGATCGAAGCACTCGAAGCGCTGTACGGCGTGCCGCACGAACGCTCGGTGCGCAAGGAAATAACGTTCGTCAATGAAGACTATCGCGCGTTCATCGAACATGCGCCGCTCGTTGTGCTCGCAACCAGCGGCCCCGAAGGGCTCGACTGTTCGCCGCGAGGCGATGCGCCGGGCTTCGTGCGCATCGTCGATGAACGGACGCTCGCGCTTCCAGACCGCGTCGGCAATAACCGCATCGACAGCCTGCGCAACATCATCGTCAATCCGCATGTCGGCCTGCTGTTTGTCGTGCCGGGCGTCGGCGAGACACTGCGCGTGAATGGCCGTGGCCGCATCAGTGCGGACGCCGCGTTGCTCGACAGCTTCGCGGTGGACGGCAAGCGGCCGCGTACGGTGCTGCTGGTCGATATCGACGCGGTCTACTACCACTGCTCGAAGGCGTTGGTCCGTTCGAAGCTGTGGGAACCGTCGCATCATGTGGAGCGTTCACGTCTACCGACGGCGGGCGCAATCCATCGCCGCCTCAACGGCCCGTCATTCGACGCGGACGCGTACGATCGCGATCTCGCCGAACGAGTTCGCACGAGCCTCTACTGATCAATCAACCCATCAGGGCACCCATGACGACCCCTTCGACTCCGGATGCACGCGAACACGCGCCTTCGGCCGAGCGCAATCGCGATCCGATCCTCGCGGTACTGCGCGAGGTGATGCCGCAACACGGGACCGTGCTCGAAATCGCGAGCGGCAGCGGCCAGCATGCGATTCATTTCGCGGCAGCGTTTCCCGGCCTCGTCTGGCAACCGAGCGATCCTGACGCCGGCGCGCGCGCGTCGATCGCCGCGTGGACCGCGCACGCCGGTCTGACGAATATCCGGCCGCCGCTCGATCTCGACGTTTGCCGCAAACCATGGGGCATCGATGCGGCGCACGCGCTGGTGTCCATCAACATGATCCATATTTCGCCGTGGGCGGCCACCGAGGCGCTGATCGACGGCGCCGCGCGCCTGCTGACGAGCGGCGGCGTGCTGTATCTGTACGGACCGTATCGGCGCGGCGGCGCGCATACGGCGCCGAGCAACGAAGCGTTCGACCAGCAGTTGCGCGGCCGCAATCCCGCATGGGGGGTACGCAACATGGAAGCGGTCGTGCAGCTTGCCGATGCGGCTGGCCTGGCGTCCGACGCGCCGATCGCGATGCCGGCTAACAACTTCAGCCTCGTATTCCGGAAACGCTGATGCTTGCCGCGGGTCTCACGCATCGCGCAGGCTTCCACCCTGCTGGAAGTGGCAATCTGAGCGTGGTTGCGCCGTTTCTTTTATCCTTTCATCCTTGACGCCGCGCGGGCCGACGGCAACGCGGGTTTATGCGGCATCAGTCACTCGGACATCTGGAGAACTCACATGGGCAAACAGGCAATCGGCGTCGTAGGGCTAGCGGTTATGGGCCGTAATCTGGCGCTCAACATCGAAAGCCGCGGTCACGCGGTCTCCGTATTCAACCGGACGCGCGAGAAAACCGACGAGCTGATCGCCGAGTTTCCTGATCGCAAGCTGGTGCCGACTTTCACGATGGAAGAATTCGTCGCGTCGCTCGAAAAGCCGCGGCGCATTTTGCTGATGGTCAAGGCCGGCGCCGCGACCGATGCGACCATTGCGGCACTGCAACCGCTGCTGGAAAAAGGCGACATTCTGATCGATGGCGGCAACACCCATTTCACCGACACGATCCGCCGCAATCAGGACCTCGCGAAAGCGGGGCTGCATTTCATTGGCACCGGTGTGTCGGGCGGCGAGGAAGGTGCGTTGAAAGGCCCATCGATCATGCCGGGTGGCCAGCGCGATGCGTATGACCTCGTCGCGCCGATCCTCACCGAAATCGCCGCGAAGGCGCCGGATGACGGCGAGCCGTGTGTCGCGTACATGGGGCCGGACGGCGCCGGGCATTTTGTGAAAATGGTGCACAACGGCATCGAATACGGCGACATGCAATTGATCGCCGAAAGCTATGCGGTGCTCAAACAGGTGCTGGGCCTGTCGAACGAGGAACTGGGCCGCGTCTACACCGAGTGGAACAAGGGCGAGCTCGACAGCTATCTGATGGAGATCACGTCGAAGATCTTCAGCAAGAAAGACGAAGAAACCGGTAAGGACCTCGTCGATATCATTCTCGATCGCGCCGCGCAGAAGGGCACCGGCAAGTGGACGAGCCAGAACGCGCTGGACATCGGCGTGCCGCTGCCGCTGATTACCGAATCGGTGTTCGCGCGCGTGCTGTCGTCGCTAAAGGATCAGCGCGTGGCCGCGAGCAAGGTGCTCGAGGGGCCGGCGGCGAAGCCGTTCAGCGGCGATCGCAACGCGTTCATCGAAGCGGTGCGCCGCGCGCTGTATTTCAGCAAGGTGATTTCGTACGCGCAGGGCTTCTCGCAACTGCGTGCGGCATCGGAAGAGTACAAGTGGGATCTCGACTACGGCACGATCGCGAAGATTTTCCGTGCCGGCTGCATCATTCGTGCGCGCTTCCTGCAGAAGATCACGGACGCCTATACGAAGGACAAGGCGTTGGCGAACCTGTTGCTCGATCCGTACTTCCGCGATATCGCGGCCAATTATCAGGGCGCGCTGCGTGAGGTGGTGACGGCGGCCATTGCCGCCGGCGTGCCGGTGCCGGCGTTCGCGTCGGCCATCGCTTACTTCGACGGCTATCGCTCCGCGCGGCTGCCGGCGAACCTGGTCCAGGCGCAGCGCGATTTCTTCGGCGCGCATACGTTCGAGCGCATCGACAAACCGGGCAGCTTCCACGCGAACTGGGCGTAAACGCGTTCGGGCCGGTCCCGTTCACCGGAACGCGAGCGGCGGCGTCACTGGGCGTCGTCGCTTTTTTTGCGCGCTTTATTGCATCCCAAACTATAGGATTCGATAATTTCGCGATCTTTCGCGAGATTATTGCGCGAATTGGAATGGTGTATCGCCACGGTAGGTATTTACCCTAATCTGACCCTTCCGTAGACTTTCATCAACGCCTCGAACATCAGATTCCCGGCGAACCCAAAAACAAGATCTCGGAGGTTATACGTCATGAAAACGTTCATTCCCGCGGTTCTCGTCGCTACGCTGCTGGCCGCGCCGGTGGTTTCGTTTGCGCAGGCATCGCAGTCGAATCAGCCGCTCACCCGCGCACAAGTCCGGGAAGATCTGGTGCAACTCGAGAAGGCGGGCTACGACCCGCTGAGCGACCGTCAGGAATACCCGCGCAACATTCAGGCTGCGGAAGCGCGCCTGCAAGCGCAAAAGGCGCAGAACGCAGTAGTCGCGCAAGGCGACACCAGCGGTTACGGCGTGCAAGTCGGTGGGACGTCCGAGGCTGGTCGCGCGGCGGCTGATGAACGCGGCCCGCGGTCGGTGTTTTTCGGGCACTGATTGACGTAGCGCGGCGGCAGTTCCTTGCCGCCGGCCGAAACAGAAAGACGCCGGCCAGGGTGATCTGGCCGGCGTCTTTTTTGCGCTTTCCCTGCGCACCCCGTTAACGATTCGTCAAATGCGGCACGCCATCGTGCGCGGCAAGATCGAGTTGATGAATCTGCCGGCTGACCTTGTTCAACTGCGCCTGCGCGGCGACACGCTGTGCCTCCAGTTGCGCGACTTCCCTGTGCACCTGATGCTGACGGCTCGTCACCGCCTGTTCCTGATTGGCCGATCGTTGCAGCGCCTTGCGCAATTGCTCGGCCTGCGCTTCCGATTGCGCGATGATCTTCATCAGTTGTTCGTTCTGCGCTTCGAGTTGCACGCGACGCGTCTGCCCATCGGCGAGACGCATCGCTTGCAGTTCGAACTGGTGGAAGATGCCCTGCGCCGCATCGAGATCGTTCACCCTCAACGCACGCCATGGCGTACCGTCCTGATACAGCGCAACGTAGTACTTCAACTCCTTCGCGTGAAACAGCAGACTCACCGAGTAGTCGAACGCGCGAAATACGCGAAACGGCGCGAGCGCGCCTTCTCCCACCATCCACTCGATGTCCGCCGGGTCCGCGAAATGCGCGGCGCGGCCATTCGATTGCGAGGGCATCGGATGCAGCGTCGCGACGGGCCGCACCGCGCGTTCGACCGGCAGCCCGGGCGAGACGGATGTTGCATCGTGTGTGGCGCCATCGACGCTCGTGCCGGGTGACGAAGGTTCGTGCCGATCGAGGCGGACCAGATGTGCGATGCCATCGGTCGGCATCGTGCGGCGGCGGTTGGGCAGAATCTTCATGGCAGCACCTCCAGATTCATGCGGATAGCTAACTATCTGGTTGTCGTCGCAACGTAAGTAGACGTTCCCCGTAATTTAGGCTAATGCAGCGTGCGCTGCGGGCGCGTGATTTCATCGAAGAGCGCGTGGCTCGGCTCGAGCGCGAAGAGCCACGATTCGTCATAGCCGCTTAGCGTATCGAGCGCATCGCGTAGACGTTCGATGGCCAGTGCCGGAATCTCGACGGTTGCTTCGACCCCGCTCGACAGGCCGGCGATGCTGGCAAGCTGTACGAGCGCGTCCGCGGCTTCGGCCACGTCCGCTGCGAACACGAGATGCGTATTCAGCAGTTCAACGAGACTGCGCGACGACGCAACTTCGTCGACGCTGAGCTGCACGGCCAGAAACATGGCTTTGTTCATGCTCGAACTCCTCATGGACAGGACATCGCGGCGGCTCGCTTGCCCGCTGTGCATTGCGTCAGCTTGAACCAGTATAGGCGAGCAGCGTGTGGAAGCAATGGTCGCACGAATCCGCGCGCGGCGCGCGGGCGGGGGCTTGCGGCCCTATAATGATTCACCCTGCGACTTCACTGTCGGTTCACTGTCCGTCCTGGCAACCATGAAAATCATTCGCAGCCGCAGCTTTACCGCCGAATGCCCTTGGGGTGCACTCGATATCGCGAACATGCGTGGCATTACGACGCGCGTGCACTGGACCAACCAGCCATACAGGTGGCATATCAATGACGGCGAAGAAGTGTTTGCGGTGCTCGACGGGCGTGTGGAGATGCGTTACCGCGAAAACGGCATCGAACACTCAACAATCCTCGAAACGGGGGACGTGTTTCATGCATCGGTGGGTACCGAGCACGTCGCGCATCCGGTCGGCGAAGCTCGTATTCTCGTCGTCGAATCGGAAGGCAGCGTGTAGCGGATAAAAGCGGCCGATGCACGCGTTGCCCAATCAATCTGCAATGCCAACGATGTGTGTGGGGGATCGCTCGATGAGTGAGAGACCTCCCGTTCGATGTATACGGGACCCGTGAAAATGCGCACGAGAGACATCCGGGCGGTATCCGAAAAGCGCGCACGCAAGCGCCGATAAAGTGAGCGATGGACGTGCGTTCGCGCGTGACGGCGGCTGTCGAGCAACGGCATAATGGTTCTTCAACTTCGGACCGCGTCGAGGATCGCAAGATGACCGGTAAGTGGCATACCGCACAAACGCAAGCCTGGGTTTACCTTTCGGTTGCGACGATGCTGAGCGCATGCGCGTTCACGCCGCCGTGGGAGAACAATCCTCCGCCGCCCACCACGATCGGCACGCGTGCAACGGGCGGCGCCGCGGCTAACGGCGTGCCGGCGGGCTTCTATCGCGTGAACCCGGGGGACACGCTGCAGAGCATCGCGGGCGCCTTCGGCCAGCGCGCGCAGGATATCGCGGTCTGGAATGGATTGAGCCCAGGCACGCCCATCGCAACCGGGCAGGTGCTGCGAGTCGCGCCGCCGTCGCTTACGCCGGGCGCGACGGCGACGCCGGCCCCTGGTGCGCCGCAGCCTCCATCAACGGCTGCGGTACAGCCCGGCGTGCTTGCGTGGCCGCTGCGCGGACCGATACTGAAGACCTTCGTACCGGGCAAGACAAATGGCATCGTGATCGGCGGGCGCGTCGGCGAGCCCGTCCGTGCGGCGGCGGCGGGCCGCGTCGTTTACGCGGGCGCGGGTATTCCCGCTTACGGCCCGCTCGTCATCATCAAGCACAGCGATTCGCTGATCACCGCCTACGGCCAGAACAGCAAGCTGCTCGTGCAGGAAGGCCAGGCGGTCACGCAGGGGGAGCCGGTCGGCGAGGTTGGCCAGGACAGCAACGGCGTCGGGTCGATCCAGTTCGAGGTGCGCCAGGACGGCCACCCGGCCGATCCGCTCGCATGGTTGCCGCGCTAGACGGCGGTCATCGCGCGATGGCGCCGCGTTTGCGTGCGGCTCGTGTCGCCAGGAGTTGATACACTCGCGGGTTCAATCACTCACGTTCGCGGCGCCCGGTGCGCGACGCGTTCCCCGCCATCCTTACAGGAAGTGCTCATGATCGATTTGCGCAGCGATACCGTTACCCGGCCGAGCAAGGCCATGCTCGCCGCGATGGCGTCTGCCGATGTCGGCGACGACGTGTGGGGCGATGACCCGACCGTCCTGCGTTTGCAGGCGACGGTCGCGGAGCGCGCCGGCAAGGAGGCGGGTCTGTTTTTTCCGAGTGGGACGCAAAGTAATCTCGCGGCGCTGATGGCGCATTGCGCGCGCGGCGACGAATACATCGTTGGGCAGGCCGCTCACACGTACAAGTACGAAGGCGGTGGCGCGGCCGTGCTGGGCAGTATCCAGCCGCAGCCGATCGAGAATGCGCTCGATGGTTCGCTGCCGCTCGACAAGATCGCCGCGGCAATCAAGCCGATCGACGATCACTTCGCGCGCACGCGTCTGCTCGCGTTGGAGAACACCATCGGCGGCAAGGTGCTGCTCGCGGGGTACGTCGCGGAGGCGACGCAGTTCGCGCGCGAGCGCTGTCTTGCGACCCATCTGGACGGTGCGCGCGTCTGCAATGCGGCGGTCGCGTCGCGTCAGCCGGTTGCGGCGCTGTGCGCGCCATTCGACTCGGTGTCGATCTGCTTTTCGAAAGGACTCGGTGCGCCGGTGGGTTCAGTGCTGGTCGGCAGCAAGGCGTTGCTCGAGAGCGCGCATCGCTGGCGCAAGGTGCTCGGCGGCGGCATGCGGCAAGCGGGCGTGCTGGCGGCGGCGTGCCTGTATGCGCTCGAGCACAACGTCGAGCGCCTTGCCGAAGATCACGACAACGCCGCCCATCTGGCCGCCGGGCTGGCACAGATCGCCGGGCTGAAGGTGCAATCGCAGGCGACCAATATGGTGTTCGCGCAAGTGCCGCAAGCGCACTGCGCGCCGCTCGAAGCGTGGCTGAAAGAGCGCGGCATCCTCACCCAAATGCTGTACGCGTCGCGCTTCGTCACGCACATGGATGTTTCGCGTGCCGACATCGACACATTCATCGCAGCCGTCAAGGGCTACTTCGCCCGTTGACTCAGCGGTTTCGTCCCCGCGGCCGGCGCTTGCGGGGCACTGCCGGGGTCAGTGCCCGGGTCACTACCTCCGCGCCGCGCCGCGCGATGTGATGGCGCAAGCAGGCGCAGGCCGCTCACGATGCTGGCGGCGCCCGCGAATACCGCGCCGGTCACCAGTGCCAGCGTCGGCCCGTGACGGCCGGCAATGCCGAAGCTCAGCGCGACCAGCGCGGCGCCGGTGGTTTGCCCGAGCAGACGCGCGGTCGCGATGATGCCGCTCGCGCCGCCACTGCGTTCACGCGGCGCGCTCGCCATGATCGCTTTCAGATTCGGCGACTGGAAGAAGCCGAAGCCCGCGCCGCACAACGACATTCTGAGCGTGATGTCGACCACCGACGGATGGGGCGGCAGCAGCGCGAGCGAAATCATCCCCACGCAGAGCACCGCAAGACCGATCCCGCCGAGCAGACCTGGCGGGTAGCGGTCGGACAGCCGGCCCGCGAACGGCGCCGCGAGCGCGACTACCACCGACCATGGCGTCATCAGAAAGCCTGTTTCAACCTGGCTGCGCTGCAGGACGGTTTCGAAATAGAACGGCAGCGACACGAACGCAAGTCCTTGCGCCGCGAACGAACAGACCGCCGTCACCGCCGACAACGTGAACACGGGCAGCTTGAACAGATCGACCGGCAGCATGGGCGCCGGATGTCCCGCCTCACGCTTGACCATCAGCACACCGAACACCAGCGCGATGGCCGCGGCGACCAGCACGATCTGCGTCGGCGCGCGCTGGGCAGCTTCCGCGAGCGCGAAGATCAGCGCGGCGAACATGATCACGTTGAGGATCGCCGCGACCCGGTCGAAATGATGCTTGCCGCGCGGGGTATGCGGCAACGCGGGCAGCGCGAACGAAATCGCCAGAATGCCGAGCGGCACGTTGACCGCGAACAGCCACGGCCAGTTCGCGACTGACAGAATCAGCGAGGCGACGGTCGGGCCGGCGGCGAACGCAGTGCCGACGACGAGTGCGTTGAGCCCGAGGCCGCGTCCGAGCCGATGCGGCGGGTAGAGGCTCTGGATGATCGCCGAATTGACGCCCATGATTGCCGCTCCGCCAACGCCCTGCGCGACGCGGGAGATCGCCAGCAGCGGCAGGTTGGGCGACATCGCGCACGCTAGCGAAGCCGCGGTAAACAGCGCAATCCCGCTGATATAGACGCGCCGATGGCCGATGATGTCGCCGAGCGCCGCGAGCGGCAGCAGCGTCGACACCATCGCGAGCTGGTACGCATTGATGATCCACACCGATGCCGCCGGCTTCGCGTGCAGATCGGCGCCGATGGCAGGAAGGGCGGTGTTCGCGATGGCGGTGTCGATCGACGCGAGCGCGACGGACAACATGATCGCCACCAGCGCGAAGCGGTGGCCGGAGGACATCGGTACATCGGCGACGCGGGTGGGATCGGAGGTGGGGCGGTGTTCTGACAAAACCGGGGCTCTGCATGAATGGGCGAAGTGCGGCAAACCGGCGCGAACGGCCGGGCTGGCGCGGATTCGCAATTGTTACAGACGCCGGGGATTCTTGCTGGATCACGTGCATCGCGCTGACAGAGTTGTCATTGCGATGAAAGGTTTAAGAAAGCGAAGCAGTCAGCCTTGCAATTTTTGTCTTGCCGTCAGTCATCAATGGCTTTGTGACGGCGTTATTGGCGGTCGTCATCTATCCGCAGGTGTGTGACTGATTTTGAATCCGAACCGGTCGCGCGAAGCTGTCGCGTGCAGGGTAAACCGGTCGGCATGACCATGCGGACATGCCGACCGGGAAGCGGATCGAATGTGCGGGTTAGCGGCCCGTTTCCTTCAGGTACTGCGCGCGCGCGGCGACGGCCGTGTTCGCGAAGTCGGAGAACACGCCGTCGATGCCGGCGCGGTAGGCATCGAGATATTCGCCGACCGGGTCACCCTTGTACTTGCCGGGCAGATAGCGCGGTTCGTTGCGGAAGGTGTACGCGTGCACGAACAGGCCGGCCTTGTGCGCGTCGGCGATCAGGCTGGTCGGCTCGACCGAGTTCACGTCGCTCAGCGCCGGCGCGAAAGGCGTGCCGTCGGCGTTCGTGTCCTTCCACGGCGTGACCTTCCACGCGAACACTTGCGGCTTCCACGGACCGATACCATCGGCATAGGTCTTCACGTCGGCGAGACCGGCCGGGGTGAGCAGGTCACCGAACCAGCGCGGGTCGCCGTTTACGGTCCAGCTGTACGGCCGGCCGTCGACGAACGCGTAGTCGTCGTTGGTCTGGTAGATCATCTCGCCCGTCTGGTAGTTGACGGCGTTGCCGTCGATCAGCTGCACCATCCGCGCTTGCACGCCTTGGGCGCGCATGTACTTCAGGCTCGCCGGGTCGAAGCTCTGCACGAACACCGGCGCGGTGCGCGTGTTGAGGTTGTTGTCGTTGAGGAACTTGACGATCGCGTCTTCGAACGGATGCGTGCCGGCCGCACCGCAGCCGTTGGCGATTGCCTGCTGATTGTTCCAGTAGGGGTTCTTCGCTTCCGGATAGATCGTGAACGGCTTGCCCGTGACAACGGACTTCGCGCGTGCGATGTCGTAGACCTCCTGCATCGTCAGGACCGGGAACTGGCCGTTCAGCGCGGTCGGGCGCACGTCCTTCGCATCGAACGTGGTGCCGCGGATCCATTGCTTGAGCTCGGCCACCGTGAAGTCGGTGATCGACCAGTCGTTGGTATGGTCCTCGCCATCGACGATCAGCGATTTCAACACCGATTTCGGATCGGCCGGGTCGGTCAGGTCGCTCAGGTAGGAGGCGGGGCCGGTGGTCGGTGTGGTGGTCCACTTGACCGGCACGCGCACGCCGGGCACGGTGCGCTTGCGCGAGGCGACGTCGGCGTTGGTCTTCGCGACGTCGGCGACGTTCGTGTTGTCGCTAAGCCACGGGTTGTGACGCGCGACGAGCACGCAGTCCTTGCTCAGGTGCAGGTCTTCCTCGAGCGAGTCGGCGCCGGCGTCGGCTGCCGCTTCGTACGAAACTTGCGTTTCCTCCGGATAGAGGCCGGGCAAGCCGCGATGGCCGATCACGAGCGGCGTGTTGCCGTCGAGTGTGTTCAGCGCGGAGGGCGTTTGGGTCGGCGCTGGCGTGGCGGGATCGTCACTGCCTCCGCATCCGCTCAGGGCCACGCTGCTGAACAGCGCGACCAGTAGGCACGAAATGCCGGTTCGGGAAAGCGTCATGGAGTGGTTTTTCTTCATGTGGCTGGGGTGGGTTATCGAACATGAATGCGCGGCTGACTGCCGCGGGAACGACGGAGGGATTGCGGTAAAGATTGAAAGAAGGGTGTGCCGGGCGACACGTTTTTCTGACATTTCATGTTTTTCTGTTTTAAAAATGTAAAACACGAAGTTTGCATTTGTAATATGACAAATATTTGCTGGATGGGAGCGATCGCTCTTTGCGTGAGAAAAGTTAAGGTTCTCCCGAAGGATTCCGGCTCGAATATGTATTTCTAATAGCTTTCGATGTCGCGACGAGCAGGCCATCAAGCGATTTTTCGAACGGCTCCGAGGCTTTCGTTTTTGTTTTCTCGTTTTCGAGCCAGGCTTCGCCTGCCGACCGCGCCGGATGCTTCGTGCGCGCGCATATCGGCCATGTGTCGCGTTCGGGCAAATGAGGTGACGGTTTGCTCGAAGCTTCGGTTGCCGCCCGCGGAGTCAGGTCGTCGACACGGTCCGAAACCTGCCGCTATCCGGGCAATACAACCGGAGCCGGTGCGCGGTTGGCCATCCTCGCGTCCCTGGTTGCGGCAAGTGTCCGAATATGTGGACAGCGTGCGCGAATCTGGAGTTCGCCAATACGCCGAGCTATGATCCGGCGTCCACGATGGGGAAGCTGGGCGTCGTAGGGTCGAACAGAGCCCGCGCGCCGGCGATCGTGCAACGACATCACAGGCGCGCACCGAGGCCACGCAACGCATGCCCGTCGCGTTGTCCTTCCGCCTGTGCGTGACGCAAGTGATAAAGAAAGTGCGACGAGTCGAGCAACTCGCGACGCCGCATCGTAGAACGATAAATTAAAAGGGGGGCTTGCATGCTACGGAACATCAGCATTCGAGCGAGCATTACGCTCGTGATCGCAGTGTTCTTCGTCATTCTGGCGGTGGCGAGCGCGGCCGGCGTCGGCGCGCTGAAGCAAAGCAACGATGCGCTGCGCGAGATGTATGAGAACGACACGACCGCCCTGATCAGTTTGAAGTCGAGCGACGAGCTGCTTCAGCATGCGCGCGTGTCTCTCGACAGTTACATGGCCTTGTACGGCGTGGGCGATCCTGAGCCGGAGCTGCTCGCCGCGGCACGTAGCGACCTGGGCGAGTCCGATCGCGCTTTCGACAATTACCTCGCGCTTCAACCGCAGAATGCCGAGTCCCTGGCGGCGGTGACCGAGCTGAAACAGAAACGCATGTCTTTTATCAAAGACGCGGTGCTGCCGTCGCTCGCTGCGTTAAACGAAATGAATTTCAGTGGCTTCAAGGATCTGCAGGGTAAAAACACACAAGCGCTGGCGAACGCCTATCAGACTGCAATGACTGCGCGCGCGAACGCGGTTATCGACACGCAGAAATCGCGTTATGCCGATGCGCAGGCGCGCTTCAGGTTCATGGTTGCGGCGCTCGCCGGCGTGTCGGCGCTCGCGCTCGTCATAAGTTTTCTCGCTCGTGCGATGCTCATCGGGGTCGTCGCACGTCCCGTCGCGCAGTTGATGACCCATCTGCGACGCATCGCTTCGGGCGATCTTCGCGCCGACGTCGTGATCGAGCGCCGCAACGAGATGGGGGCGCTGCTGGCTGATTTGAAGACCATGCAGGACGCGCTCGCTGACACGGTGCGAAGCGTGCGGGCGAGCACCGAATCGATCAACGGCGGCGCACAGGAAATCGCGACAGGCAGCGCCGATCTGTCGCGCCGCACCGAACAGCAGGCGGTCTCGCTCGAGCGTACGGCTGCGAGCATGGAGGAGTTGACTTCGACCGTGAAGCGCAATGCGGACAATGCGGATCAGGCGAACAGGCAGGCGTTGCGCGCATCCGAGACAGCGGCCCTGGGGGGGCAGGTAGTGAGCGACGTGGTGAGGACCATGCAGGGCATTTCAGCGCATTCGTCGAAGATCGCGGAAATCGTCGGCCTGATCGACAGCATCGCATTCCAGACCAACATCCTCGCGTTGAACGCCGCGGTCGAGGCCGCGCGAGCCGGCGAACTGGGGCGAGGCTTTGCCGTAGTCGCAAGCGAGGTCCGCAGTCTGGCTCAGCGCAGCGCCAGCGCGGCGAAGGAAATCAAACAGCTGATCGTTGACACGGTTGAAAAGATTGACGAGGGCTCGTCGCTGGCCGACCGGGCGGGCCACACGATGACCGACATTGTGTCTTCCGTGAAGACGGTCAGCGATTACATGACCGAGATCTTCGCGGCGGCTCAGGAGCAAAGCGCTGGCATCGAAGACATCAACCGCGCGGTGATGCAGATGGACTCGACCACGCAGCAGAACGCGGCGCTCGTCGAACAGGCGACCGCAGCGGCCCGTTCGCTCGAAGAACAGGCCGTGGTTCTGGGTAACGCGGTCGCGGTGTTTAAGCTGGAGTCGGCTTAGCGTGCCTGCCGGGAATAATGGATGCCGGTAGGAGGCGACCGCGGCCGAGAGCGGTGGTCTGGCCACGCTAAGCGGGGACATCGCAGGCATCGGCTAGCGCGACGAGTCCCGTTCGTCGAATACGCGCATGGCAATCGGTTACCACGCGTGGTGTGTCTCATTGGGCCACAATTCGCCGTGATCCAGGATCACTCTACCCTCGAAATCCGGGCTACCTCGCGGATTGTCGACGCGTAGCGAGGTGCTTGGGTCGCCGTCCAGTATCGAGTAGACATCGAACAGCAATTGGGCCCAAACCTGATAGTGGAATGTCCAGCCACTCGCGTCGCGCGAACCGACGGCGATACCCTTCACGTTTGCCGCCGGACGGTATGGACCGGACCCGAACTGATTGCGCTTTAGCGTGGCGAAGAGGTCCTCCGTGTGACCGGTATGATTTCGACTCGTGATGAGGATGTGCACGCCGTTCTTGTCCTGCACCATTCGATCACCAATGACGGTGTAGTGAAACCGAGGCGATCATATTCGTTTTGCAGCGTCACGCTGGCTGGATTGGGCGGAGCCAACATGTTCTGCGAAGCGGCCTCGACGAGCAGTGCATATTTCTCCAGCAGTTGCCCGGTATTGCCGAGCGCCAACGTTTCGTACTTGTTCAATGTGTCGCCTCCGTTCGCTTGCCCATGCCTACCGTCAGGAGTGGTCCGAGGAAACGGCTGGCGGGTGGACTTGACCACGCGACGTTAAATACATCCGATCGCGCGGACAATACCAGGAACCAGACCAGGTATCCCTTTGTGGCACGCGGCGAACGGATTTGCGCCGCGCAGCATGCATTGCCAGCCGGCTTGCCGCGAGGCATGAAGCAATACTTCACATGAGCGAACCTGACTCATCAAGTCAACAAAAAATGTCCTTTAGGGTCAATCGACTCGATAACCGGTGACAGAAAATAAAACTAACGCGCATAAGACTTGCGAATGGATTTGCCGTCCGATTGGCGCACTCGAACGTTTCGCTGCACTGACACGCTCCCTGGATAAAGAAGCGTTAAAGCACGATTGCTTTGACTAAGGAACACGACGTGAGGCGGCGATCGATATATTTCGATTTGAATACTAAGGGAAGCCTCATGGAACGGATGCAGAACCATGACCGCATGGACGCGGCGGGCCTCGACACCGCCGTCGCTACGCTTGTGCTTGCGTTCAACGAAGATCCGCTGATGCGCTGGGTGTTCGATAGTCCGGAGCAGTACCTGACATACGCGCCGCGCCTGATTCGCGTGATAGCCGGCAACGCGTTCGCTTCGGACAGCGCGCAACTGAGCAGCGACGGCCGCGCGGTCGCGTGCTGGACACCGCCGCGCACGCATCACGACGACGCATCGGTGCTCGCGATCGTAAGCGAGGCCTGCGCACCGCAGCGGCTCGCGGCGGTGATAGGCATGATCGAACAACTTGATGGCTACCGCCCGGCCGGCGACTTCTGGTATCTCTCGATGCTCGGTGTCGAGCCAGTATGCCGCGCCAAAGGGTATGGAGCGTCGCTGCTCGCACAACGCTTGTGCGAATGTGATGCGGCGCGGTTGCCCGCATCGCTGTGGTCGTCGAACGAGCGCAATTTGTCGTTCTATCAGCGGCAAGGCTTCGAAGTGCAGGCGCGATTGCAGAAGGCCGACGCTCCGCCGATCTTTCCTATGCTGCGTGCGCCGCGCTAACGGGTCTGCGATCGCACGCGAGCGATTCCTGATCCAGGAAAAGGCAAATGAAAGGTGACGGCCTAAAAGCTGCTAATCAGTTTTATCCGATTTTCAAATGAGCGATATCGATAGTCATATCGGCTTTGAGCGTCCGATCCTTCTTATCGCGACACGACTTATCAGATTGGCTTTTACATCCTCACCAGGAGCCTTATACATGAAGCCCCATATTGTCGTTCACATGATGTCTTCGCTTGACGGGCGCAGTTTGACGAATGGCTGGAACCTCGATTTCGCATTTGATCTGTATGAAAACACTGCTGCCACGTTTGAAGCCGATGGCTGGATCTGCGGACGTGTGACCATGCAAGAGATTTCGCAAGGTACCTGTGGAAGCGTGATCATGGAACGGAATTCGCCCGGCACGGACTATCCGAAAGGTCTCGCAAAACGTGCAATCCCTCGCACCGATCGATTCGTCGAGCGCAACGCGGATCAATACGCTATTTCCATCGATCCGAACGGACGAGTCGTGTGGAAGAGCAACACGGCGCTCAGATCGCACGTCATCGAAGTATTGACAGAACAGGTCGACGACGACTATCTGGCTTACCTCCAATCTATAGGCGTCTCGTACATGTTCGGTGGGAAGTCGGAGATCGATCTCGACAAGGTCGTGCAAACGCTTGCACGCGAACTGGGCGTGAAAAAGCTGATTGTGGAAGGCGGCTCGCTTGTGTGCGGCACGTTCATCAATGCGCGTCTCGTCGACGAAGTGAGTGTATTGATCCTGCCTCTGGTGGATGGCCGCAGGGATTATCCGTCATCGTTTGAAGTAGCGATGGAAAAGTGGCACGCACCTGCGTATCTCAAGCTTATGTCCATTGAAAAAGTGGAGCATGACGCGATCTGGCTGCGCTATAAGAACGGCTGAACAAGCCGACGCACGGCAATACATCGACAATTCGATTGCCGCCAGGTGTGACTAGAAGGTCGTTCTGCCGCGGATCAAGTCTGCCGCCTTTTCTGCGATGGCGATAACGGTCGCGTTGGTGTTACCTCGGACGATACTGGGCATGACCGAGGCATCGACAACCCGCAAGCGTTCGACGCCAAGCACGTTTAACTGCGCGTCCACCACCCGACCGATCGGGCACGAGCCCGCCGGGTGAAAGGAACACTGCGCATATCGCCGAACATAGGACAGGATTGCTTCCGTGCTATCTGATGCGGGAACCCGATGTGCGGCACGGCATACCGCGCGCAGCGCCGGTTGCGCCGCGATGTGCAGCGCAATCCTTATGCCCGCCACCATAGTGTCGCAATCCTCCGATGTGGTCAGGAAATTGTGCACGATGCGGGGCTTTTCGTCCGGGCGGGCGCTGCGCAGGCTAACCTTGCCTCGGCTCGTCGGCTTCAGCACGCACGGCCCAAACGAATAGCCGTTTAGCGGTGATACAGCGGGTTCGCCATCTCGAACGACGACCGGAACCATCATCAACTGCACATCCGGCGCGGCGAGCGCAGGGTCGGTGCGCACGAAACCACCACCCTCCCCCAGATTGGAGGTCAACGGGCCTCGTCCCTCGTCGCGATAGAGCGCAAGGTCGGCGGCTGAACCGGCGTGAATGGCCGAAGGTACGTCGCTAAGGTAAGCGAGGTTTGCCCGACAATGGTTCTGTAGATTCTCCCCGACAGGAAGATCGAGAACGGGACGGATACCGTGTGACTCCAGTTCGCTCGCGATGCCGATTCCGGACAGCATTAACAGTTGCGGCGAGTTGTACGCGCCACAACAAACAATCACTTCACGATCGGCGAATAGCGTTGTCGTATTTCCGTTCCGGGTCAGCTCGATGCCAAGCGCGGTGTGTTCCCGGAAAAGGATGTGCGTAACCAGCGACTCTGCGATCACGTGAAGATTGGGCCGGCCGCTAGCCGGGTGCAAGTATGCGGCCGCTGCGCTACAACGCCTTCCATCACGTTGATTCAGTTGAAACAGTCCGAAGCCGTCCTGCTCGTCACCGTTGAAATCATTGTTATGCGGGTAGCCGGCCTGAACGGCCGCTTCAACGAAGGACTCAACCAGCGGGTGATTCGAGCGGCCATTGGTGACGGACAGCGGGCCGTCGTTGCCATGCAAGGCGCTGCGGTGCTCGTCGTTGCCCTCGGATCTGCGGAAATACGGCAACAGCTCGGCATAGGACCATCCGGGTGCGCCCTCGTGGACCCAACCATCGAAATCGGTCCTGTTGCCGCGGATGTACACCATTCCATTGATCGACGAAGTGCCACCCAGCATTCTTCCGCATGCGAGGTTGATCTGTCGTCCATCGAGGCCTCGCTCTGACTCCGACAGATAGTTCCAGTCGACGGTGGTCCCGAGCAGCTTCGGAAAAGCGATCGGCATCTGCACTTCGTCGGCAGTATCGGCGCCGCCGGCCTCGACGAGCGCGACACGCACAAGCGGGTCTTCGGTCAGGCGCATGGCAAGGACGCAACCGGCGGAACCCGCCCCCACGACGATGTAATCGTAATTCAGTCGCACCAGGCTCTCCCAGATCGCAGTGCCGCGAAATCCACGCGCAGAAATCGACTTTCGATACACCAAACGTAGCAGCTGTTACGCGCGTAAAGATCGCCCGGCCGAGCCGGCGTTCCGTTCTCCGAAGCGTGACGGTCATTGATCAATCGATGGTGAGAGATTGCGGATGCGGTACATCACGCGGGCAATCCATGGCGTGCGAACTTACCCAAGACCCAGTCGGAATTGGGCTTGGGGGTGTCCGTTTCTGTCCAAATGGCGTGGTTACTGGCGCGCATGCGCGATGTTTCCAGGTAACCGCTGTGCGACCTGCGACGCGATGAATTCTTGCAATTTTCATTTGTTCTTGTATCGGATCCTTAAGGTTTTCGTCCTCTTTTGTTAAGTTTTTATCTTTATTGGGGAGATACAGGCCGTCGCGTGTCTGAAAATGGCTTCAACAATGGTCGACAAAAACGCAACTAACGGTCTGTTCCGCCACGCGCCCGCGAACGGGCGCCGCCCCTGCCTGAGCGGGCGCCGCGTAAGCCCAGCCTGCATCAACTGAGGGAGGCCAGCAGGATAGACAGCTTGCGAATATGCGACTTGAACGCGTCGGAGACTTCGCGATCGTGGCCAGAGCTCAAATGGGGCGTTTCGGCCAGCTCGACCTGCTGCTGGAATTCGTCGGCGACCTTGCGTCGGTCGTCAGGAGGCATCGCGCGGATCAGCGACACCATCAGCAGTTCCTGCGCATGAATGATTCCGAGCATCGCTTGCGCGTTCATGTCGACCTCCGTCCAGCGCTGTCGCCGATATGCCTTCTTTCGATTCCATACTAGTGCAACTCGGGTGACAGTTTGCACCGTATCCGTGCGCGGGCCGCGGGTCCACTCCTGCCCGCTGGCGAGCGCAAGGCCGGCGTCGGCGCGGCATGTTCATTGCGTCGCAGTGCCCTCGCGGATGACGCGACACGGCAAAATGTCCTAATCTGCTTATTTATCCACCAGACCGGCTCGCGCCGCTTGCGCCTTACCGTTTGCGTTCCAGGTGCGTGCCGCGTCGCTTTACCGGAGGCTTCGATGACAGCGGTGGATCTGGAATTCGACCAGCTCAACAGTACCGTCGACGCGCTGCGGCGCTCGATCTCGAATCGCATGATGTACGGCGTCGGCAAGGATGCCGTCACCGCGCGTCCGCAAGACTGGCTGCATGCCGCCGCGCTTGCGGTGCGCGACCGGCTGGTCGCGCGCTGGATGAAGACGACACGCCTGCAATACGAGCAGGACGTGAAGCGCGTCTATTACCTGTCGATGGAATTTCTGATCGGGCGCACGTTCACGAACGCGCTGCTCGCGCTCGGCATCTACGATCAGATGAAGGAGGCGCTGGCGGGTCTCGGCGTCGATATGGAAGCGCTGACCGATCTCGAACCCGATGCGGCGCTCGGCAATGGCGGTCTCGGCCGTCTTGCCGCGTGCTTTCTCGATTCGATGGCCACGCTCGGCATTCCGGGGTTCGGCTACGGCATCCGCTACGAATACGGAATGTTCCGGCAGCAGATCGTCAATGGTGAGCAGGTCGAAGCACCGGATTACTGGCTGCGCGCGGGCAATCCGTGGGAGTTTCCGCGTCCTGAAGTGCAATACATCGTGCACTTCGGCGGCCGTACCGTGCAGCGCAACGATCATATTGAATGGATCGAAACGCAGCACGTGAATGCAATGGCGTACGACACGGTGATTCCCGGCTACGCGACGAGCGCGACCAATACGCTGCGCCTATGGTCTGCGCGCGCCACCGAAGAGCTCGATCTGTCCGCGTTCAATCAGGGCGACTACCGGCGCGCGGTGGATGCGAAGAATATGTCGGAGAACGTCTCGCGTCTGCTGTATCCGGACGACTCGACGTCGGCCGGACGCGAGTTACGGCTGCGCCAGGAGTATTTCTTCGTGTCGGCGACGATGCAGGACCTGATTCGCCGCTATCTGCGCACGCACAGCACGTTTGGCCGCTTCACGGAGAAAGTGGCCGTGCATCTGAACGATACGCACCCGGTGCTGGCGATTCCCGAACTGTTGCGCCTGCTCGTCGACGTGCATCGTGTGCCGTGGGACAAAGCGTGGAAAGATGTGCAGCAGGTGTTCTCATACACGAATCACACGCTGATGCCCGAAGCGCTCGAAACGTGGGACGTCGAGACGCTCGCGCGCCTGCTGCCGCGTCACATCGAGATCATCTTCGAGATCAACGCGGAGTTTCTAAAGCGCGTCAGCGAACATTCGGGGCATGACGTCGACATGATTCGCCGCATTTCGCTGGTCGACGAATATGGGCAGCGGCGTGTGCGCATGGCGCATCTGGCGATCGTCGCGAGCCAGAAGGTGAATGGCGTGTCGAAGTTGCATTCGCAACTGATGACCCGCGATATCTTCGCCGACTTCGCGAGGATGTTCCCCGAGCGCTTCACTAACGTGACGAACGGCGTGACGCCGCGGCGCTGGCTTGCGCAGTCGAGTCCGTCGATGTCATCGCTGATCGACCGGCAGATCGGCGCGCATTGGCGCCGCGATCTGTTCGAGCTGGCGAAGCTGCGCGATCTGAAACACGATGCAGCGTTCGTCGACGCGTTCCGCGAGGCGAAACGGCAAAACAAGCTGCGCCTCGTGCAGCACCTGTCGCAGCATACGAAGATAGCGTTCGATCCGAACGCGCTGTTCGATCTGCAGGTCAAGCGCATTCATGAATACAAGCGGCAGTTGCTGAATGTGCTGCATGTGATCGTCCGCTATAACCGGATTCTCGCGGACCCGAAGCGCGATTGGGTGCCGCGCGTCGTGATGTTCGCCGGCAAGGCCGCATCCGCGTACCGGATGGCGAAGACGATCATCAAGCTGATCGGCGACGTCAGTGACAAGGTGAACAACGACCCGGTGATCGGCGATCGGCTGAAGGTCGTGTTCGTGCCGAACTATGGCGTAAGCGTTGCGGAGCTGATCATTCCCGCCGCCGATCTGTCCGAGCAGATTTCGATGGCGGGCACGGAGGCATCGGGCACCGGCAACATGAAGCTTGCGTTGAACGGCGCGCTGACGATTGGCACGCTCGACGGCGCGAACATCGAGATCTGCGACGCAGTGGGCCGTGAGAATATCTTTATCTTCGGCCATACCGCTGATGAGGTGGATGACCTGCGCGCGACAGGCTATAGGCCGCGTCAGGTGTACGAGGGGGACGCCGAGCTGCGTCTGGCGCTCGACCAGATTCGCACCGGGTTTTTCTCGCCGGACGATCCGCTGCGCTTCTCGGATATCTTCCACACGCTCGTCGATTGGGGCGATCACTATATGGTGCTGGCCGATTTTGCCGCGTTCGCGACAGCACAGGATGAGGTCGACCGGCGTTTCGTCGATGCACGCGGCTGGGCGGCAAGCGCAATCGAAAACGTGGCTGGTATGGGGCAGTTTTCATCGGATCGCACCATCGCCGAGTACGCGCGCGACATCTGGCAAGTGAAGCCGCTCGAGCTGGAATAAGACGGCGCAAGTCGCGCAGGGGCGGCGCAGCGGCGTGCGCCGCGCCCCATTACCCGTCAATCGTTTCGATATCGCGCGCGGCGCGCACGCCGAGCTGCGCGTTCGTAAAGTCGAACAGTAAATCGATGTTCTGCAGCGCCATCAGGCCAATCACAATTCGGTTCCCACCGGCATGGGTCTTCGCAATCGTCACCTGAGCGCCGTCGAAACGATGCCCCCATGCGCCGATGCCGAGCGCGAGATTGTAGTTGCCCTGTTTGAGCACCTTGTTTTCGGCGTCGTCGTCGAGCCAGTCCGGCGCCTTGTCGGTCTCGATACGGACCATGCCGGTGCCACCCGTTGCGAACACAACGGGTGCGCAAAAGCGCATCTTGTCGGCGACTTGCACGCAACCCATCGGCCATTGCAGCGCACCGTCCTGAGCTACTCGCAATGGCAGCAGTGTGAAACCGGCGGCTACCGCGTTTGACGGACTCAGCACGAGGTACGGCCGTGCCAGATCCGGATGCACAAGATAACGCTGACCAATACGCGCGGGCAATGCGCGCAGCGGTTGCGTGCAGCACGTGTCGTCCGGCGCATCCGCGGCGGCGCCGAGAATGCCGGAAAATGCCCAGCCGAACTCACCAGTGTAGCCATCCGTTGCCACGCAACGTTTCGCGCCGGGCAAACAGCGCACATCGTCAACCGATTGCGCGGCGATATCGACGGGTTTCGTACCGGCCACGCTGAACGGCACCGTGACCACCGGCCCGGAAGCTTGCGCACCGGTCGGGAAGGACAGCGAAGTGCGAACGCCGGCAGCGGGGTAGGTCGTACGCGGCAGCACGGACGACAGCACACGCACGCCGCGTGTGCCGGTATCGAACATCAGATAAACGGGTTTGCCGTCGATTTGTGCGGGTAATCCGAGCCGCGCGTGGCCAAGGTCGCTGCGTTCCACATGCAGCGGGACCAGCAGGCCGTCGCGGCCGTTGTTGATCAGACCCGCGGTGGGGGCGGGCGGCGTCGGCGTGGTGATTGACGTGCCGCAGCCGGAGAACACTGCCGCCGACAGCATGGCGACAATTCGTGCGCTCGCGCGCGCCGCCGTGCGACGCGGCGAAGAATACGTACCCATGGGACACACCTTGCGGTTACGCGTGTCCCTATGACGGCTGCCTCGACGCATGCGCACTGCGCGCGCGGCGTTTGCGTTGTCCGCATCAGGGAACGCGGGATGACAAAACCGCAAACTCTACGCGCGCGCCGCGGCGCATCTGCAAAAATTTGTGACGACTAGGCGTCCTGGCGACGTTTGATGTCCGTCGATCTGACACGGCCGATGGTGGCACGCTCCAAGGCGCCGGTAAGCGCGCCGATCACTTCGTCGATGGTGCGCGACATCACTTCGACGCGGAACGTGATGCGTTCATGACGCTTGTCGATGGTCATCACGTAGAGGCGCAGATCGGTGCCCAGTGCGGTGTGCAACGCGCGCCGGCCGACGGCGGAGGAGGTGCCGGACAACGTGATGTCGATCGTGACAAAGGAGGTGGACGGTTGAGGGGCGGGGGCCGGCGTACGAAACACGCGCGACGCGGGCCGTTCAAGGGTGGAGACAGGTTCGTGCATCATCTAGGTGCCGACGCGAGCGGGGACGGCACGGCTGTTGAGACCTGTCCACTGTAGCCCCGCGGGTCTTAAACGAGTGCAAAAGCGCGGCGGCGGAAGGTTAATTTTGTGTTAACGACTTTTACACCTTATTTGCGCCGGATTTGCCCGGTGTTGCCCGTGTGATCAGGCCACTGGCGAGGTGGGCAGTGCGTCGCGAACGGTTTGCGCGACGCGTTCGACGAACTCGAGATCGACGCTCGACAGCGCTTCCCGCTGACTGCCGCCCGACTCGACGATCAACCGGTGTGTCACGTCCTGGCTGGCCCACGTAATCCAGCCGACCACGATCAGCATCACGCCGCACACAATGCCAACCGGCGAACCGAACAGCCCGCCGACGATCGCGCCCACCACACCGATCACCGAAATAGCGATGGGCAGCCACCTGTTCTTGCGGACCGTCACGACGCGCACGCCGCCGATTTCCCGCAGCGGAAAGACCTGACCGGCTGCAGACAACGCGTTGCGCGTGACCGATACACCGCGCTCATTGAAGGGGATGTCCATGGGGTGGAAGAAAGAGAGAAGCATTGGCCGGGCGCGCGTAGGGGATTTCGGCGTGCCCACGGTGTGCGTGGCGCGTCGTACCGCTGGACACCTGTGTCAAATCCCGTAATGCGGAATTTTATGCCTAAATTGCCACGCGGCAGGGATGGCGTTGAGGAATCCGAGGATGATCGTAGCCAGCGGCCTGGTTTAGAGGTTCTATTGCGAGATAGAAGCCAGGAATGCCGCGTTGAGCTTTTCGATCTCGGTCACCATCCGCTGGACCTCTTCCATCTGCTGATCGTCAAACTGGAACGCGAAAAGCTTCAGAAACTCCACCACATGCAGGAGCACGACAATCACATTCAGATGTACGGAATCGAATTCGGCGGCCTTCGCATAGCGGAAATACTTGTCCAGTTTCCGTATGAGTGATTGATACACAGGTTTGAATTCCCTAGGTGCTTCGGTGTCCAAAGTTTGCACGATATTGCCGCGCACGGTTCTGTCCAGATACGCATGCAGATTCTGACGCAGGTACGGGCCGACCTTGTTTTTCTGCCTTTCGAAAGTAATAGGTTCCTTGTATTCGACATCTTGGTAGGTGCGCACAGGCTTTTCCGTGCCAGATCCCAGTTCCATCTGAATGCTGGAATGGTTATTGTCGAGTGCCGTATTGCGGGCATGCGTGCCATTGTCCTGATGCCCGTAATAGACCAATAACGAGTTTTGCGTCGTGTCGGCAATCCATCCGGCACAGAGCAGGCACGGTTTGAGGGTGGTGTAGATCCGGCATCCGTCCGGAAGTTGTGACTGTCCGTGAAACTGCAGGTAGCGTTCTATCGCAGTGCGTTCCGCATGGGCGAGGCTGTTTGTATTGCGCGAGTCATTCGTTCCCCAACTGATGATCTGCCCGTTAGAGCCAACAATGATTGCAGCAATCTTGTACCCCTTTTCCTTGTCGATTTGCGTAGCCAGGGTGAATGCCGCGGCCATGTAAATTCGGTGCACCGCATGCGTACCGTCAACTGGCGACACCTGGGCCAGATCGACCGGCTGTCGAATCGTTGGGATATTCGCCAGAGAAACATCGAGTCGGGGCTGGTTTCCGGCTGCGAACTTCCTGAACTGGAATCGCTTGGTCGACAGTTCGGCCGCACCTACGGGGTTCTGCTGCGCCGAGTCGATGAAGTAGTAGCAGACTTCGGGAGACTGACCGGATGTGGCTTTCATGAAGGCGAGCGCACCCTTCCAGGGTTGCTGTTCCGCGTAGTTTTTGCGAACCGTACCGTACTGGCAGATTGCGACCGAAGCGAGGGTCCCTGGCTTGTTTTTAAACGTCGTCCGCGCCGCGAACTCGATCAGCATAAGAAGCGTCCTGCCATGATGCTGTGACGCGTCCTGAATCCAGAACACCTCGCTTCTGTCGTGCAATGGGCTGGTCGGCGATACGACGCAGAACAGGACGGGAGTCTGTGGCGGGATACCGCATGCGCGCTGCAGCGCCCCGATGATGCAGTGCCTGTCGCGTTCTGCAATCTCGTTCATAACGTGGTCCCGCAGGCTGTCGAAGCGCTCGCAAGCGTTCCATTTAAGAAGCAACCTGATCGAGATGCAATACCTGGAATCTGGTAGGCGGGAGAAGCGCGCAGCGCATCTACGGTGTCGTTCCATTCCGATCACGACGACGCGAAACCGGAGCTGCAGTCGGGCGTTCGGCGTCGGCGCATGTTGCGAACGCAACCATATGGCGATGACAGACTCGCGCCTGGCTAGACCTGCAAATAAAAAAACGCCCCGAAGGGCGTCTTTGCGTGCTTCCACCAAGGCTGGCCGTACGCGTTGCGCGCAAGGCCCAGTCGCGATGGCGATTTAGAACTTGTGACGCATGCCGATGCGGAATGCCAGCTGATTCTGCGCGTTGCTGCCCGAGTTGCCGAAGAACGAGTTGCTGTCGCCGATCGACGCTTGCAGGTTCGACTTGCCGACGGTGCCGCTCGCGTCCTGGAAGGCGGTCAGGAAGTAAACGTCGGTACGCTTGCTAAGCGCGTAGTCGACGGCTGCGTTGACCTGGTTCCAGTGGCCGCTCGCCGGCGAGCCGCTGAGGCGCGAGTACGTGTACGCGAGTTGCAGCGACAGCGCTTGCGTGAGTGCGTACTTGCCGCCCACGTCAACCGCGGTGTAGGCCGACGAGGCCAGGCTGATCGGCGAGAACAGCGTGTTCGTGTACAACGCCCAGACCGAAGCCGGCCCGAACGTATAGCGGCCGCCGACACCGAACGTGCGCAGATCGCGGAGCACGCCCGGCAGACCCGTCGGGCCCGCACCCGTGCCCGGGTTGAAGTTCGCGAGGTTCGTCGAGAACGCCGGCGTCGACAGAGCCGGGAACTTGATGTCCGTGTAGGCGGCACCGATACCGAACGGGCCGTACGCGTAGTTCGCGCCGAAGCTGTACGTACGTGACGAGCCGGTCGCCGGATTAGCCGTCGTACCGGTCGTCGGTGCGCCGCCGAATGCGCCAGCCTGGTTCGAGAAGCCGTACAACGCACCGAAGGTCAGGCCGTAGAAGTTCGCGCTGCTGAACTTCACCGAGTTGTTGATACGGCTCGACGTCAACTGGTCGACGTCGTTGAAGTGGTAAGCGTAGTTGCCGACGACCGTGTTGCCGCCGTTCGAGTACGCGCCGCCGAGCACGTCGGTCGACAGCGAGTATTGACGGCCGAACGTGACCGAACCGATACCGTCCTTCGACAGGCCGACGAACGCTTGACGGCCGAACAGTGCGCCACCCTGGCTAGCCGTGCCGTTGCCGCTGTTGAAGCCGCCTTCGAGCACGAAGATCGCCTTCAGGCCGCTACCGAGGTCTTCCGTACCGCGCATGCCCCAACGGCTGCCTTGCGCGACGCCGTCGTCATACTTGAAAAGCTTCTGCGAATTGGTACCGCTGTGGTTCACATAGCTGATACCTGCGTCGATGATTCCGTACAGCGTGACGCTACTTTGCGCGTGGGCGGCGCCAGCAAAAGTTGCGAGGAGCGCCGTGGTCAGTACTTTCTTGTTCAAATGCATTCTCCGATTTAGAAAAGGATGCCAGCGACAGTTGCCATGCTCTTACGGCCGGTCTTTCGTCGCCCGCAAATTTAGCGGGAATGCATGTAACTGAATATGACAATTGCGTAATTTGTGGACAATGTAGTGCAAAAGCTACATTTTTTAGAGAGGATTGCGGAAATTTTTGCCCGTTTTTTATAGTTACGCCTACAGATTACTTATAGATGTATGTAATGTGAAAGAATTATGACCGACCCTCGGAAGGAAGCGCTGAAAGCAAATCGCCCGCTTAAAGCGGGCGATTTCTTCGGGTCAGCGCACCGCCGTCAGCGGCGGCTCAAGGTTCAGGCGGACAGCAGCGACCCCGTGCGGAACGCCTTCGCGCCGGCCACGCGCGCGACTTCCATGCCGGCGGTCGCAAAGCGCGACACATGCCGCGCGTAAAGCACGCCGGACACCGTGCATTTCAGCGTCACGACGCGATCGGTCAGCGGATCGACGATGTCGGCGATCTCCGTGCCCGCGTTGACCCACTTTCCGACTTCCGCGCGGAACACCACCACGCCGCTCGCCGGTGTTCTGATCGGCTCGGTGCCCGCAAGCGGCGTCGCCGCGAATTCGAGCGGCGGCATCGGTGCGGCCGTGCCCTCGATTACGCCGCGGTGCGTCAGGTATTCGACGATCCCTTGCGCGTCTTTCTCCGCGAACTCATATGACACGTCGCGCTGGCTGCGCAGTTCGACGGTGACTGAGATCGAGCCGTTCGGAATCGGAAAGCGGTCGCCAAAGCGCGTGCGCAGATCGGACCAGCAGAAGCTGTGAATTTCGTCGAACGGGTTGCCGACCGAGTCGAGCGCGAGCAGCGATGCCTTCGCATCGAGGTAGCGCGACAGCGGCTCGACATCCGGCCACAGGTCCGGGTTCGTGTACAGGTGCAGCGCGGCTTCCCAATCGCAATGCAGATCGAGCACGATGTCCGCGTCGTACGACATCAGTTGCAGCGCGAGGCGGTGCGATTCGAGTTCGGTGCGCGGCCGTTGCGCTTCGAGCGCTTCGCGCATCGCCGCACGGATCGCCGAGCGGTTGCGCGCGACGTCATCGGTGAGCCGCTTTTCGATGATCGGCTCGACGAGCGCGGCGAGGTTATGGAAGTTGCGGTTGAAATTCTGTGCGGTGTTCGTGTCGAAGCGGCCTGCCAGCAGCCCGAGCAGATGCTGGTTCAGGCCGATCGGATTGGCGACCGGTACCACGATAATCTCGCCGCGCAACTTGCCGGCGGCTTCAAGTGCTTCGAGCTTGCGGCGCAAGGCCCAGCAGACGAGCATGCCAGGCAGTTCGTCGGCATGCAGCGACGACTGGATATAAACCTTCTGTCCGCCGCCGGGGCCGTAGTGGAAGCTCGTCAGACTGCGGGCGGTACCCAGCGACGGGGAAATCAGCGGATGAGTTTGGGTGTGCATGATTCAGGGGCGGCAAAGCGTCAAGCCGCGCTATGTGGTTGATTGCAGGGTAAGAACCGTAGCGCGCACAACGAAACGCGAGAGGGGCGGGCGAGTTCCAACTGCACGATCTTATCCGATCCGACGCGCCAAACAAAAACGGGCTCCGCGAGGAGCCCGTCCTTTCACACCAGCCGGCGCGGCCCAGCCGCGCCGCCGGCGCCGATCAGCTGCCGTACACGTCGAAGTCGAAGTACTTCTTCTCGAGCTTCTTGTAGGTGCCGTCCTTGATAATCTCGGCGATCGCCTTGTCGACCTTCACCTTCAGATCGGCGTCTTCCTTGCGCATGCCGATGCCGGCGCCTTCGCCGAGGATCTTCTTGTCTTCGAGATCCTTGCCGACGAACTGGAAGCCCGCGCCGCGCGGCGTCTTCAGGAAGCCGATGTCCGCTTGCACGGCGTCTTGCAGCGCTGCGTCGAGGCGGCCCGAGATCAGGTCGGCGTAGACCTGGTCCTGGTTCTGGTAAGCCACCACCTTCGCGCCCTTCGGTTCCCAGTAGGTCTTCGCGTAGGTTTCCTGGATCGTGCCCTGCTCGACGCCGACCGACTTGCCAGCGAGCGAATCGGGAGTCGGCAGGATGTTCGAGCCTTTCTTCGCAACCAGACGCGTCGGTGTATTGAACAGCTTCGACGAGAAGGCGATCTGCTCAGCGCGTTGCGGTGTCATCGACATCGACGACAGCACGCCGTCGAACTTCTTCGCCTTTAGCGCGGGGATCATGCCGTCGAAGTCGTTCTCCACCCACACGCATTTCGCGTTCAGGCGCTTGCAGATTTCGTTGCCGAGGTCGATGTCGAAGCCGACCAGCTTGCCGTCGGAGCCTTTCGATTCAAACGGAGGATAGCTGGCGTCGACGCCGAAACGGACCGTCGTCCAGTCTTTGGCGTGTGCGCCGATCGAAACGGTGGCAAGCAGGGCAACCGTCAAGGCCGCGAGCAGTTTTTTCACTGAAATACTCCCGAGTGGTTCTAAATGGTCGCGCACGCGGATTGTGCTGTGCGACATCACCCGCCGCGGATGACGGCTGGGCTTGGTGGTTTTGGCCGCTGACGGGCCGCCAGCAGCGCGCGCCAAGCTTACCAGTCCAAAAATATTAGGGACCTGGTAAAACCCCCGATGGCGCGGCAAAGCAAGCACTGACGCGCATTTGCGGGGAAATGGGGGGTGAAAGGAAGTTGACAGTTACGCGGTAACGCGTGCGCGTGATTGAAAGCGTGAATCGCGCGGGAGCCAGCCAGCGCGCGCTCGCTGCACTGCCGCATGATGAAGCGCGGCGGCAGTGCAGCGAGACGGCCTTGATGTGCGGCAGTCTGCCACGCGCGATTGAAGCGGCTGGAGCGACCGGGGCGTCGCGGACGCCCGCCCAGTCAGACCACCCGCACGCCTGCGCGCCAGGTGGCGCGCGGCACGGGCAGCGAGTCCATCATCGTGACGCGCACGAAATCGGCGCGCAAACCAGGCGCAATCACGCCGCGGTCGTGCAGGCCGGCCGTACGGGCCGGTTCCGCCGACACCGTCGCCATCGCACGCGGCAAGGTCCAGCCGGCCTTGTCGACCAGTTCGAACGCGGCGGTCAGCAGACTCGACGGCACATAGTCCGATGACAGGATGTCGAGCAGATCCGCCTTCGCCAGTTCGAGCGCCGAGACGTTGCCCGAGTGCGAGCCGCCCCGCACGACGTTCGGCGCGCCCATGATCGTCGCGATGCCGTGCCGGTGCGCGGCTTCGGCGGCGACGCGGGTGGTCGGGAACTCGGCCAGCACGACGCCCTCGGCGGCCGCCTGTTCGACGTGCTCGACGACGGTGTCGTCGTGGCTCGCGACCGGCACCTGCAGTTTCTTGCAGCGCTCGATGATGGCGCGACGATTCGCATCGGAATAGCGCTGCTGTTCTTCCGCGAGCTCGGTCAGCGTGCGCTCGGCTTCCTCATCGGTGAGCTTGCCGTGGCGTTCCTGGAAACGGCGCCATGCGACGCGGTCGTGCCACTGCCGCTGCCCAGGCGTGTGATCCATCACCGACGCGAGCCGCAGCATCGGATGCGAGCACAGCTCGTCGAACACCTCGACCACATCGCCAGTCGCGATTTCGCAGCGCAAGTGCAGGAAGTGATCGGCGCGCAGCAGCTTGCGCTCGGTGAAGCGTTGCAGCGCTTCGGCGCAGCGCGTCTGAATGCCGCGCTCGCGCGGCCCGTTGTGTGCGCGCGAGCCGATCGCCAGCGCGTCGAATACGGTCGTGATGCCGGCCGCGGCGACCTGCGCGTCGTGAATCACGAATGCAGCGTCGGTGTTCCAGAACACGCCGGGGCGCGGCGCGAGATGCTTCTCGAGATTGTCGGTGTGCAACTCGATCAGGCCGGGCAGCAGGTAATCGCCTTCCCAGTCCTCCGATTCGCGCGCGGACGTCGTGCCGCGCGAGATATCGCGGATCACGTCGTTTTCGACCCACACGACGCCGGTGAATTCTTCCTCCCGCGTGACGACGCGGGCATTCCTGATCAACATCGAAGACTCCGTATTGGTATTGGATGTCAGTGTATGGCCGCTGTATGACGCAGCGGTGGCCTCAATTCAAGTCGGCGCGTCGCGACCTTCGCGCGCGTGTCTTCGTCATGAAAAATGCCGACGATGGCCGCGCCGCGCTCGCGCGCTTCGATGACCAGATCGGCCACCACGTCGCGGTTTTCCGCGTCAAGCGATGCGGTCGGCTCATCGAGCAGCAGCACCGGATGTTCCGCGATCAGCCCGCGTGCGATGTTCACGCGCTGCTGCTCGCCGCCGGAAAACGTCGCCGGCGCGAGCGACCAGAGCCGCTCGGGCACATTCAGTCGCGCGAGCAGCGCGGCCGCGCGCTCGCGCGCCTCAGGCTCGGCGACGCCGCGCGACAGCAGCGGCTCGGCGACCAGCGTCAGCGTCGGCACGCGCGGAATCACGCGCAGGAACTGGCTCACATAGCCGACCACGCTGCGTCGCAGATGCAGCACTTCGTGTGCCTGTGCGCCTGTGATCGCAACGTGCTGTGCGTCGCACCCATCGTCGCGCAGCGCGATCGTGCCGGCGCTGGCCAGATAGTTGCCGTACAGGCAGCGCAACAGCGTGCTCTTGCCGGCGCCTGACGGGCCGACCAGCACGACGCATTCGCCGCGTTGAACATCGAGCGACACGCCATCGAGAGCGTCGATCTGCACGCCGCCCTGGCCGTGCAGCGTGAAGGTCTTCGCGACGCCGACCGCCCGCAGCATCAGCGTCGGGTTGTCGACGAACGTGCGCCCGATGGCGCGCGCGGCATTGGATTCGGTAAATGACATCAAAGACCTCAAACCGGCAGAACCGAGGAAACGAGCGTTTGCGTATACGGATGCTGCGGATCGTCGAGCACCTGATCGGTCAGACCCGATTCGACGACTTCACCGCCTTGCATCACCATCAGCCGGTGCGCGAGCAGCCGCGCAACGCCGATATCGTGCGTGACGATCAGCACCGACAGATGCAGCGTGGCGGTCAGCGTGCGCAGCAGGTCGAGCAGACGCGCCTGCACGGACACGTCGAGGCCGGCGGTCGGTTCGTCCATGAACACGAGACGCGGGCCAGTGACCAGATTGCGCGCGATCTGCAGACGCTGCTGCATCCCGCCCGAAAACGCCGATGGATATTCGTCGATGCGCGTCGGGTCGAGTTCGACACGCTCCATCCATTGCGTCGCGAGCGCGCGGATTTGTCCGTAGTGGCGCGCGCCGACCGCCATCAGCGGCTCGCCGATGTTCGCGCCCGCGGACACGCCCACACGCAGCCCGTCACGCGGATTCTGCTGAACAAAGCCCCACTCGGTGCGCATCAGCAGCCGCCGGCGCGGCTCGGACAGCGTGCGCAGATCGACCGTCGCGCCATGCGCGGCCGTGTAGTGCAGCGTACCGCTATCGGCCTCGGTGCGCAGTGCGAGCGTATTAAGCAGCGTCGTTTTGCCGGAGCCGGATTCGCCGACAATGCACAGCACCTCGCCAGGATACAGCTCAAAACTTACGTTTCTGCAACCGTTGCGGCCGCCGTACTGTTTGGTGAGTGCGCGTGCGCTAAGCAGCGGGGTGGGTGTCGGAGCGGACGTCGGGGTGGCCTGATCGATCATGCGTGTTCTCCGGCGCCGTGGCTGTGAGGCTGCTGCGATTGTGACTGCGCCTGCGCTTCGCGACGCTCGTGGCAGTAGTCGCTGTCCGAGCAGACGAACATCCGCTTGCCGCTATCGTCGACGATCATTTCGTCGAGGAAGCTTTCCGTCGATCCGCACAGCGCGCACGCATGGTCCCAGCGCTGCACGTCGAACGGGTGATCGTCGAAGTCGAGACTGCGCACGGCGGTGTAGGGCGGAATGGCGTGGATGCGCCGTTCGCGCCCGGCGCCGAACAGTTGCAGCGCGGCGTTCATATGCATCTTCGGGTTGTCGTACTTCGGGATCGGCGACGGCGACGCGAGATAGCGGTGGTTGACGATCACCGGATAGTCGTAAGTGGTCGCAATGCTGCCGTGGTGCACGATGTCCTCGTACAGCTTCACGCTGATCAGGCCATAGTCGGCGAGCGCATGCAGCTTTCTGCTTTCGGCGACGCGCGGCTCGAGCCGGTACAGCGGCTCAGGGTTCGGCACCTGATAGACGAGAATCTGTTTGTCGGTGAGCGGCGTTTCGGGAATACGGTGGCGCGTCTGCACGATCGTCGCTTCGGCGGTGCGGCGCGTGGTCCGGACGCCTGCGGTGCGCGCAAAAAAACGGCGGATATTGACCGCGTTCGTGGTTTCGTCGGACCCCTGATCGATGACCTTCAGCGTATCGTCGCGGCCGATGATCGAGGCGGTCACCTGAATGCCACCCGTGCCCCAGCCGAACGGCAGCGGCATTTCACGCGACGCGAACGGCACCTGGTAGCCCGGCACCGCAACGGCTTTGAGCAGTGCGCGGCGGATCATGCGCTTGGTCTGTTCGTCGAGATAGGCGAAGTTGTATCCTTCGGCGGCACGCTCTTGTTCGAGCGTCGCGATGTGCGTGTCGGGCGAGTTCATGCAGCCTCTTCCTGTTGAGCGTGCGGGTTGGCGGCGGCGGCGCCATGGCCTGGATGGCCGTCGGTCCCATTGCCGCCGCGCGGTGCGGCGGCCGTAGCCGGATGTTGTGCACGCAACCGTCGCACGAGCTCGAGCTCGGACTGGAAATCGACGTAATGCGGCAGCTTCAGGTGCTGCACGAAACCGGACGCTTCCACGTTATCGCTATGCGACAGCATGAATTCGACATCCTGCGTCGGCGAGCTCAACGCTTCGCCGAGTTCTTCGGAGCGCAGTGCGCGGTCCACCAGCGCCATCGCCATCGCCTTGCGTTCCGAATGGCCGAACGCAAGTCCGTAGCCTTGTGTAAACGATGGCGGCGCCGCGGAGCTACCCGCGAACTGGTTGATCATCTGGCATTCGGTCACGTCGATCTCGCCGATGTCGACCGCTTCGCCGAGCTCGTCGAGCACCATCTCGACCGCGACGCTGCCGAAGCGAATCTCGCCGGCAAACGGGTGGGTGTGCGAGTAGCCGCGTTGCGTCGCATAGCCCATCGCGAGCAGGAAGCCTTCGTCGCCGCGCGCAAGGTTTTGCAGGCGTGTCGCGCGGCTCGCGGGAAACGCGAGCGGCTCGCGCGACAGATCGCCGGGTTCCGGCGCACCCGGCGCCGGCGTTTCCTGTTCGATCAAGCCTTCCTTGTCGAGCAGCGCGACGACGCGCGGCATCGACTCTTGCGCGACGTCGCGCGCCCCTGACGGACGACCCTCTGCTTCAAGGCTCGCGCTCGCGCGATCGGCTTCGCCTTCCGCGAGCAACGCGAAATCGAGCAGACGCTGCGTGTAGTCGTAAGTCGGACCCAGCAGCTGGCCACCGGGTACATCCTTGAATGTCGCGGAAATGCGGCGCTCGGCGTGGATCGCGTCGGTGCGCAGCGGTTGCGTATAGCCGAAACGCGGCAGCGTCGTGCGATAGGCGCGCAACAGGAAGATGGCTTCGACGAGGTCGCCGGCCGCCTGCTTGATCGCGAGCGCAGCGAGTTCTTCGTCGTACACCGACCCTTCGGTCATCACGCGCGACACCGCGAGGCGCAACTGTTCGCGAATCTGCGCGACGCTCAATTCCGCAAGCCGCGTATCGCCGCGGCGTTCCTGATCGAGCAGGCGCCACGATGCTTCGATCGCGCGCTCTCCACCTTTGACGGCAACGTACATTAGTTCAGCTCCACTTGGGTTGTGCGCGGCAGGCCCATCAGCGTGTCTGCGCAGACGAAGTAGCAGTCGATACCGCACGGAAAGAGCGGCGCCAGTTCCGCGCGTTCGCGCCAGAAACGTTCGGGCAGACCGACTGGCGCGATCGCGTGTGTCGTTTCGATACCCGGGCCGCGTAGCGTGAGCGGCGTACCGCCCGTCAATGCGGTGACGCGAATCAGCAGCGTCACCGCCGTTTCGGGTGCTTCAGGTTCGCCAAGCGCGAAGCTTTCCAGTGCCGGCATGACCGCCGCGTCGTGCAGATAGGCGAACGCGGCGCTTTGCGGCGTATCGACCAACGGTGCACCGGTGTGAAAGCGCAGCGCGGATGCCAGTGCCGGATCCGCTTGCGCGAGCCAGACAGGCGTCGAGAAATCACACAACGTGAGTAGTGCGGCGAACGCGGCGCGGTCGGCCGCGGGCCGCTGACCTGCTGCGCCGAGTGCCGGCAACACGCCGCGCACCGTGCCAACTGTGCCCGGACGCGACAGTGTATCGAGCAGCGTGCGAAAGACCGCTTGCGTGTCGTGCACCGGATCGGCGAAGCCCGGGGTGAGTGTGGCCAACGAGCTGGCCATCGACGCAGGCGAGGGTGTGGACAGCGCGACGTGCGCCTGATTGTTCGATGTGTTCATCAGTCGCCTCGGACCATCGTGAAGAATTCGACGCGCGTATCGGCCGTATCCTGGCGGCGTACCGCGCGTGCGGCTTCGATGCGTGCGGCCAGCGGCTCGATCAGTTGTACGTGCAGATCAGGATGGTGTTGCGGCAGTTGCAGCAGCGCGTCAGCCAGTGCGGCGAGTTCCGCGCGCCGCCGGTCGCGGCCGAGATGGCAGGCGATGCCGACCGGCGCATTCGCCACCGGCTCGCGTAGCCGCAGGGTGGCGCGCGTCACCGTCGCTTCGCCGAGATTGAACGCATCGCCGCTGCCACCGATACGGCCACGTACCATTGCAAGGCCGATTTCAGGTGGGCGTAGCCAGTCGAAAGCCGGCAAAGGGGCACCGTTCAGCGCGCGCTGCAACGAGGCTTCGAGGTCGGCGCGTGGCGTGCGCGCCAACACCCCCATCCACGCGCGACGCGTGGATGACAATGACGAGGCGGGAGAAACGGGGGCGGAAGGGTCGCTCATCGGATGTTCCGTGGTGTCGATGTCCGGATATTTGACCATCTATTCATCTAAACGTCTAGACGTTTATGAGTAAAATGCCGTGGTGACGCCGTGCGGTGTGTACATTCACATTTTTATCACGGCTTCGGCACTACAATTGAGAGTTGTTTATTTGAACTGAGGGGAATGACAGCACCATGACATCGAACGACGACGCGACACCCGGCACGCTGCTCGAACGCGGCGGCGGCGTCGCCGTGTGGCGGCAGATCGAGCAGATTCTTGCGGCGGAAATCGCTGCGAGCGGTTTCGGCGAAGAGGGGCGCTTGCCGAGCGAAGCCGAACTGGCGAAGCGTTTCGACGTCAACCGTCACACGATCCGCCGCGCGATGCTGGGGCTTGCGGCACTGGGTCTCGTGAGTGTCGAACAGGGGCGAGGTACGTTCGTTCAGCCAGGCGCAATCGACTATACGATCGGACGCCGCACCCGCTTTACCGAAAACTTGCGGCGGCAACAGTCGTCAGGCTTGCTGCTGTCTTCGGCGCGCGTGAAGGCAGAGCCTAATGTCGCGAAGGCGTTGGGGTTGCGCGCCGGGGTGTCGGTGTACCGGATGGACACGCTGCACGAAGCGAACGGGGTGCCGCTCACGTACGCGCGCAGCTGGTATCCGGCCGCGCGTTTCACCGACCTGCCTGACGTGCTTGAACGGACGGGCGGCATGACGAAGGCGCTTGCCGAATTTGGCGTGACCGACTACCTGCGCAAATGGAGCCGTATCGGCAGCGTGCTGCCGGATGCGGATGTGGCGCGCCGCTTGAATATCAATCGGCAGCAGCCGGTGCTGTGGGTCGAAAACGTCGACGTCGATACCGACGGGACGCCAATCAAATACGGCTTTACGCATTTCGCGGCAGACCGCGTTCAGTTGATGGTGGAGAACGACGTATGAACGCGGCGCGAGCAGATAGACATGGCGCTGATGCTGCGGCTGCAGCCGGCGCAGCGGGCAGCTGGAGTGCGACCGCGCGCTTCGCGATTTACTACGCGCCACCGCGTGCGTCCGGATGGTGGGATGCAGGTTGCGCATGGCTTGGGCGCGACGCCGAGCGCGGCGCTACGCATGAAGCGGATGCCGAGTTTCCGTCGCTGTCGCAAGCGCTTGCCGAACTCACTCAGGCGCCGCGTCGCTACGGCTGGCACGGCACGCTGGTTGCTCCATTTCGTCTTGCCGACGGCGTGCGTCCGCACGATCTCGTTGATGCGGCGCAGCGCTGGACGCAGACGAAAACGGGCTTCGCTTTGCCCGTCGCAGTGGCGACGCTCGGCGATTTCGTCGCGTTGAGACCGGCCGACGACGACGGCGACGCGCGCATGCGCGAACTCGCTGCGGATGCGCTGCGCACGTTCGCGGGGTTGCGGGCGAAGCCGCCGGCAGCGGATCTCGAGCGACGTCTCGCTGCGCCGCTCTCTGAGCGGCAGCGTGCGCTGCTCGTCGAATGGGGATACCCGTACGTGTTTGACGAATTCCGTTTTCATATGACGCTGTCGAACTCGCTCGACCTCGAGCAGGATCGCGCAGCGATCGTCGGATGGTGGCAGGCGCGCATGTCGCAGCTGGGTCCGTTGCCCGTTGACGGCATGGCGATTTTCGTCGAACCCGCGCCGGGCGAGCCGTTTGTGCTCTGGCAGCGGTTTGCGTTCGGAAGCACTGCGGAGGTGAACTTCGCATGAAAGGCCGTTTGATCTATGTAATGGGCCCATCGGGCGCGGGTAAGGATTCGCTGCTGCATTTCGCGCGCAGTCATGTTGCCGGTGCGCCGGTCGTGTTCGCGCATCGCTACATCACACGCAGCGCGGGCAGCCACGAAAACCATATCGCGCTGACGCTCGAAGAGTTCGAAGCGCGTTCCGCATTGGGGCTCTTCGCGCTCGAGTGGTCGAGCCATTCGCTGCGCTATGGCATCGGTATCGAACTCGATACGTGGCTCGCGCGCGGTTGCACGGTGGTCGTCAACGGTTCGCGGCAACATCTGGAACGGGTGCTCGAGCGCTATCCGCACACGGAAGTCGTGCATGTCGAAGCGCAGCCGCACATTCTTGCGGCCCGGCTTGGCGCGCGAGCGCGCGAAACGGCTGAACAGGTCGCCGCGCGGCTCGCGAGACACGCGCCGTTTTCGCTGCCTGATGGCACGCGCCTGACCCGCATCGACAATTCTGGCGCGCTCGAAGAAGCCGGACACGCTTTCGTGCAAGTCGTGCGCGGGATCGTCTGAGCCCGGCGGGCGCAGCGGCGTCTCTTTCCGGCGCATTGCGCTGTCTCATACGGAGACGCGCAATGTTCGCAAAAGACCGGTCATTCTTCGGGTGGTCTGTATTTCGCACCGATGCATTTGATCAAATAGGTGCTTGATTCCCTAATTTGGAATCGGCCGGCGGACGCGCTACCTTCCTTCGTCCGCTCACAGATCTACGTTATTCAGCAATAACAGTCGTTCCAGTTGATCTGACGTTGCACGCGTGGCACCGGATGCCGCGTCGCGTGCCGGTCTAATGTCGCCCCTCGAATGTCCTTAATGTAACGGAGTACTAAATGAGTGTAAGACTAAAACTAAAACTTCTGAGTGCGGCATCGCTATCCGCATCGATGTGGATGGGAGTCGCCTCGGCTCAAAGCTATACACAAACGAACCTGGTCTCGAATTCCGCGGGAGCCGCGAAACTGGTCGATTCCCAGCTCGGCGACCCGATAGGGCTCTCGCGTTTTTCGAGTACCGAGTGGTGGGTATCGGATTCGAAAACCGGTGTCAGTACGCTTTATATCGGCGACGGCACGAAGAATGCGCTGGTCGTGACGATTCCGCCGGCCCGTGCAACTCGATCGGCTGCGGCGACAGGATCGCCTGCCGGTACGATCGCCAACAACAGTCCGACTGACTTCCCGGTCGCGGCCGGGAAGCCCGCCGCTTTCCTGTTCAGCACACTCGATGGCGCGATTGCCGGGTGGAACCCCGATGTGGGCGCGGCGTCAGGCCCAACACCGGTCTCGACGCACGCTGAAATTGTCGCAACCGGTGCACCCGGATCGATCTATCCCGCCATCGCCAGCGCGTTTCTGAACGGCAAGCGCTATCTGTATGCAGCGAATTTCGGCCGTAACAGCATCGACGTCTATGACTCGACGCTCCGCGCGGTCAGATTGCCGCGCGGCGACGCGGGACCGTGGCGCTTCGACAGCGACCGTATTTATGCGGAGAACAGCCCGTTTGTCGATGACCGTCTGCCGGCCGGTTATTCACCGTATAACGTGCAGGCCATCGGCAACGATATCGTCGTGACGTACGCGTTGCATCCGGACAGCAGCAGCACGACACCGGTATCGGGACCCGGCCTCGGTTACGTCGATATTTTTTCGACATCGGGCGTGCTGCTCACGCGTCTCGAGCACGGCGATTTCATGGACGCGCCGTATGGCGTCGCGTTGGCGCCGCTCGATTTCGGCGCGTTCAGTCATGAACTGCTCGTCGCCCAGTCGGGGACTGACAATAGCGAGTCCGCTGGCGGGGTCGCGGCCTTCGATCTCGCCACCGGGAAATTCGACGGCATGCTGAAAGATTCGACCGGAAAGCCGCTGACGATCCGGGGTCTGCGCGGCATCGCACCGGGCAATACGTCGCCGGCAAACTTCGATGCGGTGGGCGCGCCGGCCACGGAACTTTACTTCACGTCGTTTTTGGATCAAGGCGGACAGTCCACCTCGCTGTTCGGCTTCCTGACACCAGTTGCGGCCGACCTGATCAAGGGGAATGACCAGTAATGGTGCTGATATAGTGCATGCTGTTCGCCGCGCGCTGCGCGGCGCCTATTGCACGGAGTCCGCCGATGAACGATGCAGTGCCCTTTGCCGAAGTAGCCGACCTCGAACCCGCAGCCGCCGCGCTGCGCGACATCCGTCATCAGATTCACCATCATCCCGAGCTCGCGTACGAAGAAGTCGAGACCGCCGCACTGGTCGCGCGCAAGCTCGAAGAGTGGGGCTGGCAGGTGACGCGCGGCGTCGGCCGTACGGGCGTCGTCGGCACGCTGAAAGCCGGTTCGGGCACGCGCAGCATCGGCATTCGCGCGGACATGGATGCGCTGCCGATCATCGAGCAGACAGGCCTTCCTTATGCGAGCGGCACACACGGCAAGATGCACGCATGCGGTCACGACGGCCATACGACGATGCTGCTCGGCGCCGCGCAGCATCTGGCCGCGACGCGCCGCTTTTCCGGCACCGTGCATCTGTATTTCCAGCCGGCCGAGGAAAGCGGCGTCGACAGCGGCGCAAAGAAGATGATCGACGATGGCCTGTTCGAGCGCTTTTCCTGCGATGCGGTGTTCGGCATGCACAATCATCCGGGTGCGGAGCCCGGCAAGTTCCTGTTCCGCAAAGGCCCGTTCATGTCGGCCGGCGACAAGGCGGTGATCACGATTGAAGGGGTCGGCGGGCATGCGGCACGGCCGCATATGACGGTCGACCCGGTCGTGATCGCAGCGAGCATCGTGATGGCATTGCAGACCATCGTCGCGCGCAACATCGACCCGGCGCAACCCGCTGTCGTGACAGTCGGCTCAATGCATGCGGGCACCGTCAACAACGTGATTCCGGGCACCGCGAAGCTTGAGCTTAGCGTGCGGTCGTTTAGCGCCGACGTACGCACCTTGCTGAAAAAACGCATTACCGAGCTTGCCGAAAGCCAGGCCGCCAGTTACGGCGGCAAGGCGAACGTCGAGTACATCGAAGGCTATCCGGTCGTCATCAATTCGGATGCGGAGACCGACTTCGCGATCGAGGTTGCGCGCGAACTGGTCGGCAGCGACAACGTCGTCGCGCATACGGACATGCTGATGGGCAGCGAAGACTTCTCGTTCATGCTGCAGCAGCGGCCGGGCACGTTCCTGCGTCTTGGCAACGGTGTCGGCGAGGATGGCTGCATGGTGCACAACCCGCACTACGATTTCAACGACCGCAATCTGCCGATCGGCGCGGCGTACTGGGCACGGCTCGTGGAGCGCTACCTCGGCCGCTGACGCGACGCTTGACTACCCGCGCAGCGCGACCCGATCGGACACGTTCTGAGCCGCCCTTTGCAGCGGCTCGAGAAACGTTTTCATCATCTGCCTGGCTGAATTGCGCTGCGCGTTGCCGCTGATATTCATCGCCGCGATGATGCGGCCTTGCCGGTTGCGGATCGGCGCCGATATCGAAATCAGCCCCTCTTCCAGCTCCTGATCGACAATCGCCCAGCCCTGGCGGCGAACCTGCGCGATCACCTGTTTCAGTTCGTGACGGTCGGTGACCGTGCGCGGCGTGTGCGCATGCAGATTCGACGCGTCGAGCGTGGCGTCGAGCGTTGCCTCGTCGAGGGCGGAGAGCAGCACGCGTCCCATCGACGTGCACCATGCGGGCAGACGGCTGCCGATCGACAGATTGATGGTCATGATCTTATGCGTCGGCACGCGCAGCACATAGACGATTTCCGTGCGATCGAGCACGGCTGCCGAGCAGCTTTCGTGGACCTGCGCCGACAACTCTTCCATGACCGGCTCGGCGACGTTCCAGAACGGCATCGATGTCAGATAGGCGAAGCCTAAGTCGAGAATGCGCGGCGTGAGCTGAAACAGGCGCCCATCGGCCTCGACATAACCGAGCGTTTGCAGCGTGAGCAGAATGCGGCGCGCGCCGGCGCGTGTCAGACCCGTTGCGGCGGCGACGTCGGTGAGTGTTTGCGCGGGACGCTCCGCATTGAACGCGCGAATCACCGCAAGGCCGCGCGCGAACGATTGCACATAGGAATCGCCCGGTTTGTCGGGAATCTCCGCCGCCATCGCGGATGCGGGCTGCGACGCTCGAGTGTCTTTATGGGTGGCCATGTGGCGGGCAACGGAATGGCAAGGCGGTACGAAAAGCTGTGACGATAGCGCATGCGCCGGAATTCGCCAACTTCGCCGGGTAGGCAGGCCGCGGCCGAACCCACGTGCGTTCACAATGGATCGACCCGTCCCGGCGCGGGCGCCGGGACGTAGAGCGGGCGCTTGACACGCTTTTCGGCCCACGCCTATTATGACTCAAATTGTTCGATATAAGATCGTTTGTTCGTATATAGAACAAACGGCAAGGTCGACACGACAGATCGACACAGTTTATCGAGGCGGTCCGCAAGGGGCGCCGCACTTTCACTTCCGCTCGCCGCGCAGTGCGCCGCGAGCACTGCCGAGAGTGGCCGCCGCAGCGTCGAAGCGGCCGTTGACGCAGCATCGTTGGAGACATCGAGATGGCCGAAGCTTTCCTGTGTGATGCAATCCGCACGCCGATTGGCCGCTATGCGGGTTCCCTGTCGTCCGTCCGTGCGGACGACCTCGGCGCCGTACCGCTCAAGGCGTTGATCGAGCGCAACAAGGAGGTCGACTGGACCGCGGTCGATGATGTGATCTACGGCTGCGCCAATCAGGCCGGCGAAGACAACCGCAATGTCGCGCGTATGTCGTTGCTGCTCGCGGGCTTACCGCAGAGCGTGCCCGGTTCGACGGTCAACCGGCTGTGCGGTTCGGGCATGGATGCGGTCGGCATCGCGGCGCGCGCGATCAAGGCGGGTGAGGCCGGAATCATGCTCGCAGGCGGCGTCGAAAGCATGAGCCGCGCGCCATTCGTGATGGGCAAAGCGACCAGCGCGTTCGCGCGGCAGGCCGACCTGTTCGATACGACGATCGGCTGGCGTTTCATCAACCCGCTCATGAAGCAGATGTACGGCGTCGATTCGATGCCGGAGACCGGCGAAAACGTCGCGCAGGAATTCAACGTGAGCCGCGCCGATCAGGATGCGTTCGCATTGCGCAGCCAGCAGAAAGCGGCGCGCGCGCAGCGTGACGGAACGCTCGCGCAGGAAATCATCGCAGTGACGGTCCCGCAAAAGAAGGGCGACCCGCTGCTCGTGTCAAGCGACGAGCATCCGCGTGAAACCAGTGTTGAAGCGCTCGCGAAACTCAAGGGTGTCGTGCGGCCCGACGGCACGGTGACGGCCGGCAATGCATCGGGTGTCAACGACGGCGCCGCCGCGCTGCTGCTCGCCAACGAACCGACCGCAAAGCGTTTCGGCCTGACGCCGCGTGCGCGTGTGCTCGGTATCGCGACGTCCGGCGTCGCGCCGCGCGTGATGGGAATTGGACCTGCGCCTGCCACGCAAAAACTGCTCGGCCGCCTCGGCATGACGCTCGATCAGTTCGATGTGATCGAGCTCAATGAAGCGTTCGCGTCGCAGGGGCTGGCTGTGCTGCGCATGCTCGGCGTGGCCGACGACGATCCACGCGTCAATCCGAACGGCGGTGCGATCGCGCTCGGTCATCCGCTCGGCATGAGCGGCGCGCGTCTTGTCACGACCGCGATGTATCAACTGCAGCGCACCCAGGGCCGCTTTGCGTTGTGCACGATGTGTATCGGAGTCGGGCAAGGCATTGCGATCGCGCTCGAACGCGTGTGACAAAACAGGGAGCGGCGGGCGAGGCGGCGCGTATGAGCGACGCTTCGCAAGCTGTTGACGCGGCACACACGTCTCCCTATTCAAACGGCATTCCAAACATTGACACAATGTGATAAATCGTAGGCGCGATCGGCTTTCTACCGGGTTATGATGCGTTTTCGTCTGGATGACGAACTGTTTTTCGATACGGGCAGTGACTGAAAACGCTCTTGAAGGAGAACCCAAATGAAGAAAGCGATGGGAGTAGCCGCATGGCTCGCGATGGCGTGCATGGTGCCGCCGGCGTGGGCGCAAGACTCGCTTGCGAGTACCGCTGAAGGCGTGGTCGGTGCGGTGCAGCCTGTGCATATCCAGGCGAAGATCGTCGGCATCGATGCCGCGTCGCGGACTGTCACGTTGCAAGGCGCCGGCGGCCGCACTGCAATCATCCTCGTGAGCGACCAGGTGCCGGGCTTCGACACACTGAAAGTAGGCGACAACGTTGACGCGGAATACAAGAACGCGTTGCTCGTCACCGCGAAGAAGGTGAAAGGGGCCGACAAGGGTATTCGCGAACGTGTCGAGTCGGAGGCCTATCAGCCGGCGTCGGGCGGTTATCAGTCGGCGCGGCAAATCGAAGTGCTGGCGACCGTGGAGAAGATCAATCGCAAGAAGCGCAGCGTGACGCTGCGCGGCGCGTATCAAACGCAAACACTCGATGTCGGGCCCGATGTCGATCTGAAGGATCTGAAGGTGGGCGACACGGTGCACGCGGTCTTCGTATCGGCCGCCGCAGTGAAGATCACGCCGAGCGGTACATCGGCCTCGGCGCAATAAAAACAAAGCTCAACGAAACCAGGCTGCCGCGCGGCATGACGCGGCAGATCTTCACCGGCAGCCTTCAACGCGAGTTCGGCGCATGCACTTCCGGGCTCAGCAGTGACAGACGCTCAAGCCAGCGAAACAGCGAGCCTCGTCGTTTGCACGGATACGTGGTCAACGCCAGACGTGCGGCGACATTGCCATCCGTGCTGATCCATACGCGTTCACCGCGGCGCAACTGAATCGGATACCCCGGCTGCACCCAGTAGTCGTACGGCGACTCGGCACGCGTCAACCACACGCGCTCGCTTTTCACATTCAGCTCACAGTGTGCGTCGACCCGCCAGGACAGCGTCGCGCCCGGTTGCACTTCGAAGTGAACGACAACTCTTGGCAGCCTCTCTGCGCCGACAAGCGAGACTTCGGATGTTGAGACGTCCGATACAGGATCGGTGAATTGCGGGCTTGCCTGGTTCATGATGCGCTCCATCGAATGAGCCGGAGATCAGAACAGAAGGCAAGCCATGCACAAAACAAAAGGCCCCTTCCGTTGCCGGCGGGGCCTTGGGACTGTTTCGCTAATTCAGACTGCTAACGCGCACACGCTCCCAATTGCCCGCCATTGATGGCTCGCATTGGGTTCTTAATGACGGCTGCGACGGCGGTGGAGGTGAGCGTAAGCATGTCCGCGAGTGTGTCTTGCGAAGCAAGGCTTGTCAACAAAATTTGGCCGAAGCATCGAATTCCTCGTTATCGAATTCGCACGCAGTGCGATGCATCGCTGTTGCCAGCTCGAGCGACCACGCGCTGGCGCACATGCAGATACAGCAGCGCGCAGCCCGTAATCGCAAGCGGCCACAACAGATACCAACCGGTCGCCGCGCACAGTGCTGCGACCGCGACGAGCGCAACGGTCGCGCAGCGGCGCGCCCAACTGCGCTTCGGCAGCAGTCGCAGCGCGGCCGCGGTGCCGAGCGCGTAAACCGTGACGAACGAACCCGTCGTCAGCAGGACGAGCGGCTTCGGACCGAGCCCGGCGACCACATCGGCGCACAGTGAAACCATGGCCAGCCCGGCTACCACCAGCAGACTGCGGCGCGGCACAGCGCCCGCGCGGCTGCCTGCGGCGAGCCATGCCGGTAACGCACCATCGCGGCCGAGTGCTGCACCCAGTTTCGCGGCGCCCGCGAAGTAAGCGTTCATCGTGCCAAGCGTCAACAACAACGCCGCGCCGGCCGTGAGCACTTGTACCTTGCCGCCGAGCCCGGTTGCGAGCAGTTGCGCAAGCGGCGCGCTCGACTTGCCGGCTGCGGGGCCGAGCACCAGCACGCTTGCGGCGGCGACACCCATGTACAGCACACCGACGACGCACACGGCAATGCCGGTCGCAAGCGGCAGATCCCGTGCCGGGCGACGGAACTCGGCCGCGAGATGCGTGATCGCTTCCCAGCCTGCGAAGCTCCAGACCAGCAGCGCCGCCGCGCGACCGACGGCGAGCCAGCCATGTGGCGCAAACGGCTGCGCATTCGCGGCGCGCGCATGAGGGGCCGACGCGATGATCGCCGCCAGCAGCAGCGCAACGAGCACAACCGCGAGCATCAGCTGCAAACGCCCGGACACGGCGACGCCGAACGCATTGCTGACAGTGACGATCAACATCAGCGCGAGTGCCGTACTGATTACCGTCACCTGTCCGCCGCCGAACGCCGCGGCCACATAAGCGCCACCGAACATTGCCGCAGCGGGCGCACCGGCAGGCACCGCGAAGTAGAAGCACCAGCCGATCACCGCGGCGGCGCGCGGGCCGAACGCATTGCGCACATAGGTCGACACGCCGCCCGCGTCGGGGTAGCGCGCGCCGAGCGCGGCGAACGTCGCGGCAAGCGGCACCGACAGCAACACGAGCGCGGCCCATGCGACAAGCGACGCGGGCCCGGCCACATCGGCGGCCAGTGCGGGCAGTGCGATCACGCCGGTGCCGAGCACGGCGCCGACATAGAGCGCCGCGCCTTGCATCACGCTCAGGCGGCCCGCTCCCGCATAGGGCACCGATGGCGCGCTCATTCCTGTAACGCTCCATGCTTGCGATCCGCACGCACCGCCTGCCAGATCGTGACTTCACGCGGCTTCGCCAGCAGCTCGGGTAGCGCCTCGTGATAAGCCTGGCGGTACGGACGATTCAACTGCTCCTCCAGCACGTCGTCGTGGCTTTCCCACGTTTCGTAGAGCATCAGCCGATGCGGACAATCCGGATCGCGATGCAGCATCGCTTGATGGAAGTTCGGCTCGTCGCGCATTGCGTCGAGCACGCCGTTCAGCAGGCTCATAAAACGATCGAGCTTGTCCGGGACGACCTGAAAACGAATCACGTAAGTCACTGACATGCCACAACTCCTTAACAGTGCAAAAGGGCAGATGCCAACGCGCGTTCATGTCACCCGTTATACTCGTCAATAGCTGACAACCGATGTCAGGAATTTTTTAGGAGGCCGCAATTGCGCCCAAGCCGGCTCGTGTCGATGCTGCTGTTGCTTCAGGTCAAAGGCCGCGTGACCGCGCAGTCGCTGGCCGAAGAATTCGACGTGTCGGTGCGCACGGTGTACCGCGATATCGATCAACTGAGTTCGGCGGGTGTGCCGGTCTATGCGGACCGCGGGCCGGGCGGCGGATTCGCGCTGCTCGATGGCTACCGCGCGCGGCTGACCGGCATCACGAAGGCGGAGGCCGAGACGCTGTCGATTGCGGGTCTCGGCGGCGCCGCGACCGATCTCGGGTTGTCCGAGCAATTGCGAGCGGCGCAGCTGAAGCTGGTCACGGCGCTGCCCGATGCGGCGCCCGATGCGTCGCGGATCGGCTCGCGGCTACATATCGACCCGGTCGGGTGGTACAGGCGACCCGCGCAAGTGCCTCATCTGACGCTTCTGGCGGGCGCGGTGTGGAACCAGAAGCGGATCGCGATGCAATATCAGAGCCGGGCATCGCCGAACCCGGGCGACGGCGAGACGGAACGCGAACGGGTTCGTGAGCCGCTGGGTCTGGTGCTGAAGGCTGGCGACTGGTATCTGGTTGCGCGGGCACGCACGCAGCTACGCATCTACAAGGTCGCCAACATCACGCATCTGAACGTGCTCGACGAGACCTTCGAGCGGCCGGCCGGGTTCGATTTGCGCACCGAATGGGCTGGCTCGGTCGCGGCGTTTGAAAAGAGTCTGCTGAAGCACGTGGCGCGTCTTCGGTTGACGCAGGAGGGCATGCTGCGGCTCGCCCGGCTCGGCGCCGCGGCCGTCGAGCAGGCGCAAAGCATGCCGCCGGACGACGCAGGCTGGCAGGAAGTCACGCTGCCCGTCGAGCAACTCGACTATGCGGCCGAGCAACTGCTCGGCTTTGCCGATCACGTCGAAGTGCTCGATCCGCCGGAACTGCGCGTGCGGCTAAGGCGCCTCGCGCACCGTATCGCGACGCTCAACGCCGGTTGAGCAGCGCGCGCGGCGGCGCTCCGGCATGCGTGATACGTCTCTTTTCTGCCAACCGAACTGTGATTCAAGCCAATCCGACAAAGTGTGCGTCCCAGCGCGACACGGGTCCTGTAAGGTGGATTGTGTACAGCCGCGCAGACGCGCGGCGGCGTTTCGGAGGCATCATGCAACTGCTTTTTCTGGCCATCGCGACCGTCGCGTTCGGCGCATGGACGACTTATCTTCTCGCCACCACCATCCCGCAGAAGCTGCTGGAACGTGCCGCGCGCCACGGGCGCTACGCGGATCTCGCTAGCACTGACGCTGCCGAAGCCGCTGAAGCCCAGCAAGTGGGACGCGGACGCCGCCGCTACCGTCGCAGCAAACTGGCCGAGCAGTAAGCAGCACGGCTAACGCAAGTACGACCTAGCGGTGAACAAACAGCTAGCCGCGATGCGGCCCAACTATGCCGAGCCTTGCAATGCGACGGTACAGCGTCGCGCGCGAAATACCGAGTTCCTGCGCCGCCGCGTTTGGGTGCCAGTGGTGCCGTGTCAATGCGTCGACAATTCTCGCGCGCTCGTCGCCGACATTCTCCAGCGACGGAATCGCCGCGTCACCGGGCGCCAGCACTGCGGCAACATCCGGCGACAGATGGCGCAATTCGACGCGCACCGAATCGCACACCGCGCACGCATAGCGCAACACGTTGCGCAACTGACGGATATTGCCGGGCCAACGGAAGCCGCATAGCCGCTCGGCCAGACGCGGGTCGAGCGTGACCGCATGGCCGGCGCCTTGCGCTTCTTCTTCGAATACCTCGTGTACCACGTCCAGCACGTCCGCACGCTCGCGCAGCGGCGGCATATGCAGTGTCGCGCCGCTCAACCGGTAATACAGGTCTTCGCGGAACGCGCGTTCCGCGACCATGCGCGACAGATCGCGGTGCGTCGCGCAGATCACGTCGATATCGACGCGCACCGGCGTGTCGCCGCCAAGCGGCATCACTTCCCCTTCGGCGAGCACGCGCAAAAGACGCGTCTGAAGGCTCAGCGGCATATCGCCGATCTCATCGAGAAACAACGTACCGGTGTGCGCGAGCACAATCTTGCCGCGTGCACCGCGGCTACGCGCGCCGGTGAATGCGCCGGGCGCATAGCCGAACAGTTCGCTTTCGATCAGCGATTCCGGAATCGCCCCGCAATTGACGGCCACGAACGGTCGCGCTCGCCGTGTGCCCGCATCATGCAGCGCATGCGCAAACACTTCCTTGCCGACGCCCGTTTCACCCAGTATCAGAATCGGCAGCCGCTTGCCTGCGATGCGCAGCGCGACTTCCGCGTTGTGCGCGACGCGCGCGTCGCGGCTGCGCAGAAAGCGTCCGAGCGCGCCGACGTCGCGCTGCGCGTACGGGTCGGCGTGGCGGCCGGGATCGCGAGTGTCGGAGCCGGTTGCGCAGACTGACGAATGCATCGCGCGTGACGGGCGCCGCAGCGGTTCGCGAATGCGCGCGTAGAGCAACGCGCCGCTCGCACGCAAACGCAGCGGCACGATCGTGTCGCCGCGCGCGACGTCATGCAAATGAAGCGCGGACGTATCGAAGATCTCGTCGACGTGCCGCGGACCGCTCAAGCCCGCGATGCATTCCTGCGCCTTACGATTCGACGCGGCGATATTGCCGCATTCGTCGAACGCGATCAGCACTTCGGGCTGCGCCTCGACGAAGTTGCGGCTTTGATGGCCAAACAGCACCCAGTGCTGAGCGGTCTGGTTCAGGAAATAGCCGTCCTCGATTAACGCCGCGTTTTGCCGCACCAGTTGGAACACGAGCCGCTGGCTGTCGCGATTGTCCGGAGACTGAACCGCCGATGCATCGAGCACGCCGATCAGTTCGCCGGTCGGCGCGAAAATCGGCGATGCGCTGCAGGTCAGCGTCGTGAAGGCCGCGCGAAAGTGGTCGATCTTGTGCACGGTGATCGGCGCGAGATCAGTCAGCACGTTCGCGACCGCGCACGTGCCTTCCTCCTGTTCCGACCAGCATGAACCGATGTAAAGCCCCGCGTGTTTGAAATGGCTGCGGCGGTCGCGATCGATCCGGTAGTCGATGGTCACGCCGTGCGCGTCGGTCAGCATCACGCAATAGTCGGCGACGCGAATCATCTCGTGCAGCCGCGCGAGGCACTGTCCCGACGCGCGTAGAAAGGCCTCCTCCTTGCCCTGCACCTCGCGCAATTCCGCAGACGTAAGCACCCGTGGTCCGATCACCGAGCCAGGGTCAAGCCGGTATTGCTCGTATGAGCGCTGCCACGACGACACGAGTCGTTGCGCATCGGGCGAACTGGCCGGCGCGGGCAGGCGTCCTTCGATAGCGCCACGTACACGATCGATGTGCTGCGTTTGAGCGACGTAGGGCATGGCTCGGCTCCCGTCAGGCGGCGCACGCTGGAGTGGGAATTTCTTGTAGCACATCCGGGCCGTGCAATCACCCTCGCATTGCAGCACGCGCGACAGTTGAGACGATCGTCTCAGCGTCGCGTGAGACAGCAGCGACATTGCGAATCCGGCCGGAAAGGCCCCCCGGTGTTGACGCCAGCGCTTATCGCAGATCGTTCGGAATACTTCGCGTGCGCGCTGCGTGAGACACCTGGGCGATCTTGCAGCGCGTCATGTCCCGTTTGCAAACCGCTTCATGCGCTCACGCGAATCGCTGCGAGCCTTGGCGGGTGCGGTTCAGCGCCTGTCGGACGACGCGCGGAATGTTTGGCATGGGTGTTGCGGTAATGCGCTTCGTCAAAAACGACGCGACGCTTGATGCATCGCGCCGCACATCGCATGCATCGATAAGCAGCCGCCGCCACGCGGCTCAGGAGACAAGCCCTTGCCATCGCCTATCACCGTCGGCGTGATTGCGAACCCCGCATCCGGACGCGACATCCGCCGGCTCACGACGCACGCTTCCGTCTTCCCGACGGCCGAGAAGGCGAACATGGTCGTTCGTCTGCTGGCAGGGCTTGGCATGCTGGGCCACGGCCGCGTGCTGACGCTGCGCGACAAGACCGGTGTCGCCGCGCTGCTGCGCCGTGCGCTCGAGACGCACGCGGCGCTCGGCAACCCCGAGCATTGGCCCGATGTCGAGTTTCTCGATCTGCCGATCACCGACAGCGTTGCGGATACGCACACGGGCGTCGCTCACATGGTGCATGCCGGTGTCGATCTGATCGCGGTGCTCGGCGGCGACGGCACGCATCGCGCGGTGGCCGCGCATTGCGGCAGTGTGCCGCTGCTGACGCTATCGACCGGCACCAACAACGCGTTCCCCGAGATGCGCGAAGCAACGGTCGCCGGCCTTGCCGGTGCGCTGGTCGCTGCCGGCGTCGTGCCGCCCGACGTCGCGTTGACGCGCAACAAGCGGCTGATCGTGCGTTGCGTCGCCGGACCGAATCGCGGCCGCGAAGAAATTGCGCTGGTCGACGTTTGCGTGAGCCGGCAGCGTTTCATCGGTGCGCGCGCGGTGTCTGAGCCGGCCGATATCGAATCGCTGTTTCTCACGTTCGCGTCGCCCGACGGCATCGGACTGTCGTCGATCGGCGGCGCATGGGCGCCGGTCGAACGCAGTGCGTCGCACGGCTTGCATCTGACTTTCGCGCGTAACGGGGAAGCCGGCGTGCCGGTCTTTGCGCCGCTCGCGCCGGGCCGCGTCGAGCAGGTGACGATGCGCACCTGCGAACGGCTCGAAATCGGCGAATGGCTGCCACTCGACGCGGGACGCGGCACGCTCGCGTTCGACGGTGAACGTGAAATCGAAATAGAGCGCGACGACCGCTATGAGATCGCGCTGGATTGGGCCGGGCCGTTGACGGTCGACGTGGGCCGCACGCTGCGCTTCTCGGCGTCGCGGCAATTGATGCGCGAGATGGCCGCGCAGCGCGGATAACGGACGCGGTGCATGCCGCTTCTGCTCACGCGGTGCCGGCCGCCGTTCTTCGCGTCGTTTTGCACCCGCTCGCATAGGGTCGGCGATCGGTATGACCAATGGAAAGGAGACACACCATGTCTGTTTCGAGTCAGTTGAGCAAGGACAAGCTACTGGACGCGTATCGGCTGATGCGCACGATCCGCGAGTTCGAGGAGCGGCTGCACGTCGAGTTCGCGACCGGCGAGATTCCGGGCTTCGTGCACCTGTACGCGGGCGAGGAGGCGTCCGCGGTCGGCACGATGCTGCATCTGAACGACGCCGACTATGTCGCGACCACGCACCGTGGCCATGGCCATTGCATTGCGAAGGGCGTCGATGTGCGCGGCATGATGGCGGAAATCTACGGTCGCAAAACAGGCGTGTGCCGCGGCAAGGGCGGCTCGATGCATATCGCGGATCTGTCGAAGGGGATGCTCGGCGCGAACGGCATTGTCGGCGCGGGCGGCCCGCTTGTGTGCGGCGCCGCGCTTGCGGCGAAGTACAAAAAGAACGGTGGCGTCGGTGTGTGCTTCTTCGGCGACGGCGCGTCGAATCAGGGCGTGATTTTCGAATCGATGAACCTCGCGTCGATCTGGCGCCTGCCCGCGATCTTTATCGCGGAGAACAACGGCTATGCGGAGTCGACATCGTCGTCGTGGGCGGTCGCGTCGGACAACATTGCAGACCGTGCGAGCGGTTTCGGCATGCCGGGCGTGATTGTCGACGGTTTCGATTTCTTCGCGGTGCACGAAGCGGTCGGCGAAGCGATCGAGCGCGCGCGTCATGGCGGTGGACCGACGCTGATCGAAATGAAGCTGTCGCGCTACTTCGGCCACTTCGAAGGCGATGCGCAAACCTATCGCGCGCCGGGCGAAGTGCAGAAACTGCGCGACGAGAAGGATTGCCTGAAGCGCTTCGAAGAGCGTGTCGTGCGGGCGGAGATGTTAAGCATGGCGCAACTGCGCGATCTCGACGGACAAGTGAAGCAGTTGATTGACGGCGCGGTGAGCGACGCGAAGGCGGCCCCATTTCCGGGCGCCGAAGATCTGCTGACCGACGTGTACGTGTCGTACCCGTAACGCGCGAACGGCCCTGACAGCACTGCACTTAGGAGACAGACATGGCACGCAGGATCAGCTATTCACAGGCAATCAACGAGGCTTTGAGCCAGGAGATGGCGCGCGATGAAAGCGTCATCGTGATGGGTGAGGACAACGCGGGCGGCGAAGGCGCGCCCGGCGAGCACGATGCATGGGGCGGCGTGCTCGGCGTAACGAAGGGGCTTTATCACAAGTACCCGGGGCGCGTGCTCGACACGCCGCTGTCGGAAGGCGGCTTTATCGGCGCGGCAGTCGGTGCGGCGGCCTGCGGGATGCGGCCGGTCGCGGAACTGATGTTCATCGACTTCATGGGCGTTTGCTTCGATCAGATCTTCAATCAGGCCGCGAAATTCCGCTATATGTTCGGCGGCAAGGCGGTCACGCCGGTCGTGATCCGCACGATGCAGGGCGCGGGCTTGCGCGCAGCGGCCCAGCACTCGCAGATGCTGACTTCGCTCTTTACGCACGTGCCGGGGCTGAAGGTGGTTTGTCCGTCAACGCCGTATGACGCGAAAGGCCTGATGATCCAGGCGATCCGCGATAACGACCCGGTTATTTTCTGTGAGCACAAGCTGCTGTACGGGCGCGAGGGCGACGTGCCCGAAGAGCTGTATTCGATTCCGTTCGGCGAAGCGAACATCGTGCGCGAAGGCGACGACGCAACAATCGTCACGTATGGCCGCATGGTGCACTTCGCGACCGATGCCGCCGACCAGCTCGCGAAAGACGGCGTCCACGTCGAGATAATCGATTTGCGCACGACGTCGCCGCTCGACGAAGACACGATCCTCGAAAGCGCGGAGAAGACCGGTCGCGTGATTGTCGTCGACGAGGCGAATCCGCGCTGCTCGATTGCCACCGATATTGCCGCGCTCGTCGCGCAGAAGGCATTTCATGCGCTGCAGGCGCCGATCGAGCTTGTCACCGCGCCGCACACGCCCACGCCGTTCGCAAGCGTGCTCGAAGATCTGTATATCCCGTCGGCGGACAAGATCGCCGCCGCGGTCATTAAGGCACGCAACTGAACGAGGAACCGAGCCATGCCGATTCACATGATTACGATGCCCAAGTGGGGCTTGTCGATGGAGCAGGGGCAGGTCAACGGCTGGCTGAAGGCGGTCGGCGACAAGGTAGGCCGCGGCGACGAGTTGCTCGATGTCGAGACCGACAAGATTTCGTCGGGTGTCGAGTGCGCGTTCGACGGGACCTTGCGCCGGCAGATCGCGCAGGAGGGCGACACCTTGCCGGTGGGGGCGCTGCTTGGCGTGGTGGCCGATGTCGAAACGCCGGACGCGCAGATCGACGAAGCGGTTGCCGCATTCCAGCGCGACTTCGTGCCGGCGGCGGCAGCGGATGCCGAAACCGGACCGCAACCGGAGAAAGCGCAGATTGGCGGTCGCACGGTGCGCTATCTGAAGATCGGCGACGGCGGCGGCACGCCGGCGGTATTGATCCACGGTTTTGGCGGCGACCTGAACGCCTGGATGTTCAACCATGCGGACCTGGCCGCGCACCGCGAGGTCTGGGCGCTCGATCTGCCGGGTCACGGCGAGTCGGGAAAAGCAGTCGACACGGGCAGCGCCGACGAACTGGCGGACGCGGTGCTCGCGTTTCTCGACGACCGTGGGATCGAGCGCGCGCATCTGGCCGGGCATTCGATGGGCAGCCTCGTCGCGATGACCGTCGCCGCGAAAGCGCCGGCGCGCGTCGCATCGCTCGCGCTGATCAGCGGCGCGGGACTCGGCGACGAGATCAATCGCGCCTACATCGAGGGCTTCGTGGCGGGCACCAGCCGCAATACGCTGAAGCCGCACCTGCTGCAGTTGTTCGCGGACCCGACGCTCGTCACACGGCAGATGATCGAAGACGTCGTGAAGTACAAGCGGCTCGAAGGCGTCAACGACGCATTGCAGAAGATCGCCGGGCGGGCGTTCGTCGAAGGCGTGCAGCAGAAGACTTATCGCGATCGGCTCGGCACGCTCGCACCGCGCGTGATGGTGATCTGGGGCGCGCAGGATCAGGTCATTCCTGCGCGGCACGCGCAAGAGTTGCCCGGCGAGATCCGCGTGCATGTGCTGGACGGCAAGGGCCATATGGTGCACATGGAAGCGGCGTCCGAAGTGAACCGGCTGTTGAACGACTTCTTCGGAGCGACGTGACAATGGCAGCCGTTCGGGACACGGAAGCCTTGCCCCCGGGCGCGACCGCGCTCGGGCAGCACGGCCTGCGCAGCCGCGACAAACTGGCGCGCATTCCGGTGAAGATCGTGCCGCCTGCGCGCGCGGACGTGTTGCCCAAGCCGCGATGGCTGCATGCGAAACCCATGATGAGCGAAACGGTGGCCGGCATGGCGGCGATTCTGCGCGCGCATCGGTTGCACTCGGTGTGCGAGGAAGCGATGTGTCCGAACATCGGCGAATGTTTCGCGCAGCGCACGGCGACCTTCATGATCATGGGCGGCGTCTGCACGCGGCGCTGTGCATTCTGCGATGTCGCGCACGGCCGGCCGGCGCCGCTCGATAACGACGAACCCGCACGACTCGCCGATGCAGTGGCGGCACTCGGGTTGCGCTACGTGGTGGTGACGTCGGTGGACCGCGACGATCTGCGCGACGGCGGCGCCGCGCACTTCGCGCGGTGTGTCGCGGCGTTGCGCGAGCGCGTGCCGGGTATTCGCGTCGAACTGCTGACGCCGGACTTTCGCGGCCGCATTGAGCGCGCGCTCGATGCGCTGTCGGCCGCATGGCCCGACGTATTCAATCACAACGTCGAGACCGTGCCATCGCTTTATCGTGCCGCGCGCGCCGGGGCGAGCTACGAGGGCTCGCTCGAACTGCTCGCGCGCGTGAAGCGCGCGCATCCGCGCATGCTAACGAAGTCGGGCTTGATGGCCGGACTCGGTGAGACCGACGCGGCCTTGGTGGACACGATGCGCGATATTCGCGCGCACGATGTGGATGTGTTGACGATCGGCCAGTACCTGGCGCCTTCGCAGTTTCATCTGCCGGTGCGGCGGTATGTGCCGCCCGCGACGTTCGATGCATGGCGCGACGAAGGATTGCGCATCGGGTTCAAGGAAGTGGTCGCGGGTCCGCTGGTGAGGTCTTCGTACCATGCGGACCAGGTGGGCATTGAACACCACTGTCCCTGAATCGTGAGCGAGAACAAAACTGGATCACATTCGAATACACGCGGCGCGCGCAACGATGATTCGCACGTGAGCACGTGAGCACGTGAGCACGTGCGCTGGGCATTTGACTCGCGCATACCGGGTGTCCATTTCAACATCGTCGCGACGCGCATAAAAACTGTTTGATCGCACAGTTTTGGCGTTTTGAACCTCCAATCTCGCCAAAACCTGTGCGATCGAACAGTTTTACCTGCTTCGCTGGCTTGAACAAGCCAAAACTATGCGAGCGCACAGTTTTACGTTGGAATCTGGCCGATTTTCTGAAATACTGTTCGAACGTAAAGTTTTCGTCTTGAATCCGGACGTGCTCAATCCGTCCTGAAAACTTATATTTTGCGGACAAATCGCGCCGGAGCAACTTTATGCGTCACACCCTAAAAAGGGCGTCCGATATCGGCGGAATCATCCGCGCTGCAAGAAAGGCCCAGCGTCTGCGTCAGGATGACGCCGCAGGCAGTGTCGGTGTGAGCGAATCCTTCATGGTGAAGGCCGAGCGCGGCGCGGTAACCGTCCAATGGGGGAAGCTCTTCCAGATCCTGCAAGGGCTGGGTGTGCAGGTGGCCGTGGATATTCCCGATGCGGGTCCTGAACTGCTAGACGCGCAATCGGCTAAAGCAAGGCATCGCGCCGAGGCGAGGCGGCAGCGCGCGGCCGAACGTCGCTTGCCCGCCGCCGAAGCAGGGCGGATCAGCAAGCGCTCCGGCCGGGGAGATCCGGTATGAGCGGGCGCCTCCTTTTTGCATCGCTCGATGGGCAGGCGATCGGTACGCTGCACGAGAACCAGAACCTTTGGGCGTTCACCTACGCGAAGTCGTGGTGCGACAGCGCGGCCAGTTTTCCGCTGAGTCCCCATCTGCCGCTTCAGAACGCCGCGCTGCATGACGGCGCCAGCACGCGTCCGGTGCAATGGTATTTCGACAATCTGTTACCGGAAGAAAGCGTCCGTGCGTTACTTGCGGCTGATGCGGGACTACCCGATATCGCTGACGCGTTCGCGCTTCTTGAACACTATGGCCGGGAGTCCGCGGGGTCAATCACGCTTCGCGCAGCCGACGATTCAGCGGATGTCGATTGCAGCCTGCGGCTGCTTGGCGACGCCGAGCTGGACGCGCGCATCCGCAATCTGCCTGCGGTGCCGCTCACCCATAGCGCACCCAAAAAAATGTCGCTTGCCGGCGCACAGCACAAGCTCGCCGTCGTGCTGCGAGACGGGCAAATCTTCGAGCCTGGTGGGCAGGCATTGTCTACGCATATTCTCAAACCGAACCACCCGCAACCGCAGGACTATCCCCATTCGGTGGTGAACGAATGGTTCGTGATGAAGCTCGCGCGCCGCGTTGGTCTGGATGTGCCGGACATCGAGCGGCGCTATGTGCCTGCACCGGTGTACCTGATCAAGCGGTTTGACCGCGAGCTCAGCGAGGACGGCACGGTGACACGGCACCACGCAATCGATGGGTGCCAACTGCTCAATCTGGCCGCGACGATGAAATATTCCGGCTGGTCGCTCGAAGCATTGTCCGAATTGGTTGGCCACTGTCGCGCCCCCGCGACTGCGCGGCTTCGCATGTTCCGTTGGCTGCGCGCGGCCGTTGGCCGGACCTTGTGGAGTTCACGAGGCCGATAGGAGGCGTGCAACGCTACGCGGACTTTACAGCGGACCTGCTTGTGCAGGCCGGCGTCGCGCTGGGTCTGACGCGTGTGACCGCATTACGCCAGATCGACGATTTGCTTCGGCGTATTCCCGTCGAGGCGGACGCGCTGCTTGCTGAGGTTAGCGCGGAAAACGCAGTGATACTCGCTGAGCGGTCGCATCTCGCCGCCACCTTCGGCGGCGAGATGCGGTGCTTGCGGGCGATTTGCCACATCGTGATCAGGGAGATGGTGCAACGTCTGCGGCACTGACTACTCCAGCATGCCACCCATCAGATCACCCGCTCACGCAATTTCGCGGACAACACATCGATCACCGTCACCACCACGATCACCATCAGCAGCACCGCGGTCGTTTGCGCATAGTCGAACGAGCGGATCGATTCGTAGAGCACCACGCCGATCCCGCCCGCGCCGACCATCCCGACCACCATCGCCGAGCGCACGTTCGATTCGAACCGGTACAACGTATACGAGATCCACAGCGGCAGCACCTGCGGCAGCACGCCATAGATGATCTCGTCAAGACTCGTCGCGCCGGTTGCGCGCACGCCTTCGGCCGGGCGCGGGTCGATCGCTTCGACCGCCTCCGCGAACAGCTTGGCGAGCACGCCGGTCGTATGCACCCACAGCGCGAGCACACCCGCGAACGGGCCGAGGCCGACCGCGACAATGAACAGCATCGCGAACACCATCTCGTTGATCGCGCGGCACGCATCCATCGCGCGCCGCACCGGCTGGACGACCCAGACCGGCGCCATGTTGTGCGCGGACATCAGTCCCAACGGAATCGCGCAGACAATCGCGAGTGCAGTACCCCACACCGCAACCGCAAGCGTCACCAGCAGTTCTTGCGTATAGATGCGCCAGTCGGTGAAGTTCGGCGGGAAGAAGTCCTTCGCGAACTGCCCCATGTTGCCCGCATCCGCGAACAGATCGAGCGGGCGCATATCCGCGGCGCGCCACGACAGGCCGAGTACCGCGATCAATGCGATCCAGCCGAACGTCGAGCCCCAGCTCCGCTTGCCGGCGGCCGCGGCGTCCGGCGCCGCGACTGCTTTCGACTGCCGTGTGCCGCGTTCGCTGGCGATGTCTGCGCTATTCATTATTGCTTCGCGGCCGCGTCGTTGAGTGCGCTCAGCTTGGCATCGATCGCGGCGACCTGCGTCTTGCGCTCCGCATCGGAGAGGCTCGTGTCAGCCTCGAGCTTCTGCTTCTGCTGGAACAACGCGACCTGGCGGATCGGCACAAGCTGTGCGTCCGACGACGCTGCAAAGCCGCTATAGTTGGTCAGGTTTTTCATCACTTCCTTCTCGTGCGGATCGGTCTTCGCATAGCTGACGAAGAAGTCGCGCAGCTTCTCCTTTGTCTCTTGCGGCAGATCCTTGCGGTACACGAGCGGGTCGCTCGGAATCAGCGGCGACTTCCACAGCACGCGCACCTGCGCGAACTTGTCCGGGTGCTGCGTTTGCAGGCGGTCGAGTTCCTGCGTGTTGTTGGTCGCGACGTCGATCTTGTTGTTGATCACCGCCAGCAGGTTCGCCTCGTGGCTCGACGGCAGCACCGTCTTGAACGACACCGACGTCACGGGCACGCCACGTTTCGCAAACAGGTAGTAGCCGGGAATCAGCGTGCCGGAGGTCGAGTTCGGATCGCCCCAGCCGAGGTTCACGTCCTTTGTGTTCTTGAATACGTCGTCGAGCGTCTTGAAGCGGCTGTTCACGTTCGTGATCAGCACCGAGTAGTAACCGCCGACACCGTTCGCATTGACAGACTTCACAAACACTTCGCCGTTCGAGCGGTCCACCGCTTCCATCGCCGACGCGTTGCCGAAGTAGCCGATCTGAACCTTGTTGAAGCGCATCGCTTCGATGATGCCCGCGTAATCCGTCGCGAAGAACGCCTTCACGTGCAGGCCGGTCTTCCTGTTCAGATCGTCGATCAGCGGTTGCCAGCGCTGCCGCAGCGTGCTGGATGCATCGGTCGAGATGATGCCGAAATTAAGGTCTTCAGCATGAGCGGCGACGCAGGCAAAGGTAGCTACGCCGACGATCAGTGAGCGCAAGAATTTCATGAGTTCAGAATCCCGGTTGGTTTGGGTCGGTATAAAACAGCTTGGAATCGTGTGTCCGCTGGTGCGGCATCACGTTGAATGCGCTGGATCGAGCGCAAAGGAGTACGACCGCGGCGCGTGCGGCACATCGTCATCGGCAGGTTCTTCCAGCAGTTCGCGCGCATCGTCGCCGTACAGCTGCTTCAACAGCGCCGGCGTCAGGTTGGCCGACGGGCCGTCGTAGACAACCTTGCCGCGCCGTAGCGCAATCGTTCTCGGGCAGTACTGCATCGCGATATCGACCTGATGCAGCGAGACGAGAACGGTCAGCCGATGCTCGGTATTCAGCTTGCGCAGCATATCCATCACGCGGCGCGACGATTCGGGGTCGAGCGACGCGATCGGTTCGTCGGCGAGGATGATGCGCGCCTGCTGCACGAGGGTGCGTGCAATTGCCGCGCGTTGTTGCTGGCCGCCGGACAGATTGCTCGCGCGTTCGCGCAGGTGGTCGCCAATACCGACTTCACGCAGCGCGGCTAGCGTGAGCTCGCGTTCGCCGCGCGGAAACATGCCCGTCAGTCGCCGCCACAACGGCAGCCGCGCAAGGGCGCCGACCAGCACATTGGTTTCGACCGTCATGCGGCCGACAAGATTGAATTGCTGGAAGACGAAGCCGATATCGCGCCGGATGCGCCGCACTTCACGCACGATGCGGCCGTTCTGCTGGATCGGCCGGCCGAGAATTTCGATTTGCGATGGTTGCGCATCAGAGGCCGTGAAGCCAGCGATATGCCGCAGCAATGTCGATTTGCCCGAACCGGACGCACCGATCAGCGCGACCATTTCGCCGGGCTCGACACGCAAGTCGATTTCGTCGAGCGCTTTGCGGCCGTTACTGAACGTCTTGCTCAAACGTTCGATGCGGATGGCTTCCATAGATGTCCTGTCAATGACGCCAGCTTTTCGCCGGAACGTTCGGCCACATTCTAGGAAGCGACTATGACGGTTGAGTGAAAGCTGTCGCAACGTCTAGACGACTATATGTATCAGAATGTGAATACGGCCTGACGACGTACCGTTCGTACGCATGTGTCAATCACATGACAGCGTCTTGCATGCGTCGCATCACTGTCATGTAACCGCGCGCTGAACAGGCTATATTTGAAGGGGTCAGTGCATGAGTCGTCCCCAATAATGCAGCCTTTCACGCAGGCGCCGCCATGCAAAAGGTTCTCAGCTTTTTGCCCGACTCATTCGCGGAATACGAAGAGCTGAAGGCTATCCTCGAAGGCGGCAGTGCCCTCTTTGAGATTCGAACCGCATGCGAGACGAGGGTGCGGGGCAGGTCGTTCGCCGTGTTCACAGCGAGTATCGGCTCGACCGATCCGCTTGCGCCCACGATCGGATTTTTCGGCGGCATTCACGGGCTCGAACGCATCGGATCACAACTGGTGCTCGATTACATGCGATCGCTGGTGGGCCGTCTCGAATGGGACGAACTGCTCGTCCGCCAGTTGCAATCGATTCGTCTGATCTTTGTCCCGATTGTCAATCCAGGTGGCATGTGGGCCGCCACGCGCGCGAATCCGAATGGGGTCGACCTGATGCGCAACGGACCGCAGGATGCCGACGAGCATGTGCCGTGGCTTGCCGGTGGGCAGCGGCTCGGCGCGTGGCTGCCGTGGTATCGCGGCCGGCGCGGCGCGCCGATGGAGCCGGAAGCGGCTGCGTTGCTGCACGTGGTGGCAAGCGAACTGGCGTCGCGTCCGTTCAGCATCGCGCTCGACTGCCATTCCGGTTATGGCTGGCGCGACAGTATCTGGTTTCCTTATGCGCGCACGCGTCGCGCGATGCCAAACCTGCCGGAAATGTTCGCGCTAAAGATGATGTTCGAGCATGCCCATCCTCATCACGGCTATCTGTTCGAGCCGCAAAGCCATCAGTATCTGCTGCACGGCGACCTGTGGGATTGCGCCTACGACCGACGTCCCCCAACGAGCATCTTTCTGCCGCTGACGCTCGAACTGGGCTCGTGGATATGGATCAAGAAGAACCCGCGGCAGCTTTTCTCGCGGCAAGGCATGTTTAATCCGGTGAAGGCACATCGCACGGCGCGTGTGCTGCGCCGGCATGCGAACCTGCTCGACTTCCTGACGCGTGCCGCCTACTCGCCGCAGCGCTGGCTGCCTCAAGGGGCGGCGCGCCAGCAGCTACTGCAGCGCGCGTTCGACTTCTGGTATCGGACCCAGCGCGTATGAGCGCATGGATTTTGCTGCGCGGGCTCACGCGCGAATCGCGGCACTGGGGGACGCTGCCGCAACGCCTCACCGAGGCATTCGGCGGGGCGCGCGTGCTGCCGGTCGATCTTCCCGGCAACGGCGAGTTTGCCGCATTGCGCTCGTATCGCAGTGTGGCGGATATGGTGGGCTTCGCGCGCCTGGTCGCGTTCGAACGCGGCGTTCCAGGACCGTACCGGGTACTCGCCATGTCGCTCGGCGGAATGGTCGCAACCGACTGGGCGCAACGGCATCCGCATGAAATCGAGTCGCTCGTGCTGATCAACACGAGCATGCGTCCGTTCAACCCGCCGCAAGAACGGTTGCGGCCGCAAGCATGGCCGCAGCTGATGCGCATCGCCGCGCATTGGCGCGACCCGCTCGGCGTGGAAAGCGCGATTCACGCGTTGACCTGCAATAACCGGCTGACACTCGCGGACGACCTCGACATATGGGTCGACATTCGCCGCAGCGCGCCGGTGAGCCGCATCAACGCGTTGCGCCAGCTGCTGGCAGCGGCTTCGTTTCGCGCCGCGCCGCAGCCGCCGCGGTGCCGTGCGTTGATCCTGTCATCCGCCGCGGACGGCCTCGTGAATCCGATCTGTTCCGCGAGCGTCGCGGCGGCGTGGCACGCGCCGCATCGACAACATGCATCCGCCGGTCACGATCTGCCGCACGACGACCCGACGTGGGTCGTCGAACAGGTGCGTGACGGCTTCCGGTAGCGACGATTGGCGGCACTCGGCTTTTCATCCCGGCGTACCGCGAAATTAATTCGATGCGTCAATTTGCCATTCACATTTATGTCATTTTCTCGAAAACGAATGCTAACATTTTTAATAGAAATTAAACAACGTTAACTAACGAATTTTTAAAGGATTGTTATCGTTTGTGCGGTGGCGTACTTTGCACAGGATGCTTACTTTGTAATATCAGTGTGCAAGACTTCGAGGCGGATAGAAATATATTCTGCTTTGAATCCGCATGATTTTAAGGAAGTCGTAAAAGATACGTTTTCAGAAGCATGCCAGATGACTCGGCGTTCGCGCGGTAATCCGTACGCGCGGCCATGAAGGCTTGTCAGGAAAGGCGTCGTGAAGGAGAGTATGCGCTTTGATGTGGTGCATGCCGGGCGAAACGGGGGACCCGTCCAACAAAAGAGAAACGTTTTTTTATTAGTGAATAGCGGCCGGAAAAGCATTGCAAGCAATTGAATTTAAATCAATTAAAAGATTGCGAAATAATAATTTTGCGGTGCAATGTCGATTTGGGTGTTTCAGAGTGGAAACATAAAACACGGGCGTAAACCCTAAAAAAATTACAGAGCGTATCGAAAAAGCGCGGCTTTACCCTTTTCAGTCAAACGTTTGCGCGCATGGCACCGCCTATGCAGGAAGTGTCGCGGATTGGCGTAGTGCTGCCAAGCCGCCCCCCATCCTTTGAGGAGGATCCCATGCGAAAAACTTTACTGGCGACCGCTGCAGCCCTGGCCCTCGGCTTCAGCGGTTACGCGATGGCAAACCCATGCAGTAGCAATGACTCGTCGTGCGACCAGACGGCCGCGGGCGGCAGCAACACGCTGACGAGTACAGCAGCAGCGACGCAGACGGCGACGGGTAGCAATGCTAATGAAATCGCGTCCGGTGCGAACCTGTGGCAGGACTCCTACAACAGCACCAAGGTCGTTGCATTGAGCCGGCTCGATGGCACCGTGAGCAATGTCGGTGTCACCAACATCGGTAACGTCGCGACGAACTACGGCAGTGCGGCGGGCGGACGTGGCGGCAGAGGCGCCGCGGGCTTCGGCGGCATTGGCGTGGGCGGCAACGGTGGCGCAGGTGGCGCTGGCGGTAGCGGCGGCAACGGCGGCAGCGCGACCAATGGCGGCGCGACGGCGGGCGACGCGTACAACGCGGGCGCAGTGGCCGGCGACGGCAATGCAGGCAACGGCGCACGCGGCGGTTCCGCGCACGCGGGCGGCACGCAGGGTGGCAACGGCACCGGCAGGGGCGCGCTCGGCGCGGCCGGCAGCCTCGCGGCCGGCGGTTTCGCGGGTGGTCGTGGCGGCGGTGTAGGCGGCAACGGCGGTGACTCCGGCGCAGGTGGCGCAGGTGGCGCAGGCGGCAATGCACGCGGCGGCGGCAGTTCGACGGTGAGCTCGAGTTCGCCGGGTGGAGCGGGCGGCGCAGGTGCGGCAGGCGGCGCGGGCGGCGGAACCGGCGGTGCGGGTAGCGGCACGGGCGGCG
>NZ_CADIKH010000019.1 GCF_902859855.1 Paraburkholderia humisilvae
CGCGAGCGGCCGGTTTGGTGTGTACGCAACCACCAGCGGTCCGGGCTTCACGAATACGCTGACCGCATTGGCGACCGCTTACACGGACCGATCGGCTGTGCTCGCGTTGTCGGGCGAGGTCGGGCGCGACTGGATGGGTCGAGGCGCGTTTCAGGACTCGAGTCCCGCCGGGATGCGTGCGACGGCCATGGCGACGCCGGTGACGGCATTACAGCTCGAGCTCGGCGCGCCGTCGCTGACCTATCGGCATCTGGATCGTCTGTTGCACAGTATGTTGGGTCATGCGTCCCGCGGTCCGGTGCATCTGTCGATACCGGCCGATGTTCAGCGTGCGGAAACAGCAGGTCATTGGTCAGCGCTGCACGAACGGCTGTATCAGCCTCGCTTTGTCGACGCCCATCGTTGCGGCGCGTTCTGGGATCATATGGACTCGGGCCCGAAGGTGGCGATTCTGGCCGGCACCGGGTGTGCGCAGTCCAACGCCGCGGAGGAACTGAAGCGGTTCGCCGAACGCTTCGACGTGCCGGTGGCGACGACACTGTCCGCTAAAGGCGTGTTTCCGGAAGACCATCCATTGAGTCTTGGGGTGCTGGGCTGGTGCGGCAACCGCCCGGCACTCGATGCGCTTACGTCGGGTGAACTCGATGTGTTGTTCGTGCTCGGTTCACGTCTGAATATGCTCGATACGCTGATCTGGAGTGACGGCTTCAGGCCGCGGCATGCGCTGATCGTCAATGACATCAATCCTTCGGGCGTGTTTCGCGACTATCACGTGAATCTGTCGATACTCGGCGATGCACGTACGTGCCTTGAAATGTTGCACGATGCGTCGCCTGAAGTGGCCATGCGCCTGCGCGCAAGCGGTGCCGCGAGACGCGACTGGGTGGCGCGGCTGAAAACGGCAGGCGCATCGAATGACGCGGCTGTGCGGCCCGAGTCGAATTCCGGACATATTCATCCGGCCGACGCGGTGCTGGCACTGCGCCGGGTGATGCCCCGCTCGACGCGACTGTTCATCGACAGCGGCGCGCACGCGTTCTTTGCAGGGCACCACTGGACTGCGTATGAGCCGGGGCGGTTTTTTACCTCGATCAAGTATATGGGCGCAATGGGATGGGCGATCCCAGCCGCGATGGGTGCGCAACTTGTACACCCGAACGACCCCTGCGTGGTCGTTACCGGAGACGGTTGCATGCTGATGCATGGAGTCGAGATTCAGACCGCCGCACGATACCGGGTTCCTCTGATTTGTGTGGTGTTCAACAACTCGGCTTTCGGTAATCCAAAACTGCGCGCGGACCGCGTCAGCCCCGCGATGGGGGAATTGCATGCGTTGCCGACCCATGACTGGGCGGGATTTGCGAATGCTATTGGCGCAATGGGCATCACGGTTGACGATCCGTCGAACCTCGCGAATGCATTTGAGCAGGCATTGGAGGCCAGAACGACGGTAGTGATCGACGTGCGGACGGGCAATTTTCCGACACCGACTGAGCGCTTTGACGCGCAAGCCGTTGCATGAGTCCGCGACTGCATTCGCGCATCAACGGGCGAAGCCTGAAGTGACGGTGCGTGGACGCAGAGTCCGCGCCCACGCACCGTTACGTTACTGCTTGTCGTTTAAAGACCCTGCATATCTCTGCGTGGCTCGACGGCGCCGCGGGTTGTGCCGGGCATCTCCGACCAATAGGGCTGGCGATTGTAGTATTCGTGAAGCCGCATGCCCCACGAGACATCCGCCATCGACGGCCAGTGGTCCTTATCGAAACCCGGATCGTCCTTGATGCGCTGCGCGGTGATGTCGACGCGGAAGCATTTTTCGGCCGTATCGAGCGTCAACGCGGTCCATGGGATCGCGTGCAACGTCGTGCCCATGCCGAGAAAACCGCCTTCCGATAGAACTGCGTAGGCAATGCGGCCACTGCGCACGTCGAGCATGATGTCGGAAACCTTACCGACATGCTCGCCGTCTGCCGTGATGACCTTGTCGCCATCCAGCGTCGCCGCGGCCATGATTTCAGGGCCCGGCCCTTCGCCAACTCCACCGCCGACGATCTGTGCACCCGAGCCGGATGCGCCTTTCGGGTCATATGTGCTCATAATGTTGTCCTCCCAAGGTAAGGTGTGAGCGCTGTTGAATGCGCAAACCCTGTGCCTGGGTCTCCTGCGGAATTCGCACGCGATGTTCCGGCAATACCGCCTTTATTTCGCATCCGGCAGCGCATACGCGATCACATAGTCACCGAGCTTCGTGCCGAACGATCCATGCCCGCCGGCCGCGATCACGACATACTGTTTGCCGTTCGCCTCATAGGTCATCGGCGTCGCCTGGCCGCCCGCCGGCAGCCGCGCGCGCCACAGTTCCTGGCCGGTGTCGGTGCTGAATGCGCGAAGGTAATTGTCCGCGGTCGCGCCGATAAAGAACACATGGCCCGCTGTCGTGACCGGCCCACCGAGCATCGGCATACCCATGCGGAACGGCAAAGGCAGCGGCGAGCTGTCGTACACGGTGCCGATGCGTTTTTTCCAGACGATCTGATTCGTATTGAGGTCGAGCGCCGCGACGTAGCCCCACGCGGGCTCTTTGCACGGCAACCCGAATGGCGACAGGAACGGGTTCAGCGTCACCGCGAACGGAACGCCGTACTGCGGCTGGATACCTGCTTCAGTGCCGGTGCCGTTCTGACCCGCCGCGGGCGGTTCGGCGGGATTGTGCGGACCGCGCGGAACGAGCCGTGATACAAACGGCAGCGCAATCGGGTTCGCGATGGCAAGGTGCCGGTCGGTGTCGATCGCGATACCTCCCCACTCGAACATGCCGAGATTGCCAGGGAAGACCAGTGTGCCCTGCTCGGACGGCGGCGTAAACGGCCCTTCATAACGCAGGCGGTGGAACATCACGCGGCAGACGAGCTGGTCGTACATCGTCGCGCCCCACATGTCCGTGTCGCGAAGGTTTTGTGCCGGACGGAAAGTCAATTGCGAGAACGGCTGTGTCGCGGATACCCAGTCGCCATCCGCCGGCCCTTGCGGCACGGGCTGCTCGGGCGCGGGGACGAGCGGCGTGCCGGTGCGGCGATCGAGCACGAAGATGTTGCCGGTTTTCGCCGGCACGTAGATCGCGGGCACCACATTGCCGTGCACGTCGGTGAGATCGGCGATGGTCGGCTGGGCGGGCAGGTCCATGTCCCACAGGTCGTGATGCACGGTCTGATAGAACCACGCGAGCTTGCCGGTGGACGCATTCAGCGCGAGCAGTCCGCTCGCATAGCGTTCCTGCTGCGGCGTGCGGTAGCCGCCCCAGGTGTCGGGCGTGCCGACGCCCATCGGCAAGTAGACGAGATCGAGCTGCGGATCGTATGCAGCGGGCGCCCATGAGTTCGGCGAATTCTTCGTGAAGCTATGCTGGTCGTCGGGTATGGCATTCGGCGTATCGGAGCCTGGATCGAATGCCCACAGCAGCTTGCCTGTCTCGACGTCGAAGCCGCGGATCGCGCCCGACGGCTCGCTCGTCGAATAGTTGTCCGTCACCGAGCCGGCGACGACGATGACCTTGTCGGTGACCACAGGCGGCGATGTCGGTTCGTATTCCCCCGCCGTTTTAACGGGCTCTAGATTCTGCAGGTTGAGGTCGCCGTTATCGGCGAATGCTGGGCAGCGTTGGCCGGTTGCCGCGTCGAGTTCGAACAGATGACCGTTGTTGACCGGCAGGATCACACGGCGCGAGCACGCCGGCAGCGCGGCTTGCGCCTGTGCGGTCGTGGCAGCGCGGGCCGCGTCAGTCTCGTGATATGACACGCCGCGACAGGTGACGTGCTGAAAGCTCGGGTCGGTTTTCAGGCCCGGGTCGAAGCGCCATTTTTCCTTGCCGCTTGCCGCGTCGAGCGCGAACAGGATCTGGTGCGGCGAGCACAGAAAGAGCGTATCGCCGACCTTGATCGGCGTGACCTCGTCGGTGATCTCCACCGGGTCGCCCGGTCCTTTGTGGTCGCCGGTTTCGAACGTCCATGCGACTTGCAGGTCTTTCACATTCTGTTCGTTGATCTGCGCGAGCGGCGAATAGCGGGTGCCGCCCTGCGTGCGACCGTAAGTGGGCCAGTCGGCGGCTTGCGAGTCGGGCGTGGGCGTGGCGGCGGATTGCGCGGAAACCGTGCCGTCGATTTGCTGCGGGTCGTTGAATGCCGCATAGGTCAGTACGGCGGCGCTCGCGATCAGTCCGATGACCAGCGCTGCCACAGCATGCGTGACGGGTGCGGAAAAGGTGCGTGAAATGAACGGCAGTAGCAGCCAGATACCGAATATCACCAGCACATCGGTGCGCGGCGCGAGCGCCCATAAGTCGAAGCCTACCTCGTTCACCGCCCATACGACTGTGACGATCAGCAGCAGCGCATACAGCGCGAGCGCCCATCGGTTGCGACGGTAGACGAGCCACGCGACCGCGAGCAACACGATGCCGGCTATCACGTAGTACGGGGAGCCGTGCAGCACCAGCAGCCAGATGCCGCCAAATAGCAGATACAGGCCGGAAAGGCCGGCGAAAAGGATAGTCAACCACCGTGCGATTCGTGTTCCGTTCATATCGGTCGCCATGATCGAAAGTTGTTACTGGTGCGCGGTCAGCACTTCACGTGCCGATCAGTCTTTTCATTTACCGCGCATGGCCGAACTGTTACGCATGAGTGTCGTGCACGTGGCAGTCGCTTGACGAATACTCCCCCTCTGATAGTGCTTCGTAAACTGCTTCATGGTCGGTGCTCATTCGCTGCACAGTAAAGCGAGCTTCAAAAGCTTTGCGGCAGCGTCGGCGATCAATGGATGGGAGTCGGGCTACTTTCGACTCGCGAGCCGCGTGCGCTTATCCACCCGGGCGAGCAGTGCAATATAGGCAAGTTCATCGGCCTTCATGCGGCGTTTGGCCGATTGCGGCGGTAAGTCGGCCAGTTCTCCCGCATCGAACGCGGCGATGACGCCCGGATGGATATAGCAGCGCCGGCATACTGCCGGCGTATTGCGCAACAGCGTCGCGACCTCCTTCACCGTCGCGACGACGTGGCGCCGCGCGTCCGCTGCGCTTTCGCAAACCAGCTGGCGCAATGCGGCCATCGCAAAGACGCTGCCTGCCCACGTCCGATAGTCTTTCGCCGTGAAGTCGGCGCCGCTGACCGCGCGCAGGTATTCATTGATATCGGCTGAGCCGACCGTATGGCGTGTACCGTCTTCGTCGACGTACTGGAAGAGGTCATGGCCCGGCAATTCGGCACATCTGCGCACGATGCGTCTGACGCGGGGATTCTCGATCGATACGTCGTGCTCGACGCCTCCCTTGCCCGCGAAACGGAATCGCACTCCGCCGGAGCGTATCGTCACGTGCTTCTTGCGCAGCGTCGTGAGGCCATACGACTGGTTTTCACGCGCATATTCGACACTGCCGATACGGATCAGCGTCGTATCGAGCAGATGCACGACGGCTGCCATCACTTTCTCCCGCGGCATGCCGCTGCGGGCGAGATCGCGTTCGACGCGCGCGCGTATTTTCGGCAGCGCGCGCCCGAACGCGGCCATGCGGCCGAACTTGTCGGCGTCGCGTGTCTCGCGCCATTGCGGATGGTAACGGTATTGCTTGCGGCCTCGCGCGTCGCGAGCGGTCGCCTGAATATGGCCGCGCGGATCAGGACAAATCCACACGTCGCAGTAAGCCGGAGGAATCGCGAGTGCATTGATGCGTGCGATTGCCGTTTTGTCTTCGATGCGCTTGCCGTTCACGTCGAAATACACGAACGCATGCCCGAGCCTTTTGCGTGTGAAGCCGGGGCGGGTGTCGTCCACATGCCGCAGTCCGGGCGGCAGTTCACGCTGCACCGCTTGGGTAATCGCGCGGGCTGTGTCACTCGTCATCGTTTTCATCGGCGAAATCCGCTTGGCTGCTATGTGCCGTATCGGCGGCCTGAATCGTCACGCAATCGACGTGCCTGGACTTCAGCGCACGCGCGACTGGCCACGCAGGCGCGCTCATCCGGTTGGGCCTTCGTTTAGAAATTCGCAAGCGTGACTTAAGTTCTATTTAATGAAATACCTTTCAATCTGTCGTGAGTGATTCGACGGCTCATGGATATGGCCGACATGTCGCAGCGCAGTCCGAACCATTCATATCCGGCCGCTCCCGAGCCGATTTTCAAGCGCTTGTCGCACGCAGCTATAATCGCGCTCAAACTTTCCCAGGGATCTGATCCGTGAAAAAGAACGCTGCCTTTGCGCTCGTTACGCTCGTCACGCTTGCGCTCTCCGCCTGCTCGTCTACGGACAAGGATGCGCAGGCCGCGCAATTCGCGCATAACGAAGCCAATCTCAGCACCGCGCAGCACAACGCGGCGGTCGATTGCAGTGACACCGCGCAGTGCGACGCCGCATGGGTGCTGACAAAGCGCTATATCGAGCAGCATTCGAATACCTCGGTGACGCGCGCCGATGCGTTCTCGATCGACACCGACGTGCCCTCCAGTTCGGGCGACGTCGCTTTCTCAGCCACGCGTGTTGCGAAGGGGACGGGCGGCGGCGCGACACTGACGCTCTTTGCGCAGTGCCGCAGCATGTACGGCGCTAACGACGAGAAAGGTTCGGACTATGACGAGTGCGTCGAGAAGATCGTCAAGGCGCAGAACGGGTACGTGCCATATCTCAAGGCGCATGTGTCGGGGCAGTAAGCGCGTCGACTCAAACAGCCCCGATTACGGCGCACGGGTTACCGTCGCATTGCACTAGCGGATTTCTTTGGCGACACGCTGCAGCTTCGTGAATGCGCGATACCGCGTGTCGTGTACGGTCGCGGTGTCGCCTGGGCCCGGCGTATAGGTCTGGCTGATCCGCGACATGCGGGCCATGGCCGAGCGCAGGTCATCGAACATGCCGCCCGCCACGCCGCCCAGCATCGCCGCACCCAGCAACACAGGCTCGTGCGCCTCGGTCGCAAGCACGGGCCGGCCGGTTGCATCGGCGAGCAGTTGACGGACGAGATCGAGCCGCCCCGCGCCGCCGCTGATCACGACCTGCTCGATCGGCGCGCCCGCTTGAGCCTGCGTTTCGATGATTTGCCTCAGCCCGTAACCGATGCTGCAAAGGCCGGCGACGTAGAGCGCAACCAGACTATCCAGACCGGTTTCCATCCCGAGGCCCGCGATCACCGCTCTCGCATGCGGATCGGCAAACGGCGCACGATTGCCGAGGAACTCCGGAACGACATGCAGGCTTTCAGCGAGCTTCACGGCGTCTGACAAGCTGGTGGAATGCTTCGCTGCCAGACCGGCAAGCATCGCCGGCAACGACTCGCCGGACTGCTCCGCGCGGCTTTGAGCGCGTGGGGTTTCCGGGTGCATCGACAACAGTCGCTCGATCGCCGCGCCGGCCACCGATTGGCCTCCTTCGTTGAGCCATGCATTGGGCACCATCGCCGAGAAATACGGTCCCCACACGCCGGGTACGAAGACCGGCGCGCGAGTCGTCGTCATCGTGCACGACGATGTGCCGAACACGTAAGCCAGGCAGGACTCGGGTTTCCCTTCGGCGCCGACCGTGCCGATCCCGCCGGCGTGCGCGTCGATCATGCCCGCGGCGACTGGCGTTCCGGCGCGCAAGCCGAGTTCCGCGGCGGCGTGCGCGGTCAGTCCGTTGCCAAGCGGCGTGCCCGGCTCGACAACCCGCTGGCCGATGCGCGCAAAGCCTTCGTCCGCGAGCACGGCGAGGCCCACGGTGCGGAAGTAGCTTTCGTCCCAGCGCCGTTCGTGCGCGAGATAAGTCCATTTGCAGGTGACCGTGCAGGTGGACCGGGACAGATCGCCGGTCGCGCGCCAGGTCAGGAAGTCGGTCAGATCAAAAAACTGCCACGCGGCCGCGAACACGTTGGGCCGGTTCTCCAGCAGCCACAGCAGTTTCGGCGTCTCCATTTCGGGCGAGATCGTGCCGCCGACGAATTTCAGCACGTCGTGGCCGGTGCTGTTGATGCGTTGCGCCTGTTCGAGCGCGCGGTGATCCATCCAGACGATGATGTCGCGTTCGGCCTTCTCGGACGGACCCACGGGTAACGGTTGCCCGCCCGGGCCCAGCACGACGAGCGAGCAGGTCGCGTCGAACCCGATGCCGGCGATCTGCTCGGGCGGTATCGCGGCCTGCGTCAGCGCTTGCGTCACCGAATGACAGACCGCGTTCCATATCTCGCCGCTCGACTGCTCGACGATCGCGCCACTTTCATGGAACGCCGTGATGTCGTGTTTCGCCGACGCGACCATCCGGCCGGCGGCATCGAAGATGCCGGCGCGGGCACTGCCGGTGCCCACGTCGACGCCGATTACATAGCGTGTGCCGTTCGCCGCGCGGGTATTCAGGTTGCCTGAGGTCATAGCTTGCTGGTTTATCGCGGTTGCTCTAGTCGAAAATTAGCGTCATCAAAGCACGCTCACCGCTGAAAATAAAGCCGTGAACCCATACTTTTTTTGCGTGTGGATCAGCCCCAAACCCCAGGCGGCGAGCGGTCAATTTTTGTGCAAAGCAGCAAGCTGCGCAATTCGCCGTTATGTCGCTGTCGAGCGGATCATGTCGGCGGCCTTTTCCGCAATCATGATGGTCGGCGCATTCGTATTGCCCGATATGACGGTGGGCATGATCGACGCGTCGACCACGCGCAGCCCGGAAAGGCCATGAACGCGTAGCTGCGGGTCGACCACAGCGTCGCCGCCGATACCCATCTTGCAGGTGCCGACCTGATGGTGATACGTCACCGCGGATTGCCGGATGAAATCGCGCAGCGTGCTACGGCTTCGTACGCCACGTCCCGGATAGACCTCCGCTTTGCGCCATGCGGATAGCGTGGCGTGCTCGCCGATGTCCAGACAGAGGCGCACGGCGGACTCCATTGCAAGCAGATCGTCGTCGGTTGCGAAGATATTCGGATCGATCAGCGGCGCGACCGATGCGTCGTTTGAGATCACGCGCAATGAGCCGCGACTCGTCGGCCTGACCATGCCTGCAGCGAGTGTCCAGGCGTTCAACGGGCCGGTAAGTCCGGGGGCGTAATAGGGCAACGTCAGACGCGTGACCTGTGCACCGGTCAGGATGTGCAGATTCGGCCGAGCGCCGGCGGTCGATAGAAACGCCGCTGCTGCCGAATGCCGCCGGCCGTTCTTCACGGTCAGATCGGCGAAACCGACGCCTAGCGAGGTCGCGCCGTTGAAATCCTCATTCAGCGGAATACCCGCATCGACTGCGGCCTGAACCGCGGTCGCACAGAACGGATGACGATCGGCGATGCGCGACACGTTGAGCGGGCCACCCGTGCCGTGGTACGCGTTAGCGCCGCCTTCGTAGTGTTCGGATCTGATGAAGTACGGGAGTACCGATGCATAGTCCCAGCCGATACATCCTGCGTTGGCCCATGCGTCGTAGTCGCTGTGATGGCCGCGTATGTACACCATGCCGTTCAGCGAGCTCGACCCTCCGAGCGTGCGTCCCCGTGGCCAGAATAGCTTGCGCCCGTGCGCATTCGCCTGCGGAACCGTTTCGAACGCGTAGTCGCGTTCGGTGTGCCACAGCAGCGGCCAGCCAGACGGTATCCAGATGTTCGGGTCGTTGTCCGGCGGACCGGCTTCGAGCAGCAGCACGTTTGCGTCGCTCTCGCTCAAGCGCGCGGCGAGTACGCATCCGGCCGAGCCCGCGCCGATGATCACATATTCATAAGCCCCGCGCGTCGCTGATTTACCCATCGATCACTCCCTCTCTCCGTTGAATGACGGTTAAAGAAAGTATATCGATGAAAGTATCACATATATCAAATTTATCGAATTTAAATGAATTATGAATTTCGGCGTGACGTGCCCGCTATGCTCGCGAGCGGAACCGGCCTTAGTACGTGTGATCGGCGATGACAGATTTGACGCGCTGTAGCGCGTCTTTCAGCGTATCGAGTTCAACGGATCCCAAAGCCAACCGTATCGCGTGAGGCACCTGCTTTGCGGTGGAAAACGGCTCGGCCGTCGATACCCAGATCCGTTCGCGCCTGAGCGCCATTGCGATCTGATCCGCGCGGGTCTCCGCGGGAAGCGGTAGCCAGATGAAGTACGACGCGGGATGGCCGATCCGTTTCAGCCGGCCTAGTGCATCGGTCGCGATGGTCTGTCGAACCGCCGCATCGCTGCGCTTCTCCGATTCAAGGCGCTCGACGGTCCCGTCGTCGAGCCAGCCGCATGCGATGGCGGTCATCACGCCCGGCGTATTCCATGTGGTCGCTCGGATCGCACGCTCGATTTTCGGCACCCATTCGAGCGGTGCGGCGACATAGCCGACACGCAGACCGGTCGCGACGCTCTTCGAAAAACCGGAGACGTACACGGTCAGATCCGGCGCAAGCGTTGCGAGCGCCGGCGGCGCGTCTTCCGCGAGAAAGGCGTACGCGCCATCTTCGATGATGAGTAATCCGTAGTAACGTGCGATCGATGCCAGCGCGCGACGTTTGCGCATTTTCATCACCCAGCCGAGCGGGTTATGGAGCGTCGGCATCGTGTAGATCGCGCGGACCCGCCGGCGTTTGCACAGCGCTTCGAGCGCGTCCAGATCGGGACCTTCACCGGCGGCGGGCAATGGGACGAGTTCCAGCCGATGCGCTTGCGCGAGCAACTTGAACCCCGGGTAGGTCAGCGCGTCGACCGCGACGACATCGCCGGGCTGCAACAGCGCCATCACGGTGGTGGCGAGGCCATGCTGAGCGCCGTCGACTAGCATTACCTGAGCTTCGGTGACGCACAGGCCGCGGCGCGCGAGATGTCGCGCGACCAGCGCGCGCTCATGTTTGCGGCCGCCATGGGGCTGATAGCGCAGCAGTGCTTCCAGATCGCCCGCCGACGAGAGCTGCCGCAACGCCGCCCTCAACAGCTCCGCCTGGCCGGGTAGCGCCGGATAGTTGAAGTTCAGGTCCACCGTATCCGCAGCGACCGCGACCTGATCGATGCCCTGACCACGCGGAAGCAATGCTTCCTTGACAAAGGTGCCTCGTCCGGTTTCACCGCTGACAAGCCCCATCGCGTCCAGCTCCGCATAGACGCGCGTGGCCGTCACGAGCGCCAGTCCCTGTTGCGCGGCGAGCTGCCGGTGAGTGGGAAGGCGCGTGCCGGGCGCGAGACGACCGGTGCGGATGTCGGCCGCGAACCGGTCGACCAGTTGCTTGTAACGGGGCGTCGGCATAGGTGAATGTATCCATGACAATTTTTTGATTGTATTTATTTTTGACCGTAGCATGCCTTTACGCAACCCTTCATCGTCCCGACAGGAGGACACCGTGCATATTGCCATTCTGACGTTCGACGGCTTCAACGAACTCGATTCGCTGATCGCGCTCGGCATTCTCAATCGTGTGAACAAGCCGGACTGGCGTGTTTCGATTGCCTGTCCGACGGACGAGGTTCGATCGATGAACGGCGTCGTGCTGAAGGCGCAAGCGTCGCTGGAGGAGGCGTCGCGGGCCGATGCGGTGATCGTCGGAAGCGGCAGGCTGACCCGGGAGGTGGTAGCGGATCAAACCCTGATGGCGCGCCTGCAGCTCGACCCCGCGCGGCAATTGCTAGGCGCGCAGTGCTCGGGGACGCTTGTCCTCGCGAAACTGGGACTGCTGCAAGGCGTCCCCGCGTGCACGGATTTGACCACCAAACCATGGGTGCAGGACGCGGGGGTTCAGATCCTCAATCAGCCGTTTGTGGCGAATGGAAATGTCGCGACGGCGGGCGGCTGTCTCGCGTCGCAATATCTGGCTGCGTGGGTGATCGCACGCGTCGCGGGGATCGACGCCGCACGCCGTGCGATCCATTACGTCGCGCCGGTCGGAGAGAAGGACGAATATGTCGAGCGTGCGATGCGAAACATCGCACCGTTTGTGGAGGCGGCGGTTAGCCAGTAGTCAGTTGAAAGGCTGCCCTTCGCTTAGCGATCGAGGCTGGTTGAATGCGCAACTTCTTGCTGTGCTTCGAGGGTGGCAAGGCGTTGTGCCAGCGCGCGACGAATCACGTCATAAGCGTCTGCGCCTAATACGAGGCGCTCGGGTGCGATGTCCGCATCCATCGATGCGACGATGGCCTGTGCGACCTTGCGCGGATCGCCGGGGTCGCTCGCGGCGCCGGCATGCTGGATTCTGCGGCGGAACAGGCCGACGGTCGTCTGCTCGTACGCGTCGATCGGCTCCGCGTGCACCGCATTCGAACTGAACGACGTGCGCATGCCGCCGGGCTCGACAATCGTAAGCTGGATGCCGAATGGCGCGACCTCCTGTCTGAGCGCATCGGTGAAGCCCTCGAGTCCCCACTTCGCCGCATGATAGACGCTCGCTGACGGAAAAGCGGCCTGACCGCCCATGCTGGAGATCTGCACGATTCGGCCGCCGCGCTGCTTGCGCATCAGCGGCAAGATGCAGCGCGTCACCTGTATCGGTGCGAGCAGATTGACTGCGAACTGGCGTTCGATCTGTGCGTCCGACACTTCCTCCGCGGCGCCGCGAAGCACATAACCGGCGTTGTTGACTAATACGTCGATCTTGCCCCATGCGGTCGCGACACTGTTGATGGTCTGCTGGACCCGCTCGGTGTTCCTGATGTCGAATGTTTCGACTGTCAGCCTATTGCCGTATCGCTGTTGCAGCTCGTCGAGCGCGTGGGGGCGACGCACCACGGCTGCCACGCGCTCGCCGCGTTCGAGTGCGAGTTCGACCAGTTGCCGGCCAAGCCCACTAGACGCGCCGGTAATCAACCATACTTTCTGCAAGACTTCCTCCGTTCGAATGGACGCAGGCGGTCGAACCGACTGCCGTTCAGTGTGATGACAGTTGAACGGCATCGCTTATTCCACATTGCACGTATGCGATGCAGCGGTGGAAAGCAGGCCGGCTTTCAGATATTGTTTTTGTGCTTTCAGGTCAGCGATGCTCAGAGGTTGTCGTTCATCGGGTCAACAGAACAGCATCATGGAGACATTGGCATATGGCTTCATTGAAGCGCAGAACACTGATCAATGCCGCGATAGGTATCGCAGCAACCGGCTATATGTCGCGCTTTGGATCGCTGGCTGCCGGGCAGGAGCCGGACGCGTCATTTCCCGGAACATCGCGAAGAGTGCGCATGGCGGATCCGGACTGGCCATCCCGAACCGAGTGGGCCGCGCTCAATGAAAAGGTGGGGGGACGTCTGCTCGAGGTGGCATCGCCACTCGACGCATGCCGGAACGCACCGCGCGATGCAGCCTGCCGTAGCCTCGTCAAGCAGCTCAAAAACCCGTACTTCCTCGGCGACGAACCCGCTTTAACGCAAACGTCCGGCTGGATCGACGCATGGACTTCAACGCCGAGCGTGTATGCGGTGGCGGCCGAGCAATCGAACGATGCCGCGGAAGCGGTCAAATTTGCCCGCGCGCATCGGCTCAGGCTGGTGATCAAGGGCGGCGGCCATAGCTACCAGGGCACCTCGAATGCCGCTGACTCGCTTCTGATCTGGACGCGGCGCATGCGCGGCATTCGCATGTACGACGCATTCGTTCCATTGGACTGCGTGGGCGACGTGCCGCCGCAACCCGCGGTCACGGTGGCGGCGGGCGAAATCTGGATGCACGTCTACGACGCCGTCACGACGCGAGGCGGCCGCTATGTGCAAGGCGGCGGCTGCGCGACAGTCGGCGTCGCGGGGTTGGTGCAGAGCGGCGGATTCGGCAGTTTCTCAAAGAAATTCGGCACGGCGGCCGGCTCACTGCTGGAAGCGCAGGTCGTGACAGCCGATGGCATCGAACGGGTGGTCAACGCCCGTACTGACCCGGACCTGTTCTGGGCGCTCAAGGGAGGGGGCGGCGGCAGTTTCGGCGTCGTGACGAGCGTCACGCTCAAGACGCACCCGTTGCCGGAGACCGTTGGGGTTGTATCGACCGCGATCCGCGCCGCGTCGCCTGCGGCGTTTCGGCGCTTGATCGACAGCTTTCTCGCGTTCTATGCGGACAACCTGTTGAACGAACACTGGGGCGAGACGGTTTCGATGCGCCCCGATGCGACGTTGCGTATTTCAATGCTGTTTCAGGGCCTCGATCGCGCGGAGGCCACGCGCATCTGGAAGCCGTTCCTCGATTCGGTTGGCGGATCGGCCAACGATTTCACGATGATCGAGCCGATTCGCATTCTCGCGATTCCCGCGCGTCACCTTTGGGACCCGGCGTTCATCATGAAGAACGCGCCGGGTGTGATGATCGCGGACAGTCGATCCGGTGCGGAGCAAGACAATGTGTTTTGGGCTTCGAACGAAGGGGAGGCCGGTCAGTTTCTCTATGGATATGAGTCGATGTGGTTGCCTGCATCGCTACTGGATCGGTCAGCGCGCGCGTCGCTGTCGGACGCGCTATTTGAAAGCAGCCGGCAGTGGAGTGTGTCGCTGCATTTCAACAAGGGCCTGGCCGGCGCGCCGGAAGAAGCCCGTCTGGCCGCGCGCGAGACCGCGATGAACCCCGACGTCTTGAATGCGTTCGCTCTGGCCATCATCGCAGGCGAAGGGCCGCCGGCGTTTTCAGGAATGCCGGGCGCGACAGTCGATGCCACGGCTGCGCGCAATGCGGCGACGAGCATCCGCGCAGCGGCGCAATCGTTGCGCATTGTCGCGCCGCAAGCGGGCGCCTATGTGTCGGAAAGCAGCTTCTTTCAGCAAGACTGGCCGCGCGCATACTGGGGCGAGCATTATCCGATGCTTCGCGAAGTGAAGCGGAAATATGATCCGGACGGTCTCTTCTTCGTTCACCAGGGGGTTGGTTCGGATGAGTGGGGGCGGGATGGTTTTACGCGCTTGCCGTTGGGAAACACATAACGTCGCGACGCCCAGTTACGATGCGACGATCTGCAGGAGTGGCAAATGAACGACGTGAAGGCTTTTGTATTCGATGTTTTCGGCACGCTCGTCGATTGGCGAAGTGGGGTGGCGCGCGACGCGGCGCATTTTCTTCAAGGACAGGGTCGCGGCGCGCACGAAGCTGACGCGTTCGCCGACGCGTGGCGTGGGCTTTATCAACCGGCGATGGAGAAGATTCGAAAAGGCGAGCGGCCGTTTGTCAAACTCGATGTATTGCACCGCGAGAATCTCGAGCAGGTGCTGCCGGTGTTTGGAATCGATACCCGGCGTGTGCCGGCGCCGGAACTGGATGAGCTCAATCTCGCATGGCATCGGCTCGATCCGTGGCCGGATACGGTTGAGGGGCTCACCCGGCTGAAATCGCGGTACATCATCGCACCGCTGTCCAACGGCAATATCAGGCTGATGATCGATATGGCGAAGCACGGCGGCTTGCCCTGGGATGCGATTCTTGGCGCGGAGGTCGCGCAGGCCTATAAGCCCATGCCTGACGCGTATTTGCGGACCGCGCAGGTGCTTGCGTTGGCGCCGGACAGCGTTTGCATGGTCGCGGCTCACAATAGCGATCTCGCGGCGGCGCAGAAGTGCGGGCTCAGGACGGCCTTCATTGCGCGGCCCCACGAACATGGGCCGGCGCAGACGATTGATTTGAAGCCAGAAGGGAAGTGGGATTGGGTTGCGACGGATCTTGCCGATCTGGCAAAGCAGTTCGGCGTGTGACTGGCAGACAGATAACGCTCGCTGAGCTTACAAACAAAACGCTGCTGTGATGGGATGCGGTATGCGAAGTGCTGCTCATATTGGTCTATCGGGCAGACCACCGGCTGCGCGATAGTCAATTCGCGGCGTTGTTCAGTCAAAAACATTTGCATTACACGCTATCGCATCGACGTATGCGGACGATTTTCCGTTTGCGCGTGATCGGGCGTTTCTGCGCGTGCACTCTTAAAAGTCTTTGCCGCAACTATCGATACGTCACCTATGAGCTAGCGGCAATGGTTTATGCATTGACAGCCTATGTGCATGACCGCTAGTCTGCGGCCGTCGACTGCATTGCAGATGTATGTTGCGCAAGCGAAGCTGATTTGCCTGATCGTCGCAGCGCATTTGTCTGTGCGTGTCATATTCAGGCGTGCTGTATCTTTTGACCGATCGAATGCCCGATACCAGTACCCCGCCCTGTTCCAGGAAGCAGATGGACACTGAGCCCATTGAAGCAGGCGGTATCCGTATTCATGGTGAATCCGTTGATCGGCGACATCAACGCGCGTTTCAGGTCGACGGCATGCTCGTCGAGTTCGGCCCCGGTGGGGCGGGAGACTCGGTCGTGCATCACTGGAGCCTCGGGCCGCTCGGCCTGATGCTGCTCGAAGTGGGCGACCTGTCGCTGACGCCTGACTCGGCCTATAACGATCGATTCGTGTATCTCGCGGTCATCAAATCGGGTGATGTGACGATCGAAGCGAATGGCGAGATCCATAACGTGGGCGCGGAAAGCATGTTATTGATCGACCTCGACGCGCCGCACGTGCAGCACTTTGGCCAGCATTCGGAAGCGATCGTGCTTAGGGTGCCGCGCAAGATTCTCGCGGAACGCAGCGGTTTTCGCGAACGGCGGCTCGGGCTGATGACGCCGGATATGACGGAGCCGGATGTCCGCGCGGTCAGCGAGACCGTGTCGCTGGTCGGTCGGCAGCATGGCCGCACGAGTCTCGAGTTGCGTCGGCGGCAAGGCGAACATCTGCTCGACATCTTCAGTGTGATCATCGACGATCCGCACGGGCCTGGCCGTCAGCGAAGCAGCAGTGCGACGCTGCTTCGCGCGAAGCGGTTCATTTCGCAGAACATCGGCAATATGGAGCTGAGCGTCGCGCTCATCGCGTCCGCTATCGGTACATCCCAGGCTCATCTTCATCGGCTGTTTCGCGCAGACGGTCATTCGTTGATGCGCTATGTGCTGTGTCATCGGCTTGAACTCGCTGCCGAGTTGCTGACAAGACGCAGCGGACGCCGGATGCCGATCAAGGAAGTCGCATTCCGATGCGGCTTTGTGAATGCAGCTCACTTTAGCCGCGCATTCCGGCAGCGCTTTGGCGTTTCGCCGAAGGCGATGGCGACCACCGGGTTGAACGTGGACCCCACCAGCGGCGAAGATCTCGCTCGCTGATCGGATTGTCAGCGTTCCTTGCGCCGCTTTTGCCTCTTTCGCCCTCCCGCACACCGCGTGCCCGTCAGATCAGCTTTGGAACAGGTCCGATTTCTGCCGGCAAAGAATCCAATCAGAAAACTTAGCTTATCCAAAGATTCGGAATAGCCATATTGCGCCGCTTGTTATGAAAGCAAGTGCGCCGTTTGTCCCATCAGCGTTGCTGTGCGCACCGGTGAATCCGTCCGGTCGATGATGATCATCATCGATTCGGCGATACGTCGCCTTGTCCGAATATCGTGCATCGTCAGCAGCGCGATGCTGCGCGATCCGGCAAGACTTGCAGCTCGTAATGACGGTATGTGGCCGGCAATCGGTTGCAGGGCGCCAGCCTCGTTCGATGACAGAGGTGAGTATGGGAAAGCGAATGACGTCGGCCGCGTTCAACGGTCGTGTTTTGATCATCAACCTGCGCGGCACGGACCATCCCGTTTCCACACACGCCACGTTACGGTCGATACCGGCGTTCATGCGACTTGCCGCAGCGGAGCCGATTGACGCACAGCACACGCCAGAGCCCGCGACGTCGCACGCAAGGCGAATGCGGGCAAGATGGGTCAGGGTGGATGGCGTAGGGCTGGTTTGTCGCTGGAACTACGAGGATGAGTGATGACACCCATACGGCCACACCGTGCTACCGATCAACCGGAGATGTTATGACCGCGATACCCGACTCGCTCAACCCATTGCAAACGACACGCCGCAGGATTATCACGCGCACAAGAGGCCGAACGAATGGACCGGTCACGCAGTTCGTCAGCCCTTCGGACCTCGGCCGGTTACTCAAGCCCTTTGTGATGCTGGCGCGTTATGCCGTTCCCGAAACTGCTTCGTTTTACTACCCAATGCATCCGCATTCAGGCATCGCGTCGCTGGCGGTGATTGTCGAGGGCACGCTGAGCTCGTTCGACAGCAAGGGCAAGCCCAAAATGCTGCAGCGCGGGTCAGTGGAACTGCTAATGGCCGGACGCGGCGTCTGGCATGGCGGCCCGGTCAATACGACCGGATCGACGTGCGGCTATCTGATGTGGCTCGCGTTGCCGCCTCAGCACGAGCTCGCGCCGCCGGCCGAAGCGTTTCTCGATGCGAGGCAGACGCCGGTGGAAGGCGCTGCAAGGGTTTTGCTAGGCCGCTTCAATGGGACTGAAAGTGCATCGCATGTGCCTGTGGCGGTGACCTGTTTGCACGTCGAATTGCGCGAAGGCGACAACTGGCGCTACGACCCGCCTGAGGGTCACAACGTGTTGTGGATGGTTGCCTGCGCGGGCTCGTTCGCCGTCGGCGAGCGCGTCGACCATGGCGAACTGGTCGTATTTGAGCGATCGCATGCGAGCGTCGATGTCGTTGCCCGCAGCGATTGCGGTTTCATTCTCGGTTCCGCGCCATTGAGTCCCCACGATATCGTCGAGAGCCACTCGTCGGTGCATACGAGCGCCGCCGCGATGCGTGAGGCCGAAGACGAAATCACGCGCCTTGGCGAGCGGTTAAACGCGCAAGGGCGGCTTAGCGCCGAACAATGGGAGGGCGCAATGCAAAAGATGCGTTACCGCCGTTAGACGCGGCGCTAGTTCCGCTGCGGCCACGTGGCAGGCGGTGAGGAACTTCAGATTTCCCCGGCTAGCCAGAGCGCGACGTTGACCGCATAACGCTGGGTGTCCCGCAGCGCTTGCTGCTCAGTCTGCATTCCATTGCCCGGAAGCTCGCTGACAAAGCTTGGACAGCCAAGCCGCGTGTCCCAGTTGTAGTCCGCGAAGTGGTGGAAGGTGCTTTGCGCGACGGCCGGGCCGCCTGCGGGTGAGGGTTCGAAAGCGACCGCAAGGTTGAAGCGCTTGCCGGTCGCTTTGCTTGTGCCCCTTGCGATCACGCGAGCGGGTTCATCTTCCGGAGCGGTAACGGCGCCTTCGTGCGGATGGGCGGGCAGGAACCGGATGGCGCCGGCGGGAGAGTCGGGACTCGCTAATACAGGGTGGGTCGGTCCGACGATCGTGACTTCCTGAAAATCGCCATTTGCGCCCGAGTGGAAATTGGGCCACGAGATGTCGGTTGTGTAAGGGTCGTCCGCCACGCGTGTCGATTCGTCCGGGTGCAGGTTGCGCGTATGGAAATGGTGCGCCTTGCCCACTCCGCCCAACGTGCACAACGAACAGCCCAGATCCATATGGTCCCGCGTCACGAGCAGGCCACGACCCGATTGCCGGAATCGTGTGATGCCGGCGCAGTCCTCGGGGGCGAGACCGTTTCCCTCATCGACCGCAAACAGCCACAGTTCGTCGAATTCGGTTTCATCGAGGCGGGAAAGAATCGAGTCGGGCTGGCCGAGCGGATCGCGATCGCGAGCGACGACGTTGAATGTCACGCGTTCGTCATCATCCCGATGAGTGCGCAGCAATTCGGTCAAGCGGCTGAAGCGCGCAATTGACCAGTCGTTGTCGGCAGGCGGGATGGTCGTTTGGAGCAGGATCTGGATAGTACGCACGATGAATGGCCTGAAATTGTCCGGGCTAATGGTATGGGCTGTGTAACCGGCCTGCAAGCGACCACGCCACGGCCCCGTGTGCCGGGCCTCCGGGAATAGTCACAAGATTGCCGTCAACGACGAAATGGCCGCGAACAGACGACGCGTTGAGCGAAGGCGGCAACCTTGCGCATCGCGACGCATGCGGCGAATGCGGCGCATCCGCAAGGCTGATCTGCCCGTAATATATGCCAATAACAATCATTCGCATTTGAGGGGCGGCTGTCGTAGTATGTCGGCTCGCGGGTTATGCCGAACTGATGGCAGCGTGATCTGATGTTGAGTGCTTTCGTCGTGAACAATGTCTGGTTTTACGTATTGAGCGTACCTGCACTGCTGCTCACCAGTTTTTCGAAGGGCGGCTTTGGGCTGGGTCTGGGCGTGGTGACGGTCCCGTTGATGGCGCTTTACCTGCCGGTGCCTGAGGTGGTGACGATTCTGCTGCCGGTGCTGTGCGTCACCGATCTCATCGCGCTTTGGCAATACCGTGGCAAATGGAGTTGGCCGTTGCTGCGGCTTGCGATCCCCGCCGCGTTTGTCGGCATCGGTCTCGGCACGCTGGCACTCCATCATCTCGATGAAGCGTGGTTACGTCTTGCCGTTGGGGTCATCTCCGTCGACTTTGTCCGGCGCCGCTGGCGCAGACCGCATCGCGCCGCGCCGGAAACGGCGCCTCGCGACGAACCGGTGCCTCGTGTGCGGCCGGCTTCGTGCCTGTTCTGGGGCGCCACATCCGGCTTCACCAGCTTTATGGCCAACGCCGGCGAACCGGCACTGACGATGTATCTGTTGCCGTTCAGGTTGAGTAACAGCAGTTTTGCGGGAACCACCGCGGCCTTCTTCGCGGCGGTCAATCTCACGAAGCTGATGAGCTTTTCGATGCTCGGCTTGTTTACCCACACGACTTTGCTCACGAGCCTTCTGCTGACACCGATTGCATTGCTTGGCACTTTTGCAGGCTTCCGGTTCAACCGTCGGCTGAACGCGGCGCTGTTCCATCAATTCTCTTGCGCGATCCTGCTGGTGATCGGCGCGCGGTTGATCTATACGAGTCTGAAGGTCATCGTGTAGTCCGCCCGGCCGGCCGGAAATAAATTGATTCGGACCGCATAGTTCCACGAAGGCTGAAAGGGCATCGTGGCAATCCAATACTGGCTACCCCGGCCGACGCAGTAAAATGGCGCTCGTCCCATCACAATGAGCGGGCTCAGCCGATTGTTGGCGTGCTCGAAAGTTCAATTTCCATGTCCTATTTCGGAATCGGTCTACACGTCATCATCGCGATCTGCCTCGCCGTGCACGCGGTCCATACGCGGCAAAATATTTACTGGCTTTTTATACTTTTCTTTTTTCCGCTGCTCGGCAGCGTGGTTTATTTCTTTGCCGTGCTGTTGCCGGGTTTTCGCCAGTCGCGTAGCGGGTACGCCGCATCGCGGGCGATTGCCCAACTGGTCGACCCTGATCGCGCGTTGCGCGAGGCACACGCGGAATTCGATCGCGCGCCGACGGTTCAGCACAGGATGCGCCTGGGCGCCGCATTGCTGGCCGCCGGCCGGCCCGGCGAAGCGCTCGAACATTATCAGGCGGCGGCCAATGGCCCGTTTGCCGACGATCCCGGCCTGTTGCTCGGTTTGGCTCAGGCGCAATTTGCCGTGGCCCAGCATGCGGCGGCCAGCGCGACCTTGACGCGCCTCTTTAACGCGAATCCACAGGCGCGCAATCAGGGCGAACCGGCGCTGCTCCACGCGCGCACGCTCGCGGCGCTGGGCTCGGCCGATACGCGCGCGGCTTTCGAGGCCGCGCTCAAGTGCGCGGGCGACGCGGCGCCCCGGTGTCTGTTTGCCGACTGGCTCGCTAAACAAGGGGATCAGGCGGACCACGACCGGGCTCGCAGTCTGTATGCGGATATCGTGCACGACGCCAAATACTGGCCGCGCCACGCGCGAGACCATAACCGCGAATGGCTGCAGCGCGCACAGTCGGCTTTGGCGTCGATGCCGGCGCGTTGATCAATCCGGCTGGATTCGGGCAGGTAGTGCGTTGCTAACGCAACCTGAAGCAACTTAAAGCAACCGTTTGCGAGTGGAATCTAGATTTAAACCACAATTGCCATTTCATGCAATTTTCTTTCTAATAGCGTGCGCCGGGGAGTCTGATTCATTTTGGTTTGCTAACCCAGTCAACAGGTCTCCATAACAAAAGCCATGAACCCTCTGTTGCCGCTTAGAGTCCAGGTGGGCCGTCACGCGAAAACGCTTGCCGGGTATTTTCCCGCTCCGTTTGTACGCGATGAATCAAACGGTATCGATATCCTCGGTATCATGACCCCGCGGCTGCTAAGCGGCAATGCGCTGCTCAACCTCAATTACAGCGCGGTCGACGGTTTTACTCGCGCCACCCGGTCGACTGCCACGCTGTTCGTCGTAAATGGCGCAGACTTCGTGCGCGTCACGACGTCGGTCAAAAAACAGAACGGCGAGCGTGCCGTGGGCACGCAGCTCGATCGCTCGCATCCCGCGTGGCGGCTGCTGCGCGACGGTCAGTCCTATACAGGGTATGCAACGCTATTCGGCAAGCAATACATGACGCAGTACGAGCCGATCCGGGATAGCGCCGGTCACGTCATCGGTGCGCTGTATGTCGGCCTCGATGTCAGCGAAGCGTGGACCTTGTCGATCGGGGCCAAACTTGCGTGGCAGGCCTTTGCCGTGACGACGGCAGTTCTGCTTGTCTATGCGTGGCTGCTGCACACGGTGGTGCTTGCCGATGGCGCGAACCCCGTGCGCGCGCTCAGCCCGCTTCAGCAAGCGTGGCTGAGCGGCGGCGCGTTGCTCGGCGGGCTGCTCGTCAGCGCGCTGATCTTCGCGACGACCCGGCGCGGCCTGGGCACGCAATTGCGCGAAGCGAAGGCCGCCGCGGAAAGACTGGCGGCCGGCGACCTGACCGCGCAGGTGCATGTCAACCGGCGCGACGATCTGGGGCAGTTGATGCAGGCGATCAACGGCATTAGCGTGGGCCTGGCCGGTGTCGTCGACAATGTGCGGCGCGCGTCCGATACGATCGCGATGGCCGCGCGCGAAATCGCAGCGGGCAATGCGGATCTGTCGTCGCGCACCGAGGCGCAGGCCGGCTCGCTCGAGCAGACCGCGTCGGCGATGGATCAATTGACCACGATGGTCCGCGCCAATGCCGAACATGCGAATCATGCTCATGAACACGTCGCGTCGGTCTCCGATCTTGCCGTCAAAGGCGGGACCGTGGTGAACGATGTGGTTAGCACGATGTCGTTGATTCGCGGCAGCTCGCACAAAATTGTCGATATCATCAGCGTGATCGACGCGATTGCGTTTCAGACCAATATCCTCGCCTTGAATGCGGCTGTCGAAGCCGCGCGCGCGGGTGAGCAGGGCCGCGGTTTCGCGGTCGTCGCGGCCGAGGTGCGCAGTCTCGCGCAACGGAGCGCGACCGCCGCGAAAGAGATCGGCACACTGATCTCCGACTCGGTTGGCAACGTCGATGCAGGCGGTGAGCTGGTCGACGCGGCGGGCCGGAATATGGCTGAAATCGTCACGGCCGTCGGCAATGTGGTGTCGCTGATGGGCGAGATCACGCGCGCGAGCAACGAGCAGAGCACGGGCATCAGCGAGGTTAACCGCGCCATCGGGCAGATGGATGAGATGACCCAGCAGAACGTCGCGGTCGTCGAGCAGGCGGCGGCCGCGGCTGCCAGCATGGATGAACAGGCGCGCGCGCTCGAAGATGCGGTGCGGGTGTTCAGGCTGGCGAGTGATGGGGCGCACTGAACCGATCGCAGATTAGTTTGGTATCCGTATTATTTGGCGGCGATGATGTGCAGTGCATGAAATCGACCCGCCATTGCGTTTTCAGCAGTCTGTTAATGCGATTTTACGCAGATCGAAATCCGGCACCGCCGCTATTGTCCTTTTTGACCGGTGTCCTAGACTCAGACTGGCGAGTTCATCCCAGCGGTTCCATCGGGCGGCTGCGGGTATTGCCTGAGTGTTCCTGCTGTCCGGCCTCGAAAAGGAACCACGCATCGTTGACGAAAAGTTTCTCGTAGTACGAGTTCCGGCGATGTTTCCGCCGGATTGCGCGAGGAGCCATCGGTGGTTTTATGCTGAACGCCGCCCGGGTCCTTGCGGAGCCAGGTTGCCGTCGCGATATCCGCGCGGCGATCCGCGAGGAGACGATCGATGCTACCCACGCCGACTACCCAACGGGTGTTGTCCAGAGAGCTGCTCGATGTGCTGATCCGCGCCGGCCTTGTCGCTGTGCTGGCCGTGTTCTGCTTTCGGGTCTTCGTTCCTTTTCTCGACCTGATGGCGTGGGCGGTGATCCTCGCGATCACGCTCTATCCGCTTCAGGTCAGACTCCGGCGCGCGTTCGGCAACCGGGATGGCGTGATCGCGACGTTAATCGTGCTGGTCGCGTTCGCCGTTATTCTGTTGCCGACTTATCTGTTAGGCGTCGCGGTTGCCGAGTCGATCGAGCGCGCGATGACGATTGTCAGGAGCGGGAGCTTCCGCATTCCGCCGCCTGCCGAATCGGTGGCCAGCTGGCCGCTGGTCGGCCAGCGCGTGTACGACTTCTGGCAGCAGGCTTCAACCGATCTCACCGGTCTTGCCCACAAGTTTGCGCCGCAACTCAAGGAAGCCGGCCTCACCTTGCTTGGCATGGTCACGGGGCTGGGCGCCGGGCTGCTGGTGTTCTTTGTCGCGTTGATTGTCGCGGGCATTCTGATGGCTCATGGCGAGAAGGGCCATCAGAGCGCGGTTCAGATCGCCTCGCGCATCTCCGGTCCGGAGAACGGTACGCAGATCGCCGATCTATGCACGGCTACCATTCGCGCGGTCGCGCAAGGCGTGGTCGGTATCGCGTTCATTCAGATGCTGCTAATCGGTATTGCCTTCGTGGTGATGGGCGTTCCTGGCGCGGGCCTGCTCGCGCTCGCGGTGCTGCTGATCGGCATCATGCAGCTCCCCGCGACGCTGATTACCGTTCCCGTCATCGTCTTTGTGATCGTGACCGAAGGCGTCAGCGTGGCGACCATTATTTTCTCGGTCTATGTGTTTATCGCCGGGCTGGCAGACAACGTGCTCAAGCCGCTGCTGCTGGGGCGCGGCGTAGCGGTGCCGATGCCCGTCGTGCTGATCGGCGCGCTTGGCGGCATGGTTTCAGGCGGCGTGATCGGGCTTTTTATCGGTCCGGTGATGCTCGCGGTCGGGTACAAGCTGTTCTGGCGTTGGGTCAAGGATCAGCCGCAACTGCAGCAGGCGCCAAGGGAAGAAGAGCACACCTGACCTTGCCAGGATCGAGCCGTGTCCGCCATCGTGCGCCCCTATTCGCTAGTGCTCCTCGGTGCAGCGTGTCTGAGCGGGTGTGCGCGAGTAGGGCCGGATTTCCAGCCGCAGCACGAGGACTGGAGCGAACACTGGAGCAGCACATCGATCGAGCAGGTCACTGAGCAGGGCGTGGAACCTGACGCGCGGCAATGGTGGGCCGTCTTCAATGACGGGAATCTCGAAGCACTGATGGTCGAAGCCGATGCGCATAACGGCGACCTGAAAATTGCCGGCCTACGCGTGATCGAGGCGCGCGCCCAATTGGGTATTGCCGTTGCGGGACGCTACCCCCAAGTGCAACAAGCCAATGCCGACGTGCTTTACTCGGCGCGCAAACGCTCCGATGGATTCAACACGCGCTCGGGCGGTTACTGGCAGTACGGCGCGGGTTTCAGTATCGGTTGGGAACTGGATTTCTGGGGGCGTTTCAGCCGCGCGATCGAATCGGCTGATGCTTCGTTCTTTGCGTCGCAAGCGAACCGGGATGATGCGTTGGTCCTGTTGCACGCGCAAGTCGCCGATACGTATTTCACGCTGCGTACCGCCGAGGCGCGGCTGCGCATCGCGCGTGAAAACGCGAGGCTGCAAAAGCGCAGCTACGACATCACGCAGAAGCTCTTCAAGAGCGGCGAGAGCGACGAACTCGACCTCCAGCAGGCGAAGACGCAGTATCTGGGCACGTTGAGCAGTATTCCCGACCTCGAGAGCCAGATCGTACTCGCGCGTCATGCGCTATGCGTGCTCATCGGCAGGCCGCCTGGCCCATTGCCGGAGGTTGAGGTACAGCCGGACAAGTCGGGCGTGATTCCGCTCGTCGACCGGGCGGTGTTGCAGGACGTGCCGGCCGATCTGCTGCTACGTCGTCCGGACGTCCGCGCGGCCGAGTTTCAGATGGCCGCGCAGTCCGCGCTGATCGGCGTCGCGAAGGCTGATCTGTATCCGTCCGTGTCGTTGCTGGGCTCGCTGGTCTGGAGCGCCAGTTCGCTGACGGGGTCGCCGAACACGCTTGCCGTCGTGGGGGGGCCGAGCGTCACGTGGAACCTGTTCGACCACGGCAAGATCACCAACAACGTGCGCGTGCAGGATGCCCGCCTTCAGCAGGCGATCGTCGTCTATCAGAACACCGTGCGCGAGGCGGCGCGCGAGGCCGACGATGCCGCGACAGCGATGCTCGCGGCGTTGCAGCGCGACACGATCCTGCACGACGCGGAAGCAGCCGCGCGGCGTTCGCTTTCGCTTGCCAATACGATCTATCGGGAAGGGTACTCGGATTTCCAGCGGGTTCTCGATGCGCAACGTGCATTGTTCGCGCAGCAGGACGCCTATATCGTCAACCGGGGCAATGCGGTGGGCAGTCTGATCGCGCTCTACAAGGCGGTCGGCGGCGGCTGGTATTCGGACCAGCCGCTGATCGATCCGGCGACCCGCCAGCAGATGCAGCACCGTACCGACTGGGGCGATCTGCTGGACGAGACGAATACGCCCGCGGTTACCCCCCATTCGTCCGGACCTGCGTCCCAATGAGCGATATGCCCGAGCCCTCCGCCGCGCCACCGCCGAAGCAGACTGCGCCTGCCGCCGACCCGTCGGGAAAGGCGCTCAGATGGGTCGTATGCCTGATCGTGGTGAGCCTGATCTGGTATCTGCTCGCGGACCGCTTGACGCCTTACACGCAACAGGCGCGCATCGAAGCCAACGTCGTGCCGGTCGCCGCGGAGGTCTCGGGGCGGGTAACCGGCGTCCGCGTGCACAACAACGACCAGGTGAACGCGGGTGACGTGCTGTTCGAGATCGATACGGAGCCCTACCGGATTGCCGTCGATCGCGCGCGTGCCGATCTCGAGTCGACGCGCCGGCAGATCGGCGCGAGCACGGCCGGCATCGAGTCGGCGCAGGCCTCGTTGCGCGCGGCGATGGCCAATGAGGTCAAAGCGCGCCAGGACAGCGAGCGGCTCGAAAGGCTTTACCGCGAGGATCAGGGCACGGTCTCGCTGCGGCGCCTGGAAGTGGCGCGCGCGACCTACGATCAGGCTCGCAGCCAGGTGGCCGCGGCCCAGGCGGAAGTGGAACGCGCGCGCGAACAGCAAGGCGGCAGCGACGCGGACAATGCGCAACTGCGTAGCGCCGCCGCCGCATTGGAAAAGACCGAACTCGATCTCGCCAACACAACGGTACGGGCGCGCTCAGCGGGTGTGATCACCGACTTGCGTACCGAAGTCGGCCAGTTCGCCGCGGCCGGCAACCCGGTAATGACGCTGATAGCGATTCGCGACGTGTGGATCAGCGCGGATATGACCGAGAACAATCTGGGTCACCTGAAGCCGGGCACGCCTGTGTTGATCGCGTTGGATGCGCGGCCAGGAGAACGGTTCGACGGTCGCGTGCGCAGCATCGGATATGGCGTCAGTGTGGGACCGGGCACGCCGCCCGGCAGTCTGCCGACGGTGCAGAACAGTCGCGACTGGCTGCGGCCGGCGCAACGCTTTCCGGTGATCGTCGAATTCGCGAAGGACGAGCGTGCGCGGCTGCATGACATCCGTGTGGGCGGGCAGGCCGAGGTGATGGCGTTTCCGCTTCAGGGCAATCCGCTCAATCCGCCAGGCAGAGTGTTCATCTGGGCGATGAGCTGGCTCTCCTATCTCTACTGAACCCGTCTATGCCGAGTACGCTCCATTCCCGCGGGCGACGCGCATTGCGCATGGCTACCGGTACGGCGCTTTGCGTCGCGATCAGTTTCGCGCTCGATCTGCCGATTCCGGTGATTGCACCCGTGTTCGCCGTATTTCTGCTGGCGACGCAGCCTCGGCCGCTCACGTTGAAGGCCGGACTGGCTCTCGCTCTGATGGTGGCGGCGACGACCGGCAGCGGCTTGCTGCTGGTTCCGTTGCTGCGTTATTACCCGGCCGCCGGCGTACTGCTGGTCGGCCTTGGCCTTTTTCTCGCTTTTGACTATGGTCTGCGCGGCGGGAACAATCTGGTGGCGACTTTTCTGGCAGCCGGCCTGACGATGATCACGGCAGCCGGCACGGCTGATTTCCAGTTGGGCGTCACCGTCACGGGCGCGCTGGTGAAGGGGCTGCTGCTGGCTGTGTGGGTGTCGGTGGTGAGTCATGTGCTGTTTCCCGAGCAGCCGGTCCAGCGGCCGCCAGCCGGTTCAACCGCGATACCGGACGAACAGGCCCGGCGTAGCAGGCGGATCGCGCTGCGGGCCGCACTGGTCGTGATGCCCGCGTGGCTGCTTGCGATGAATGATCCGGCCAGCTACATGCCGATCATCATGAAATCCGTCAGTCTCGGCCGGCAGAGCTGCGCGACATCCGCGCGTGACGCGGCGCGCGAACTGCTTGGCTCGACCTTGCTCGGCGGGCTGCTTGCGATCGTGTTCTGGTTCGCGCTCAGGCTCTTTGTCAATCTGTGGATGTTCTACCTGTGGATGGTGCTGTTCGGCTTGCTGGTCGGGCGCAAGCTTTATCGGATCAGCCCGACGCGGTATTCGCCCGGATTCTGGCTGAACGGACTCGTCACGCTGATCATCCTGCTCGGTCAATCCGTGCAGGATAGTGCGGCTGGCAAGGACGTCTACACCGCGTTCGCGGTGCGTATGGGGCTTTTTCTGGTGGTGACGGTCTACGCGTGCGGGGTGCTTCTGCTCTTCGAACAATTTGGCCACCGCGATGACCCAGTCCCGGGATGAGTGTCATCGCGCCGCCCGAAAGCAGGTTCCTTAACGCGTTGTCGAGAGGAGCACACATGGAGCGTGCGAAAAAAGAAAAAGCGATCCCGTTGCGGGCGCGCGACATCATGCAGGAATTCTGCACGACAATCTGGTATCTGCGCCCTTTCCTGATCGGCCTGATGGTGTTGTTCGTCATGCTGACGATTGGCATGTATCACTTCGGAGGGCCGGTCGAGACGGTCAATCGGACGCCGTCGCCGATGGGGCAAACCGTGTACTTTTGCGCAATCACGGCACTGACGATCGGTTACGGCGACGTGGTTCCCACCACCATGCTCGGCCGGATCGACGCAGTCGTGCTAGGTCTGGTCGGCTTGCTGTTTACCGGGCTGATCGTTGCCGCGGCCGTGCGCGGTGTGCAGGAAGCGGCGCGGCGCGCGAGCGCCAGCGACGCAACGAGCTAACATCGCAGGCAAAAGCGTCGCTTCAGCTGCGTGTGGGCTACAGCCGCCGCTTCGCTGCCAGCAGACTATGAATTTGCGCGACCACCGCTGCGCCTTCCCCGACTGCCGATGCCACCCGTTTGGTCGACCCTGAGCGCACATCGCCGATCGCAAACACCCCTTCGACACTCGTTTGCAGCGGCATTGACGGCACGCCCTCTGCCGCGAGGTCGGCACCGGTCAGCACGAACCCTTTGCTATCGAGCTGCACACCGCATGTCTTCAGCCAACGGGTATTCGGCTCCGCACCGATAAACACAAACAGGTGATGCGTCGTCATGCTGCCTTCAATGCCACTCGCGCTACGGTAGTGCACACGTTCAAGTCGCGGGTCGCCTTCGAGCGCGGTCAATTCGATGTGCGTGTGCACCGTTACGTTTGGCAGTGACGTCACGCGTTCGGCCAGATAATGCGACATGCTGTTCGCAAGGCTCGCGCCGCGCAGCAGCACGTGAACGTGTTCGGCATGCGACGCCAGAAACACGATGGCCTGGCCCGCTGAATTTCCGCCACCGACCAGCAACACCGGCTCCTTGCGGCACAACCTCGCTTCGATCGGCGTGGCCCAGTAATAGACGCCGCTGCGTTCGAAGCGCTCGAGCCCATCGACCGCCGGACGACGATATTCGGCGCCGCTTGAGATGACCACCGTACGCGCCGTGATACGGCGCCCATCGGCAAGCTCGACGACAGGCGGTTGCCGGTCGCAATACAGCGCTTTGACTTCGCACGGAATGCCGATATGTGCACCGAACTTCTGCGCCTGCACGAATGCGCGGCCCGCCAGTGCGTGACCGGTAATGCCGGTCGGAAAACCCAGGTAGTTCTCGATGCGCGAACTCGTGCCCGCCTGGCCGCCCGGTGCGCGACAGTCGAGCGCCGCGACCGACAGTCCCTCGGATGCTGCATAGACGGCTGTGGCGAGTCCTGCCGGTCCGGCGCCGACGATGGCCACGTCGTACACGTGGGTCGGATCGAACTCCGGTATCAGCCCCAGACACGATGCGAGTTGCCCCTCGTCGGGATTGCGCAACACCGTGCCGTTCGGGCACACGACCAGCGGGAAATCGTCAGGCTGTGGCGTCAGACGCTCGAGCAGTGCGATGGCCTCGGCATCCTGGTTCGCATCGAGCGTGATGTTCGGGAACGCGTTGCGGCGCAGGAAATTCTGCAACGCGAGCAGTCGCGCGTCGCTCGATGAGCCCACCAGCACGACGCCGTGGCCGCGCTCGATCACCAGCACGCGGCGCAGAATCAGTGCGCGCATGATCTTCTCGCCGACGTCAGCTTCGCTGATCATCATGTCGCTGAGCTCATCGGGCCGCAGCAACACGGCCTCGACCGCTTCGATCACATGCGCGTCCACCACGGCGGGCTTGTTCGATAGCTGCGTGACATCCGAGGTGAAATCGCCGCGATGCGTATACGTGTGAATAATCCGCTCGTGGCCGAGACCGTCGCGGCCGACCACTCGAACCTTGCCGGAGAGCAACAGAAACATGCCCGGACACGGGTTGCCCGCGCGATAAAGCAGTTCGCCTGCCGTGAAACGGCACAGGCTGCCAAAGCGGCTCACCCGCTCGATTTCCGCCTGGGTGAGAACCGGAAACATCTGCGCGTGACGGGGATGATCGCGCACGCTCGGGTCTTCGACGATCGAGTGGTCGTCGAAACCGCTTATGTCGTCCACCGGCTGAAGGGTGGCTGTCGCGCTGTCCGGTTTTGACCCTGAGTCGTGGCTCATCGAGGCTGGTCCTCCAGCGGCACATCGGCGCCGCCATCGAAATCGTTCGGTTAAGTATGCAATCAAAAGCGTAGTCGAGTTGCTGCAGCGCGGCCAGGCGTTCTGGTAGCCGCGCCGGCCGCCCTTTGCGAGGCGGTTTTGCTGGGCGCCTGCCGGGTCATTTGGCTCTGGCTATCAAACATATCGAACTATTAAATCGCATGCGATTGACGTTTTGCGATTCATCGACCATTATTCCGTCCACGCGATTACATCGCATACGATTTAAATGGCAATTGACCTATTCACCCTTGCGCTCGATATCGAGGTCGATCTCGGCATGACCGGCGGTGCGTATTTTCTTCAGGCGCACCTCGACGTCAGCCTGCCGGGCATCGCACGCGACGTCGCCGAGGCGGTCGTGCACGCCGCGGATGAAATGTGCCCGTATTCGAAGGCGACGCGCGGCAACATCGATGTGGCGATCAATGTGATCTGACGCGGCTGCCGCGTGTGACGCGGTTGGGGCGCGTGCCGGCATGCACGCGCCCCGCTAGCCGGATGGGCTTACGCAGGGATGATGCGTTGCGCCTTCAACTGATCGAACAGCGCGAAGAACGCATCCGGCGTGCTCTGATAGTCGAGAAAACCGGCTTTGCGGCTCTTCGTCATATCGGTCAACACTTCCATCGGGCGCCCGAGGTCCGCATCCGTGTGCCACCACGAAACCAGTCGGTCGATGTCGGACTCTTTCAACTGGTGACGAGCGGCAATGTCGGCCCATTGCTTGCTCGCGTCCTGCATGCGGGTTTCGAGCGGCCGGATCTGTCCGTCGAATGGCGCCGGCTCGATGCCGAAGTAGTCCGCAATACGCGACCACATCCATTTCCAGCGGAACACGTCGCCATTCACGACGTTGAAGTCTTCGTTGCGCGCGTTCGGCGATGTTGCCGCCCATTCCAGATGCCGCGCGAGCAGCCGCGCATCGGTCATATCGGTGAGACGGTCCCATTGCGCGGGTGAACCGGGGAACACAAACGGCTGTTGGGTGGCTTTGCATAGCGTTGCATACACGGCGAGCGTCACGCCCATGTTCATCGCGTTGCCGAGCGCGAAGCCGATGATCGTATGCGGGCGATGCACGCTCCAGCCGAACCCGTACTTGCGCGCCGCTTCAAACAGACGGTCTTCCTGCTCGTAGTAGAAGTTATCGACGGGCTGCCTGCCTTGTTCCTCACGGAACGGCGTAAGCGGCACGTTACCCTTTGCGTATGCTTCGAACGGGCCGAGGTAGTGCTTGAGCCCGGTGACCAGCGCGGCATGCTTCAGCTTGCCCGTAGGGCCGAGTGCATCCAGCACGTGCCGCACCATCGCGCCATTGACGCGGATGTTCTCGCGTTCGGTGGCTTGCCGCGCCCACGCGGTAAAAAACACGTGACTGAAGTCGCGGCCGCTCAACGCGTTGGTCACCGACTCCGGCGAAGTCAGGTCGGCGGTGACGGATTCGATGCGCTGTTGTTGCGCGGTACGGCCGCGGGACAGACCCGTTACGTGCCAGTCGCCGCGAGCGAGCAGATGGTGCGCGAGATTGCCGCCGACAATACCTGTCGCACCGATGATGAGTGCTTTTTTTTCCATAAGGAGTGGGATCTAAAAAGTGCTTGTTAGTTACGCAGGGATAGGTTTTTATACGCGTTCGAACATCCGGCAGTCCGGCTGGATGCCTTCGAGCGCGCATTGCAGCAAACGGTGTACCGCGTCGTAAGAGAGCGGTCGCGGGTTGTAATAGGGCGCCTGCATCGCAGCGGTCGCAGCGGTGTCGAGGTCCGCGGCGCGCAAACCCAGCGCGCCTAGCGAAGCCGGCGCGCCTAGCGTGCGTCCGAGCGCATGCAGCGCGCTCGCCGGATCCTGCACATCGAGCGCTCGCGCAAGACGCTGTAGCGCATCCGGTGCAGCCGGCAGGTTGAACGCCATCGAGTAGGGCAGCATCACGGCGTGCGTTTCGGCATGCGGCAGGTTGAACTTGCCGCCAAGCGTATGGCAGAGCTTGTGATGCAACGCCATGCCGACGTTGCCGAGCACGGTTCCGCACAGCCATGCGCCATATTGCGCGGCCTCGCGCGCTTCGATGTCGTCGGGCCGCGCGACGATGCGGGGCAACGCGCGTGCGAGACTGCGTATCCCTTCTTCGGCAAACAGCGACATTACCGGATTCGCGTCCTGCGCGTACAGACCTTCAGTGGCATGTGCGATCGCATTCAGGCCGCTGGTCGCCGAAAGGGCGGCCGGCAGCGTCAGCGTCAGGGAGGCGTCGTAAATCACCGTGCGCGGCAACACGCGATAGCTCTTGCCGGTCTTCTTCTCGCTGGCGGACGTCAGACCGTAGATCGGCGTGACTTCGGAGCCCGCGTAGGTGGTCGGAATCGCGAGGATCGGCAGCGAGGTTTCGAGCGCGATCGCCTTCGCCAGCCCGAGCGTGGAGCCGCCTCCCGCGGCGACCAGACCATCCGCACCCGCGGCGCGTGCCGCGGCCACGGCCGCCTGCGCGGTCTCGACAGGCACGTGCATCACGGCCTGATCGAAGATATCGACGCATCGCTCGCCCGCCAGCCTGCGCACCCGGTCAGCGAGAAAGCGCTGCTCCGGCGTGCATAGAACGAGCGCACGCCGGATACACAGTTCATCGAGTTCGGCCGCGAGCTGATCGAGCGAACCCGTGCCGAAGACGATTCGGCCGGGCCGGCTGGTGTAGGTGAATGAGATCATGACGAGCGGTTCAGGACGAAGTCGAACTCGAGCGTGCTGAATGGCGTCGTGAAGACCGTACCGTCAGGCGCGGTGCCGCGCTCATGCCGGCGCCAAGGGGCGATCAGTGACGAGCGCACGCCGAATACCGCATCCGAGTCGAGGTAGCGATCGCCTTCGCGAAACACGTGCGTGACGAGCCGCTCGTAACCGGGTGCGGTGATCATGAAATGCAGATGCGCGGGGCGCCACGGATGCCGCCCTAGCGCATTGAGCATGCGTCCGACCGGACCGTCATGCGGAATCGGGTACGGTTCCGCGACGATCGAGCGGAAGTGATAGCGCCCGTCCGGCAGGCTGTGCAACACGCCTCTCGCACGATGGGTGTCGGCGTCGCTGTACTGGACGTCGTAGAAGCCCGCGGCGTCCGCTTGCCAGACCTCGATGCGCGCGCCGCTCACCGGTTCGCCATGCGGCCCGCGCACGACGCCCGATACGAAACAGGGCTCCCCGCGCGCACCGTTGGCGACATCGTCGCCATTGTGATACGCGGGGGCGTCGTCGACGAAGAAGGGGCCGAATACCGTCGCTTCGGTGCAGCCCTCCGGCTTGCGATGCGCCATCGCGGTCACGAGCATCGAAAGGCCGAGCGTATCCGACAGCAGGATGAACTCCTGACGGCGCTCGTCAGTGATATGGCCGACTTCGGTGAGAAAGCGTATGCCTGCTTCCCACTCGCGCTCGGTCAGATTCACCTCGCGCGCGAAGGCATGCAGATGCTTCACGAGACTCGTGACGATGTCTTTGAGCCGTTCATCGGTGGCTTGTGCGTGACGAGCCAGGACGGCATCGGTAATCGTGTTCTCGTCGAGATTTCGCATGGGTCGAATCCGATAGGCGGTTAGCGGTTGTCGACGCGCTTGAGGAACGGTCGGATATCGACCGTGCGCCAGATTCCCGCCTTGTTGAACGGGTCGTTGCTGTTAAAGCGCATTACGTCGGCAATATCGTCGGCTTCGTAGAGAAAGAAGCTACCGATCATAGTCTTTTCGTCGCCGGCGAGCAGTGGACCCGACATCACCATTTTGACCGGCGCGGTCGCGAGATAGGCCTTGTGCTCTTCGTAGTGCGCAAGCCGGCGCTCGACCATATTGTCGTGATCGAGGCAGTAGACGGTGTAGTGCATGGTGGCTCCAGAAAGGGATCAGCAAGTTCAGCGGACGATGCCCGCATGCGCCTCGACGGCGCGCACGATGGAAAAGAAGTCGAGCTCCGCGCCATCGCCTTGTGCGTACTGCGCGAACTGCTCGCGCACGAGCGCGGCGGCGGCCATCGGCACGCCTGCGGCGGTGCCGGCATCGACGACGAGCGACATATCCTTAAGCATTTGCGTGGTCGAAAAGGCCGGCGAAAAGTCGCGTTCCTTCAGCGGCCCCAGCTTGTATTTCACGAGCGGCGAAGCGGCCACGCTATCGCCGATCACCGTCAGCATGTCGGACCAGTCTACGCCCCCCTTCGTGCCGAGCGTCAGCGCTTCGGCGAGCAGCACGGCAGTCGAACCGACGAGGTGATTGATCGCGAGCTTCAGATAGCGCGCCTGTTGATCCTCGCCGACGTAGTACTGGCGCGCGGAGAGTGACCGGAAGACGGGCAACGCCTGCGTATAGGCCTGCTCGGGGCCGGATGCGAAGACGGTTAGCTGTGCTTTCTCCGCGAGCACGGTGCTACCCGACACCGGGGCGCAGACGTAGCCGACGCCGCGCTTGCGGGCGGCGTCGCGGACTTCGCCGGAAGCGGCGGGCGACACGGTGCTCATGTCGATATAGACCGCGCCGTCGTGGGCGTTCGCGATCACGCCATCGGTGCCCAACGCGACATTTCGTAGCACGCTGTCGTCCGGGATGATCGAAAAGACGTGTTGCGCGGCGCGCGCCACGCTCCTGATATCACCGGCGCGGCTAGCGCCGTGCTGTACCGCTTCGTCCAGACGTTGTCGATCGACGTCGTAGACGGTGACGTCGAATCCGGCATTGAGCAGATTGCGCACGATCGGCGTGCCCATCTTGCCGAGGCCGATCCAGCCGATCCGGCGGGGGTGCTGTGGGTCCTGCGTTTGCTGCGATTGCGGGTGCGGCATGGGGTCACCGTGTCTGAGGGTTGATGAGAATCTTCATCTTGTCGCTGCCTTTGTCACTCAGGACGTCGAAGCCTTTTGCGACCACATCGTCGGCATCGATCAGATCGTGGATCAGTTTTTCCACCGGGAATTTGCCGTTCGCGATCATGCCGATGATGCGCGGCCAGATCGTCACCGGGTAGCACCAGGTGCCTTCGATACGGATGTCCTTGAGTGACCATTTCATCGGATCGACGTTTGCGTGGCCGACATGCAGACCCGCCTGCACCACGGCGCCCGCCGAGCGCACCGCATCGACGCAGGCATTGAGCGCATGCTGGTTACCCGCGCATTCGATCGCCACGTCGACACCGACACCTTCAGTCAGGTCGCGGATTTTTTGCGGCAGCTCGCCATCGGATGGATCGAAAATTTCCGTCGTCACACCGAAGCCGGCCATTTTCGCGGCACGTGCCGCATTCGGCTCGCTGACGAATATCTTCGTCGCGCCGGCTGCGTGGCAGGCGAGCGCGGCAAGCACGCCGATCGGCCCCGCACCGGTGATCAGCACCGTCGAGCCGACCGTCACGCCGCCGCGGTCGACCGCGTACAGTGCGACGGCGGCCGGTTCGATCAGCGCGCCCTGTTTGTCGTTGACGCTGTCGGGCAGGCGGTTCGCGTGATAGTCGTTGAGCACGGTGTACTCGGCCATGCCGCCGCCGTTCCAACTTAGACCGACGCAACCCATCTTCGTACAGAGGTGGCGCATGCCGCGCACACAGTAATAGCACTGCCCGCATGACGCGAGCGGCATCACCGAGATCCGGTCGCCCCGCTTGACGGTTTTCACGTCCTTGCCCACTTCGACCACTTCGGCGCTGAATTCATGGCCCAACACCTGCGGCGCCTTGGCGCCCGTCAACGCGTGCGGCTCGGTCGGCACGACAATCGGTCCTGCCTGGTATTCGTGCAGATCGGTGCCGCAGATGCCGCACCACAGCGGCTTCACAATCATCTGATCGGCGCCCATGCCGGTCGGGTCCGGCACATTTTCAACGCGTATATCGTGGGCACAATGGAAACGCACAGCTCTCATGTCTCGACTCCTCTGATTGACGGGCCACGTTGGATGGCCTGATGCGATTGAATAGTTCAGCGCCGCCGGCGGCTCACGTAGCACGCGGACGCCGCGATGATGATCGCGCCCTTCACGATGATCTGCGCCTGCACCGGCATGCCGAGCAGCAGCACGATGTTGAAGACGATGACGAGGATCGCGGCGCCCGCGAGCGCACCGGGTAGCGAGCCGCGGCCGCCGGAGAGCGCGAGTCCGCCCATCACGGCGGAGACGATCGAGTCGAGCTCGAAACCGCGTCCCACCCAGTTATCGACAATGCCGACATAGCCGGATAACGTGAGCCCGGCGAGTCCCGCAAGCAGCGCGCTGATCACATAGCAGGCGATACGCACCGTGTCCGGGCTGACACCGACCAGTTTCGCGGCGATCGCATTGCCGCCGACCATATACACGCGCCGCCCGAACGTCGAACGATGAAGCAGCGTGCCGAATAGCACGGCGCATAACGCCAGCATCAGCACGTTGACGGGAAGGCCGGCGATTGAGCCGGTGCCCATCACGTGAAAGAGCGGTGGCACGTTGCCCGACGGCGCACCCTGCGTGTACGCGAAGCGCAGGCCGTCGAGCACGACGGCTGTGGCGAACGTCGCGAGGAACGGCGACACCTGGCGCTTCGTGACGAGCAGCCCGTTAAGCAGTCCCGCGCCCAGACATAGCACGAACGTGATCCCGAAGATCGCGGGCGCGGAGCGGTTGGTGCCGTCGAATGCGGTTGCGGCGACGGCGGCCGTCGCCATCACGGAAGCGACGGACAGGTCGAGTCCGCCGACGAGCACCACGAATGACTGTCCGATCACGACGATGCCGAGCGGTGCGAACTGCACCAGCATATTGAGCACGTTGTCGATGCGCAGGAAGGTCGGCGACCATGCGCCGGACAACGCGATCAGCAACACCAGAAACAGATAGATGCCGTAACGCTGCGCGACGACGAGCGGGCGGGCGCGCGCGGGCGTGGCATCACGACGCGGAGCAACCGAGTTCATGCGATCCTCCGTTTCTGCTGCACGTTGATACAGACGGCGGCGATAATCGCGATGCCTTGCACGATCAGCTGATATTGCGAAGGCACGCCGGCAAAGTTGATCAGATTGTTCAGCATGCTGAGCAGATACACGCCGAGCAAGGTCCCGATGACGCCACCGCGCCCGCCGCTCAGAATGGTGCCGCCAACGACGACCGGTGTGATGGACGCAAGTGTGTAGTTCGCGCCGAGATACGGCTGACCTGAACCGAACTGCGCCGCGAGGTAGACACCGGTCAAACCCGCGCAGAGTGCGGAGAACGTGTAGACGAACAGGATCACGCGTTTGCGGGGAATGCCCGATAGCGTTGCCGCGTTTTGGTCGTCGCCGACGAGGTACACGTATCGGCCGAGCCGTGTGTTGCGCATGAAGTACGACATCGCGACGTACAGCAGCAGCACGATTGTCGCGGTCACGGGCAGGTTTGCGTAGCGGCCGTAGGCCAGCGCGTCGAAGCCGTCGGGCACGCTGCCCGCCGGGCCGCTCGCGTAGTACAGGATGCCGCCTTGCAACACGGCGCCCATGCCCAGCGTGACGATCAGCGGATGCACGCGAAGCCATAGCACGAGCAGACCGTTTAGCAAGCCGACGAGAATAGACAATGCAAGTGCGACCGAAATCGCGATTTCCCATGCGCCCTGGGTGCTGTCCGAGAGCCCGGAGGTGAGCGTCGCGGTCACGCTGATCAACGAGCCGACGGAAAGATCGATGCCGCCTGTGAGCACAGCAAGGGTCTGGCCGAGTGCGACCAGCGCGAGTCCCGTCGACTGCTGATGGATGTTGAGCAGATTCGACAGCGTCGAAAACCGGTCGCTGACGCTCGCGCCTGCGATAAACAGCACGACGATCAGGCCCGTGACGATATAGCCAGCGCCGTTTGGCACGACGTGACGCCTGAAAAACCGGGGTGAGCGGTCAATGGGCGAACGCATGCGCGCCTCCCGTGTGGGTGGACCGCGAGCCCGTCGCAAGCGCCATGATGTCGTGCTCGGTCAACTGCTCGCCGCTGAGCTCGCCGGCGATGCGCCCTTCACGCATCACAAGTACACGGTCGGACATCCCGATCACCTCCTGCAACTCGGAGCTGATCATCAGGATGCCCAGGCCGCGCTCCGTCAGTTGTCGCATCAGCCGGTAGATCTCCGCCTTCGCGCCGATATCGACGCCGCGTGTGGGCTCATCGAGAATCAGCACGCTGGTGCATACGCGAACCCAGCGGCTGATCAGCACCTTCTGCTGGTTGCCGCCCGATAGGGTGGCTACGCTGCCTGTGGGCCAAGCTCCCGCAATGCTGTATTCGCGAATCGCGGCTGCGCCTGCGGCGCGTTCGTCGTTTGCACGCAGCAGGCCAACACGGGACACGCTGCGCAACGTCGAAGCGGTGACGTTTTGCGCCACGTTCAGGTACATCAGCAAGCCTTCCGACTTCCGATCTTCGGTGACGAAGCCGAGGCCGAGCCGGATCGCCGTGGCTGGCGTCATGCGGGCATGGCGCGCGCCGCGCACCTCGACCGTACCACGCGCAGGCAACGCGCCGAAGATGCCCGACGCGAGTTCGGTGCGCCCGGAGCCGACCATGCCGGCGAGACCCACGATCTCGCCGGCGCGCACGCACAGCGACGCATCGGCTACGCGATTGCCGACGTGCAGCCCTTCGACCTGCATCAGCACCTTGATGTCCGTATCCAGGTGGGCTTTCGGCGGGTAGATATCTTTCATTTCCCGGCCGACCATCATCCGCACGAGTTCGTCGTGCGACGTCTCGGCCACCCGCTGTGTGGCGATCTTGCAGCCGTCTTTCATCACGGTCACGCGGTCGCAAAGCGCGAAAATTTCATCGAGGCGATGGGAAATGTAGATGATCGCGACTCCGCGTTCGCGCAGCACGCGCAAGCGCTGAAACAGCAGTTGGACCTCCTTTCCTGCGATCACGGCGGTCGGCTCATCGAGGATCAGCACGCGTATCTCGCTTGCCATGGCCTTCGCGATCTCGACCATCTGCTGGTTGGCCACCGACAGCGTGCCGACGCGTTCGCGTGGGTCGAGTTGCACGCCGAGCTCGCGAAGCAGTGTCGCGGCGCGTTCGGTCATCGCGCGATGATCGATGAAGCCCAGACGCGTGCGGGGTTCCATCCCCGCGAAGATGTTCTGCGCGACGCTCGACTGTGGAAACAGCACCAGTTCCTGGTAGATGATGTGAATGCCGCGTGCTTTCGCTTGCGCGGGGGATTTCCACTCGACCGGCTGCCCATCGAAGCGCAATTCGCCTTCGTCCGGCGTATAAGCGCCTGCGAGCACTTTCATCAGCGTCGACTTGCCTGCGCCGTTTTCGCCGACCAGCGCATGAATCTCGCCGCCACGCACGCCGAAGCTGACCGCGTCGAGGCTTTTGACGCCGGGGAACTGCTTGGTGATGCCGACCGCTTCGATCACGTCGGGCTGTGCTGAAGCGGGTTGATGCGCGCCGGCGAGAAGGGGTTCGCGCTGGTTCATTTGTCACCCGGCAGCTTGACCTTGAATGTCGACGGGTTGTAGCCCGGCCCCATGCCGCTATCGATGATTTCGTCAGGTGGACCCTTCGCATCGACGAGCTGGTCGATGTACTGATCCGGGTGCGGCACCGACGCGGTCTCATCGCCGCGCGTCAACGCGATTTGTGGGCTGATCTCATAGATTTTCGGCAGCGACTGGCCTTGCAGCACCTTGAGCGCGACGTCGAGCGACGTGCCGCCCATCGATGGCGGATAACCGATCTCGAGCATCGGGATCTTGTACTTCAGCGCCAGTTGCAGCGGGCCGTTGAGGTCGGCGGTCGTATGCGGCGGAATTTCGCCGGGCTTGAAACCGGCCGCGACAAATGCGTCGATCGAACCGGCAACCGGCAGGCCGTGCGCACACCAGACCGCGTTGATGCTGTGCCCGTACTTCGCGATCATCGCCTGCATCTGCTGCTTCGCTTTGACCGGACTCCAGTCTGAATACACAGTGTCGAGCACCTTGATGCCCGGATACTGCGAGAACACCTGATGTGCGGCGGCTTCGCGATCCGCGCTGACGCTGGAACCTGCCTGGCCCGCGAGCATGATCACGTTGCCCTTGCCGTGCAGTTTCTCGACAAGCCATTGCGCCCAGAGCCGGCCCATCATCGCGTCCGAACCGGTCACGAACGAAACAAAGTTATCGGATGAAATACGCCGGTCGACCATCACGACCGGAATGCCCTGTTTCATCGCACGTGTGACGACAGGATCGAGCGCCTTTTGCGTGTTCGCGCTGACGATCAGCAGATCGACACCGCGCGAGATCAAGTCCTGGATGTCCGCCGCCTGCTTCGCATCGTCCATGTTCCCGTTCGTGATCAGCAACTGCTTGATCAGGTCGGGATGCTCGGACGCTTCCTTCATCAACGATTGCTGCATCACAACACGCCAGCTGTCGCCGAGGCCCGCGTTCGAAAAGCCGATCACGTACGGTGGCTTCTTCTTGAACTTCGCGGTGTCGGAGAACGGAATCTGCACGGCCGGGTTGAACAGGAACGTACGCGGTGCGCCGGTATAGTCCGCGCGCGCGGCCAAAGGTGTTGCGAGCATGAAGGCCGCGGTGGCGAGAACGCTCGCACAATGAAAGCGGGTCGAACGACGCATGATTGTCTCCGTGAATGTTCTGGTTTTTGCCGGGACATTCGCACTTTGCTTACGTCACGCACGCGCAGACGCGATCTATAATCTGGCGCTACCCGTGCTGAACTTAACGTGCATCCCGACGGCGCCAATGTGGCATGGTTGACGGAGTGCATCTAGCAATTGCTATTACTAGTAATGGCAGTAACAGGGAAAGCGAGGAGGCGACAGATGGAGAAGCAGCAGCGCTTGAATGAACTGGCTGATTTCCTGAGGACGCGGCGCGCGCGTCTTCGGCCGGAAGACATCGACTTCCCGTGCGGCAGCCGGCGCAAGACGCCTGGGCTGCGCCGCGAAGAAGTGGCGGAGCGCGCGGGCATTAGCGTGACCTGGTATGCGTGGCTCGAGCAGGGCAGGGAGGTCAATGTGTCGTTCAAGACAATTGAAAGCCTCGCGAATGCGCTGAAACTCTCCGCGCATGAACGCACGCACCTGTTCGAGCTGGCCAATCATTACACGCCGCCCGGGCCTTATCCGATTGCGCAGAACGTTACCGATACCGTCCGTCGGATGCTCGATCAGCTCGGCAACATGCCCGCGTATGTGGTCGACGGCAACTGGAACTATGTGACGTGGAACGAGGCGGCGGTGCGCGTCTTCGCCGACTTCCGGAAAATGCCGGCGGGGCGCTGCAATCTGCTGTGGTTCACGTTTCAGCAGGACGGCGCGCGTACGCTGTTCCGAGGTTGGGATGCGTACGCGAAATGCGTGCTTGCGCAGTTCCGCGGCGATTACATCCTGCGGCCATCAGGCGAAGTTTTTCTGCGTGATCTCGTCGAAGAGCTGAACGATACCGATGCCGATTTCTGCCGCTGGTGGGCGGAGCATGAGGTGCTCAAGCGCAGCGACTGGCGCAAAGTCATCGAGCACCCGGTCGCGGGTGTGCTTGAACTGGATGCGCTGTCACTCGAGGTGCCCGACGCGCCGGGGATGCGCATTATGGTCTACACGCCCGCGCCATCGACCGATACCGCACAGCGCATTGACGCGCTGATGAAGAGCACGAAGAGTACGAGCAGTCCATTTGAAGCGGCGACGGTGCTCGAACCGTTTCGTAAGGCGCGGGCATCGGGAACAGGAACAGGAACAGGAACAGCCGGCTGACGAAGCGCATCGACGCGCGCTTCGCGCAGGAGCGCGCCCAGGTGTCGTTTACGAACGGGTCTTGTCGCCCCAAAGATCCAACGGACCGAACCGGTCTGCTCCTTGAGTTGCGAGCATCCACCCCGGATACTCAGATCGCGGCCCGCGATCGAGTAATACGCTTGCACGGTGGCAATGCGCGCGTAGTTCTTCGGGTTGGAAATACTGGAGTTACATCTGGGAGTCGGGCTGGCTATCGGCCTGCTGTTTCGTATGGAAAGCGCGGACCGCGGTTCTGAGCGTCGGGAAGTGCAGCTGTTCGTCCACCACCTGGCTGAGTCCATGCCTCTCGCGCCACTCCAGCCGCTGCGTGCGGCGACCAGCCAGCACGAACGTCACACCGCGCCGGGCGAGTTCCTCCCGCAATTCTTCGACGACGCGGCGCCCCGTCACGTCGAGGGACGTGACGGCTATGGCGTCCAGCACGAACCATCGCGGCGCGGGGACGGTCGCGTTGATCGCGTTGATCGCAGACAGTTTGAAATGGCGTGCGTTGAAAAAGACGATGGGCGCATTGAAACGAAACAGGCATAGCCCTGGCGTTTGCCGTGCATTCGCGTGGCGCGCGATGCTGTGAAAGCCCTTCATGCCTTCCACCGTGCCCAGTACCTCGCAGGGCGGCCGCGCGACGAGGCGAATAAAGCGGAACAACGCGAGTACGACAGCTAGCAAAATGCCTTTCAGCGAGCCGAACAGCACGACGCCCAGGGTGGCCGATACGCAAATGAAGAACTCGCCGCGCGACTCGCGCCACAGCGTTCTCAATGTGGCGAGATCGACGAGGGACACGGCCGCCATCACGAGCACGGCGCCCAGCGCGGGAGTTGGGACGTACTGTAGCGGCTTCGTGAGAAAAACCAGCACCAGACCAATCGTCGCGGCTGCGACCAGCGACGCCAGTTGCGTGCGGCCCCCCGCCATATCGTTCATCGCGGTGCGCGAGTCCGCACCGCTGATCGCGAACCCTTGCGTCAGCGCCGACACGATATTGGCCGCACCGATTGCGGCGAATTCGCGATCGTCATCGATCTCGTAGCGATTTCTCGCGGCGAAACTTCGCGCGGTCAGCATCGCACTGCAAAACGAAATGAGCGCGATACCAGCGGCATCGACGACCAGCGTGTCGAGCTTGTTGAACGGAATGCGCGGCACGGTGAACCAGGGCAAACCGGCAGGCACGGCGCCTATCGTGCGCACCCCATGGGAATCGAGCGAAAAGAGGCCCACCACGCATGCGGCGATGGCGAGTGTAGCCAATGCGGTCGGGACGCGCGGCGCGGCTTTCGGCAACGCGACGAGCAGTGCGAATGCGCCTAGCCCGACGGCCAGCGTCGGAAGATGGGTTTGTCCCACCTTTTCGACGATTTCGATAAACGGCCGAATGATGCCCGTCGTTTCGATCCTGAAGCCAAGCAGTTTGCCGACCTGTCCGAGTGCGATCGAAATCGCGATGCCGTTCATGAAGCCGGTGAGAATCGGCCGGGACAGAAAGTCCGCGCACGCGCCCAGGCCGATCAAACCTGCTGCAATGCAAATCAATCCTGCGACGAATGCGAGCGTCATCGACAGCGCGAGATAGGCATCGGAGCCCGGGGCCGCGAGCGGGGTCAGCGACGCGGCGATCAGTGCGCAGGTCGCGGCGTCGGGCCCGACGATCAGCTGTCGCGATGTGCCGAACAGCGCATACGCGACGAGTGGCCACAGGCATGAATACAGGCCGATGGCGGGATTGAAGCCGGCCAGTTCCGCGTAGGCGACGCCGACGGGCAGCGCCACCGACGCGACGCATACGCCCGCCACGATGTCATGGCGCAGGTCCTCGCGGCGGTAATGGACAAAGGCGGCCAGGCCCGGTGCTAGACGGGTGAGGCGTGCAAGCACTGTACGACGGTCCACCGTAGGCGATGCCATATCGAAGACGCGGCGAGAGTGGGGCGCGCTGTGCCTGCCAAACGGCGCGCGGGTGAGTCTGAAGTGTTCAGTGTAGTAGCAAATACGCCGCACTGTGGCGTCGGAAGGGGAGCACGCATCGTTCGGTGCTTCTATGCCGCTTGGGTCGACAGTTCGGATTGCCGCCGCGTCGATCGCCGCGTTCGCCGCGGCCGTTTCTAACGGCGCCTGAACGACGCGACGAATACGGCGCTGCAGATCAGGCCGCCGCCGATGACGGTTCTGATCGCGGGCGTTTCGCCGATCAGCAGCCAGGCCAACGCGATGCCGTAGACCGGTTCAAGGCCGAACACGACGCTGGTGGTTTGTGCACTGAGGTGCTTCAGGCTGGCGACGACGAGCCCTTGTCCAAGCGCCGTAAACACCACACCGAGAACAATCAGATAAACCCAGTCAGTTGCCGAAATAGGGGCTTGCGCCTGAAACGCGAAAGGCAGAATGCACAGCGCGGCGACCGCCTGCTGATAAAAGGAAATGCTGACGGACGGATAGCGGGCGGTATAGAGACGGTTCAACAACGCGAGTACCGCATACGCAAATGCAGACAGTATTCCCCACAAGACGCCTTGAGTCAGGTGGTTCCGGAAATCGAGGCTCGGCGTGACCAGCACCAGACCCACCGTGACGATCAGCGCAGTGATCACGTCGTCGCGGTGGATTCGCTCGCGAAAAGCGAGCGGTTCAAGAAACGTGGTGAAAAGCGGAAATGTCGAGAATGCCAGCAAGCCGATCGCGACAGTGGAGATTTGAATGGAATGAAAAAAGCTATACCAGTGCAGCGCCAGTATGCCACCGGATAGTGCGAGTGCGCCCGCGTCCTTCAGCGTGGCGAGACGCAGGCTTTTCCTTGACGCCACGGCGAACAGTAGCAATGCCAGACTGCCGAACACGGTCCGCCCGGCCGTCAATTGAGCCGCATTGACTGTCAGCAATTTCGCAAACAGGCCTGCGCAGCCTGCCAGCAATACCGCGAAATGAATCTGGGTCAAACCTAACGCGCGGTTGATTTCGTATTTATGCATCGGCGTAGGATACCGCACTCGTGCATCAGTCCTGCCGCACGCACGGTGCGCGTTCACGCAAACGCAAGCCGCTTCAATGACGCCCCGGCGTCGAGTGCCAGTGACGCGAATCGAATTGAATGGAACAGCTTGAGTCCGTGCATGAAGGATGGGTCTTTAGCCTGAGCAACCGCGAAATGCGCATGCGGTTTTGCGCAATCAGACGATATACAACCTGTGAAGCGCGGTGCAACAACGGGGCATGCAGCGGAGCAACCCGCCACCCTTGGCCGGTTAGCCTATAGGCCGCAATGATGCTGTCGATGCCTGTCACCCAGTGGCCGTCGGAAGTCCAACCGTGCAACTGCCTGTTGAGGGCCGCGAGATTGACACCAAGCAGCGTTGGATCGAAATCCGGTTGCCTGATGTCGATGAAGCGGATCTGGTCGTGCTGATCCCAGCGGCGTAGCCGATGAACCTCGGCGATGCATATTGGACAGTTCCCATCGAAGTACAACGTTAGAGAAGCTTTTGACGCCATCGCTATACTCCTTCGTCGATGTTCGCTCCTTCTGCCTGAAAAGTAGGATGACCAGGTGTCCAGGTCAAGGTCGCTCCTTCCGCCAGCCCGCAGCAACACTCACTTCGCCGCGCTATGATGCTGGCTGTAACCCGAAGGACCATACCATGAACATAGAGGAACTCAGCACACCGGCCGCGCTCGTCGACGTGAACCGGATGACGCAAAACATTGAGCGCATGCAGAGCAGGCTCAAAGCACTCGGCGTGCGATTTCGCCCGCACGTGAAGACGACGAAGTGTGGACCGATCGTACGGGCTCAGATCGCCGCGGGTGCCCAGGGCATCACGGTGTCGACGTTGAAAGAGGCCGAGCAGTTCTTTGCGATGGGTATCGATGACATCGTGTACGCCGTCGGTATGGCGCCCACGAAGCTGAATCAGGCGCTCGCGTTACGTCGCCGGGGTTGCGGCCTGAAGATCATGACCGATAGCGTGCCATCCGCCGAAGCGATCGTCGCGTTCGGACGCAGCCATGGAGAAGCCTTCGATGTATGGATCGAAGTCGACGTGGACGGTCACCGCTCCGGCATCGCGCCGGAAGACGATCTGCTGCTGGCGGTCGGGCGCGTGCTGGCGGAGGGTGGAATGAAGCTGGGTGGCGTGCTTGCGCATGCAGGGTCGAGCTACGAGTACAACACTCATGGCGATCTGGTCCGGATCGCGGAGCAGGAGCGCGCGGGATCGGTTCGCGCCGCGCAACGGCTGCGTGCGGTGGGGTTGCCTTGCCCTGTCGTCAGCATCGGCTCTACGCCGACGGCACTGTCCGCCGAGCGCCTCGACGGCGTCACCGAAGTGCGCGCCGGAGTCTATGTGATGTTTGACCTTGTGATGCATAACGTCGGTGTTTGCAAAACGTCCGACATCGCGCTGAGCGTGCTCACTACGGTAATCGGCCATCAGGAAGACAAAGGATGGGCGATCGTCGACGCGGGCTGGATGGCGATGAGTCGCGATCGCGGCACGCAACCTCAGCAGCATGATTTCGGGTACGGCCTCGTGTGCTCAAAAGAGGGTGAACCGCTCGAACACTATGTGATGACGAGTGCAAACCAGGAGCATGGAATTGTCTCGCGAGTGGGCGCTGTCGACCAGAACATCGCGACGCGTCTTCCGATCGGGACTTTGCTTCGCATCCTGCCGAACCACGCGTGTGCGACGGGAGCGCAACATCCGGCTTATCAGGCAATTTTCGAAGATGGCTCCGTGGAAACCTGGCCGCGGTTTTATGGTTGGTGACAGCGCGGACTAACACCGCGCGGGATCCGCGCCGCTAGCCCGGATCGCCGGCATAGCGACCTATCACTCCACGGAATAACCGCCATTCCGTGACCGCTACTACCGCGTCCCTATCGACACGCCTAAATTTTCGTTGACCGACGGCCTTGTCGGGAAGCGCCTCACGCAGCTTCGATATTTTCAGCAGTGGATCTCGATGTGTGCGGCTCGAACAGCATTGACGGGAATGGAGGTAACGGAATGAGCACGAGAAACAAGGTTCTGGTGGCGGGAGCAAGCGGACTCATCGGCGTAGCCGCGATCGAATCCTTTCTTTCAGCGGGCTGGGATGTGGTCGGTCTATCGCGGCGCAAGCCCGAACTGCCGAGTGGGCGAGAGTTTGGGTTTATCCCGCTGGATTTACGCGACGCGCGTGCTTCCCGTGATGCGCTGTCCGCGCTCGCCGATGTAACGCATGTCGCGTATGCGGCAATCTACGAGAACGCCGATGATCTGGTGAGCGGCTGGTCGAACGCGCAGCATATCGACATCAACAATGCGATGCTGCGCAACGTAATCGAACCCCTCGTGTCCGGGAAGTCGAAGCTGAAGCACGTGTCCATCCTGCAGGGAACGAAGGCATACGGCGTCCACCTTCACCCAATCGCCATTCCGGCACGGGAGAGCGACCCGCGTGACAATCACGCGAACTTCTTCTTCGATCAGCAGGACTACGTTCGCGACGCGGGGGCGAAGCACGGCTTCAGCTACACCGTGTTGCGTCCTCAACTGGTCACCGGAAAGACGCCCGGCGCGCTCAATGTCCTTCCGGCCATCGGCGTCTATGCGGCGATCCGGCGCGAGAAGGGCGAGGCATTCAGCTTTCCGGGCGGCCCGTCGTTCGTTTGGGAAATGGCCGACGCCGATCTCGTCGGACAGGTGATGGTGTGGGCGGCGCAATCCCCGCAAGCGGCAAATGAAATCTTCAACGTTACCAATGGCGATGTCTTCGAATGGCGAAGCGTGTGGCCGGCGATGGCGAAGACGCTGGGCGTGAAGGTCGGTGGCGACGAGCCTACCCGTGTGGCGCAGTACATTCGCGACAACGCCGATGTCTGGGCGAAAATCGTCGAGAAGTACGGCCTCGCGAGCGGCGATCTGCGTTCGTTTGTCGGACAGGGCGATCAACATGCCGACTTCGCGTTTGCGTATGGCGCCCCAGCGGGCCCCGTCGCTTTTGTCAGTACCGTCAAGCTTCGCAAAGCCGGATTCAATGCCGCAGTCGATACGCGCGATGCATTCTGCGAAGCGCTTCAGTCGTTCATCGACCAGAAGCTGCTGCCGCCGGCGAGGTAATGACGGTACAGCACGGGCTCACGCCGGCAATTCAATGGCGCTGACCCGTTGCATCGCCTGACATATCTGATCGGCGTGGCGAACGTCGGTGCCGCAGCATCCACCGACCACCGTCATACGCGGCAAAAACCTGCGCAAGAACGCATATTGCGCGCCGAGGTCCGCAGGGTCGCCTTCGTCCAGTTCGGTCGCGTCATTCAACTCGGCGTGGCTGAGGCGCGATGCGTTCGCCCGCACGCCGCGAATGCGTTGTAGCCAGTCGCCGCTTGTTTGCAAGGTCGACTCGAAATGCGACGGGTGCGCGCAGTTGATCATGAAGAACGCTGGGTGGCCGTCAGTTTCTGCGTCGGTGCGTTCGACGGCTTCCTGTAGTGTTTCGCCTGAGGGCAGGCGTCCATCCGTTTCGACAGTAAACGAAACGAAGATGGGCATCGCACACGCTTGGGCCGCTTGCGCGGCGCCGATCGCTTCGTCGATATAGGTGAATGTGTTGACGCTGACCATATCGGCCTGAGTCGCCGCGAACGTTTCAATCTGGGTTCGATGATAGGCGCGCGCCTCGTCGGCGCTCATGCGCGCACCGGCCTGATACCCGTCGCCGCGTGGGCCGATCGTGCCGACGATGACGCACGGCGTTTGAGGCGTCTGCCACTTTGCACGCAGTTCGAGCATCAGATCAACCGCGCGCCAATTCGCATCGGCTAGTTCGCTGTCCGAATAGCCGAGTTTGCGTCCCCAGTCGCGATTCGCACGCCATGTCGGCGTCGTGAGCATGACACCGACGCCGCGCTCGCGGGCAAGCGTCGCGAAGCGCTCAAAATGACTTTCGATGAGCGCGACGCCCGCGTCGTCTTTGAGCAGGTCAAATGACGCGAAGTGCGGCAGGTCGATGCCTTCGTGAAAGAGCAGCGTTGTTTCCAGTCCTCCCGGGGCGAGAAACAGCTGGTCGTGGTCCAGCATGGGCAATTGGGAACGATACTGGCTCATTGAAACTCCGCGAGGAAAGAAGGTATGGGCCATTGCACGTCTGCGCAACAGCCACCGTTAAGCGTGAAATTCTTCGGGGAAAAAGCTACTCCGGACGAAGCCGTAAAACAATCGAACTCCGCGTTTCTTAATTGTTTTTGCAATTTGATGGCAGACCGGCCTGCAGGACGCGTGAAAATGCCATGTGGAAAGCGCGCTGTTTGCGTGCAAGCCAGCCATACATGCTATGAAAACGAAAAGCGCTCCCGATATGTTTGGGGCGCCACACGCAGTAGACGAACGAAGCTGCGCCGCATGGTCTCCTCACTACCGAATCCGCAACGGGTCGCGACGCGCTTGATCGACCATGAAGTCTCGCCAAGTAGCCGCTGCGCCGCTTCGACCCGGAGTTGCTCGACCGCGCGCGCGGGCGTGCGGCCTGTTTGCGTTTTGTAATGCCGCATAAAGCTGCGTTCGCTCATATGAAGGCGCTTCGCAAGCATCGGCACCGAAAGATCGGACGCAAGATGCGCGGCCATCCACGCGTGCAATTCGCCGAACCGGTCATCGGCCCTTTGCATCGACAGCATCGCGCTGAACTGCGACTGGCCACCCGGCCGCTTCACAAAGACGACGAGTTCGCGGGCGACATCCAGTGCGATCGAGCGGCCGAGGTCTGCTTCGACGAGCGCCAGCGCCAGATCGATTCCCGCCGTGACACCCGCGGATGTCCATACGGTGCCATCTCGAACGAAGATCGGATCGGTTTCGACGCGAAGCTGAGGATAGCGACGCGCGAGTTCGTCGCATCGGGCCCAGTGCGTGACCACGCGGCGTCCATCCAGCAAGCCGGCCTCCGCCAGCAGAAACGCACCCGAGCACACCGACGCGACACGCGATGCGCGCGCTGCCTGCCGCCGCGTCCATCGGGTCAACCGCTCGTCCGCCGCCGCGGCGATGACGCCGCGTCCACCCGGGATGATCAGCGTGTGGATAGGCCCTTTCACGGACCGTATCGAATCGGCCAGTAACGCGAGGCCGGATGCGGAGGTCACGAGGCCGCTGTCGGCAGCGACGACGCGCGTCGCATAAGGCCTGTCGAGCCCGTGTTGCGCGGCGATTTCATTGGCGGACGCAAACACCTGAAGGGGGCCACAGACGTCGAGCAGCTGAACGTCCGGAAAAGCCAGCAGCAAAACGGAGCGAAACGGGCTTGACATGGTTGTGGCAGAAAGTGAGGGGTAAATGGCAATTTCGCCAAAGACTACCCGCATAGAATTGACCTGTCCACTTCACGTCCCCGACGAAGGTGCACATCTTCCGCCCATTAGATGAGGTATTTCCATGACGCTGCAAATCGGATTTCTGGTTTTTCCTCGCGTACAGCAACTCGACCTGACAGGACCGTATGACGTGCTCGCATCATTGCCTGACGTGACGACGCAGGTGATCGGGAAATCGCGCGAACCAGTGATATCGGGCAATGGACTGGTGCTGACGCCGAGCACGACCTACGACGACTGTCCGCCACTCGACGTGATTTGCGTGCCGGGCGGAAGCGGCGTGACCGACCTGCTGCAGGACGCGCAAACAATCGGCTTTGTTCGGAAACAGGCCGCCGGCGCGCGCTATATCACCTCGGTGTGCACCGGGGCGTTACTGCTTGGCGCGGCAGGCCTGCTTGAAGGGCGGCGCGCGACGACGCACTGGGCGTTCCACTCACTGCTCGAACCGCTCGGTGCGATTCCGACGCGTGGCCGCGTGGTGCGTGATGGCAACCTGATCACGGGAGGAGGGGTGACCGCAGGCATCGATTTCGCATTGACGGTGGCTGCGGAACTGGCCGGGCTCGACGAAGCTCAAGCGATTCAGCTCGAACTCGAATATGCGCCAGCGCCGCCGTTTAACGCGGGAGACCCGGATGTGGCGCCGCAAGCGGTGGTGGAACTGATCCGGCAGCGGTCGGCACAGGAGTTCGCTACGCGGCATCGGATTGTCGCGGAGCTGAGCGCGGTTCGCCGTTAGCCCTGCGCGACGAGAAACACGGACATCGCGCCGCGCAACTGTTGGGCTTGCTCGCGCAAACTGCCCGATGCCGACACGACGCCCTTCACATGTTCGACATTGCCGCCAAGCGCCACGTCCATGTCGTCGATGCCCTGGCTGAAACGGTCGACATCGTGGCTCTGGGCGTCGCTTGACGAGCTGATATGCTGAATCAGCTCCGCCACGTTTTCGACGTGTCCGACGACGTGTCGCATCGCGTCGCCGGCCTGGGTTGCGAGCGCGGAGCCGCGCTCGACCCGTTGCAGCGACTCGGTGATCAATGCCTTGATATCGTGCGCCGCACTCGCGCTCCTTTGCGCGAGTTTGCGCACTTCGTCGGCGACCACCGCGAAGCCACGCCCGTGCTCGCCCGCGCGGGCGGCTTCGACTGACGCGTTGAGCGCGAGAATGTTGGTTTGGAATGCGATTCCTTCGATCGTCGCGATCATGTCGCCCATCCGGCTCACCGCTTCGTCGATCGCGCCCATGGTTCCCACTACCTCGCCGACCACTGCGCCGCTTTGCTGGGCGACACTCGAGGTCTGTTTCGCGAGCCGGTCCGCCGTCGCCGCGTGCTCTGCGCTCGCCTTGACACGCTGCGCCATCTGCGCCATTGCGACGTTGGTTGCCTTGAGCCCATCGGCTTGCGTCGCGATTTCATCCAGCAGTGCCTGATTTTCGGTGGCAATGTTCTCGGACGATGCGGCCATCCGATCGATCGTCAGCGTGATTTCGCGCAACACGCGATGAATCGCGTCGAGTGTGTTCTTGAAGGTGCGGCTGCTTTCACCGTTCAGTGTGATGGGAGGAAAGCGCAAATCGAATCGGCCTTCCTGCCGCGACAGATTCTCTCCAAGCACCGCGAGTTCGCGGCCCGCTTGCGCATCGGCTTTCATGTGCAGTGCGATATAGATCAACAGGCCGGTCTGCGCGATCACGTAGCCAGCGTGCACGAGTACCGTCGACAGCGCCGGCTGCGTGAAGCAATACACATTTAGCCCGGCAAGTTGAAGATAGTTGAACGTGAAGTGGTGCACCGCGATCACGGCCGCGGCACAGATAATCGGCCGCCAGTCTCGATAGGCGAGCAGAAACGACAGCAGCACGAACACGCCGAAGTGCAGTTCGGCGAGGCCACGCGCCTGATGGATCTGGAGTGCGGCGAACGTCATCAGACTGGCTGCAAGAACGAGGCGGGTGACGAGCGCGCCGGCGCACCAGAACACCAGCACCGACGCAAGCGCCACGGTGGGAAGCGCAACCCACCATACGGCGGACCACGTGAGGTTGCTGTTCGCGAGCAGACATGAAATGCCGAATAGACACCAGATGACAGCGAGCATCAACTTGTCCGCCTTCACGTAGATGCCACGTAACAACGCGTCGGTCGATTTCATGATGGCCCCCGTGCGACTCACGTCGCTATCGCCATGCAGATCGCATTTATTTCGGTGTACCTATGGCGGCCGGATGCGGACTGCCATGGCTCTCAGATGTATAGCTGTTTTTATCGCGGCGCCGTTGAGTGTTCGGGTGATGGTGCCGTCGCGGCGATGATCATACAAATAAGTTTCCGTCCCGGCAAGAGATCGACGAGCGGCAAACGTTTCGCGCACAACCAATTATTAAAATCAGATATTCCGGTCCCGAACGGGGGGCGTGCGAACTTGTCGTGAGAGGCATGAGCGGGCTGGCACCCGCATGATGGGGCGGCGTTTGCGCGTGGTCAGATATTAGGTGGCGTGCGCGGACGGTGATTTGCCGGTGCTTTCACGTGCACCAAACTTCTTCCGGTATGCGGTTGGGCTGGTTCGTGTAACCCGCCTGAAGTGCCGGCGCATCGATTCTTCGGAGCCGAATCCCGCGAGTTCGACGACACGCGCGATCGGCAAATCAGGCCTCGATTCGAGCAGATCGCGTGCGATGGCCACGCGCTCGCGCACGACCCATTCGTATGGGCCCATTGCGGTCGCGTCGCGAAACTGGCGCTGCAGTGTGCGTGAGCTCATCGACGCCTTGGCCGCAAGCGATTCGACGCTGTGCGGCAGCGCCGGATGCTGTCGGACCCAGTCCATCAGCTTCGCCAGCCGGCTGCTCCCGTCGCGGGGCATCGGACGGGGAACGAACTGCGCCTGGCCACCCTCGCGATGCGGCGGTACAACGAGGCGTTGCGCGACCCGGTTCGCGACTGCGCTTCCGTAATCGCGGCGCACGAGATGGAGCAGCATATCGAGTCCGGCCGCCGATCCCGCCGACGTCAGAATTTGTCCTTCGTCGACGTAAAGCGCATCGGGTTGCACACGCAGTGCCGGATAGCGCTGCTGGAGCCGGTCTGCGTAGCGCCAGTGGGTCGTCACGGTCCTGTCGTCGACGATGCCAGCCGCGGCAAGGACGAACACGCCCGAACAGATCGAACATAGCCTCGCGCCTCGCGCGTACGCGGCGCGCAGCTTCTTCAGCAGCGCGGCGGGGGGCAGTTCGTCGGGGTCGCGCCAACCTGGGATGATGATGGTGTCGGCGCGATCGAGCATGGCGAGCGTATGCGGCGCGGAAACCGTTATGCCACCGGCGGCGCGAAGCGGCCCGCGCTCGATTGCACAGACGGAAAAGCGATACCAGTCGACGCCGAGTTCAGGGCGTTCGAGCGCAAACAGCTCGGTTACACAGCCGAATTCGAATGTGCAGAGGCGGTCGTACGCGACGGCAACGACCCGATGAGGACGATGTGATGACATGGCGCGATATTACCGTAGATTGACGATTGCGCCACTGCCCATGCATGCGCCGGGGCGGGACAATGACGTCGCCGTATGCTTTTCGACGCCAACCAACTTAGGAGCTTTAGATGCCGCCCGTCTTTGACACGCCTGCCGCCGACAGTGCCGCAGCGCTGGATCACTTTGCGTCATCGCTGCGATTCGAAACCGACTGTGCCGACGTTCACGCGGCACTGGCCGGAGACGAGGCACGCGGTGTCGATTTCGTGCTGCTCGACGTGCGTAGTCCTGTGCTCTTTGCGCAAGGACACGTGCGTGGTGCGGTCAATCTGCCGCATCGCAAGATCATCGCGTCGAAGCTCGAGCGCTATCCGCCCGATACGCGCTTTGTCACCTACTGCGCAGGACCGCACTGCAATGGCGCGACACGCGGCGCGATCCGGTTGGCGCAACTGGGGCGGCCGGTGAAAGTGATGATCGGTGGGATCAGTGGCTGGATTGACGAAGGTTTCGAGCTTGCGGCAGGGGAAGTCGGGTAGCGGCAACTGACAACGGTGGCACCCATGTGCTTGCAGCGAATCAAGCCGGCACGGAGCGATTTCAATGGTGTACCAGGGATCATTTTGGCCACGCGCGATGGATGCGAATAACTTTCGCTTGGTTGTACTTCACAACGTAACCTGGTTGTAAAATGTCGGCCGATGAAAATGCAGCGGACTAACACATCGAGCTGCTGAATTGCGTTGAAGGAGATCAGCATGGCCGACCAATATCCGGTTGAGGTGCAACCGGACTTCCTTGAGAAAATCACGCGGGCGAAACCTGTTCCGGCGCTGTCAGAACTTATATGGAACGCCTTTGATGCGGACGCATCAAAGGCGGAGGTGTCCTTTGAGTACAACGACCTCGATACGCTGGACGCTATCGTTGTGAAGGACGATGGGCACGGTATCCCGCGCGCGGACGCGCCGACTTTTTTTCGATCGCTGGGCGGTTCCTGGAAAAAGCCCGGTGCGCAAACGGCCTCGGGTCGGTTCCTGCACGGTCAGGAAGGGCGCGGGCGATTCAAGGCGTTCGCTCTAGGCCGGACGGCGGAATGGGCGGTGGTCTACGAGCGCGACGGTAAGTTGTGGTCTTACGCGATCAAGATGGTCTCGAACGACATTCGCCATGTCAACATCGGCGATGAGGTAGAGGTTACGGGCAAGGCCACGCGCGGTGTGACGCTAACCATTGGTGAACCGCTCAAGGATTACCGCACTTTCACCTCGGAAGCAGGACGACAGGAATTAGCTGAGGTGTTCGCACTTTACCTTGCCGACTATGAGAATAAGGCGAGCATCATCCTTGACGGACAGGTGGTTAATCCTAGTTCGACCATCGCGAGTCGCAAAGTATTCAATCTGACTGATGTCGAGGTAGATGGCAAGGTTCACTGGGTCCGTTTGCACGTAGTCGAATGGAAGGCAGCGGCTAATCGTGCGCTATACCTGTGTAACGATCAGCGGTTTCCCCTCGTGCAGGTCGATCGTCGTTTCCATATCGGCCCCTTTCATTTCTCTGGCTATCTGGCTTCGCCGTATTTCAATGTGGCGCAACGGGATGGGACCGTCGAACTGGCCGAAATGCAGGAGCCGGTCGTGGCCTCGATCGACGAGGCGCAGCAGACAATTAAGGACTATTTTCGTACGCGTGCTGCCGAAGAGGCGCGCACGGTTGTCGAGGAATGGAAGGACGAACAGGTCTATCCATTCGCAGGCGATCCAACGACACCTGTCGAAAAGGTGGAACGACAGGTGTTCGATATTGTGGCGGTGAATGTCGCGCGCCATTTGCCGGACTTCAGTACCACGCAGGCAAAAAATAAGGCGTTTCAGCTCCGCATGCTACGGCAGGCGATCGAAAAGAGCCCGGAGGAGTTGCAGGTTATCCTCGACGAGGTACTGCGTTTGCCTAAGCGTCAGCGCGACGAACTCGCGCAACTCCTGCGCGATACTTCATTGTCGTCGATCATCAGTGCAGCGAAGATCGTGTCCGACCGCCTGAAATTTCTCACTGGTCTGGAAGCCGTGCTCTTCGATCCGGAACCGAGAATGCGGCTGAAGGAACGCTCGCAGTTGCATCGGATCATCGCGCAGAACTGCTGGTTGTTCGGCGAGGAGTTCAATCTGTCTGTGGACGATCGGTCGCTGACACAGGTGCTTATCGAGCACAAGAAGATGCTCGACCTGAACATCGTTATCGATGCGCCGGTCAGACATATATCGCAGACACGCGGAATCGTAGATCTGATGTTATCGAAGGCGACGAAGCAGTATCGTGCAAACCAGTTGACGCATCTTGTGGTCGAATTAAAAGCACCCAAAGTCCCTATTGGGGCGGCCGAGGTCACGCAGATCGAGAACTATGCGTTCTCGGTAACGGCAGATGCACGCTTCTCAAAGGTGGGTGTGATGTGGCATTTCTGGGTCATCAGTGATGAACTGGCGCCGTACGCCGAGCATCGGGTACGGGACGATGCCGGGCTGGTGCATGCGAAAGACAACGTCTCGATCTACTGCAAAACATGGGCGCAAGTGCTTGACGAGAATCGTGCCCGATTGAAATTCTTTCAAGACAAACTCGAAGTGCAAGTGGACAAGGCCGCGTCGCTCAAATATATCCAGGAGCGATACGCGCCTTATCTTGAGGGGGTCTTTGAAGGGGAGGAAATCGACGCGGAGGCGGAAGACGCAACGTCGGACGCTACGTCAGCCTGATCCCGATTGATCGGCGCGATCGGGGCGATCGGGGCGATCGGGGCATACCTGGCGTTCCAAGCGGGTAGCCGGTACGGCATGGAACTGTTCAGCGAACGCTTCGAGGTGCTGCCGACGTGTAAGCCAGGCGGAAAAGCCCCGCCTCTTCGCCACGCCCCAATTAAACCATCCCTCTACTCGAAGTGAACGTCACATCGAAGACGGAAGACAGGCACAATATGCGTTTTGACGCCGCAACCGGTCGCATTCGACATTCGAACTGCTGAATGCCGCGTCATCGCGATCCACTTCGACGAAGTCTTCATGAATCAGGCTATTCCCGAGCGTTCCTCAACGACCACGCGTTTACCTTTACCCAACTCGCCGCGCTTCCTGCTGGTTCTGATCTGCCTGTTCGCATCCGCTGGGCAGTTCGCGATCGACATCTACGTGCCCGCGCTGCCCGAGATGTCCCGTTACTTCACGACGTCGCCTCAGGCGATCCAGTCGAGCGTGTCGGGCTATATGGCGGCTTACGCGCTTGGCCAGCTTATCTTCGGGCCTATTGCCGACGCGTACGGGCGTAAGCCGGTGCTGGTATTTGGCCTGATCGTCTTCACCATGGGCTGCGCGCTGTCACTCGTTGCGCCGAATCTGGAGACGTTCATCCTCGCCCGCTGCCTGCAGGGCTTCGGGATTGCCGCCACCAACCTGCTCGCGAAGGCGATCATCACCGATTCGTTCTCCGGACAGGCGCTGATACACGCGTTCACCTATATGTCGATCGCGTGGGGACTTGCGCCGATCGTGGCGCCGGTCATCGGCGCTCACCTGCAGACGTTGTTCGGCTGGAAGTCCTGCCTGGTGTTTCTGCTCGTCTATTCGCTCGTGCTGTGGACGGTACTGTGGCGTTATCGTGAAACCTTGCCGCAGCGCGTGCATCTCGCGCCGCGCACGCTGGTGACGAACGCGCGCAAGGTGCTGTCGAGCCCGGTGTTCCAGAGCTGTTTTCTCGCGCAGGGCCTGTGCTATAGCATCCTGCTGGTATTCAACATCGTCGCGCCATTCATGGTGCAGAACACGCTGCATTACCCGCCGACGTATTTCGGCTATCTCGCGCTCGGCATCGGCATGATGTACTTCCTCGGCGGACTGTCGAATCGAATCCATAGCCCGCGCCTGCCGAGCGCGGAGCAGCGGCTGAAAATCGGGGCGCGGGTGATGGCGGCCACGTCGATCGCGATGCTGCTGCTTGCGCTGACGGTCGGCCTGCGCGTGTGGACGCTCGCGATTCCCGTGCTGGTCATGGGCCTTTGCGCCGGCGCGATGTATCCGACCTTGATGGCAAAAGGCAACTCGCTGTTCCCGCAGATCGCGGGCCTGACCAGCGCGATTCTCGGGTGCGCGCTGCTGCTCGTGTCGTCCGCGATGATGGGGCTGGCCGGCTTCGTATCGGTGCATATCCTGACGCCGCTCGCGGTGTTCTTCGTGATTCTCGCGTTCACGGTTGTCGGGATGGTCACCAAACTGCTGCGACATCTGTCGCAGCAGTCCGCTGCCGCCGCGCGGCCGGGCGGCGAGGTGGCGTAAGCGTGGACGGAGGCCTCTAACCATGAGGCATCTGCAACCAGCCCTTTAAGCAAGCCGCCTGGCGATAAGCGTGTCGAACTTCAGAATGCCGGCGCCATGCGGTTGTGTGGACACCCACTCATAGCCGTGCTTTTCCATCAGCGCCATCAATTCGTTTGGCGTACGTTCGGCGAAACGAAGCATCGTTTCCCGCTTCAGATCGGAAGCGCGGTTGCGCATGGTCACGTGTGCCTTGTGGTGGCGGTCCGGGCCGAATTCCCAGCTATACCGGCAGTGGTACGTGATGCCGTCGTGCGTATTCACGTAATCGTGATCCTTGGGGCCGCTGACGACGCTCGCCCAGTCGCGCACGTTGAACAACAGATGTCCGCCCGGACGCAGCACATGGTTGACCCCGGCCAGGCAGTCCCGGAAGTAGGCGTCGTAATCGTGGACCGAGTCCGGATAGCTGTAGATCGCGTAATTGATCAGCACACAATCGAACTTGGCCGACCACGGCTCGATATGCTTCAGGTCGGCAAACGCGCTTTGCCGGTATGCGTCAGCGGGAATGCCCGCTTTCATACCGTTCGCTCTTGCGCTTTTCAACATGCTTTCGCTGTAGTCTGCACCGAACACGCGGTAGCGCTTCCCGGTTTGCTTCGCGGGCAAGCCGCGATGCAAGGCCACCATGTGATAACCCATGCCGCATCCCGCGTCCAGAATGGAAGCCTGATCGGGCAATGAGGTGGCGATCCAGTCCGACATCACGGGGTCGTGAATGTCGCTTGCTAAAACTTCTTCCGGCGAAACCATCGACAGATACAGGTCGTTGATATCGCGGTAAGCGTCGTCTTTCATGTCAATTGAGAAAATACAAGGAAGGGAGCGGACCGGCGAGTCGTCCAGTCGCTATCGAATATGTCGGCGGAATGACGAAGAGGGTTATTACAGTACGAAGTACGTTAATTTGCCGAAAAGAGAGGCGCGGGGCGTATAAACCTTATATCAACGGCTGCGCTTGAATTCGGTCGGCGAGACGCCCACGATGGCGCGGAATACCCGCGAGAAATGCTGTTGGGTCTGAAAACCGCAGTCGATCGCAATATCGAGTATCGATCGATGCGGTTTCGCCAGCGATACTTTCGCGTATTCGATGCGCGCGCGTTGTAGATAGCGATGCGCCGTCATGCCGAAAGTGCGCTGAAAGAGCAGCGAAAAGTGCGAAGGGCTATAGCCGGCGTAACCCGCAAGCTCCTCCAACGTAATCGACCGGTCGAGGTTGGCCCGCACGAATTCCGCCACACGGCTTGCTTGCGCGGCAGTCAGGCCGCCGGCCTGTCTGGCCGGCACCGACGCGCGCTGCGCATGGCCGCTGACCAGCGTCGCGGCGAGTGCCTGCTCGATACCGTCGATGTAGAGGCGGCCCACCCTGTACTCATTGGCCTGTTCGAGATAGAGCGCTTGTAGCAGTGTGGTGAGTTGCGCATCATGCACGCCGCTGCTGGGAACGATGTCATGGAGACCGCGTTTGCCGAGTGTTCGCGCGGCGTCTTCGAGCACGCGATCTTCAAGCCTGACGCTCATCACGCGTGCGGACTTCACCCAGCGAATCGTTTCCGGCTGGTCGCGCAACGACAACACGACCGCACCGGCCGGCACCGGGATGCTGGCCGGCGGCTTTGCTTCGACGGCATGCTCGACGAAGCCCGAATCGAGAAACAGCGTCAGCACCTGCTCGGGAATGACACGCGTGCTCAATGTATCGCGATGCGTCTGGTGAGTTTCGATGAGTAATGATGGCGACGGCGAAAGCATGCCGACAGGCTCGCCTGCGAACAGGGGTTTTCGTGTTCCGTTCGCGATCGCGGTAATACGCTCCGGCTTCATCGGCTGCCTTTGATTGCCATTTATTACGCCATTGTAGGGTCAGGCGTTCGACGCGCGCACCGGAGTGCGCACCCACGGCGCGCGGATGCGAAGCGCGCGGTTGAAGGTTGCTTCGCGTAAGCGGCCATGCCTGTCAGTCACGCGACGACTACTGCGCCACATTCCTGGACACAAAATCCTACGAAGCGACACATTCGCTCGCTGCCGATATGGCTCAATGGCTGCGGCACCCGATGCCCTATTCGCTGACAAGGACCCCGCACCATGAACCTGCCCAACCCGCCCGCGCCCGTGATGCAGCGCGCGGCGCCCACGTACGCGTTTCTCGGCGTGCAGATGCGCGTGCTGCTTTCGTCGAAGCAGACCGGCGGACAATTTTCGATGATCGAAGGGATCATGCCGCCCGGCGGCGATGGTGGTCTCCACATTCACCTTCGCGAGGATGAGTCAATGGTCATTCTCGAGGGGGAACTGGAGGTCACGATTGGCGATGAAGTGATGACGCTGCAAGCGGGTTCATCGTATTTCGCGCCGCGCGGCGTGCCGCAGCGACTGCGCAATCGCGGCACCACGCCAATGCGGGGTATCGTCATCACCACGCCGGGCGGTTTCGACGAGTTCATCGCGGAAGCCGGCGTGCCGATCGACGGCACGGCGACGACGCTCGACGCACTGGCAAGCGCGCCAGCGCCATCCGCGCAAGAGATGGTCGCGTTGTTGCGGCTGGCCGAAGCGTTCGGCATCGCGATTCTGGTGCCGCCCGGCGCTTGATGGAAGGGTCGACCTACGGGGTTGCCGCCGCAGTCGGCGACGCCACGTCCGGGTGCAGCGGCTCATGCAGCACGCCGGACCATCCTCCGCCCAGGTCCCCGATCAGTGACGCAGCGTTCAGCAACCGCTGCTGCTGCACGTTCAACGCATTCTGCTGGTCGGTCAATTGCGTCGCCTGGGCGGTGGCGACCGTCGTGTAGTCGACGGTGCCGGCCTCGTACTCATTCAACGCGATCTGCGTGCCGTGAATCGCGTCCTGGACTGCGGCGTCGAGCACCTGCGCCTGGTCGGCAAGAATGCGCAAGCCCGACAGATCGTTTTCAACGTTCTGGAACGCGCTCAGCACGGTACCACGGTAATTGGCAACGGCGGCGTTGTAGCTCGCCCGTGCGGCGTCCACCTGCGCGCCGCGCAGGCCGCCATCGAATATCGTTTGGCTCGCGCTGGCCCCGAGCGACCAGACATAGTTGCTGATATGCAGCAGGCCGTTGAGCGGCGACTGCGTGAATCCGTCTAGTGCCGACAGCGAGATGGTCGGATAGTACGCGGCCACGGCAATGCCGATCGTCGCGTTCGCGGCCTGCATTTGCCGCTCGGCGACCGCGATGTCCGGCCGCCGCTGCAGCAGCGTGGATGGCACGCCCGCCGGGATGTCGGGCAGCGTCGGCAACGCGGTGCTATGCGGAATGGTCAGCTCTTCAGGGTTCTTGCCGACCAGCACCGCGATCGCATGCTGGAACTGCGCGCGGGATACGCCGAGCGCGATCAGGCTGGCCTGCGCGCTTTCGAGCTGCGTGCGCGCCTGCACCAGATTCGACGGCGGCACCGTGCCCGCGCGGTCCTGCTCGGTCACGACACGCAGAAATTCCCGGAACGCTTCGACGGTCTGCGTCAGCAGGTCGATATTCGCATCGGTGATCCGCAAGTCGATGACCGCGTTCGCCAGCGCAATCTGCTCGGAGAGCGTGGCGTTCACCAGCGTGGCCTCGCTGGCTTGCGCGGTCGCGGAGTTCTCCTCGATCTGGCGGCGCACCTCGCCCCACACATCGATCGTCCAGCTGGCGCTGCCTTCCAGCGAGCCGCCGTTGTTGATGCGCGCGCCGCCGCTTTGCGGAAGGAACGACGAGCTGCCGAAGGTACTGGTCGGGCTGCGCTCGCGCGTGACCGACCCCGTCACGCCGAGCGTCGGGAACAGGCCCGCGCGCGCGACCCGCACTTCGGCCAGCGCTTGCTGGTAGTTCGCATAGCTCTGGCGCACGGTCTGGTTCGATACCTCGACCTGCGGCATGAGTTCGTTGAGCAGCGGATCGTTGAAAGCCGTCCACCAGTCGCCTTTAGGACCTTCAGCCGCCGCCGGTTGCGCCTGCTCCCAGCCCGGCAGCTCCTGCCACGTGGCCGGCACCGGCACCGGCGGACGGTGATAGTCGGGGCCGACCATGCAGCCGCTCGTCAACGCGACGAGCGATATCGCGAGTAAGGTGCGGGTCGTGTTCATGATCATGCGCTCGTGTCGGTTGCATCCGGTGTTTCGGGCCCACGGTTCCAGGGCAGTCGCGCGGACCAGCGCGCCACCTTCGAACGCAGGCGGTCCAGATAGAGGTAAATCACAGGCGTCGTGTACAGCGTGAACACCTGGCTCAACAACAGCCCGCCCATCACGGTCACGCCGAGCGGCTGGCGCAGCGATGCGCCCTGGCCGATGCCGATCGCCAGCGGCAGCGCGCCGAGCACCGCGGCCGCGGTCGTCATCATGATCGGACGCAGACGCACAACGGCGGCCTCGTGAATGGCCTGGCGCGCGTCCTTGCCCTCTTTGCGCTGCAATTGGATCGCGACGTCGACCATCATGATGCCGTTCTTCTTGACGATACCGATCAGCAGGATGATCCCGATCAACGCGATGACCGAGAACGGCGTGCCGAAGATCAGCAGCGCGAGTGTCGCGCCGATGCCGGCGGACGGCAGTGTCGAGAGAATCGTCAACGGGTGGATCGTGTTCTCGTAGAGCACGCCGAGCACGATGTAGACGACCAGCAGCGCCGCGACAATCAGCAAAGGCACCGTGCCCATCGACTGCGCGTACGCCTGCGCGGCGCCCGCGAACGCGCCGTGCACCGAGGCGGGCATGCCGATGTCGCGCGACGCTTGCTGGATGGTCTCTTCCACGGCACTCAGCGAGCCGCCCGCCGGCAGATTGAACGAGATCGTGCCCGCCACGAGGCCGCTCTGGTGGTTGACCTGGGTCGCGGTATGGCTGCTGGTCCAGCTCATCATCGCGGGGAGCGGCACCATCGTTTCCGCGGCGGTGCTGTCCGCACTGCCGCTCGAGCTGCCGCCTTTGCTGTTCGAAATGCTGTTGGTCACCGCATTGGCTTGCGCATTCGAATTGAGCGCGTTGGTGGCGGCCGCCGCGCTGGCTGCCGCGGCGATGGCGACCGGCTGCGTGACGCCGCTGATGGTGGCGCCCTGCATCTGCGTCTGCTGCGTGCCGCTCGGGTTGCCCGCCGCGGTGCTCAGGTAGATGCCGTTGATCGACTGCGGGTATTGCCAGTATTCGGGTGCGACTTCCATCACGACGAAGTACTGGTTCAGCGGATTGAAGATAGTCGACACCGTGCGCTGCCCGAACGCGTCGTAAAGCACATTGTCGATCTGGTTTGCCGCGAAGCCGTAGCGCATCGCCGTGCTGCGGCTGATATTCACATACGCCTGCAGGCCGTTTTGCTGAAGATCCGAATTCACGTCGAGAATCTGACTACGGTATTTGCCGAGTTCGGCGACGAGCCGGGGTACCCAGGTGAAGAGCGCATCGGGGTCGTCGCTCGTGAGCGTGTACTGGTATTCCGCTGCCGACTGCCGGCCGCCTATACGCAAATCCTGCTGTGCCTGCAGGAACAGTTGTGCGCCGGATACCGCACTGAGTTTAGGCCGCAGACGGTTGACCACCTGGGTGGCCGACAGGTGCCGTTGCGCAAGCGGCTTCAGTTCGATAAACACGTTGGCGGTGTTGAGCGCCCGTCCTCCGGTAAAGCCGGCCACCGATGCGACGGCCGGGTCTTTCTGTACGATCGCCTGCAATTGCGCGAGCTTCTTTTGCATGGCGTTGAACGAGATGCTCTGGTCCGCGATGATCTGGCCAATCAGAATACCGGTGTCCTGCTCGGGGAAGAACGTCGCGGACAACAGACGGAACAGGAACACATTCGCGACGAGCAGCGCGATCAGCGACAGGCCGATCAGCAATGCATGGTCGAGCACGAGGTTGAGCGAGCGGCTGTACGCGTTGCGGAACCGCGTGAACTGCGCGTCGATCCACAGCGCGATGCGTGGCTTCGGATGATCGGCGCGCTCGCGGCGCAGCACGTAAGCGCACATCGTGGGGGTAATCGTCAGCGAGATCACGAGCGACAGCAGGATCGCGATCGACAGGGTAACCGCAAACTCGTGGAACAGCAGGCCGACGATGCCGGGCATCAGCAGAATTGGCAGAAACACCGCGATCAGCGACAGGCTCATCGAAATGACCGTGAAGCCGACCTCGCCGGCGCCGCGTATCGCGGCTTCCTTCGGGTCGAGCCCGGCTTCGACATGACGCACGATGTTTTCGAGCACCACGACCGCATCGTCGACGACGAAGCCGGTGCCGATTGTCAGCGCCATCAGCGACAGGTTGTCGATGCTATAGCCGAGCAGGTACATTGGCCCGAACGTGCCGACGATGGACAGCGGCAAGGCGACAGCCGGGATCAACGTGGCACGCGGCGAAAGCAGGAACACAAACACCACGCCGACCACCAGCAGCACCGCGAGAAAGAGCGTGCGCTCGGTGTCGGCGGTCGAGGCGCGGACGGACTCCGACCGGTCGATCGCGACATTCACGTGAATCGCCTTCGGCAGTGCCGCTTCGATGGCGGGCAGGCGCGCCTGGATTTGCCCGACCGTCTTCACGACGTTGCTGCCCGGCAGCGGATAAACGATCACCAGCACGGCGGACTTGCCGTTATACAGGCCCGCGTTGCGGATGTTTTCGTTTGAATCGATCACGCTCGCGACGTCGCGCAAAAACACCGGCGCGCCGGACCGGTACGCGATGACGATGTCGCGATACGGCGCCGCGTTGCTGATCTGGTCGTTCGACAGAATCTCGTAACGCTGGTCGTTCTGATCGATATGTCCTTTCGCGCTGTCCGCGTTGGCCGCGCCGATCGCGGCGCGCACGTCCTCGAGGCCGATTCCATAGCTGTTCAGCTTGCCCGGCTGCAATTCGACCCGCACCGACGGCAATGCCCCGCCGCCCAGCGTGATCTGGCCGACGCCATCCACCTGCGAGAGCTGCTGCTGGATCACCGAGTCGGCGGAGTCATAGAGCTGGGCCTTCGTGAGGGTGTCCGAGGTCAGCGCCAGCACCATGATCGGCGCGCTCGCCGGGTTGTACTGGCGATAGGTCGGGTTGCTGCGCAAGGTGGTCGGCAAATCCGCGCGGGCCGCCTGGATCGCGGCTTCGACGTCGCGCGCGGCGCCGTTGATGTCGCGGTTCAGGCCGAACACCACGACGATCATCGATGAACCGACGTAACTGATGGACGTCAGTTCGGCGACGTCCGCAATGGTGCCGAGCCGGCGTTCGAGCGGTTCGGCGACGGTGGCGGCCATGTTCTCAGGGCTCGCGCCCGCCATGTTCGCCTGCACGACGATCACCGGATAGGCGATGTTCGGCAAGGGGGCGACCGGCAACTGGAAATAGGCGAGAAAACCCGACAGCAGAATCGCCACCGCGAGAAGGCTGGTCGCGACAGGCCGCCGGATAAAAAGCGCCGAGATGTTCACGGCGTGCCCCGTTGCGTGTCGTTTTCACCGTCGCGGCGTTTGCGCGAGAAGCGCTGCGCGAGCCGGTCGAAGAACAGGTAGATGACCGGCGTCGTAAACAGCGTCAGCATCTGGCTCAGTGTCAGGCCGCCGATAATCGCAAGGCCGAGCGGCCGGCGCAGTTCGGAGCCCGTGCCCGTGCCGAGCAGCATCGGCAGCGCGCCGAGCATCGCGGCGAGCGTGGTCATCAGAATCGGCCGGAAGCGCAGCAGCGATGCCTCGAAAATCGCATCGCGCGGCGATTTGCGATGCACACGCTCGGCCTCGAGCGCGAAGTCGACCATCATGATCGCGTTTTTCTTCACGATGCCGATCAGCAGCACGATGCCGATAATGCCGATCACGTCGAGATCGCTGCCCGCGATCATCAGCGCAAGCAGCGCGCCGATACCGGCCGATGGCAGCGTCGACAGAATCGTCACCGGGTGGATATAGCTCTCATACAGCACGCCCAGCACGATATAGACGGCCGCGAGCGCGGCGACCAGCAGATACACCTCGCTCGACAGCGAGTCTTCGAACGCCTGCGCGGCGCCCTGGAAGGTCGAAGTGATCGACGGCGGCAGATTCACCGCGTGCTCGGCGTCGCGAATCGAGCGCACGGCGGCGGAGAGCGATGCATCCTTCGCGAGATTGAACGAGATCGTCACCGACGGAAATTGCGCGAGGTGGCTGACCACGAGCGGCGTGCGCACGATGCGGATATTCGCGATGCCCGATAGCTGCACCTGGCCGCTGCTGCTCGTCTGGCTCGGCAGATAGAGGTTGCCGAGCGCGCGGACGTCGGGCAGCGACTCGGGCTTCGCGACGAGAATCACGCGATATTGGTCGGATTGCTGGAAGATCGTCGAGACGATGCGCTGGCCGAGCGAGTCGTACAGTGCGTTGTCGATCGTCGCCGCGGTGATCCCGTAGCGCGCGGCGAGCTGCCGGTTCACTTCGACATAGACACCGAGGCCATCGACGTTGAGGTCGCTCGCGACGTCGGTGATCGACGGAATCTGCTTCATGCGCGCGATCAAAGCGGGCACGACTTGCTGGAACGCTTCCTCGCTCGGACCGCGCAGCACGAAGTTGTACTGGTTCTTCGTGACCGTGGTGTCGAGCGTCAGGTCCTGTTCGGGCTGCAGATACAGCCGGATGCCCGCCACATTTTCCGTTTCCTGCTGGATGCGGCGGCCGATTTCCTCTGCGCTCAACGAGCGGTCGTCGCGCGAGCGCAGGTTGATCAGGAAGCGGCCATTGTTGAGCGAGGTATTGGTGCCGTCGATGCCGACGTACGACGTCAGCGACGTCACGTCGGGGTCTTTCAGGATCGCTTCGGCGAGCGCGGCCTGACGTTTGACCATCGCCTGATACGACACCGAGTTGTCGGCCACGCTGATGCCTTGCAGAACGCCGACGTCCTGCACCGGGAACAGTCCCTTCGGTATCACGATGTAGAGAATCAGCGTGAGCGCCACCGTGCCGAGCGCGACGAACAGCGTTAGCGTCTGGTGGTCGAGCACCCAGCGCAGGCCGCGCTCGTATGCCGCCAGCGTTTTGTTGAAGAGCCCTTCGCTGATCCGTTCGAAGCGGCTCGGGTGCCGCTCGGCCTGTGCGCGCAGAATGCGGGCGCACATCATCGGCACGACGGTCAGCGATACGACGGCCGACAGCACGATGGTGACCGCCAGCGTGATCGCGAACTCGCTGAAGAGGCGGCCGATCACGCCGCCCATGAACAGCAGCGGAATCAGCACGGCGATCAGCGACACGGTGAGCGACAGAATCGTGAAACCGATCTGGCCGGCGCCTTTGAGTGCGGCCTCGAGCGGGTTCATGCCTTCCTCGAGGTAGCGCACGATATTCTCGATCATCACAATCGAGTCGTCGACGACGAAGCCGGTCGCGATAATCAGTGCCATCAGCGACAGGTTGTCGATCGAGTAATTGAGCTGGTACATCACCGCGAGGGTGCCGATCAGCGAGACCGGCACCGAGATGCTCGGGATGATGGTCGCGGGCACATTGCGCAGGAACACGAAGATCACCGCGACGACCAGCACGATCGCGAGGATCAGTTCGAACGCCGCGTCCCGCACCGACGAGCGGATCACGCCGGTGCTGTCCGCGACGACCGTCACTTTCATGCCTGCCGGCAGTGTCGATTCGAGCTTCGGCAACTGCTGCATGATCTGGTTCACGGTCCGGATCACGTTCGCGCCCGGCTGGCGCTGCACGTTCAGGATGATCGCCGGCTCGTGGTTGTACCAGGCGCCGCGTTCGACATCCTGCGGCGCCTGGCTCGCATGGGCGACATCGCGCAGGAACACCGGCGCGCCATTCTGATAGGCGACCACCGAGTTCATGTAGTCGTCAGGGTCGACGATCTGATCGTTGCCGTTGATCGTGTAGTCGAGATCGGGGCCGTCGAAATTGCCCTTCGGCTGGCTGACGTTGATGTTGGCGAGCAGCGTGCGCAGGTCGTCGATATTCAGGCCGTAGGCCGCGAGTTTCTGCGGATCGGCTTCGACGCGGATGGCCGGCACGTTGCCGCCCGCCGTCGCCACCAGACCCACGCCCGACACTTCGGAGATCTTCGTGGCAAGGCGATTGTTGGCGACGTCCTGCAACTGCGTGAGCGATAGCGACGTTGACGTGATCGCGAGCGTCAGGATCGGCTGGTCGGCGGGATTGACCTTCGCGTAGGTCGGGGGCGCGGGCAGGCCGGCCGGCAGGAAGCTGTTCGCCGCGTTGATCGCCTGCTGTACGTTCTGCTGCGCGACATCGAGGTTGAGCGACAGGTCGAACTGCAGCGTGATGATCGACGCGCCCTCGGAGCTGTACGAGATCATCTGCTGCAGACCCGGTATCTCGCCCAGCTGGACTTCGAGCGGCGCGGTCACCGTCGTCGCCATCACGTGCGGGCTCGCGCCGGGGTAGAAGGTTTGCACCTGAATGGTCGGGTAATCGACCGATGGCAGCGACGAGACCGGCAGGAACTTCATCGCGACAAGACCGATCAGCACGAGCGCGATCATCAGCAGCGACGTGGCTACCGGTCTCAGGATAAACAGACGGGAGAAATTCATCGGCGCGGGGCGGGCGGCTTAGGACGCGGCTTTTGCGACGTCAGGTTCCGCGCCGGACGCGGCTCGCGCGCCTGACGCACCTGATGCGCCTGCTGTACCCGATGCCGCCCTTGCACCGCTTGCCGGCGCCGCCCGCGCGGCGGCGGGTCTGATATGCGCGCCGTCCGACAGACGGTCGAGTCCGTCGGTGACGACGCGCTGGCCGGCCGCCAGGCCCGATGTGATCGCCGTGTATTGGCCGCTGGTTGGGCCGATCGTGACCTTGTGGACCGACGCCGTATTGTTGTCGTTCACCAGATAGACGTAGTCGCCGGGCGCGCCGGTTTGCACGGCTGCCGTTGGCACGAGCACCGCATTCTGCAGGGTGTCGACGAGTAGCGTCACGTTGACGAATTCATTCGGGAAGAGCGCTTCGTCGTCGTTGGGCAGGCTCGCGCGCAGCGTGACCGTGCCGGTTGCGGTCGCCATCTGGTTGTTGATCGTGTAGAGCTCGCCGGCGGCAAGCTTTCTTGAGTTGTCGCTGCTATAGACGGTGACCGGCAGTTTGGCGCCGGTATTGACGCGCCGCAGCACCTGGTCGAGCGCGTTCTGCGGCACCGTGAATTCGACGGTGGTCGGCTTCATCTGTGTAATGACGGCGATGCCCGGCTGGCTCGAAGCGGTGACGTAGTTGCCCGGATCGATCAGCCGCAGGCCGATGCGGCCGGACACGGGCGCGGTGATGTGGCAATAGATCAGGTCGAGGTCGAACTGCGCGATGTTGGCGAGGTCCGCCTTGACCGCGGCTTCGTCCTGCTGCACGAGAAACTGCTGGTCGACGTAGGTTTGTTCGGCGATCGACTTGTGTTCGTTCAGCTGCGTGAAGCGCGCGAGGTCGGCGCGAGCCTGCGCGAGCGACGCTTTGTCTTTTGCGAGCTGAGCCTGCGCCTGCTGCTTGCTGATTTCGAACTGACGCGGGTCGATCTGCGCGAGGAATTGGCCCTTCTCGACGTCCTGGCCTTCGTGATAGCCGACGGCGGTCAGGTAACCGCTTAATTGCGGTAACACGGTGACGGTCGCAATCGGGGTGATGGTGCCGAGCGAGCTGAGCGTCACGGGCATCGGGCCGAGCGTCGCGGTGGCGACGGTCACGACCTGTGCGGCTGTGGCGCGCGGCGGTTTTTTGCCATGCAGCAGATGCAGCACGACGATGACGATGAGCACGATGGCGATCAGCGCGATCGCGAGCAGACCGCGGCGGCGCGGTTTCTTTTGTGGCGTCGACACGGCGTTCAAAGGTACCTCGCAGCGGGGAAGGGTGAACGGTGACCACCCCGCGACGCGCGCGGGCTGGCCGTTCGGCCGATGCCGAGCGCATAAACGTACTGGATTCGCATTCTCATGATTGGTTCTCCATTCAGAAGGAGCGCCCCGTCCAACCAGGATCGAGAATTAAAGCAAGCTTTCGAATGATGCGTCAGCCTGCACCCAAAGTGCATAGGATGACGTGATGTACCGCACGCACACCTTACGAATTGCAAGCAGATCGTTCCTTTGGCATTGGCAGTGACCTCTCACTTTAACCGGTCGGGTGAGTGGGATGCAGAAAGGATGTAATGCGGGGTAATGGGGGGCTGGGTTAACGTGGAGGCGGCCTCGTCGGTGAGGCCGACCCTATGTCAGGTTTTGCCGCGGTTTTTCCAGCGTCGCACTGCTCGTGTGATGTGCCACAGGACGAAGCCGGTGAGCGTCCAGGAAATGCAGGCGACGATTAGCGTCGCCATGACTTCGGCGTCGTCGGGGTCAAACTCTCTAAGGCCCGCGGTGCGTAAGGCCAACCTGGTCATGAAGCCAGTCGGGCATCGGGGCAGGCCATTCCAGATAGATGTTCGCGATTGACGATCCGATGAGAAAGGTTGCTATGACGAAGGCGCCGATACGGATTGCTCTTTCATTGCATCACCACTATTTGGCATCGTTGTACGTCAGTGAGACGAGTTGAGGTCCAGGAAACCTTCCGCCGTCGCCTGGTCGATCCTGAGTCAGGTTTTGCCGCGGTTTCTGAAACGCCGGACCGTGATTGCTAGCAGCCATAGCACCACGCCCGTGAGCGTCCATGAAGTGAGGGCGACAATCAGTGTCGCCATGACCTCGGCGTCGTCAGTACTGTCAACGTCGCCAAGTCCCGTGACGCGTAACGCGAACAGGGTCGTGTGGTAAAGCCAGTCAGGCATCTCCGCAGGCCAGCCCAGAAAGATGTTGGCGATCGATCTTCCGATGTAGAAGGTCAACGTAACGAAGGCGCCAAGGCGCAGTGCCTTATTCATTGCACCACCACGGTTCCATACGCTTTATAGGTCGTACCTGGCACAGGGACATCGGGAGGTCTCGAACGGATATGGCGTTCAAGCCTGTCAAATATCTCGCTCGATGGCACAGTGATGCAGCCTTTACTGAGTCGATTTTGACCTTCTGGATGCAAACGGAATTCGCCTCTTCTGACACCATTGATATTGGTCGTATCCCCCGTTTTTTCATTCCAGAGCATGAACCATTTTGAGTGATCAGTTGTGCCGACGTTGGCTTCTGAAAGCCAGTCGTAGAACCATCCCATACGCCCGCCCGACTGTCGGTCGAGCAGATAGTATTTTCCCGGTGGAATTGGGCCAATGTCCTTAATCGAAGCTGCCCGCGGATTATCACGACCATCCTCTTGCCCCGAATACGCTGTAACCCCACCAAACCCCGAACAATAAAGTGTCGACGTTGACTGGCCGTTCAACCTGAATGTGCACTGTACTGGCATCGCATCACCCCGCTCGCGCAGTGCGCCAGGCGTCGGCAAACAGCAGATTGCCGTCGTGGTAGTTCCACGTGATCTCGCCGTACCGCAACTCGACAATTTCAAAGTGGTTCCGATGCGCGTACTGATGTTCCTTGATGTTCATCAGCTTCGGCGAGATCGACGCGATCTTCACGTTTTTCATCGACATCGTGAAGTAATTTTCCTCAATGCCGGCCTCGGTCGTCCTGTACCACCTGAGCACCGCATGGCGAAGCGTGTCCCCGCGCACTATCGCTTGATAGAGCAGCGGCGATGACCGGTCGATTTCCTTTTCGAACATCAGCGGCCGGTGGGAGTGCGTGGTGATCAGCTTGCCGGTGTGATGGTCGACAGGTGCGTCCAGACCGTGCGTGACGCTCAGTACTTCAATGCTGCCTTCGCGGCCCACGACTTCGCTGCCACCGCGAATCGACGTGTCTCCATCATCGGTAAGCCAAAGGTGCAAGGGTGTGCCCATCGTCGATACTCTCCTGTTTGATGCGGGTTGAAATCTGTCACTGCTTTGGCGATTTTTAACAGGGCGATTTGCACTGCTTGTAAAAAACTGTCGACAGCGGTCATCGCGGTATCAACGAGCGCGGGACTTGACCGATCAGCCAGAAGAGAAAAGAGGAAGAGGTGACGATGCCCGCGCAACAGCGGGCATCAGGAGAGACGAATCAGAGCGGGTGATTCAACGAAGCGCGTGCACCGCAAACGCTTGTTCAGTAGAGGGGTGCTGCCTGCCGGCTGACGCGTAAAACGTCCCGCGCATCAGGCGGCGCTCAGGTAGAGCTTGCCGCGGGTCCTAACTCGTCGATATAACAATCGCCACGCGGCGATTCTGTGCGCGCCCTTCAGCGGTGCTATTGTCGGCGACCGGATGTCGCTTGCCGGCGCCGATGGGCGTCAGACCATCGCGCGCCATGCCCGCGTCCACGAGTGCATTGGCCACGGCGTTCGCCCGTTGTTGCGACAACCAGTCGTTGTGCGCATCGCTACCCGTTGAATCGGTGTAACCGTAGACGCGCACGGTTGAGATGCTTACCTTGATCAACGTCGACGCAACGCGGGTGATCACGTCCTGTGCCGCAGCCTGTATTTCGAACTTGTCGGTCTCGAACAGAACCTTGTCACTGATGCCGAATTCCCAGCCTTCGTCAGTTTCATGAAAGCCCGCTTCTTTCAGCGCCGCAATTTGCGCGGCCGTCAAGCCATGCTTCGGCGGTGTGCTTTGACACCCTGTCAGCAGCACAAGCACGGCCAGCAAGCTTGCGATCAGAGCCGGCATCAACCAGCCGCGCATTTTAAAGCTTCGTTCCCGTGTTACATCAACAGTGCATTCCACTTCAAACCCCATTTGCGTGTGTCAAACATGTTTGCTTTTTTATTTTGCCAATTGCCACGCGCGATCGCCATGACGCTTTGCCTGATACATCGCGGAATCCGCGGTGCGCAACAGGCTTGCGACGTCGTGTGCATGCAGCGGAAACATTGCGATGCCAATGCTGACCGATGTCGTGACCTCGTGGCCTCCCGGCAATGTTATCGGCTCAAGCATCGATTCGCTTAAGGCCTCCGCAATGGCAATCGCCTCTTCTTCATCGGTTAAGCCCTGCAAGAGCGCGACAAACTCGTCACCGCCGAGGCGCGCGAACAGATCGGTTTTGCGCAGTGCCTCACGCAGCCGCGAGGCGATCGCTACGAGTACAGCGTCACCGGCGTCGTGGCCCAATGTATCGTTGATTTCCTTGAAGCGATCGCTGTCGATATACAACAGCCCGACTGTTGTGCCCGATACGCGTGCTTCACGAATGATCGCTTCGAGTCGCGACTCGAAGTGCGCGCGGTTCGGCAGGCCGGTCAGGCGGTCGTGATTGGCCTGGTGCGCGAGGGTCGCGTTCTGTTCGTTTAACGAATGCTGCCAGACTTCGAACTCGTCGAGCAGCGCATTGAAGTCGTCCCCCAGTTCATGAAGCTCCGCAATGGGCGTCGCTTGCACCCGTCTGCTGAAAGCCCGGTCGCGCCGCACCGCGTGGGCAACTTCGGCGAGTGCGCGCAACGGCTCGACGATGTTGCGATGCATTTGCCTCGCGATCAGCGTCCCCGCGCCAAGAATGATGATGAGACAGACAAGCACCGCGCCGATCCCGCCGGCAAGAAAGATAGCGAACTGGTGTCCGCGTCCGCGCACGCGAATCTTGCCGACAACCTCGCCATTGTGCGTAACCGGTACCACGGCGCCGCCCGGCAGCGGCAGGTCGGCAAGCCGGTGCACCCAGCGTGTCAATGGCCCATCTCCGGTGCGTTGCCAGATGGCGAACGTTGCGCCGTGAGTGTCGGTAATGCGGACTTCCGCGAGGTCCTCGTGGCCCGCTATCTGGGCAATCGCATCTTCGGCCGCTGTTTTGTCGTTGAACACGACGGCCGCCTCGACCGTGTAAGCGATCGAGCGCGCAAGCAGCATCAGGTTGTCGTTGGCGTAGGTGCGCAACACGGTCCACGCGACGAGTACCACGCACACCGCCGCCAGTGACACGGCCGCAAATGCGAGTCGTGCATAAGTGCTCCGCAAGACGTGTTCAAGCGACGGACGGCGCGTGACGTCACGGTGCGGACCCGTGTGCCTTCGGACGATGCGGGGCTTCATGGCGTACTCCGTTTGCGCGCGAGCTCCAGTACTTGCGGGCTCACGCGCACACCACTGCGCGCCACACTATCGAGATTCATATCGAACGTAACGCGATTTTTACTTGTGCTCAGGCAAAACATCGCGCCGAGCGTACACGTCGGGTCGTTTTCGCTGATCGTTAGAATCGGATGTCCGGCGCGGCTTGCATCGACCTGCTTGCGTTCGGCATCGGATAGCGCGCCCATATACAGTGCGTCGCAGGTGGCGCCGATCGTCGGATCGGATGCAGAGGCTTGCCGCGCGGCGACAACCGGTGGCGACGAAGAAGCCGATGGTTCGGCGCTATTGAGTGTGAAACCCGTGTCGCCGACGATGCACAGACGCACTTGCGGCCGCGGCTGCGGCCAGCGCGTGAAACTGATGATGCCGAGTACGACTTGCCGGACAGCCGCGTCCTGCCCGATAGGTGGCGTGTCCGGAACCGTATTTTGAGCGTGGCTCTGGATTGCGACGATTGACATGATCAGGCTGCTCACCCAAATGCCGATCCTGCAATTCGGCTTCGAGCGCACGATCGTAGCTTCTTTCATTCTCTGCACGATATCTCGCCGACGCCTCAACGCTACCGCCGCCCGGCGGCAGAACGGTAGGTCGAAGCGCACGAGGTACTCTCGGAAGACCCGCAATTGAGGGAGGTCAACGCATTAATGTTTCGGATCGCGCGCTTCGCGTAGACGCGAGCGCCACGCAACGCAGACAGGCAGATTCTGTGACCGGAACAGGCGACGCGACAACGGCCGCCGCAATTCTGCCACGCATTGGCAGGGGAGAACAACGAGTATCCTCAAAGGGTATTGAGATTCTCGTCATGGAGCGGCAATCAACGCCCGAAGCGACTTGTGCGGAGCAATTGAATAACCGGCAAACGATTATATTGAATGGCCTGTGCCTTTTTTTTATGTAATTTTAGTGAGAATCGATGCGATGAGTTAACGTGCAATCCGCGACGTTAACGCTCAGACCAGACTCTTCAGTGCCACATTGATATCGGCGACCGATTCCGGCGCAATCGCGTTACCGCTGTCGACCAGCATTCGCGCGAGCCTCATTTCTTTCACAAAAGCGCTGGCGGTGCCGTATCCGCTCGCGCCGACCAGCCGCGCATTGACGTCGAAATGAAAGTGAATCTCGGCATCGCCATTCAGCGCGCGCGTCACGGCACGCGTACCCAACGCGGGTTCGCCAGCAACCTGCAATTGATGGTCATACTGATCGGACCAGAACCACGGCAGTGCGCGATATGCTTCGCCCGCGCCGAGCATATTGCGCGCTGCCACGCGCGCCTGCGTTTCGGCGTTGTGCCAGGTTTCCTGACGGATCAGTTGTGCGGTGTAGCGGCTCGGAAACAGCGCGACGTCGCCGGCGGCGAAAACGCCCGGCGCCGATGTCTCGAGCGATGCATCGACCACTACGCCGCGCTGAACGCAGAGGCCCGCGTCACGAGCCAGTTCGTCTGCCGGGTCGATGCCGATGCCGACGATCACGGTATCCGCCGTCAGCACGTCGCCATTCGTCAGGGTTACGGCGAGCGCACCGTCGTCCGCCTGGCCGATCGACCCGGGCATCGTGTTCAGGTGAATCCGTACGCCGTGGCTTGCGTGCAGCGCATGGACGCGCGCCGCAATCGAAGCGGGCACGCAGCGGCCCAGCAAGCGCGGGGCGCCCTCCAGAACGGTCACATCGCAACCGCGCGCACGCGCGGACGCGGCGACTTCAAGCCCGATAAAACCACCGCCGATCAGCATGATGCGCGCGTCGGGCACGAAACGCCGCTCGATACGCGCGGCATCGTCGAGCGTGCGCAGCGCGACCACGCCTTCGAGTTGCGCGCCGGGAATGGCGAGCTGCCGCGGATGGCCGCCGGTTGCCAGCAGCAGCGCTTCGTACGCGAACGTGCGGCCGTCGCTCATCTGGAGCGTGCGTGCATGGGGGGCGAACGACTGGACTCGGCCGACGATATGCTCGATCCGATCCTGTTGCCACGCGTCGGCAGGCCGCAACTGGCACTGCGCCGCTTCGCGCTTGCCGGTCAGCAAGCCTTTCGAAAGCGGCGGGCGCTCATATGGCCAGTGCGTTTCGGCGCCAATCAATGCAATACCGCCGCGCCAGCCCGCTTCGCGCAGCGTCTGCGCGGCACGCCCGCCTACATGGCCCGCGCCGACAATAGCCATCACGCGTTCGGATGTCATCGCTTCAAACCTCAATCAGAATACGTCCGCCTTCGACCTTGGCCGGATAGGTCTTCAGCTTCTCACACACCGGCGCGCACAGCGGTCGACCATCGCGGACGTCGAAACGGCCGTTGTGCTTCGGACATTCGATGACGTGCCCCATCACCAACCCATCGCTCAGCTGCACGTGTTCGTGAGTGCAGAGTCCGTCGCTTGCGTACACGTTGTCTTCGACGCGATAGATCGCGTAGGTGTGTCCGCCGTGATCGAACCGCATAACGTCTTCATCTTCGATCTCATCGAACGCCGCTGCGTCGAGCCACTGCGTCATGTTTGTCTCCCGGGTTTTATCCTTGAATGGAATCAGGCGCGTGCCGCTGTTTCAGGTATAGGCCGTGCGACGGAATAGGAAGGGTCGCGGGTTTGCCGCACGAGCGCCGGAATGATCTCCGCGTATGCGGCAAGTGTGCTGCGATAGGGCGGCGGCATGTCGGCTTTCACAACCTCGTGCAATTGCGGCAACGCGTGGAACGGCACCATCGGGAACATATGATGTTCGACATGGTAGTTCATGTTCCAGTACAGAAAGCGGAACACCGGATTCATGCGTACGGTACGGCAGTTGCGCCGATGGTCGAGCACGTTCTCGGGCATGCCGGCATGCTGCGTCAGACCGAAGTACAGATAGAGCCATCCGCCGTACAGGCTCGGCAACCCGATATACAGCAGCGGCAGCATAGTACGGAAATACAGGCACGTGGCAATGGCCACCGTATAGATGGACAACGTGATGCGGGCCTCGCGAATCACCTTCGGCCATTCGGACTCGGGAACGAATGTCTTCTCCTCATCGCCGACGCGGCCGAATGCGGACGAAATCATCTTTGGCAATTCGTGCGCGACATGCTTGATGGCAAAGACACTGAGCGCGAGTCCCAACCAGTCGGTGGGCTTTTGCGCGGCGATCTCCGGATCGCGCCCGACGATCAGCGTATCCGTGTGGTGCCGGGCATGACTGTAGCGCCAGACCGTTGCCCGCCGGAATATCTGGAACGATGCGATCTGATAGAGCACGTCGTTCATCCAGCGTGTCCTGAATGCGGTGCCATGCCCGCATTCATGCCAGCGTGAATCGGCTGGGCTGCAGTACAGCGTGCCGTACAGGCAGAACGCGGGAATCGCCCACAGCGAATGCGCGCGCCACGCAAACCACGCAGCGATGCCGCTCGCAATGATCGCCGCATACCAGATCAGCGTATCGCGAATCGCACGCGCGTCGCTGCGCTGCATCAATTGCTTCATCACGGGGCGCGGCACCGGCGATTTATACCAGGTGGCGTTGACGAGGCCCGCGGCACGCGCGTGTTCGCCTGCGCCGCCGATCAGCCGGTATCCGTCGCGCGGCGCCGCGCGGGAAGGCGTCTGCGTATGGGCCACCTGTGTCTCCTCGATCTGGTTTGAGCCGTACACCGTCCAGTGCGATGTGCGTGTGTGATCAACATAATTGACGGCCGCGGTTCGCTCAACTTGAAGATTGACGAAATTTCGTCAATCTTCTAGCGTAGGAAAGCACGTCGCCCGGAGCGACGGCGAAGGAGACCACGTGCCCGTCGAAACACCGCCGCGATGGCGCAAGCGCACTGCGCGTTTCGTTGAGATTGCCGAACTGGCCGGAGTGAGCACGGCCACCGTCGATCGGGTCCTCAATGAGAGGGGCAGCGTGTCGGCGAAAACACGCGAGCGTGTCGTCGCGGCCGCACGCGAGCTTTCACTACCGCGACTGTTGCCGGACACGCAACACGGGTTGATTCATATCGACGTATTGCTGCCTGACAGCGACGCGCCGTTTTTCCGGCGCTTGCGCGACGCGGTGCAACGCGCAATGCAGATGCTTGACAGGCGTGTCGTTGTGCATCGCACCCTGATGTCCTCCGCGGACGAAGCGCGTTTGCCGCAGATGCTGGCCGAATCCGGCTACCGGCGCGCAGCGCTGATCGTCACGACGCACGACACGCCGCAGGTGCGCGCCGCGCTCGCGGCGGCGATCGCGCGTGGCGAACCGGTTGTGACGATGGTCACCGACGTCGGCGGCGTCGAACGGCTGCATTACGCAGGCATCGACAACCTGCGTGCCGGCCGCACGGCCGGCTACTTTATCGGCCGGCTCGCGCATCGGCCGGGCAGGGTGCTGCTGCTGCCGGCCCGGCTCGATTACCGGGCCCACGTCGACCGCATCGACGGCTGTCGCGCGCTACTGGCGGAGCGCTTTGCCCACCTGAACGGCGAAATCGATGCGGACCAGACTTTCGACCAGGACGATCGCAGCTTCCATGCGGTCAGCGCGGCGCTGAAGCGCGGCGGTCTGGTCGGCATCTACAACACCGGATACGGTTCGGCGGGCATCGCCGCCGCGCTGCGCAAGTTCGACGCAGCGGGCAACGTGATATGGGTCGGCCACGAGATGCTCGATCAGCATCGTGCGTATATCGACGCGGGCGTCATGGATATCGTGATTGACCAGGACCCCGATGGGCAGGTGATCTCGGCGCTGCAGCATGTGCTCCACGCGTGCGGCGTAGTGGACGAAGTACCGCACGCGGCGCCTGTCGAGTTTCGGGTGTTCTGTTCTGCGAATGTCAGAGAGACCGGGTATCTGGGCGGATAGCCATCATAAAACCAATTGGACTTTGGCCTTGTATCGCGTCAGTCTTAGGTGGAACGCGTAGACTTGTCGCTTCAGTCAGATCATATTGGGCAGCGGCGGATTCAAGCAAAACCTCTGCCAAAGATATGCGCGACCGCGGCGCGAAATGCGCGCTAGCGCACAGAGCGATCAGACGAGGGACCCTATTCTCAGCACGATCGCCGGAATGCCGCGTTCGACTTGAAGCACAACGCGCAGTACATCGTTTCACTCGCCATCACGGTGGTCGCCTATGCGTCGCAGCCAAGCCATCCGGTACGCGTTGATTCTCTCGTGCGTTTGTGTGCCTGCCGTCGACGCGTGCGCCGCCGACGTCATCGGCTTTGTCAAAACGGTCAAAGGCACGGCGCACATCGAACGCGGCGGGCAAAATCTGAATGTGGCCGTCGGCAGCGAAGTGTATAGCGGCGATCGCATCGTGACCGGTCCCGACTCCTACGTCGGCATCACGCTGCACGACAATACGCTGCTTTCCGAGGGCGCCGGCTCCACGCTCGAGCTCAACAACTTCGCATTCAACACGACCACCTATGAAGGTTCGCTCGATGCAACCATCAGGCGTGGGTCGCTCGCGGTCGTCGACGGCAAGATCGCAAAGGCCAATCCGAATGCGGTGCGTTACAGTACACCAACTACCACGCTCGGCGTGCGCGGCACGGAGTTCATCATCGAAGTCGGCGGCGATGCGGAGAATGCACGGTGAAGGCCGGGTTCGGGCGGCTTCGGCTCATACCGGAAGCGTTATTCGCCGTACTGGTTTTACTATCCGCATGCAGCACACCGCGCGACAAGGTCACGCTGTTGCCGAATCAGGACGGCACGGTCGGATCGGTTGTGGTGAAAAGCGCGACCCAGACGCAAGTGCTCGACAAGGCTTACTCGAGCGTGGACGTCGCGCAGGGCGGCGCGATCGAGAAAACCATGGACAGTCCGGCCGCGGTGCAGGCGCACTATGGTCCGCTGCTCGCCGCACAGCCTCCGCGTCCCGTCACGTTCACGATCAACTTCCTGTTCGATTCCGCGACTGAACTGGCGCCGGAATCGGCCGCCACCGTTGCAAAGCTAAAGGCTACGCTGGCGAACTGGCCGGCGCCCCACCTGACGGTAGTCGGGCATACCGACATGGCCGGCGCAATGGACTTCAACGACAAACTGTCGATGCGGCGCGCGCAGACTGTCGCGGCGTTTCTGGTCAAGTCGGGCATTCCTGCGCAACAGATCGAGACCGCGGCCCGTGGCAAGCGCGAGCCGCTTGTGCGCACGCCAGACGGTGTACCCAATCAGGCGAACCGACGCGTCGTGATTACCATTCAATGAATCGGGCCATCCGCTTTTCGCGCGTCGGATCGGCATTGATCTGCGCGGGCAGACATGAAACGCTATCGCGATTCCCTGATTACCTTTCTGAAGAAATTGCCAAGGGCGTACAAGGGGCGTCCGATGGCATTCGCCATTCTGTGCGGCCTGAGTCTGCTCAACCTGTGTAGTGAATGGCCGCATGAACTGCCGCGTCCGGCTTTTCTGGACACCTATGACCGGCTGTTTCCGGACTCCTTCGGAACGCCGAGACAACTGCTGTTCGATCACTTCCAGCGCTGGTTTCCACGCACGCCGACCGCCCAGCCTGTGACCATCGTCGCGATCGACGACAGGACATTGGGCGCGGTCGGGCAGTGGCCGTGGCCGCGCAATCGGCTCGCGAGCCTGATCGATGCCATTGCCGCGCAGAAGCCGGCCGCCATCGGCCTCGATATCTATATGCCGGAGGTGGATCAAACTTCGCCCGACAAGGTCGCCGACAATCTGCCTCCGACGGCGGCGTCGCTCGCGGCCGGCTTGCGTGCGCTGCCGAGTCACGAGGCGATCCTCGCTCGATCGTTGCATGCGACGCGCGCTGTGCTGGGCGCAGTCGCATTCGATCATGCGACGGCCAATACCCGTACCGATCTGCGAAGTGCGCCGATACTCGTGCATGGCGCCGACGGTGCCGATCCGCTCGATAGCGTTCTGCGATTCAACTATGTGCTCGCAAGCCTGCCGGAATTGCAGGCTGCGGCGCAGGGGCAAGCATTGCTGAACGTCGCACTCGAACAGGGCACGGTGCGGCGTATTCCGCTGATCATGGGTTTGGGTAACAAGCTCGTTCCGGGTATGGCGCTTGAAATGCTGCGTGTCGCGACCCGTTCGCCGGTGGTCGAAGTGTTTGCCAGTCCGGCCGGCGTGCTGGCGGTGGGCGTCGCGGACGTGCAGGTGCCCACGCAGCCGAATGGCGAAATATGGCTGCACTTCGCGTCTATCCGGTCGACCCAGAGCCGCTACGTGTCCGCACGCGATGTCCTGCAGGGCAAAGTCGACCCGGACCGCATCCGCAACAAGCTGGTACTGGTCGGCCTGACCGGGACCGGTCTCACCGATGTCCGCGCGACCCCGCTGGGCGAACAGGTGCCGGGTATCGAAATCCAGGCTCAGGTCATCGAGACGATTTTTGAAGGACACTTCCTGCAACGCCCGGCGTGGCTGAAGTGGGGCGAAACCATATTTATCATGACGTTTGGGATGCTGATTATCTGGTACTTGCCACGCACCGATTCGCCTCTCGCGACATTTATCCGGTCCTTTTCGAAGGCTTCGGCGATTCTCGGCATCATCCTGAACCTGTTGTCGCTGCTGAGTTGTGTTTTGCTATTCAAATATGGTGGCTTGCTCGTCGACGCCGCTTCCATCTTCATCATCGGGTCGGCGGTGATGGGATCTTTCTTTTCAACGGCGCTGCTCGACGACGATGCGAAAAGACGGCAACAGGCGGCACGCACGCAAATGCCGGATGGCGAGCAGAGCGACGCCGGAAAGTCGGTTGACGGCGCGTTGGCGCGCTGGAAACGGATACATCGAAGTTCGAAATAAATCGTTTGACCTGTGTAAGCGCCAACGAGAGGCGTTTTCCGCCATGGATTCGACATATCATTCAGCACCGTCGACCCGAACGCGAGGCGTGAAGACTCATGGACCCATCGGAACAGATTGACCAGTTGATCGCCGGCATCACCGATTGGCGCGGTAAAACTTTCGCTGGTATTCGCAAGAGCATTCTCGCGGCCGATCCGAACATCATCGAAGAATGGAAGTGGATGGGAAGCCCAGTGTGGTCGCGCGACGGGATGATCGCGGTCGCCAATGCCCACAAAGGGAAAGTGAAACTAACCTTTGCGCACGGCGCGCATCTTCCGGATCCCGAACGGCTCTTCAACGCGGGCCTCGAAGGCAATGCAAGGCGGGCCATCGATTTCTTCGAAGGCGATGCGATCAATGAGCGCGCGCTGAAGAACCTGGTGCGTGCCGCTATCGACTACAACCACACCCGGCTAAAGAAGAACGCACCGCTGGCCGATGCCCGATCGAAATCGCATAAAAGCAGAACGGCATAAAGCTATAGCGCCTTCCTGGTAATTGTCCTGGTCAACCGTCCTTGGAATTCTGCTTCCTGCGAATTACAGTTGAACGACCCACATCGCCGATGACGAATCGGCACCTCGTGTCTTGCCCGATTGCCTGCTTCCTTTTTCAGGGGGCATATTGTATGTCTGACTCTAACCATATTTAGGGGACGTCAATGGCTGCCACGCAATCAGGGGCGATGCCCCTTTCCGAAGCCGAAGCCAAAATCCAGCTACGCCGCGCGGTGATCGCGAGCACGATCGGCACCACGATCGAATGGTACGACTTCTTTCTCTATAGCACGGTGACCGGCCTCGTCTTCGCGAAGCTGTATTTTCCGCAGTCCGATCCGCTGGTCGGCACACTTCAGGCGTTTTTGATCTACGCGGTCGGTTTTCTGGCAAGGCCGGTTGGCGCGGCGATTTTCGGTCACTATGGCGACCGCATCGGCCGCAAGGCCACCTTGATCGTCACCTTGCTGCTGATGGGGCTTGCGACATTCGCAGTGGCCTTCGTGCCCACCTACGCATCGATCGGTGTCTGGGGCGCGATTATCCTGACGGTGCTGCGCTTTATCCAGGGCGTAGGCGTCGGTGGCGAATGGGGCGGCTCGGTGTTGATGTCGATGGAATGGGCGCGCACGGACTCGCATCGTGGGTTCGTCGCATCGTGGCCGCAGTTCGGCGTGCCGGCGGGGCTGTTTCTCGCGAATCTGGTTGTGCTGGCCACCAGCGAAGTCTCGGGGAGCAGCTTTCTCACGTGGGGCTGGCGCATTCCGTTTGTCGTCAGCATCGTGCTCGTCGCGATCGGCCTTTATATTCGCTTGCATATTCTCGAGACGCCGATTTTCGCGAAGCTCCTTGCCGAGCAAAAGATCGAAAAGACGCCGACGCTCGAGGTGATACGCCGCCAGCCGAAAGACATTCTGCTTTCCGCGTTTGCCCGTATGGCTGAACAGGCGCCGTTCTATATCTACACGGCCTTCGTGTTCACCTATGGCGTGACGACGCTCGGTGCATCGCGCGATCTCCTGCTGACGGCGGTACTGGTCGCATCGCTGATCGAGTTCGTCACGATACCGTTCTTCGGCCATCTGTCCGACGTGATCGGGCGGCGCAAGATGTACATCATCGGCTCTGTTTGCGTCGGCCTGTTCGGCTTTATTTACTTTGGTCTGCTCGATACGAGAAATCCGGTCTGGATTTTCATCGCCATTGTGCTATCGCTGGTGCCGCACGCGATGATGTACGGTCCGCAAGCCGCTTTTATCGCCGAGTCGTTCACGGGGCGGTTGCGTTACAGCGGTGCGTCGCTCGGCTACCAGCTGGCTTCGATCATTGCAGGCGGTCCCGCACCGCTGATCGCGACCGCGCTGTTCGCTTACTATCATTCGGGCTATGCGATCGCGTTGTATGTTTTCGTGTGCGCGGTGATTAGCGTGGTCGCGGCGTCGATGCTGGGTGACTATACGAATAAGGACATTTCGCGGGAATACGACGAGGCGCATGCGATCGGCGACCACGGACACGCGCCTCCGGTCAGATGACCGCGGCAGGGCGCCGGCCGCGGCGCGCCGGCGCGGCGGCCTGATACGCATATGGCTTGCTTACTGATTCGCGACGTGCGCACGAGCGAAGGGGTGCGGCTCGACATCCTTGTCGAAGACGGTCGAATCGCACGGTCGGCCGCGGTCATCGACGCGCAAGACGGCTGGCTCGTCGAGCACGGTGCGGGCGCGCTCGTGCTGCCTGGACTGGTCGAAGGCCACACGCATCTGGACAAGACCCACTGGGGTAGGCAGTGGTATCGCAACGAAGTCGCGTCCAGCCTGAATGATCGAATCGAAAACGAGCGCCGCTGGCGGGCCACCAGCGGTCATGACGCTGGAGAGCAATCGCTCGCGTTGGCGCGCGCTTTCCTCGCTGCGGGCACGACACGCTTGCGTACGCACGTCGATGTCGACACCGACGCCGGCCTGCGGCATCTGCACCGCGTGCTGGCGACGCGTGAGACATTGCGCGGGCAGATGGATATCCAGATTGTCGCGTTTCCGCAATCGGGCGTGCTCAGACGCCCGGGCACCGATGCGCTGCTGGCTGACGCGTTGCGCGCCGGAGCCGATCTGCTAGGCGGACTCGACCCATGCGCGATCGACGGCGATGCGGTCGAGGCGCTTGATCTGCTGTTTGGGCTGGCCGACCGGCACGGCGTTGGCCTCGACATTCACCTGCACGAGCGCTCGACAATGGGCGCGTATTCGCTCGACCTGATTCTTCAGCGTACCGCCGCGTTAGGGATGCAACGGAAGGTCGCGATCAGTCACGCGTTTTGCCTCGGCGACATCGGCAGTCGTGAACGCGATGCGTTGCTCGCACGTATGGCTGAACTGCGCGTGGCGGTGGTGACGACCGCGCCGGCATCGGTCGCGGTCCCGTCTATTGCCGCGTGCCGTGCAGCGGGCGTGACCGTCGTTGGCGGTAATGATGGGATTCGCGACACGTGGACACCGTACGGTTCGCCCGACATGCTCGAACGCGCGATGTTGATCGGCATGCGTCACGACTTCCGGCGTGACGACGATCTCGAGATCGCGCTCGATTGCGTCACGCATAGTGCCGCGCGCGGTTGCGGCTTCGCGGATTACGGATTGCTTTCCGGTGATCGGGCGGATGTCGTGCTCGTGGATGCGCAGACGCCCGCGGAAGCGGTGGTTGCGCGACCCGTGCGCAAGCTCATCGTGTCGGCGGGGCGTATCGTGGCGCGCGACGGGATGCTGGTCTGAAGGCGGCGGCATAATGCGTATTCCGCCACTTCTCATAGGCCGTCAAGATCATGACTGAATGGTCCGCCGTAGACGAATACATTGAGAGCCGCCTCGTGCCACCCGATCCGGTGCTCGATCATGCGCTCGCCGCGAATGCCGCAGCCGGGCTGCCGGCCTATGACGTCGCGCCGAATCAGGGAAAACTGCTTTATCTGTTCGCTCGCATGATCGGCGCGCGGCGTGTGCTTGAAATCGGCACGCTGGGCGGTTACAGCACCATCTGGCTTGCTCGTGCGCTTCCCGAAGGCGGCAAGGTCGTCACGCTGGAAGCGAATGCCGTTCATGCGCGTGTCGCGCAATCGAACATCGATCACGCGGGCCTTACTCATGCGGTCGATCTGCGAATTGGCCCGGCGCTTGAAAGTCTGCCCGCGCTCACCGCTCAGGCGCCATTCGATCTGATCTTCATCGACGCGGACAAGCCTAACAACCCGTCCTATCTGGAATGGGCGCTGAAGCTGTCGAGACCCGGAACGGTGATTATCGGAGACAACGTGGTGCGCGCCGGCGAGGTCGTGAACGCGGCTAGCGCGGACCCCAACGTGCAGGGCGTTCGCCGCTTCTTCGACATGATTGCGCACGAACCGCGTCTCACCGCGACCGCGTTGCAAACGGTCGGCGTCAAAGGGTGGGACGGCTTTGCGATTGCAGTCGTCGATGCGTGATTTCGCGCATCGCGTGGCCCGGATCCGACCGTAGCGCCGCGATCCGGGCGATGGTCGTCAGGCGCAGGTCAATGTGAGCCGATTTGCGCATCCCGACAATCAGCAGGCGCGTTGACACGATCACACCGTGCTGCTAACCCGTGAGGCAACTCAACCTTGAACCCGGTTTTCGCCGGTTCGGCCGCGGGATAGTCCGTGCTGATAATCTGCGCGCCACTGTCGAGCGCGCGGTCCCGCCGCGTCGTGTCATTGCGCATGGCTTCGACCGTGCCATCGTCGGTTCTCGTCCGGATCAGGTAGCCGTCGCGCACCAGTTCTTCGATGTGTGCGACGTCGGGCTCATTGACCTCGATAAACGCCGCATCCGGCGCACCGGGCGTCGAATTGGTGAACAGCACACGTCCCGCAAGCGATGGATGACCATCGCGATAAATCGCCGCCATTTTCGGCGGGTCGAGCAGGAACACCACCTTGCCGCGCGCCTGCTTGAGGGTTGGCCAGCCGCCATGCGTGACGGCTTCATTCAGTGTCGCATGGGTACTCCGAACATCGTCCGGTGTCACGATTTCATTACGTTTGAACACAGAGAGAATGGCGTGGTCGAGCGCGTCGAAGGTTGCGCGATCGAACGGCTCCGGCATCACGGTAGGCAGTGGCCATTGGGTCTTGAGCGGCTTTTGCTTGGGCTCGATCAGAATAAACAGCGGCACATGCCGCGGGTTGGCGAGAGACCATGTCCGGATCTCGCGCAGACACGCGGTGAACGGCTGGCACACGCTGCGGTAGTCGACATCCTGGATGTGCATCACCTTGAAGCCGGGTTTGCGCATCAGGTGTTGCGGATCGAACGGCGGATCGGCGGGCAGCCCCGCGGCCTTCACCATTCGCGGACCGGCCGGGTCCGCATAGAGGCCGCCGCCCTGATCGCTGAATACGTCGAGCTCGACTTGCCTGACGCCGCCTGATAACTGGGCAGTCAGCGAAGGGTGCCGATAGTTCAGTAGCGGCAGCAGTTCGGGATGGTTCGTTTCCCATACCTTCGTGTCGCCCGGTGCGATGCCGACGTGATAACTGTTGTGTGTGCCGATCACCTGAATCTGGTTCATGTGCACGGTGCTATCTTCGGTTTGCGCCTGGCAGAGCATGGACACAAGCGTTAGCCCGCTTAGCATCAGGCGTTTGGAAAACGGCAATTTCATAAAACTTCCTATACGGAACGAGCGAACCTCGACGAGGCAAAAGGAAGGACTGAGCCCGGCCGAATACTCAATCCTTGCCAGAAAAATCGCACTTCAATGAGTGGCTGCCGCCGCGCTGCAAAGCGGCGACACCGGATCGGACAGCGATGGCGGCGGCACGCGCGTGCCCCAACCGGTCGGGGTCGGTCCCATCGTCAATTCAAGTGTTCCGCCGTTGGCGATCTGCGCATGGCGGAACCACGCGTTATCGAGCGGTTCGCCGTTGAGCGTCGCCGACTGGATGTAGCGATTCAAACGCTCGCGATCCCAATTCCTTGCGACGATCCGGAACACCTTGCCCGACGGCATGTCGATCTGCGCTTCGGGAAAGCTGGGCGTGCCGATCAGATAGACATCCTGACCCGCATTCGGATAGATGCCGAGCATCTGGAAGATGAGCCACGACGACATCGCACCGGAGTCGTCGTTGCCGGGCAAGCCGGCACGTGAATCGTTGAACTGTCGGTCGAGTTGATCGACGATGCGGTCCGCCGTTTTGTCCGGGCGGCCCGCCCACAGATAAAGCATCGGCAGCAGGAAGCCGGGCTCGTTCGACATGTCGAAGTGCTTGCGGTCGAAGAGGGTATCGAGCCGGTGAATAAAGGCCCCGTTGCCGCCCGACAGACGGATCAGCCCGCGCACATCTTGCGGCGCGTAGAGCGAGTAGGTCCAGATATCGCCTTCATACTCGAAGTTCGGCCAGGTGCCGCGTATCGTCAGGTCGGGCGGCGCCCAACTGCCGTCCGGATTGCGCGGACGGATGAAACCGGTCACGCCGCCGGTGGCGAGGCTGCTGTCCCACAGGTTAGCCCAGTTGCCCGCGCGCGCCGCGTAGCGCTGGGCGGCGGCGCCGTCGCCCAGGCCGCATGCGAGTTCCGCGATGGCGAAATCGTCGTATGCGTACTCGACCGTGCGCGATCCCGACCGCTCGTCGGCGAGGGTCACGTAGCCCTTGCTGTTGTAGTCGGCGAGACCGCCGCGGCCTTGCATGCGCGGGTCCGGCGGCGGCACTTGCGCATCCTTTTGCATCGCGGCGAACGCGGTGCGGTAGTCGATGCCGGTCATGCCCTTCATGTACGCGTCGGCCACCACGACGTCCGCGTTGCTGCCGCCCTGCGTGCGTCCGCTCGTATTGCCGCTGCGCGCGTCGGGCATATAGCCTTCATGCCGGTAGATGTCGATCAGCGAGCGGATCGTATCGCGCTGGCGGTCGGGCGCGATCAGCGTGAGCAGCGGCCCCTGCGAGCGAAACGTGTCCCAGATCGCGTAGTAGTCGTCGTAGTACGGCTCTTTCGACTTCCATAGCGGATTCTCGCCGGTGCGATCCGACGGCAGCAGCAGCGCGTGATACATCGCCGTATAGAACTCGCGCCGTTGCGCATCGGTCGCACCGCGAATGCGAATCGGCGCCAGCACGTCGTTCCACGCTGTGGTTGCCGCATCGCGCACGGTCTCGAAGTTCCAGCCGGGCGCTTCAGTGGTTACATTGCGGCGCGCTTGCGCCTCGCTGACGAATGAGATGCCCACCTTGATCTGAATGACCTGGCCCGCGGTGGTCGTGTAGTCGAGTGATGCGCCGAGCGGCGCGTCGCTGGCGACCGACGCACGCGTTGCCGTCGATATCGAAGCGTCCGACCAGGTGTGCGCCTGCCTCGCCGGTGTGTCGGCCACGAGATAGAAGTACACGCGATATTCGCCGCCTTCGTTCCATCCGCCTTGATAGCGGCCGACGCCGGTCACTTCATGGTCGGACAGAACGGTGACGTTGCCGCCGACAAACTGCTGCGATTCGGCGCCATTGCCGTGATTGAGCAAATGCGCGATGTCGACGGTGACATGCGCGTCTGCGCTGCTCGGGAACGTATAGCGATGAAAGCCGACGCGGCGTGTGGCGGTCAGCTCGGCGAGCGTGTCGTAGCGGGTGAGCCGTACGCGGTAATAGCTGGGGCGCGCCGCTTCGTCCGCGCGTGCGGATTTGATGTCGCCGGGCGCGAGCGGCCCGGTGACGGGCGCGACAAGAATATTGCCGTACTTGCCGGAGCCGCCGCTCAGATGCAGGTGGCTGAATCCTTCGATCAGACCGGTGCTCGCATAGCCGCCGGCCGCGGGCCGCCCATCGACGCTCTCGACGTCGGGACCGAGCCTTACCATGCCGAACGGCAGCGTTGCGCCGAGAAATACCTTGCCGCCCGAATCGACGCCGAGGAACGGATAGACCGCGCTGGCGTTTTCTGTTTCGGGTTGCGTCTGCGCGGCGCTTGCCCCGGGGAGGCACGCGGCATACAGCATCGCCGCAGCGGCGCAGCCGGCCGCCTTTGTCCGGACAGATCGGAATAGTGACATTTTGTTCATCGCGGATGGCCTCAGAAGTACACCGTCGCCTGCAGCGTGAAGTTGCGTACGGGCAGGAAATAGAAAGTCGGATCGACGGCCGCGCCATTGCCCTCGGTCGCCGTACGCCGGTTGAACAGGTTGTCGACGAGCAGTTGCACTTTCAGGCGCTTCTTGTAGCGGAAGCCGAGCACGACGTCGGTGTACCAGTACGCGGGCAGATTCACGTTCGAGTTGTTCGGGTCCTCGCCCGAACCGGTGAAGCGCGTGCCGACATACTTCGTCAGCACCGATCCGAAGAACGGTCCCCGGTCGTAAAGCACACCGAACAGCGCGGTCGTGCTCGGCGCGTTGGCGATCGTCAGTCCCGTTTGCTTGGACTTCGCGCTGTTCAGGCTGCCATTGACCGTCACCGCGAAGCCATGCGGGAGCTGGTAGGTCGCTTCGGCTTCGAGGCCCTTGTAGATCACGCCGCCCTGGTTGAAGAACACCGGCTGGTTCGTCACGCCATCGACGGTTTCAAGCATGCTGTTGATTTCGTTCGCGAAGTCGATGTAGTAGCCGTCGAAGTCCGCTGCCAGCGTGTCGCTCTTGTAGACCACGCCCGCTTGATAGTTCAGCGTCTTTTGCGGATCAAGCGGCTGCTGTTGCGGCGCGAGGCTTTGCAGCACGCTGACAGGCGGCGCCTGGAAACCCATCGCCCACTGTGCGTATACCGATAACGGCGGCGTAATCCGGTAGTTGGCGGTGACCGAGCCGAGGTCCGCGCTATACGACGCACTATTGTTCAACGCGATGAAGTTTTGCAGGCCGTCGAAGCTGCGGTTGAAGTTGATGTGCTTGTAGCCTGGCGTGATGGTCAGCCCGGGCAGCGGCCTCCACACGAACTCGACGAAGGTCTGCGCGGTATTGGTGACCGCGAGGTTGCTGTTGACGAGCGAACCTTTGCCGGGGTTCGTCAGGAATTCGACCGGCGTATTGGTCCGCAAGTCGACGTCCTGCTGGAACTGGTTGATGCGCGCATGCTCGAGCCAGGTGCCCGCGCGAATCGTCGTCGACGTCAAGCCGTGGCCGACATCCCCTTCGATCTTGAAGATGTCCCCCCACGAACGGTATTGGCTTAACGATTGCGTGCCGGGCACGCCGCCGTCGGCGAGGTTCTTCGAATTCGGCGTGCGCAGCGTCGTGTCCAGACCGCCAAGACCTTCGTCGGAAAGCGCGTACGTGTATAACTTGTTGTCGATCCGCACGACACCCAGATCGCTTTGCACGCCGATGTATTCGAAATCCGCGCGGCGGTGATCGGTGTTGTAGCCCGCGAACGCTTGCGACGTCGGATCGCTGTTCAGGTTGCCGAAGCTTTTTCCGAACTGGTTGGCCGTTTCAGTCGTGATCTGCGAAAACGTGTTCCAGATGACGTCGCTGACGCTCGAAAACAGCGTCACCACCGTGTTGTCGCCGATCGGCTGGTCGATCTTGAACGCCCAGTTATTGCGGCGGAATCCGGCGTTCTCGAGGAGGCCGTTGCTGCGGGTATGGTCGAAATTGAGCTGCGCGGTCGTGCCGCCCGTCTGTGAAATCACGCCGGAATTGAGCACACCGCCTTCTTCCCACGATGCGCCGGTGCCGATCGCGCTGAACAGATAACCGCCTGGCGTTTGTGCCGGCGTAGCCGAGAACAGCGAGACCGTGCCGCCGAAAGTCGCATTGCCGACCGTGCTCGCGGTGCCCGGCCCGCGGTCGATCACCACGTGATCGAGCACGGCGGCCGGAAAGAACGACACCGTCGCGTGCCCAAATGCGCTCGGGTCGCCGAATGGGATGCCGTCCCACGTCACGTTGTACTGCCCGTCCTGGAAGCCGCGGATCGTACCGCTCTTGCTGGAATAACCGGCGCCGTTCGGCGTTGCGTTGACCACCGAAGGCGCGTATTGCGCAATCGCGAGATAGTCGGAGTTCGGTTGCGCGATGTTCCTGATCATGCGTGAATTCAGCACGGTTTGCGGCTGAATCGAGTCGAGCGAGGCCTGGGTCGGCGCGATGGCGGGAGCGGTCTTCGCCTGCGCGTTGGGCGCGTTCGGGTCGTTGTTTTCGGTGTCGGCCGCACCCTTCGCACCGACCTGGCCTAGATCGACGGGTTGACCCGATGGATTGGATGGGGCATTCGAATTCGTTGGGGCATTCGTATCCGACGGGGCATTCGACGAAGCTGGCTTGTCCTGTGCATGCGCGTTAAGTGCGAATGCCAGAAGCGCGAGCGAAGCTTTGAAGCGCATGACGACTCCTTGCCGATCAGCAATAGGGAAAGGGGTGCCGCTGTCGAGCGGCGAAATGGAAAGCGGGCGAACCGCCGGGCGACGAACGTCGCGCGGGTCAGGAAGACGGCGCGAAGGTCACGACGATCTCGAGGTTGAGCAGATGACCCTTGAGCTCCGGCGGAGGCACAGGGAAGGACGCATCGTTCAGTGCGGCAAGTGCGGCATCGTCGAGCATTTTCTGCCCCGCCGATTGCACAACATGCGGGTTCGATATCGCGCCGTCCTGATACATGAAGCCGAGCCGGACGTGTCCGCTAAGCCGCATGATTCGCGCGGCGCTCGGATAGCGGACAGCGGCCTGCACCGCATCGCGCAGGCGCGCCTGGAAGATGGCCGACGGTTTGGCATCCGAACGGGTGGCCTGCGGCTGCTGAGCTTGCGGCTGCGCTGCGTCGACAGGCGGCGCGGGCGTGTCGTGCGCGTGCTCCGTTTGCGCGGGCTCGGTCGGCGCTGTCGACGCAGCGGGTGCTTTCGGCAGGTCAGGCGTGGGCTGGACCGGATTCGGGTTGCGCTTCGTGACCGTCGGCTGCTTGAGCGGATGAACCGGCTGCGGTTTCACAGGCACCGGCGGTTTGGGCGGGGCCATCTGCGCGGGCGCTGCCGGTGGCACCGGCGCCGGTGCTGGGGACGGTGCGGCAAGCGTGACCTTGATCGGCTCGGGCGGCTTCGGCTGCGGTTGGGTCGTGTGATGTGTGAACCAACCTGCTACCGCAGTGAGCATCAGCACTTCAATGACGAACGAGACGACAAGCGCTTCGACGACGACGGTCCGCGGCGGCTTTGCCGCTTGCGGCTGTTGCAGGGTAGTGCTCATTTCAGCATTCCAGTATTGCGGTCGGCCGCGTGTTTAACGCTGCACTTTGGCGGCCAGCGCGATCTGCGTGACACCGGCCGTCCGGCACGCGTCCATCACGGCCATCAGGCTTTGCACCGATGTGCCTTGATCGCTTGCGATCGTCACGGCCGTTTTGGCCGGGTCGTTGTGGGCGAGCCGGCGGGAAAGCTCGGGTAACGTAATCGGCTTGTCGTCAACCAGCGCGCTGCCGTTCTTCGTGAGTTCGACCAGCACTTTCGGATGCGGCACGTCCGTGGCGGTCGAGCTATGTGGCAACTGCGACGCGATGCCGCTGCTCGGGATCATTCGCAACATCGCGATCACGAAGAAAACCAGCAGGAAAAACATGATGTCGATCATCGGCACGATTTCGATGCGTGCCTTGCGGGGTTCGAGGTAGCGCATCATGCTTCGCCTCGCGCGCTCGATCCGTCGAGACGGTTGACCAGCATCGTCTTGAGCGTTTCCATGTCGTGTACCAGCAGGCGAACGCGCGTCTGCAATGCGTTGAGGAAAATCAGCCCGACGATCGCGACCAGCAGCCCCGATGCGGTCGCAACCAGCGCTTCAGCGATGCCGCCCGTGATCTGTGTGGGGGCCGTTCCTGGTTGGCCCAGCACCTGGAACGAGTTGAACATGCCGATGATCGTGCCCAGCAGTCCGAGCAGCGGCGCTAGCGTGACAGCGGTATCGAGCAGCCACAGCGAGCGGTCCATACGCGGCACTTCGAGCAGGATCGCTTCCTCGAGCCGGTCACCTAACCGCACGTGATCGCGCAATTCGGGAAAATTCAACGGGACGCGTAGCACGCTGGCAAGCGGCTGACGCTGCACATTGCGCAGCAGGTTATTGAGTTCCTGTAAATCGAGATGATTGAGCGATTCGACGCGTTTAATGACGAGACTGCCTTTTTCTCTAAGCCGCGCAAGAAACCATGCGCGTTCGAGGCTAATTGTGAGTGTCATCAGAAACAATACGGGCATGATGAACAATATACCGCCCGACGACATTGCGATGCCAACCAGATTACTGAAAGACAATTGACTGCTCCGGCTAAAGAAAATGAAATACAGAAAATCAGATTGATCTGAAGTTAAATGACAAAGTGATCGCTAACAATGGCAGGCAAATCTAGGCCGGGCGTGTTTCAACTATGTGTCTGCCGATTTCAGTAAAATTGAATTTCTCTATTTTTTAATTGCGGAGAACTGACTGACTGATTCTTTAAAAAGACGCTTTCTTTTATTGATTCATGCGCTGTGCGCTGGCGATCACAGACATCAGAACGTCCATTCTGCTTACATTGAAAGTGTGCGAAATGAAGTTCCGGCAATGCGTTTCGTAAAAGAGAAGCGAGCTTGAAGCGACGCAAGGCGGGCAAAATCTGATCGGGTTTGCGAACGCTGCTTCGCGAGGCCGTAGTAGCCGGTGGCGGGTGAAAAAACCAATGGGCGCCAAGCGGTGTGCTATTCAGGCATCTATGGAGGAATCGTGCCTTGCCCGAAACGGAATGGCATCTGGTCGGACTGTCGATCCGGCATCTTTGACGAAGTTGTGCGCGATCATCGACGCTTGTGTGTTGAGGTGACTTGCGTCATTGAGCCTGGTCGGGGTGCCCGTGTTCAGACCGCGGGGCGGCGGTCCGGGCAAGGCACCCCATTTCATGCGATACGGCTTTGGCCAGTTAGTCCGCGGGGTACGCGGTCACGAGAAAGCATCGGCCGTCTGCGGTCTTTCTAAGGATTGCCGTCCATTTTTTCGTGCTGGCGCACACGTATTTCCGGTTATCGCAGTGGTCGACGTTTTTGCCGAGGTCTCTGCCTTCAAAGCGGGTCACGACCGTTCCGATGGTTCGCTCGGCCGTGCCATGCAGTTCGAGCGTGCCCGCGGGACCAATCGCAAATCGCGGAGACTCGTCGATGATGCTTGGCTTGATCGATCGGATCAGTGCCTGCTTGTCCGACCATGAACTCGCCGCGCGGCCATTAGGCTGGCATTTCGTGTCTTCACTGCCTCCGCCGCGGTTCTCGAGTCGCCCAATGAGTCCCGATTCCGAGACATTGAGATGGCACGCCTGGGCGTGGCCGCCGGCCTCTTCCTGGTTGTCCAGCCACGCGACCCAATTGTCATGTGGCGGGGGAACGCACGTTTGAGCGGACGCGGCCATCGCCGCAAACAGCAAGATGAATATGGCAGCCGGCTTCAACGCATACCCGAAAAACGGGCGATGGGTCAGATTCACTTTTTTCATGGCAAGGTCCCTGAGGTTTGTACGGTACCGAGTGCTCGCGGTGCCGCGCAAACGCGTTCCATTCGCGTGCGTGCGAATCGATGAGGGGCTCGGTGAATCGACTATATGGGCGAGGAAAGCGTGGAATCTGATGGTTTCTGATGGGTTCGTCGAAGTGCCGACGGCATGCGTGAAATGGCAAAGCGATCGCTCTGGTCGATTGACAATCATGTCAATTTAAGCGTGACCACCCCGAGCAGAATGATGATCGCCGCGACAGGACGGCCGTAGCCTTGGCGTTCTTTCAGAACGAGGAGTGAAATCGCGGTGCCAAAGAGAATGGCCGATTCTCGCAGCGCGGCCACCATGGCGATCGGCGCCTGCGTCATCGCCCACAACACCAGCGTATAGGAAGCGAGCGTGCAAGCGCCGCCGCCTAGCATCAGATACCAGCGGTCGCGAAGGTAGCGAAGCGCGGCCGATCTCCAGCGCGTCATTGCCCAGATCAGAACAGGCGGTGCGGCGAGCGCGAACATCCACATGGTGTATGACGCGGCATGCCCGGATAGCCGCGCGCCGGTTCCGTCAACCAGCGTATACGTCGCGATGATGAGCGCGTTCAGCAAAGCGACGCGCGTCGTACGGCCCGTATTGTGACCGGCATGATTCACCAGCAGCAGGGCCAGAATGCCGCCGCAGATCAGCAGCACGCCGGCCCATTCGCCCGCGGTCAGCCGTTCGCCGATCAGCGGCCCGCTTACCAGCGCGATGAGCAACGGTGGCGTGCCTCGCATCAGCGGGTACGCGTGACTCATGTCGCCACTGCGATAAGCGGCGCCGATCAGCAGGAAGTAGACGACATGGATGGCCGCGGATGCCGCGATGTAAGGCCAGCTGTCCGAATTCGGCAGTGGCACGAAGGGAAGGACGGCCGCGCACAGGATAGCCGCGCTGCCTGTGACGAACACGATATCGAGGAAGGTGTCCGGGCTCGATTTCACTAACGCATTCCAGCTTGCGTGAAGGAATGCTGCGAACAGAACGATCAGCATCACGCTGGTAGACATAAACCGGCCCCCTGTATTTTCAACAGGATATCTATCTTGAACTCACGTGACAAACCAGATAAATTGGCAGTTCGGGTTAATTAAACTATCGCGATGAAACGGGCACTGCCTCCCCTCAATGCATTGCGAGCCTTTGAGGCCGCGGGTCGGCTCGGCAGCTTCAAGGACGCGGCCGCGGAATTGCACGTGACACATGGCGCGGTGAGCCAGCATGTGCGCGTGCTTGAAGAATGGCTTGCTGCCCCGCTGTTCGAGCGGCGAAACCGGCGCGTGGTGCTCACGCCGGCTGCGAAGGCCTATCTCGACGAGATCGGTCCGGTGTTCGAGCAACTGGTGCAGGCCACCTCGAGGTACGGTATTTCCGCAGCGATTTCCCGCACGCTGTCCGTCAATTCCATTGCGACTTTCACATTGCGCTGGCTGGTGCCGAGACTCGCGAAATTCCATCTCGAGCATCCGGGCGTGGACGTCAACGTGGAGACGTCGAATGAGCCGGTGGAGAGCTTGAAGGAGACCTACGACGTGATCATTCGCGGCGGCCCGGATACGTTCTATGGCTATTCGATGCGGCCGTTTCTGCCCGAGGAGCGGGTGCCGGTCTGCAGTCCCGCGCTGTTGAAGCGATTGCCGATCCGGATGCCTGAAGATTTGCGCGAACATACGTTGCTGCATACGTCGAGTCTGCCGAGGCTCTGGCCGGACTGGCTCGCGAAGGCTCACGTGCCTTCATTGAACCCGGCTGCGGCGCTGACCTTCGACCACTTCTATCTGACGTTACAGGCTGCGATCGACGGCATAGGCATCGCAATGGGACCGACCGCTCTCGTCACGGACGATCTCGCCGCGGGGCGGCTGGTGATGCCGTTCGACGGTCCTCGCCTGCCTTCGCGCAGCTATTGCACCTATGTTCCTCTGGAGAGGTCCACCGACGATCGGGTGAACCTGTTTTGCGCGTGGCTTGAACGGGAGGGAGCACGTTCCCGCACCGAAGGCACGTCATAGCGTGTTACTGACCGGACATCCGCACGATGAAGGCAGACAGAACACTGGTGATCGGAAATTCCGGTTCGGGAAAAAGCTGGCTCGCACAGCGCATCGCCGATCATTTCGGCATGCGATGCATCGACCTCGATCTGATTCACTGGCTACCGGGCGGGTACAACGTTGCGCGGGAACCTGAGGAGGCGCTGCGACGGGTCCGACATGCCGCACAGGCGCAGCGCTGGGTCATCGAAGGCATTTACGGGGGGCTGGTCAACGAGGTTCAGACGAGCGCAACGGCACTCGTCTGGTTATGTCTTGATGAAGCGGTATGCGTTGCCAATATCCGTGAACGGGGGATTCGTCGAAACGGCAGTGTCGAATCGTTCGCTGCATTGCTGCAGTGGCGCAGAGCTATCGGACCCGAAGCGGGTCGAGTTCGTACGCTGCGCACGAAGCCATTTTCAATCGTTTCGCCGGTGAAAAAGAAGTCCTCCACAGCCGCGCTGAGATAACGGATTTCATCAACTTGCTGCTGCTTTCGCCGCCGGCGAACAACGATTGAGTGAAAACGGAACGACCGGTCCTCAAGGCCGCTGCAATGGGAACCCGCCCGCAAACGTCTGCCGGAGATAAGCAATAAACGCCGCAATTGCGCGCGGCACATGAGGCGCATACGGACGCACGACATACAACTGTTCGGCAAATGCGCCGAGCGGGCGCCAGTCCGGCAGCACGATTTCGAGCTTGCCCGCCTGCACCGCGCTTTGCGCGGTGAAATCAGGCACGAGCGCGATGCCGAGATCGTCGAGCGCCGCATCGCGCAGCGCCTCGCTGTTATTGGCCGAAAACGCGCCGTTGACCGGTACGCTGACAGGCGCCATGTGAGCTTTTCGCGCGGCTTTGTGCTCGAACGTCCAGACGCCCGAGCCGCTCGCGCGCGGGTAGGACAGACAGTCGTGCGCCGCGAGGTCCGCGGGCTGCGCGGGCCGGCCACGGCGTTTCAGATAGGCGCGCGTCGCCACCGCAACCGAATGGGTTTCGCAAAGCTTCCACGCGACGTGCGTCTCCGGCGCTTGCGCGCTGTGCCGTATCGCCATATCGAAGCCTTCGGTCGCAATCGAGCTGAGCCGGTCCGACACTTCCAGTTGCACCTTCACTTCCGGATTGGCGCGCAGGAATTCCGACATGCGCGGCACCAGCTGCTGACGCACGAACGCCACCGGCGCGGTCACGCGAACCAGTCCGCGCGCGACGCCGGCCAATTCCCGAACTGTCGAAAAGACCGACGCGATCTCGTCGTAGCGCGGCCGGGTGCTTTCCACGAGACGTTGACCGGCCTCGGTGAAGCGCACACTGCGTGTGGTGCGCTGCACGAGCGGCACGCCGGCCGCGCGTTCCAGTTCGGCAATACGCTGGCTCATCGCCGCCTTGCTGACCCCGAGGCGCGCGGCCGCGGCCGTGTACGAACCCTGTTCAGCCAGTACCGTCAGCCAGTGCAGGTGCACCCAGAGCCCTTCGATCTTTTGCGTGTCCATCGGCGGATTGTTCACCATAGAAAACAATAATTTCAATGTTACCGCCTTTGCATGCCCGCCGATGATTCATACACTGCAGTCACAGCACTTACCGTAAAGGAACGGATATGCAAGCCTATACAGACACTGCGGACGTCACGCATTTCATCCACGGCGAACCGGTGCGTAGCACGGGCCAGCGCACGCAGCCGATTTTCAATCCGGCGACGGGCGAACGGCCGCGCAAGCTGCTGCTTGGCGAGGCGGCGGATGTCGATGCGGCCGTGGCGAGTGCGAAGGCCGCGTTCCCGAAATGGGGCAATACGCCGCCGATTCGCCGTGCGCGCGTGATGCTGCGCTTTCTCGAACTGATGAACAAACATCGCGACGAACTGGCCGCGATCATTACCGCGGAACACGGCAAGGTGTTCTCGGATGCGCAAGGCGAAGTGGCGCGCGGTATCGATGTGGTCGAATTCGCGTGCGGCATTCCGCAGCTGCTGAAGGGCGATTACACGGAACAGGTGTCGACGGATATCGATAACTGGACCGTGCGGCAGCCGCTCGGTGTGGTCGCCGGCATTACGCCGTTCAATTTCCCGTGCATGGTGCCGTGCTGGATGTTCCCGGTCGCGATTGCGACGGGCAATACGTTTATCCTCAAGCCGAGCGAGCGCGATCCGTCGGCCTCGCTGTTCATGGCGAAGCTGCTGAAAGAAGCGGGTCTGCCCGATGGTGTCTTTAACGTCGTGCAAGGCGACAAGGTCGTCGTCGACGCGTTGCTGGTTCACCCGGATGTGAAGGCAGTCAGCTTTGTCGGTTCGACGCCGATTGCGAACTATATCTACGAAACCGGTGCGAAACACGGCAAGCGCGTGCAGGCGCTCGGCGGCGCGAAGAACCATCTGGTCGTGATGCCTGACGCGGATCTCGAGAAGACGGTCGACGCGTTGATCGGTGCGGGTTACGGCTCGGCTGGCGAACGTTGCATGGCGGTCTCCGTTGCGGTGCTGGTCGGCGATGTGGCTGACAAAATCATTCCGCGTCTTGCGCAGCGTGCGCGCGATCTCATCATCAAGAACGGCATGGAGCCCGATGCGGAAATGGGCCCGATCGTTACGCGCCAGGCGCTGGAGCGCATCGAAGGCTATATCGAACTGGGTGTGCAGGAGGGCGCGAAGCTGGTGGTCGACGGCCGCGGCCTGAAAGTGAAGGGTCATGAAGACGGCTTCTTTACGGGCGGTACGCTGTTCGATCACGTGACGCCTGAGATGCGCATCTACAAGGAAGAAATCTTTGGGCCGGTGCTGTCATGCGTGCGCGTCAACGATTTCACCGAGGCGGTTGATCTGATCAATGCGCACGAATTCGGTAATGGCGTCGCATGCTTTACGCGTGACGGACATGTCGCGCGCGAATTCGCGCGTCGCATCGAAGTGGGTATGGTCGGCATCAACGTACCGATTCCGGTGCCGATGGCGTGGCATGGCTTCGGCGGCTGGAAGCGCAGCCTGTTCGGCGATATGCACGCGTATGGCGAAGAAGGTGTGCGCTTCTATACGAAACAGAAGTCGATCATGCAGCGCTGGCCCGAAAGCATCGAAAAGGGCGCTGAGTTTGCGATGCCGACTGCGAAGTAACACCGGGTTGTCGATCAGGTGACGAACGCCGCGTGCGCATGCACGCGGCGTTTTCTATTGGCGCGCACGATGGGAGACGCACGTGAGGTCAACCTGTACGCGTGATCGCTCGGTTGCTTTGTTCCGGTTGCTTAAGAGACTTTTTACCGGCGAGCGGTTGACCGCTTGCATATGGAAAGAGATGATCGTCCGTAGGACTGTTTCGACAAGGACATGACATGAACACTCGTGCCAAAGATCAATCTCTTCTGCAGATGCTAAGCATCTCGAAACCGATCATTCAGGCGCCGATGGCTGGTGTCAGTACGCCGGCATTGGCTGCTGCGGTATCGAATGCGGGCGGCCTCGGCTCGCTAGGTGTGGGCGCGATGAAAGCAGAGGCGGCGCGCAAGACGATTAGAGACACGCGCGCACTGACCGACAAGCCTTTCAACATCAACGTGTTTACGCACGCGCCGGCGGTAGCCGATGCAGCCGTCGAGAAAGCGTGGCTGAACTGGCTTGCACCGCTTTTCGCCAGCTATGGTGCGAGCGCACCTGAGAAGCTGAGCGAAATCTATACGAGCTTTGTTGAAGATCAGGCGATGCTCGACGTCTTTCTCGAAGAAAAACCGGCGGTGGTGAGCTTCCACTTCGGACTGCCGTCGCAGAAGATCATCGATGCGCTGCAGAACGCGGGAATTACGCTATTCGCATCGGCAACCAACCTGAACGAAGCCGCGGCGGCGGTCGATGCGGGTGTCGACGCGCTGGTTGCGCAAGGCATCGAAGCGGGCGGCCACCGAGGCATGTTCGATCCCGACGTGTTCGACGAAGGAATCGGCACGTTTGCACTGACGCGTCTTCTGGTCGAGAAATTCGAGCTTCCGGTGATTGCGGCCGGGGGGATCATGGATGGCGCGGGCATTGCGGCGGCACTCGCGCTTGGCGCACAGGCGGCGCAGCTCGGCACCGCATTCGTTGCATGTCCCGAGACGTCGATCGATGAAGGCTATCGAGCGGCGCTACTCAGTGATGGGGCGCAGCATACGATTCTGACGTCGGCCATCTCGGGCAGACCGGCACGCGCGATGATGAACCGGTTCGCCGAACTGGGCCGCGAAGCCAATCTGCCGCCAACCCCTCAGTATCCGATCGCCTACGACGCCGGCAAGGCCTTGCATGCGGCGGCGAAAGCAAAGGGCGAATTCGGCTACGGCGCGCAATGGGCTGGCCAGGCCGCTGCGCTGGCGCGCTCGTTACCGGCCGCGGAGCTGGTCGCGGCGCTCGATGCGGAGCTCCGGGAAGCCGTCCGGCGCTTACAGCAGTACGGCGGCTAATACACCGACACCGCTCTGTCCAACGGCGACATGCCCGATTGTGCGCGACGTGCGTCGCGTCATCGGGCATGTCGCCGTTGCCGCTATGCTGATGTGAAGAAGATCTGAAAAGGTCGGTTCCGATCAGCCGATAATCACGGAGCCGCAACATCGCCTGATCGTCACGCAGGCTTCGATTTTCTCAGTCGCCGGAATTCGTCGACTGGCAAACCACCCCAGCCCCAGTTTTCCTTCTCGACTTCCTGAATCACCACAAACGTGGCCTCCAACGGCTTGTTGAGTACGTTCAGCAGAACTTCGCTCACGCCCTTGATCAGCTGCGCCTTTTCATCCGGCGTGACTGCGTCCCTGCCGGGCGCCGATCCTTCGCGGGTTACCTGAATGGTCACGATTGGCATGGAAATCTCCGTCATGTGAGACGTTAAATGAACACATACACAGAAAAAAGGCGCCGTCGCCGGCGCCTTGTCGGATTGCACGGCGAGCCGTGACTTAATGGCCTGCGCTTTGGCCGCCGTCCACGTGCAGGATTTCGCCGGTGACGAACGGCGCGTCATCGAGGTACAACACCGCGTTGACGATATCACTCATTTCGCCCATATGGCCGACCGGGTGGAGCGCGCCGAGCGCGTCATGCGTTTCCGGTGCATGCATCGGCGACTTGATGATGCCGGGCGACACCGCATTGGCGCGGATGCCGGTCTTCGCGTATTCAATGGCGAGTGATTTGGTCGCCGCGTTCAGGCCGCCCTTCGTCAGCGACGCGAGTACCGACGGCACACCGGAGACCGCATGGTCCGCGAGCGTGGTCGTGATCTGAACCAGGTGACCGCTGCGGTTTTTTTCCATCTGCTCGATCGCGAGCTGCGTGATATGGAAGAAGCCGCTTACGTTCACGTTCAGGACAGCCGCATAATCTTCCGCCGTATATTGCGTGAACGGCTTCGCAATGAAGATGCCCGCGTTGTTGACCAGCGTGTCGACGCGGCCGAAGTGGCTGACGGCGGCGTCGATTGCGCGTTTCGCGACGCCGCGGTCACCGACGTCGCCAGCGATCGCGACGATGCCCGGGTCGTCCGACTGCTTGATCGAACGGGCGACTGCGACGACGCCGTAGCCTTTTTCACGGAACGCTTTAACCAGTTCTGCGCCAATACCTTGCGATGCACCGGTGACGACGACGACTTTCTTCGGGTTGCTCATGATGGACCTCAGTTCAGTGGTTGGTTGGTGGATCGAGCCAGCGGCATCGACTGATCGTCAATTTAGGCAACCTGAGGACGTTTGCGTAGACCCGCCGTGGACAAAGAGACTTAACTGCGAGGAACAAATCCGCGTTGGGTCACGCGCACCAACGGCATCTGAACGTTGCGAGGTCCGGAAACAGGCGTGGGAGCGAGTGACGGGGATCGGAATCGAGGGGCTACGGCACATTGTTGACCCGGTGTAACAACCGTTGTTACATGCGGGTATGCATGCGCGCGATGTCCGTTATGCGGTGCGTCAGACGGGAACGTACCGCACGAAGCGTGCCGCATGCGGTGCGCATCGCTGCAGGTCAGACGAAACTGAGGCAACATTCGACCGCGCCGGTGCAGGGCGGCCGCGTGTGGATGCGCGCCACGGACGCATCGGGAAACGATCGATCGGTAGGGAAAACGGAGGGCGTCGCTAGATGGATACGTTCCGCAACATGAAGATCTTCGTCGAAGTCGCCGAAGCAGGGAGCTTTACGGGTGCTGCGCAGCAACTCGACACGACCACGGGCTATGTGTCGCGCTCGGTGTCCGAACTCGAAGCGCATTTGCGCACGCGGCTGCTCAATCGGACCACGCGCAGAATCGCGCTGACCGAAGCGGGCGAGCGCTATCTGCAACGGTGTCTGGCGATTCTCGATTCCGTCAGCGACGCGGAGCTCGAAGCATCCGAAGCGCATGCAAGACCCGCTGGCACGCTCAGGGTGCATTCGATGTCGAGCATTGGTCAGAACTACGTGGTGCCGGCGGTGGCCGCCTTTCAGGAGCGCTACCCGGCGGTGACGGTCGATCTGACCTTGTCACAGAACGTGCCCGATCTGCTGGAGGATGGCTATGACGTCGCGCTGCGTTCAACCCCTCGGCCGTTGCCGGATTCGAATTACATTTCGCACCAGCTCGGCACCATACATGGCGTGCTGTGCGCGTCGCCGGCTTACCTCGAGTTGCACGGCCGCCCGGAATCGGTGGAGGACCTCGCGAATCACACCTGTCTGCAGGTGGCCATTCCGATTTTCCCGTCGGATCGCTGGACATTGATCGGCCCGAACGGAGAGCGCGAGTTTCTTCTGCCGCAGGCGCGCTTTCGCGTGAACTTGCCGGATGCGATGGCGACGGCGCTGCACGAAGGGATGGGAGTCGGGGCATTGCCCATGCTGACGGTACGCGCGGCGTTTCGTAACGGCACGTTGGTGCGCGTGTTGCCCGAATATCATTTGCAGGATCTGAACATCTACCTGGTCTATGCGTCGCGCCAGTATCTGGATGCGAAGATCAGAGCGTGGGTCGAGTTCCTGAAGGAATGGGTTGCCGACGCGTTACGTGAGGACGCGATAGTCCTGGCCGGCACAGCGGGCGCGGACGAACCGGACGCGGCATAAGCGCAGCGACGAGAAAGGACGCTAAAGGACGTGTGAGGGAAAATTATTCGTGTGGCTCAAAGTACGGCAACACGTCGCGCTGGAGGCTGTCGAGTATTTCCAGGTAGCTGCGTGGCGTGACCTTCGGATTTAAAGCGACGTGCACGATACCCGCATCGCGCGCCTGCTCGAGGAACCCGCGTAGCGCACCACTGCCGATCGCGAAACCGCCCCTGATACGCTGGAAGGCAAAGTCCGGTTGCGGGTGAAGATAGAGAAACCCCCCAATGCGAGCGGCTTCACGCAATTGTCTTTTCCATCAGCGTCAACAGGGTTCACCTGATCGACGGCCTTGTTCAATTCGACCGCGTCGTTCCATTCGCGGACAAACGGCTTCAGGCGCGCGGGCTCCGGTACGAAGCCCATGTACCCGTCCATATGCGTTGCGATCCAGTCGAGCGTCTGCTGCGAGCGGCCGACCGCGAGCGTCGGTACCTTGCCGTGCATCGGCTTCGGCAACAGGTTCAGCGAGCCGTCCGAATGGCCGAAACGGGACGACGCGAAATGCGGGAAGGTCTGTTCGCTTGCGCTGCGAAACACCCTGCCGCTAGTAACTGTCGATACACCGTGTCAAGAACGGCGGGCATCCGGGTCGGCCGTTGGTAATGGGACCGGCCAATGTCGAAATGGAATGGCTTCCATTCACGAGGATTCAGTAAACAATGCTGTGAAAGCGGTGACCTTAATCTTGAGCGACCTCCTGCCTAGAATGGTCTTCATGAGTTGCGGACACGGGTTCGCAACACCATGCAATCAACGGAGGTCATCATGAAATCGCTTCTTCGTTCACTGGTTGTGGTTGGCGCGTTGACGGTTCCCGTTTTCGCGTTCGCACAGGCTAACGGTGCAACGGCTTCGCAAGCTGACGCGGTGAGTGCGACACAAATGAGTCATAGCGGCTATGGCGGTGTCGCTGACGGATCGACTGCTGCTGGGAACAGTGCCCCGCGGCATCATTGGCTTGGCTTCCTGCGTCACGGCAACGGCGGTAACCAGCCGGGCGATTGTGTCGGCCCGGTCAGCTTTTGCCAGATCTATTTCGGTAGTTGATTGAGATTGTGACGTGCCCCGCCCGGGCGATGCATGCGCACGCATGATCGCTCGGGCGTTCTACGTACCGCCTGCCTTTGCCAATCTCCGTTGAACGCATTCCGCGTGATGACGCACCATCCCAACTCATGCACACAACGTGCGACAGTTCGCTCTGCAATGGAACCGGCCATGCGTTGCATATCGCTTCACTCATTATGATGAGATGCATCCATGCGGCAATGGATCAGGCAGACCCGCGAACTGACGGATAAGCCATTTGACATCAGCCTCGTTCCGTCATCGCACTCGCCCGCAACGCGATCGAGCAAGGCATCGATATTTTGGTGGCGCAAGGCAGTGAAAGCGGTGGTCATTTGAACCGCGGGACGATCGGACTTCTGTCGCTGCTGCCGGCTATTCTCGGGATTGCAGAAGGACGTCCGGTGCTCGCTGCAGGAGGCATCACCGATCGATATGACGTGCGCACCGTGTCGGCACCGCGTTTGTCGCGTGCGAAGAGTCCAATGCGCATCCGCTCTACAAGCAGAGGATCATCGACGCGACAGTCGACGATACCGACTATCGAACAGGCTACTCGTTGAGGCGTTGATAAATCGGGTTGCTGTTTCAATCCATAAATATTGAAAAGAAATAATAAAATAATTCAGATTGTGCAATAACGACGTGTCATTAATATGATTAGCCCATTACCACTCAATTGGTAATGTGCACGTCATGCTGCATGCATAGACTCCGGATTCTTTCAGCCGTCCAACACCCCGGAGTCTCTCGCGAATGCGTTCAAACAACATACGTCTGGCACTGCATGCAACGGTTTTATCCAGCGCTGTATTGCTCGCTGCGTGCGGCGGTAGCGATGTCGATGGCAGCCCTGATGCGTCGACGCCGCCCGCAGCGCCGCCCGATCAGAAATTCGTCGACAGCGCGCCCGTTCCCGATGTTCCCGCGTTCGTCGATAACATCGCGACCAATCAGCGCGGCGACGCGCGCTTCGCAACACTGGACACCAATGCCGGTGCGCGTCTCGTGTCGCGTTTTCTCGACCTCTGGCATCCGCTCACTGAGATAGTCGACGCAGGCGTGACCGCACCCGCGGTGGGTTCGTTTCCGGCTATCGTTCCATCGACATGGACGGGCTTGCCGAACGACGGCACGTCCGGCGGCACGATCCTGAACGCGTCGGTGCTCACCCGGAATATCCAGTTCGTGATCGACGAGACCACGAATCGTACGCAGGCCCAGGCGGATGCCGCCTATTTCGATGACCGGCGCGGCAAAGGTTATAGCGTGACCGATGGGATGGGGCCACTCAGCGACGCATGGCGTAGCGCGTCCCAACAGACGACCACGATCACGAGCATTCCTGCGAATGCGACGACGGTGCTATTTAACGATACCGGGAACAATATCGGCGTGGGCAGCGCATCGAACCCGACCTTCGGGAAGATGGTGGACCTGCTATCGACGATGGGCAATAACGCATCGACCGAGCCAGCCAAACGCTTCTACAAGTATGCGCGGCCCTATCGCTGGAGCAATAGCGTGATCGTCGATCCGACGCTGGTGCCGGCGGAAGCCACCGATCCGACTACGGACGGCGGCTATATCAGCGGCCACGAAGCCGAAGCGATGCGGGACGCGGTCACCATGGCTTACTGTGTGCCGGAGCGGGGGCCGGAAATGATCAGCCGCGGTCTCGAACTGGGCGAGAACCGCATTCTCGCGGGGATGCATTCGCCGCTCGATGTGATCGCCGGTCGGATGTTCGCCTATGCGGCCGCTGTCGCCAACCTGAGCGATCCCGCGAATGCGACGCTGAAAAGCGATGCATGTCAGCAAGCGCGGGCTGCGCTGATGGCGGCGACCCACACCACGCCCACGACGTTCTTTGCGTTCGCGCATTCTCTGCCGGTGAGCGTCGATCGGTTTGCCGACTTTGCAACCAACAAGGCGGCGTCGAACAGCCGGATGACGTTCGGGTTTTCGCAGATCGAATCGACCGATGTGCCTCCGGTCGTCCCGAAGGGCGCGGAGGTGTTGCTCGAGACACGCTACCCGTATTTGAGCGCGGATCAACGTCGTGTGGTGATCAAGACAACTGAGTTTCCTTCCGGATTCCCGGTGATGGATGATGCCGAGGGTTACGGGCGCATGGACATGTTTGCCGCGTACAACGGCTATGGCGCGTTCAACGGAAATGTGACGATCTCGATGGATGCGACGCAAGGCGGTTTCAGTGCGAACGATACCTGGCAAAATGACATCTCGGGTAGCGGCAAGTTGACGCTCGACGGAACCGGCACGTTGCAACTTGCCGGCAACAACACCTATTCGGGTGGCACCCAGGTATCAGGCGGCACACTGGCAGCGGGTTCGGCGACCGCCTTCGGCACGGGCGACGTGTACGTCGGCGCGGGTTCGGCGATGATCGGGGCGAGCGCGCCGGTCAAGGTCAGCGGCAAGTTCACGCTGTTGCCGGGCACCACGCTGCAGATGGAGGTCGATGGCGCCGGAGGCGGACAACTGAACGTCGGTGGTCAGCTGACGTTCGTGAACAGTACGCTGCACGTGACGTTCGCCAACGGTTTCACACCGAAGGTGGGCGACACGATTCAGCTGATCAACGGCGGTGTTGGCACGCAACGGTTCTCGACTATCACGGTCGACGGGTTCAAAGCGTCGGCAGTGTATTCAGGCGGCACGGTGTCGATTCACCTCGATTCATAGGTTCGCGACCCCATGCGCAAGCGGTCGTCGGGCGCGGGGAGCAACGAGCGTATGCATTGCAACCGCTTTACAATGCAGACGTTCCTTTGTTTCCCGTGATTGTCCGATGACCCCATTCAAAACTGTTGCCCTCGAACATGCCAGCCGTCTGATCAACCATGGGCCGACGGTGCTCGTCACGAGCATCGACGGCGCGCGGCGCAATATCATGGCGGCGGCGTGGTCGATGCCCGTCGAGTTCACGCCGCCGCGTATCGCGGTGGTTATCGATAAGCATACCTTTACGCGCGAACTGGTCATGGCGAGCGGAACCTTCGGTATTTGCGTGCCGGGCGCGAGTGCGGTCGATGTGACCTATGCGGTGGGCTCATCGAGTGGGCGCGATACGGACAAGTTCGCCGAGTACGGCATCGTGCCGATTATCGGCCCTGTTCTGGGGCTGCCGCTTGTCGAGACAAACTGCGCGGCATGGCTCGAATGCAAACTGATTCGCGAGCGCCACACCGAAGACGCTTACGACACCTGCTTCGGTGAAGTCGTGTCCGCGGCGGCCGATCCGCGTGTATTCAACAATGGCCACTGGCTCTTCGACGCATCGAACGAGTCGCTGCATACCCTGCATCATCTTGGCGCCGGGAATTTCGCGCGCGCGTCGGACATGCTGCGCGCAAAGCCGCTGCCGTAAGCTACTTTTCTTCTGGCAATACGCGGAGTCGACACGCATTTTCGCGGGCCATCGCGCGCCGGTACGTTTGGCTCTACGTCATTCCGTACGTCAGTGCGCGCCTCGCGATAAATAATACGGAAGCCCGTGAAAGAATGGCCGGGTCACGCAACCGACAACGGGAACTGACCTATGGCTGTCGCAATGTCCTACCATCGTCGCGCCGTCAATGGCATCAAGCTGCACTACGCGATTGCAGGCGAGGGGCCTCCAGTCGTGCTGTTGCACGGGTTTCCTGAAACATCGCACACCTGGCGGCGCCAGATACCCGTGCTGTGCCGTCAATACCAGCTGATCGTGCCGGACCTCAGAGGCTACGGCGCTTCGGACAAGCCGGTGAGCGGCTACGACAAGCGCTCGATGGCAAACGACATCAAGGAATTGCTGGCCACACTCGGCATTTCGTGCGCCGCAGTGATCGGACATGACCGCGGCGCGCGCGTCGGTACTCGGCTCGTGAAAGATCATCCATCCTGTGTTGCGCGTTTTGCGGCACTCGATAACATTCCGACGCGCTTTATCTTTGAGCGGATGAATGCCGATTTTGCGCAGGCCGGCTGGTTCTTTTTCTTCAATGGTGTGCGCGACCTGCCGGAAGCGTTGGTGCAGGGGCGCGAGGAATTGTGGCTGCGCCATATCTTTACGTCATGGCTCTATGACATCAGCGCGATTAGCGACACGGACATTGAAGTTTATCGCCGTGCGTATGCGGCACCGGGCGGATTGCGCGGCGCGTTCGAGGACTACCGCGCATGGAAGCAGGACGTCGAACAGGACAAGCAGGATGCGGACGTGAAGATCGCGTGTCCGACACTCGCGCTATGGGGCGCCGAATTCGAAGCGGCGAAGATCCTCGATATGCGCGAGGTGTGGCGCGAGATGGCCACGGACCTGACGTGCGCGCCGATCGCCTATGCCGGGCATTTCCCGCACGAAGAGCGGCCGCTCGAAACAAACGAGGCGTTGCTGGCTTTTCTGCGTGACTGGAAAGGTTGAGCGCCTGCGGTCCACCGGAATAAAGGTTACAGCCGTCCGGCCTGGACGCACCGGCGCTTTCGGAATACGAAATGCACATGAAAGTATTTCGTTGCTCATTCGTTAGTTAGTTCTCTCGTCGATATTGAATGAATGCTTTCAACGCTCGAATAGCGCGGAGCAATGCGGTTTTTTCGCGCGAATGGGGCGACGCCTGCCGGCTTAACCTTAAAGCATCGGGCCACGTCCGGTACCCGGGTGGCCGGCTTGCGTGGCGTCCACGGCGTATTCAAATCGACAACCATGGCCACACTTCATGCAGAAGAGCTTTCGCGCCCAGAGCAACGGCATCCCGCATCGTCCAATTCCGTTCAGCGCGACGCCAAGTTCGCTGACGCGCTGGCGAAGGTAAAGCCGCTGCTCGATTCGGATGCGGTCATGAGCGAGAGCGACCTCGTGCAAGCGCTCAATATCGCCGCGGTGTGTTCGCTAGGGCTCAGGAAGGCGGAAGAGGCGGAAGTGTATTGGCGTCGTCTTATCGACGTACAGCCCGATTTTGTCGACGCGTATAACAGTCTCGGCATCCTGCTCAAAGGGCTGAACCGTCTGCAGGACGCGGAAGCGATCTATCGGCAGATGCTGTCGGTGTACCCCGATCACGCCGAAGGGCTCAATAACCTCGGTGCGGTGCTGTTCGATCTGAATCGCTTGCCCGAAGCCGAAGCGGCCTATCGCGCGGCATTGGCGAAGCGCCCGGATTTTGCGGAGGCGAGCCACAACCTCGGTAAAGCGCTGCATGCAGCCAACCGGTTTGCCGAAGCGGAAGAGGCGTATAGACAGGCCTTGCAGATTGAACCGAGCAAGGTCGAGATTCATATTCATCTGGGCAATACGCTGGAACAACTGGACCGCCTTACCGAAGCGGACGAGGCATTCCAGGCTGCGTTGGCGATTCGTTTCGATGTTCCGGAGGTGCATCACAATCGCGCGATCGTATTGAAGACGCTTGGGCGGTTGTCCGAGTCGGAGGCGTCTTATCGGCGCGCGCTGGCTTTTCGTCCCGATTTCCATCTTGCGCGGTTCTCGCTCGGCTCACTGTTGCTGAGTCTCGGTCGGTATGAAGAAGGCTGGCCGCTTTACGAAGCCCGTTACGATCAGGAAGGGCGCATCCATCACCACAGTGCGGCGGTGTTGCAGTGCCCGCGCTGGCGGGGCGAGACGCTTGCGGGTAAGACGCTGCTTGTGTGGCAGGAGGACGGTCTCGGCGACATGATCCAGTTCGGCCGGTACTTGCCTGTGCTCAAGGCGCAAGGCGTCGCACGCATTACGTTTGCCTGTGCCGCGCCGTTGCGGCGCATGTTTGCCGGCGTCGACTGTGTCGACGAAGTGATGAGCCACGGTGAAGCGTTATTGCGTTCGAGCACGTACGACTCCTGGACGAGCCTGATCAGCGTTCCGGCGTATTTGCGCACGACGCTGAGTACGATTCCGCCCAAGCTTCGCTTGACGCCTGATCCGGCGCTCGTGCAGCAGTGGGCCGAGCGGCTTGCCGGGTTGCCTCGCGGTCGCAGAATCGGCGTGGTGTGGAAAGGCAATCCGAAACATCACAACGACGCGAAACGCTCAGTGCGGTCGCTTGCGACGCTGGCGCCGCTTTGGAGTGTGCCGGGTCTGACCTTCTTGAGCTTGCAGAAGGGGCAGGGCGAAGACGAAGCGAATGCAGCGCCGGCTAATCAGCCGCTGCTGCATCTCGGTTCGGACCTGAAAGACTTCGCCGATACTGCGGCCATCGTCGCGCAACTCGATCTGCTGATCTGCGTCGACACATCGAGCGCGCACCTTGCGGCGTCGCTCGGCAAGCGCTGCTGGATGATGCTGCCCGCGCACGATGTCGACTGGCGCTGGATGCGTGACCGGACCGATTCGCCGTGGTATCCGGAAACGCTGCGTTTGTTCCGGCAAGCGAGAGGCGAGAGCTGGGACGCGGCCATCGAGCGCGTGCGCGATGCGTTGCGCACAGTTGCGTTCTAGCCAAGCTCGAACGTAGTCACGCCGAACAGGCGTGCAAGCGGAATCGCCGGTTGCGCCCGGGTGTACATCCGCGCGGTTTCGAACACGCTGTTCATTCCGTATCGCTGCGCTAGCGCGACGGCTGTCACGTTCGGCTCCGGCACGTCGAGCGCGACCGTCTCGCCCGCACATTGCGCGAACAACGCGTTGAGCAGTGCTTCGGCGGTGCTTACGTCGTTGGCGAACAGCGGGCCTATCTTGTGGCCGGTGCGGCATTTACGCAGTACACCATAGCCTTCGAGACGGCCGTTGTGCCACGCAGCCCGCGCAATGGAATCCGGCTGCGCAATCCACGCGGCGAGGAAACGATCGCGCGACGCAGGGAAACATTGCCGATCGTATGAGGCCAACTGATCGAACGGCACTTCCGCAAGCGGGGTCATCGGTGCGCTCTGCATGCACTGCGCGACGCCTTGAAAGCGGATATTCCGGTGTGCGAGCTGAAACCCGGATTGGCGATAGTTGTCTTGCTGCGCCACGACTCCATCGAGGCCGATATTGCGGTTTGAGAGGTACTTGATCGCGTGTTGCCAGATTCGATAACCGAAGCCACGACCGCGATATTCCGGCTTCACGATGTATAAGCCGATGAAACCGAAGTGCTGACCGTACCGGACTGCTGAAATCGACCCGATCGGCTCGTCGCGCAACGTGCCGACGAAAAATCCGTTGGGGTCCGCGATGCGGAAGCACGCTGCATCGTGCAGGCCGGGGTTCCAGCCTTCCTGTTCCGCCCATTGAATCGCGAGTCCGATTTCGTCGGGCTTCATCGGGCGAACGACAAAATCGTGCGCGGGATCGATCACGTCGCTCATGGGTCCTCCGTGGCCGGCTTTCATGCCGGGCAGTTTAGCGTACGCGAAACTGGAAGGGTCCTGAGGATTCGAACTGTACCGTGAGGCGGCCGTGCGCCACTTCCCGCATCAAAAGCAAAAATGCCGTTCAGTGCTTAACTGAACGGCATGACCGCCGAAGCGGAGGTTTCCCTTGACTATGTATGGCTATGGACAGAGTTGCTGGTACGGTTGGTCACATCCGGGCATAACCAGGCAGATAGAAGAGGAATACAAGCAAACTCGCGGCAAAAAAGAACGCCGCCCATCGATGTACCGACCAACGCCCGTACGCGATTGCATTCAGGCTCGCAAAAGCAGATGCAGGTACCAGGAATAGCGCTGCCATGGACAAGAGCGTTATGAGGTGTGAACTGCAATGCTCCATGTCGGCGCAACCCGAAGCAGACCGATTCCCGTGCGTCCAGTTGACACGAGTTAAGACATAGAGTGCCAGCCACGTCCAAAATAGTCCCCATCCGAAGCCCAACATCGCGACTGCAATCCGTTTCACTTGATCTCCCAGAGCAGGATTTGCTTCGACTTTCCAAGATCGGAGTACATATTATTGTCCGTTCGAGCTTTGAGCCATGATAGCGGGTTGGGCAGCGCAGGAACACCCAGACGGAAGCGCAAGAACGATTCTGTCGACGGAGTAAGCGTGTCCTTGTTCCAAAGGTCAATATGCCCGCCGCTGGCATTACCCGAATCTTAGCCTTCTCGCGTCCAGTACCTTGAGAATTGAATGATCCCGGTGCGTGCTTTCACTTTGCTTTGCCAGTCCGCGCCGGTAACATTCTCCGGCTTTGGTAGCCCGGCAAATGGTTGCAATTTCAACCATTGTGCCATTTCGTCGGCACGCGTCGCCGTTGGCTTTCCGTCCGGCGTTTCGATAAGATACGGATAGCCCTGCATCGAAACATCGCGAACGCTCGCCGTGACCGTTCAAATGGCGTAGCGTGTCTGATCTCGATCTGAGCGTCATGACGCGCGACGTCACGGCAAGCGCGCTTATAAATCCGAGGGACGAAATACGCGGCGACAAGTACCCCGCGAACCTCGCGCATGAACTAGAATGACCTGGCCTCCACTTAAAAAAACAACCTATGGTGAAAATTCTCGGCAAGGCCACGTCGATCAACGTCCGCAAGGTGCTCTGGGCTTGTGCCGAACTCCAGATTCCGTTCGAGCAGGAAGACTGGGGAGACGGGTTCAGATCGACGCAAGCACCGGAATTTCTCGCGCTGAATCCGAATGGCCTTGTGCCGGTCGTCCGCGACGGGGATTTCGTTCTGTGGGAGTCCAACTCGATCATCCGCTACCTTGCGTCGCGCTATCACGGAGGCTGGCTTTATCCGGCCGAGCCGCTCGCGCGCGCGAGGGTCGATCAGTGGATGGACTGGCAGGCCACCGACCTGAATCGCTCATGGGGCTATGCATTTCTCGGCCTGGTCAGACGGTCGCCGGCTCACCAGGATGCGGCCGGGATTGCCGATTCGCTGGAGCGCTGGGCGAAGCATATGCGCGTACTGAACGGGCAACTGGAAGGAACCGGCGCATTTATCGCGGGCAGTCAGTTCTCGTTGGCCGACATTCCCATCGCGCTGTCGGTCAATCGCTGGTTTGGCACGCCGTTCGAACACCCGCATTTTCCAGCGATAGCGGAATACTTCGAACGTCTCAATGAACGTTCCGCATTCTCGCGTTATTGCCGCAACGGACAACCGTAGTGGGTTGACTCGCTACGGCTAGAGCCGATCACCGGAGATTCGCAGACGACGCCTGCGTATCGCGGCCGAGGCGATGCGTTTTTCCGAACAGGTCTACAGTACCGGTATGCATCGATTTTGGTCGTCGAAGATTGACCCAGGAGACAGTCGAATGAAACGACAGGTGGGAGTGATTGGCTTGGGAGCCATGGGGCTCGGCGTTGCACGTTCGTTGCTTAGGGCGGGATTCACCGTGCATGCGTACGATCTGCGCAGCGATGTGCTGCAGCGTTTCGCGAACGAGGGCGGTGTTGCAGCTGCGAACCCAGCGGCGCTCGGCGCGCAATGCGACATCGTGATTACGCTGGTCGTGAATGCGCAGCAGACCGACGCGGTGCTGTTCGGCGCCGATGGCGCCGCGCCTGCGATGAAGCCGGGCAGTGTGGTGCTATCGAGCGCGACGGTTCCGCCTGCTTTTGCGGCCGAGCTTGGGCGCCGGCTCGAAGCCGGCGGGCTGCTGATGCTCGATGCGCCGGTATCGGGCGGCGCCGCGCGCGCAGCGACCGGCGAGATGACGCTCATGACGTCGGGCCCCGCCGCTGCGTACGATGTTTGCGAGGACGTGCTGGATGCGATTGCCGCCAAGGTGTATCGCTTGGGCACCGAACACGGTATTGGCTCGAAGGTCAAGATCATCAACCAGTTGCTCGCGGGAGTGCATATCGCCGCCGCAGCGGAGGCCATGGCACTCGGCCTGCGTGAAGGCGTCGATCCGGAGATGCTGTATGAGGTCATCACGCACAGCGCGGGCAATTCGTGGATGTTTGAGAACCGCGTGCCGCATATTCTGCATGGCAACTATGCGCCACTGTCGGCTGTCGACATCTTCGTCAAAGATCTAGGCCTCGTGCTCGACACCGCGCGGACGACGAAGTTTCCGCTGCCACTGTCGGCGGCTGCGCATCAGATGTTCATGATGGCGTCGACGGCCGGCCACGGCGGTGAAGACGATTCGGCGGTGATCAAGGTGTTCCCGGGCATCGAACTGCCTAAGTCGGCTTGACGTTTGCGCCGCGGCAACGCGGCACGCACGCCGGGAAAACGCTCCCGCAGCTTGAGCCGGCGTGCGTCAGAAGGCCGTGCCGATCTGAAACTGGAATTTCTGGTACTGATCGCCCGCATGCTTGACCACCGGGAAGCCAAGGCTTAGCTTGAGCGGTCCGATCGGCGAGATCCACGCGAGGCCGAAACCGTAGCCGTAACGCAGGCCGTTCGCGCCCGTCGACGTGCCGCCCTGAGCCGGGTCGCCCCACACGTTGCCGCCGTCGAAGAACGTGAACACACGCAGCGTGCGGTCGTACCCGGTGCCGGGCAGCGGGAACGTCAGTTCGATATTGCCGACCGCCATCCGCGAGCCGCCGATCGGATCGCCGGTGGTCGCATCGCGCGGGCCGAGCGAGCTCGGCTCGTAGCCGCGCACCGAACCAATACCGCCCGCGAAGTAGTTCTTGAAGATCGGGAAGGTCTGGCCCGCGAGTCCTTTGCCGTAGCCACCCTGAAGATTGAGGCCCAGCACGAAACCGCGCGCGAACGAATAGTAGTACTGCGCCTGCGCGTCGAATTTCACGTAGGTGGTGTTGCCCGCAGGTGTGCCGTATTCGGCGTTCGCTTGCGAAAAATAGCCGCGGCTCGGCACGAGCGCACTATCGCGGTTGTCGCGCGACCAGCCGACGGTGACCGGCACGTTGTTCACGACGCGGCCAAATTCCTTCACGTAATCGAGGTAAGCCTGCGGCGTTTGTCCGTCGACGTCGAGCCGGTTCTGTTCCGCGCCGATGCCGAAGTACACGGTGTCCGCTTCCGAAAACGGAATGCCGAATTTCGTGTCCGCGCCGACCGTGATGATCCGGAAGCTCGAATCGGTCGAGAAAATCAGCGGCTGCACGGTGCGGTAATACGCATCGGTAATGCGTCTGATGCCGTCGACCGTGAAGTACGGGTCGACCTGCGTGACGGTTAGCGTGCGGAACGTCTTCGCCGTGTTCACGTTGACCGACAGACTCGTGCCCGAGCCGAATACGTTATCCTGGGAGACACCAGCGGACAACACCACCTTATCGGTCGACGAGAAGCCTGCGCCCAGCGTAATCGCGCCTGTCGGCTTTTCCGTTACGTCGACGTTGACATCGACCTGGTCATCGGTGCCTTCGACCGGCACGGTGGTGACGTCGACGTTCGTAAAGTAGCCGAGCCGGTTGACGCGGTCCTTCGATAGCGCAAGCTTGCTGGAATCGAACCACGAGCTTTCGAGCTGGCGCATTTCGCGGCGCACGACTTCATCGCGCGTGCGCGTGTTGCCTGTCACGTTGATGCGGCGCACGTACACACGCTTGCCAGGATCGACCTGTAGCGTGAGATCGACCTTGTGATGCTCCTGATCGATCTGCGGCACCGCATTGACCGACGCGAACGCATAGCCATAGTCGCCCAGTTTGTCGACGATCGCCTTGGTGGTGGCCTGCAGCTTCTCCGCGGAGAAGCGCTCACCCGGCTTGACCGTGATCACTTTCTGCAGTTCCGCCTCGCGATCGAGCAGGTTGCCCGCGAGCTTGATACTCGAGATTGTGTACGGTTCGCCCTCGTGCAGCGTGATCGTCAGGTACATGTCCTGCTTGTCGGGCGTAATCGACACCTGGGTCGACTCGATATTGAACTCGAGGTAGCCACGATTGAGGTAGTACGATCGAACATGTTCGAGGTCGCCGGTGAGCTTTTCCTTCGAGTACAGGTCGTTCTTCGTGTACCAGGAAAACCAGTTCGGCGTCGACAACTGCATTTCATCGAGCAGCGTGCCGCTGCTGAACACCTTGTTGCCGATGAAGTTGATCTGGCGGATTTTTGCGTTCGGTCCTTCGATAACCGAGAACAACAGGCCGACGCGATTGCGATCGATCGGCGAGATGGTGGTCGTCACTTCGGCCGCGTAATAGCCGCGCGTCAGGTACTGGCGCTTCAACTCCTGCTCGGCTTTATCGACGAGCGCCTTGTCGTAATAGCGGCCCAGCGACAGCCCGACCGAATTCAGCGCCTTGGTCAGGTTGTCTTTCTCGAACTCGTGAATGCCGGCGAAGTCGATCGTGCCGATCGCCGGACGCTCGACCACCGTGACGATCACGACGTCGCCTTCGGTGGAAATCTTCACGTCGTTGAAGAAGCCGGTCGCGTACAGCGCGCGGATGGCCGCCGAGGCTTTATCGTCGGTGAAGGTATCGCCCTGCTTGATCGGCAGATACGAGAATACCGTGCCGGGTTCGACCCGTTGCAGTCCGTCGATGCGAATGTCGCGAACCACGAATGAATCGGCAGCGTGCGCCGACACCGCCGCGATGCTCAAGCCAATACAGGTGAATGACTTCGCGCAGCGGGATAATAATATTCGTGATTTCATGCAGGCTAAACGAAAAGAAATCCGACCAGACGTCAGAATGGCTGCCGCGTCGCGTCAGTTGAATAACGGCGGCACGTGGAACAGAACGAAGGTTCGGCGAAGGCTCGTTGTTCTATTGCAGTCGCAATCCGGAAAGGTCGCTGCCTTTGGCAAGACCGGTTGCCAGCGCGAGCACCTCTGTCATGTGCGCCGCTTGCGAGCGGTGCAGCTGAAAGGACAACTCCGCGCCCCCGGGCAACCGGAACGTAAAAATCAAATAGGGCTTCCCGCCCGCATCCTTACCGAGCGCCCACGCTTCGCAGGGCATCGCGAACTTGACGCTCTTCTTCTTGCTCCGAATACGCTCGGACGAACCGATCGCATTCGACAGTGCCGCCAGCAGTTCATGCATGACCGAGCAATGCAACGCGATGCGATCGGGCTGATTGCTGTTCAGGATCAGATACTGACCATCCGCTGTCAGCTCGAACCCCTTGAACGAATCGATCGCAACAGCGGAGGGCGGGGTCATATGGTCACTCCATGACGAAACCAGACCACGAGGTTAGGTCAGATCGATGCGATTCATGTTACCTGCGGGTTACTGCATATTTCTTCCAAATAGGCGATCGATCGACTGGGTGCATCTCACTCAATTGCAAGCATCGCTGCAATCTGCGTGCAATCTGCGCACGCCTTCGATGCGCGTTTAAAGGGCTCTCGCGCATTACGTTTGCTTAAAAGCGCATGCTGCGAACTTCAATTCGTTTGTCGAATAAAGCTGCTAGTATCAGCGCGCTTCGATACGGTCCATTTATTCGCAAACACCACGTCATGAAAGACTTCGACACCTCCCCCGAATTTCCCGCGATACCGTCAAGGCGTGACTTTCTGATGAAGGCCGGCGTTGCATCGCTGGCAGCCGGCACCAGTTCGGTGCTTCCACGCACCGTGCTCGCCGCCGACGCGCCGGCTGACATCATCACGAAGAAGATTCCGCGTTCCGGCGAAGTGGTGCCGGCAATCGGCATGGGCTCGTTCATGACATTCGACGTGTTGCCGGGCTCGCCACGCGATCACTTGCGTGAAGTGTTAAAGCGTTTTTATCAGGGAGGCGGGCGTATCGTCGACACGTCGCCGCTATATGGTGAATCGGAAGTGAACGTCGGCGACCTGACCAACGGGCTTGGCATTGCCGAGCAGCTATTCTTTACCGACAAGATGTGGGTGACCGGAGAGTATCTGACCGACACCAGCCTCGCACGCAAGAGCCTCGATCAGTCGATGCGCCGCTTGTGGCGCAACAAGCTCGACGTCGTGCAGGTGCATAGCCTGACGAACGTCGAGATCATGGTGCCTTACCTGAATGAAATGAAAGCGCAGGGGCGCATCCGCTATGTCGGCGTGACACATCACGACCTGCACTATTTTGAACCGCTCGCGTGGTGGGTCGAGAACGGTCCCGTCGATTTCGTGCAGGTGCATTATTCGATCGCGACGCGTCCCGCGGAGAATCGCATTTTGCGCGCCGCGCAGGATCGCGGCATCGCGGTGATGCTCAATATGCCGCTCGAGAAAGCGCGTCTGCACAAGATTGTCGAGGGCCGGCCGCTGCCGGATTTCGCGAAGGAGTTCGGTGCGGCGAACTGGTCGCAATTCTTCCTGAAGTGGGCCATCGCGCATCCGGCCGTGACTTGTGCGTTACCGGCCACGACCAACCCTGATCATATGACCGAGAACATCGGCGCATTGCGTGGCCCGCTGCCTGACGAGGCCATGCGCGCGCGGATGGTGCGCTATATGGAGACCATTCCGAACTTCGATCGCGTGAACGATATGCCGTGGTATCCGGGCAAATCGTTTCATGGGCTCGTACAGTTGCACACGTAACGCGCGTCTGACGCAAACGAGGCCGCCATCATGCGGCCTCGAAGCGGCGTGGTTTCGCTAAACGTCGTGTCGTGTCGCGCCGGTCAGGAAGCCTCCAATTCGCGAATCGGTTTGCCCGCGAGCCACGCGCGAATCCCTTCGACGATCTGCGGATAGGCGCCGCGATACGTGTTCTCAGTCACATAACCGATATGCGGCGTAGCGAGCACGTTCGGTAGAAAGCGGTACGGATGCGCCGGCGGCAAAGGCTCTTCATCGAATACGTCGAGTGCGGCGCCGGCAATGCGCCGCGTCTGCAACGCTTCGATCAAGGCCGGCTCGGATACGATCGGGCCGCGTGACGTGTTGATCAGATAGGCGGTCGGCTTCATCGTGGCTAACTCAGCCGCGCCGACGAGGCCGCGCGAGCGGTCGCCAAGCTTCAGATGTATCGACACCACATCCGCTTCGCGGAATAGCGCTGTTTTGTCTACGTGCCGCGCGCCGGCTTGTGCGGCGCGTTCCGCCGTCAGGTTCGGGCTCCACGCAATCACATTCATGCCGAAGGCGGTGCCGAAGCGCGCCACCTGCGCTCCGATCTTGCCGAGTCCGAGCAAGCCGAGCGTCTTGCCATTCACGTCGACGCCAACACCGGTCTGCCAGCCGCCTGCGCGTACCGATGCCGACTCCCGATGCAGGTTTCGGGTAATCGCGAGAATCAGGCCCCAGGTCAGCGCCGGCGTCGCCGCGGATTCACTCGCGTCGGTGCCCGATACGATAATGCCGCGCGCTTTTGCCGCGTGCAGATCAATGGCGGCATTCCACATGCCGACCGTGACGATCAGCTTCAATCGCGGCAAGCTTGCGATCAGGTCCGCGTCGAACGCGGTGCGTTCCCGCATCAGCACGATGACATCGTACGGTGCGAGGCGCGCGACGAGCGCATCGCGATCGGCGACGTGATCATGGAAAAACACCGTATCCGCTTGTGGCCGCATGCTCATCCAATCGGCGAGTGTGGCGGCGATCTGCTGATAGTCATCAAGCACGGCGATATTGATCGCAGCGGTAGTCATTGAAATGATCTCCATGTTTGAACTGGGCACAGACGGTACATCCTTGCCGCAAGGCTTTCGGATGACCGACGGGGTAAAGACGAGCGGGTCGTGGAGGACACGGCAGCGACCCAATGGAGCATTGCGGCAGCCGACAATATTATTGACAACATTGACACTGATCCGCAGGCTAAAGTCGTCATACAATAAGACAGAGACTTGATTTGCGCAACTGGCTCAAACGACTGACTCAAACGATCGAGTTACGCAACCGGCTTACGCAACTCGACCGACCGGAACACGCATTCACTGCCACGACAAGCGCAGTGGCGCTTCCGGCACAGCGTTTCCTGAGCGAGACGGAGGAGACAAGCGGATGGCGCATCTTCGAAGCAGAGGACAGGAGGCGACAGCGGATGCCCGGCGCACAACGGGCGCAACGACCGTCGTTCTTCGAGATATTCAGCGGGCCGCAGTTGCGCACGACGGTGCTCGGCGCGATCTTCGTGATGGGCTGTCAAGGCGGCTACTACGCGATCTCCACATGGATTCCGACCTTCCTGAAAACCGAGCGGCATTTGAGCGTGATCAATTCGACCGGCTATCTGGGTTTTCTGATTGCCGGCAGCATCGCGGGTTATCTCACGGGGGCGTGGATATCCGACCGTTTCGGCCGCAAGACGTTATTCGTGTCGTTCGCGGTGGTTGCGATCGTCTCGGTGCTTGCCTATACACAGCTCACGATCAGCAATGACGTGATGCTATGGCTGGGCTTTCCGCTCGGGTTCTTCGGAAGCGGCTATCTGGCCGGTGTCGGTCCATTTTTGACAGAGCTGTATTCAACGCGTTTGCGCGGGTCCGGTCAGGGCTTCTGCTACAACTTCGGGCGCGGCATGGGTGCGCTGTTTCCGACGCTGGTTGGCGTGTTCTCGAAGCATTTTGGACTGGCCACCGCGATTGCGATTTTCACGGTACTCGCTTATGCGCTAATGCTGGCGAGCATCACGTTGTTGCCCGAAACCCGAGGTATTGCATTGGAGGACGTTTGAGTGACTGCAGCCAATAGTAATCGTGACGCGCCGCTTTGCCTTGCACCGCCTGCGCAGCAGAGCGGACCGACTGCTTTTACGATGCCGGCCGGGGCGGTCGATACGCATGCGCATGTCATCGGCGAGCCGCCGCTATATCCGTGGATGCCGGACCGCGCGTATACGCCTGTGCCGGCGCCGGCCGACGCGTACTTGAGGATGCTCGACGATACCGGTTCGACATATGGCGTGCTGGTTCAGGTCAGCGTGCACGGCCAGGACAATACGTTGATGCTCGAGACGTTGCGCGCGAATCGGGCGCGCTTGAAGGGGGTGGTCGTGCCGACGCTCAGGCTCGCGGACGCGGCATACCAGGCGATGGTCGATGCCGGTGCGGTCGGCATGCGCATCAATGTGCTGTTCGGCGGCGGCGGGATCACGTTTGCACAACTCGACGACTACGATGCACTCGCGCGGGACTGGGGCTGGCACATTCAGTTTTTGCTCGATGCACGCGATCTGCCCGAGCTCGGACCACGCCTGTCGAAACTGCGTTCACCGATCGTAGTCGACCATATGGGGCATTTGCCGATTTCAGCCGGGGTGCGGTCGAACGGCTTTCAGCGGCTCGTCGGACTGGTGCGCGATGGCGCGTGGGTCAAGCTATCGGGCGCTTACAGGCTCAGTGCCGAAGCGCCGCTGTATCAGGACACGATCGGCTATGCGCAAGCACTCGCGGACGCCGCGCCAACTCGTTGCGTCTGGGGTTCGGACTGGCCGCACGTCGCGCAATGGAACACGATGCCGACCGTCAGCCAACTGCTCGACACGCTCGCGCTATGGGTGCCCGACGCGGTATTGCGCAATCAGATTCTCACGACGAACGCCCATACGCTCTACGGATTTCAGCCATAGCGCCTGGCTTGCTAGTTGACTGACACCGTGTCGACCGCCGGCACCGTGGTGAGCACGTTGGCCGGCAGACGCTGCACCTCCTTCTTTGAAACCGCGCCGACGAACTTCCAGCCGGCCGGCAGCTTCACAAACGCGTACCCGGTCGGCTGGTCGACGAATACCGCGTAGAGGGGCGCCGAGTCGTGCGAGACGGCTGGCGCTGGCGTCTGCGCGCGGGCGGCAAGCGGACTCGCAAGCAGCATGACGGCGACCATTGAAAGGGGGGCTTTCATCTGAAACTCCTTTAGCTGACAATGCCTGCGCCGCGCACGAACATGATGTTCCGTTTTGCAGAACACCGTGTTCGGCGTGCGCGAAGACCATTTGTGTATTGGTTAATACATATTTGACCATCCATCGCGACCGATGTCCAGTGATTTCTGTTAAGATCGATACATAATTTAATCAGCGAACCTGCAACGGGAGACGCGACATGGCCGGCATTGAGCAGCGGCGCGAGCCCAGACCGCGCGGCAGACCGCGGGAATTCGACCGGCGCGCGGCATTGCGCAGCGCGATGGAGACTTTCTGGCTGAGGGGGTTCGACGCATGCTCGATCAGCGAGCTCGGCGATGCGATGGGCATCAATCCACCGAGCCTGTATGCCGCATTCGGCAGCAAAGAGGCGCTGTTTCGCGAAGCGGTCGAACTCTATGTCGATGCGGAGGGTGGGGCTGCGATGCGGCAATTGCACGCGCACGAATCAGTACGCGACGGTTTGCGCGCGATGTTTCGAACCAGCGCCGAACTCTTTACGGGCAAACGCCCGGCCAAAGGATGCATGATCTTTCTTGGCGGCATGAGCGTCAGCGCCGAGCATGAGGACTTGCGCGCGTATTTGCGCTCGTTGAGGCGCAAGGCGTCGACGGCGATCGCCGAACGCTTCACGCAGGCAAAGATGGGTGGCGAGCTTGCCGCCGATGCGGATCCGAAGGCGCTCGCGAGCCTGTGCATCACGGTGTTCGCGGGCCTGTCTGTCGAAGCGGCGGACGGCGTGCGACGCGCCGTCCTGTTCGATGCGATTGATCAGTTTATCGATGGATTGCCGTGGCGCAAGCGTGCCTGAAGAAGCTCAGGCAGCTTGCGCCCGCGGTGCGCGGTTACGCGAACCCGCCATTGGCCCGCAGAATCTGCCCGTTTATCCATGCGCCATCCGGACCGGCGAGAAATGAAACGGCGCTCGCGATGTCGTCGGGCGTACCGAGGCGTTCGAGCGGCGCCAGTTCGGCAAAGGTTTTGATCTGCTGCTCGGTCTTGCCCTTCAGGAACAATTCGGTGCCCACCGGGCCGGGCGCGATGCAGTTGACCGTAATGCTGCGTCCACGCAGTTCGTTGGCCAGCACGCGCACGAGCCCCTCCACCCCCGATTTCGATGCGATATACGCACCGTAATTCGGAAACGACTTGCCCAGTACGCTGCTCGAGAACGCGATAATGCGTCCGCCGCTGCCAAGCGCGTTAGCGGCCGCCGAAAATATCAGGAAGCTGCCGCGCAGATTGGTCGCGATCACCCGGTCGAATGTTTCGACGTCACCAGCCGCGATCGGCCCAAGCGGCATGATGCCGGCGCAATTCACGACCACGTCGACGCGTCCGAGGGTTTCGCGCGTGCTGCCGAACAGATGGGCCACGTCGTCGGTTTTCGCTACATCGGCTTTTATCGCAATCGCACGGCGCCCGAGTTTCTTCACATCTGACACGAGCGCGTCGGCCGCGTCGGAGTGGCCTGAGTAAGTCACGGTGATGTCGAAGCCGTCGCGGGCAAGGCGCGCGGCAACCGCACCGCCGATGCCACCCGATGCGCCGGTCACAATTGCAACCCGATTGGAAGTATCGGTCATCTGGATTCTCCTTTCATACACGTTGTCGAAGTAATGAATGTGATTTTAGACATCCTGTGTGAATGAACCAATACAGTTCGGTATCCGATTGTTATCGATGCACGTTCGTTTTTGAATGGGTGTGGCATAAAAGTTAAAGTACGATTTTTTATGCCATTGTTTCGCGACACGCGTGCTTAGGCGGCACGTGTCGCGAGACGCACCAGCAGGTCGGCGAGCAGATCCGGGTGGAGCACCATCGCGTCGTGGCCCGACGCGAGTTCTTCCCAATCCCAGCCGGGCAGCGAGCGTATCCGCTCGCGGATCGGCGCCAGCGCCTCGTACGAGGGCTGTACGCAATGCACATAGGTGCGCGGCAAGCCGTTGCCTAACGGATTTCGCAGTACCAGCGGGGTGCGGTAAGTGGCGAGTGGATGCGGCGTCAAACGGCGGCGCACCCAGTCCGCACGCGGGTGATCTTCAGGGATGCCCATCGCGCCGAGGTTCGGCACCGGCATCGCGAGCGGTTGTCCACTCGCGGTGATCGCTTTTAACCGCGCTTCGACAATATCGCGCGGCAGGATATCCAGCGCGGCCTGGCCGTTTTCAACGAGCAGACTGTCGAGGAACACCAGTGAGCGCAGCGCGTTGGGGCGCCGGTCCGCGACACCGGCGGCGACCAGCCCGCCATAGCTGTGCCCGACGAGCACCACGTCTTCGAGTTCTTCCGCTTCGAGCAGGTTTTCGATATCGGTAATCGGCACGTCGAGCGACGTTGCCGCGCTGAGCAGATGGTGGCGCTCGCCTTGACCGGTCAGCGTCGGCGTGAACACGCGATGTCCTTGTGCGCGCAGCGAGTCGGCGACGAATCGCCAGCACCAGCCGCCATGCCACGCACCGTGAATCAGCACGAAGGTATGGCTCGGCTCGGAGATGGACGGCGCAGGTGACGACGGGGCTTCGGAGGGCATGGTGTGTGCTCCATTCCGCACGCTTGTTGCGACGTGGTTTGGACGGGTAAGACCGTGATTCGCAGATGCTATCCGTATCGTGCACGCTGACACGTACGAGGACAAGGGGGCGGCGTTATGATGCCTCGTCGGCATGCGTGCCTTTTGCATTAGCGGCGCGTCTCGTGTCCCGTCACAGGAGGGCTGGCCCATGAATCACCTGCAAGGAAAGATCGTCGCCGTAACCGGCGCCTTCGGCGCGCTGGGTTTCGTCACAGCGCGGGTGCTGGCCGCGCGCGGCGCACAGGTCGCGCTGATCGGCCGCGGCGCGGCGCCTGCATCGGCAGCGCTGCCGGCGGAACTGGCGCAGGCGTGCGTCGTCGATCGCGTGGATCTCACCGATCCGCGGGCTGCGCAAGATGCGATCGCAACCATCACAAGCCGCTTTAATGGTTTGCATGCGCTCGTCAACATCGCCGGCGCGTTCCGCTGGGAGACGGTTTCGGACGGCAGCGCGGACAGCTGGGACCGGATGTTCAGCGCCAACGTGAAGACGACGCTCAATGCATCGAAGGCGGCGCTTGCGCATCTGACGGCCGCCGGCGGCAGCGGCCGGATCGTCAATATCGGCGCGATGGCCGCGTTGAAGGCGGGGGCCGGCATGGGCGCGTATGCGGCATCGAAGTCGGCGGTGATGCGTTTGACCGAGGCGCTCGCCGAAGAGCTGAAGGATAAGGGCGTGACCGTGAACGCTATTCTGCCGTCGATCATCGATACGCCGCAGAATCGCGCCGATATGCCCAATGCGGATTTCTCGCGCTGGGCCACGCCTGAACAGATCGCGAATGTGATTGCGTTTCTGTTGTCGCCGGAGGCGCAAGGCATCACGGGCGCGCTGGTTCCGGTGGCCGCGCGTGTTTGATGTTGTGTTTGATCCGATAGGGCGCGCGCGTGTTGCGCTGTGCTTCACGCGCGCGGCCGCCTGCCAGGACGGCGAGTGAAGATTGTGACGTATTGGGTTTTCCGTTAACGCGTCTTGCTCGACAACGAAAGCAGCGCATCCGTCGTCATCACGTCGCCGAACGTGTCCGCGATCGAGACGAGCGCCGCGCGGTGCAACGCTTTGTTCGTGACCGTGTCGTGGTCGCCCAGATCGAGATCTCGCGTGGCGCATGCATCGTCTGCGACGATCACGTTATAGCCGAGCGGCGCCGCGTCGCGTGCGGCGCCGGCGACGCACGCATGCGTCATCAGGCCGGCAATGATCAGCGTATCGATGCCTTTTTTCCGCAGGCGCTCGTTGAGATCGGTGGTCGGAAAGACGCTCACCGAGGTCTTTTGCACGAGCTGATGATGAGCGGCGGGCTGGATGTCGGCGTGGATCTGCGAGGTGGCGCTGTCTTCGGCGAAGATCGGGCTGCCCGCCGGCGTGACGTGCTGCACGTGGAACACGGCGATACCGTCAGCGTCGGCGCGTTCGATCAGCCGCCGGGTGTTCGCCAGCGCCTGCTTGCCGTCCGGAATCGGCAGCTTGCCGTCGAAATACTCGTTCTGGAAGTCAATCACCAGCAGCGCGGTCTTCGCTGGGTCGATCGCCTGTGGCGCGGTGGCGCCGGCAAGCGTCCGGATGGTCGGGTGTTGCATCGTGTGATCTCCCTGCTTCGGTGGAATGTGCACCGATTTTGAGGAGTATCCGCCGCTACGGAAAGGGGCCCGCATGACAGCGCGTGATGAAATCGGGCCAATCTGTTGCCTGACGCGGCGGGTCGCGCCGCATGGGCGAAGCGTTCACGACGGAAGCCGGGACTGGAACTGTTTGCGGTATGCCGCGGGCGCGATGGAGAAGGCCTGCGTAAAGTGCTGGCGGAACGTCACCGTCGACGAAAACCCCGCTGTTTCCGCGACGACGTCAATCGAACAGTTTCCTGTTTCGAGAAGACGCTGCGCCCGTTGCAGGCGATGATTCAGCAACCACTGAGTCAAGGTCGTGCCGGTCTTCTTGCGAAAGTGCCGGGTAAAGCTACGCACACTCATGCGCGCACGAGCTGCGAGGCTCTCCAGGCAGTGAGATTCGTCGAGATGTTCAAGCGTCCATGCCAGCGTCGTGGATAGCGGATCGCGGCCATCCGATTGCGGCAGTGGCTTCTCGATGTATTGCGCCTGCCCGCCGTGGCGATGAGGGGCGACGACGAGCCGCCGCGCGACGCGGTTGGCGATCTCGGCGCCATGATCGCGGCGCACGAGATGCAGGCAGCAGTCGATTGCGGCGGCCGTTCCCGCTGACGTCAGAATGTTGCCGTCTTCCACATACAGCGCTTTCTGATCCAGCTTGACTCGCGGATAGGCCGCTTTGAATTCTTCCGCCCACGCCCAATGCGTCGATGCTTTTCGTCCGTCGAGCAAGCCTGCTTCTGCCAGCACGAATGAACCGAGGCATAAGCCCACCACGCGGCAGCCGCGCGCATGCGCCGCGCGTAGCGCGGTCAGCAACGCGTCAGAGGGAGGCTGGGTGGTATCGCGCCAGGCCGGCATGATGACCGTATGCGCGCTTTCCAGCGCGGTGAGATCCCGGCGGATCGCGATATCGAAATCCGACATGGTCGGGATCGGGCCGGGCTTTTCCGCACACAGAACGACGTTGTAGCGAGGAACACCCAGCTTGAGCAGGTCGTCTCCGAAAACGACGCAGGGGACTGACAGATGAAACGCGCTAATCCCTTCGTAAGCGATGACCGCAATGGTGTGTGACACGCAATCTTCCTCAACAGCTCAAAAAGATTGGCCTGATCCTATCACAGGATGTCCGCCAGACTGCTTATGGATTGCCGCGAAATATCTGATGCTGCAGCCGCGAGAGATGAGGTTAATCGATCGACTTATATCGAAATAATTTCATCGTCTCGCGTACGTCTGGATGTATCGCTCAGGGGCAGCTTGTTATTTTTAGGACTATGAAGAAAATGGAAATTCAGGAAAAACGGATCAATAAACACGATTTGAAAATGGTTTCTTTCGAATCGGATCCGCTGGTTCGTAGCCGAAACGCAGTGATTGCGATCGACACCGCGATGCAGGACAGCTATGCAACGCTGAAAGCGGCGCTGCTGGCACATCTCGATCCGGTCATCATCGTCAACAATGACGACTGGGGTGGCACGTACACGCTGATTCACCATGGTGTGCGCGAAACACTCAGGCCGGTATCCGCCGTGTTCGAACTGGCCAAGTCGGTCAGCCATACACCGCTCGGGCTGTACGTCATCATCGCGCCGTACCTGGAGCAGCCCGAAGCGCAGGGGTGGGTGCCGGGTATCAAGGCGTTTCGAGTCGTGCTCCAGAAGGCGCTGGATAATCTGCAACGCACGGATCTGCCGCATGAAGGAAAAGTCGCGAGCCATCGTATTCTGATTAACGCGATTCGGTTTATCGATACTTCATTGGCCAATGGCCGTTTTAGCATCGAGAGCTTCGATGCGTTGACGGCCGGCGTCCATGACGATATCGCGACCAATATGCGCATTGCGGGCGAGGCGCAGGTGGACGGGGTCAGTGCTTTGCTGACCCGCTGGAAAGCGCAACTGGGCGAGAAAAACTGGAAGAATCTTTACGCGGTGGTGCTGTCGATGTGGACTACGATGATCGACAACCAGAATTCGATCATCATCCGGAAATTCATGAATCAGAAGCGGGTTGCCACTCATCTGATCGATATTTCGACCGCCGAAAAACCGGCTGACCCGATTCGCGTCGCACTCGACAATCTTGGCCGCATCGTGATGGACAATGTCGCGGCGGAGATGGTCTTCCCGACTGACAGAGTGCTCGCGGATTCGCTGAAGGGACCGCAGGACCTGCTGTCGAACGTCATCGAAAAGATACTGGTCTGTCCGCACGCGAACCGGCACGTACAGACCGCTGCCGCTGCGCTGTAAGTACCGGGTCCGCAACGCGTTGGTCGATGATCGGGTCGCCGTGGTCACGAACCCGGGAGACTGCGTTTCCGGTTGGCTGCGACGGCCCGCTGCGATGGTCCCTGCGACCACCCCGACACACTGACCAGGCGCCAGCCTCTCTCTCCGCGTTTTCCCGGTTGCGCGGAATTTCTGTCCGTGGAACACTCGCGGCCATCTGCTGTATCGGATTCGATTCCGGTATATCGGACGGCTTATCGGGCCGTTCAGGTTCGACGCAACTGCGCAGCATCGGTGAACATTCCTTCTCCAGACCGGGACGCCAACCATGAGCCTCGCCAAAGCACGCGTAAAACTCTTCTGCCTGTCCGCTCTTACCGGTTTGCTGGTGCTCGGCGCCTGCACGAAAGTCGACACGCCCGCGCAGAGCGCGGCGGCCGGTGATTCGGCGCTCAAGCAGGTGTTGCAGCGCGGCACGTTGCGCGTGGGCGATTGCCTGAGCTTTGCGCCGTTCGGTTTCTACGATCAGTCCGGCGCACCCGATGGCTACGACGTTGACCTTGCGAAAGAGCTCGCCAAACAATTGGGCGTGAAGCTGGAAATGGTCAATACGACGAGCGCGAACCGCATTCCGAACCTGCAGACCAGCAAGGTCGACGTCGTGTTCTGCAATTTCACACGCAATCTGGAGCGCGCGAAGGAGATCTCGTTCACGCACCCGTATGTGGTCGCCAGCGAGGCGTTGCTCGTGAAGAAGAGCAGCGGCATCACGTCGATCAAGGACATGTCGAACCGCACGATTGCGACGGTGAAGGGCTCGACGAACGGCGACGAGGTGCGCTCGCTGAACATGCAGGTCAAGATCCAGGAGTACGACAGCTCGCAGGCCGCGATTCTCGCGGTCAAGCAGGGCCAGGCCGACGCGATGATCGAGGACAACAACTTCCTCGCGTATCAGGCGAAGCTGGACCCTGAGCTGACGGTCACCGACGAAGCGCTGGTGCCGCTTGAATACAACGCGTTCGGCGTGAAGCAGGGCGATCAGGTGTGGCTCGACTATCTGAATCTGTTCCTGTTCCAGATCAACGCGTCGAAGCTGAACCAGCAGTTGTACAAGAAGTGGTTCGGCGTCGAGCCGCGCTATTCGCTGAACCCGCAGTTCTAACGCGTTGCGCGGCCCGTCGCCCGCGCGTTATCGCTTGCGCACCGGTTTGCGCACGGAGGAGCGATGAGCTATCAATGGATGACCCTCGCCGGTTATCTGAGCGATTTTGTTCATGCGGCATGGCTAACGCTGAGGGTCACGCTGCTCGCATTCGTGCTGGCGATGGCGCTCGGCCTGCTCGCGGCGCTGGCCGGTTCATCGCGCGCCGCGCCGCTGCGCTGGCTCGCGCGCATCTATATCGAGGCGATCCGCAACACGCCGGTGCTGCTGCAGATCTTTATCGTGTTCTTTGGCTTGCCGACGCTCGGCATTACGCTCGATGCGTTTACGGCCGGCGTGATCGCGCTCGGTGTCAATGTCGGTGCGTACCTCGCCGAAGTGTTTCGTGCCGGCATTCAATCGGTGCCGCGCGGGCAGCTGGAAGCGGCAACGATTCTCGGCCTCGAGCGTGCACAGATCTTTATCGACGTAGTGCTGCCCCAGGCTGCGCGCGCGGTCTATCCGGCGATCGTCAATAACCTGATCCAGCTGTTGCTCGGCACGTCGCTGCTATCGGCGATCGCGCTGCCGGAATTGAGCGGCACCGCGACCGTGATCAACTCACGCACGCTGCTCTATGTGCAGACCTTCACGATTACGCTGATCATCTATTTGCTGCTCAGCAACGGTCTTTCGTGGATCGCCGCGCAGATCGGCGCGCGGCTGTTTCATCCGCCGCTCGAACTGAAGAAACGCGCGCGCCGGCCGTTTTTCTTCGCACGCGAGGCGGACCGCACCTGAGCGCCACAGCACACCGGTAAGAGGCCGACGATGTCGAGCACATTGCTATTTTCCAGCCTGTCGATCCTGCTGCAAGGGTTGCTGGCCACGTTGCTGTTATCCGTCGCATCGATCGCGGGCGGCACGCTGATCGGCCTGTTCGCCGCGGTGCTGCGCTCGTTCGGCCCGCCCGGCACGCGCTTCCTGGCCAAGCTTTATACCGAGCTTTTTCGCGGCTCGCCGGTGCTGATCACGCTGCTCTTCATTTACTTCGGCGTGTCGTACTTCGGCTATGCGATCGATGTGTTCGCGGCGGGCGTCGTCGGCCTGAGCGTCTATCAGGGGGCGTATATCGCCGAAGTGTTCCGTTCCGGCATCGAGGCGGTGCCGAAAGGGCAGTGGGAAGTCTCGCAAATTCTGGGCTTGAGCAAGCTGCAGACGTTCTTTTCGGTGGTTCTGCCGCAGACCGGCAAGATCGTCTTGCCGCCGTTGATCGGCCAGTATCTGTCGCTGATCAAGGACACGTCGATTGTCAGCATGATTGGCATGTCGGAACTGATGCACGGCGGCCAGGCGATCGTCGACCGGATCGGCAAGCCGGTCGAGATTTACGGGCTCGTCGCCGTGCTGTATTTCATCGTGTGCTTTCCGCTGTCGCAGTGGGTGCGTCGTCATGATCGAAGAAGGAGCGTGCTGCAATGAACCGTGTCGTGACAGGCAAGCCGGTGATCAACCTGACCGGCGTCAGCAAGTCGTTCGGTGCGACCCAGGTGCTGCGCGATATCAACCTCGATGTGCAGCCCGGTGAAGTGCTGGTGCTGATTGGTGCATCGGGCTCCGGCAAAAGCACGGTGCTGCGCATCATGGCCGGGCTCGAAACCGCGGATGCCGGTGAGGTATGGGTCAACCACGTGCCACTGCATGATGCGCGGCGCGCGAAAGAAATTCGCGGCCACGTCGGGATGGTGTTTCAGCAGTTCAATCTGTTCCCGCATAAGAGTGCGCTCGGCAACGTGACGCTTGCGCTGATCAAGGCGCGCAAGATGAGCCCGGCCGATGCACGCAAGCGCGCGCTGGAAACGCTCGACCGTGTTGGCCTTGCCGATCGCGCGGAACACTATCCGAGCCAGCTGTCAGGTGGTCAGCAGCAGCGCGTCGCGATTGCGCGCGCGCTGGCCGTCGAGCCCGGCATCATGTTCTTCGACGAGGCGACCTCCGCACTCGATCCGGAACTGGTCGGCGAAGTGACCGAGGTGATGCGCGGGCTCGCGCGCGACGGGATGACGATGGTCGTCGTCACGCACGAGATGGGCTTTGCGCGCAAGACCGCGGACCGCGTCGTGTTTATGGATAAAGGCGTGATTGCGGAGCAGGGCGTGCCCGAGCAGATTTTCGTGAATCCGGGCAACGAGCGTACGCGCCAGTTTCTGCATCGGGTGCTCGACCATTGACCGCGAACCTGAACTCGAAGCCGGGCCGCCGCCGGGAGGGCGGCGCACGCACGGCCGCGTCGGCCACCGTTTCCGCCGCCGCTTCTGCATCCGCTTCTGCATCCGATTCGGCTTCGGCCGGCCCAGTGTCACCGCGCGCGCGAGGTGTCGATCGGGTCGTCACGCTGCTCAGGCAATTGCATGTCGCGCGACGTCCGTTGACGATGCGCGAGCTGATCGAGTCGAGCGGTGCGCCGCGCTCGAGCGTCTACGAACTGGTGACGATTCTGACCGATGCGGGCTGGCTCGAAACGAGGCCGGACGGCAGCGTGTTTTTCGGCCGCGAGATGCATTACTACGGCGCCGACTATGCGGTGCATAACGATCTGATCAGCCGCGCCCATCAGGCGATTCTCGCGCTCGTGAAGATTCACGACGAGACCGCGCAACTCTGCATGCTAGAAGGCAACAAGTACACGGTGGTGTTGTCTGAGAACAGTGCGCGGCCGTTCAATATCAGTTCCGATATCGGCGTAAAGGTGCCGATTCCGTGGACTGCGACGGGGCGGTTATTGCTCGCGCATTTGAGCGCGGAGGCAATCCGCGCGCTGATTCCCGATGACGATTTCGTGCTCGACAACGGCACGCGCGTCGAATTTGGCGATTTTCTACGCGATGTCGAGCGCGCGGCGCAGCAGGGGTACTGCTGCACGGAAGGCCTGTCGCAGACCTTCCGCTGCTGCATGGCCGCGCCGATTCGCGACCGCTCGGGGTGCGCAGTCGCGGCGCTGTGCTTCATGACCGGGCGCGACACCCATGCAGCCAAATGCGCCGCGATGCTCGACGATCTGATTCGCTCGGCGAAGGCGTTGTCGCAGACTGATGGGTGGTGAACCGCGCGACAGGTTGCGCGCTTCGCCGTCACTGCTGGCGGTTGCCCATGGGACCATCAACCGCATCAATGCGACTGATGCCCCAACGCCCAGACATATGCCGCCACCGCCTTCAGATCGTCCTGTGACAGTTGCACGCCGCCCATCGGCGGCATCACGCCGTTGTGTTCCTTCGGATGCGGCACGCCGTTCGTGATGGTCTGCTGGATGCCGGACAGGCTGCCGTCACTCCACAGCCATGTGCCGGCCGTCAGGTCCGCACCGATGCCGGAGCCTTTGCCGTCCGAGCCGTGGCAGCCCGAACAGGTCGCCCCGCCGACCTGGCCTGCGAACACACGCGCGCCGAGCGCGACCTGCTGCGCCGATGAACCCCGCGGCACAGGCAAGCCGGCGGCGGCTTTGCCGGCGTCCGGGTGGATCCCTTCAGGCGGTAGCTCCGAGTTCGACGAAGACTGCGCGCCCGGCGGCTTCGCGGCTGCCGCGACCGGCGCATCCGGATTGCCGCCGCGATAGGTGACGCGCCAGATGCGGCCATGCACGTCGTCGGAAATAAAGAGCGCGCCGTCGTGTGCGACCACCAGACCGGACGGACGGAATGCGGCCTGACCGGGTTCCTTCACGGCGCCCGCGAAGCCATCTGCGAAGACCACGAATTGACCGGCGCTGGCCTTGCCATGGTGGAACGGCTGGAACACCACGTTATAGCCGCCTTGCGGACCGGGGGCGCGGTTCCACGAACCGTGAAATGCGACGAACGCGCCGTCATCGTACGCATGCGGAAACCGGGCCGCGCCGCTCGTTGCTTCATAGAACACCATGTCGTTCGGCGCCCAGTGGCCAGGGAACCACGCGACCGGCGCGGTGCGCCCGCTGCACAGGCCCACCTTCGTGCCATCGCCGCCATATTCCGGGGCGAGCACCAGCTTTTCTTGCATCTGATCGAAATAGCATTCGGGCCAGCCATAATCCGCGCCCTGTTTCAGCTCGACGATCTCTTCCGCCGGCAGTTCCTGCCCATGTTTTGCGTCATAGTGTTCCGGCCAGTCCTCGTGAAGCTGATCGCGGCCGTGCTGCGTCGAAAAGATGCGGCCGGCGCCATCGAGCGCGATCCCTTCGCCGTTGCGGATGCCGCTCACGTAGCGCTCGGCCGGCGAAAACGTCTGATCGGCCTTGTTCGCGTCATATCGCCAGATGCCACCGCGTGTTTCCTTCTCCACGCAAGGCTGATCGCCCGGCGAATGAGGCGTGCGATTCTGCTGCTCGCATGCGTTGGTCGCCGAGCCAAGATCGACGAGCAGGTCGCCCTTCGGCGTGATCGCGAACGGATGCATCGGATGGTCGCCGGTCGTCGGCAAGCCCGATACGACGACTTCGCCGTTGCCGGAGGGCGCGACGTCGCCGGGCTTGAGCGCGTAGCGCATGATGCGATCGTTGCTTTCGGCGTAGATCGCGTGGTTGTAAAACGCGATGCCGGTGCCGCCGTGGCTGCCTTCGGCCACGCCTTCGCCGAAGCGCTGGACGACTTCCGCATGGCCGTCGCCGTTGGTGTCTTTCAACGCGACGAGATAGCCGCCCGGTGGCGGCGTGTTCACCTTGTAGTAGCGGCCGCTCCAGGTATTCACATACAGCGTATCGTCCGGGCCAACCGCCATTTGCCGCACATGGCCAAGGTTGTCCGCGACGACCGTCGCGCAGAAGCCGGGCGGCAACGTGATGCCGGTTGCTTCGTTATGGCAGGTCTGCGTGCTTTCGGCTGCGCTGACCGGCGGCACGATATGCGCCTTGGGCGCGAGCGCCAGCGCGAGGACAGCAACGCCGATTGCGGCGGCGAACCGCGCGAGGGAACGAACGGAAGACGCATACGTGACGCGCATTGAGCGGTCTCCTGGGAACGGTGGCGAGCGGGACGGCGGCGGGTGCGCACACGTGCATGGGCTGCGCCTGATTTCATGTCGCGCTTGAGTGGCTTCGCACGCGTGTGCGTACTCGGGCCGCGTGGCTCGTGCCGGCGGCAGCGTGCAATGAACTAGGAAGATCCTTCAAAACGAACTCGGCCGAACGAGTATAGGCGATAGTTAAGTGAACGTGGAAGAACGCGCGGATTGATGCGAAATCGCCGTCGGCGTTAGTCTTTGAGGCCGTCCGCATCGGCGCCTGCGTGGTCGCCTGCTGCGATTGTGCCGGCTGCGGCGCCCGTGCCCGCGACGCGCGATTCCGCGATTTGCCATGCAAGCATGCCGGGTACGAAGATCACCAGATCGCGCACGCGCCGGGCGCCGGCAAGTGCAAGACAGGTGGCGGGTTCGAGACCGAGTATGCCGCCGATCAGCAGGAAACCGCCTTCCTGCACGCCGAGCGCGGCCGGCACGAAGAACGCGGCGCTGCTTGCCGCTTGCACCAGTGAATCGATCACGAACGCCTTCACGAAGCTGACAGGCGTGCCGAAGAAATGCAGCGCAAGCCAGATCTCGAGTGCGGTGCCGCATGCCTGCAGCGGTTGCCAGATCAGCAGGTAGCGCAATATGACCGCGCGATGACGCCAGATGTGCTTGATCGTTTCGTCGATGCCGGCGGATTTGCCGACCAGTTCGGCGAGCTTGCCGCTCGCGATGCGATCGAGCACGCGCATCATCCGTTCGAAGGGGTTGGCATGCTGGATCAGCGCGAATATCGCGAACGCCGGCGCAATCACCGCGATGCCCCACGCGAGGTCGCTGACCACGCGCAGCGTGGCCGAGTGCACATGCGCGAACAGGTAGCCGATGCTGAGCCCCGCGAATATCAGCTGGCTGATGACGGTGAGCTGCATATCGACGATCAGGCTGGCGGCGGCCATTGCTGACGGAAAGCCGATCTTCAGAAGCAGCCTGAACGTGGCAAGGTCGCCGCCGATCCGTACTACGGGCAACAGGCCGTTGATCGACTCGCGAATCCAGATCAGACCGAGCAGCACCGGGTATCGCGGTCCGCGCGTTCCGAGCATCAGCGTCTGCCATGCGCGTGCGTTCGCAATCATGTGCAGCACATGCGCAAGCGCGGCCACCACCAGCCCGACGGCCGAGGCGCGCACGAGGGATAGCACCGCATCCGGGTCATCCCGCGACACGAGCCATAGCGCGATCAGCAGTCCCGCAGCGGCGGCGACACGGCCGAGATTCCGCATCGCGCGGCCCCCGACCATCGCCACCGGAAGGCGGCGCCGGAGGCGCTTGCGCGGCCGCGGCGCTGGCTGGCCGTGAGACCCGGATCGCACCATGCGCGGTAGTCGCATCGTTCGCCTCGTGTGGCCAGACGTGCGTGCACTGGTTCGAGCGCCGCGGGGCCGATTCAGGACGAAGCGACCGCCCGGCCTCTCGAGCGAGATTCAGCGACGTGTCAACGACTCATTCATTCATGATGGCGCTTGCGCATGAACCGCAACGCGAAGCGGGTGACTCTCGGCATCGTCTGCGGCCGCAGCAGACGCTCGTCGTAGCCTGCGAAGCGGCGATGATTCTCTTCGAGACACAGCAGCGCAAGCTCGCGCACGCTGATGTCTTGCGCCGACATCGATTGTGCGCCCGTTACCGTGAAGTTGTGATCAACGGCCTGTTCGTTGCCGTCCGCATCGAGCGAGCGGGCGATGCCGACGCGCTCCCACGCGAGAAACACCCAGACCGCCGCGACCTTCAGTTCGAAACGGATACGCTGCCACCAGCGCAGATTCGCGCGATGCCAGGCGACCCAGTTCGCGAACAGCAGGATATGCCGGCATTCCTCCTGCATCACCGGTTCGAAGGTGTCGACCAGCGCGGGCGGAAAAAAGCCGGAGCGCCGGGCGACCTCGAACAGCCCGAAGGCGAAGAAGCTGTCGATGCATTCGCTATAGCCGGTGACGAGATAGGCCCATTCCGGATCATCCGGATACGCATACGGCGCTTCGTTCGCAAGTTCGATGCCGTAGGCACCCACCATGCGCGACAGCACTTCCTTGTGGCGGTGCTCTTCCCATGCGTTCAGCGCGAGCGCATCGCGCACGTCGGTGTCGTCGACGGTGCTTGCATAGGCGGCCATGCGCAGGCGCGCCTTGCCTTCGGTTTGCACCGCGATGTCCCAGATCGGCAGCGACGTCAGGCGTTCCAGCGCTGTCGGCTCGAGCTTCGGCCAGTCCAGCACCGCGGGCCGGTAGGGGTTGAACGTCTCGCGAAACATGCGGCACATCTCGCGCTTGTGCGTCTCCGAGCCTGGCGTGAGTGGGCCGCTGATCTTGCTTTGCCAGTGCACCGATTTGCGCGTTGCAGCGTCGAGTGCCGCTGCGACATGCTCGCCGCCTTGCTGCGGTGGCCTGAAGCCGGGCACCAGTTGCGCCGCGTCGAAAGTGTCGAGAATGTGATGATCGAGAACCTGGTTGTTCATGCGTGAGACTCCCCGCTTTGATCTTGATGGCCGTCAATCGTCCGCGCGCGGCGGATGACGCATGGTAAAGCGGCTTGGTATTTTGCGTCCACGAAGCTTGCCGCGCGTCGTGCCGGAATCGTTTGGAATTTGCACTGCTGATTGCTTACTCCGCCTGGCCGTCGCGCATTCCGGCACCATTCATATGATTTGTTTTGTGCCCGGAGCCTTCTCAATTTGACCGTTGGCGTCCGCTTCGCGACGAAACGGACATCGGCGATTTCGCATACACGTTCAACATGACAACGCGCGGCCGGAAAACCTCACACGTATGCTGGTTTTCGGATCGGTATAGGATGGCCGCTGGTCGCCATCAGGCGATTGCGCTGCGCTTTGTTCCTTCAATGAGGTCGCCATGCAAAAAACGGTGAAGATTCCCGGTCCCGATCATCCGATCACGGTAACAAAGAGCCCGTCGCACGTTGTGGTCGTTGTGGCAGGCAAAGTGATCGCCGATACGAAAAACGCGCTCGTGCTGCGCGAAGCCGCCTATCCGGAGGTGCTTTATATCCCGCGCGAAGACGCGGACATGGCCCAGTTCGAGCGGACCGCGCACGCAACGTACTGCCCGTACAAAGGCGACTGCAGCTACTACAGCCTTCCGGCCGGCGGCGAACAGTCGGTCAATGCGGTCTGGACCTATGAAGACCCTTATGACGCGGTGAGCATGATCAAAGGCCACCTCGCGTTCTATCCGGACCGCGTCGACGCGGTCCAGATTCACCCGAACTGATCGGATCGCCCGGCGAGGATGACGCGCGCCGCGCGCTGTTGTGTGCGGGGTTGTGTGCGGTATTTCCGGCTGGATACCGAATTTGCTTGCGGCAAGAAAGGTGGCGCGCGAGTGCGGCTGCTCACCGCGCGCGGCGGGCAGTACGCGTTATTCCGGGCGCGGCAGCGACAGCATCGGCGCGAACGCTGCCGGCAACCACGGCTGCCATGCCCGCATCATCTCTGCCCACAGCACAAGCGGCGTGGCGAATGCAAAGACGTTGGGCTGCAGTAGCCATCGCGCAGCCGCGTCGAACGAAGGCGTCGCGGTGATATGAATCGTCACGACCTCGCCATTCCTTTCAGGCAGGTCGCGCCGGGTCAGTTCGACATCGATCGTCGGAAAGTGCGCGGTCAGTTTCGTGTGATCCATCTTCAACCTCCATCCGTTGTGCGTTCGCCGATCAACTAGTCTACCGCCCTGCGATTGGCGCAGCTAGCGCGCGCCTGTCACGCACACGAGGCATTCATGCATACCGCGTTCCATTGAGCTTGCGCAATGGGCTGTTCCGATGCCGGCAGGGAATAGCGGCAAGTCGAGGGGTGTTCTGTTGTCGGTGCAAATGCATCGATCGCGTCGCTTGCCGCATTCCGACTATTTTGGAAATGCGGCATCCCTATTATGGACATCCGCACATGAGAGACACCCTCGAGGCGGCTCAGCCGTCTGCCGAAAAGGACCGTGTATCGCCATGGCTCATCCTGCTGCTGGCCTTTTCCTGCGGCCTGATGGCGGCCAACGTGTACTACGCGCAGCCGCTTGCCGGATTGATCGGCGCCGCGCTTGGCGTGGCGAAGGGTGCGACCGGGTTGATCGTCACGATGACGCAGATCGGCACGGGCGCCGGCATGCTGTTTGTCGTTCCGCTGGGTGACCTGTTCGAAAGCCGGCGTCTTGTGCTGACGCTACTGTGCGTCGTCACGCTAGGACTGCTCGGCGCCGCGCTGTCGCAGCACGGTGCGCAGTTTCTGATTGCCGCGTGTCTGATCGGGCTGGGCAGCGTTGCGATTCACGTTCTCGTACCGTACGCGGCGCATCTCGCGCCGGAGCGGATTCGCGGGCGCGTAGTGGGCAACGTGACGAGCGGCGTGGTGCTCGGCATCATGCTGGCACGACCCGCGTCGAGTTTCGTTACTCAGATATCGTCGTCGTGGCATACGATTTTCTATTTGTCGGCCGCGCTGACTGTCGCATTGATGGTGTTGCTTGCGTTCGCACTTCCGAAGCGCGAGCCGCTGTCGAAGCTGCGCTATGTCGAGCTGCTTGCTTCAATGCGGCATCTGCTGCTCACGCAACCCGTCGTGCGGCGCCGATCGATCTATACCGGCTGCCTTGCTGCGGCGTTCAGTCTCTTCTGGACAACGACGCCGCTGCTGCTCGCCGGACCGGCGTTCGGAATGTCACAAGGCGGCATTGCGCTGTTTGCGCTGGTTGGGGTCTCGGGCGCGATCGCCGCCACGGTGTCGGGCAGCCTGGCGGATCGCGGCTGGACGCGCCCCACTACCGCCGTCGCGATGCTGGCTGTGTTCGCCGCATTCCTGCTGGCACGGGTGGTGCAGCCGGGCGCGCCGCTGTCGCTCACGTTGCTGGTCGTGGCGGGCATTGTGCTCGATTTCGGTGTGGCGTCGAATGTGTCGCTCGGTCAGCGCGCCATTTTCGCGCTTGGCGCGCAGTTCAGATCGCGCGTCAATGGCATCTATATGACGACGTTCTTTGCGGGTAGCGCGATCGGTTCCGCATTGGGCGGATGGTCGTACGCGCAGGGTGGGTGGCGGCTGACCTCACTCGTCGGTCTCGCCTTTCCGCTCGTTGCGCTCATCTACTTCGCGACTGATCGCGAACATTTCGTGAAACGCGAATCGCCGGTGCCCTGACGGTTCGGGGTGAATGTTCGTGATGAACCGACGACAGCGCGCGGTGTGCCGCGTGAGTGGCCGCTATTTACGCGATGTCCGCGTGCAGCGCTTCCCGAGCCGATGCGAGGATTTCATCGGATAGTGGATCGTCGCGCACCGCGCGCGCCAGCGTCAGCGCGCCGATCAGCATCGATAGCCGGGCGATTGCCCGTTGTCGCACCTTTCTCGAACGCCGCGCACTCGAAAAAGACATCAGCACGTCGATCATCGAGCGGATGCCGCGCAGATAGGCGCCGCGAATCGGCTTGTCCGCGGCTTCGCGGCCAACGTCGACCGCGAACCCCGCGGCCGCGCATGACAGGCCCGGCCGATCGCGCTGCGCAGGATTCAGATAGTGCTTCGCGAGCGCATCGATAAGCGACTGTTCATCGGCGCCATCCCTGGTCAGCGCACGCCAGCGGGTGACCGATTCCTCGAATGCCTGCGCACAGGCAATCGCGGCGAGTTCGTCCTTCGATTCGAAATGGCCGTAGAACCCCCCGTGCGTGAGGCCCGCGGTCGCCATGATGTCGACCACCGATACGCCATTGAGCCCATGCTCCTTGAACAGACGCGCGGACGCGGCCTCGATCACGGCACGGTTTTTATCGGCTTGTTCGCGGGATACGCGCGGCATGAGCATTCTCCAGAAAGGATGCCGTTAGCATAACGCAGTCTGCGCGTCAGCGTGTTGCATTACGTATATTGTGCGATGCCATTTCCGAACGACCAGTTTTCCTTCGCAACTTCGACGAGGTTGATAAACACGTCTTCGCGACGCAGGCCGATGCGGGCATGTAATCCATCTGCCAGCGCTTTGTAGAACGCACGTTTCATGTCGACGTCGCGCCCCGCATTCAGCGTGATCTGCACGATCACGCAGGCGCGCGAGCGGCTAATGCCCAGATAGATCGGATCGGCGATGAAATCGCCGGGCTTGTGCTCGCTGATCACCATGAAGCGGTCATTCTCAGGCACGTTCAACGTGGAGGTCATGGCCTTGTAAACTTCGTCCGCAATCGCGCTGCGGTATTCGGAAGGTTGACCTTCGACAAGGTCGATGCGTACGAGCGGCATAATCGTTTCCTCGATGGGAGCGGTGCGCGTGTTGGGTCGCGTACTACGTATTCCGTTCGTCCATAATAGATGACGACGGAAATTTATTCAATAAATGATTGTCGTAAGGTATTTTTCAGGGGGACGGGAGCGCGGGGTAGGCGTGTGGTCGACACGCCTTAGCCACTGCCAGTTTGCGAGACGAATCGCGTGAGAGCGGGCCGTCGCCGCGAGTCTTGCCGCGAATGTACAGTGGGATACACATTGGCAACGTTGCGACATCATGCGGCATAGCCGGCATGCGACGCTTCGGCTCAACCGATGGAGTACGAAATGACAACGACCACCTATACGGGATCGTGCCACTGCCGCAAGGTCAGATTCGAGATCGATTCCGCGATCACGCCCGCGCTGCGTCGCAACTGCAGCCTGCGCCGGCGCCGGGGCGCGCTGATGACACCGACCTTTGCGCAGGCCAACCTCCGTATAATCAGCGGCAGCGACGACCTCGCCGTCTACCCGTTCAACACGCGTGAGGCCAGGCATTTTTTCTGCTGGCACTGCGGCGTTTATCCGTTTCATCAGACGCGGAAGGACTGGGGTCTATGGCGCGCCAATATCGGCTGTTTGCATGGAGTAGATCCTTATGCCCTTGACGCGACCGTCAACGACGGTGCCGGCATTAACCCTGCCGGTGACGTATGAACCGTCTCTTCGCATCGCTGTGCCTGATCTTCAGCCTGGCGGCGGCCGAGCTGGTACGCCCATTGAGTTGCGCGTGCGCGTACTCCGAGATGCGGGTGAAGCCGCGCAACCGGACAGGGGCGGCTAAATGGAGAAAGTCGAGCACGTGCTGATTGTCGACGACGACCGGGAAATTCGTGAGCTGATCGGCACCTACCTGCAAAAGAACGGCGCAAGGGTGTCCAAGGCGTCCGGCGGTCGCGAGATGTGGGCTGTGCTGGCTAACGAGCGGCCGGACATCATCGTGCTGGACGTGACGCTGCCCGGAGAAAACGGGCTGGCGCTGTGTCGGGATCTGCGGGCCGGACAGTGGCGCACGATTCCGATCCTGATGCTGACGGCGCTCGGCGATGAAACGGACCGCGTGGTGGGTCTCGAGGTCGGCGCGGACGACTACCTCGTCAAGCCGTTCGCGGTTCGCGAGCTGCTCGCGCGCATTCGCGCGATTTTGCGCCGCTCGCGTATGGCGCCGCATGGCTTCGAGCGTGCGGAATCGCCGCAGTTTCTGCTGTTCGGGGAATGGAAGCTCGATACGATCGGCCGCCATCTACTGGACAGCGAGGGCACGATGGTCGCGCTGAGCGGCGCGGAGTACCGGCTGCTGCGTGTATTCACCGATCACCCTCAGCGCGTGCTCACGCGCGACCAGCTATTGACGCTGACACAAGGGCGGCAGACCGAGCCATTCGACCGGTCGATCGACCTGCTTGTGAGCCGGCTGCGGCAGCGCCTCAAGGACGAGGCCAAAGACCCGCGCTACATCAAGACCCTGCGCAACGAAGGCTATGTGTTTTCGGCTGCGGTGACGCCACAGGAAGGCAACTCGTGAACGTATCGGCTTGGTTCAGAGGTCCGCGCACGCTATTCGTGCGCTTGACCCTGATCTTTTTCGCGGGCCTTGCCGTCGCGCAGTTTCTTGCGTTCTGGGCGACGATGTCCGAGCGCAATGACGCGCAGACCGCGTTCATGATAAGCAACCTCGAACGTGACGTCGCGACCGCGGTCGCGCTGCTCGACCGGGTGCCGGCCGCCGAGCGGCCCGAGTGGCTGCCACGGCTGATGCGCCGCAATTACAGTTTTCTGCTCGGTCCCGGCGTCGGCGGCGCGCCACCCGATGCGAAGCTTTCCGAGCAGATCGCCGCGGCGATCGAACGCAGCATCGGCACGCGCTTTCCGGTTTCGGTGAATGCGGTGCCCGATACGCGGGAGCATCTGCAGGCGCACTTGCGATTGAGCGACGGCTCGCCGCTCACGATCGATATCCGTCCCGTCGCGCGAATTCCGCTGTCGTACTGGCTGCTGGTGGTGCTGGTCATCGAACTCGTGGTGATCGCGCTATGCGCGTGGCTCGCCGTGAGGCTGGCGACGCGGCCGCTTAACCAGCTCGCAATGGCGGCTGACACGCTCGGCCCCGACATGACCACGACCCGGCTTCCGGAAACCGGGCCTGCCGAAGTGGCGCGCGCGGCAAAAGCGTTCAACGCGATGCAGGGCCGTATTGGCCAGTACATGAAGGAACGCATCCAGATTCTCGCCGCGATCTCGCACGACCTGCAAACGCCGATCACACGGATGCGCATTCGCACCGACCTGCTCGACGACGAAGCCGAGCGGAGCAAATTCCAGCAGGACCTGACCGAAATGGAAACGCTGGTGCGGGAAGGTGTGGCATACGGACGGGCGCTGCATGGCGCGGCGGAGGCGCCGCGCCGTGTCGATCCGGATGCACTGCTCGAAAGCCTCGTGTCCGACTACGCCGATGCCGGCGCGAAGGTGACGCTGTCCGGTTCGATCGGCGCGCCGATCGTCACGCGTCCGGTTGCGTTGCGCCGCATTCTTGCCAATCTGCTCGATAACGCGGTCAAGTTTTCCGGTGCCGGGGAGTTGAAGGCGGATGTGTCAAACACCATGCAGATTACGATCAGCGTGCTTGATCGCGGCCCCGGTATTCCGCCGGACCAGCTCGAGACGGTATTCCAGCCGTTCTTCCGGCTTGAAGCGGAAGGCCAGCCGCGCATCGGCGGCAACGGGCTGGGTCTCGCGATCGCGAAGCAGCTTGCGCTGGCAATGAACGCGACGCTCGAGTTGAAGAATCGCGCGGACGGTGGGCTCGAGGCCACATTGGTACTGGAAAGGCCCATTGGTTAGGCCGGATTGCAGCAGCGCTTCTTCCTACGCACAGTCAGACAGGCCCTTCCGAGGTCTTGCGGAAACGACAATGCCTGCACCCGTTCCGGCGTGCAGGCATCACGTGCGGCGGCGGCTGCAGGGTGCGGTCAGACTGGTTAGCTGCCAAAGAAGATATTGCAATAGCTGACCGGGCCTACGCACGTTTGCGAAGGCTTCGAGTACGGCACGTGCTTGCCGGAATCCGATTTGCCAGATTCGGACATGCCGCCGACGGCGTTGTCCGTTTGCGTAGCGGCGGCCGTGTTGGCGGGACTCGTGGTGTCCCCGGTCGCCGCGACATTGGCTTCGGCAACCTGAATGTCTTGAGGATAGCGCGCGTCGGCGGCGGTCAACGGGTTGTAGCCCGCCTGTTCAAGTTGAACCAGTTCGGCGCGCACTTGCGCGCGAGTGAGACCCTGGTCCGCGCTTTGTGCGAAGCCCAAAACCGGAGCCGTCAGTGCGGCCGCGGTGACCAGAAGAGTGGCGATCGTTTTCATGATGGCATTCCCAATAAGTTGAGTGAGTCGCTATTGCGCGGCGCTGGCTTCAGTCGACGACCGGATTAGCCGCCGACGTACGGGTTGCAGAAGCTGACCGGGCCGACGCAACTCGCCGGGTTGATCGCGGTGTGATGGCCCGTCTGGCTTGTGCCCGCCATGCCGGCGCCGACGCCGCTATCGTTCTGTTGTTGCATGCGAGCGACCTGTTGCGCGTAGATCGGGCTGACGTCCGGATACGACGCGTCGGTGACGAAGCGCGAACCGTTGTTCTCCGCCTGGATCAGTTCCTGACGCACTTCAGCGCGCGTCTTTTCCCCGGCCGATGCGCTATTGACGATGCCAAACGATGTGAAGGCGATCAAGGAAAGGCCGATAAGCATTTTCGCGTTCATTTCGAATTCCTAAATAGAGTGAAAAGAATGTTCCGTCTCGTTGATGCGAACATTGGCTGTTCGCGTTTTATTCCCACTGGTCCGGCCGCGTCGCGGTGCAAGCGTCAGGCGTTACGAGAAGCAAAACACCGTATCGTCTGAATTTATTCCCGTATTCACTCGCGAGCATTGGGCTGCGTGCTACGTAGTGACAAACAAGGCGAATCCTTTCTTTATTCCCACTTTTTTCAGAGAAGGGCATTCGGCGCCGGTGGAAGCGCTGGCGGAAAGGACGGTGGGGCGACTGATTGCGGCGTGGGGCCAGTGACGAAGCGGCCCGGGGGGGGGGGCGGCGCCGCCATGCGCAACGCATGGCGGCCGCAGGAAGGCCGATTTGCGCCGCTTGCGCACAATCGGCTATGGACGGCGACCGACTAGGAAGAAGTGGCCTGCTGTTGCAACGCCTGTACCCGTTGCTGGAGTTCCTGCGTATACAGCAGATTGCCGGGCTTCAGCAGATGCCGGACTTCGACCATCAGCCGGTGAAGGTCGGCGTCCTGCACCGCAAGCTGCATGATGGCCGCCTGATACTCGGCACTCTGTTGCATGTCGGGTGGCCGGATGCCAGTCGTTTCCGGGTACGCGAGGTCGATCGACGCGGCTGTCCGCCACGGCGTATTCGCCAGTTTTTCAATACCGTCGAGAAATTCCGGCCCGATCGTTTCCAGCGAGTCCGACTCGCCGTCGGTGCCCGCGAGCAGCGTGTGCAGCAGCTGCGCCTCCTTCGCGGCGACCGTCATGCCCTGGCCGAACATCGGATTGATGTTGCAGGCGGCGTCGCCGATCGGCAGCAAGCCGACGGGGAAGTCGGGGATGCTCGTAAAGTGGCGTCGACGGCTCTCGGGGTAACCGTAACGGATGACCGGCGTTTCCCGGCGGCCTCTACGCAATGCATCGCCGATCGTGCGCGTCGGCAGACCGTCGGCGAAGGCGAGAAACGCGTCTTCTTCGGTCGGCGGCAGGTCGCCGAAACGGCCGCCCACCACGACGTCCCAGAGGCCGTTTTCGCGTACCGATAGCAGACCCATGCGGCGTTGCTTCGGGGCTTTCCCAAACGAGATCACCAATTTGCAGTCCGGCTCTGCGCCGGGCGCAAACGTGTAGATGGCGGAACCGTAGGTAATGTCCGCGCCGATCACGGTTTCCTCGGGCATCGGGCGGCCGGTTGCCTTCAGGAACGCAAGCGTGGGCATGCCGCGTCCGCTTGCATCGACGACCAGCGTCGCGCTTGACGTGTCGTGCCTGCCTTCGAGCGTTTCGAAGCGCACGCCCGCGACGCGATCGTTCTCATCGGCAACGATTTCGATCACACGGCACTTATCGCGCAACACGACGTTCCGCCGCGTTAGCAACTGCTTGCGCAATTGCGTTTCGAGCAGTGGCCGTGACAACAGGTACGTGTAGACGTCCAGCTTGCGGCGCGGCAGTTCAGGTGTACCGGCCATCTCGAAGCGGACATCCGCGCCCACATCGGACTTTTGCGCGCCGGCCGCGAGGAGATGAGCCTCGAGGCCGGGAAACAGTTCGGAAAGCGCGGCCGAGCCGCCGGAGAGCAGCCCGTGAAGATGCCGGCCTTGTGCGACACCCGGCCTCGGACGCGCGTCGGCAGGCAACGGGTCGCGCTCGAGCACGGTCACCTGTTCGAAATAAGGGGAAAGCGCCGCTGCCGCAGCCAGGCCGCCGACGCCCGCGCCGATCACGATCGCGCGTTGTTCAGAAAAGCGATTTTTCATTCCGGCTCCATGGATCAATCAATGAGTCGATCAGCAACACGAAAGGCCGATCCGCTGCTGATGTAACACCCATCGGGCGGGCTTATTCCTCGCTGACCGTGCTACGACATCCTATGCATCGGCGTGAATTTCGCTGCGGATCGGCTGCCTGCGAGCCCGATGCGATCGAGTGAACGCCTGGGTGCAGTGCCGATCCGAGACGTCGGATAGAATGATTTCCCTTACATCGCGGTATCGTCGTTGAACGGGTGGGAGTGCAACGCGAACATGGAAGGTAATTGGAAGTTTCAGCTAAGAATCATGGTGTCCGCGCGCCTCGCGGCGCTGTTGCGCGGCGACCCTTCATGCGCGGCGCACCCGGCGCTTCACGACGTGCTGCACGGGTATGGTGCGTCGATGATGTGCCTGTACGACTCGTTCGCCGAATATGTCGACGAGGCAGAGCGCGTCGGGCCGGAGAACTATCCGCTCTACGAGTGGACGCGGGACACGATCGAAAACCCCGAGAAGAAGGCGAGGTACCTGGAAACCTTCACCGTCTACGTCGGTGACGAAGCGGTCTACGACCGGCACGTTGCCGATTCGCTGCAGACTGCGCTGTCCCGGCTGGTTGATCACGCGGAGATCAAGGGCGTTGCGCGTGTCGATACGAATCCGGCGAACCGGCAGCCACCCGCAACCCGGCAATAAAAAGGATGCGACGCGGCTTTTTGCACCGCATGCGTGAAAGCGCACACGTCCAGGTTCGATTCGCCGAAGTCACGTACCATTCCTGACGCGCGTGCCACGCGGCGACCGGCTGTCGTTCGGCACAGGCCGTGGCCGGCGATCAGCGTGTGGGTGAACATTGTGTGACAGCAGTGCGCCCGTTGCCGCCATCGATGCATGCGCACGCCTGACGAAAACAATCTGAATTCCGGAGAAACACAGATGAAAGCAGTGGGTTATTACGAGCCTCTCGCCATCACCGAAGCGAAGGCGCTGATCGATCTCGACCTGCCGGACCCGCAATCGGGCGAACGCGACCTGATTGTCGAGGTTCGCGCGGTATCGGTGAATCCGGTCGACACCAAAGTGCGCAAGAGCCGCAAGGCGGAAGGCAACGCGCCGGTGGTGCTCGGTTGGGATGCAGCGGGCGTCGTGCGCAGCGTCGGTTCGAAGGTCACGCTATTCAAACCGGGCGATCGCGTCTGGTACGCGGGCACGCTGATGCGTCCGGGCACCAACAGCGAACTGCATGCTGTCGATGAGCGCATCGTCGGACGCATGCCGGACAGTATCGACTTCGCGGCGGCTGCGTCGTTGCCGCTGACAGCGGTGACCGCGTGGGAAATGCTGTTCGATCGGCTGCAAGTGCCGACGCTCGGCGACGCGGCCACCGGCGGTGTGTTGCTGATCGTCGGCGCCGCGGGCGGCGTCGGCTCGATCATGGTTCAGCTGGCGCGCAAGCTGACCGGACTGACCGTGATCGGCACCGCGTCGCGCCCGGAAACGCAACAGTGGGTGAAGGCGTTGGGCGCGCACCATGTGGTCGATCATACGAAGCCACTGGCCGCGGAGATCGCCCGCGTCGGCATTCGCGAAGCGCAATACGTCGCGTCGCTCACGCATACCGACCAGCATTTCGCGCAGATCGTCGAGGCGCTCGCGCCGCAAGGACGGCTCGGCCTGATCGACGACCCGGACATGATCGACGTGCGGCTGCTCAAGCGCAAGAGCGCATCGCTGCATTGGGAACTGATGTACACGCGCTCGATCTTCGACACGCCCGATGTGATCCGGCAGCACGAGATTCTGTGCAAGGTGGCCGAGCTGGTCGACAGCGGCATGCTCAAGACCACCACGGGCGAGCATTTCGGCAAGATCAACGCTGAGAATCTGCGGCGCGCGCACCAACTGCTCGAAAGCCATCGTGCGAAGGGCAAGATCGTGCTCGAAGGCTTCGGGCAATAACGGGCGCGCTGTGTTCGCTTCGTTGCGTGTGCAACGTTCCTTGCATGCTGCATGCAGCGCTTAGTGTGCCGGCTAGTGTGCTGCTGTTGCAACGAAGCGAATGCCCTGGTTGATCGTGCAACGATACGAGCCGCGCGACTGTGCGGTGTCGGCTCCCTGCGCGGCGAACGCGGCGTCGATGGTCACCGTGTTGTCCGGCGTCACATGGTAGCGAACGTATTCGGTTACCGGATGATTCTTCGGGTCGAGCGTTCGATGTTCGTCGATGAACGCGATATAGCGGCCGTCCGGAATCAGCCAGGCGTCGATGCGCATACCGCCGCGTAACGCCGGACCGGGCTTGCCGCTTTCAATGGACGTACAGCGGCTCAGATCGAGACGCACGTTGACGATGCTCCCGCCATCGGCCAACGCATGCTCCAGCGCGGTGTAGTCCGCAAGCGCGCCGGCGGGATTCGCGGCGCGTGCGCTCTCGCCGGGCACGGCCAGTGCCGCGATCAGCGCGATGCCCGCAACGCGCGTACAGACGGCGAACCTCGTGAATCGACCCGTGTTCAGGCTTCGTTGCTGAGCCGGTTGGCAGAACATGGTGTGTATCCTCCTGATTAGTGGTTACATGCGGGAATAGACGCGCGAATCGAGGCACGGCCGGATGTCGTGATTTCGCCTTGGTTCAACACGCGTACCCACAGGTTTATTCCTTCTTGTTCCTTCCCGGTGCGCCGCGGCGGAACGCGCAACCATTGCATGACCCCCCTATACACGCGTATGCGTGCGCTAAGCCGATGAACGACCGGACGACACTCACCGATGATGGTTGGGGTCGAAAAGGACGTCTAAGCTTGGTTCATCGGGCCTCAAATCCGGGGCACGCGTGGTTTGGGGGTTGTCATGCTGAACGTTCTGCATCACTGGATCTACATCGGAAGCAACGCATACGACGAGTACACATTCGTGCCGTGGCTGAACAAGAACGTGTACAGGCGCACGGTCGAACTCAGCCGGATCTGCATCCAGTAAGCGCGCCGGCCGCGCGCGTCGCGTGACACGTCGTCCGCGCGCGATCGATGGGCGTGATTGACTGGACTTGAGCGGACTGTCAACATGAAGCGCTTCTGCACAACGAGACTCCACTCTTCGCATGCGCGCGCCTCAACACCTGAATGCGCTGCGAGCCTTCGAAGCCGTGGCGCGCCACCTGAGCTACGTGGGCGCAGCCGACGAATTGCACGTGACCCCGGCGGCCGTCGGGCAATTGATACGCGGCCTCGAAGAGACGCTCGACGTCGAGCTCTTTCATCGCGCCCCGTCGGGTCCGTCGCGGCTCATGCTGACCGATGCGGCACGGGCCGTGATCCCCGATCTGCAGGCCGGCTTCGATCTGCTGTCGACCGCGGTCGAACGGCTCAAGGCGAGCAAGGCGCGCATCACGATCACAGTCACCGTGCCGCCCGCGTTCGCTCACAAGTGGTTTTTGCCGCGCGTCGAACGGTTCCAGCAACGCCACCCTACTACGATCTGCGCATCGATACGAACGGTCAGCTCGTCGATTTCACCGCGGACCGGGTCGACGCGGGCATTCGTTATGGCGCCGGGCACTGGCCGGATCTCGATGCGACTTTCCTGTTGCGCGACGAGTACTTTCCGGTTTGCAGTCCGGCGCTGCTCGCCGGTGCGCATCCGCTGCGCGCGCCGCAAGACCTGACATTCCATCCGCTGATTCACGATACGTCGATGCGTGCCGCGCCGGTATTTCCGACCTGGCGGTCGTGGCTGCGGTGGGCGAAGTTGCCGGAACTCGTCGACTGCGATCGCGGTTTGCAGATCAACGATTCGGCCGCGGCGCTGCAGACCGCAATCTCGGGTCTCGGCGTCGCGCTGGGGCGCACGACGCTGGTGGAGCGGGATCTGGCGGAAGGGCGCCTGGTGCGTCCGTTCGGCGACGCGCAAAGCTGCGAGCTTGCCTACTATGTGGTGCATCGGAAAGAAAGCGCCCAGACGCCGCCGATCATTGCGTTCAAGGAGTGGCTGATCGACGAAGCGAGCCGCCACTAGCCGGCGCGCGGCTGCGGCATCGGTGCTGCAAAGGCGGCGGTCTTCCAATAGACTGTGCGCTGCGCGCAGTTGCCGAAGCGGACCGAGGTTCCGGACCGGGACCCAGCAACCCGCGCGTGAGGCGCCGGCGCAACGAATCGCAAGGTGCGCGATGGCGCCTCTTTTGTCAGAACATCCAGATAAAAGCGGGGGGCGCGTTGCAAAGGGTGATCCATATACGGCCATGGCCTTATTTCGCGGCGCTTGCGCTGACGCTGATGTTTTATGCGAACAACGTTGCCGCGCAACACAAGCCCGATACCGCGTTCCACAGCGACGACCCGGTTGCCGTGCGCGCCGCGCTGACCGGCAAGCCGGAAGACGCGGGTAAGCGTTCCATTGCCGCCCGGCTGCACGATCTCGTCGCCGCGCTTCCGCATCGCGCGTCGCATCGCGAGGCCGCGTCCAGCGTCGATCCCGAGGAGCGCAGCTTCGTATTCGTCGTGAACGCGCCGCTCGGCATCCTTTACGAGTCGCGCACGCATCTCCTGAAAGTGGACGTGCCGCTCGCCGATGACGAACGGCCCGGCTACATTGTGCTGAAGAAAACCGTCACCGGATCGAGCGGCCGGCGCCTCGTGATCGCGCCTGATGCGAAGGCGAAAGGCTACGTTCAGACCATCGACCGCATCGAGCTCGAAACCGCGGGCAAGCGCGCCACCGCGCACGGCCGGCTCAGGTTGTCGCAGTCCGCGTTCGCGGCGGCGAACGGCGATTTCGCGATTGCGCTGGTGTGTCATCTGGTGCCGCCGTATCTGACCGACCGGCACGATCATCAGGACCCGACCGACGATGAACCGACCGACATCACAACGCGAACCTCGACGCTGTATGCCAATGTCGATGAAGTCTGGCTGATCGATGTCGGTGACGGCAGTGTGCTGTCGACGAGTCTGCGCCTGACGAAGTAGCCCGTGGCCTCGCCGGGTTGACCGCGAGGCGACCGCGTCAGCTGCGTCGTTACGGTGCGCCGGGCGAGCCGCGCACCGCGAGCTTTTCCACGAGGAACTCGACGAACGCGCGCACCCGCGATGACAGATGCCGCGCATGCGGGTATAGCAGAATGAACGGCCGCGAACGGCCGCCCTTGTCCTTCAACACCTCGACAAGCCGCCCTTCGCGCAAATCCGCGTCGACCACAAACCGGTAGGTCTGAAAGAGGCCGGCGTCGTGGCGCGCAAGCGTCGCGCCGGCCAACACGTCGCCCGATGCGCCGTAGCCGCCGTGCGGCACCAGTTCGAGTTCTTCGCCGTTGTCGTTGAAAATCCAGGGCACCGGACGGCCGCTGCTCGGCAACTCGAACTGGATGCAATCGTGCATCTGCAACTCATCGATCGACTGCGGCGTACCCGAGCGCTTCAGATAAGCGGGCGACGCGACGATCACGAGCTCCGCGTCTTCGAGCTTGCGTGCGATCAGGTTTGAATCGACTGGCGCCTTGCCGCGAATCGCGAGGTCGAAGGCTTCATCGGCGAAGTCGATGTTGCGGTTGCTGAGGTGCGTGTCGACCTGCACGTTGGGAAAGCGCTCACGAAACTCGGCGAGCAACGGCAGCACGCGATAGTGCCCGTACGGCGTCGGCATGCTGATGCGCAGCAGGCCGCCCGGCGCGGTCTGCTGACCGGTCACTTCGCGCTCGGCGTCGACCAGCTGGTTGAGCGCCGAGCGGCATTGTTCGAAATAGTGGCGCCCGGCATCGGTCAGGCGGATCTGGCGCGTCGTGCGTACGAAGAGCCTTACGCCGAGCCGTTCCTCGAGTCGCGCAATCGAGCGGCTGACGGCCGCTGGCGTGACGCTCGCGGCGGTCGCGGCGAGCGTGAAGCTGCCGAGCTCGGCGGCCAGGCAAAAGAGTTCGATGCTGCCCAGCAGAAGGTCGTCGAATTGTCGCTGCATCGCAGAGTGCCTCGGGCTTTGCATTCGGGTGTACCGGGTGTCCGAGCTTACCACTTGGCCGACGTGGCGCTACCGTCGACCGCCAGCACAGCGCCGGTCGTGAACCGCGCATCGGTCCAGATAAAACATCGCGTCGACGATATCCTGCTCTTGCCCGTTCTCGCAGCCGCAACTGCCCGCTAACGCGACGGTCGTGCTGGTCGTGACTGCGCAGAGGGAGCGGACGCGTTGATCGCGGGTCGCCCCGCGTCAGCTCGGGGAAGCGTCACGACGCAAACTGGAATTGTTCGAAGCCGTGCAGCCCGTTTTCGATCGCGGCCTTGAGCGGTTGCCGTTTGCGCGTGCCGATCCAGCTCCATTGCTGGATCTGCAGCGTGCGGCGCTCGCGGTCGGCCTTCAGGTCGAGCGCCGCGACAATCTCGCCATCGACCAGCACGGGCAACGCAAAGTAGCCGTATAGGCGCTTTTCTTTCGGCACATACGCTTCGAAACGGTGCTCGTAGCCGAAAAGCAGATTCAGCCGTTTGCGCTGGATGATCAACGGATCGAACGGCGACAGGATATGCACGCCTTCCACTTGTTCGGGCATCTCGTCCAGCGTTTGTGGCGTGGCCCAGTGCTCGATCTTGCCGGCGCCTTCGATGGTCACCGGCACGAGCAGCCCCTTTTTCACGCGCATGTCGATCGCCGCGCGTACGAGCGGCTTGCGCTTCGCGTTCAGGTGGCACACGGAATCGAGGCTTACCACGCCTTGTGAGCGCAATGCACGCGCTAGCAGATAGTCGGTCGTCTCCTTTTCGGTCGCCCGCTTCGGCGGCCGTTCCCAGTCGAAGTGCCGCTCGATCAGCTCGTAGGTCTTCAGCATGCCGGAGCGTTCGCTGACGGTCAGCTTGCCGATAAAGAACGCGAGTTGCAGCGCGCGCTTCGACGGCTTGCGGCTTGCCCACGGGTGGTCTTTTTCGACCGGGATGTCGTCGTCGATGTCGCGGATCGACAGTGCGCCGTTCTTGCGAATGCGCGCGATCACCTTGCGCAGGTCGGCCGGCGTGACCGAATTGAACCAGGTTTTCGGCGTGGTCTGATGCAGTTTCATATCCGCGAGGTAGTACTTGAGATCGCGGGTCGGTACGTACGACAGCGCATGCGTCCAGTATTCGAAGACCGTCTTGTCGACGCTTTGTGCTTGGTACAGATGCTCGCGCCGGTAGGCGGGGATGCGGTTCCACAGAATATGATGGTGGCAACGCTCGATGACGTTGATCGTATCGATCTGCACATACCCGAGATGCTCGATCGCGGCCACTGTGGCGCTGGCATCGGCTCCGAACGGCTCCGGCGTATCGAGCCGCTGCGCGCGCAACCAGATGCGCCGCGCGCTGGCTTGGGTGAGGGTGGCGGGAGCGGGCGTGGCGGACGTACGCGGCATGATCGTTTGACGGCGATTCGGGTTGAGCGAGAGTCGGAGAGTCAGAGTGTCGGTTGAGCATGCCGATTTTACGCAAAACACCGCCGCCGCGTGCAGCGTGCTCGCGGCGACGGTGTTGCAGTGCGGTGTACCGATTGATGAACCGCCGCGGCGCGGCGAACGGACTGGTTGCATCCGCAACGGTGTTGTTCTAGATCTGCGTGAACCCTCCGTCGACGACGAGCTCGGCGCCCGTGATGTACGACGCGTCATCGCTTGCGAGAAAGAGCGCCGCTTTCGCGATTTCGGCGGGTTCGCCGAGCCGCTTGAGCGGCACACCCGCTTCCAGTGCCGCCGCGGTTTGCGACACCCGCTCGGCTGACAGACCCAGCTTGCCGTGAAACGGCGTCGCGATCGGGCCGGGGCTCACCGCGTTCACGCGGATGCGGCGCGGCGCCAGTTCCGCGCCGAGCGAGCGCACGAGGGAGCGTACCGCGGCCTTCGTTGCGGAGAGGATGGACAGCCCCGGTGCGCCGACTTCATTGAGGAAGGACGTGGTGACGATGACCGCGCTACCCGACGACAGATACGGCGCGGCCTTCTGCACCGTGAAGAAAAGGCCTTTAAAGTTCAGCGCGAACTGCTCGTCGATCTGCTCGCTGGTGACCTCTTCGAGCGGCGCGGCGGTCGCGGCGCCGGCATTCGCAAATACGATGTCGATGCGCCCGTATCGTGTCACGACCTCGGTGATCGCGGCGTCGATGTCGGCGAGGTGGCGCAAGTCCGCGCGGATCGCGAGCGCGTCGTGGCCGAGTTCGACGGCCGCGCGGGTCAGGCGCGCCGGGTTTGTGCCGACCACGGCCACCTGTGCGCCTTCGTCACGAAACAGTCTGGCGGTTTCCAGCCCGATGCCCGACGTGCCGCCGGTGATTAAAACAACCTTGTCCTTCAGCTTCATTCTGCTTCTCCATTCGTTAGCGGGAAACGAAAGTGCATTGCGCTTTCGGTGAAAGCACTATCGTTTTTGCGGCCGTTTGCGGCAAACGAGAAGAAATCAGCAACCGGGATAGAAAAGCTTTTGCGCCGCGCCGGGGGAATACAGCGGGGCGGCACGGCGAGGGAACGCGTGCGCGTGATCGGCGTCTCACGCAGAAACGGCATTAACAAAACCCGAACGCGACCTTAAGAAATAACAACTTCGAAAAGCCGCGCGCGCGGTGCATAGTGGTTACCAAACCCGCATACAGGCCGGAGACACAGCAATGCCTCAATCGAATCCGTCACTCGACACCTGGGTCGGACGCAGCGAATCGCACGACGACTACCTGTCCGCATTTCCCGTCACCGCGCTCGCGGCCACGCTTGAGCGCGCGGTCCCGCCCGGCACCATTCCGCCGCTCTGGCATTGGTTGTACTTTCTGCCGGTCGCGCCGCTTTCCGATGTCGGCCCGGACGGCCATCCGAAGCGCGGCGGCTTTCTGCCGCCGGTCGCCTTGCCGCGACGCATGTGGGCGGGCGGGCGCCTGACGTTCCACGCGCCGCTTGAAGTGGGTGGGACCGCGACGCGCACGTCGACGATCGAAAAAGTGGACGAAAAGACCGGCCGTACCGGCAAGCTCGTGTTCGTCACCGTTTCGCACAGCGTCGCGCAGGCCGGGCGCGTCGCGATCGAAGAAGAGCATGACATCGTCTATCGTGATCCGCCGCAGCCGGCGGAGGCGAGCAAGGTGCCCGAGCGGGCGCCGGATGGCGAACACTGGAGCCGCACGATCCATCCCGATCCGGTGATGCTGTTCCGCTACTCGGCGCTGACCTTCAACGGCCACCGGATTCACTACGACTACCCGTATGTGACGAACGAAGAGGGCTATCCGGACCTGGTCGTGCATGGGCCGCTGATTGCGACTTGCCTGATCGACCTCGTGCACCGCGAGCAACCCGCGGCCGTCGTGCGTCGCTTCGAATTCCGCGCGCAGCGCCCGACCTTCGCGAATCGTCCGTTCACCGTATGTGGCGTGCCGTCCGCCGATGGCAAGACCGTCGAGCTATGGGCCAAGGACCACGAAGGCTATCAGACGATGCGCGCGACCGCGCAACTGGCGTGAGCGCTGCCGCCGCGCCTGACTTCCAACCGATTTCCTGTGATTCGATCATGCAGACCACTCATTCCGATTCATTCACCGACATCCGCGAAGCGGTGCGCGATTTGTGCCAGCAGTTTCCCGCCGAATACTTCCGCAAGATCGACGAAGCGCGCGGCTATCCTGAAGCGTTCGTCGATGCGTTGACCCAAGCCGGCTGGCTCGCCGCGCTGATTCCGCAGGAATACGGCGGCTCGGGCCTGGGCCTGACCGAGGCGTCGGTGATCATGGAAGAGATCAACCGCGCGGGCGGCAACTCGGGCGCTTGCCATGGACAGATGTACAACATGGGCACGCTGCTGCGCCACGGTTCGCAGGAGCAGAAGCAGCGCTACCTGCCGAAGATCGCGAGCGGCGAGTTGCGCTTGCAGTCGATGGGCGTGACCGAGCCGACCACCGGCACCGACACGACGAAGATCAAGACCACCGCGGTGCGGCGCGGCGAACGCTATGTCGTGAATGGCCAGAAGGTCTGGATTTCACGTGTGCAGCATTCGGACTTGATGATCCTGCTCGCGCGCACCACGCCGTTGTCGGATGTGCAGCGCAAATCCGAGGGGATGTCGATTTTTATCGTCGATTTGCGTGAAGCAATCGGCCACGGAATGTCGGTGCAGCCGATTGCGAACATGGTCAATCACGAGACCAACGAGCTGTTCTTCGATAACCTCGAAATTCCCGCGGAAAACCTGATCGGCGAGGAAGGCAAGGGCTTCAAATACATCCTCGACGGACTGAACGCCGAACGCACGCTGATCGCGGCCGAATGTATCGGCGACGGCTACTGGTTTGTCGACAAGGTGTCGCAGTATGCGAAAGAACGGATCGTATTCGGCCGGCCGATCGGGCAGAACCAGGGGGTGCAGTTTCCGATCGCGCGCTCGTTCGTGAACGTCGAGGCGGCCAGCCTGATGCGTTTCGAAGCGGCGCGCCGCTTCGATGCGCAGGAGCCGTGCGGCGCGCAGGCGAATATGGCCAAGCTGCTCGCCGCGGATGCGTCGTGGGAAGCGGCGAACGCGTGCCTGCAGTTTCACGGCGGGTTCGGCTTTGCCAGCGAATATGACGTCGAACGCAAGTTCCGCGAAACGCGTCTGTACCAGGTTGCGCCGATCTCGACGAACCTGATTCTGTCGTACGTGGCCGAGCATATCCTCGGTCTGCCGCGTTCATTCTGATGGAGCCGATCATGCGACCTCTCGACGGTATCAAGGTCGTGACGCTCGAGCATGCGATTGCCGCGCCGTTCTGCACGCGGCAACTCGCGGACCTCGGCGCACGCGTGATCAAGGTGGAACGCCCCGGCGCCGGCGACTTTGCGCGTGGCTACGATGAGCGCGTGAACGGGCTGTCGTCGCACTTCGTGTGGACCAACCGCTCGAAGGAAAGCCTGACGCTGGACGTCAAGAACCCGGACGCGTCGGCCATTCTCGCCGCGTTGCTCGCCGATGCGGATGTGCTGGTGCAAAACCTCGCGCCGGGAGCGGCCGACCGGCTCGGGCTGGGCTACGACACGCTGTCGGCCGAGCATCCGCGGCTGATCGTCTGCAATATCTCCGGCTATGGCGACAACGGACCGTATCGCGACAAGAAGGCCTATGACCTGCTGATCCAGAGCGAAGCCGGCTTTCTGTCGGTCACGGGTTCGCCCGACGCGCCCGCGAAAGCCGGCTGCTCGATCGCGGATATCGCGGCGGGCATGTACGCGTATACGAACATCCTGAGCGCGCTGCTGTTGCGTGGCCGCACCGGCAAAGGCTGCCGGATCGACGTGTCGATGCTCGAGAGCATGGTCGAGTGGATGGGGTATCCGATGTACTACGCGTTTGAAGGGCAAACGCCGCCCGCGCTGTCCGGCGCATCGCACGCGACCATCTATCCGTACGGTCCTTTTATGGCCGGCGATCGCAGAACCGTGATGATGGGCCTGCAGAACGAGCGCGAATGGCGGCTCTTTTGCGAGGACGTGCTTGGTCAGCCGGAACTCGTGACCGACGAACGCTTCTCGTCGAACTCGAAACGCAGCGCAGCGCGCGATGCGTTGCGCGAGATCATCGAGCATGCGTTTTCCAGCATGAGCGCGGCGCAGGTGATCGAGCGGCTCGACAAGGTGGGCATTGCGAACGCGCAGATGAACGCGATGCAGGATGTCTGGGCGCATCCGCAATTGAAGGCGCGCGAACGCTGGCGCTCGGTGCGCACGCCTGCCGGCGAGGTCCCGGCGCTGCTGCCGCCGGGCGTCCCTGAGAACTTCGTGCCACGCATGGATGCGGTGCCCGCGCTCGGCGAGCATACCGATTCGATCTTGCGCGAACTCGGCTACGACGCGGCGCACATTGCTGCGCTGCGCAGCGCGAAAGCAATCTAGCGGATACGCCGCGTTGAAGCGGCGATTTGAACTGAACGGCATTCCCGAACGAACACCGGAGACACGCGATGACGTCCACCCCATCCACCGCAAGCGCGGACACTCAGAGCAATCAGAGCGAGGTGCTCGCGACCTTCGCGGCCAATCTTTCATTCGAGCGTATTCCTCGTGACGTGGTTGAGCGCACCGTCAATCTGTATGTCGACTGGCTCGGTTCCACCCTGGCAGGCAAGGGCGCGCGGCCTGTCGAAAGCATCGCGCGCTTCGCGCGCACGACGGGGCCGGCCGACGGTCCCGCTGAAGTGCTGATCGACGGCAGCCGTACGTCGCCGTTCTTCGCGGCGATGGTCAACGGCGCCGCTGCGCATTTCGTCGAGCAGGACGACGTGCACAACGGTTCGGTGTTTCATCCGGCCGCGGTGGTGTTTCCAGTTGCGCTCGCGCTCGCGCAGCAGCTCGGCGCTTCGGGTGAGGAGTTGATTACCGCGGCGGTCGCAGGCTACGAAGTCGGCATCCGCATCGGCGAATTTCTCGGCCGCTCGCACTACAAGGTGTTTCATACGACCGGCACCGCGGGGACGGTCGCGGCGGCGGCTACCGCCGGCCGGCTGTTGAAACTGTCGCCAGTCGCGATGCTCGACGCGTTTGGTTCCGCGGGCACGCAGGCGGCGGGCCTGTGGGAGTTTCTGCGCGATGCCGCCGATTCGAAGCAGTTGCATACGGCGATGGCCGCCGCGAACGGCCTGATGGCCGCGCAACTTGCGGCGGACGGCTTCAAGGGAGCGAAGCACATTCTGGAAGGCGCGAAGGGAATGGCGGCTGGCATGTCGAGCGATGCCGATCCGGCGAGGCTCGTCGATCGGCTCGGCGAACGGTGGGCAACCGTCGAAACGTCGTTCAAATACCATGCCGCGTGCCGTCATACGCATCCGGCCGCGGACGCATTGCTCGACGTCATTGTCAAAAATAAACTGAAGCCGCAGGAGATCGAGCGGGTGGTCGCGCATGTGCATCAAGGTGCGATCGACGTGCTCGGTGCGGTCGTCAAGCCGCAGACCGTGCATCAGGCGAAGTTCAATATGGGCACGGTGCTCGCGATCATCAGCTACTACGGCTATGCGGGCGTGAACGAGTTCGAACAGCATTTCCTCGCGGACCCGATCGTCGCGTTTCGCGGCAAGGTCGAGATGGTGTACGACGTGGAAGTCGATCGTGCGTATCCGGTGCGCTGGATCGGCAAGGTCAGCGTGCACCTGACCGATGGACGCGTGCTGCATGGCCGCGTCGACGAACCGAAGGGCGACCCCGGCAATACGCTGTCCCGCGAGGAGATTTCGACGAAGCTCCGGCAACTGGTGAAGTTTTCCGGCGCGCTCGGCGAGGCGGAGGTCGAGCATCTGCTCAACGACGCATGGCGAATTGTTTCGCAGGAGCGGGTGGGACGCGTCGTCGGTCATGCGGCGGTGGCGGCATGAGCGCGCCGTGCTCGTATCTGTTCGTGCCGGGCAACCGGCCCGAACGTTTCGGCAAGGCGCGCAACGCGGGCGCGGACGCGGTGATTTTCGATCTCGAAGATGCGGTACAGCCCGCTGAAAAGACGCTCGCGCGCGACGCGGTGCTCGCCGGGCTCGATGCCGCGGCGCCCATGTACGTGCGCATCAACGGCGCGCAGACCGAATGGTTTGCCGCGGACGTTGCCGCGCTCGCCGCGCATCCTGGCGTGGCCGGCATTGTGCTGCCGAAGGCCGAGGACAGCGCGTCGATCGCGGTAATTCGCGAACTCGCGCATGCGCGCCTCAAGGTTTCGCCGATCATCGAATCGGCGCGAGGTTACGCGCGGCTTGACGAAGTGTGCCGCGCCGAATCGGTAGACCGCCTGATGTTCGGCACACTCGACTTCCAGGTCGATCTCGGTATGGAAGCCAACGAGGACGAGCTGATCGCATTCCGTTCGGGCATCGTACTCGCGTCGCGTCTGGCGGGTCTCGCGGCGCCGGTCGACGGCGTATCGACCGCCATCGACGACCTGCAATCGGTCGAAGCGGATGCGCGCCGCGCCCGGCGCCTGGGCTTCGGCGGCAAGTTGTGCATTCACCCGAAGCAACTGGCGGCGGTACATCGCGCCTATGCATGGAGCGAAGCGGAATATGACTGGGCGAAGCGCGTCTTGCACGCGGTCGGGCAAAGCGGCGGCGCGGCGGTCGCGGTCGACGGCAGGATGGTCGATATGCCGGTCATCCTGAAGGCGCAGCGCATCGCGGACACACCGCGCCGCAACGAATGACGCATTCGATTTTGCTGAACGCGGCGTTTGAAAAAAGCAAATTGCGCGGCCGCCGCGCTGACGGCACTCTCTTCACGTAGCAGTAACGCATCGCCATTCGCATGACGCAGGGACGTGCTCGCTCAGAAAGCACCGGTGAATGGCTTCGAACTCAAACAAAACGGAGACGGATTTGGCTATCGTCAATTCGGGCGCTCGCCTCGATCGCCTGCCCATTACGTCGTTTCACTGGAAAATCCTGTTCCTGATCGGAGCGGGCGCCTTTCTCGATGCTTTCGACATCTATCTCGCGAACGGCTCATTGGCCGCGATGGTGAAGACCGGGTTTACCGATCTGCACGTCGGCTCGTTTTTTATCTCGGCGACGTTTCTCGGGATGATGATCGGCGCCGGCCTATCCGGCTATCTGGGCGACCGCTTCGGCCGCCGTTATTCGTATCAGGCGAATCTCGCGATTTTCGGGCTTGCATCGATCGCCGCGACCTTTGCGCCGAATATCGAATGGCTGATTCTGCTGCGCTTGCTGATGGGCATTGGTCTCGGCGCGGAACTGGTCGTCGCGGCCGGCACACTGAGCGAATTTGTGCCGCCGGGCACACGCGGCCGATGGATCTCGCTACTCGCGCTGATTACAAACTCGGGGCTGCTCGGCGCGACCGCGATCGGCTACTGGGTGATACCGCATCTGGGCTGGCGCTATATGTTCGCGATTGCGGGCGTCGGCGCGGTGATCGTCTGGGTGCTGCGCCACCGGATGCCGGAGTCGCCGCGCTGGCTCGAGACGGTCGGGCGCCTCGAAGAGGCGGAAGCGACCGTCGCGGAGATCGAGCGCGAGGTGGCGGCGAAGGTCGGAACACTGCCGCCCGTCGCGCATGTGTTCAATCATGAAGCGCCGCGCGCGCCGTTTTCCGCGCTGTTCGAGCGCGGTGTGATCGGCCGCACGCTGGTTGCCGCGCTCACCTGTATGGCGATCAACATGTCGCTGTATGGCTTTGTGGCGTGGCTGCCGACCTTCTTCGTGAAAGAAGGGCTGACGATCGTCCAGTCGCTCGGGTTTGTGCTGCTGATGTCGTTCGGTGCGCCGGCGGGTGCGATTGTCGGGTACTTCATCGCGGACCGGCTGGGCCGACGTAACGGGCTCGTGCTGTTTTCGGTGCTGACTGTCGTGCTCGGTTACGTCTATGTCCAGATGCGCGACCCTGCGGCGATTTCGGTGGTCGGCTTCGCGCTGGTGACGACGATTTACACCGTGTGCACGCTGGGTCTGTTCGGCTACATTCCCGAGCTGTTTCCAACGACGCACCGGCTGCGCGGGACCGGTGTGGCGGGAACCTGCGGACGCGCGGCGTCGATGTCGACACCGTATGTCGCGATCGTGCTGTACACGCATTTCGGTGTGACGGGCGTCGTGTCGATGGTGAGCGCGGTGCTGGTACTGATGAGTCTGGCCATTCTCGCGCTGCGGATTGAAACGAGTCAGCAGACGCTGGAAGCCATTGCGCCGGAGATCATACCGGGCGAGGACGCGGCCCGCGCGGTCAATGTGGTGGCGAATCGGTCCACGCAGGCCTAGCGAGAATGGCACTCCAAAAGTACGGAAGTCCTAAACGACCTTCGGAGTGCGATGCCATCGTTAGATGAACGGTTACCTGTGTCGGCCTGATGCGGTGTCGAACCGGATCGGATTGTCCATATAGGCATTCAGCTTGTTTCGCGTCCATGGCTCGGGGTTGCCGACCGTCGAGATGATTCCGGTTGTCGAGCCGCCTCCGAGCAGTACAGAGAAGATGCCGCGCAACGGAAAGTCGGTGTAAGCAGGTTGGCTGATATCGAACGGCTCCGAACGGATGAACATATCTTCGGCGGTTGCGCCCATATCGGCCTGAAATGACGACGGAAATTGCAGCGCGAGAATCGTCGGATGCACGTTGTGATAGTCGGCGCCGATTGCTGGGTCGCCCAGTATGCAACTGCCGCCGGTGCCCCAGTGCTGGCTATCGAAATCCGTGTTCACCGGATCGGCCGTATTCGGTGTGCGGCTCGCCGGAATCTGCCACGGCATCACCGGTAGTTTGAGTGCGCGGCTCATGCCCTGGCAGAAATCGAAGTAGCGGCCCCATTCGCGCGGGCCGTAGCAATAGCCGTTCACGTACGCGCGCTGTGTGAAATCGTCGGCTTCGTAACGGTCGATCGCGAGGAAGTGCGGCTTCCATGTGCCGCTGTACACGGCGAGATTGTCGACATACGCGGCGGTTTGTTGTGCAATATCGAGCGGGTCCGCGTCTTCGTAGATCCATTCGGATCTGCCGAGCCCCCACAGGTTGATTTGCCAGCCGAAGACGATGGCGGGCGCCACCGTCTGGACAAGCCAGTTGACGGCTGCGACGTACCCCGTCACGTCTTCGGTGATGCTGTCCGGAATGGTCGCTTTGATTGACCAATGCTCCAACGCGGTTTGCAGTGGCTGGCGCACCGGCATCGCGTAAGTGGCCGGGATGCCGCCTTGCTGGCACGCGCCGATGAAGTCGGGGTTCACGATGATCCCGGCCGGTATCGGATGGGTGCTGTCGATCGCATCGTTTGCCGTGTTCAGTGTCAGAATCAGATTTGCGAAACTGTGTGCGTGCTGATCGGTGTTGGCCAGGATGCTTTTCGTATCGCCTTGCGACAGATTGCACGTGTAGGAGATCATCACGGGCAAGACAGACTGTCCGCCCAATTTCGCCTCGACATTGCGAGCAAGGGTGATCGTGCTGGTGGTCGCGGTGTCGTCAGTGAGGTAGGTGTTGGGGTCACCCGCGCCGTCGTTGCCTGCGTATTTGAATACGGACGTTGCGCGCGCACTGACGAAATCGGCCTGGTTCCCTGGCGTGAGGTCCGCACAGCCGCCGAAGGACAGATAAGAAGGAAACCCCGGTACGTTCAGGTTGGCTGATGTTTCGATCGACACTTCGAGCGTGGTCGCGGCGACGCTGTCGACGATGAGTTGAGCCGGGGTGTCGACCTCGTATACCGTGCCGTCGAACAGGAAATCCGGTGCCGACACCGTGTACGTGTCGGGTTTCACCGGTATGTCGAAGCGGGTCAGCTGGGTTTCGGCGGTGATCGTCTGCGTATAGTTCATGCTGCTTCCGGATAGCCGTAGCGTGATTTGCTGAGGCAACGTCGCATCGGCGGTGATATCGATCGGGACAGTGACGAATCCGCTGGAATCGACGGGCGTGCGTTCGACCGTCGAGTTCGTGATGGGGACGGTCTGCAACTGGTTGGCCAACACCACGTCGACGTCCGTGAAGCGGTAGTCGACGTTGTTGACCGATATATCGCCGATTCTGATCTGTGCATTGCCGCTGGGTGGTAGCAGGCGCACTTGGGTTGTCGTACCGGTTTTGCTCGAGAATGCCGCGAGTGTTGTCTCGTTCGCTACGTCGACCACCTTGACGTCGAGTGTTTCGCTTTCGAGACCAGTTAGTGTGTCAATGACGATATCGATTGCGCTCGACCGTTGCACGGTCCCGAACGACACGTTGACCGGAATCGTTTCACCGGTGCTGACTGTCAACTGGCCCGGCGAGATCACGAGCGGTGCGCTTACCGTCTGGTCGATGGTGCTGACGTTACCACCCTGAATTGTGTAGTCGCCTTGCGCGAGCGCCTGGTTGACCGTCGCGCCGTACTCGAGCGTAACTGGCGTGATCTCGCTGCCGCGAAGGAATTGAATAACCGGCGCGACGCTGGATAGCGCGGGGTCGGGTACGGCTGCACAGGCGATCGCCGCGGTGCCGTTCACGTCAGGCGAAGCGTCGGCGGCAATGACAAACGAGTTCAGGTAGGAGTCAGGGTCCTTTGTCAGATCGCCGTTTACGGCGATTGTGATCTGGTCGTTCGGATCCATCGAATGCGGCTCTGCGAAATCGACTGTCGCTGAAATGGAAAACAGATTGGTGTCGATCTGAACCGACTGAACGGTGACTGTGGTTTCCACCCATGATTTGTCAAACGCCAGGTAAATATCTGTGTCGGTGACGGCCGCTGGTGCGTTAAAAGTCATCGCCAGATATTGGTTGACCTGCACGGAGCTGTCATCTTCGTAGTGAAGATTGGAGACGATCAGCTGGCCGTACCACTGTCCGGCTCCCGATCCGACCACTGCATCGTATTCGATTCTCATATTGCCTCCACGAACATCAAACTGAGCACCTTCATCCGTCGGCGCTTTCTGCGCATCCGACAGATATTTAATACATATGGATACCTAAATAAAATGTGATCGTGATTCAACTCCATGTCGGCTCAAGTACGAACGAGTATAGGAAAGGAAAAGAGGAAAGATACCGTTGACTTGCGAGATCGATCTGGAAACGTTTAGAGAGTGTTAACGATGCGTGACGACCGGTGGCTGTAGAGGTTTGTTTGGCGCAGGCACATAAAAGCCCCTCAGGCTGGAGTTGTATCCAACCTTCGGGGCAGGGCTTATGACGATGAGGCGGCTTAGACGAGGGCGCTTACCAGGTCGGGTATCGCCGCAAACAGATCGGCTTCAAGCGCGTAATCCGCCACGCTAAAAATCGGCGCCTCCGGGTCCTTGTTGATCGCGACGATCACCTTCGAGTCTTTCATCCCCGCGAGGTGCTGGATCGCACCGGAGATGCCGACCGCCACATACAGTTGCGGCGCGACGATCTTGCCGGTCTGTCCGACCTGATAGTCATTCGGCACATAACCCGCATCGACCGCCGCGCGCGATGCGCCCATGGCCGCACCG
>NZ_CADIKH010000020.1 GCF_902859855.1 Paraburkholderia humisilvae
ACAGGCACCCGCATAGCGCGTTGAAATACCGCTCGCCGCGCGAGTTCCGACGTAGGACCGATTCATCAACCTTAGTGTGAGATGGTGTCCGGAAGTACGGGGGCAAATCCAGTCGGTGCTGCGTGGGTGTACCTGCTGATGGTCGTATCGTTTTGATTGTTGCATTGCGTTGCTAGTCCCAAACACGGACACCTATCCCAATTCGGGACTAGTCGGAATGGCCGCTTACCGTCACTCCACCGTTACCGAAACGTTCCTTAACCGTTATCGCAGTAATATCAGCGTGACAGCCCCAACCCTTCACCGATGCCTACACTCGCCCACGCCCAACGCATAAACAGACGAACATCGATGAAGCTGTGGCCTAAGGCGGCCAATTCGCGAAATTAATTGCAAATACGCAACTGGCTCACATCGGCAACGCCGCTCAATTTGACAAGACCAACGGAACTGGACGGGTAGACAAGATAAATTCAGGCCAGTACGCACAAGACGAGCGCGTCATGCATGCTTCGTTCGCGATCATAGTTGCTGCCACTCTCACCGCACTATCGAGCACAAGGGCACTCGGACTTCTGTCAGCCCGATCGTATGCAAGGAACCAAGACCCATACCGCGTGCCTCGCCGTTACACATGTACCGAAAGAGGCACATCTTGCTCCGCGCTAGTAATCTGCGATTAGAGACTGTCGCCGGGCAAGCCTAGCTTCGTCGACTATGCGAGCTTCACCTGACTTGCCCTCGGAAGAACGCCGCGCTCTCACCCGCCGCACGTCCCAGCCACGCAACGCGTGGCACTCCACCTGAACTTTCGCGTGCCACCGCACCCGATCCCAATCGGCAGCACCACGCTACCCCCCATTGTTCATCGATCACGATAAACCCACACAAACAATTTGATTCTCGTTATATACGGCCGGATATAACATAAAGCTCTTCATGATCAGCAGAGACACAATGAGGAGATAGACTCATGACGCAACTGCGAGTGGGCGATCTGGTCATTCGGAATGCAGAATTAATTCCGGAATCAGTCGCGCTCATCGAGGACGAACGCAGCATCAACTGGCGGCAACTGAACACCGACACGAACCGCCTCGCCAATGCATTAACGAGGCTTGCGCCAGGCAAAGGCACGCGAGTCGCCACGATCATCCGTAACGGCGGCGCCGCGATCGAAACGATCTTCGCGCTATCGAAAGCGGGATGTGTGTCGATTCCAGTCAACTACGGCCTCACCCCCGCCGAGATCGGCGTGCTGCTCGACGATTCGCAACCCGCGCTGCTCATCGTGGACGCGGAGTTCGTCGAGCGCTTGCACGACGTGATCGCGCGTCCTGGCGTGCGAATCATCGTGCGTAACGACTACCCGCTATTACCCGGCTGGCTCGCGTACTACGACCTGATCGAAAACGGCGCACCGCATAAACCCGACGTAGTGATCTCTCCCGACGACATCCGGATGATCCGCTACACGAGCGGCACCACGGCAGCGCCCAAGGGCTGCCTTGGCACCCATCGTCAGATTCTTTCCAGCATCGACAATTTTCTGACACAGATTTCGGTACCGGCAAACGGCCCGTTCCTGCAGATGCTGCCGCTTTTTTCCGGCGCCGGTATCTGGATGTCGCTCGCGGCCGCACGCCACGGCGTAGGCAACGTGATGCTGCCCGAGTTCAATCCGCAAGCGGCGCTGCGCAAGATCGCACAGCACAACGTCGCCCACGCGTGCGGCGTGCCGACCATGCTGAGCCGCCTCGCCGACGAGCTTGGCCAGAACCGCTATCGGATCGATTCGCTGCAACTGATCGGCTACACCGGCTCGAAAATGCCGCCCCGCATCATCCGGCGCGTGCTCGAACGGTTCTCCTGCGACTTTTACCAGGGCTTCGGCGGCGGCGAAATGGGCGGTCTCGTCTCCTACCTGATGCCCGAAGATCACCGTGCGGCGCGCTCCAACGCAGGCGCCGAACCCCGACTCGCGTCGGTTGGCCGCCCCGCGCGTTACGCGGAAATCCGCATCCGCAGTCTGCAGGACGGCACACCGCTGCCGGTCAACGAGCCCGGCGAGATCACCGTGCGTTCGCCGAGCAATTTCTCCGGCTATCTGAATCGCCCCGAAGACACCGCGAAAACACTGCGCGGCGAATGGGTCCATACCGGCGATGTCGGCTACCTCGACGAACACGGCTATCTGTTTGCCGTCGACCGCGCGAAAGACATGGTCGTCACAGGCGGCATGAACGTGTCATCGGCCGAAGTCGAAGCCGTGCTCGTCGAGCATCCCGCAGTCAAATCGGCCGCCGTGATCGGCCTGCCCAGCGACGAGTGGGGCGAACAGGTGACCGCGGTCGTCGTGCTGCGCGAAGGACAGCAAGTCACCGAAGCCGAACTGATCCGCTTTTCGCGCCAGCAACTGGCCGGCTACAAGGCACCCAAGGCGGTCCATTTCGTCACGTCGTTCCCGATGAACAGCGTCGGCAAGATCCTCAAGCGCGAACTGCGCGACACACTTGCTGCGCGCAAGCCGGCCTGACGCCGCTTGCACCCCGCTTCCCCATTTCTCACAGGAGACAACATGCAGTGGCAACTGAACCGCGCCGCCGGTCCGCGCGGCTACCTGATTGAAACAGACGCCTTCGAAACGATCGAGATCACCATGCCCGAGGAAGGCGTCGCGAAGTTGACCCTCAATCGCCCCGACAAGCTGAACGCATTCAACTCGGCGATGATCGGCGAGATCCGCGCGGCGATGTGGCGGCTCAACTACGACGACAGCGTTCGCGTGATCGTGATCACCGGCGCGGGCCGCGGCTTTAGCGCCGGGCGCGACGTGAAGGAACTGCAGGGCGAGCGCGGCATGCCGCTGCCGCAATACCGCGCGTATGTGCGCGCCAACCACGACATGCTCAACGATCTCGAGGCGATCGAGAAACCGGTCATCGCGGCCATCAACGGTGTCTGCGCGGGCGGCGGTGTCGAACTGGCTGCGTCGTGCGACTTCCGTTTTGCGTCGACGCAAGCGACCTTCCTGCTGCCGGAGATTTTCATCGGCGTGATTCCGGCGTCGGGCGCCTGCTCGCGCATGATCCAGATGATCGGCATCGAGAACGTCAAGGATCTGGTGATGACCGGCCGCACCGTCGACGCCGCCGAAATCCGCGAGATGGGTTTCGTACGTCGCGTGGTCGAACATGACGAACTCGAAGCAAAGGTGGTTGAGTTCGCCCGGATGCTGATGCGCGGCGCGCCACAGGCGATCGGGATCGGCAAGCACGTCACCAACACCTGCCAGAACGTCGATACGGAAACCGGCCGCATGATCGAACGACTCGCCCAATCGTCGCTTGTCGGCACCGCCGATTCGACCGAAGGCGTGCGCTCGTTCCTCGAAAAACGCCCACCCAGCTTCACGGGTCGGTGAACCCCTGTCGCGTCGGCCGTCAGCACAAGCGGCCGGCCCCTCTTCTTTTCGCTACAAGGTCGCTTCGTTGAAACTTTCCGGCATCCGCGTTCTGGACTTCTCCCGCTTCATGGCCGGCCCGCTGGTCTCGTCGATCATGGCGGACCATGGGGCCGAGGTCATCAAGATCGAAGCCCCCGAGGGCGACCCCGTACGCGCCGGGCGGCGCAGCCGTGACGGACAGATCGCGGGCGACTCGTTCGCGGTGCTCAATCGCGGCAAGCAGAGCGTCGTGCTGGATCTGAAGCAGGCATGCGACCGCGATGCCGCACGCCGGCTGATCGCCACGGCGGATGTGCTGGTCGAATCGTTCAGCCCCGGCGTAACCGCGCGTCTTGGCATCGACGCGCCGAGCGCACAGCGTCTGAACCCACGCCTCGTCTACTGCTCGATCAGCGCTTTCGGCCAGCATGGGCCGTTACGCGACACCGCGGCGCACGACCCCGCCGTCCAGGCGTTGACCGGCATCCTGCCGCGCGACCGCGACGGCCGGCCGGTCATTCCGACCGTATCCGTCGCGTCATGGTGCACCGCGCACAGCGCGCTCGCCGGCATCCTGATGGCGCTGATGACCGCGCGTGCGACTGGGCTTGGCGATCATCTCGACATATCAATGCACGATGTCGCATTAAGCGCACGGCCGAATGCGGCATTCGCCGCGCTATCCGGCAATGCGCAGACCGGCGAAATGACGCTCGGCTACGCGATGCTCGAACCGTACGAAACAGCCGACCGCGCGTGGCTCTGTCTCGGCGCAGGCGAAGCGCGCTTCGCTCGCCCGTTGCTCGACGCGTTGCAGCGGCCGGATCTGATCGATATCGCACTCGGCAAACCGGGCGGTGCGCAAAATCCGCTGCGCGAATTTCTGACGCAGCGCTTTCGCGAACGCGCGCGGGTCGACTGGCTGGGCTGGCTCGACGCGCACGGCATTCCCGCGATGCCGGTGCTCGACTATCGGGAAGCGCTCCAGCACCCGCACGCCGAAGCACGCGGCATGCTGCTGACCGACGCCGACGGGCACCGTCATCTGAACACGCCGATCCGCTTCTCTCGCGAACCGGGCACACCGGCACTGCAGGCGCCGATGCTCGGCGAGCACACGCAGTCGGTGCTGAACGCGCTCAACGACACCTGAGCCGATCGGGCGGACGACGCCCACACGTTGCCAAATCACGCCAGCCAGCCGTTTGCAGCCGCCCCGGCAACGTCAGCCAACCCCCTATACAATTGAAGCAGAACCCTTCCTTGCATCGCCTTTCCCAGTCAAAAGGAAGGAGGCTGCAATGCTCAAACTTCTTCTCATTGCCGGCGCTGCCGCGCTTCTGACGGGCTGCGTCGCCGCCCCTCCGTACTATGGCTATCCGTATGGTCCATACGGCGCGTACGATCCCTACTATGGCTACGCGTATGGCCCGTATCCGTATTACTACCCTTACTATCCGTACCCCGGATACGGCGCCGTCAGCATCGGATTCTGGGGCGGCGGACATTGCTGCTACTACGGACACGGCGGTTACTACCATCATGGCGGCTATTGGCATGGTGGCGGCGGGGGCACCGGCTGGCACGGCGGAGGCGGGGGCGGCAGTCGTCACTAGCGCGATCCGGCGCGACGCGGACCATCGTTCGCTGCCCCTCATATCCGTATGAACATCAATTGAATCGCCGTGCGTGTCGACTACGATCCTGATACCGGCTGTCCGCCGCCCGTCAGGTGCCGAAGATGTCCGATCGCATCCATCACCGCCGCGCAACCCTGCCCGGCACCCGCTTCGTCACCGCATGCGCGCTGCCCGTCGCGCGGGGCGCGGCGTTGCTGCTAGGGCTCGCAATCTGCGCCTGCACCATTACGCCGCCGCAAAGACCCACTGCGAGCGTGCCGCTCGAAGCGATCAACAGCGGCACCCTCGACCAATACCGCGTCGCCGTTGCACGACGCATTCTCGAACGCAATCCGTCGTACGTGCTCCAGGGCCATCCTCAGGCGATGCTGCGCTCGCTGGTGGTGGTGTCGTTCGTCGTCGACAGTCGCGGGCAAATCGTTTCGTCGTCGGTCTATCGCACGAATGGCGACGACGAGGCGGAAAGCACCGCGCTCGCGACGCTGCGTCGCTCCGCACCACTGCCACTACCACCGGCAAAATTGCTTGACCGGGCAGGCCACCTCGAATTGTTCGAGGACTGGCTCTTCAACGACAACGGCAAATTCCAGTTGCGCACCTTCGCTGCCCCGCAAGCGCAAAACTTCGAGTGACACGAGTAAAGCAAGCGAAGGAAAGCCAACCGAAACCCGGTGTTTAATGTGCCGACGCTTCGCTGTCGATATAATTTCGCCACGCCCCGCCGGAGCTTTCCGGCACCGCTTTCGCCGCACGGTCATCCGCCCGCGCCGAACAGCCCGGTCGCCGCGTAGCGCGTTATCCGCGCGTTCGCCCGCCCGACTTGCATCGACTGGCATGCTGCCCGAACCGGCAGTAGTCCGACACGGTTGCCGTGCGGCAATGGCACCCGCGTTGCAAGCTGCGTGACTCACGCGTCGGCGTCGCACGAGCGCTGCCTGCGCACAACCTGTCGCCGTCCGGGTTGGAGGCTTCTTCGGCCACCTCATCAGCCCCATCCGGTATCGCCACACTAACAAAAGGTGCATCGAAGCCAAGGCCGGCACCGCGCGTATCGTGAACCGCAAACCGAGCGGGCGCGCACGCGGTCGCACCATCAATATTGGAGAGTGTTAAGCATGTCCTCACCGCCGGTTTCAACCGCAGGCCCGCAACTCGGGCAACAGCAACGCACGGCGCGCATCATTTTCGCGAGCTTCATCGGCACGGCAATCGAGTTCTACGATTTCTACGTGTACGCAACCGCTGCGGCACTGGTGATCGGGCCAGTCTTTTTTCCGCACGGCTCGGCAACCGCGCAGGCACTATCGGCATTCGTCACTTTCGGCATCGCGTTCGTAGCGCGGCCAATCGGCTCGTTCCTGTTCGGCCACTTCGGCGACCGCATCGGCCGCAAGTCGACGCTCGTCGCGTCGCTGCTGGTGATGGGCGTGTCGACCACGCTGATCGGCTTCGTGCCCGGCTACGATTCGATCGGCAGCCTCGCACCGATCCTGCTGTGCGTGCTGCGCTTCGGGCAAGGTATCGGCCTCGGCGGTGAATGGGGCGGCGCCGCGTTGCTCGCCACCGAAAACGCGCCGGCCGGCAAACGCGGCTGGTTCGGCATGTTTCCGCAACTGGGGCCGTCGGTCGGCTTTCTCGCATCGAACGGCCTGTTCTTCGGGCTTGCGTTATCGCTTAGCGACGAACAGTTCCGTAGCTGGGGCTGGCGTGTGCCGTTCATCGTCAGCGCGGTGCTGGTCGCGCTCGGCCTCTACGTGCGGTTAAAGATCGCGGAGACGCCGGCCTTTCGCGCGGCGATCGAGCGGCGCGAACGGGTACGCGTGCCGGTTGCGACGTTGCTCGCGCGCTTCTGGTGGCCGACGCTGCTCGGCGCGCTCGCGATGGTCGTGTGCTACACGCTGTTCTATATCTCGACTGTGTTCTCGCTGTCGTATGGCGTGTCCTCGTTGCATTTCACACGTCAGGGCTTCCTCGGCATGCTGTGCGTCGCCGTCGTCTTCATGGCGCTCGCGACGCCGTTGTCCGCATGGGCGAGCGACCGGTTCGGCCGCAAGCCGGTGTTGATCGTCGGCATTCTCGCCGCGTTCGCATCCGGCTTCGCGATGGAACCGCTGCTCGGCAGTGGTTCGATGCCGCTCGTGCAGCTGTTCCTGATCATCGAGCTGTTCCTGATGGGTGTCACGTTCGCGCCGATGGGCGCGTTGCTGCCGGAACTGTTCCCGACCAACGTCCGCTACACCGGCGCCGGTGTGTCGTACAACCTCGGCGGGATACTCGGAGCGTCGGTCGCGCCGTATATCGCACAGCTGCTTGCGGCGCACGGCGGTCTCGCATGGGTGGGCGGCTATGTATCGGTGGCCGCGCTCGTCAGCCTGTTTGGCGTACTCTGCATGCGCGAGACGCGCGATACGCGGCTCATGTAAAACGCGGCTTTACAGAGGCTTCACCCGATGTTTTGCAAACGGCCTCGCAGGCTGATGCGAGCTTGAAGAAAAAACCGGGCGCGTCTTCGCGCCCGGAACCACGCATCGCCGCCGCAGCCGGCATTACGCCGCCTCCCTGTCGGTCGTTACGCCAGCCGCGCGCGATGCACTGCATCACCGGTAGTCGTAGTCGTGGTGATGATGGTATCCGTCGTCGTACGGCACGAAGATGCAACCTCCTAGTGCGGTAGCCAGCAGCGCACCAGCAATCAGCGTGGCAATCAAGCGCTTCACTTCGCGTTTCACGTCTTTCTCCTGTCGAGTCAGTATCGTTATTCGAGCGGACCTCGAATGCTTCCGATTGAACACGAACACCTGAAGCAGGACCGTTGCAATTTGTAAGCAGCTTGGGGGCATCTGTTACACGGCCGGCGCTCTTCAGGAACCTCATTGCGAAGCCCATGCAAAACGACGCTTGCAACTGACCCAGCAGCATGCCTCTGCCGCTATCGACTCGGATCGCAGCGCCGCGCGACCATGGTGTGCGCGTCAAACAAAAGCGACAGATTTAACAAGCCTGTAATGCGCATTGACGCGTCTTGCGCGCGCCGCGAAGGATGCTCATGTCAGATTGAACTTGGTGCGCGCGGCGCAGTCTGTATCCATGCAGTGCCTGATTGTTTGTTCATTGCAGTGTTTCCTCTCCGCCCGCGTGACAACGCGAGCGTTCATGGGGCGTAGCGATTCAGTCGCGCGACGAATCAGGCGACTGCGCGTTACGCCTCTTTTTCTTGCCTCTTTTTATTTCTGGCGTGCGCGCGAAGCAACGTCGCGCGAAACGTATCACGTGCGATTGCCGGTTAGCGACTCGTGCTTAGCGATTCGTGTGATTGGCGTGCGCCAATCGGCACACAAGAGCTGACCTACTACGACGGCGGCTGATCGGCTGACGGCCGGAGCTCAGGTGGCGGCAACCGGGCGCACCGGCCCGCCGCCCGGTTGGCCTGGTTCGCCCGGGTGGCCAGACGGTGAATCGCCTGGCTGCTTGCCAGACGCGTTGCCCTGGCCGCTTTGCTCACCCTCACCGCCCGCAGGCGGGCTGCTGTGCACGTAGTCGATCGCCTCGATCGCGCGCTCGACCGGTGGCACCGAGTGGCCATCTCCGATCGACGTGGAACGATAGGGCGCTTCATTGCCGAAGTGCGTAGGCGACGTCGCGATAAAGATCATCACCGTGCGTTTGCCGAGCGCGTGCGCGAGATGCACGAAGCCGGTATCGACGCCGATCACGAACGACGACGCATCGATCAGCTGCGCGACACCGGTTACGCTCAATGGCGGCAGCACCCGCGCCTGCGGCACCTGCTCGACGATCTGCTGTGCTTCGTTGCGCTCACTGTCCGACCCCCACGGCAGCACCACATCAAAGCCGCGCTGCACGAGTTCGGCGGCCACCGCGACCCAATGCGCGATCGGCCATTTCTTGTCATCCTTCGAGGTCGCGTGAAACAGCACCGCAATCGGCTTGCCGCCTGAATCGACGACAGGCTGCGCGGCAGGTGGAATACGCAGGTTATAGACCGCGGGGCCTTCGGCTTTATACCCGAGCGCATCGGCGACGGTATCGCGCATCCCCTGCCAGGCATTGACGTCGCGACGCGGCACGAAGCGGCCCGTGTACGCAAACGCCGCGCCCTGCTCACCGAGATTTTTCGAGTGATAGCCGAGGCGTGCTTTCGAGCGCGTGAGGAACGCGATGATCGCGCTCTTGTAGACGCCGTGAATGTCCAGGACCACGTCGTAGCGGTACGCGCGCAATTCGGCGATCGATACCGCGATCGCCTTGAAGTCGGCCCAGCGCCGCGCCTTCTTGAAGCGTCGCAGCGGTGCGCATAGCACGCGATCGACGCTCTGGTTCCAGCGCGCCACTTCCGCGTGCGCTTCGTCGCAAGCCCAGTCCACCGCCACGCCCGGAAACGCGCGCTTCAGATCGGCCACGACCGACTGCGCCTGAATGACGTCGCCCAGTGACGTGACCTTGACGACAAGAATTCGCTTCATTGATAAAAGACCCGCCCTGTTTCCTGCGGTGATTGCGGCCATATTGAGCGCGAAATCGCTCGCTGTGTAAAGGTAACCTTGAATTCTAGCCGACCCGCGACGGCAGGTATCGGTAGCGCGGCACGCGCATGCGCGATCACGAGCAGCGCATGCGCAATGGGCAGGCAGCGGGCAGGCAGAGCCATTTGACGCGCCCTGTGCGCCAGTCCATTCTATTTCAACCAGCTTTCACCCACGCGAAACAGATCGTGCGCCGCTATAATTCACGCTCCGCAACCGTACGCCTGCTCACGCATCCGCGTTTACGCCATGCTTAGGACACCCACGCCGCTGTCCTCGAACGTTGTCCGGCACACGAAGCGGCTGTGGCGCCAGTTCGGGATCTTCTGGCTCGGCGCAATCGCCGTCGGGCTCGCCGCGGTGTACTACGCGCGGTTGATCGACTGGGGTTACCACACGTTCATCGAGCAGCAGCGGGAACGTCCGTGGCTGCCGCTGCTGGTCACGCCGGCACTCGCGGCCGCTGCCTCGTGGCTCACGCGGCGTTTCTTTCGCGGCGCGGAGGGCAGCGGCATCCCGCAGGTGATCGCCACGCTGCACACGAGACCCGGTGAAACGGGCGCGCGGCTCCTGACGTTCCGCATCCTGTTCGGCAAGATTCTCGTGTCGTTCATTGGCATTCTCGGCGGCTTCACGATCGGCCGCGAAGGCCCGACCGTCCAGGTGGGCGCCGCGCTGATGTTCAACCTGCGGCGGCTCTACCCGCGCTCGACCGCCCTGATCGAACGCCAGCTCGTACTCGCCGGCGCCGCCGCGGGCCTGTCGGCCGCATTCAATACGCCGCTCGCCGGTATCGTGTTTGCGATCGAAGAACTCACGCGCAGCTTCGAAGCGCGCGCGAGCGGCGTGCTGATCACGGCGATCATCATCGCCGGCGTGATCGCACTCGGGCTGAACGGCAATTACACCTATTTCGGCACGATCAATGTCGGCACGCAATTCCCCGATTCGCTCGCACTCGCGGTACTGCTCACCGCGGTGGTAACCGGTATTGCGGGCGGTGTCTTCGGCTGGCTGCTGCTGAACACCTCGCGTTGGCTGCCTGCGCCGCTGTGCAAGCTCAGTGCCGAGCGTCCGGTCGCGTTCGCCGCGCTATGCGGGCTCGTGATCGCCGTGGTCGGTCTGATCTCCGGCGGTACGACCTTCGGCAGCGGGTACTCGGAAGCGCGCGGGCTGCTCGACGGCCACGAGCAGTTGTCGATGTTCTATCCGCTGCTGAAGATGGTGTCGATGGTCGGCTCGTATTTGCCCGGCATTCCGGGCGGGATTTTCGCGCCGTCGCTGTCGATCGGCGCGGGGTTCGGCAACGTGCTGCATACGGTCTTCAACAGCATGCAGTTGCAGATGTTGATCGCACTCGCGATGGTCGGCTATATGGCCGCCGTCACGCAATCGCCGATCACGGCGTTCGTGATCGTCGTGGAAATGATCAACGGGCACGCGCTGGTCATCGCGCTGATGGCGACTGCGCTCGTCTCGAGCCGCGTGTCGGCGTTCTTTACGCCGCCGCTGTACGAGTCGCTCGCGCGGCGCTATATGGCGCCGCTGCCGTCTGCTGCTGCTGCGGCGGCGGCCGGACACCATCAGAACCTGCCGGAGCCGCTCGAACACGCGGTATCGGACACGACCGACGACCAGGCATCGGCGGATAACGCCACGACAAGCGATCAAGGCACGGATACGCACGCAGACGCGGATACCGACCCGCCACGCCGGTGAACGGCGACGGGCAGCGGGGCTCAATACACGACGACTGCCGCAGGCCGGTAATAGACAGGTCGCGCCGGTACGACGACGCAACCTGCGAGCGTCATCGCCAATAGCGCGACCGCGATGAGTCGGGTTTTCATCGAAGGGCTCCTTGAGTGCGGGAATCGAGCACTGCATCGGTTGCGGCAGTGCTCGCGATATCGCCCGAACGAACCTGAGTGAGCGATATCGCTCGACCCGCCGCGCCGCGTCAAGCGAGCCGGCAGGATCGCGCGTAACGCTTGCGAGCGGCGAGGCAGCGCGGCCGGCTGGCGATGCACGACCGCTCGCGCGATGATGCACGGGGCAGCGCATGACGTGCCTTCACGCGAGCCGTCAGACGAGCCATGCGGCGCGCCGTATGGCAAGCGGTTCGGCGCGCCATGCTTCGCCGCCGCCCGCTCAGGCCCAGCGTCCGGGTATCCATCGCCAGTTCGGGCCATGCGCGACCCAATGTCCAGGAATCCAGTGATAGCCGGCTCGCGCAACCTGCCAGTGCCCCGACACCCACACATAGCGGTCGCCCTGCCAACGCCAATGGCCGTGATCCCATACATATCCGGCACGCGGCGGCGGCAATGGTTCATAGCGCACGGGCGGCGGCGCGCCCGGCGCAACCACGACGACCGCCGCTGACGCGGCTTGCGGCAACGCCAGTGCGGCAGCCGACGCGCCCGCTGCGGCGAACGCGAACTGGACAAGCAGCAAACGATAGGACGTTTTCACTTTTCACCTCTCCCGGTAAGCGCCGAATCGCGGCGTTATCGCTTCAATGCATGAGGTGACGTCGAGGCTGACAGCGCGCGTGTTACCGCATGCGCTGAAGTGCAACGGATTATTTCGACTGCTGACGAATTGGCGAGCAACGATGAATCGCCGTGTCAGCAAGAGGCTTGCGAGTCCGGCTTGCGGCGCGCTCGCGCCGCAAGCCGGAGGCAATGTATGAAAAAAAGAGGAACGGACGCAACGCGGGGTGAGCCCACCGGGCCCAACCCGACCGATCAGGCCTGCGGGATCTCGATCTTGACCTCGAGCACTTCAAGGTCATCGTGACGCTCGAGATTGACGCGGATATCTTCGTCCGAAATTTTGACGTACTTCGAAATCACGGCGACAAGCTCACGTTGCAACGCCGGCAGATAATCCGCGGGCGCACGACCGCCAGCACGTTCGTGCGCGATGATCAACTGCAGGCGTTCCTTCGCTACCGACGCGGATTTCTTCTTCTCGCCCAGCAAAAACGAAAGAATCGACATACGTGCGCCTCCCTTACTTGGTGCCGAAGAGGCGCTGCAGCAGGCCTGGCTTCTGGTAATCGGTAAAGCGAAGCGACTTCTGTTCGCCGAGGAAGCGCGACACGATGTCCTTATAGGCTTCAGCGACGTCGGTCCCGTCAAGATGCACGGCCGGCAAGCCCTGGTTCGACGCGTGCAGCACCGCTTCAGACTCCGGAATCACGCCGATCAGCTCGATGCGCAGAATTTCCTGGATGTCCGACAGCGACAGCATTTCGCCCTCGCTGACTCGCTTCGGGTTGTAGCGCGTGATCAGCAGATGCTCCTTGATCGGCTCCTTGCTTTCGATCGCGCGCTTCGTCTTCGACGACAGAATGCCGAGAATACGGTCCGAGTCACGCACCGACGACACCTCCGGATTGGTCACGACCAGCGCTTCGTCCGCGAAGTGCATCGCGAGCAACGCGCCCGACTCGATGCCCGCCGGCGAATCGCATACGATGAACTCGAAGTCCATCGCGATCAGGTCGTTGATGACTTTCTCGACGCCTTCCATCGTCAACGCGTCTTTATCGCGTGTTTGCGAAGCCGGCAGGATGAACAGGTTCTCGCACTTCTTGTCCTTGATCAGCGCCTGGTTCAGGTTGGCTTCGCCATGGATCACGTTAATCAGGTCGTACACGACGCGGCGCTCGCAGCCCATGATGAGGTCGAGATTGCGCAGGCCGACGTCGAAGTCGATCACGGCGGTCTTGTGGCCGCGCAATGCGAGGCCCGACGAAAAGCTCGCGCTCGTGGTCGTCTTGCCTACGCCACCTTTGCCCGAAGTCACCACAATGATTTTTGCCATTGGCCTTTACCCTGTATCCGTCGATTTCGTGAAATGAGTTGTCCGGCATCCACTGACGCACGTGTTGCGCGCCTACCGCGGCGCCCCTACGTGAGACGCAGCGGCTCGATCATCAGTTTCTCTTCGTCGAGCCAGATCTGCACCGCCTTGCCATGCACATCGCCCGGCAGCGGGTTCTCGGTCGTACGGTAGATGCCCGCGATCGAGATCAGCTCCGGCTCGAGACAGGTGCAGAAAATGCGCGCGTTGTGATTGCCGTGCACGCCGGCGAGCGCGCGGCCGCGCAGCGGTGCATAGATATGAATGTTGCCTTCCGCGATGACCTCCGCGCCGTGGCTCACGAGACCGAGCACGACGAGGTCGCCCTTCGCGTAGATGCGCTGCCCCGAACGCAGCGGCTTGTCGATGACCATCGTCTGCGACGCAGCACTCGCCGGACCGATTTGCACAGGCTCCGCCGGTTGGCTGGCCGCCGGGGCGGCATCGCCCGACGCCGGCGTGGCGACCGGCGCGGATGAAGCCAGAGCCGTTGTTTCCGGCGCGTGCGCGGCTTCGTCGCCTGCCGCCTTCGCGGTCGGACGCCGGTCGCGCGCTTCGAGTAGCGGCAGACTGCTGTCGCTGGCCCAGTCGTGCTGCGCCGCATCGGCCACGACGCCAATCGGCCGCATCCGCACGCTGTCGAGCAGCGCGGCGATCTCGGCAAGCGGCACGCGCTCGTTTGCGGCGAGGCGGCGCACGTCGATTGCGACGACGTCATGGGCGAAAAATTCGGGGGTCGCCTCGAAGCGGCGCGTCAGCTCGGCGCGCATTTCGCCGAGGTCGGTGGTTTTCACCACGAACAGAAGCGTGTCCACCGTACCGCTGCGCAATTCGAAAAATGGCGATTTCCTGGGCGACATAGCGTTCGGCAAAAAATTTTGCGTATTTTACAGGGGTCCTGGCGCGCGTCGAACATTTTTGCCAATAAACGGCGCACGCCGCGAAGCAACGCGAGCGACGCACGTGGGACGACGCACGCGATCGCCGTACAGACACTGCGGTCGCCAAAAAGAACAACGAATGGAGAAAACGCACGGACCGCACAGCAGACGACGCCCCAACCGCGCGCCGCCGGGCACTCCGCTTACCCGGCCGGCGGCGCGGATGCGGACGTCACATGGCGCACCAGTTGCGTTTCCCACTGGTTCTGAGCGCGTGCAGTCGGCCGGTGATCGCCGGTGGGACCGAAACCAAGGCGCTCATAAAAGCGCATCGCGTTGCGGTTGCTGTCGGCGATCCATGCGTACACTTCGGTCGCGCCGCCGAGCGCGAGCCACTCGCTCGCGGTATTGACAAGCAGCTCGCCGCCGCGCAGATGACGCACGGCCGGCGCAACCCACAGGTCGCTCACGAACGCGCGGCGCGCGAGTGTATCGTCGAAGCACGCATCGATCAGGCCCGCCGGATGGCCCTCGGTGTAAAGAATGAAAGTCGTGGATGTGGTGGAAGCCGCATTCAGCGCGGCCTTTGCATCGAACGTGGTGGCGTCCGCGGACAAGGTTTCCTCGAGCGTATCCCCGAACGCGTAAGGCGCCTCCCGTAACGATGCGGTACGGAGTTCGCGAAAGACATCGCCCTGCCTGGCGGCAATGCGCGCAACGGTGAGTGACGGACTCATGCAGACGTAGATTCCCGGACCTGAAAGCGTAAAACCATAAACCCCAACCCAAACCCGATCGTACCCGCACGAACGAATCGCGCGAAGCCGCACCGCCCGCTTCGACCTGACCCTTTCCGCTCAACGGTATAGCCTAACTGAACCGCCGTACGAGTCAAATCCTTATTTGAGACATCGGCGCACGCACTCACACCGCCGCCGCAGCGACAGACAGATCAAGGCGCATCGTAGCGGCCGGTGCCGTCAGGCCACGGTGTCAGCACTTCAAAGCCGTCTCCCGTGACTGCAATCATATGCTCCCATTGCGCGGACAACGATCTGTCCTTGGTCACGACCGTCCACCCATCGCGCATCACAACGGTGCCGGCGCGGCCCGCATTGACCATCGGCTCGATCGTAAACACCATGCCCGGTTTCAGGCGCACCCCCTGTCCCGGCTGGCCGTAGTGCAGGACTTGCGGGTCTTCGTGATACACCTTGCCGATGCCATGGCCGCAGTAGTCGCGCACGATCGAAAAGCCGTCGCGTTGCGCGACCTTCTGGATGGTGTGGCCGATATCGCCCAGCGTCGCACCGGGCCTCACCTGACGAATCCCCGCCACCATTGCCTCGTACGTGGTGTCGATCAGTTGCTGCGCGACCTTGCTCGGCTCGCCAACCGTATACATGCGGCTCGTGTCGCCGAAATAGCCGTCCTTGATCACCGCGACGTCGATATTGACGATGTCGCCGTCCTTCAGAATCTCATTGCGGTCCGGAATGCCATGGCATACGACCGAGTTCACCGACGTACAGATGGTTTTCGGAAAGCCCATGTAACCAATGTTCGCCGCAATCGCATGCTGCGTATCGACGATGAATTCGCGGCACAGCGCGTCGAGCTCGTCAGTCGACACCCCGGGTTTCACGTGTTCGCCGATCATCACGAGCACGTCGGCCGCGAGACGGCCGGCAATGCGCAGCTTCGCGATGTCATCAGGAGTCTTGTAGGTAATGGCCATGTGCACAAAATCGGGGCGGTGCGCGCCATACGGCCTGCGGCTCGCGCGGCGCGCACCCGGTTATCGATCAGCCATTGTACCGAGTCTCAACACGGCGCATTTCCTAGCGCGGCGCATCCGGGCTATCCGGAGGGCTCACCTGGGCCGTCCCGTTTTGTCCTATGGTTGCGCCCGCAACCGTCGACGGCGCCGGCAGCAGGCGCCGGAACGGCAACAGTAGCAGCGGCGTCGTGATCATCGACAGCACGACCGCAAGCGTCACGATGGCCGACGCGCGCGGCTCGACAACCCGCACCGCAAGCGCCGAAGACATCACGACAAACGCGAACTCGCCACCCTGAGACAGCAGCAGCGCGAAGTACGCGCGTTGCTCGCGCGGCACGTCAAAGCGCCGCGCGAGCAACCAGAGCGCCGCGGCCTTGATGCCCACCACCGCCGCGACGACAATCAGTACACGGCGCGTGTCGTGCGCGAGCACATTGAAGTCGATCGACATGCCGATCGCGATAAAGAACAGTCCGAGCAACAGGCCCTTGAACGGCGCAATATCCGCTTCGACCCGCTGCTGATAGCCGGAATCGGCGAGCAGCACGCCGGCCAGAAACGCGCCAAGCGACGCCGACAGATGCACGCTGTGAAAGAGCAGCGCGACACCGATCACCCAAAGAAGCGCGAAGGCGGTGAAGATTTCCGGCGCGCCGGTGCGCGACACGATGCCCAGGCCGCGCCGCAGCGCCACCCGGCCCACCACCACGACCGCCGCCAGCATCGCGAAGGCTTTGCCGGTCGCGAACCAGTTCTGCGCCGCGCTTCCGCCCAGCTCGAGCGGGCTCAGGAGCGGCATCAACGCGATCAGCGGAATCGCCGCCAGATCCTGAAACAATAGGATGCCGAACGCGGCTTCACCTGCGGGCGTGCTCAATTGCCCGCGCTGCTGCAATTCCGACACCGCCATCGCGGTCGACGAGAGCGCAAGCGCGAGACCCGCCGTCAGCGCGATTTGCCAACGCGAGCCGAACAGCAGAAAGATTGCCGTCAGCAGCCCGGCGCATAGCACCATCTGCATGCCGCCATAGCCGAAAATCGTCCGTCGCATCGCCCAGAGCCGTCCGACATGCATCTCGAGGCCGATCACGAACATCATCAGGACGATGCCCAGTTCCGAGAAGTGCAGGATCGCATCGACGTTACTCACCAGCTTCAGCACTGCCGGGCCGATCAGCACACCCGCAAGCAGATAGCCGAGTACCGCGCCAAAGCCAAGCCGGATCGACAGCGGCACGACGACGAGCGCCGCGCCCAGGAACACGACGAGATGGAAAATCACGCTTTTCATGGGCGTGGACCGGTAGGCACAGCCGCTTGATCGGCAACGCCGGGGTACGCGCGGCGCGGGCGCGGCATGCGCATCAGGACGGCAGTGCGCTACGGATAGCCGCCGCTATATCGCGACTCACCGCCGCCAGCGCGCGGCTGTGAGCGGCGACCAGCGCGTCATTGCTGGCCGTTCCGACCGGCTCGCGCGCGACGGTTCGGCCGGACACCGGCAACGGCTTGCCGGGCACGCGCACCACCCACTGCGCATCGATCGTCACGGCGTCGCCCGGCACGGAATCGAACCGCACGATGTCCACCCGCACGCGGCAGGCCTCCTGGACAAGTGCCGCTTGCGCCGCGATCGACACGCGTTCGGCGCCGAGCAGTTGCCCGAGGTCGGCCGCGATCGTGCGCGCAATGCCGCTTTTCAGCGGCTCGCCCCAACGCGCGAACTCGTTGACTGCGACTTCGTTATCCGACACGCGCGTGACGAACTGCGGCCGGTCCACCAGTTCGGGCACCGTCACGGGCCCGACCACGACGGCTGTGCGCAGCGGCGCGCCGGTGCGCTCGAGCGACGCGTCGGGGCTGAGCGTGTAGAACGACGAATTCGGCGACTTGCAGCCGCCGAACGCCACCAATGCCACCGCCGCGATGAGTGCGAGTACCGGCGCCGCCGCCCGTTCACGCGCCCCGCGCGGACCACGCGCACGAGTGCCTGTCATCCGTTCACTCACACGACGCAAGCGCATCGAACGCATCACTTTCCGTCTCCCGCTTTGCCCCGGAGCAAGGCCTCCGGATGCCGTTCGAGATATTCCGCGAGCGAACGCAGCGCCGCCGCCGTGCGCGACAGCTCGCGAACCGCATCGGTCGTATCCTGCTGCAGCGCCGAATCGGGCTGCAATGCGGAATTCGCCGAATCGAGCGTGGTGCGCGCCGCTGTCAACGTGTCGCGCGCCTGCGGCACCAGGTCCGTGTTGAAGCTTTGCAGCAGCGTATCGGCACGCGCAAGCGTCTGCTGCGCGTTCTTGCCGATCGACTCAAACGGAATCTTGTTCATCCGCGCCATCAGTTCCGAGACCGATTCCTGCAGCGATTGCAGGCCGCTCGGCACGGTCGGTAGTTCGGGCGGGTCGCGATCCCAGTTCACTTCCGCTTTCGGCGCGTTCGGGAAGAAATCGAGCGCGATATACAGTTGGCCCGTGATCAGGCTGCCGGTCTTCAGTTGCGCACGCATGCCGCGCGACACGAGGAAGTCGGCCATCTCGCGCGGGGAGCGCGTCAGCCTGCCGCCACGCGGCTCCGACTCGTAGCGCGACGTAAAGCGCTCCGGATAGAACTTCACCTGGACCGGGATGCTGAACTGCCTCGTGACCGGATCGAAGCGCGTATGGATCGCCGCCACCTCACCGATCTGAATACCGCGGAAATCGACCGGCGCACCGACCACGAGCCCGCGCACTGACTCCTTGAAATTGAACACGTAGTCCACGACGATCCGATCGTGCGTCTTCATCGCTTCGGTACGGTCGCTAAAGAGCTGGAACGTCGTATGCGCGGGCGCCGGTGACTCGTCGGGCGCGTCGGGTGGCGACTGGAACGCGAGGCCGCCGATCAGGATCGACACAAGCGACTGGGTATTGACTTTCACGCCCTCGGTATTGAGCGATACGTCGACCCCGCTCGCGTGCCAGAAGCGCGTGTTGGGGGTGACGAACTTGTCGTACGGCGCGTTGACGAACACGCGCAGCGTGACGCCCTTGCCGTTCGGGTCCAGTTCGTACGCGACCACCTGTCCGACCTGCAGGCGGCGGAAATAGACCGGCGTGCCGACATCGACCGAGCCGAGATCGTCGCTCCTCAGCACATACTCGTGCCCCGGCACATCGCTGGCGAACACCGGCGGCGTCTCGAGACCGACGAAATCGCGCCGCCCGCCTTTTGCCTTGCCGATATCCATGCCGATGTAGGCGCCGGACAGCAGCGTGCCGATACCCGACACGGTGCCGCCCGATACGCGCGGGCGCACGACCCAGAAGCGCGTATCGTCGACCAGCATGTTGGATGCATCTTGCGTGAGTTCGGCGGTTGCCACGACGCGCGAGTAGTCCTTCGACAGCGCGACAGATTTCACGACGCCGATATCGACGTCCTTGAACTTGATCTTGGTCTTGCCCGCCTCGAGGCCTTCGCCGGTCTTGAAGCTGATCGTGATGGTCGGGCCTTGCTCCAGAATTGCCCGCGCCGCGAGCCAGACGCCGATCAGCACCGCGATCAGCGGCACGAGCCAGATCCACTGGACGCGCCAGCGCGAACGCGGCACGGCGAGCGCGTCCGGAAGGTCGGGCGGCGGTGAGTCAGGAGGATGCGCCATGAGCGGGTTGCCTCGTATCCCAGATCAGCCGCGGATCGAACGACATCGCGGCAAACATCGTTAGCACGACGACCGCGCCGAACGCGATGGCGGCCGGGCCTGCGGTGATCGTCGCAAGGGCATTGAACTGCACGAGCGCGGTCAGGATCGCGATCACATAGATGTCGAGCATCGACCAGCGGCCGACCAGCTCGACCAGCCGGTAGATCCGCGCACGTTGCACCGGCTGCCAGCGCAAACCCAGGTTCGCCGAGCCGGCGAGAAAGGCGATCGCGAGGATCTTCAGCATCGGCACGGCGATGCTCGCTATGAATACCAGCACCGCGAGCGGCCACGAGCCGGACGTCCACAAATAGACGACGCCGCTCATGATCGTGTCCTTCTGTGCACCGAACAATGAACTGGTGTGCATCACCGGCAGCAGATTCGCCGGCAGATACAGCACCAGCGCGGCGAGCAGAAACGCCCATGTGCGCGCGAGGCTGTTCGGTTTGCGCACGTGCAGACGGCTGCCGCAGCGCGCGCAGCGCACGTCGTGACGATGCGCACCCGCGAGCGGCGGGGACAGCAAGCCGCAGTCGTGGCACACGCAGCGTCCGCAGCCGGCGGCGGTGCGCGCGGGAAACGCCGGCGCCGCCGCGTTGCCGCGCGCGACGATCTCGGGCTCCGCTACTTCGGGCGGCCCTTCGAGACGCGCCCACAGATCGCGCGGATCGAATGCGGCCGCTGCCGCGGCCAGCAGCAGCATCAGCGCAATGAACGACCACAGCGCGATATCGGGAACGACGCTCGCGATATGCGCGAGCTTCACGAGCGCCACCAGCAGCCCGAGGATCAGCACCTCGGTCATTCCCCACGACTGCGCGATATGCAGCAGCCGGAATACCCGATCCGCGCGATACGGCCGGCGCCCGAGACGCAGCGGCAACAACAGCCAGACGATGCCCGCCGCCTGCAGCGCGGGCATCAGCAAGGTCGTGACGAATATGAGCAGCGCGAGCGGCCACATCCCATCGCGATACAACACGTGGACCGAGCCGAACAGCGTGGTCTCGACAAGATCGCCGTTCACCGACAGCCCGACAATCGGAAATATGTTCGCGAGCACAAACAGCGCGAGCGCGGCAATCGAGTAGGCCAGCGCGCGGTCAAGGCTGCCCACGTGACGCCGGTACAGCGCCGCGCGGCAGCGGCAGCAGTGCAACACACCGTTAACCGGCAACGGCCGCTCACGCTGCAGCAGATCGCACTCGTGACAGGCGATGACACCGCTGGAACGAGCGAGGTCGACTTCCGGCACGCCGCGCGGCGTGTTCATTTGACGTTCTCCGCAGGCGCTGCGCCGGATGCCGGCTGGGTGCCATTGCCATTGCCATTGCCATTGCCATTGCCATTGCCATTGCCATTGCCATTGCCATTGCCATTGCCTGCACCGGCACCGGCGTCGGCGCCGGTGAGCGACGATTGTTGCGTCGTCATCTTTTCCGCATCGACGACCCATCCGCCGCCCATCGCCTGGTACAGCAACACATACGAGGTCAGCACCGCCTGGCGGGTTTGCGTCTCGCTCAGCTCCGAGTTGAAGAGACTGCGCTCCGCATCGAGCACTTCGATGTAGCTGGTATAACCGCCCTCGTAACGCAACCGCGCCATGGTCGAATAGGTGCGCAGCGCCTCGACCTGGCGGCCCTGAACCACCAGTTGTTCACGCAGCTTCTGCGATGAGATCAATGCATCGTCGACTTCCTGGAACGCGGTCTGGATCGCCTTCTGATACGTGTATAGCGCCTGTTGCTGCAGCGCTTCGGCCTGTTTCACCTGCCCGCTGATGTTGCCGGCGGTGAAGATCGGCTGCGTGACCGAGCCAGCGAACGCCCATATTTTCGACGGCCCCGTGAACAGATTCGAGAACTGGCTGCTCTCGGTGCCGAAAAATCCGGTCAGCGAAATCGACGGGAAATACAGCGCGCGCGCGGCGCCGATCTGCGCGTTCGCGGCAATCAGATTCTCCTCAGCCTGACGAAGGTCCGGGCGCCGCTGCAGCAGGTCCGAAGGCAATCCCGCCGGCACCGGCGGCGCGCCGAGCGCCGCCAGTTCCCGGCCGCGCAGAATCGGCCCCGGGTTATGGCCGAGCAGCACGGACAGCGCGTCCTCCTGCTGCGCAATCTGTGCCTCGAGCTGCGGAATCGTCGCTGCGGACGCTTCATATTCGGACTGGCTTTGTGCAAGTTCCATCTGCGACACCTCGCCGCCATGGAAACGCAGCTCGAACACGTGCACCGACTCGGCGCGGCTCTGTGTGGTTGCCTTCGCAATTTCCAGTTGCCGGTCCAGACTCAGCAGGGCGATATACGATTGCGCAACCGATGCGACCAGCGCCAGGATCGTCGCGCGTCGACCTTCTTCGGTCGACAGCAGATTCGCGCGCGCCGATTCGGTCAGGCGTCGGTTGCGCCCGAACAGATCGATTTCCCAAGACGCGTTGATCTGCCCCTGGAAGTCGTTGAAAATCGCCCCATTCGAAAACACCGGCGTCGGCCCGGACTGGGTCACACGCTCGCGCGCCGCACTAAAGCCGGCGCCGACCTGTGGAAACAGCGCAGAGCGCGTGCTCCAGAACTGGCCGAGGAACTGGTCGACGCGCGCGGCGGCGACCTTCACATCCTTGTTGTCGGCGAGTGCGGTCGCGATCAGGTCGTTGAGCACCGGGTCGTCGAATTGCGTCCACCATTCGGTGTTCGCGAGATCGGCGGCTTCGCCTTCCTGGAAGCGGAACGTCGCTGGCGTGTCGATCGCCGGCCGCTGATAGTTCGGACCGAGCAGACAGCCGGACAGGCTGAATGCAAGCACCGACGCGGCGGTAAGCGTATGTAGTGAATGTCGCATGTCATTCACCCTCGCGACGGGCAGACGGCGTCACGTGCGAACCGCCCGGCCCGGCCGCGCCCGCTGACCCGGCATGACCGCCCGTACCCGGCTCCGCAGGCGGCGCAGCCGGGCCGCCGGAGCTCGGGCCGCCCGAGGCTGGACCGGCACCTGGGCCAGACGTTGGGCTCGAAGGCGGCCCCGACGGCGGCACATCGCCCGCCGTGCCGGCCTTCTTCTTGCCTTTACGCTTGTCGGACAGCGTCTCGAGCACGTAGTAGAACATCGGGATAAAGAACACTGCGATCGCCGTCGCACCCAACATCCCGCCGATCACGCCGGTGCCAATCGAATGCCGGCTGTTCGCCGACGCACCGGTCGCGATCGCAAGCGGCACGCAGCCGAGAATGAACGCGAGCGAGGTCATCACGATCGGACGCAGCCGCTCTTCCGCCGCGGTCATCGTCGCATCGAACACCGACTTGCCGGTATGCCGGTTCAACACCGCAAACTCGAAAATCAGAATCGCATTCTTCGCGGCGAGCGCGACCAGCATCGTCAGGCCGATCTGGAAGTACACGTCGTTGTTCAGTCCGCGCAGCAGGATCGCGAGCAACGCGCCGAAGATCGCGAACGGCACCGCCATCAGCACGCCGACCGGCAGGTTCCACTTCTCGTATTGCGCGGCGAGGATCAGGAACACCATCACGAGGCCGAACACGAACACGAGCCCCGACGTGCCGCCCGCCTGCTTCGCTTCAAACGCTTCACCGCTCCACGCGAGGCTGTAGCCCTCCGGCATCTGCGCACCGATGTCCTCGAGCGCCTGGATCACCTGCCCGGAGCTGTAGCCTGGCGCCGCGTTGGTCGTGATCTTGACGGCCGGATAGTTGTTAAAGCGCGTGATCAGGTCCGGTCCGGTCACGTACTTGTAGGTCACCACCGACTTCAACGGCACCATTTCATTCGAGCTGCTGCGCACGAACACCTGTGTCAGGTCTTCCGGCCTCAGGCGATAGGTCGGTTCGGCCTGCAGGATCACCTGCCACAGCCGGCTGTTGCGATTGAACTGCGACACGTACAGCGAACCGAACATCGTCTGCATCGCGCTGTAGACCGCCTCGACCGGCACGCCGAGCGTGGTCGCCTTGTCGCGGTCGACGTTCACCAGCAATTGCTGCGACGACGCATTGAACGTCGAGGTGACGCCGGACAGCTCGGGCCGTTGCTTCGCCTTCTCGACGAAGTCGTTGACGACCGCCGCATACTGCGCCACCGTCGCATCGCCCTTGCTCTGGATCCACACCTCGGTGCCGCCGGTCGTGCCGAGGCCCGGAATCGCAGGCGGATTCAGCGGCACGATAATCCCTTCCTTGACCTGCGACAGCGTCTTGTATGCGTTGATCAGCACCGCCCGCGCATTTTGCGTGCGGATGTTCGCCCGCGTATAGCGTTCGTCGAACGGCTTGAAGCCGATAAAGAACGTGGACGAGTTGTTCTTCGTCTGACTGTCGAGCAGGCTGTAGCCGTCGACGATAGTCACGCTGTCGACCGCGGGCTCTTTCATGAAGTAGTCAGTCACGTGTTGCGACACCTCGCCGGTGCGGTCGAGGCTCGCCGCATCGGGCATGATGATCGCGCCGAGCAGATAGCCCTGGTCCTCCGGTGGCAGGAACGCGCCCGGAATCGTGCGCATCATCCATATCGCGAGCACGATCACGCCGGCAAAAATCAGCAGACCGATCGCGAAGCGTTTGATGATCAGTTGCACTGCACGCGTGTAGCCGGCCGTCATCCGCGCAAACTGGTTGTCGAACCAGCGGAAAAAGCCACGCTTTTCACCGTGCCCGGGCTTAAGGAGCAGCGCGGCGAGCGCCGGCGACAGCGTCAGTGCGACGAAGCCGGAGATCACCACCGAAATCGCGATGGTGATCGCGAACTGCTTGTACATCTGGCCGGTAATGCCGCCGATAAACGCAACCGGCACGAACACCGCGCACAGCACCAGCACGATCGCGACGACCGGCCCGGCCACCTCGTCCATCGCCTGCTTCGCGGCAGTCTTCGGATCGAGCTTGAGCACGGTCATGTTGCGCTCGACGTTTTCGATCACGACGATCGCATCGTCGACGACGATGCCGATCGCGAGCACCATGCCGAATAAGGTCAGCATGTTGATCGAGAAACCGAGCGCGGACATCCCCATGAACGTGCCGACGATCGACACCGGCACTGCAAGCACCGGAATCAGTGTCGCGCGCAGGCTCTGCAGGAACACGAACACGACAATCACCACCAGCACGACTGCTTCGAAGAACGTGTGGACCACGTCCGAGATCGACGCGCGCGTGAACTCGGTCGTATCCATTGCGATCTTGTAGTCGATCCCTTCCGGGAACGTCTTTTTCATCTCCTCGAGCGTCTTGCGCACCGCCTTCGAGACGTCGAGCGCGTTCGCGCCCGGCTGCTGATAGACGGCGATCACGGTGGCGGGCTTGCCCTGGAACCTGCTGCGGATCGAATAATCTTTCTGCCCGAGCTCGGCGCGGCCGATGTCTTTCAGACGCACGATCGCGGCGCCGCCGCTTTGTGCGCGGATGATGATGTTCTCGAACTCCGACGGCTCCGTGAGCCGTCCGGTGGTCGTGACCGCGAACGACTGCTCGACCGGACCGCCCGTCGGCGACTGCCCAAGACGGCCGACCGCGTACTGCTGGTTCTGGTTGGCCACCGCGGTCTGCACATCGGCGGCGGTGATGCCCAGTTGCGCCATCCGGTCAGGCCGCAGCCAGATGCGCATCGCGTAGTCCGGCGTGCCGAAGATGCTCGACTGGTTCGCGCCGGGAATGCGCTTTAGCGCATCGAGTACATAGATGTTCGCGTAGTTCGCGATGTAGGTCGAATCGTAGCGCTCGGTCGGCGAATAGATCGCGATCACCATCATGAACGCCTGCGACTTCTTCTGCACGGACACGCCCTGTGCCTGCACGGACTGCGGCAATTGCGGCAGCGCGAGGTTCACGCGGTTCTGCACATCCACCTGCGCGAGCTCGGGGTTCGTGCCGATCTCGAAGTACGCGTTGATCGTCAGGTTGCCGGTCGACGAGCTCGACGAGCTCATGTAGATCATGTTGTCCGCGCCGTTGACCTGCTGCTCGATCGGCGCGGCGACGTTGTTCGCCACCACGTCGGCGCTCGCGCCCGGATACGTGGCGGTCACCGTGATCTGCGGCGGCGTGATGTCCGGATACTGGGCGATGGGCAGCGATAGCATCGCCAGCGCGCCACCCAGCGTGATGATGATCGAAAGGACCGATGCGAAGATCGGCCGGTCGATACAGAAGTGGGAGATATTCATCGGGTCGGCTCGCTCACCTGATCACGCTGTCGCCTGCTCTGTTTCGTGCGCCGCCGTCTGGCCGCCGCTGGGCGAGCTGCACACGTGGCGGCTGCTCATGCGGCGCCAGGCTCGCCCCCGCGGCCGATGCCGGCGCGCTAGCTGCCGGTTTGTCCGCGCTACCGCCGGGCGCCGCTGTGCCGACGACCTTGATCTGCGAATCCGTGTTCACGCGAATCGCGCCGTCGACGATGACCCGCTCGCCGGTTTGCAAGCCTTGCGTGATGAACCAGTCGTCGCCGTGCCAGTCACCCACTTCGACGACCCGCTGATGCGGCTTCGATTCCTTGTCGAGCACCCACACGAAGTGGCTCTTCGAACCCTGCTGCACGGCGCTCTGCGGGACAAGGATTGCGTTTGGCCGCACCGCGCCGGACACCCGCGCACGTACGAACTGGCCTGGACGCAATACGCCCTTGGGATTCGCAAACACCGCGCGCACCAGGAACGTGCCGGTCTCGGAACTGAACGCGGGGTTCGTGAAATCGATATGGCCCACATCCGGGTAGGTCGAACCATCGGCCAGGATCACTTTCACGTCGAACTTATTGTCCGTCGGAAAAATCAATTGTCCCTTCTTGATCTGTTCGCGATAGCGCAGCAACTCATTTTCGGAAATGCTGAAGTTCACCCAGATCGGATCGAGCTGGTACACGTAGGTCAGCAAACCACCCTGGGTCGGTGTCACGTAGCTGCCCTCCTGCTGGCGCGCATAACTCGACACGCCAAGTAGCGGCGACTTGATGATCGTGTAGCTCAGGTTAAGCTCGGCGGTTTGCACCTGACCTTGCGCGGCAATCACCGCGGCTTCCGCTTCCTTCTCGTTACCGATCGCGTCGTCGAGATCCTTCTTGCTCAACGCGTTTTGCGCGGCAAGCGGCACCACGCGCGCGAGATTCGCTTTTGTGACCGTCAGCCGCGCCTGCTGCTGTGCGAGTTCGCCCTTGGCCGTCTGCAACGCCGCTTCGAACGGCTTGCGGTCCATGATGAACATGGTCTGCCCCGGACGCACGAGGTCGCCCTCGGTGTACATCCGCCTATCGAGAAAGCCCTCGACACGTGCGCGGATCTCGACCTGGCGCGAGCTTTCCGTTTGCGCGGTGAACTCGAAATCGACGGGTGTCGCCTTCGCTTCGACCGTGACGATCGTCACTTCGACGGGTGGCCGCTGCGCTTCGGCCGGCGGCTTCTTGCATCCGGCGAAGAGGGCCACGGCTGCGGCAAGCGGCAGCCACCAGCGTGCGCGCCGGCCCCTGATCACGGCACGCGACCGCTGCACGTCGCGCTCAAACGATCGATTCATTATGTTTGCTCCGCCTGATCGTTATGCTCATCAAATGGTGTAGCCGCGGCAGCCGGAACCGCCCGTACGGGTGCTGCCGGCACAGGCGCGATTCGCATCGCTGGTTTCATCTCTGTCTACCCTTGATCTGTCTCATTGCCTCCCACGCCCATCTGGTCCGCCGCCTGTGCGCAGCGCATGGACGCGCCTCGACGCTCGCCGTCCAGAAGAAGGCAAGTGCGATGCTGTCATATTGGAAGTGCCCAGGATCGAAGACAATTGGACCTTGGTCCAATAGCTGTTCCGACAAGCCAGAACGCCATCGCCTATGTCAACGCGGCGCCTCGATCTTCAGCGCCGCGCACACGGTGCGGATGAAAAGTGCGTCGTTGAACGGCTTGCGCAGATACGCAACCGCGCCGGCGGCAAGCGCTTCGCCGCGCACCCCTGCGTCGTCGTGTGCGGTGATGAAAATCACCGGCACGGCTTGACCCGCCAGCTGCCGCTGGACCTCGAGTCCGTTCGAACCAGGCATCTGCACGTCGAGAATCACGCAGTCGGGGCGATACGAGGGCATGGACGACAGAGTGTCCAGAAATTCGTCGCCGCTCGCGAACGTGTCAGCCACGATCCCGACGGAGCGCAACAATCGTTTGATCGCCCGGCCCACCGATGCATCGTCGTCAACCACCACAACGAATGGTTTGGCAGTGCCCATTTGAATAGTCCGGTGACCGGCAACGCGCATGCAGACGTCTGCGAAGGCGTTCCCAGCAATAGACTATGAGACGGCGCGCCACAGCGATATTGGACCTTGGTCCAGTACGGCGGCCGATCGGAAGGGATGCGAAGGAGTCCGGTGTGTCTTGTCGCGTCGGGCGGTCAATCCCGCGCATCCAGACTGTGCGTAGCGCCGGCTCGCGCGACCTTGTCGGCCACACGCACCAGTTCGGCAAGCGAGCTCACTTCCATCTTCTGCATGACGCGCGCGCGATGCGCCTTTACCGTCTTCTCGACAGTGCCGAGTTCGCACGCCACCTGCTTGTTCAGGCGGCCTAGCACGACGAGATCCATCACTTCGCGCTCGCGTGGCGTGAGCCGTTCGACGCGGCTGCGCAGTTCGTGCAGTTCGCGCAGACTCTGCAAGGCGTCGGCGGAACGGGCAAGCGCCTGTTCGATCGCGCGCAGCAGGTCGGTATCGCGCACCGGCTTGGTCAGGAAATCCGCCGCGCCGGCCTTGAGTGCGCCGACGGTCATCGCAATATCGCCGTGGCCGGTAAGAAAAATGATCGGCAACGATGCGGGCAGTTCGCGTTGCAACTCGAGTCCGCTCAAGCCGGGCATTTGCACATCGAGCACGATACACGCAGGCCCCTCCTCGTGCGATAGCCCTGCGTCGAGTCCGCCAACCGGCACCCGCGCGAGGAACTCGTCGGCCGCGCCATAGGCGGCGACCCGGTAGCCCGCCGCCTGGATCAGACGGGTCAGCGCGCGGCGCACGCTCGCTTCGTCGTCGACCACATACACGGTTGCATCGCGCTTGTTCCGCTCGTTCATCATGATCATCACGCCGTTTCCGGCATGCTCCATGGCGGCAACACGACGTAGAACGTCATGCCCTTGTCGGCATTGTTTTCGGCCCAAAGCCGCCCGCGATGCATCTCCACGATCGAGCGGCTAATCGACAGACCGAGACCCATTCCGTGCGCTTTCGATGTGACGAATGGCTTGAAGATCCGCTCGAGCCGGTCGGCCGCGATCCCCGGCCCGCGGTCGCGAATTGCCACGCGCACATTGCCGTCGCGATCGAGTCCCGCAAACGCGGTCACCCCACGTTCGAGCGTGTCGCCATCACTTACCGCATCGAACGCGTTGATCACGAGGTTAAGCACGACTTGCTGCAACTGAATCTTGTCGCCGCGTACCCGAGGGAGGGCATCGTCAATGTCGACCGATAGATGCACGCCACGCACGATTGCATCGCTATGCACAAGCTGCATCACGTCGCGCAGTACGTCGCCGACATCGAGTCGCACGAGCTCCAGTTCGTCTTTCTTCACGAATGCGCGGATCCGGCGAATCACTTCGCTCGCGCGGCAGCTGTCGTCGACGATGTCCTTGAGAATTTCGCGGACCTCGGCGAGATCGGGGGGATCGAGATCGATAAAGCGTTGCGCCGCCTGAACGTTGCTCAGGATCGCAGTCAGCGGCTGGTTCAGTTCATGCGCGAGCGAACCCGCGAGTTCGCCGAGCGTCGACACGCGCGTCAGATGCGCGAGTTCCTGGCGATCACGCTTGAGCTCGTAGCGCTCGGTGCGGTCGGTGATGAACGCGAGCGTAGCGACGCAATCGCCATCACGCACCTCGCTCGCCACGACTTCGGCCGGAAACAGGGTGCCGTCACGGCGTTTCGCGTGGATCTCGCGGGTTCGTACGGCCTCGTGTGCGTCAGACACTTCCGGCACGCAGAGCGGATGCGGCCGTTCGTGCGCGGTGCTCAGCAGATGGGGAACGAGCAGTTCCGCCGGTAGACCGGCCAGATCGCAGCGTCGATACTGGAAGAGCCGTTCGGTCTGCGCATTCGCGCGCGCGATCCGCCCTTGCTGATCCACGATGATCGCAGCGACCGGCGCATGCTCAAGCGCCGCGAATACGTGTGAGACGTCCGGGATGGCGCTGGTGGGCTCGCGCGTGAAGACCGCGCGCCACGCACGCGTGAACGGACCCATGCGCGGACCCACGCGCGCATCCGTGCGGCGCGTAACCCGCGACGCAACGCCCGCCCGACCCGTCGGATCGACGCGCGTCACTGACGAAACATGAAGCAATGGTTCAGCCGCGTTGACCGCAATGCCTCGTCGAGGGTCACGCAAAGGGGCCAACGACGGAGCCCATGATCGAACCGACCACGGCGCCAGGCCTGGGCCCAACAACCGGTTAAGACGAGCCGCAACCGCATTCGCGACGGCAAAGATGGCAATCTTCATGGCTTACGTTCCTCGTCGACGCTCGCACAAGACAACCTGATTTGCCTGCCTGGTGACCGCGCGCGATGCCGGCTGGGAATACGGGCGATGCAGATGCCGGCGCCGACCATTCGACGCGTCGATCATTCGAAACACTGACGACTTCAACAACTTGTTCTGATTGCGTTTAACTGGGAACTGGGATTTCGATTCGATGCGCGCACCCATGCAGCGCACATCGCTAGAACGTTCGCTATCGCGTCCAGTACGATAGCGCGGAGCATTGACATTGCTATTCGGATTGCTCAAGAAAAAAATGCAACTTAATCGTAGGCACAAACTTTCGGTTAGTAAAGGGATTCCTCCGTCGAAAAGCCATACGATTACAAAGTTTCCCAATTCTGCGTGCGATTGCAGCTATCTCGCGATTTGCGAATCCTATTTATTCTTAGATTGAATGCGATATTTCTGGAAAATTCTTAACCGTACGCAGAACGTATGGTCAATGATTTGAAGTGGGGCGCGACACGCTGTCCAGCAATTCGTTCAGCACGTCGATTTCCAGCGGCTTCACCAGATGCGCATCGAAACCTGCGGCGAGCGATTGCTCGCGGTCGCTTGCCTGACCGAAACCGGACATGGCAACGACGCGCGTGAGCGACAGCTTCGGATTCGAGCGCAGTTCGCGCAGCAGGCCGAACCCGTCCACGTTCGGCATTGCGAGGTCGGTCAGGACCAGATGCGGCACATAGGACTTGGCGGCCGCAACCGCGCTCTGGCCATCGTAGGCAACGCGCGCCTCGTGTCCCTTCATCTCGAGCAGGACGGCAAGACTGTCTGCCGAGTCGCGGTTATCGTCGACCACCAGTACGCGCAGCGCTGCACTGTACGGGGTAGTCGCGATGGAAGACGGCGTGTCATCGTGATCGTGCCCCGCGCCGGGCGCGAGCGGCAGTCGCACGGTGAACGTGCTGCCGCGCCCGCGGCCAGCGCTGGATGCAAGGATGGCGCCGCCATGCAGTTCAACCAGCGAGCGGCACAACGTGAGCCCGATACCGAGGCCCGTGTCGGTCGGGTTCTGCGCATGCCCTTCCTGCATGAACAGGTCGAAGATCGAATCGAGCGCGCTTTCCGGAATTCCGCGCCCCTGGTCCTTCACGCGCACCACGACCGAGCGGCGCTCGGTCGCGACATGAATCGAAATCTGCGTGCCGTTCGGCGAAAACTTCGATGCGTTGTTCAGCAGGTTCTGCAGCACCTGCACGAGGCGGGTCAGATCGCCGCGCACCGCGAGCGGCGTGGCCGGCATCACCACTCTGATCGTTTGCCCGCGCGCGTCGGTAAACGGCCGGGCAGCCTCGATGCTGCGCGTGACCACATCCTGTATATCGACTGGCGCGATGCGCAGATCGATCTTGCCGGTCGTGATACGGCCGATGTCGAGCAGATCGTCGACGAGACGGGTCAGATGGCCGACCTGGCGGTCGATCACGTCGCGGCATTGGCGCAGCAGCGGATCGGTGTCCGGGGCGAGCTGCATCGCGCTTACCGCGTTGCGCACCGGCGCAAGCGGATTGCGCAGCTCGTGCGCGAGCGTGGCGAGAAACTCACTCATCCGGCGGCTCGACACCTCGAGTTCCTCAAGCCGTTTGCGTTCGCTCATATCCCGCGTGACCTTCGCGAAGCCGAGCAGACGTCCGGTGCTGTCGCGCACGGCGGTGATCACAACATTGGCCCAGAACATCGAACCGTCCTTGCGCACCCGCCAGCCTTCGTCTTCGACGCGGCCGAATCTGGCTGCAATCTCGAGCTCGCGCTGCGGCTTGAGTGCGGCGTTGTCGTCGGCGCTGTAAAACACCGAGATCGGCCGGCCGATGATCTCGTCACGCTGATAGCCTTTGATCTGCGTCGCGCCCGAGTTCCACGTCGCGACATTGCCATCCGCATCCAGCATGAAGATCGCATAATCCTTGACAGACTCCACCATCAGACGGAACCGTTCCTCGCTTTGCCGCAGCGTCTCTTCCTGCGCGCGCCGCGTGGTGAGGTCGCGGGTGACCTTCGCGAAGCCGCGCAGTCGCCCGTCGGCGCCACGCAACGCGGTGATCACGACGTTCGCCCAGAACTTCGTGCCGTCTTTGCGGATACGCCAGCCTTCGTCTTCAACCCGGCCGAACTGTTCCGCCAGCACCAGTTCGCGCTCGGGTTTGCCCGCTGCTTTATCCTCAGCCGAGTAAAACGTCGAAAAATGGCGTCCGATGATCTCGTCGGGCCGGTAACCCTTGATGTGCTGCGCCCCGGCGTTCCAGCTCATCACATGGCCGCCTCGATCGAGCATAAAGATCGCGTAGTCCTGGATATCCTGGACGATCTGCGCGAAACGTTCGGAGCTTGCGTCGATCAGTTGCGCGTCGTCGATGACCGACGCGTCCTCGCACGCTGTGAACATACAGTTGAAGCCGGCAAGCTCCCCTGTCGGATCCGTCGCCGCGCTAATCGCCACGCCTGCGCGTATCGGCGTGTTGCCGATGCGCCGCAGCCGGCGCTCGCCGTCGATGCGCCCCTGGTACGCGGCGCTGTTCAGATCGCGTTGTGCAAGCGCATCCGCGGCAAGCCCACCGTCGGTCGCCGCGCCGGCGTACAGGAACGACAGGTGGCGCCCCGACACATCGGCGCGCACATGGCCGGTCAGGCGCTCGGCGGCGATATTCCAGCTGATCACGCAGCCGTCGCGATCGAGGATTGCCAGCGCGCAATGGTCGTTCGCTTCGACGAGCCCCTTGAGTGGTCCGTCGGTCGATGAAGCCGGGTCCGCCGGCGCGCAATGTTTATCGCCAGCAACGAATGCGGTTTTCCGGTCGCGGGTTGCCATAAGGTTGCCGACCTTGAAATATCGGAGGAAAGGGGACGACACCTATGTTATGCCTGATCGGGCTATAAACGGTATCGCGAGACTCGGTCATCACTATGACATCGCGAGCAGAATACATACCCGGCTGCTGATGCCTGGAGTAGCGAGTTCGCTTCGGGGCGAGAGGTTAGAGAGATGCGAGGCGTTGAAGGGATGTGCGTTGGGTCGGGTGAAGGTCGCAGATCAACGGACCCGATGCATCAGACGTCGCATTCGCACATACCGCCTGAAGATTTGAACGGAATATCAGACATTCCTATGAGATCCTAATTTCATATTTCGTGATCGAGAATTCGATTGGAGCATAACTGTAAATGTATTGGATTTCTTATCAAGAGATCGATAATTTAATCCGCCAGAAAATATTTTTTATTCAACGATTGTGAATCGCGACGCTTACGTGCATACTGAAGTTGTAGCGGCGTTGCGATTTAAATATGCCCGGGCAACCTGCGAAAATTTGGCGCCTGCAATCGTAAGCGTACTATTCGGTACGCCAGGTCCGGGTATCGCACTATCCGATAGCCTCCCTCCGGGGAGGCTATTTTTTTCTTGTGGGCCCATGGCGTAACGATCTACCTCGATGAAAGTGGATGTCTTGGCTGGAAACTGACCGAACCGTATCTTCGCGGAGGGTCGAGCCAATACTTCACGTTGGCAGCCGTCGTCATTCCCGATGGACGGGAGTCTGTACTCAATCGAGTCGTTCGTGGCCTGTATAAGAAACGCGGCCGTGCCGCGAAGAATGAGTTGAAGTCTGTTGTGCTTTCCCGCGGGGAACACGAACGTTTCGCGCTGGCGCTGCCGGAAATCCACGAGAAACATCCCGATATACGCTTCATGGCCATCACCGTTCGGAAGGAGAATGTTAACGGCGCATTCCGTCGTAATCCTAATGGTCTGTATAACTTTATGGTGAAATGCCTGCTTCTCGACCTCATGCGCGAGCACGAATCCGTGTGCTTCATTCCAGACAAACGGTCGATGAAGGTTGAATACAAGCACGGGTTGCACGAGTACCTGTCAACCGAACTCGCATCGATTTGCGATACCGCGCTACAAACAACACCTTGGAAAAGCAAGGATTGCCTGCCGCTGCAATTCGTCGACATTCTCGCGGGTGTCGTGTGGGCACATCATGAGTATGGGAATGCTTCGGCGTATTGGCTAGCGGAGCCGTATTTGACCGAGAAACATTTATTCATCGGGAACCCGGTGCGCCACGAGCAACTAATCGAGTTGTATTGAAGTGCGGAGACAGATTGTGCGGGGCCAAACGAAAACGGGCCGCAGGGGCCCGTTTTTCATTGATGCTCTGGCGGAAAGGGTGAGTTCCGAACCGTATGCGTCTGCGAAGCCTGTGCGTCATGGCTCGACAGCATCGCCAAACAGGTCCCCAGTGTGAGGGTCACGGTCGCGGCTACTCCGGCCGCGCGGAGGTTTCCCAGGGCGCGTGCCCAAACTGATTGGTGCTTGTCGTCCAGTTCGAGTTCGATTTGCGCGAGCGTTTCGAACGGCGGCAACTCTGCCAGTTCTGCGAGCAACATGATTGCGCCCGCGTCGGGTTTGCGCTTGCCTGAACGCCAGGTGGACAGGCAGGACTGATGGAACCCGAAGTGGTCGGCAATAGCGCCGAGCGAGCCCTGCTTGCGCTTCGCCGCATCTAGAAGTTCAGCAATCGTCATATTTTGCCCCTTGACAAATTTGAACATGTGTTCAAATAATTCGCCCGTTCGTTTGAACAAACGGTCAAATGTTTGCGGAATCGATCAACACCGCAGTCTAGCAGTTTCGGCAGAAAGGTAAACCGGAGCGTTTCCGGATCACGAAAACCAAGGAAAACGGGGTGGCTGTGTCTGCATACCGGGTGCATGCGTATTCAAGCATCGGGACGCGGGTCGCGACAGTGGAGGTTCGCGCCGCGTCCGCAGCAAAGGCGCGCGACAAGGCTCGCGCCGCTCTCTACCGTCAAATGCGTCAGCCAAACCGCTTGACGCTGGTTCCTGTGGAGGTCACGGCGTAACCATGGGCAAGCTAAAAGACACTCTTCTGAGCAATCCCATTCGTAGTACTAATGGCGTCTCCGACCGGAGCGCCGCCGCGCACGCCCGCAAGGATGAGGACGTACGCGGCGGCGCGTCGGGCGAATGCCCCCCCACGACTAACAGGGGGGGAATGGACATAGCGCCGCTCGCGACAGTCGAACGGTTGCAGATGGTCGTCACGGAATCCGGTGAGATCAAAACAATTGCTGTACGGGTGCCGACTGGTGGACAGGTTGCAGTAGTCGACACCTTGCGCTTCACGGTAGGTGAGGAAACATGGTCAAAGACTGCTCGCGAGCAGCTTGTTGGCGACGAACAGTATGTGCGGGAGGCCAGTCGCTATTTCGAGGAGATTTTCGGGTTCGGCGTGACAGCGGACCTCAAGCGTCGACGCGATTTCTACCTGAACGCGTGGGAGCTTGGCGACGGATACGGTTATATCGCCTTGGGCGGGTCAAGTCAGCGCGCGACGATGCTGGTCAACGTCACTGGCCAGGGTTGCATTGCGGCGAAGCCAGGATGGGAGGGCCGGTTACACGACTTCCTGTCGAGGGTAGCACGGCGTCCGACGATCACGCGGGTGGACCTTGCGCACGACTGCATGGAGGGCGAATACACGGTGGATCAGGCCGACGCCTGGTATGACGACGGACTGTTTTCGGCTTCGGGGCGTGCACCGAGCCACGAGCATCGCGGGGACTGGAAGAATCCGACCGGCAAGGGCCGTAGCCTTTACGTTGGGTTGCGCCGCAATGGCAAGCTCTGCCGCGTCTATGAAAAGGGGATGGAGCAAGGCGACGAGTCGTCACCGTGGGTGCGCTTCGAGGTCGAGGTGCGCAATAACAAGCGCGTGATCCCGCTCGACGTGCTGCTTGACCCGTCAGGTTATTTCGTCGGCGCCTATCCGTGCCTGCGGTTCTTTGAACAGGGGTGTACTCCGCAGCGTATCGAGGTCAAGCGCAAAGCCGCAGAGATCAACGTTGACGCGAGCCTACGCAATATCCGCGCTTCGTACGGCAAGTACTTCGGCGTCTTGCGCCCGCTTCTCGGCGATGAGGCTGTGCTTGACGCAATCACGAACGCCTCGGGAGAATGGCCGGAGCGCCTGAAGGTCCCCGATTACGAGCTATGCGACGCGCCGATTCATAGGCGTGATCCCGTTCGCGCGTTTAACGATTTAGACCCCTCCGATGACGGCTGGCCGGGGGAAGAGGTCTTTATGTCAGCCACTACATTTGATAAGGATTGCCATGAAATTCGTGAGTCAGGTGAAGGTTCTGGGGATGAAGGCGAGCAAGGGCGAGATGGACAACGGCACGGCGTTCGATTCGACGAAGGTTTACACAGAGACGCAACTGGACGAGTCGAAGGGAACTGCTAAGGGGTTCGCGGTCGGGGAATTCACGCTCGGTACGTCGGCGGAGTTCGACAAGTACAAGCACCTGCCGTTTCCGTTTGAAGGCGAAGCGGAATTCGAGATTGTCACGAATGGCAAGACGCAGAAGACGCTCATGCACTCGCTCAAGCCGCTTTCGCGCTCGGCCAGCGCCAAGGGGTAACCGTGAACGGCGCGGTGGTGTACGTGGTGCAGGAACTGTTGAGCGGCGAGTTCTTGTGTCCGGCCGATGGCGACGTGAGCTTTACGCCTCGGCTTCGCGATGCGGGCGGCTTTGGTGATGCGGACGAAGCGGTGCATGCGGGTCGTGACCATTGCGACGGTCCGTTTGACGTGGTGCCTGTGATCTTTCTTCGCCGCGTTCACTAAGGCCCTTGTGACGGGGCTAAGTTGGGGGCGGTGGTGGGGATAGATTGCCTCAGTACGGGTCGTGAAGTCTGCGGCCCACTTTTTCGCATGCGAAACATGGGGATCGTGATGGCGGGAAGAACGAGAAAAGCGGCGGTCGTGCCGCTGAATGGGGATGTGTTTCCGGTGTCGGATGGCCCGGCGTTGCAGTTCGTGGCGCTGGACGTGATCGACATGCCGGAACAGGTGCGCACGGTATTCGATGAGCAGACGCTTGCCGAGCTGGCCGCTGATGTGAAGGTGCGCGGGATTTTGCAGCCGGTGCTGTTGCGTACGCCAGTTGATGGCCGGTATCGGTTCATCGCGGGTGAGCGGCGGATTCGCGCGGCTCGTATGGCTGGCCTGTCTGCGGTGCCCGCACTGGTGGGCGACGTGACCGATGAGGCTGCAGACGATATGCAACTCGCGGAGAACATCCAGCGCGAAGAACTGAGTTTGCAGGACGAGGCAAACGCGATTCGGCGTCTGTATGACCGGCTCGGGAAGGTGGACCGTGTTGCGGATCGCGTGAAGAAGTCGAGCGCGTGGGTCTCAAAGCGGCTTGCGCTGACTTATGAGGGCTTCGACTGGCGCGCGAGAAAGCTGCTTGAGGACGGCGTGACTGAGGACGTTGAACTGCTGCAATGCGTCGCGAAAGTGGGCGCGTTGAGCCAGTCACATGCGACGGTGCTCGACATGAATATTCGCCAGGGAAAGGTTGGGCGCAAAGAGGCCAGGGCGGTGCTCGCGGAACTGAAGAAATCGTCCGTGGCTCGCAAGGTGCCTTCGAGTGAAGAGGATGACGCCGGGGTCCGTGCTGTGGCCAAGCCTGAGTTTGACGGCCGGATCGCGCTGTGGGAACTGGCGGACAACCTGCGGCACGAGGAATGTCCTCCGGCCGCTGAGCTGGTGGATCTGTTCTCCATCGAACAGCGGACAGCGATTCTGGATGTGTGTCGCGACGGGTTCGAACTTGGCGCGTCGTGCGCGGGACTCGAAGCGTTGGCGCTAGTGCGACGCATAGCGGGGCTGCAGGTCACGGAGCATCTTGAAGACTGGACGCTTGCGGCCTTCACGCTGGGCGCGTTCGGGATGCCGTTCGAGCTGGGGACGCTGCTGGCTGAAATGCGCATCGCGATCCGCAACGGCTGATTTCGCATGCGAAAGGTGGAGGCGAAATGCTGAGTTGTCCATTTGACGCGCTGGACCGGATTGCGGGGTGTCTCACGCTGCTGACAGCGGTTGTTCTCGTCGCCGGCGTCGTATGGATGGCGCGAGCAGTGAGCGACTGGCTCTCGGTGCGCCGTTTCAGGCGCTGTGCACGGGTGACGCGATGAGTACGGGTATCGATGTAACGGTATGTGTGTCAACGGCGTCCGGTTCGTCTGTCGTGACGGCTAACGGCAACGCGCTTGCATGTACGGCGAGTGATGGCACAGCGGGGACCGTGGCAGTAACACACCTCGCGCTTGTCGATAGCCCTGAAAGCGCGCCGTTTGACTACGTGACGGCTGGAGGTTTCTTTGCGCTGGCGTTCTCCATGGTTGTCGCTGTCTGGATGGTGAGCGCGGGCGTAGGTGCGGTGCTCGACCTGATCCGTCGCGGTTGAGCCCAACGTTGCCGGGCGTTTCCCGGTTTCTTGTTAAAGGGAGTTGTATGAAGGCGAAGCTGTTGGCATTGAAGAAGCTCGGCGCTCGTGTGGGTGCCGCTGTTGTCACGGGTGGTGTGGCTGTTGCCGCAAACGCGCAGACGAGCACTGCGCCGGACTTCTCGCAAATCACGTCGTCTGTGGACTTCAGCACGGTCATTACGGCAATCATGGCCGTGGCCACCGTGATGGTCGGTGTGTATGTCGCATGGCGCGGTGCGAAGTTTGCATTGCGTGCGGTTCGCGGCCTGTAAGTCTGCGCGGCTGCTGTTGAACCGGGGAGCCGCGTGGCTCCCCTTTTCACATACGGGGGATAGGTGTCATGGCGTCAACGGACTGCTGGTATCTGGCGATGTTCGCGTGGGGCATCGTGTGCGGATGGGCGTGTGTGACCGGGTTCAAGGGGTAAGGCATGGACAAGCGTAAGGGCGTTTGCTTGTTGCTCGCGTTGCTGGTTGCCGGTCGGGTGCAGGCGGGACAGGTGCTGTCGTTCGATGAGCAGGGGCGCATTACCGCGTCAGTTAACGATTCATCCACGAACTACACCTACGGGAAGTTCCAGACTGAAACGTCAGGTCTGCTCTACAAGAAGCTTGGCGTCAAGGGCATGTCACCAACTGATCCGGCCGTGACCAGGACCGTGCAGGGCGTAGAGCAGGTCGCGGCAGGCGTCGCTGTCGGGCGGTTGGCGTTCGGGGGCGGCTGGCTCGGTATCGTCGCGGGCGCGGTGATTAACGCTGTCGTTTTCGCGGCTGTTGCATTGGGCCTGGACAACCTGGTGAAGTGGCTGTTTGGCTCGGGCAATAGCGTCACTGCAACGACCACCGGGACGGTTGCGCCCCCTGACGGGTCTTTTTTCTACTTTAGTGATACCCGCGTGTGGCCGGAAAAGTGCGGCCAGCTGCTTGAGAAGGATTTCCTGACAGATACGGCAGCGGCGAATGCGGAACTCGCGGCGGGTGGCAAGAGCGGGGCACCTGTAGTGTGCAGTGGGGTTGATCCGGCGAAGGTCGTTCAGTACATCCTTGATAGTTGTGATGGCAACGGCAACTGCACGACGCATGGAATCAATCCGATCGATGGCAGCACCATTAACAATGGTTTGAAGTTCCAGAAAAGTTTCGGCATTCCACCGAATCTGGTTGACGCTCCGGCTGGCGGCGACGGTTCACCAGTCATCTCCGACTATGAGACGGCTGTTGCGAATCTGCCTGAGTCCGAGAAGTCGCAACCGGTCAATCCCGAGCTGGCGGCTGACGTGGTGAACGCGCTGTGGCAGCAGGCTTCGCAGTTGCCAGGTTACGCCGGCGTGGCCTATGACCCCAGCAACCCGGTGACTACACAGGAAGCGGCGGACTGGCAGGCCGCCAACCCTGCGTATACGCCAACGGTCGGGGATGCGGTGGGCACGGGGACAGGTTCCGGTACGCAGGGACAGACGGGTTCGGGTGGCTCGGTTGGCGCATTGCCAATCAATAACTCGCCCGGCTCGGCCGATCCTACCCCCGGAGTCAATCCGGGCACCGATACGGGCACAGAACCGGGTGATGGCACGAGTCCGCAGGACGGTCAATGTGGTGCGCCGGGTGAGCCTGCGTGCGAGGTCGATTGGGGCACGAATCCGGGCACACCTGAACCGACGCTGGAGAGCACGCCGACCATTGACATGATTCTTGGGCCGATCGTCAACATGCTGCCCGGCTTCAGGTCGTTCCAGCTTCCCGCACACACGGGCACGTGTCCGGTTGCGACGTTCTCCATTTTCGGCAACAGCTACACGATGGACCAGCACTGCACGCTGTTCGAACAGAACCGCACTGCGATCAGCGCTGCGTTCGCGCTGGTGTTCCTGCTGGCATCGGTGTTCATCGTTCTTACCGCGTGAGGTGATTCATGTTTCCGATCCTGATGGCGGCTGCGTGGTCCGCGCTGTCGTGGCTGTTCCGCTCGGTGCTGGTCAAGTTCGTGTTCTATTTCGCGCTGTATTTCTTCGTCACCGAGTCGGTCTCGTATCTGCAAGGGCAAGGCATGCTGCCAAGTGCTGCATCGCTGTCGCAGGCGTTTGGCGCGGTGGGTACGGGGGTGTGGTACTTCCTCGATCTGTGCTCGGTCAGCTACGGCGTGCCGCTGGTGATCGCGGCGTATGGTGCGCGCTTCATCATCCGTCGTATTCCGCTGATCGGTTGAGGCGGGTATGTCGATCAACGCGTACTGCGGAATCATGGGTTCCGGCAAGTCGTATGAAGTGGTGTCCGGGCCGCTGCTCGAAGCGATCGCGGCGGGTCGTCGTGTCGTGACCAACGTTGATGGCATCAGCGAAGAAGCCGTGCATGCGTATCTGGTTGAGCATCGCAAGCTGGATGCGTCGAAGCTCGGCGGCATCGTGCATGTGACGACCGAGCGCATTACGGAGCAAGGCTTCTTCCCGGTCGAAGTCGAAAGCGCGGACGGGGCGACGGTCACACCGGGGCTGGTCGAACCGGGTGATCTGGTGGTGGTCGATGAGGCGTGGAAGCTCTGGGCCGCCGGCGAGAAGCTCTCGAAAGAGCACGTCGCGTTCTTCCGTATGCACCGTCACTTCGTCAATCAGGACTCGGGCCTTGCGTGTGATGTGGTGCTGATGGTGCAGTCGGTCGGCGATCTGCACCGGATGCTTAAGCCGGTGCTCGAACTCACGTTCGTGATGCACAAGCTCAAGACGCTGGGTGCGCCGAACCGCTATCGGGTCGAGCAGTACGACGGCTGGAAGCAGAACGCGAAAACGCGCGTCGCGACCTATTACAAGAGCTACAAGGCGGAGATTTTCCCGCTCTACAAGAGCTACGCCGGTGGGGCAGGACAGGAGGCCGTGGTGGATGCGCGGCAAAATCTGCTCATGAGTCGCAAGCTGTGGTTTATGGCGGCGGCGGTGGTCGTGCTGATCAGTTGCGGCCTGTGGTTTGCGTATCGCTTCTTCACGCACACGGCAAAACCGGCGAAACACGCTGCGGCATCTGTATCGGCGTCAGGTGCCGTTCCCGCGGGGCCGGGTGGGGCGTCGGGTGTCGCTGCACCTTCAGCCGCGGCGAAGGTTCCGGATGTGTCCGATACGTGGCGTGTGATGGGCCGTGTCGAGTCGGGCGATTTGCAGTATGTCGTGCTGGTCGATGGCTCGGGACGGATGCGGGTGGATTCGCCCGGTGCATTCAACGGTCTGGGCGCTGCGATCGCCGGGCGTGTCGATGGCCAGCGCGTCACAACGTGGTCCGGGGCGAAGCCGTCAATCGCGCCGTCCTCTCCTGTTCCTGTGGGTAATTCGAAATGAACATCAGGCGTCTGCTTGCGCTTGTACTGATGTGGCCCGCACTCGCGCTGGCTGACAGGCAGCCGGCATCGGTGCCGCCGTTACCGACGCTGGCCGCGCTCGGTAGCTCGCCGGATGCTGTGGCGCCGGCGTCGCCTGTTACGCCCGTACAAGCGATGGTGCAGCGCTCGAAAGGCAATTCGTTCGATCTGCGGTTCGCTACGGTGTCGTTTGTGGTGGACTTCGTGTACGAAAACGCGGTGAAGACGCCGCACGTGATCGGGCCGGATGTGCTCGCGGATCAGCGGCAGGTGTCATTCCGCTACCGGGCTGGCGATGGTGATATGCGGGGCTTTCTCGTGTCGTTTCTGGACTCGCTGGGCTATGCGGTGACGGTGCGGGATGGTGTCGACTTCATCGGCAAAAAGCCCGATGCCGATCGCCCGAAAGAGGTGCGTGAACCGTTCGTGTACGTGCCGCACTATCGCAAGGCTGACTACCTGATGCGGATGGTGCAGCCGCTTGTTGGTGGACGATTCACGACCCAGCGCGGCATTTCGGCGGGCGGCAGCGCAGCGCTGCAGGGCAAGGGCGACCTGTCGCAGGACGTACCGCCGCAGTCGGCCGCCGCGATGATCGATCAGAGTTCGGACCAGCTCGTGTTCGTCGGCACGGCCGATGAGGTGGCGACACTGCGCAAGGTGTTGCCGGTGATTGACGTCGCGCGCGGCAAGGTCAACCTGCGTGCGTGGGTGTACGAGGTCAGTGATACCACGCAGGCTCAGTCGGGCTTCTCGCTGGCCGTGAAGATCCTCGGCGTGGGCCTTGGCATCAGCAACGGGTTTGCTGATCCGGCGCAATCGGTTGTCTCGCTGCATGCATCAAGCGGCTCGAACACGATCGATGCGGCGATACAGGCGCTGGACTCGGACAGCCGTTTCAAGGTGCTCACGCGGCCAAACGTGACCGTGCTATCCGGCGAGCGGGCGCGGCTGAATGTCGGGCAGGAGGTGCCGACGCAAGGCAACGTGAGCTTTCAGGGGACGAGCGGAACACCGGTGCAGTCGGTCGTGTATCAGGACGCGGGCGTGATCTTCGATGTATCGCCGATGGTGATGAGCGACACGATTGACCTGACGGTTGATGAAGAGATTTCCGACTTCGTGCGCACCACGACCGGGGTCAACACGTCGCCAACGAAGAACACGCGCAAGCTGCAAACCGTCACGTCAATGCAGGACGGCGACGTGGCGGTGATTGGTGGGCTGATCCAGTCACACGACACGCGTGCAACGTCGGGCGTGTCGTTCCTGCCCAGGTGGATGAACGGGCATAACAACGCGAATGACAACACCGAAATCGTGCTCGTGCTGCAGGTGCAGAAAATCTAGCGGTGGTAGTGCTGGAGGACTGTGAATGCGATGTACAGCAACGCGCCCACGCCGACCCATGCGAGCGCAATTACGAATTTCGGGGTGCTCCGTCCGGTGTGAAGGTGTCGGAGTGCAGGGTGAACCGGTTGGTGCCTGGACGGCCGGTAGCCTTCCCTGCGATTCAGTTCGTCCCGGTACCAGTCGCGATCCTGTATGCCCATGTTGGCCTTTCTGTTATTTGGCGCGGGGGATTCTAGCAGTGCCTGCATTTGGTTGCCTGGCGGGGCGGCGAATATGCGACCCGCATCAGGGCGCGGAATTTGGAGAGCTTGTTTTTTCGTTACGTGTACCGGAATAGTTATTATTTGTTATGCGTAACGAAATATGTTGATTTTGTGTTACTCGTAACGTAAAATAACAGGTATTGAACATGCGGAAGAGGCGCACAGTGATTCAGGCAGAAGACACGAAAACAATCCCGTTACCGCTATCAGGCGTAACGGAAAAGCGTGGTCGTGGGCGGCCGCGTAAAGATGGTGCGCTGACGAACGCACAGCGGCAGGCGGCGTACCGGGCACGGCGCAAGGTCGCGGGCAATCCCGTTACCGTAACGAAAAAGATTCCGGCTGCGGCGGATGGTTACGACGAACTGGTGCTGGAGAACGAGCGGTTGCGGGAAAAACTGGCTGGGATGGCGAGGAAACCAGAGGCTGTGATGGTCGCCGGGGCCGGGGCAGTTGTGCCGAAGGTCGGATCAGGTGTTGTAACGGTGACGGATGTTTTGCGCGAGCCGCCCGTTGTTGCGCGTTTGGGTAGTCGTAAGCTGTCGTTCAGCGTGGATGACACGGTGCGTATTGCGCTCGACCGGCTTGCTGCCGATGTGGGTATTTCCAGGCGTGACGCTTTTGAGCGGCTTGTGATTGCGGCTGATCTGGCGGTTATGCGCTCCTTCATGGACGAGAGTTCATTTAATAGTTATCTCGACCGGAAGCGTAACGTTAAATCTCGTACGTAGGAACGGTTGGGCGGTACGTCTAGCGTCAGGAGTGTCCGGGCCGTGGTCGCAGCGATGGTAGGGCGTGGGAGTGTCTGCAAAGTCAGGGCGGTTATCGCGCGGCTCAGCGCGGCCACCCGGACCGAGTAGCGGGTATCGGCACAGGCGCGGAACGCAGGCAGAGAGACGGAGCGCTGTCACGCCTCCCTGCTAGGCCGGTTTTTCTTGCCTGCGTGCTGGAGAGGGCTGCGAACGAAGTCACCTAGTCGTTAAGCAACCGGGGCTGCGCTGACTGGTCCGCTCTATACACGGCCCGCTTGATACTCGACAGGTGCACGCCGTATTCATGTGCAAGCGCGGTGAGCGTGTAGCGTCCCGTACGCCATTGCGCAACCGCCCGCCTTTCGTCGTCAGCCTCCAGGCTGCGTGGTCGGCCAAGACGTATCCCACGTCGTTTCGCGGCCTGCATACCGCTCTTGGTCCGCTCACGAATCATTTCCCGCTCGAACTCAGCAAACGCGCCAAGCATCTGGAGCATAAGCCTTCCCGCCGGTGTGTTCGTGTCGATGTGCTCGGTCAGGCTCTCGAAGTCAGCGCCGCGCTCTTGCAGGCGTTCGATGATGCCGAGCAGATGTTTTAGCGATCGCGCGATGCGGTCAAGCTTGTACACGACGAGCGTATCGCCGCGTTTGAGGTTTCGGAGGAGTTTGTCCAGGACTGGTCGGCGCAGCGTGGCACCCGACCGTTTTTCTTCGTGCACCAACTCGACGCCCGCTTTGGTCAGTGCGTCGAGTTGTGCCCGTGTTTCTTGCTCTTGTGTTGAGACTCGTGCGTAGCCTACTCTCATTTTTTCGTGAAAGCCGAATGGTCTGACCATCGTTTTACGAAAAAATAAATCGGCTGCGAAGTAGCTGCGCAATTTGCGCAAGAATCTTCTTTCTTGGCGGAAAGGGTGGGATTCGAACCCACGGTACGGTATAACCGTACACCGGATTTCGAGTCCGGCGCATTCGACCTCTCTGCCACCTTTCCTTGGATTCTGCAGAAGCTTGAAGCGGCCGTCACAGCGCTTCAAGGCAAGTACCTGACCGGACCTGCTACTGCTACCGACGTGCTATGTGAACCACTTCGCCAAGCGGGTCGCTGCTCGGCGAAGCGAAGATTATAGAACAGTTGAATTCGGTTTCCAAGCCTTTTTTGTACCGCAGCGGGCGATCACATTGAAGATGCCGCGCGACCAGCAGCCAATGCCGCAAGCACCCCGACCGCATCAACCTGCCGCCGGCACCTCAAGGCGCTCGACACCGCCGAGATAAGGTCGCAGCACGGCCGGCACCGTCACCGAACCATCGGCATTCTGGAAGTTCTCCAGCACCGCAACCAGCGTGCGCCCCACCGCGAGGCCCGACCCGTTTAACGTATGCACGAGTTCCGCTTTGCCTTGAGCATGGCGAAACCGCGCCTGCATCCGGCGCGCCTGAAACGCCTCGGTATTCGAACAGCTCGAGATTTCACGATAGGTGTTCTGCGCAGGCAGCCACACCTCGAGGTCGTAAGTCTTCGCCGCCGAAAAGCCCATATCGCCCGTGCAGAGCGTAATCACGCGATACGGCAACTCGAGCTTCTGCAGAATCGTCTCGGCATGGACGACCATCTGTTCGAGTGCGTCATACGAAGTCTCCGGCGCAACGATCTGCACCATCTCGACCTTGTCGAATTGATGCTGGCGAATCATCCCGCGCGTGTCGCGACCATATGAGCCCGCCTCCGAACGGAAGCATGGCGAATGCGCAGTCAGCCTGATCGGCAGCGCACGCGCGTCGACGATGCTGTCACGCACGGTATTGGTCAGCGAAATTTCCGACGTCGAGATCAGGTACTGCGTGACCGTATTCTCGCCACCGCCCTTTTCGACGCGGAACATATCGTCGGCGAACTTCGGCAGCTGGCCTGTGCCGTACAGGATCTCCGGGTTGACGATGTACGGCGTATAGATTTCCGTGTACCCGTGCTGCTGGGTGTGCGTGTCGATCATGAACTGCGCGAGCCCACGGTGCAGCCGCGCAATCAGGCCACGCAGCATCGTGAAGCGCGCGCCCGCGAGCTTCGCGCCCGTTTCGAAATCGAGGCCAAGCGGCGTGCCGACATCCACATGGTCTTTGACTTCGAAGTCGAACTGGCGCGGTGTGCCCCAACGGCGCACCTCGACATTGCCGGTTTCGTCGTTGCCCACCGGCACGCTATCGTGCGGCAGGTTCGGCACGCCGAGCATCAGGTCCGACAGGCGGCTCTGGACCACGTCAAGCTGCACCGCCGATGCCTTCATCTCGTCACCAAGCCCGCTCACCTCGGCCATCACCGCCGACGTGTCCTCGCCACGCCCTTTCATCGCGCCGATCTGCTTCGACAAGCTATTGCGGCGTGCCTGCAGCTCTTCGGTGCGGGTCTGGATCGCGCGGCGCTCCGCTTCGAGCGCGGAGAACGCAGCGACGTCGAGGATATAGCCGCGGTCGGCAAGGCGTTTCGCAACGCCTTCGAGATCTTTGCGCAGCAACTGGATGTCGAGCATGACGAGGGGGAAGTTCGTTGTGTGAAGCTGCGATTTTAGCGCACCGGCGTGAACCTCCGGTGTGCGCCGACACCGCCTGCAGCGCGAGCGGCGCCAGCCAAGGCTCAACCTTTCTTCGGCTTATGCTCGCTGCGCCACGCGTCGTCGAGTTCGGCAAGGCGCGCAAGCTTCTCGCCGATCTTGCCCTCGAGCCCGCGTGGCGTCGGCCGATACCAGTGCGGCTCGCGCATCCCGTCCGGCAGATAGGTCTCACCGGCCGCGTAGGCATCCGGTTCGTCATGCGCATAGCGGTACTCGTGGCCGTAGCCCAGCTCCTTCATCAACCGCGTCGGCGCGTTGCGCAAATGAATCGGCACCACGCGCGACTGGTCCTTGCCTACAAACGCGCGCGCCTCGTTATAAGCCATGTAGCCCGCGTTCGATTTCGGCGCGATCGCCAAATAGATGATTGCCTGCGCGAGTGCGAGCTCGCCCTCCGGCGTACCGAGGCGCTCGTAGGTTTCGGCGGCGTCGAGCGCGATGCGCGCGGCGCGCGGGTCGGCAAGGCCGATGTCTTCCCACGCCATGCGCACGATACGGCGCGCGAGATAACGCGGATCGGCGCCTCCGTCGAGCATCCGGCAGAACCAGTACAACGCGCCGTCCGGATTGCTGCCGCGCACCGACTTGTGCAACGCGCTGATCTGGTCGTAGAACGCATCGCCGCCCTTGTCGAAGCGGCGCAGATTCTCCGCAAGCGCGCTGCCGAGCAGCGCGCCGTCGATTTCGGTGGTCTTCTGCTGTGCCGCGGCCCGCGCGACGATCTCCAGATTGTTCAGCAGCTTGCGGCCGTCGCCGTCGGCCGAACCGATTAGCGCATCGCGCGCTTCATCGGTGAACGTGAGGCCGCCCAGCTCGTGCTGCGCACGCTCGAGCAGTTCGCGCAGTTCGTCCGCGTCGAGGCTCTTCAGCACATACACGGCGGCCCGCGACAGCAGCGCACTGTTCACCTCGAACGACGGATTCTCGGTCGTCGCGCCGACGAACACGAACAGGCCCGATTCGACGTGCGGCAAGAACGCGTCCTGCTGGCTCTTGTTGAAGCGGTGCACTTCGTCGACGAACACCAGCGTCTGCCGGCCATGCGCGCGGTGCACCTGCGCGGTCTCGACGGCTTCGCGAATGTCCTTCACACCCGACAGCACCGCCGAGAGCGCGATGAACTCCGCGTGAAACGCATCGGCCATCAGCCGCGCGAGCGTTGTCTTACCGACGCCGGGCGGCCCCCAAAGGATCATCGAATGCGCTTCGCCGGACTCGAACGCGACGCGCAGCGGCTTGTTCGGGCCAAGCAGATGCTTCTGGCCGATCACTTCATCGATCGCGCGAGGCCGCAGACGCTCGGCGAGCGGAACATTGGCACGGGTTTCTTCGAACATGGCGTTTGGGATAATCTCGGCTTTTTCGGCGCAAACTGAGCAAGTTCGCCACCCTGGTCTCGCATTATGACAGCCGCCGCATCCCGGCGACGGCGGGCGATTCCATGCGGCATCGCGCCGCAACGATACCAACGAAGACAGAGAGGAAGACATCCCATGACCCAGGACCCGCTTGCCGAACACATCGGCTCCACCTACGCGCCGCTTGCGCCCGTCCCCGACGCGCGCCGCGCATTTCGCACCGGCGATGCGTTCGCGTTATGGTTCTCGCTCGGCATTGGCCTGCTGGTCGCGCAGGCCGGCGCGCTGCTCGTACCCGGCCTGTCGCTGCCGCATGCGCTGATCGTGATCGTGATCGGCACCGCGCTCGGCGTGGTGCTGCTCGCGCTCGCCGGCGTGATCGGCACCGATACCGGGCTCGCGGCGATGTCGTCGCTGCGGCCGACGCTCGGTGTACGCGGCGCATCGGTGCCCGCGGTGCTCAACGTCATCCAGCTGGTCGGCTGGGGGTCCTTCGAAGTGATCGTGATGCGCGATTCCGCGAACGCGCTCGCGAAACAGGCATTCGGCGTGTCGATGCCGCTCGTGTGGACCGTGCTCTTCGGCGTGCTGGCGACGTTGCTCGCGATCAGCGGCCCGCTGTCGTTCGTGCGGCGCTTTCTGCGCACATGGGGCATCTGGCTGCTGCTCGCGGGCGCGGGCTGGCTGACGTGGGCCGTGCTCGCGAAGCAGGATTTCGGCGCGCTGCTGCATCGCCCCGGCACCGGCGAAATGCCGGCGGGTGTTGCGATCGATCTGGTGGTCGCCATGCCGCTATCGTGGCTGCCGCTGATCGCCGACTACACCCGTTTTGGGCGGCGCGCCGGCGAAACGTTCCGCGGCACGCTGCTCGGCTACGGCATTGCGAACGTCTGGTTCTATGCGCTCGGCGCGATCTACGGACTCGCGGCGGGCGGCGGCGATGCGCTGCTCACCAACGCACTCGCGCAGGCAGGCGGCGGTCTTGCGCTGCTGCTGGTGCTGATCGACGAAATCGACAACGCGTTCGCCGACATTCACTCAGCCGCGGTCTCAACCGGTACGTTCTGGGCGCGCTCGAGCGTGCCGCTGCTGTCGGCGGCATTCGGCGCGCTGTGCACGCTGATCGCCGTCGTCGTGCCGATGGCGAAGTACCAGAACTTTCTGCTGCTGATCGGCTCGGTGTTCGCTCCGCTCTTTGGCGTCGTGCTGGTCGATCACTTCATCATCCGCAAGCGACGCATCGATGCCACGGTGCTCGCCGACCCGCAAGGCCGCTACGGCTACTCAGCGGGCTGGCACGTGAGCGCGTTCATCGCATGGGCGATCGGCATCGCCGCCTATCAGGCGATCAACCAGTGGCTGCCGAACCTGGGCGCGACACTGCCCGCGCTCGCGATCGGCGCGTTGTGCTACTTCGCATTCGTGTCGACACGCCGGCAGGCGTTCGCGTAGCGCGCGACCAGTCGGCGGCGGCGCAGGCTGCTGCTGCGCCAGCTGCTGCGCTGGCTGACGCAAACGACACCACTGGCCGCTGCTGCCGTGCACGTTCAATACGTCTGATTCGCACGCGACGCCGCGTCGGTGGTTCGACGCGCCGTCAGGAACTGCCCGAGCATCACCGTGCGACGTTCGACCAGATAGTGCATCAGCGTCGCCACTGGAATAACGAGTGCGGCCGCAGTCAGGATCGTGCGCCACATCGCGTTTTCGGCGGGCATCAGGTGAAGCACCGTCAACAGCACGATCGTGTGCGTCAGGTACAGGCTGTATGAAATCCGGCCGAGGAACGCGATCGGCCGCGCTTCGAGCACCGCCGCGAAGGTCGCGGACACGAGCGATGTGCAGATCAGTCCCGCAGCCCCCGCGGTCACCAGCCAGTCGAACAGGAACTGGCCGACCGCGCCGGACGTCAGCGACAGCACCGAGCGCGACACGAAGTACAGCCCCAGCGAAGCGCCCAGCACCACGCGCGTGCGGCCTTCCTTCAACAGCCAACGGCGCCACGTCGCGCGATGCACGGCAAGCGCCGCGCCGACGATGAAGATGCCGAGATAGTGCAGCGTCATCGCCCAATCGCCGTTGAAATTCGCACTGTTCGGATCATCCCCTTCCAGCAATACCAGAGCGAACGACAACAGCGAAATGCCGACGGCCACACTGACCGCGACACGTCCCGATACCCGCGCGACCCAATAGACGACCAGCGGCATCACCAGCGAAATTCGCAGCTCGTAAATGAGCGACCAGATGACCGGGATCATCTGGCCTGCCTTATAGCGCCCGATAAACAACAAATGGTCGGTGATTTCAGTCCCCGTGAACGGACCGCTCCAGACCCCATCGGCCCACTCGCCCGCCCATTTGATCGGCTTAACGTCCACCGCGTCAACAATCCAGAAGGTCGCGACCAGCACGACCAGAAATGGCAAATAGATCCGACAAATCCGCTTGATCAGGAAATCCTTATATGAAATGCCGCGACTCGAGCGCAATTGCAATGTCAGAACAAAACCGCTCAGTATAAAAAACAGAATAACGGCTTCATGGCCGAGCGCAATGACACGTATAGGCGATCGCGGAATCCATGCAAGCGGTCCAATCAGGACGAAATGACTAATAACGACCATCAGCGCAGCGACGCCGCGTAACGCATCGAGCTGGTGGTAATGCTGGCTATTGGAACGGCTCATCTCTTTCTTCCGATAGATACCCGCGGCAGGGAACAGGCGCGAAAAGGCGCGCAATTGAGCGCGCCAGCAGATAAGAGGGGTCTGAAATGCACCTGCCCAAGGTGCCCAGTAATGGTATGTTTAAATGGCCAGATGGCAGAGGTGAAGGTCTGTATAACTTTCTAATACTTTTATTTTTTTATGTTTTTGTCGAAGCGAATTCGACGCCGGCGGCGCGCTTTTTGCGGTGCTTGCCGATTGCGTGTCAACCCGTTGATTAACCGGTAGCATTGGCCGATAAAGCCATTGTGAAACAATTTAAAATCACTGTGAAACATCTGAGTATTGCCGAATGCAATAGTGTCAAATTAAATATCTCTGAATTAATTTTGCCTTTTTGTTGCGCCGGAACTTCGCGCATCACGCAAGGTATTCGCATCGCATTGCCGATGCGCGAAGTCGCTCTGTCGCTGCACGCAAGGCACACAGCTGTCTCTGCTCGGTCAACGCACTCTCGCAGCCCGATACTCGACGCCTGGCAGCACGCACAGCAGTTCGAATGCGAGGTTCGCGCCGAGCAGCGCCGTCGTGCCGAACGGGTCGTACGGTGGCGCCACTTCAACGAGATCCGCGCCGACCACATTCAGCCCGCGCGCCCCGCGGATAATCTCCAGCGCTTGCGGCACCGTCAGCCCGGCGATCTCCGGCGTACCCGTGCCCGGCGCAAAAGCCGGGTCGATTCCGTCGATATCGAACGTGATGTACACCGGCGCATCGCCGATCCGTTCGCGTACACGCGCCATCAGCGGCGCGAGCGACTGGTTCCAGCACGCTTCGGCCTGCACCACTTCGAACCCCTGGTCGCGGCACCAGTCGAAGTCCTCCGCCGCATAGCCAGTGCCGCGCAAGCCGATCTGCACGACCCGTTCGCAATCGAGCAGCCCCTCTTCCACCGCGCGCCTGAACGGCGTGCCGTGCGCGATCTTCTCGCCCATCATCGTGTCGTTGACGTCAGCGTGCGCATCGACATGAATTAACGCGACCTTGCCGTGCCGTCGGTGCATCGCGCGCAGGATCGGCAGCGCGATCGTATGGTCGCCGCCGAGCGTGATCGGCTTCGTGCCGTGCGCGAGGATCTCGTCGTAAGCGGTTTCGATGCGGGCAATGGAATCGTGCAGGTTGTACGGATTGATCGCGACGTCGCCGAGGTCCGCTACGCGCAGCGAATCGAACGGCGCAGCGCGCGTCGCCATGTTGTATGGCCGCAGCAGGACCGACTCGCTGCGGATCTGCCGCGGACCGAAGCGCGCGCCAGTACGGTTCGACGTGCCCAGATCGAACGGCACGCCGACGAAGCACGCGTCGAGGCCCTGCGGAGAACCGGCGTTCGGCAAACGCATCATCGTCGCGATCCCGCCGCAACGAGGCATCGCGTTACCCGACAGCGGCTGTGGGCGCTCGCAGGACAGGTCCGGGGAGATGAAGGATGATTGATTCATCGTAGTTCACCCATGAAGAGCGACGGAATGGACCCGGCACGCTTGAGCCCACTGTGGAAGAAAGCGACCGGGAGATTGCCTATTCTTGTGCGTTCGTTGCCAAGATAAAATGCAATCTCAAAAACGTTCACATCGTAATTCATCGATGTATTGCGTCCCATGCTGACTCCATCTGCTCCAGCCGCACTGACCGACCTCGATTTGCGCCTGATCCGCGTATTCCTCGCGATCGTCGACGCGGGCGGCGTGTCGTCGGCGCAAGCGACGCTCAACATCGGTCAGTCGACGATCAGCGCGCAACTCGCGACGCTCGAAACGCGCCTCGGCTACCGGCTTTGCGAACGCGGCCGCAGCGGCTTCAGCCTGACCGCGCGCGGCGAGCAGTTCGTCGACGCGGCGCGCACGCTGCTTGCCGCAGTCGATACGTTCGGCGCGCAGGCGCGCAGCGTGGGGCGCAAACTGGTCGGCACGCTCGCGATCGGCATGATCGGACACACGCCGACGTCCGCGAGCGCGCGGATCAGCGACGCGATCGCGCGCTTTCGCATGCGCGACGAATCGGTGCGCTTCGCGATTCTGGTCCGCTCGCCGGGTGAACTCGAGGAGCTGTTGCTGCGCGACCGGATTCAGGTGGGCATCGGCTACTTCTGGCACCGCGTGCCGTCGCTCGACTACCACGAGCTGTTTACCGAAGAACAGTTCGCCTATTGCGCAAAGGGGCACGCGTTGTTCACTCGAGCAGGCCGTATCAGCCCCGCCGAAGCCGCGCAATATCCGTGGGCTTCACGCAGCTACCCGGTGCCGGAGGCCGAGGCGGCGCTGCCGCACCCCGTGACCGCCGTCGCCGACAATATGGAAGCCGTCGCGATGCTCGTGCTGTCGGGCCATCACCTCGGCTTTCTGCCGGGGCACTTCGCCGAGCCGTTTGTGAAGGAGGGGATGCTCGCCGCGCTGAACCCGGCGCGGATGCGCTATCGGGTCGCGTTTCAGATGGTGGCGCGCACGCGGCAACATCGAACTGAAGTGGTCGACGCGTTCATCGACGATATGAAGGCCGCGCACGCATCGCGCGGCGCGGCGAGGTCAAGCTGAATAACGGCTAGCCGTTGATCACATCAGCGCCCTTGGGCACCGTGAATTTGAACGCATCCGCAGGCAGTGGCGGATTCTTCTGGATATTCGAAAACTTCAGCAGCGTCACGTTACCGAACACGTCGTGCAGTTCCATCGCCTCGAGGTTGCCGTCGCGAAAGCCGATGCCGATGCGCTGGAACTGCGTGTCTTTCGATTTCGGCACCAGTTCGAGCCAGTCGATGCCGGCTTTCACCCCCGCGTCCTTCAGCGTGAAGTTCTGTTCGAGATCATTGCTGCCGAACAGGATCGCCGCCGGACTCGCACCCAGCGCACCACCAAGCGAACGCACCGTGACCTGATTCAGGTCCTTGTCGTACACATACAGCTTGTCGCCGTCGGCCTGCAGCAGTTGCTCGTACGGCTTCTGGTACTGCCAGATGAACTTGCCGGGCCGCGCGAACGAGAACGTGCCGCTCGATACGGTATTGCCTTTCAGCGCCTGGGTCGACAGCGCGCCGCTCGCGCCCTGCGCGTTGCTCGGTGCGCGGACCTCGGTCTGCACGAACTCGCCGCGCGCCGAATGCACCTGCGAGACGAACTGCTTCAGCTGATCGGTGCCGCTGGCGAACGCCTGAGACGCGACCAGTAATGCCGTGCAGGCCGCGACCCAGCGCACGCCAGCCGACGCCCACACGCAGCGCCCCAGCAAGCACAGCAGGCCGCCGCGATCTCGGAAATGATCAAAGCGGGCGTTCCGCCCGCCGACGTAGTGCTGCATAAATCTCTCCGTGGATAAGACAGGAAGCGCGGCCCGAACGGTCGTGCGGCCGGCGATCAGTGAACGTCAGCCGGACATCAGTCGGCCTCACGCGCCGGTACGAGAATTTCACGGTTACCGTTCGACGACATCGCCGACACGAGGCCCGATTGCTCCATCTGTTCGAGCAGCCGCGCCGCGCGGTTGTAGCCGATCCGCAAATGCCGCTGCACCAATGAAATGGACGCGCGGCGATTCTTGACGACGATCTCGACCGCCTGATCGTAAAGAGGGTCCGACTCGCCGCCGCCCGCTCCGGTTCCCGCGCCTTCGGCCGACCCTTCGTCGCCTTCGCCGGCGGCGCCGCCTTCGAGAATGCCCTCGATGTAGTTCGGCTCGCCTTGCTCCTTCAGCTTGTCGACGACGCGATGCACCTCGTCGTCGGACACGAACGCGCCGTGCACGCGAACCGGCAGGCCACTGCCCGGCGGCAGATACAGCATGTCGCCCATGCCGAGCAGCGACTCGGCGCCCTGCTGGTCGAGAATCGTCCGCGAGTCGATCTTCGACGACACCTGGAACGCCATCCGTGTCGGCACATTGGCCTTGATCAGGCCGGTAATCACGTCGACCGACGGCCGCTGGGTCGCGAGAATCAGATGGATGCCGGCCGCGCGCGCCTTCTGCGCGATACGCGCGATCAGCTCCTCGACCTTCTTGCCGACCACCATCATCAGATCGGCCAGTTCGTCGATCACGACGACGATATTCGGCAGCCGCGACAGCGGTTCCGGATCGTCCGGCGTCAGGCTGAAAGGATTCGGAATCTTCTCTTCACGCTTCGCCGCGTCGTCGATCTTGTTGTTGTAGCCGGCGAGATTGCGCACGCCGACCTTGCTCATCAGCTTGTAGCGGCGCTCCATCTCGGCGACGGTCCAGTTCAGCGCGTGGCCCGCCTGGCGCATATCGGTGACCACCGGACACAGCAGATGCGGAATGCCCTCGTAGACACTCATTTCGAGCATCTTCGGGTCGATCAGGATCATGCGGACCTGCTCGGCGCTTGCCTTGTACAGCAGCGACAGGATCATCGCATTGATCCCGACCGACTTGCCCGAGCCAGTCGTGCCGGCGACCAGCAGGTGCGGCATCTTCGCGAGATCCGCGCACACCGGATTGCCGCCGATGTCCTTGCCGAGGCCCATCGTGAGCGGCGACGCGGCATCCGCGTAGACGGTCGAGCCGAGAATTTCGGAGAGGCGCACGGTCTGCCGGCGCTGGTTCGGCAATTCGAGCGCCATGAAGTTCTTGCCCGGAATCGTCTCGACGACGCGGATCGACACGAGCGACAGCGAACGCGCGAGGTCCTTCCCGAGATTGACGATCTGGCTGCCTTTCACGCCCGTCGCCGGCTCGATTTCGTAGCGCGTGACGACCGGCCCCGGATACGCGGCGACCACGCTCACGTCGACGCCGAAGTCCTTCAGTTTCTTTTCGATGAGGCGCGACGTGAACTCGAGCGTGTCGGCAGAAATGGTTTCCTGCGTGGCGGATGCCTGATCGAGCAGCGCAATCGGCGGCAGCGTCGAGTCGCCGGGCAGATCGGTGAAGAGCGGCACCTGCCGTTCCTTTTCGACGCGCGCCGACTTCTCCGGCGTGATGACCGGCGGCACGATCGTCACCGGCTCGTGCTCCTCGATCTTCACGCGACTCTGCTCAACCTTGCCTTCGCGCTTGACCGCGGCCGCTTCGCCGGCCTTGCGGTCGCGTACCGCTTCGCGGCGCAGCCTCGCGAAGGTCACCGCCGAAATGATCGACTCGCCGACGCGCTCGGCCACCGACAGCCACGAGAAGCGGAAATACAGCGACAGGCCGATTGTGAGCGCGAGCAACAGCGCGAGCGTGCCGCCGGTGAAGCCGAGCGCATGCGACACCGCGCGTGCGACCGCCTCGCCGACCACACCGCCCGGCGCACGCGGCAACTGCACCTTCAGCGACCACATGCGCAAGGCTTCGAGGCCGTTGCTCGACAGCAGCACGAGCACGAACGCGCCCGCTTCGGCAAGCCACGTATGATCGCGCGGCGCGTCTTCGTCGAGTTCCGCGTGCCGGGTGATGCGGCGATAGTTCGCGGAAATGCGCCGCGCGATCAATACGACCCACCAGTAGGCGGAGAGGCCGAACAGCAGCAGCAGGATGTCGGAAGTCCAGGCGCCGACACGGCCGGCCCAGTTCGCGATGTGATCGACCTGCGCCGCATGCGTCCAGCTGGGATCATGCCGGCTGTAGCTGACGAGAGCCATCAGCAGGAAAACGCCGAGCGCGACCTGCAGAATCCAGCGGATTTCGGTGAAAAGGCGCGACATCCGGTGAGGCAATGCCTGCGCACTCGCGGAATAGGTAGCTTTTGCCATTGATCCTTAGCGTGTGCGACCGGTGCCCGGCCAGCACGGCCGCGCCCGTTTGGGCGGGGCCCGCAGCGCGCCGGTCGGGCCGCCGGTCGTTGATCGAGGGCTATTGTAAACGCACTGCTGCGCGCAAGGCTGTAAATGACGGTAACCGACAACACCTGGCGCCGGTTCCGATCGGTTCAGTGGACAAAACGGCGCAAGCGGGCGGCAAACCAGTGTCGATCGCGCATACCGTGGCGCCCCTCGGTGGTATCAGGCAGCAACCCGGCAGAAACCCGCAGCGGCCGCGCCGGTTTCACCCGCGCGCCCGGCCCCGGCGCTGCTGCAAGCGCGCGCGTTCCCCCACGGGCCTATCGGTCCGATCGCAAAGCTTGATGAAGCGGCGAGAGGTCGCGGCCTTTATAATGCCGGTCTAACTCCTATCTACTGTGCAACAGCGGCCATCCGGCTTCGCACCCGCAAAGCCGGACGCTTTTTACGGATTTCGATCATGCCAGCCTCCTCGACAAAACACGCAAAGGTCCTGATTCTCGGTTCCGGCCCGGCCGGCTACACGGCGGCGGTCTATGCGGCGCGCGCCAATCTGTCGCCGGTGCTGGTCACAGGTCTCGCGCAGGGCGGGCAACTGATGACCACAACCGACGTCGAAAACTGGCCCGCCGATCCAAGCGGCGTGCAGGGTCCGGAACTGATGCAGCGTTTTCTCGAACACGCGGAACGCTTCAAGACCGAGATCCTCTTCGACCATATCCATACCGCGAAGCTGAACGAAAAGCCGATCCGGCTGATCGGCGATTCCGCTGAATACACGTGCGACGCACTGGTCATCGCAACCGGCGCGTCCGCGCAGTATCTCGGCCTGCCGTCCGAAGAACTGTTCATGGGCCGCGGCGTGTCGGCCTGCGCGACCTGCGACGGGTTCTTCTACAAGCAGCAGCATGTCGCGGTGGTCGGCGGCGGCAACACCGCGGTTGAGGAAGCGCTCTACCTCGCCGGTATCGCGAAGAAAGTCACGGTGATCCATCGCCGCGACAAGTTCCGCGCCGAGCCGATCCTGATCGACCGCCTGCTGGAGAAGGAAAAGGAAGGCATCGTCGAAATCAAGTGGAACCAGGTGCTCGACGAAGTGAAGGGCAACGACGGCGGCGTCAACGCGGTGCGCATCAAACACACCCAAACCGGTGAGACCACCGATATCGAACTGCAGGGCCTGTTCGTCGCGATCGGCCACAAACCGAACACCGACATTTTTGAAGGGCAGCTCGAGATGAAGAACGGCTACATCGTCACGAAGAGCGGACTGCAAGGTAACGCGACCGCAACCAGCGTGCCGGGTGTCTTTGCCGCCGGCGACGTGCAGGATCACATCTATCGGCAGGCTATCACCAGCGCGGGCACCGGCTGCATGGCCGCGCTCGATGCGCAGCGCTATCTCGAGAGCATTCACGAGTCGATCGGCGAGCGCGCGATGAGCGCCGAAGCCGAACGCTGATCCGCAACGGCGCGGGCGCCGCGCCTGTTTTTCCCCGCGGTTCGTAAGGGCTGTTGCCTGACAAGGCATCAGCCCTTTTTGCATCTGACGCATCGGCACGCGATCCGGAACACGCCGACCATCCTGCTCATTCGCTCGGCCTGCTCGCGCAGCGACGCCGCCTCGACTGCGGCATTCACGCCAGAATATTGGTCCGAAATTCAATTCCCTCGATCACACCGATGATGTCGGCAATCTGCTGCGAGCTGCCGTTGATCTCATCCATCGTTAGCACGACCTGCGAGATTACGTCGTGGCCCGTCTGCACGACACGCGCAGCATCGCGCGCAAAAATGGGTGACGCTTCGCTCAACGATCGACACCCGAAGCGAGTGCGATTCGACCGGAAGCATTCGTTTCCTGAGATGTTGTGAAAGAGGCCACGCTATTCTCGATTCGAGACCCGTGAGGACAACGCTCGAAGACAACGAGACGGCGTCGTGCTTGTTGTGTTCGCAACCGCTTGAAGGAAAGGAGAAGATTGATGAAGAACATCCGTCTCGTCACAACAGTATCCGTCTGCGCGCTCGCAATCGCCGCCACGTCTTTTTCAATGAGCGCTCATGCGCAATCATCGGAAACCACGCGCGCACGGGTCAACGCCGAACTGGCGCAACTACAGTCAGCCGGTTACATCGGCGAAAAGGTGACCTATCCGAACCGGCTGCAAGCCACGCAAGCGCGTATCCAGGCGCTGAACGCGGCGCAGTCGAACAATGCGGCCGGCGGTTATGGCAGCGCCCCACGGGGTAGTGCGCCGCAGTGAGGTGACCCAGTCGATCCCATCAGAACGGGGACCTATCGGTCAACCCGCAAAGGTTCAGGCAGCCAACACGCGACCCGTCACGCTGCCTTCGCGAACCTTAGCGCTCGCGTTCCGCCGTGTTCCCGGTATGCCGCGCATGTCGACGCTTGTAACCGGTTACCATCGCGGCAATCAGATTCTCGCGCGTCCAGACACTCATCACGACTGCCGCCGCGATATGAATACACACGCACGCTTCGAGCGCGATCGCGAGTGACGTGTGAATGACCTGCGGCCAGTCTTCGCCCCAGAATGCATCGAGCCGCATCAGCCAGCCGGTGAATGCCAATGCAAGCACAAGTGCCCACAGCACGAGCGCCATCACACCGCCAAGCGGGTTGTGCGACAGATGATGCAAGGGCCTGCCTGCTGCAAGCGAACGCCAATATGCATGCAGATGCGAGCGCGTGGGCCACCACGCGGAAAAGCGCGCATAGCGTGTGCCGACTAAACCCCACACGATACGCAATCCCACCAGAGCCGCGGCCGCATAACCAAGCTTGCGATGCAGCGGATCGGTCGGGCCGAACAGATCCCAGATAACAATGCCCGCGACCGTCCAGTGCGTGAAGCGCACCCACCGATCCCAGATTCTGATTCGAGCGGCATCGGACATCGCGGGCGTAGAAAAGAGAGGCGCGTTCAGTCGAGTGTTAATCGATTTCCGACTTCACGACATCAAGCGTTTTGGTGTCGAAATAGATTTCGACCTTCTTGCCTTCCTTGTTGCTGCCGTAAATCTCATAGCAGTTGCCGTCGACCTTGAACTTCCTGATCTTGTAGCCCTGCCCTTCGAGTTGCGCGCGCGCGTCGGACTCCTTCATCCATTGGTCTTTCGGATGCGCGGTGCAGTCCGCTTTCGCGAACGCCGCGCCGGAAACACCAAGCGCCGCAATCAGCGTCATCAGCTTGAGCATCTGCAACCTCTTCGTTAGTTAATCGAAAGATTAATGTGCCATGGATAAGAACAATTCTCAATGAGACAATTCAACAACGGGTGAGAGATACGTCCTGGCGTTCGAAATGTGTTAAGCGGGTTTTCCATAAACGCGTTTGCCACTATCATGTCCGGACTTTCGCCGATGTCGCGTCGTCCCGCCCACTCGTGAGGCCGGTCCCAAGCGACGCACCTTTCGGCTAGCCTACGGCGCGCCAGACGCCCGCCCAACCGCTTCCAGATGAACAAAGAGTCCACGCACACCGCGTTGTTGTGGATCGTCGCCACCGGCTTTTTCATGCAGGCGCTGGACACGACGATCGTCAACACCGCCTTGCCTTCCATTGCCCGCAGCCTGGGCGTCCCCGCACTGGCCATGCAGCCGATCGTCGTCGCGTACACGCTGACGATGGCGCTGCTCACCCCCGCATCCGGCTGGCTCGCCGACCGTTTCGGCACGCGTCGCGTCTACTTCATCGCGATCCTGCTATTCGTGATCGGTTCGCTATGCTGCTCAAGCGCGCACACGCTCAGCCAGTTGATCATCGCGCGCGTGCTGCAAGGCGTCGGCGGCTCGATGCTGCTGCCAATCGGACGGCTCGCGGTACTACGCACGATTACCGGCGAACAATACGTGTCCGCGCTCGCGCTGATCTCGGTCGCGGGCCAGGTCGGCCCGATCCTTGGCCCGACGCTCGGCGGCTGGTTCGTCCAGGCGTTTTCGTGGCACTGGATCTTCCTGATCAACGTGCCGATCGGCGCAGTCGGCCTGATCGCGGTGAGCCGCTATCTGCCCGACGGCGCATCGCGCGATGCACCACGCTTCGACCTGACCGGTTGTGCGATGTTGTCGCTCTGCATGGTCGCGTGCTCGCTCGCGATCGACGTGCCGATGCGAACGCATCGCGTCGACTGGTCCGTCGGCCTCTTCGTGCTGGGCGTCGCGGCCGCGCTCGCTTACGTCTTATACGCGCGGCGCGCGAGCCATCCGCTCTTTCGTCTCGGCCTCTTTCGCGAACCCAATTTCAGCGTTGGACTGCTCGGCAACCTGATCTGCCGGATCGGCTCGAGCGCGGTGCCGTTCCTCGTGCCGCTGATGCTGCAATTACAACTCGGCTACACGCCTCTGCATTCAGGGCTGATGATGCTGCCTTCCGCGCTCGCGGGCACCATCGCGAAACGGTGGATTGCGCCACTGATTCGCCGCTTCGGCTATGAAGCGTTCCTGCTCGTGAACACGTTGATCGTCGGCGGGTCGATCGTTGCGTTTGCACTCTTTTCACACGGCACGCCGCTCGCGGTCGAGATCGCGGTGCTCGCCCTCTTCGGCGCGGCAAACTCGATGCAGTTCGCCGCGATGAACAGCGTGACGTTGAAAGACCTGTCGATTGCCGACGCGGGCAGCGGCAACAGCCTGTTTTCGATGGTGCAGATGCTGGCGATCGGCCTCGGCGTATCGATCGGCGGCGGTCTTGTGAACCTGTTCACCGATCAATGGGGCTCGGCCGCGTTGGGCTTCCGGTTGAGCTTCGTGTGTGTCGGCGTGATCACGCTGGTTTCGGCGCTGGTGTTCCGGCGCATCGACAAGGAACCGGCACGCCCGGTGCCGCTTCCGACACGCGCGGCGCAGCGTTGACGCACACGCGCTATCGTCCGCAACGATCCGCCGCGGAAGCGGGCCGCATTGCCTTCAGATCGAAATCCGCTTCCTTGGGTCCCTGCTGCGTCAGCGTGACCCAATGCAGCGCAGTCGGCGATCGAACCAGCCCGATGCTGCCCACCTCACCCCATTTGACCGGTGAGCGTTGCGTGCCAGCCAGCTCGATTGAACCCGGCGCGAGCTTCAGATCGAGCAGGCGCCCATCCTGAGCCGGCGCATACGCATGGTCGCCGACCACGGCGATGCTGGACTCGCGCACCGACGCGGGCATGCAGGCGAGCGTCGCGGTCGTCGCACCCGTTTCGTCGAGCAGTTGCGCAAAGCCCTTGCCGTCGAAGCCGGTCGCGACCACCAGAAAACGATCCAGCGCCGGCACGTACGCAGCCGCATACGTGTAGTAACGCAAGTTCGGCGACAGCACGCGCGCGTCACTGAGCGTTCCATCGTCCGCATTGAATATCGCGGACTTCAAGCGTGCATAGGTCGCGCCCGGCACGTACTGCTGCCAGATCAGCAATGCACGCGTCGGCGACCCCGCGATCATCGGCCACCACTCGCGCACACGCGGCGCGACGTCGACCGACCGCAGCAACGTGCCGTCCGCGTCATAGGTCTTCAGGTAAACGCCGTTGCCCGTACCGAGATTGTCGACACCGCCGCCATCGACCCAATCGTCCGAATAAAACACCACGAAGCGCGAGCCGACCGCCGCCGCATGCCCGGAATGCCCGCCCGATTTGACGTCGACCGGGTACGGCTTCACCGCTTGCAGATCGGACGTATAGACGCCGTAGCGCTGGCTCACTTCGTTCGGCGTGTTCCACCCGTCCTCGAAGGTGACCATCACGCGGCCGGTGTCGTTCTGCGCGATCGACACCGGTTCCTGCGCTTCAGGACGGCTGATGAAAATACGCGGCGTGTCGAGACTGGTTTGCTGCGGCGACCAGTGCGCAACATACACGTCGTGCGTCCAGTTGCGGTCGCGCCCAGGGCCACGCGGCGGCAAGCCTGAACTGCTGAAGAATACCCACGTGCCGCCTTGCCCATCGCTTGCCGCGCCGATGCCATGCATATACGAGCGCGGATCGACCGCCGCTGCCCGCGCGCGGCTGGTGCCCTTCGCAGCCGTCGCGGACACGGGGAAAAACCACACACAGACGCCGAGCAGCGCGGCGACGGCCAGCACCTTTCGCATGTCGGAACTCACTCGACGGTGAAGGACTTCGCGAGATTGCGAGGCTTGTCGACATCGGTGCCTCGCGCACAAGCCGTTTGATACGCAAGCAGTTGCAACGGCACGACATGCACTATAGGCGACGGCGGCCCATTGTGTGCAGGCAAGCGGATCACGTCGACGTCTGCCGCATCAAGCAGTGCACGACACTCACGACGCACGGTCTCGCCGCGGCAAGCGACGATCGCCGCGCGATGCAAACCGCGGCGAATCGATACCACGGCATGCCATGCGCTCTGTGCGCTCGCACACAGAGCGCGAAGGCCGTGAAAATTTATCTTCTCGCTCGCGATGCCCGGTTCGATTGATTGTCGGGGCCTCTAATTTTTCGCTAATTCGCCGCGCGGATCATGCACCCACGGCTTAAGCAAGCCGACCGGCAAAACCCGAGATCCATGCGGTACGACATGTTGGCGAGGCCCCAAATGTACGAGCACATTCTGGTAGCAGTTGGCACCCGTTCCGATTCCATCACGCTGGAAGCGGCAATCCGGCTTGCGCGCGAAACCGGCGCACGGCTCACCGCACTACATGTCGTGGATCCGGTGCCGCCGTATGCGGGTGTAGCCACTTACGACTTCAGCGTCACGCTCGACGCGTTCGAAGCGTATGGGCATGCGGTAGCCGAACGCTGCGTCGCGGCCATCCATCAGGCCGGCTGCGAAGGGGACGCGCGCACCATCGTGCTGCCGATGTGCGGCAGCACGATGGGACGCGCGATCGCCAGGCATGCGCGCGAAATTGGCGCAGACCTGCTGGTGATCGGCAATCGCAAGCGATCCTTCTGGAGTCTGTTCCGCGAGAACCTGTATAAGGAGTTGCTGCGCCACACCGACACCCCTGTGCTGGTCGCAACCGACGCGCTGCCGGCCGCCTCGGGCCGCGCACTCGCGCTGCGGCCGCGCTACGTGGAGACCGTCGACGCATGATGTGGCATCCGTCAGGCGAGCGCAGCGCGCAGCACATGCAATCAGCGATACTCGAGCTTCGGATACCAGTCAGTGCCGCGCCCTTCGGGTGTCAGGTCGAGGATCGTCCACAGCGGCATCGGGTCCGGCGCGCCCCGCGGGTCCTGTCCAGGGTCGGCGGTCGCGAAGCCCATTTCGCTACCCCAGAAATGCTGGATCGTGCCGGCGCGGCGCGTAAACACATTGAGCGCGGGTTCATCGCCGCCTTCCTCTGAAATCGCGTGGTAGTCGCGGCTGTAGTGGCCGTTCAGGTCCGAATACAGCTTCAGGTCGCGCCAACCGCGCGCCTTCGTAAACGCGACGATCCGCTCGAGCGGCGAGCGCGCGATCACGGCCATCGCGACGCGTTGCTGAACATCGGCCGCCTCGCCGTCCCACGCGCTCAGCATCGACGTGCACATCGGGCAAGGACGCTCGCGCTGCGGACCAAACATATAGCTATAGACGACCAGCGTCTCCTTGTCTCCGAACAGACCCGCGAAATCGACCGGACCCGGCTCGCCCTCGAAACGATAGTCGCCGGTCACCGCGCCACCAGGCGGCAATGCGCGGCGCAATGCGGCGACCCGCTCGATATGCCGGCGCAGTTCGATTTCCTCAGCGAGCAGTGCGGTGCGGGCGCGCCGATAGTCGGCGCTTTCGTTCGGGAACGTCATCGTGTTGCGCCGTGCGAGTTCGACGGCGGGAACCAGGCTTGTGGCGTTGGCCATATGCATCTCCTCAGACGGGACCCGTTGAACCGGGCGACGCCGCTCGCGCGGGACCGGCCGGCAACGGGCATCAGGCACGCATCGATCGGATCTCAGTCGCGCTGCGGTGCGCCCAGCGGGAAAAGCGGCCGGTACGGCCGCGCTTCATCGACAGCACGCGCGAACGACGGCCGCGCAAGCAGCCGCTGCCGGTATGCGATCACATGCTCAAACGCCGCGCCGATCCGATGCGTCCAGTCCGCATAGAACAGCGCAGGCGCGGCCGCACAGTCGGCCAGGCTGAAGTGCTCGCCGGCCGCCCACGTGCGCCTCGCCATCGTACGATCGAGCCAGCTGTAAGCGGTGTCGAGCATATGGCGCGCATCGGCGACGCCGCGCGCGTCACGCTCGGCCTCGGGCCGCAGGCTATCGAAGACGATTTTCTGCTGCGGCGTCGACACGTAAAGATCGAAGAAGCGGTCCATCTCGCGCACCTCGAGCGCCGCGCGGCGATCGTCGGGGATGAGCGTCACCGGGCCCGGATAGTGCAGGCCCAGATACTCGATGATGATGGTCGACTCGGTGACCGTGCGTCCCTCGTCGACCAGCAAGGGAAAGCGCCTGATCGGCCAGAGCGCGGCGAATTCTTCGAGCACCTGCGGGTTATCCGGCGACAGCGTGCGCCATTCGAACGGCGTGCCGTTCTCATACAGCGCGATCAGCACTTTCTGGCAGTACGACGAGAAAGGGTGGGCGTAGAGCTTCAGCGTCATCGTGGGTCACCTCCAGGTGAACGTGCAGGTTCATCAAGTGTTCTGACTAACGACGAACGAAGCGGGACGAAATCGACAATCGCCCGAAAAAATCCGCAAAACGGGGCGCGCCGGCCCCCGTCCAGCCCGGGGGTTCGGCCCGGGGTTCGGTCCGCAGTTCAGCCCCGCCGGCTCCCGCAAACCTACCGGTTCCCTGCCGCCTCCAGCAGGATCGACGCCGCGGCGGCAGCGGCCACCTGGCACCCCAGCACGATATGTTCGTCAGCGGTGTCTTCGATGAAGTCGTGACTAACGCCCCCGATACTCGGTACGAATAGCATGCAGGCCGGCAGATGCGCGGCGAATAATTGCGCATCGTGCGCGGCGCCGCTCGGCATGCGCACCCAGCGGCCTGGCGATACAGCCTGCGCGGCGCGCGCGACATGCTCCTGCATGGCCGGGTCCATTGTCACCGGTTCGATCGCTGCGTCGAGCGTCTCGAGCACGACGCCGACCGGCCCGCGCGCATCGAACTCGCGCACGAGCGCGGCGAGCGCCGTCTCCATCGCACGCAGCCGGGCTGCGTCGCCATCGCGGAACTGCAGATACAGATCAGCCTGACCCGGCACCACGCTGAGCGAGCCCGGATCGAGGTCGATACGGCCGACCGTCCACACGGTATCGGCATCGGCAAGCGCGCGAAACGCGTCGTCCATCCGCGCGATAAACGCGACCAGCGTCGCGCCGGCGTCGCGGCGAATCGACATCGGCGTCGTGCCCGCATGGTTGCGCTGACCGGTAAAGCGCACGCGCAGCTCGCGCATCCCGACGATCGTCGTGACGACGCCGATTGCATTGCCGCTCGCTTCGAGACGGCCGCCCTGCTCGATATGCGGCTCCAGATAGCCGATATGCCGTGCGCGCTCAAGACGTACGCGCGGCCGGCCCGCCAGCCCGGCCGCCTGTAGTGCGTGGTGCAGCAGTTGGCCGTCACGGTTGCGCGCGCAACGGATGGCGTCGTCAACCGATGCGTCGTGCTCGCCGCCGATGAAGCTGCGGCTGCCGAGAAATCCGGAGAACGTGCCCTCTTCGTCGATCCACGACGCGACGTCCAGCGCGAGATGCCGGGTATCGTCGCTTTCGGCAAGCGCGCGTGCGACTTCGAGTCCGTAGATCACGCCGAGCGCGCCATCCAGCCAGCCACCGGTCGGCTGCGTATCGGTATGCGAGCCGATCAGCAGCGCGGGCCCCGGCTTGCGCGACCGGCCCAATACATTGCCGACGCCGTCGATCTGCGCGTCGAGCCCCGCATCGTTCATCCGTTCAACGAGCCAGCGGCGCGCGTCGATGTCGATCGGCGACAGCGAAAGGCGCACGACACCCGGCCCGGTCGCGCCGAAGCTGCGCAGTGTGCGCAGGTCGCCGAGCAGGCGCTCGGGGTTGATGGTCGGCACAGGTCATTTCTCCTTTAGCGTGGGTAGGGACAGCGCACCGTCATTCCGGCGTCGGCTCGACCTCGGTACCGGACCAGCTGATGCTCGACACGCCCTTTTCCATGCTGATACGGCTGGCCATCAATTCAAGCTTCGCCTGATCCTTTGGATGCATGCGTACCGTCGCGGTGACTTCGACGCGCGGCGGGGCGCCCTCGACGTCGCGGCTCGTCAGGCTCTGGAACGACAACGGTTGCGAGTACATCGAGTTGGACAACAGCGTGCGGATATGAATTTCGTCCTCCTCGCGGCACACGACGGTGATCACGTACTGGCGGATCAGATCCGCGCTCGCCACCGGCGTCGCGTTGATCATGCGGCTCAGGTCGCGCAGCACGGTATTGGCCGCGAGCACGACGAGCGTACCGGCGAGCGCCGGTCCGTAGTGGCCGCTGCCGCACAGCACGCCGACCGCGGCCGCGCACCACAGCGTGGCCGCGGTGTTGATGCCCTGGATCGAGCCTTTGTCGCGCATGATCACGCCGCCGCCGAGAAAGCCGACACCGGACACCACATAGGCGGCGATCTGCGTGACGCCGGCGCTGCCGTTGCCCGTCAGCACACCCAGCGTCACGAACAGGCACGCGCCGCTCGCGACCAGCGTGATGGTGCGCAGCCCCGCGGTGCGCTGGCGCATCTGCCGCTCGAGGCCGATCGCGACACCGCATGCGAACGCGGCCAGCAGCCGCCAGACGAAGTCGGCAACAATCATGTGTGCAATGGGTATGAATAAGATGACGGCGCGGCGTGTGACGTCACGTCACGCGAACGATAGCCTGGAGTCGGTGGGTTGCGCCAGTGCGCGGTGCCGCGACGCGCAAAAAGCAGACGCGGGCGGCCACGATGGCCGCCCGCGCGGGACAATTGAAAGACGCTGCGTCAGCGTATCAGGCGCTCAGCGCTGCTTGATAAATGCGTCGAATGCGGCCGCGTAGTCCGGATGCCAGCGCGACAGCGCCGGCCGGTTCTCGACAATGTCACCGGCCGCCCACAAAATGCGCCGCTCGTCGAGCGAGCGCGGCACGTCGTTGTCCGGGCACAGAATATAGAAGTCACCCGCCGCGAGCCGCTGCATCATGAAGTCGACGGTCTGCTCCGGCGTCCACGCACCCGCCGGCTTTTCGGTGCGCTCGCGCCGCGTCAGGTCGGTGAACACAAAGCCGGGAATCAGCAGGTGCGCGCTGAGCTTACTGTTCGCGGTATTGCGCAATTCATGCTGAAGCGCTTCGGTGAACGCTTTCAGGCCCGCTTTCGCGACGTTGTAGGCGGGGTCGCCCGGCGGCGTCGTGATGCCCTGCTTCGAGCCCGTGTTAATCACCAGCCCAGGCCGGCGCCGTTCGATCATCTCGGGCACGAAAATCTGCGCACCGTGAATCACGCCCCACAGATTCACACCGAGCACGCGCTGCCAGTTGTCGTCGGGGCCGAATATCGTGCTGCCCGGCTGAATGCCTGCGTTGTTCATCAGCACGTCGGTGCCGCCGAATCGCTCGCGCACGGCTACCTGCAGACGGCGCACGTCATCGGCGCGGCTCACGTCGGTCGGCTGCGCGAACACGTCGTCCTTGCCGTGCGCGGCCAGTGCGGCGACTTCGTCGACCGCGTGCGCGAGGCGCTCGGCGCCAAGATCGGCGATGCACACGCGCAGTCCGAGTTGCGCGAAACGCCTGGCGGCGGCAAGGCCAATGCCGGCAGCGCCGCCGGTAATAACAGCGACGGCACCTGGTGTGAAAGCGGAATGAACGGTGGGATGGGTGGCGGAATCAGTCATCGGGAACCTCGTGGGCGCGGGGGCCGCGACACCGGTGCCGCGGTCCCGGTTCAAGTCAAGCCATGTGGCCGACGATGCTAGCACGAAGCATCGCCACGCATCATGCGACCGCGTCGCCCTCGCGGCTTTCAACCAGCTTGACGAGCGTATGCAGCACGCGATTGACCGGCGTCGGCACACCACGCGCGGCGCCACGCCGCACGACATATCCGTTCAGATGATCGATCTCGCTGCGCCGGCCACGTGCGAGATCCTGCGCGGTCGACGAATACTGCGTAGCCATCGTCGCGGCGATGCGTCGCACCGCCGCGTCGACGTCGCCGGGAATCACGACCTGATCGGCCTGTGCGACCGCGACGCACTCCGCCACGACATCGCGCATCACGTCCGTCACGCCGTCGCGTTGCACGAGCTCGCCGTACGGCAGGTGCGCGAGCGCGGACAGCGCGTTATAGGCGCAATTAAGGATCAGCTTCGCCCACAGCGCGCCGCGCACGTTGTCGGAAATCTCGGTCGGCACGCTGGCGTCGATCAGCGCGCGCGCCACGGCATCGCTCGTAGCCGACGGCTCGATGACCAGTTCGCCGCGGCCGTTATGCTTCACATGGCCGGGCCCGGCCATGCCGGCCGCGACGTAGACGACGGCCGCCGCCACTTCCTGCGCAACTTGCGTGCGCAGACGTTCCGCGTTGTCGACGCCGTTTTGCAGCGAGACAATCAGCGCATCGGGCGCGAGATGCGGCTGCAACTGCTGAGCGGCGCTTTCGGTATCAGTGGACTTCACGCAGAACAACACGAGTTGTGCTCCGGCTGCCGCGTGTGCATCGGTGCTCGCCGCGACGCGCACGCGTTCATCGAAGCTTTGCGTCTCGAGCCGCAAACCGTGCGCGCGAATCGCGTCGACATGCTGTGCGCGGCCGATCAGCACGACGTCATGGCCCGCGCGCGCGAGCATGCCGCCGTAATAGCAGCCGACGGCGCCCGCCCCCATCACCGCGACCTTCATCTGTGCCCCCTCGAAGAACTTGCGATGTGCGATGAAACAGAAACGGTAGCACAACAGCGCACCCGGCGAGCTACCCGGTTCGCAGCGGCGCGGGCGGCCCGGGCGGCCTGTTTGGTGACGAGCCGCCCGCCGCAACGCTGAGGTGCTCGTATTCGGCAATCAGCTGCGCGCCGAACAGCAGTAAGGTCGCGAGGGCTTCGAGGCTAAACAGCACGACAATCGCGGTCGCGAGCGAACCGTAGACGACATTGACCTGCGACAGCGTCGCGAAGTACCAGACCAGCACACGCCGCGTAATCTCCCACAACAGCGCGGCGGTGACCGCGCCCATCAGCGCATGACGCAGCGTCGGCCGACCGACCGGGATCACAAGATAGATCGCGGTCAGCACGAACACCTCGCCCGCGACGCCGAGCAGATAGAGCACCGTGCGCACCGCGCCGGTCAGCGAAACAGCATGGCCGAACAGCACGATATGGTCCGTCGCAACGGCCTGCAGGCTGCTGGTGACAAGCGTCACAATCAGTACGCCAATACCGAGCGACACGCTAAAGCAGTAAGGGACGAGTGCCGAAACGAGGAAATGCCGGCGCCGGATGGCGACGCGATGCACGAAGATAATTGAAAGCGCGTTCTCGAGCACGGTGAACGCAAGCGAACTGAAAAAGATCATCGTGACGAGCAGCACCCAGCCGACCACCACGCGATGCGCAACGAAGTTCGCGAGTTCGTGCACAAGCGCGTTCGATTGCCCCGGAATCAGCCATTCAAGCAGACGCGCAACTGCATCGAGCAAGCGCTGCTCGCCGACAAAATGCGAGAACGCAATCGCGACGAGAATCAGCAGCGGAACGATCGACAGCAGTGCGTAGTACGCAACCGCACCCGCGAGCAGCAAACCCTGGTTCGCGCGAAAGGCTTTCAATGCGCCGAGCACGAAGCGCGCCGGATGGGTCGCGACGAAGCACAGCGCGTCATTGCGTCGCGCATTGCGCAGCGCGTCGTGCAGCGCGTCGTGCAGCGTCGTCATCATGCGCTCCCACGGTGAAGGGCCAATACACCGGCAAGCGACAGCGGCTACGCGTTTGTAAGGCTTACGTGGCGCGCATGAACGCGCTCTTCACGCTCATCCGCGCGGTGCGATGTCGGTATTGCACGGTGTCGGTCTATGTGCGGCCCACTATCATCCCAACTGTCGCCCCCGCTTCGCACGCGGTGTCGCGGCCTTGCCGGCGGTCTCGTCCGCGTCGTCCTGCGGCACAGCGTCTTCGAGCTGGCGCTTTTTCGATTGATCAGCTGAAACGGACATTGGCGCCCACACGTTTGACCGCACAGCATCTGCCATACCCAACCACGCCTGACGAGCCGCAGCAACGGCGGTAACATGAAGGCCGACACGCGCTGCAATGCGGGAGATGTGGAACACAAACTGCTTGCACCGTGCGATTGCGCCGGCACAACGTGCCGGCGCCACTCCGTTCATCACGCGACTCAATCGAGGAAAATCCCCATGGCTCACACCACTGAAAGCAAGCCTGTCAAAGCCGCGTTGCACACACCGTCCGGACTTTCGCAGCAAGCCACGACGCGGGTAGCCGAGGCGCTCAACCCGCTGCTCGCCGACACGTTCGCGCTCTATCTGAAGACGAAAAATTTTCACTGGCATATGTCCGGGCCGCATTTTCGCGACTACCACCTGCTGCTGGATGACCAGGGCGAGCAGATCTTCGGCATGACCGACGATATTGCCGAACGCGTGCGCAAGGTCGGCCAGACAACGTTGCGCTCAATTGGCCATATCGCGAAGCTGCAACGCATTCGCGACAACGATCAGGCATTCGTCTCGCCCGAGGACATGCTCGCCGAGCTGCGCGACGACAATCTTGCACTGGCTGCGTGGATGCGCGAAGCGCATCAGGTCTGCGACGAAGCGGGCGACGTCGCGAGTGCGAGTGAACTGGAAAACTGGATCGACGAAACGGAACGCCGCGCGTGGTTCCTGTTCGAGGCGACACGCAAAGAGTAAACGACGCCGCGCACGACGCGCGAACGGGCGCACCGACGCAAACGTCGCGTTGCGCCCGTGCACGCAAGCGCGCGTGGCCGATGCTGACGGCCGCTCACGCGCCACGCGACCCCCCCCACGGTTGTGAGCGTGAGACGTCGCTATCGCGGCATCAGCGTCACTTGCCCGCGTTTTGCGGCGCGTGCTCGTCCGCCGCCGCGACGAGCGCCGGCGCCGTCGCCGCCTGTTCGAGCTGATCGGTCGACCAGCCGCCGCCCACCGCGCGAATCAGCTGCACATTCGCACTCAGCTGCCGCGTCTGGATCTGAATCGCCGACACTTCGGCATCGAGCGCGGCAGTCTGCGCGGTCACCACATCGAGATAACCGACCGCGCCCTGCTTGTACTGCGTCAGCGCAAGCGATAAAGCGCGCTCGGCCGCCGCGGCCGCGTCGCGCTGCTGCTGCAGCGCCGTGCCGAGATCCGTCAGCAGGGACAGATTGTCTTCGACCTGCTGGAATGCGCCGAGCACGACACCGCGATAGCGCGCGCCGGCTTCGCTGGTCGCCGCCTTCGCCGCGTCCAGCTGACCGCGCCGGAATCCGCCGTCGAAAATATACTGCGCGAGCTGCGGACCGATCGCCCAGAAGAAGTTCGGTGCACTAAAGAAGTTCGAATAGTTCGAACTCTGCAGACCACCCGCCGCAGTCAGCGTAATCGACGGGAAATAGGCGGCACGCGCGACGCCGATCTTCGCATTCGCCTCCGCGACGCGCCGCTCGGCCGCGGCGATATCCGGCCGCCGCTGCAACAGCACCGACGGCACGCCCACTGGAATGGTCGCCAACGGCAGCGATGCGGTCGATTCAGGTAGCGTGAACTCGGAGGCGGACGCGCCGACCAGCACGGCAATCGCGTGTTCGAGCAGCGCGCGCTGCGCGAGGGTCTGCGACAGCTGCGACTGCGCGGACGACAGCTGCGTTTTGGCACGCTCGACATCGAGCCCCGCGACAATGCCGCCGCCGTGCAGCGCCTCGGTCAGCTGCAGCGCCTTCGTGAACGCGACGACGGTTTGCCGCAACAGCGCGGTCTGCTGATCGAGCCCGCGCAACTGGATGTAACTATCGGCAAGCTGCACCTGCAGGCTCAATTGCACCGACGCGAGATCCGCCTGAGTCGCCAGCGCTTCATCCTTGCCGGCCTTCACCGAATCGCGCACGCGGCCCCACAGGTCGAGGTCGTAGTCGATTTCACCGCCGAGCGTGATCGCGTTGTAGTTGTTCGGACCGCCGCTGCGCAACGGCCGCGTCGCCGATTGCCGCTCACGGAACGCCGACGTATCGGCCGTGATAGTCGGATAAAGTCCCGCGCTCACCTGCGTGACGAATGCCTGGGCCTGCTGATAATGCGCGTACGCCGCTTCCAGGTCGGTGTTGTTTGCGAGCAGCCGCTTCTCGAGGTCGTCGAGTGGCGGCTCGCTATACATGTTCCACCAGCCGTCGCGGTTCAACTGGTCGCCGGGCTTCGCGCTGACCCACGGCCCGGTGGTGCGGTACTCCGCGGCGATCGGCGAATCCGGCACCTTGTAGTCCGGCGCGAGCGAACAGCCGGCGACGAGCGCCGCAGAGACGGCGACGGCTACGGCCACGAGCGGCGCAGTGCGCATGACAACCTTACCCATGAGCCGCCTTCTTGCCGTTGTTCGCGATTTCGACCTTGTCGCCCTCCGCCAGACCGTCAGGCGGCGCATCGATCACGCGATCGGTCGGTGCGAGGCCCGCACCGATCTCGACCGAATCGCCAAGGTCGCGCGCAATCGTCACGCGTTTGTACACGACGCGGTTATCGGCGCCAACCGTCGCGATGCGCAAACCATGGCTGTCAAACAGCAGCGCGCTGGCGGGCACGCGCAGCGCGTCCGGCGACACCGGCAGCTTGAACTGCACGCTCGCAAAGCCGCCCGGCAACAGCTTGCCGTCGTTGTTGTCGACCAGCAGCTGCACCAGCGTCGAACCGGTGGTCGCATTCACCGCGTCGGCGGATGCGACGACGCGCGCGGTAAACGCCTGGTTCGGATACGCGGGCACGGTCAGTGTCGCGATCGTGCCGCTATGGACGATCGGCGCGTAGTTCTGCGGCACCTGCACGTACACACGCAACTGCTTCACGTCGGACACCTGGAACAGTTCCTGGCCCACGCCGCCGCTGCCCGCGTTGATCAGCGCACCGATATCGGTATCGCGCGCGGTCACGACGCCGTCGAACGGCGCGACAATCCGCGCGAAGCCCTTGGTCGCGACCAGCCGGTCGAGGTTCGCCTGCGCGGCGTCGACCAGCGCCTTCTTCGCCGCATAGTCGCCGTTCCGTGTATCGACGTCCTGCTGCGCGACCGCGTCGGTGCCCAGCATCGCGCGCCAGCGCTTCGCGGTGATCTCCGCGAGGTCGGCATTCGCCTTCGCGGTCTGCAAGTCCGCTTTCGCCTGCACGAGCTGCTGGTCAAGCTCCGGCGTCTCGATCACCGCGAGCAGTTGCCCCGCCTTCACGTGCCCGCCGATATCGACATTCCACGACTTCAGATAGCCGCTCACGCGCGCAAAGATCGGCGCACGCGAAAACGCCTGCAATTGCGACGGCAGGGTCAGCGTCGGACCGTGCGCGTCTTTCACCGGCGCGACGATACTGACGGTTTGCACCGCTTGCGCATCGGTCCAGCTGGTCAGCTTGTGCGAATCGGACGCGCGCACCGCAAGACCGGCCCCGACCACGACAACGACCAGCACGATGCCGACAACGCCGGCGGTGACCAGCCGGCGACGTGGCGGTGTCCCCGCATATTTGGATTCAAAACCGGGTTCGACGGATTCAGACGACATGAGCAGGACCTCCCGAGGCGGATGCCGGGCTTGCCGCGCGCTTGTCGCGCGCGTGAATAAGGCTAAACACAATAGGAACGAAGAAAAGCGTTGCGGTGGTCGCGAACAGCAGGCCGCCGATCACCGCACGGCCGAGCGGCGCATTCTGCTCGCCGCCTTCGCCGAGCGCGAGCGCCATCGGCAGCATACCGATGATCATCGCGAGCGCGGTCATCAGCACCGGACGAAAGCGCGTAAAGCCCGCTTCGATCGCGGCCTTGAGCGGATCGCCGTGCTCAGCCAGACGCTCGCGGCAGAAGCTCACCACCAGAATCGAGTTCGCGGTCGCGACCCCCATACACATGATCGCGCCGGTCAGTGCCGGCACCGATAGCGTGGTGTGGGTCGCGAACAGCATCCAGATAATGCCCGCGAGCGCCGCGGGCAGCGCCGACACGATCACGAACGGGTCGGCCCACGACTGGAAGTTCACAACGATCAGCAGATAGATCAGCACGACCGCGCCGAGCAGACCGAACAGCATGCCGCCGAACGCGCTGTTCATCGTCTGCACCTGGCCGAGCAGCGCAACAGTCGAGCCTTTCGGCAGCGCCTTCGCGTGCTGCGCGACGATCTTCTGGATATCGGACGCGACCGCGCCGAGGTCCCGATCCTGCGTGGCCGCGTAAATCTCGACCATCGGCACGATGTTGTACTGGCTCACGACCGAGCTGGTCGCGGTGCGATCGAAGGTCGCGAGGCCGCCGAGCACCTGCGCGTTGAGCGGCGTACCCGCGGTGATCGGAATATTGCGCAGCGCGGACAGCGAATCGAGCGTGTATTGCGGCGTCTGCATCACGATCGGGTACGACACGCCGTTCGCATTGTTCAGCCAGTAGGTCGGCGCAACCTGGCTCGAGCCGGCAAGGTTCACGACGAGACTGTTGGTCACGTCGCGTTCGGTGATGTTGAGCAGTTGCGCGCGCGTGCGGTCGACGTTCACATTGAATGTCGGAATCTGCTGCGATTGCTGGATGCGCGCGTCGACCACGCCCGGCACCTTGCGGATATCACGCAGCACCGCATTCACATACGCGTAGTTGCCGTTCAGGTTGTTGCCGCGCACCTGCAGATCGATCGGCGCCGGCGAACCGAAGTTCAGGATCTGACTGATGATGTCCGCCGGCGGAAACGAGAAGGTCTCGCCCGGATAAAGACGCGGCAGCACTTCGCGCATCCGGCGCACGTATTCGGCGGTCGGACCGTGCCCTTCCTTCAGTTCGATCTGGATGTCGCCGTCCTGCGAGCCGATCGTGCCGGTGTTGTTATACGCGGTGTTGATGCCGCTGACCGGCTGGCCGATGTTGTCGACCACGGTGCCGAGTTCGTTCGGCGGAACGATCGTGCGCACCGTGTCCTCGATGTTCGCGAAGATTTCCGACGTCCTCTCGACCCGCGTGCCCACCGGTGCGCGCACGTGCATCAGGATCTGCCCGGCATCGACCGACGGGAAGAAGTTGCGGCCAAGAAACGGCACCAGCGCGAACGACAGCAGCACGAAAGTCAGGAACGCGATGATGAACGGCTTGCGGTGCCCGAGCGCGAGGATGAGCAGGCCGCGGTAGCTCGCACGCACCCGCTCGAAGCGCGCTTCAAACCCCTTCTGGAAACGCCCGAGCGGGCCGGACGGCGCGTGCGCTTGGTCGGTGTTGTGCGGCTTGAGCAGGTAGTTCGCCATCGTCGGCACGAGCGTACGCGACAGGATGAATGACGACACCATCGCGAAGATCACCGCTTCGGCCATCGGCACGAACAGGAAGCGCGCGACGCCGCTCAGGAAGAACATCGGCACGAACACGATGCAGATACACAACAACGACACGAACGCCGGCGTGACGATCTGCGCGGCGCCATCGAGAATCGCATCCTCAACCGGTTTGCCGTGCTCGAGGTGCCAGTTGATGTTTTCGATGGTCACCGTCGCGTCGTCCACCAGAATGCCGACCGCGAGCGCGAGGCCGCCGAGCGTCATGATGTTGAGCGTCTCGCCGAGCGCCGACAGTGCGATGATCGAACCCAGAATAGACAGCGGGATCGACGTTGCGATGATGACCGTCGAGCGCCAGCTGCCGAGGAACAGCAGAATCATCAGGCTCGTCAGCACCGCGGCGATCACCGCTTCGCGCGCGACGCCGCTCACGGCCGCGCGCACGAACAGCGACTGGTCGCCGATCGGGTCGATCTGCAGATTGTCCGGCAACGCCGCGCGCGCATCGTCGACGTGCTGCTTGATGCCCGAAATGATCGCAAGCGTCGATACCGAGCCATTCTTCAGCACCGACATCAGCACCGAGCGGTGGCCGTTCACGTGCACGATGTTGGTTTGCGGCGGCGCACCGTCGCGCACGTTCGCCACATCTCGAATATAGACAGTCGTGCCGTTCACCGCCTTGACCGGCAGATCGCCGAGGTCGCGAATCAGGGACGGCGCATTGTTCAGCTGCAGCACGTACTCGTGGTCGCCCATCTTCGCGGTGCCGACCGGCGTGGTCAGATTCTGCGTCGCGAGCGCGTTCGCGACGTCCTGGGCGGACAGGCCGCGCGCCTGCAGCTTCGCGGGATCGACGTCGATCTGCACCTGGCGCGTCTTGCCGCCGAACGGGTACGGAATCGCCGCGCCCGCGACCGTCACCAGTTGCGGCCGCAACTGGTTCAAACCCAGGTCGCCGAGGTTCTGCTCGGAAAGGCCCTTGCCCGACAGCGCAAGCTGGATGATCGGCACCGTCGACGCGTTGTAGTTCAGGATCAGCGGCGGCGTGGTCGCCGGCGGCAGCTGCTTCAACTGCGTCTGCGCGACGGCGGTGACCTGCGCGTTCGCGGTCGCGATGTTCACGCCCGGCTGAAAGAACACCTTGATCACCGCGAAGCCGTTGATCGACTCCGCCTCGATGTGTTCGACGTCGTTCACGGTGGTCGTGATCGTGCGTTCGAAGGTCGACGTGATCCGGCCGGCCATCTGATCCGGCGGCAGCCCCGTGTACTGCCACACGATACTGATCACCGGAATGCGGATGTCGGGAAAGATGTCGGTTGGCGTCTTCAGCGCGGCCAGCGGCCCGATGATAAAGATGGCGATCGCCAGCACGACAAAGGTGTATGGCCGCCGAAGGGCAATACGTACCAAGCCGAGCATGAATATTCCTGGTAGAACGGTTACAGGGAAAAGCGCCTGATAGACATCGCAGCAGCCCATCGCTGCGTGCGCGGTATATCGCTGCGGCCCGTCGCAAAGCCGGAAAAGATGATTCCGCGCCGCAATTCATCACTGCGGCGCAGACGGATCGATGTCGGCATCGTGCGATCACCGCGTACGCAGTGATCGCCTGGACGGGGGCGCGGGGTGATGCGCTCCACTTCTTCGAAACGGACCGCGAGTACGGACCGTTCCCAGTCTTGCTAATGATAAAAGACCGGCGACAAATCCTTACTCTTTCCTTTCCGAAAAATACACAAAGCATTACGCGCCTGATGCGCAGGCCATACGCCGTACCAACGCGACCCGCATCGACGAATTAAGCGGGAATGTACACAAACACTGAAGGTCTTGCATGGCGTGCCGCGCGTTCATCACTTCGCACGATGCTACTGCAGCCATATTTCACCAGTGACGAACCAGGCACAAACGAAGATGGCACGGCGGTTATTCCCGGCAGAACAGGCGTTTGCGCGCACGTCACCGGGCGCCGACCCAGATTCTTTCCCCGGCGATCCTGCAACAGAGTCTTTTTTATTACCGTTTATTTTTTTCCGCCCGACGGCAGACCGCCAACCCCGCGCCGCGCCTCGTCGTAAATCCGTATGAGTCGTACCAGATAAATGAAAACGAAATTTCCCGAAAGGCTTTCGAAACTTTTGCGCCTCTAAAACTTAATAAGGCAGTGTTTCAATTCGCGCTGTTTCATCCGGATCGGTCTGCAGGCCTGCGGCTGTACCAACTAGCAACAAAAAAGAATCCCAGCTCATACCACGCGAGAGAGGCGAGCTGGAACAGCGACGTTGAAAATTGGAGCCCCCCTTCTATGTTTCGCAAAGCGATCCTCCCCGTGTCGTTAGCCGCGGCGCTGCTTACGCTCGCCGCGTGTGGCAGCAGCGACGACAACAACAACAACAATCCGGCGCCCGCAGTCAGCCAGCAGGATGCGCTGACCACTGCGACGCCGATCAAGCACCTCGTCGTGATCTTCGGTGAGAACGTGTCGTTCGACCACTACTTCGCGACGTATCCGAATTCGGCGAACGTAGCAGGCGAACCGATCGTCACGGCTGCGTCCAACACGCAGACGGACATCAACACGCTGCAGCACGCGAACCTGCTCGGCGTGGCCAATCCGAACGGGCTTGCGACATCGCCGAACCTCGCGAATCCGGGCTCGGTCAACGGCGTCTCGACGACACCGCCGGCCGTCGGCGGGGTCTCGCTGATCGCCGCGAACGCGCAACCGTTCCGCCTCGACCGCACGCAGGCGAACACGAACAGCCAGAACCACAGCTACGGTCCGGAACAGCTCGCTGACGACAACCTGAAGATGGACGCGTTCCCGCTCTTCACGTCGGCCAGCGGCGTCATTTCCGGCAGCACGGGCGCGTTCGGTTCGAACGGCCAGGTGCTCGGCTACTTCGACGGCAACACCGTCACCGGAATGTGGAACTACGCGCAGAACTTCTCGATGAACGACAACGCATGGACTGACACGTTCGGTCCGTCGACGCCAGGTGCGGTCGAAGTGGTGTCGGGTCAGAACAACGGCATCCAGATGTTCACGACGACGGCTACGACGGGCACGGCTCTCGGCACGCAGGTCACGGGTACGACGTCGCCGAGCGGCAACGCGATTCCGGACGGCCAGGGCGGCTTCACGCTGATCGGCGACCTGGACCCGGCCGGCGATGCCTGCACGAACGTCGGCAACAAGACGGGCTCGACCGTGATGCAGTATGCGCCGGCGGTCAAGAACATCGGCGATCTGCTGAACGCGAAGAGCATCACGTGGGGCGGCTTCATGGGCGGCTTCAACCTGGCCACCGTCAACCCGAACGGCACGACCGGCTGCGCGCGCTCGACGTTCTCGAGCGTGCTCAATGCAGCGAAGGCCGACTACGTGCAGCACCACGCGTGGTTCCAGTACTTCGCGTCGACCGCGAACCTGACGCACCAGCGTCCGTCGTCGACCGCGATGATCGGCTTCACCGATCCGACGCTCGACGCCTCGGCAACGCCGGTTCACCACCAGTACGACTCGGATGACTTCTTCACGGCCGTGTCGGCGGGCAACTTCCCGTCGGTCAGCTTCCTGAAGGCGCCGGCCGTCGGTGACGGTCACCCGGGCAACTCGGACCCGCTCGACGAGCAGCAGTTCGTCGTGAAGGTGGTGAACTTCCTGCAGCAGCAGCCGGATTGGAAGAACACCGCCGTGATCATCGCCTACGACGACTCGGACGGCTGGTATGACCACCAGGCGCCGACGATCCTGAACTCGTCGTTCGACACGTCGCTGTCGATCACGGCAAGCAACAGCCCGTCGAAGCCGGTCTTCCAGGGCGCTGACCAGCTGACCGCAGCAGGCCAATGTACCGGCCCGAACGCGAAGCAGCCGGCAGGCGTGAACGGCGGTGTCGTGAACGGCCGTTGCGGCCCGGGTACGCGTACGCCGTTCATCCTGATCTCGCCGTGGGCGAAGGCGAACTTCGTCGACCACACGATGATCACGCAAGCGTCGGTCGTGAAGTTCATCGAAGACAACTGGCTCGGCGGTCAACGCCTTGGCAACGCGTCGTTCGATGCGACCGCGGGTGACATCCGCAGCATGCTGAACGCCACGGGCACCACGCCGACCGTGTTCCTCGACGAGAACCTCGGTACGAAGCTCGCTGCTGCACCGACGAACTGATCAGCAAGGTGAATGAAAGTCGCTTCCTGTCTCGCGCGGTGCCCGCTACCGGTGAGCGCCGCGTACGCGGTGCCGCGTAGCGGGAAGCACCGCCAGCCGTAACCGGTGTCGAGCCACCACCCAATGGGTGCTGGCTCGACATTTTTTTTGCGCTTTCCCGCGTTTCCAACCGTCCTGATCGCCATGAGTCTTCATCCGAACACCCTGCCGCCCACCCTGCCCGCCAGCGACGATGCGAAGCGCGGCGCCGCCAGACGCGCACTCAAGCGCGTCGTGGGCTGGACGCTCGCCGTTGTCGTGGCTGGATGCGCCGCGTTTGCCGCTTACGCGGCGGTCTACCCGGAGCGGATGCCGCTCGCGATCGGCACCGTCGTTGAAGACATCACCGGCGCGAATCCTCAACCGGTCCATCTTCTTTTGCCGCCGCAGGCGCCGTTGAGCGCCGTCGCGCAACTGGGCCGGCAGATTTTCTACGACACGTCGCTGTCCGCATCGGGCAAACAGTCGTGCGCGTCGTGCCATAGTCCGCAACATGCGTACGGCCCGGCGAACAATCTCGAAGTGCAGCTTGGCGGTCCGCACATGACCGACGTCGGTTACCGTCCGCCGCCGTCGCTCGCTTATCTGTACCGTCAGGCGCCGTTCAGCATCGGCCCCGACCAGAACGATATGGATGCCGCGCCGGTTTCGCTCCAGCAGCTCGCGGCCAGCGCGGCGGGCGTGCAGCGTGCGGTGAAGAGTGCCGGCGTCGCGCCGGCTGCGCCGGCGATGGTGCCGCAAGGCGGGCTCTTCTGGGACGGCCGCGCGAGCACGCTGCAAGACCAGGCGATCGGGCCGATGCTCAATCCGGTCGAAATGGCCAATGCGAGCGTCGAGGACGTCGCACACAAGCTGGTCGCCGCGAAGTACGTCGATCAGTTCAAGATGCTGTTCGGCAACTCGATCGCGAACCGTCCGGACCTGCTGGTCACTGAAGCGATGTTCGCGGTGGGCCGCTACCAGTACGAAGACCCGTCATTCCATCAGTTCACGAGCAAATACGACTACTGGCTGCAAGGCAAGGCGCACCTCACGCAGGCCGAACTGCGCGGTCTGCATCTGTTCAACGACCCGGACAAGGCGAATTGCGCCGGCTGCCACCTGAGCAAGCCGACCTCCGACGGCTTGCCGCCGCTCTTCACCGATACGCAATACGAAGCGCTCGGCGTACCGCGCAATCACAACCTGCCGATGAACCGGAACGCGAACTTCTATGACATGGGCGTGTGCGGTCCCTTCCGCGACGATGTGAAGGACCTCACGCAATACTGCGGGATGTTCCTCACCCCGACGCTGCGCAACGTCGCGACGCGCCATGTGTTCTTCCACAACGGCGTCTATCACGACCTGAAGCAGGTGATGGACTTCTATAACCTGCGCAATACGAGCCCGGACAAGATCTATCCGCACGACGCTTCGGGCAAGGTCGAAAAGTACGACGATCTGCCGGCGAAGTACCAGGCGAATATCGACGTCGCCGACGCGCCGTTCGACCGTAAGTTCGGCGACAAGCCGGCCATGACCGACGATGAGATTCAGGACATCATCGCGTTCATGAATACGCTGACCGACGGTTACAAGCCTTAACGCGAGCCTTAACGCGACACGGATCGCGCAACACGAGCAGACGCCATCCGCGGACGCGGGCGCTGGTGTGCCGGGCCATGCGGGCATCGCCCGCTGGAGGGTCCGCTCAGGCTGCTGAAAACCGGGCCTGAGCGCCGCCGTCAGCCGCCTCGTTGAGCACCGCGGCAAGAATCATCGCACTCGCGTTGAGCGGCGCGGGACGGCCCCGGCGCGGCTTGAACACCGGGTCGCCGACCTGAATCGCCTGCCCGCTCATCGCACACACGCCATTCACGCGCGCGCGCGCCGCATGCCACAGCTGGTCGCCGTATGAGCAGTGCGTCGCGTCGCGCCATGCGATCGTCGCGGTCGCGGAAGTCGGCCGCTCGATCAGGCACACCTGCGCGTCGAAGCGCTCGCCCGCGATCGGCAACCGGTAGTTCCTGCGTTCGAACTGCACGTGCAACGCCGCAAGCCGCGTGACCGCAGGGTCTGTACGACCCGACATCAAAGAGAGCAAACCGATGGTTTGCCGCCACGGATCGCACATATTCATCTTGACCAGCATGGATCACCTCGTTGTCAGGAAGTGCAGATCAACCGGCTTTGCGCCGGCCGCCGACGACGCACCAGTTGAGAAAGCGCGCGTGCCGGCGCGCCGCGACGCGTGGCGGTAGCGTGTACGGCTGCGGCAACGCCAGTGCAGCCGGTTTGCGATAAACGATCGGCTGCGCCGGTGCAAGCAACGCGTCGACGGCAACCGATGATTCAGGTTTGCTCATTGTTTTCATCTCCGGAATTTGTTGTTCGGCCGGACCACTCACCGGCTCATTGATGACTGACGTTCGTCTTCACCTTCCAGCAATACGGCGTATCGCCGACGAACCGTTTGAAAACAGCGGTGAAATGCGACTGCGAGCGAAACCCGCAGCTCAGCGCAACGTCCAGCATGCTGTGCTTCGAACGCGTCAACAGTTGTTGCGCGTGCTCGATCCGGCGGCGCAGCAAGTATTCATGCGGACGCAGTCCGGTCGCGCGACGGAACTGCGCAGCGAAATGCATGCGCGTGAGCCCCGCGCTCTGCGCCATGTCGGCAAGACCGATCGAGTCGGACAAATGGGCCTCGATAAACTCGATCGTGCGGCGCATGCGCCACTGCGGCAACGCGGCCGCTTCACGCGTTTGACGCGCGACCGCGGTGAAGTGGCGCGACACGAGCCGCGACACGATCGCGAGGCACACGCTATCGGTGAAAAGCTTGCCGGACGACGCATCGGTCGAATGCGACACCGCCAGCGCCTGCGCGAGACGCTCGAGGGTCGGGTCCCGCTGGATACGCGGATCGCCCAGCACGATTTCCCCGCCATGCGCCTGCCCGAACAGATCCTCGAAGCATTCGGCGAGCGCCTGCTGCGAAACGAACAGATGCAGCACGTCGGCCGGCGACTCGAAACATACGCTGACCGGCACCGACGGTGCGGTGACCTGCACGGCGCCCGCCGTCACGCGGCCGGAAACGATCGTACGTCCTGCGTACTCGAAACTGAGCGACGTGCATTTCAGGTTCAGCCCGATGCAGTGATATTCCGCGTGCCCCTGGTGCGACGCCTCGAACGACCCGGCTTCATTGCGCGTCCAGCGCGCGACGGTCATTTCGCCGTACGGAAGCAGATCGTGGGTCTCGTCGACCACGGGGTAGCGCCAGTGATGCTCGGGATGGATCGGGTTGCCGTTTATTTTGCGCACGGCGACCGTGGCGATTTCAGTCTGGTTAGTCGACAAGGCAATCATGAGCGGCCTGCACGAAGTGGGTGTCATGCGATACGGGAACAACGATCCCCGCGCTCACTCAAAGTTATCCGAACCGACACGGACGAACTAGCCCTACAAAGGATTGGCATGAGCCACTGTTGGTTTGGCTGACTCATCTGCAGGTTTAGTTTTCTAAACCGATTTGTGTACTGCGCGCATTCGGATTAGCCGATGCCGGTAATCGATGCGGCCAATCCGTGGTCTGACGTTAACCGATCGCCGCACACACACGAGCCCGTCGCACCTTGTCGCGCGCCGCCGCGAGCCCCATCACAGGCCGCTGGTCTGGAAATGTTCAATACACTGGCCGGCTGCCACCGCGCGCCGCAACCAGGTCGGCATGTCGCCCGATCCGGTCCATGTATTGCCATATGCATCCCGATAGCGAATGGCATTCAATTCGCGCCTGTCGTCGATCAGCGCCTGTTCGAGCGCGTCTAACGTAATGCCGGTTTCCTTCATCCGGCGCCGTATCCAGCGAATCAGGCGATCACGCGCCTCGCCTTCGAGAGGATGTACTGCGCGGGTCATGCAGGCTCCTGAATAATTTTGTGAAGATAATAAGGGCTCACCATCGGCTGCGAAAAGCGCGCGCAGGCATGCCCATTCAGACCAATTCGGAAAGGTTCAAGCCCAAATGTTGGCTGCGAATGAACGCACCGTTCGCGCACAGACGACGGCTGTTTCATTCCGGGCAAGCGGCGCTGCGCGCCGTCGCATTGTCATTGCGGCGAGATTACCGGCAGTCGCGGCCCATCCCTTTGCCGAACAGCACGTGCCACTTCGAATATGCACGTCCAGCGGTCACGCACGCGAAGCAGCTTCGCATCCCGTACGAACCCGCTAAGGCCTGTGGACCGCGCGATACCCGACGATCGCGGGGCAAGTATCTTGTGCGAACGGGCATGCGATGCACTCGAATCGTGCAATTTAGACAAATCGTCGATGCAACTAAAAGACGGCCATTACCCAATGACTACACTCATTCCGACGAGGTACGCGCCCGGCGAGGCGCAGGTAAACAGCAGGCGGAACGGGACTCAGCACGTTGCGCCCATGCGCGCCGGCGTGAATCGTCGACAGGCGTGTGAAGAGAAAGCGCGCATCGCCGAATCGCACGCGTGAGCGTCAGGAGGACGCTGCAGCGGGCGTCGAATCCATCGCGCGACGCGCCGCATTGTACGCATGCGTACAATGCGGTCCGCGCGCGTGGCTCACGAGCGGCCGCACCGTGAGCGGAATGTAGCGCCGCAGCAGTCGCGGGCTGCTGCATTGCATACGCGGTGCACGGCGCGGACACGTATTGCATCGGGCGTACACGCGGATGCCGCGGCTAGCGCCGCCGCGCAACGGCGGTGGTGCGGCACGCGCTTGTCCGTTTTAATTCATCTGTGTTTATCCGGCCGTGCGGCGCGCGAGCGCACTGCGAGGCCGTCCGACAAACCGACCACTGCCGATTTTGTCAAAGCCACCGAGGTATGCCGGGCCCTGCCCGACTTCTCGCCGGGCGCACGGCCATGCTATATATCGCGCTTTTGACGGAAAGCGGTGCCGGCATTCGCGGCAACGCGTCCGCCCCGAATACTTCTATCTTCTGTCACACCGCGCGGGTGCTTCGGGCACAGCCGCGGTGCGCTCTTCATGTTGCCGTGAAAGTCCACAGACGCGCATTTAAACAGGTGCGCCGCCCCGACGCTCGCGCGCTCCGGATCCTCGCAGCGGTGCTCGGGTCCGCTGTGTTCGCAGCCGACGTGTTGATACGGCGGCACTTCACGGTCGCCGTTCTGTATGTCCTCGTGATCCTGTTCGTCGCCATGACCGGATCGAGGCGAGCGACGCTCGCCGCCGCATGGACCTGCGCGGCGCTGACCGTGATCGCGCCTGCACTATCGCATTTCAGCTGCGTCGCCGGTGACGCCGGCGTGCGCAGCGCGTTGAGCGTCATCGCGATCGCGGTCACGACACTGATCGCGGTACGCCACCAGACGAGCAACGCGCACCTGATCGAGCAGATCCACCTGCTCAACCTGACCCATGACGCGATCGTGATCTACGACATGAAAGACCGCATCGCGTTCTGGAGCCACGGCGCCGAGGACCTGTACGGATGGCCCGCGCATCGTGCGCTCAGGCAACCGATTCACGAACTCACGCAAACGCGCTTTCCCGCCGCCAGCGCCGAGGTCCGCGAAGCATTGCTGCAAGTGGGCCGCTGGGACGGCGAAGTCGAACGCACGCGCCACGACGGCAAGGTCGTGATCATCGCGAGCCGACTTGCGCTGTTACGCGACGAACGCGGTAAACCACGCGCGGTGCTCGCGACCGACAACGACATTACCGGCCGCAAACATCTGCAAGCGGAATTGCAGCGCAAGCAGGACGAAATGAGCGCGATGCTCGAAGCGATCCCTGGCATGATCTGGGCCTCGACGCATGACGGCAAGGTCGAGCCCGTGAATCGCCGCTGGGACGCGTTCGACATCGCGCATGGCAACGCCGCACAAAACGGCCGCAGCCTGTGGCGCACACTCGTTCACCCGCATGATCTTCCCAGACTGGAAAATGACTGGCGCAGTGCAGTTGCGGGCGGCTCGCCGTTCGAGAGCACGGCGCGTCTGCGCCGCAAGGATGGGCTCTACCGCTGGATGCATCTATGCGCGGAGCCGCTGCGCGATACCGCAGGCCAGATCGTGCGCTGGTACGGCATCAATACCGATATCGAGGAATGCAAACGCGCGGAGGAAGCGCTCGAGCGCAGCGAGGCGTTTCTCGCCGAGGGCCAGCGCCTGTCGCGCACCGGCAGCATTGCGATGAAGCTCCCGGATGGTGAAATGCTCTGGTCCCAGGAGGCGTACCGCATTTTCGGCTATGCTGCGAACGTCGTTCCGAGCATGGATCTGATTCTCGCGCGCACGCACCCTGACGACATCGCGCTGGTGCGCCAGAGCTACCGGCAGGTACTCGCCGAAACTCCGTCAATCGATATCGAACACCGGCTGGTGATGCCAGACAGGTCCATCAAACACGTGCATTATGTCGCTCACCTCAGCGCCCGCCAGTCCGGGCGTTTCGAGTATGTCGGAGCCTTGATGGATGTGACCGAAACCAAACAGACCGAGGAGGCGCTCACCCGCTCGATGACCGAACTCGCGCATGTGACTCGTGTCACGATGCTCGGCGAGCTGACCGCGTCGATCGCGCACGAGGTCAGTCAGCCGATCGCCGCGATCGTCACCTGCGGTCATGCGGCGCTGCGCTGGCTCGACCGGCCACAGCCGGACCTGGCCGAGGCGCGCGAGGCGATCGACAAGGCGATCCGCAGCGCGAAGCGCGCGAGCGACATCGTTTGGCGCATCCGCTCGATGGCGCAAAAACGCGGCCCGTCGCATGCGGTGCTTGACCTGAATGCGCTCGTCGATGAATCGATCGAGCTCGTGCTGCATGAACTGCATGATCATCAGGTCGAACTCGACATCGACTATGTGTCGCCGCCGCCGCAGATCAGCGGCGACCGTGTGCAGTTGCAACAGGTTTTGATCAACCTCATCATGAATGGCACGCAGGCGATGGCGTCCGTCACCGGCCGCGCCAAACGGATGTGGGTCACGACGAGCATGGCCGATGCGCAGCACGCACACGTGATCGTCAAGGACTCGGGCACCGGCATCAGCGCGGAGCATGCCAAAAGGCTGTTCGAGGCCTTTTTCACGACGAAGTCCGAGGGCATAGGCATCGGACTGTCGATCTGCCGTTCTATCGTCGAAGCGCATGGCGGCCATATCTGGGCCGAGTCGCCGCCGGAAGGCGGCGCCGTGCTGCAATTTACCTTGCCCGTATACGATGGGAGACAGCAATGAGCAGTGAAACCGCCAACGAACCCGTCAATGTCGCGGACAACGCGATCGTCTACGTCGTCGACGATGACGAGTCGATGCGCGATGCCGTCAGCACGTTACTGCGTTCGATCGGCCTGAGAGTGAAGACCTTCTCGTGCTCGCAGGATTTCCTCGCGGCCGACCGGCCGGACGTGCCGGCCTGCCTGATCCTCGACGTGCGCCTCAAAGGGCAAAGCGGACTCGCGGTGCAGGAACAGATTGCCGCGCACCAGATCCGCATGCCGATCGTCTTCATGACCGCGCACGGTGACATTGCGATGTCGGTGAAAGCGATGAAAGCCGGCGCGCGCGATTTCCTCGCCAAACCGTTTCGCGACCAGGACATGCTCGACGCGGTCTCCGAGGCGCTCGCCGCCGATCAGCAGCGTCGCGCGGTGGACCTGTCGTTCGCGGGCCTGCGGCGCTGCTACGAGTCGCTGACGCCGCGCGAGCGCGAGGTGATGGCGCTGGTCGCGAGCGGCCTGCTGAACAAGCAGATCGCCGCCGAAATGAAGCTGAGCGAAATCACGGTGAAGATTTACCGCAGCCAGGCGATGAAGAAAATGGAAGCGCGCTCGCTCGCGGATTTCGTGCTGAAAGCCGAAGCGCTCGGCGTCAAGGCCGCGCTCGGCACGCCGTCGTTCGTCAGCGTCCGGACGTCGACGCCGCGGCCCTAGCGATCGCTGGCGCACGCACACGCGCGTGCGGGCTCACCACTCGCAGACGATCTTCTTCGCGCGCAGCACGCAGGCCGGGCTCATGCTCAGTTCGTCGACGCCCAGCCCGATCAGCCGCCCAATCATGTCCGGCTGCGCGGCCGCCTCGCCACAGACCGCGACCTCGATGCCGGCCCGGTGCGCCGCCTCGCAGACCATTCCGATCGCGCGCAGCACCGCCGGGTGATTGCTTCGATAGAGCGACGCGAGATGAGGGTTCGCGCGATCCGCGGCCATCACGTACTGAGTGAGGTCATTCGTGCCGATCGAGAAGAAGTCGACTTCCGGCGCGAGCAGGTCGGCGGTCAACGCGGCCGCCGGTGTCTCGATCATGATGCCGAGCTTCGGCTCGCCGAACGCGATGCCTTCGGTGGTTAATTCCTGCGCGCATTCGGCGATAAGCGCCTTCACGCAGCGAATTTCACTGACGTCGGCGATCATCGGCAGCATCGCATGCACGTTGCCGAGCGTCGCCGCGCGTAACAGCGCGCGCAGTTGCGGCTTGAACACGTCAGGACGGTCGATGCACATGCGCACGCCGCGCCAGCCGAGAAACGGGTTGTCTTCGTGCGGAAACGCAATGCCGGGCACCGGCTTGTCACCCCCCACGTCCAGCGTGCGGATCACCACCGGATGCGGTGCGAAGGCCTGCGCGACGCGGTGATAGATGTCGTACTGCTCCTGCTCGCCGGGTAGCGCGCGGCGATTCATGAACAGCAGCTCGGTGCGAAACAGCCCCACGCCCATCGCGCCCACGGCGCGCGCCGCGTCGATCTCGGCCGGCGCACCGAGATTTGCCGCGATCCGGATGCGCCGGCCCGCGCGTGTAACCGGCTCGACATCGCGATAGACGTCGAGCGCCGTGCGATGCGCGCGCGCTTCGCCGATCCGCGCCGTGAACTGCTCCTGAAACGCGGACGTGGGCTCGAACCACACATGACCGAGCGTGCCGTCAACCGCGACCTGTTGCACGCCGCGCAGACGGGCGTCGGGGACCGGCAGGCCGAACACCGCCGGAATGCCGTGCGAACGCGCGATGATCGCCAGATGCGAAGTCGCGCTGCCGCGTGTGCAGACGAGCGCGGCGATATTCGCCACGTTCGCCCGCGCAAGGTCGGGTGCGGTCAGGTCCGACGCGAGCACGACGCACGGCTTCGTCAGGCCGGCGAGGCTCGCATCCTGCTGGCCGGTCAGGCGCAGCACGACCTGGCGCGTGATGCCATGGATGTCGTCGGCGCGGCTGCGCAGATACTCGTCGTCGATCGTCTCGAACGACGCAGCAAGCGATGCACCGACTTCGAGCGTCGCGGCCGCCGCATCGCGGCCCGCCGCGATGCGCGTTCTGATCTCGCCCGCGAACTCGTCGCTGCGTGCGACGCTCATCAGCGCCTCGGCGATCTCGTCGTGATCGCCGATCGTGTCGAACGGTGGGTCGAGCGCGGCCAGTGCGTCGTCGAATGCGCGGTTAAAGCGCGCCTGCTCCGCATCGATTTCGTGCGGCTCGATCGATTGACGCTTCGCCTGCAACGGCTCGGGCAGATACACATACGCGTCGCCGCACGCAAGACCTTCGCTTGCCGGCACGCCAATCAGCGGCGGCGGGCCGTCCGGGCCGTCCACCGCTGCGAGCGGCACAGGCGGCGCCGCCTCGTCTGCTGCGCACACCGCCGCTTGCGCGAGCGTCGCAGACTGCGCGCCCGCCTCCGGCGAAGACAGGAACCGCGCCATCCGCTCGACCGCATCGCTTTCGTCGGCGCCATCCGCGCGCAGCACGATCTGATCGTGCTCGCGAATGCCGAGCAGCATCAACTTCACGGCGCTCTTCGCGTCGGCGCTGGTCGAACCGTGCAGCACCTGCAGCGAGCACGAGAACTCCTTGGCGAGCTTGGCGAACTGCGTCGCGGGCCGCGCATGCAGCCCTTCGCTCACCTTCACCACCACCGCTGTTTCGAGCATCGACCTCACCTTCCCGTCTGACATCGTGACCTCACGGCACGGACGATTAACGCAGCGCGTTGCACGCCTCGGTTCAGCGGTCCGCGATCTCGATCACCGTGCCGCTGCGCATGCATGCGAGCAGCTGGCTCGCGTCGACCGGCTGCGCGCAGATCTCGCCGGGCCGCTGCGCTTCGTTTGCGCCGTTGAAATTGATCACGACGTGACCCAGTTCGCTGACCTTGTTCCACGCGGTCGGCCCGACCGCCGTCACGAATGCGCTGATCTCGCCGATACGCAATCGCGAGCCCGCTTGCGGCGCCTGCTGCTGCGCCTGCTCGACCCGATGCAGCACCGACACTTCCGCCAGCTCCGGCGGCGCGCCGTCGGCGTACAGAATCAGTACGCCGCCTTCGAGCAGTTCCGCCACTTCGGGCCCGACCTCGGAGATCACCGTTTTGTAGTAGTGCATATGCCGTTTCCAGAGAAAATCACAGCGCGAAGCTCGCGGCCCACGCGATCAGCACCGATACCGGTCCCATGATCTGGCGGCTGATCAGCACCGCCGGCACGCCGACACGGATCGTGTCCGGCTTCGCTTCGCCCAGCGCCATCCCGACCGGCACGAAATCGCAACCGACCTGCGTGTCGTACGCGAAGAGCGCCGGCAAGGCCATTTGCGGCGGAATCGTGCCATTACCGATCGCGGGGCCGATAATCGCCGCGCCGATCACCTGCGCAATCACCGCGCCCGGGCCCAGCACCGGCGACAGGAACGGCAAACCGCAAATCGCCGACAGCACCACCAGGCCGATGATGTTCCCGGCGAGCGGCTCGAGCAGATGCGCGAGACCCGTGCCGATACCGGTCGCGTTGATGACGCCGATCAGCATCGTCACGAACGCCATGAACGGCAGCACGTTGCGAATCACCGTATCGACCGCTTTGCGCCCGCTGTTGAACAGCACGTTGACGACGCCGCCCATCGCGCGGCCGATCGATGTGATCAGCCCCACGATGCCGCGGCTTTCGCGGCCAGCGGGTTCGCCGGACTCACCCGGTGCGCCGGTCGTGGTGATCACCGCTGCGCCCGCGCCGCCGGCCCCCGGCATCACGAGCGCGTCGCCCGGGCTCGCGGGTCGACCCGCCGGTATGAATTCGCCGGCGTCGTCTTCGACCACCGACAGGTTTGCCGGCAGCACGCCGGATACGTACACGTCTTCGGTGATGAACTGCGCGAGCGGCCCGGACTGGCCGACCGGCGTCAGATTGATGGTGGGAATCTTCTTGCGCGGATAGACGCCGCAACGCGCAGTACCACCGCAATCGATCACCACCGCGGCCATTTCCGATTCGAGCGGCGGGTTGCGAAAACCGTCGACGACCATCGCGCCGGTCAATTCGGCCAGTCGCGTCGCGAGTTCCGGAATCTTGCCGCCAGTCACGGCGACGATCTTGTTGCGCTCCGGCGTCGGTTGAATATAAAGCGGACCGCCCCAGCCATTCGGCCCACGCACGACCTTGACGGTCCGATAAGCTCTTGTATCCATCGCTTGTCTCCCCTTCTGTCTGTCGATCGGCGGCGACCGGTCACAGTTTGATGTTTTCGCGACGCGCGATCACCCGCGTGATCGCTTCGGTGAGCATGCCCTTCAGCAGATTCACGAAGAGGCCGACGATCAGGTAGAACAATGCGAGCTTCGGAATCGAAAACGGCAGGGGCTGCGTTTCCGCGAGCTTCGTCAGCCCCGCGGCGACGCCGAGCCAGACAAACAGTTCGCCAGGATTGGCATGGGGGAAGAGCCCGGTGATCGGATGGCATAACGAAACGGCCGAATCGTAGAACGCGGGCTTGTGCCGTTCTTCGAGAAACACGCCGAACGTATACGCCATCGGGTTGGTCAGGAAGAACATCGCGAGCAGCGGCAGCAGCGTATAGCGGGTGATCACGTTCTTCGAAAAGAAGCGCGCGAGCCCTTGCACACGATGCTCGCCGATCAGCGCGATCAACGTGTAGACCGCGGTAAGCAGCACGATCAGCGTCGGCAGGATACCGGTGACGAAACCGATGAATACCTTGCCGCCCGCATTGAACACGCCGATAAACGCTTCGGCGAAATGCGTAAGCCAGTCGAGAATGAACACGGCGACTCTCCCAAGAGGTCCAACATATGCGCAGGAAGCTCCGTCGAAACGGCTAAGCGGCTAAACGGCTGCGGACGGAACCGGATGGTAAGGCTGACGACTATCGAACCAGTGAATCATCGAACTGCCGGGTGATCAGGGACACACGTCATCGGGTCACGCGGGCAGACCGGTCAGCGATGCGGCGCCCGCGGCACTGCCCACTTCGGCAGCTTCACCATCGCCGGCTTGCTGCTGTGCGGTGCGGTGCGCGCGTTCGAGCGCATCCGCGGCGGCGATCATGATGCTGCGGCGCAAGCCCGCGCCGGTGAGCCGGATGTTGAATTCATCGATCGAGAGGCCGGAAAATCCGTCATGCTGACGAAATCGGCTAAAGACGGTCAGGCCGGACATGCTGAGAAATTCGCGCACATGAAGTGCATCGTCGAGCACGACGATCGCGATCGCACCGCGCCCGAAGCGGACTTTGCATGCGCCGACACCGAGAAAACCGCTGTGCCAGCGGCGTGCGGTTTGCCGTAATGCGTCGCCGTAGCGGCGCATCTGAAACCAGGACGCCACCACCTGCATCGCCCAGAACACGGCTAAGGCGAGCAACGCTCCACGCACATAGTCCATCGTCGTCTCCGTCAACCGGCCCTAGGCCGGAAGGCCCCCTGCGTTCGCGCACAGCGCAGACGCGCATGAACATCATGCTCCCCAGATAATACAATTGTTCAATTCGGACTGAATTGGGGAAAACGCCAGTCGGTCTGTCAGACATTTCCGGCTGGTTGCATTGTCACCCTAATCGCGTGCTGCGTGCACCCCTTGGTTTCCCCGGTCCTCGTTGCGGTCAGCCGGCACTCGCGATGTTCTGCGCGACGATCACCGCCACCTCGTCGCGCGCCTCGAGTTGCGGCAGATGTCCGACTCGCGCGAAACGATGCACCGCGACGCGACCCGGCAAACCCTCCGCGTGCCGTGCGGGCAGGATGCGATCCTGCAGGCCCCATATCACACGCACCGGAACGGTCAGTGCGGCAAGCACGCCGCGCAGATCGAGACTTTGCGCGCCGTCCGGAAAGAAGGTATCGGCGAGCGCGGCAAGTCGCGCGCGGACTTCGGCATCCGCAAGCTGCTGCTCGGCGGTCGCGACAAACACGTCGTCCAGTTGTGACGGGTCAGCGAACAGCTCTTTCAACCATGCGGCAAAACTTGCGCGCCGCGACGCCTGGGTGATGCCGCGCATGAACGCTGCGTTGCTGTCCGGGCCAAGACCCGCGGGCGCTATCAAGGTGAGCGAACGGATCTTCGTTTGCGCGAGCGGGCCTTGAGCCGCGGCGGCAAGCGCGATCGCGCCGCCGAACGAATGACCGGCCAGGTGGCAGCACGTGACCCCTTGCGCGGCAAGCGTTGCGTCGACGGCCTCGACAATCGCGTCGATCGAGCCGGCACGTTGCGCGGAGGACTTGCCGTGCGCGGGCAGATCGAGCGCGAGCACGCCGCGCGTGGATGGCGCGGCGCGACCCAGCGCGTGACAGAACGGCCGCCAGCTATTGAGCTCGGCCGCGAACCCATGCAGCAGCACGAGCGGATCGCCGGTGCCTTCGCGCAGCCAGACGTAGTGCAAAGGCGCAGCGGCAGTCGGGACGGCCACGTTCGGGCGCACTGCGGATATCGATGCGAATGCGGATGCAGGCTCGCGCAACACATCGGTCGCGACGATGCGTCCGTGCGGTCCCGTGCCCGCGACTCCCTCGAGGCGCACGCTGCGTTCCCGCGCAAGGCGCCGTGCCGCAGGCGTCGCGCGCAGGCGGCCGCCGGTCCCGAACGGCGCGCTCGCCGGCGCGAACTCCACCGAAGCGGGTGTCGGCCGCGTCACGTCTTCGCCCGCGACCGCAGCCTGCGTTTCCCCTCCGGCCGCCGGCCCGGTCTCATTCACCACCGCCAGATCGGCGACCGCCTCCCCGTCCGCATAAATCCACGCGACCGGCGTGCCGACCGGCATCGACTCGCCGATCGCCGTGCGAAGATGGCGGATCACGCCGCTCGCCGGCGCATCGACCTCCATCGTCGCCTTGCTGGTCTCGATCTCGAAGATCACGGCGCCCGCGCGCACGGTATCGCCTTCGTGCACATGCCAGGCCGCAATCATGCCTTCGGTCATATCCATATCGACGCGCGGCAGGATCACCTCGGTCGGCATCTCAATGTCTCCCGCCGACGCTGCGGCGCGCGGCCGCGACAATATCGTCGACCTGCGGCACCGCGGCCTTTTCGAGCTCCGGGTTATAGGGCAGCGGACAATCGGCGCCGCCCAGGCGTATCACCGGCGCGTCGAGATAATCGAACGCATCGCTCTCGCAGACGATCGATGCGATCTCCGCGCCGATGCCGAGTTGCTGCACACCCTCATACACGCAGATCAGCCGTGATGTCTTCTTCACGCTGTCGATAATCGCGTCGCGATCGATCGGCCGCACGCTGCGCAGGTCGATCACTTCGGCGTCGATGCCTTCTTCTTCGAGCAACGCGGCCGCTTCGAGCGAACGGATCGCCATGATCGACGTCGCGACAAGCGTCACGTCGCGCCCCGCTCGCCGCAATGCCGCCTTGCCGATCGGCTCGGTGTAATAGCCCTCGGGCACCGGCCCTTTGCTCTTGTAAAGCAGCTTATGCTCGAAGATCATCACCGGGTCCGGGTCGTCGAGCGCGGCAAGCAGCAGCCCTTTCGCGTCGTGCGGCGTGCTCGGCTGGATCACCTTGAGCCCCGGCACATGCGCGAACCACGCTTCGAGGCTCTGGCTGTGCTGCGCGGCCGCGCCGGTCCCGGAGCCCGCCGGAAAACGCATCACGAGCGGCACCGATACCTCGCCGCCCAGCATGAAGCGCAGCTTCGCGGCCTGGTTGACGATCTGCTCCATCGCGAGCGTCGCGAAATCGGAGAACTGGAACTCGTAAATCGGCCGTGAGCCGGTTAGCGCCGCGCCGACTGCGATGCCCGCGCCGCCCAGCTCGGAGATCGGCGTGTCCATCACGCGCTCCGCGCCGAAGCGTTGATAGAGATCGCCGGTCACCTGAAACGCGCCACCGTACACGCCGATGTCTTCGCCCATCACGAACACGCGCTCATCGCGCGCGAGCGCAATCGCAATGCCTTCCTGGATCGCCTGCGCATAGGTCAGCTCACGCACGATCGCGTTCATCGCAGGCTCCAGCGGGGGTTGGCCATTGAGATCCGGTCTGCGTGTAGACATAGCGCGTCAGGTCCGCGCGCGACGGCGCGGCGCTGCTTTGCGCAAACGCGAGACCTGCTTCGATCTGCGCGTCGACGCTCGCGCGAATCGCCTGCGCTTGTGCCGCATCGAGCAGGCCATAACGCATCAGGTCCTGTTCGAAGCGCACGATCGGATCGCGCGCGCTCCACGCATCGATTTCTTCGCGTGTCCGATAGCGGTTGCGATCGCTTTTCGAGTGCCCGCGCAGCCGGTACGTTTCGCACTCGACGAGGCTGGGCCCCGAACCGCCGCGCGCCCGCGCGACCGCCTGCTCGCTCGCCTCGAGCACGTCGGCAAAACAGTTGCCGTCGACCGTGACGCCGGGCATGTCGTAGGCGGCCGCACGTTGTGCGATGTGCGGCACTGCGGTCGAGCGTTCGACCGACATCGACATCCCATACCGGTTGTTCTCGCAGACGAAGATCACCGGCAGTTTCCAGATCGATGCGAAGTTCAGCGACTCGTGGAACGCGCCCTCGTTGTTCGCGCCATCGCCGAAAAAGCACATTACGACCGCGTCCCGACGCTGCTTGCGGATCGACAGCGCCGCGCCGACCGCGATCGGCAAGCCGCCGCCGACGATGCCGTTCGCGCCGAGATTACCGCGCTGCACGTCGGCGATATGCATCGAACCGCCGCGGCCGCGGCAATAGCCGGTCTCCTTGCCGAAGAACTCCGCGAACATCCGCTTCGGGTCGGCGCCCTTGCCGATGCAATGGCCGTGACCGCGGTGCGTCGAGGTGATGTAGTCGGCGTCGGTCAGCGGCAGCGTCGCGGCGATCGCGCTCGCTTCCTGACCGATCGACAGATGCATCGTGCCGTGAATCAGGCCGCGCATATACGCCTGCTCGGCGCTTTCCTCGAAGCGGCGCACCAGGATCATCTTGCGCAACGCATCGCGCAATAACGCGGGATCGTGACGGCGATAGACGGCGGGCGCCGAGCCGGGTTCCGCAAGGGCAAGCGGTTGCATCGAGGTCTCCTTCGCGGGCTGTGCGGGTTCACGCGGGCACGGCTGCGGCGCCCAGCACCATTTCGTCCTGGCGGCGGCGCAGCGCGACGATTGCCGAGGCGCCGTCCACCGCGCAATTGCGGTACGTGAGCAGTTCGCCGCGCCGCACCGGCTGCGTGACCGAGCCATGCTCGATCAGACCGCACGGCACCGCCTGCTGCGCGCGCGCATCGGCAACCGTCATCGCCCATGCGCGATACGTGTATTCGCCGATCGCATCGAGCCGCTCGCCCGGCCGCAGGTCCTTCTTCGCGACCGCGCACACTTCGACGACCGGCACCGGCAGCGGCTCCATATCGGCGCGCCCGTACAGCACCGAACGCGCGCAGGTGAGCGGCACTTCGAGACTGGTCAGGTGATACGGCCGATAGAACGTGTAATAAGGACCCTTGCCGAGTTTCAGGTCTTCCATGCGCTCACGCAGCCGCGGATGCGCAAGTTCCGCGACAACGAACACGCCGGGTGCGACACCCTTACCGATCGTGTAATCGACGACGCCTTTGCGTGACAGGATTCCGCCGTCCGTCTTGGGACATAGCACGGTGTGCAGCTCGTCGAGCGTCGCGCACGGGCCGTGCATGCCGGGCACGTCGGGCACCAGCCCGGTCGCGTTGCCGATCGCGGCCATTTCGACCGCGGTCTTCGAGCCGTCGACGAACTCGACGAGCATCCGCGGGTTCATATTGCGGCGCTGTGCTTCTTCGGTATACGCATCGGGCGTCGCGTCGATATTGAGCGGATTGTTCTTGCCCTTGCCCGCCGCGACCACCGGATAGCCGAGCGCGCTGACGAACTGGATCAGCTCGATGGTCGAGCTGGGCTCATCACCCGCGCCCAGCGAATACACAACGCCAAGACGCTGCGCCTCACCCCGCAGATACGCGCCGATCGTCACGTCCGCTTCGACGTTCATCATCACCAGATGCTTGCCGTGCTCCATCGCGGCAAGGCCGATCTGCGCACCGACCGCGGGCTTGCCGGTCGCGTCGATCACGACGTCGATCAGGCCGCTCATGCAGACAAGCTGCGCGTCCTGCGTGATTGCAATGTCGCCGGCTTCGATTGCCTGCGCGAGCGCACCCGGGGTTTCGACCCGCCGATAGCCCGTATCCGCGCCATTCGCGACCCGCACCGCCGCGCAGGCGGCATCGACACGCAGATCGGCGATCGCGCCGATCGCAAGGCCGTGCATCTGGCGCACCTGGGTGACGATGTCCGTTCCCATTTCGCCGCTGCCGATCAGCCCGATCCGGATCGGACGGCCGCTTGCGGCGCGTTGTTCGAGGTCGGCGGCAAGGCCGCTGGGCGTGATGTTGTGCATGAACATGTCTCCGATGAGTCGATCGATCGGTCCTGCGAAACACGGGGTGCGAAATACGACTGTCCTCGACGCCTGCCTCGACGCCTGCCTCGGCACTTTTGTATTTTATGTTATCAGTTTGTTCACGAAAGGGACAAGGCCGTCCATGCGGAAAATGACGTGACGCTGGTCGGGACTAACCCCTGGATGCGGACGAGAGCGCGCGCATTGATCCCGCGTACGGCGGCCACGCGCGGTCGCGATGTCGTGCAAAAAAGATCAGAAACGGAGCGTGAATCAGCGGAGGAAGGACGCAGCGGCATGGGCCCCGGCGGCAGCGGCGGCGACATGCTGGAAAGCGGATCGCTCCGCCTTGAGTGTTGGTGTTGGTGTTGGCGTTGTCCTAAGCGCCGCCGGACAGCTTCAGCACGTCTTTCGCGGTGTATTCGTCGGTGATCAGCACCGTCGGCTTGAGCAGCTTCAGCGCGCCGGCCAGTGCATGAACCTTGCTTGCGCCGCCGGCCGCCAGCACCCGCACCGGTACTTTTTTGATGATCTCGAGCGGCACCGACATCACGCGCTGGTTGATCGGGTGGTCAACGAGCTTGCCGTTCGCGTCGAAGAAATTGAACAGCATGTCGCCGACCGCGCCCGCCTTCACGACCGACGCGCGGTCCGCATTCGTGATGAACTTCGATTGATGCGAGGTCTGGTCCGCACCGGTCCCCGCGGCGCCGAGCAGTACCGCGTCGAGCGATTTCGCGAGTTCGAAAATATCCGCGAGACCGCAGCGTTCGATCAGCGTCTGGCGCGTCGCCGCGCTATCGACGAGCAGCGGCGCGGTCATCAGATAGCAATCCGCCTGAAACAGCGTCGCGAGCCGCCATGCAAATTCGGCCGGATTGAACTTGCGCGCCTTGATAATGCCGCCAAGCAGCGACACGATCGACAGCCGGTCGACCGCGCGCTCCTCGATAAACCCGAGCGCGCTGACCAGTGTACGACCCCAACCCACACCGATGCGCATGTCCGCGCGCACCAGCGACGATACGTAGGCGCCGGTCGCCGCCGCGATCGGCAAGGTCGCATCGGCGCCGCGCGCGGACAGCGGCACGACGATCGCCTCGTTGATATTGAAGCGGCTCTCGAGCAGACGCTCCGCCTCGACGCACTCAGCGAGGCGATCGCCGATCGTGATCTTCACCTCGTTGCGTTCACGCGCGGCGGCGAGCAGGCGGACCACCGTCACGCGTCCGACCCCAAGCTTCTGCGCGATTTCGTTCTGCGTCATTTCCTCGACGTAGTACATCCATGCGGCGCGCAAACGCAAACGCCGGCTCGGATTCTGCTCGTCGGTTTCAACGCTGGCAGCGGAAGTATTCGCCTTCGGCAAGCTCGGCTCCTATCATTAAAAAGTCGGCATCGACGCTGAACAGTTGTGCTATCTTAACTTCAAATGTTTCACGTTTGAGGCTTCTTCACCGCGATCGCATTACCCGGCTTTCGTCAGCTCGGCGGATTCATCCGGGTCAGACCATCGAGACAGCCATGGAGACGAAATCGCTGCTGCCGCAGCAACTCTCCCGAGACATCAGCCAGCTTGGCATCGCGCTGAAAGACTGCGCGAGGCAGTTGCGCTATGCGGCTCGCAACGTGCCGGGCCCGCTGCGCGGCGCAGGGTCCGGCGCGTCGCACGCTGCGCATCCGGCGCCCGCGCGGCTCGCGTTGCCACTGCCCTCGCTCTCTCCGCTGTCGCTCGAATCGGTCGCGCATCTCGCCGACGATCTGCTCGAAAGCGCCGAATCGTTTGCCGGCCACGCGGTGCCGCCGCTGCAGGACCATTGGAAGTCGCCGGTGCCGCTTGCGTCGCTCACCACGTATCTCGGCGCATCCAGCGGCGATACGAAAGCGCAGCGCAAATTCTCGATGTCCTACTACGCAGCCGCCAAGCGGATGATCATGCAATGCGGCGCAACCGACGTGCTGATCTTCGAACATCGCGTCAGCCACGCGCTCGATCATGCGCGCGCCGCGCTGGCGAGCGCCCGCGAACCTTCGATCCAGTCTTCGTTCGCGGGCGGCACGACTGCGGTGAGCGCACTCGCGCGGCCGTGCGCGCAGCTTGCGGCGTCGCTGATCGACCTGCAACCCGTCCGCAGCACGCGCTTCGATACGCTGCCCGACGTCAGCGCACCATGGTGGCTCGTCACCGAGCCGAACACGTACGTGTTCCTGATGCTGACGGTCGCGTCGCTATGCAAGGAAACCTGTCCGAACGGCATCGTCACCGAGCCTGACGCGGTGCTGCGCTTTTTCGCCGATGTGATCGGCGCGCGCGAAACGGCATTGCGGACCGCATTGAAAGAGCATGACCGGGTCAGTGCGCTCGCTGCGGAAATCGGCCATATCGTTTCGCATCTGTACTGATTACCGACTCACTCATTCGCTGATCGCTGGACGCGGGCCCGCCTGCCCGCAAAGGAGCCGCGCATGTTTCAGGCGCCGCGCAACAGCCACGTGCAGCCGCCACGCGCGTGGGAGCACGTGCAGAAATTGACGTTATGCCGCCAGTTGCTGCAGCAATGCTGCGACGAGTATGGCGCGCGTCACGGTATCCGCCTCGAGATCGACAGCCGCCAGTTCACGGCGGCCTTCTTTGCATGGATCGATGCGGTCGCCCATAACGACGACTATCGTCAACGCAACCCGCGTGACTTTTTCCAGTTCGCGTATGGCGTGCTGCTGCGCGATCTGCTGCACGAAAAGGCCGTACGGATCGTGCAAAACCCGGTCGAAGACCCGCTCGAAAACCCGCCGGGGAATCCGGTCACGCATGCGGCCGGGCATCGGGCCGCGCAGCCGCCGTCGCCGGACGATCTCGCACACTGGTGGCCGGCCGGCTACATGCTCACGTACTTCTGCATCGGCATGTTGAAGCGCACCGTGCGCGAAGAATGCGGACTGTCGCTGGAACCGGCGGATGCGCTGTCGCAACCGGCGGTATGGCAGTCGTTTCGCGAGAACATCGTCGAGGAGCCGGGGCTCGCGATCGCGTACTTCGACAAGTTCATGGGCATCGAACCGAACTGGCGTGAACCCGGGTTCGTCGCGAACCGGCCCGGCTCCGCACGGCCGTTGAAAAGCGTACGGCCGGTGTAAGCCATCCTTCGTGCGGCGCGCGCGGCCAATGCGCGCGCTGCTAACCCACCACGTTCAGGCCAACGCCGCTTTCAGGCGTTCTCCCGCCAGCGGCATATCGCGTATCCGCGCCCCGGTTGCATCGGCGATCGCATTGGCGAGCACCGCGGCAGCCGGTCCCTGTGCCGCTTCGCCGACACCGAGAAACGGCAGCCCCGGCCGGTCGATCAGATGCACGTCGACGCGTTTGGGCACCGACGAAAAGCGCATGATCGGATACGCGCTCCAGTCGAAGCTCGTGATGCGTCGCGTGTCGAACGTGGTCGCTTCGTAGAGCGTCCAGCTGCTCGTCTGCAGAATGCCGCCTTCGACCTGATTGCGCACGCCGTCCGGATTCACGATCTGCCCGCAGTCGACGGCCGCGACCGCGCGTTCGATATCGACGCGGCCGGTATCGTGGTCGACGGTGATCTCGATCGCAATCGCGCAATACGCCATCAGATTCTTGTACTTCGCAAACGCGAAACCGACGCCGCGCGATTGGCCGCCCACGCCCGCACGTGCCGCCGCCGCGCGCGGCACACGCTTTTGCCAGCCAAAGCGCTGCGCGGCGAGCTGGATCACATCGCGTGCGCGCGGATCGTCGAGATGCTTGAGACGGAACTCGACCGGATCGGCCTGCGCGGCAAGCGCGAGCTCATCCATCAGGCTCTCGATCGCGAAGATGTTCATATGTGCGCCCAGCGAGCGCATCGCCGACACGCGAATCGGCATGTCTGGAATGAAATGGTGCTGCACATGCATGTTCGGCACGCGATACAGCGGAATGCTGTTGCGATCTCCGCCGCCTTCGGGCATCGGAATCGGCTTGGGCGGCGCCGGTGTAAACGGTTGCGCGAGCAACTGCGCCGACAACAGGCGGCCTGCGTTTTCGATCCGGTTATTGTGCGTGTTGCTCCATAGCTCATAGCGCCAGTCGACGATCGTGCCGTTCGCATCGAGCGAGACGGTGGCATGCGTCGTCATCGCCGGGCCGAACGGCTCCCAGGTGTGTTCCTGCTCGCGCATAAGCTGCACGCGTATCGTGCGGCCGGGCAACGCACGCGCGATCAGCGCGGCATCGCCGGCGACGTCGTCCGCGCCATTGTGACCGTAGCAGCCGGAGCCTTCGACGTGAATGCAGCGCACCTGGTCCTTCCGCAAGGACAGCATCTCCGCGATCCCCGCGCGCAACGGAAAGACGCCTTGCGTATGCGACCACACGGTCAGCGAGCCATGGTCGAAACGCGCCAGTGCGCACGACGGGCCAATCGACCCGTGCGTCATATACGGCTTGCTGTAGCGCACCTCGAGCGTGCGCGCAGCGGGCGCGGCATCGCCGGTCTGATCGGCGACCTTGATTTCTTGCGCGGGCAGCTTCATCAGCGTTTCGTGGATCGTCGCCGGATCCGGCAGCGGTGGACCCGCGTGCCATTGCGCGGCAGCCATCAGCTCGCGCATCGCGACGATCGCGCGCCATTCGTCGTCGGCGACCACCGCCAGATAGCTGCCGTCGCGCACGACCTTCAATACGCCCGGCAATCGCTCGATGCGCGCGCCGTCGACCGACGCGAGCGTCGCGCCATACGCGGGCGGGCGCACGACGCGTGCGTGCACCATGCCAGGCAGCCGCATATCCTGGATATAGCTCTCGCCGCCGGTCACCTTGCCCGGAATGTCCACGCGCTGCAGCGTGCGGCCCACGACGCGAAACTGCGCGGGCGGCTTCAGCGGTACGCCAGGCTGCGCGGCGCGGTGCAGGTTGGTGCCGCGTACCGCGTCGCCGTACGACAGACGGCGGCCGTCCGCTGCGACGATCTCGCCGCCTTGCGTGGTGAGCGTCGCCGCATCGACATGCAGTTGCGCGGCGGCGCTTTGCAGCAGCAGCGCGCGCACCTGCGCGGCGGCATTGAAAATCGCCGTGCCGCTATCGGCGACCGAATGGCTGCCGGCCGTGTAACCTTCGTTCGGCGTTTCGCCGGTGTCGGCGGTGATCAGCGTGACGGCGTGCGGCTCGATATCGAGCTGTTCGGCCGCGAGTTGCAGAAACGCGGTGCGAATGCCGGTGCCGAGTTCCGCCTTGCCGGTGCATACCGTCACTTTGCCCGCGGGGTCGATGCGAATCCATGCGTCGAGTTCCGGCGTCGTCTTCAGGCTGCCTGGCAGTTGCGGGGCGGTCGCGGTGAAGGTCCCCGCTTCGGTCGTGGTCGTGTTCTGCGCAAAGGCGTCGCGCGGCCGCGGCAGCAGCGTGAAGCTGACGACTAGCGCGCCCGCCGTCAGGAAGCGGCGACGGCCGGCATCGGGCACCGTGTCACGCGGCGCGTCCTGCGAGCGGCGCAGCGCAACCGGCGCCGCATCGGGTGTCGCGTCCGGCCTCGCATCCGGCCTCGCATCCGGTATCTTTACGCGGTCCAATCCGCCGTCGTTCATGATTGCACTCCCGCAGCCGCGCGCTGCGCGCTCGCATCGGATGCCGCTTGCCGGATCGCCGCGACAATCCGCATATGCGTGCCGCAGCGGCACAGATTCGGCTGCAGATGCTGGCGAATCTGTTCGTCGGTCGGTGCGCTCACGCGCTCGAGCAAGGCCTGCGCGCGCATGACCATCCCGGCGATGCAGTAGCCGCACTGCGCGGCCTGCTGCTCGATAAACGCGCGCTGCAGCGGCCCCGGATGCTCGAGACTGCCGAGCCCCTCGATCGTGCGCACCGCGCGCTCGCCGCACGCGGCGACCGGCAGCAGGCACGAGAACACCGGCTCATCACCGACGATCACCGTGCAAGCACCGCACTGTCCCAGACCGCAGCCGAACTTCGCGCCATTCAGTTGCAACTGGTTGCGCAGCACATAGAGCAGCGGCGTCGACGGATCGACATCGACGGTATGGCGCACCTGATTGACGGTCAGCGTAATCATGGTTCTGCGGTCTCCTTTCGAATGCGCGCGACGACCGCGGCGTCGAGCCCCGGCCACGGCCCATGCGCGCTAAAGCGCGCACGCGTGTAGTTCGCGAGATCGGCGATCTGCGCGTCGGTGAAGGTTTGCGCGAACGGCGGCATGAAATGCGCGGCAGCGCTGCCGTGCCAGTCGATGCCGCCCAGCATCATGCGCACCGCGTTGCGCGGACTGTCCGCGTTCACCGCGGTGCCCTGCGCGAGCGACGGACGGTCACCGTGCGTCGACATCGGCGCGACGATGCTGTGGCACGAAGCGCAGGCGGCATTGAACAGCGTCGCGCCGGTCGCAAGCGCCGCGGGTGGCGCGAGTTGATCGAGATCGGCGGGCTGCGGGTTGGTCGATATGGCCGTCGATGTTGCTGCTGAAGTTGCCATCGAAGCGTTGACCGTCGGTGTGGACGCAGGCGTTTGCAGCGACATCAGGTATGTCGCGATTGCGTCGACATCGTCTGGCGGCGCCTTCGCAAGCGACTGCGTGACCGGCAGCATCGGTCCGGCCGCCGCGCCGTGCTCGCTGGCGAAACCAGTGCGCAGATAGGCGACGAGTTGCGCGTGCGTCCACGGCGTCGGCGCCTGCGACAGCTTGGTCAATGCGGGCGCGTCCCAACCTTCGAGCGTGCCGCCGGCGAACGGGGCATCGCGCTTTTCCGCGCCGAGCGTGTTGAGCGGCGTGTGGCATGCACCACAATGCGCGACGCCGTCCACCAGGTAGCGGCCCAGTTGCCATTGCACCGCATAGGCGCTGTCGGCGCTCGCCGCGCCGCCGGCAGCGGCGGCGGCATCGCCAAGCGCGGCCGATGCGGCGCTTGGCGCCATTGCCGGCGCCGCCACGGCCCGCCCGGGCCCACGCGTCAGATACAGCATGTTCCAGCCCGCGATTAGCGGCCGGAAATTCAACGGGAACACCAGGCGGTTCGGCGGCGCCGTCGCGTGCACCGGCGCGCGCGACATCATGAATGCGTACAGGTCTGCGATGTCCCCGTTGGTCATCCGCGTGAAATGCGGATACGGGAATGCCGGATACAACAGGTGCCCGTCGCGCGAGACACCGTCGCGCATCGCGCGCCTGAACGCATCGAGCGACCAGTCGCCAATACCGGTTTGCATGTCCGGCGTGACGTTGGTGCTGTAGATCGTGCCGAACGGCGTCTCGAGCGGGCGGCCGCCCGCGTAGGGCTTGCCGTGCGCGGCAGTATGGCAGACGATGCAGTCGCCGAGTGCGGCAACGCGCGCGCCGCGTTTAATCTGGATCGCATCGGCGGACTGCGACGGCGGCGCGCTCACGGGATCGATGACGGGCTCCCATGCCTGCGACAATCCGGCGGCGGCCGCAAGCACGACCGCAACGAAGACGACCTTCCCTTTCATCTGGCCTCCAGCAGCGGCCTCGTGACCGACCAGGGCACACTCTTTCAGCGAGCCTCCGTCGCGACGCCACCGCATGCGTAGTTGACCCGTATGATGCGTCCACTGAACAAAAGTTGCTCGACATACATTCAGGTCAAACCCGCTTACCAGCTATAGCGATATCCCACCTGGCCGAAAATCTGCCGACGATACTCGCCGCCGATGTTATGCGCATAGCTGACGTTCGCGTACAGCATCGACGCGTTGCCCATCGTCGCCGATACGCCGAGGCCGAGCTCGTACCACGTCTTTGACAGATGATCGTCGAACGGCGTCGCGCCAACGGTGGTCGTGCCCGGCGACAGGAAGTCGTGCAGGATATTCGCGGAGAAGTACGGCGTCGCGCTGCCCGTCTTCGCATCGTTCGACAGGTTCGCGTCGAACACCCGGAAGCCGATGCGGCCGCGCAGCGCGTTGGTCGTGTTGGACGAGACATCGGACACACTATCGGAAAAGCCGTTCAGATGCAGGTACTGATAGAGCAGTTGCGCCTGAGGCTCGATTGCAATCGGCGTCGACCCGATCGCGAACGGCTTGCCGACTTCGCCCGATGCACCGGCGCCGAATCCGTTCTGCGTGGCGCCGTCGCCGAACACGTCGCCGTATTTGTTGCGGTAGTGCGTGAACTGGCCGACGCCGTCGAAGTAGGTGCCATCCGCCAGATACTTCGTCCAGTAGCCACCGATCGATTGCGCCTGCGTTTCGACTGAACCCGTGTTGTTCGTCAGGCTCGGATTGATGCTGCGCGCGCTGTCTTCGAAGGTCGCCGACGACGAACCGAACGAAACCGTCACGCCCGCATGCGTGCTGCCGCCCTGCGCGCCGCGCGCGAGTGTCCAGTCCTTGCCGAACTGCGCGAAGAAGGTGCGCTCGTCAGCCGAGAAACGCCCGGAGCTGTTCGCATCGACATTGTCGCCGCCGATTCGCGCCCAGATACCGTTACGCTGATTCTGATTCACCGGCGTGCGGTTCTCGACGTTCGCGATATCGCCAACACGGTCCTGCAGCTGACCCAGCAGGGTAAAGCCGTAGTCGGCATTCAAAAGCGGCGTCATCGAATAGCCGACCACGCCGGGACGATACGCAACCGGCGCGTTCGACGCAGCCGCGCCACCCGGCGCTGCTTCGGCGAAGTCCGTCGCCACGCCTTGCGCCTGCGCGGTGGCGGCGGCATTAGCGGCGGTATCGCCATCTTCGAGTGTCGTGCGCAAATACCAGTTGTTCGCGCCTGCTGCTCCGCCCTTGTACAGCAGATATTGATACGCGCCGCTTTGCACCGGCGCCGACAGCCTGAAGCTATTGGCCGCCGACGTGCCGTTCACCTGCACCAGCTCGATGCCGTCGCCGTTCGTCTGCACGCCGTTGCGCGTGACCGCGACGTGCACATTGGTCGTGCCGCCCGCATTACCGCCAATCACAAGATGCGACGCAATCCCGCCGGCGTTGACCTGCTCGTTCATCAGCAACAGCCCGTTCGTGCCGGTGTAGTTACCGTCGATCGTGAACGTGCCCGGCCCCATGCCAGCGAAACCCGGCAGCGCGGCGGCCACGACGATCCTGCCTGCGTTGTTCACCGAGCCGAGCGCGGTGCCGTACCCGCCCAGCGTCGCGCCAGCCGAGACCTCGGTGAGACCGCTGCCGATCGTCGCGCCGCGATGCGCGGCATCGCCCACCGCGAGCGTGCCACCCGCGTCGATCGTCGTCGTGCCCGTATAGCTGCTGACACCGTTCAGCGTCACGTTACCCGCGCCGATCTCGACGGTTGCGAAGTTGCTGATCGCGCCGTCGTAGGCGAACGCCTGACCCGCGCCCGGCGCGATCGTCAGCGAGCTGGTGCCGGCGCCGCCGGAGATGTCGCCCTGAATCGACGCCGAGCCGCCGAGAATCTGCAGGCTGCTGTTGCCGCTGCCGAGATCGACCGCCTTGCCGCTCTGGTCCGCGATGATCGCGCCATAATCGATCACCGTCGCATCGTTCGCGCCGGTGAACACCGCCGCGGCCGTCGGGCCGCCGCCTTCGAGCACGCCGCCGACGAGGTTCTCGATGGTCACGGTGAAGTTGTTGCGGGCACCGGTCACCGCAATCGCCGAGTCCGTTTGCCCGCGAATCAGGCCGCTGTTGACGACCGTCGTATTGGCGAAAATGCCTTCGGTCGGAATCGCGTCGCCCGTGTCGGGGTCTTTGTCGAGGCCGGCGAGGGTGATGCCGCGGCCGATGCCGCCGTTCACGTTGTCGCCCTCGATGCGCCCCGAGTTGACGATCGTGCCGCCGCCCACCGTCACGCCTTCGCTGGCGTCGTTGAACGCCCGGGTCGACACGATCGTGCCGGTATTCGTCAGGTTGACGAGACCGTCGACGTCGACACCGTCACCATCGCCGTCGATACCGTTGCCGATGATCGTCCCATGGTTGACGATCGTCACGACTTCGTTCGCGTTGAACCCATCGATATTGATCCCCGAGCCGTCGTTACCCTGGATCAGCCCGCCGAGATTGTTCGTGACGTTCAGCGTGAACGTGTCGGTTGCGGTCGCGGCGCCGCCGGTGATGCCGTGCCGTGCGCCGATGATCGAACCGGTGCCCGCCTGGGTCGCGGTGCCGGTCGTTGCATTGACAACGGTCACGCCGCTGTTGGCCTGCAGATCGACGCCATCCGAACTGTCACCAAGGGTGGCCGCATTGTTCGTCGACTTGATCACGCCGTCGTTGAACACGAAACCGTTCACGCCGGGACGCACCGCATCGGCTTCGGTGGCGAGAATCTGTCCGCTGGCGAAATTGTGCAGCACATTGCTGCCGGTTGTGATCGCGTTGAAGTCGATCGCTTGCGAACCGCCCGCCGACGCATTGTTCGAGTTCAGCGTGCCGTAATTGTTGAAGACGATATTACTGTCCGACTTGTTCATCTGAATCACGTCGGAGTCGTTCGTGAAGATCGTCGCGCCTGCGTTGTTGGTGACCGTAAGCGTCAGGCCACCGGTGTTGTCGCGAATCGCACGGCCGGTGTCGGCGTCGATCGTGCCGTTGTTGACGATCGTCGCGTTGCCGGTCACGGCAATCGCGGTCGTGCCGCCCGACACATCGAGCGCACCGCCTGCTTCAACAGTACCCGTAAGGCTGTTGCCGAGGGTTTGTCCTGCCGTTTGTGTTTGTCCGCCTTGCACATCGAAAGCCGCGGGCGGCGATGCCGCCCATGCCTGGCTTTGCTCGAATAACGCGAAGACACCCAGAACCACGATGGTTTTTTTCATTTTTGCTTTTAATGGCACAGAGAAAGACGGCGAATTGAAAGTCGGCTGAATTGAAATCGCCCGCCATTCTTGGGTGACTCGATGACAGTTCAGTTACAGCAGCGCGCGTGACCGCGTGTGCCGGCCCATCTGTCGGTTACGTTTTATTACGCCGGCATAACGCGGCACGCGGCAGACGGTTGATACGCAGGCAAAGAGAAAGGTTTGCGCGAATCAACATGGTATTGCGTGACGGCGAACGCAGCCCCTGTTGTTCCGATGCGCGCCCGCGGATCGAGCGCCTGTGTACTCATTCAGAGTGGACGTCAAATTCGTTCAACGCACGACCATCACCGGACAGTGTGCATACGCGATGACGAGCCGCGACACCGAGCCCAGCAGCCAGCGATGAAAAACGCCACGCCCACGATGGCCCGTGACAATCAGATCGGCCCTCAGTTCTTCCGCGCCAAGGACGATCTGTTCCGCAGGGTGCCCGACGCGCACGTTGAAATGGGCAACGACGCCCGCTGCGCCAACCCGTTCTCGCAGTTCGGAGAAATGCTTCTCGAAGAACGCTTCAGCCTGTTCGAGCAACGCTTCGGTTTCGATATCTTCAGCGATTTCAGGCGGCCGTTCGACCGATAGAACATGCAGATTCGCCCCGTATTGATGGGCCAGGTCCAGGGCGTAATCGAAAGCCTTGTCGGCCGCGTTCGAACCATCGTAAGCAATCAGGATTGTGTGGAACATGATGCCGTCCTTTCAGTCCGGTTCGTCGACGGCGACTTCCGGCCTCACGCGCTTTCCCTGTCGCACCGACGATTCGCGCGGCACCAGATGCCACGGAAGGAAGAACGCATTGGCGATGAGCGTCGGCACGACGGCGCTACCGATGACGGTGGCAATGAGATAAGAGTACTGAGTCTGCGTGATGATGCCGTGCGACAGTCCGAACAGCGCCGAGATGCTGCCGAAGGTCAGGCCCGTCGACATGAGCAGCGTCGTGTACATCGACTCGGGGTGCGGGGATCGGTAGAACTTCGTGACGGGGAAGACGCCGCAAAACTTCGTCACCATCTTCGCAACCAGCAGGATGACGAAAGGCAATGGGAGCGCGACAAGCGCCGGCACGGACACGAACGAGCCGGCGCGGATGAAGTAAAACGGCGTGAGCAGCCCGAAGGTCAGCGTGCGCAAGCGCCGGATCAGCACGTGATCCTTGCCGACGGTTCCCGCCAATACCATCCCGACCACATACGCGGGCAACACCGCTTCGCTGCCGGCCCACGTTGCGAGCGCACCAAGACCGAACAGCACCAGCAGCAGGTATTTGGCCTCCAGCTCGGACGGGCGGTTGCCGTACCGCGCAAAGAAGCGCGGGGTGAGCCATGGAAGCACGGCAAAGGCAACCAGCGCCACGCCGAAGAAAATCAGGGTTCTGAGGGTGAACGGGGAGAAGATGAAACCGAGAGCAAGAACGGTACCCAGATCATTGACGAAGCACGCCGCCAGCACCGTTTTGCCATACCCGGTTTTGTTTAGCCCGAACTCCAGCATGACTGCGTACACGACTGCAACCGATGTCGTGGAAAGGGCGACGCCGGCGAGCCAGCTCGAAGGGCCGCTCCAGTCGAGTACATAGCGGGCCACGGCCGCGCAACCAAGAAACGGCGCGAGGAACCCGATCAACCCCACAGCCGACGCCTGTTTCCATTGCGTGCGGAACACGACCGGATCGAGTTCGGCCCCCGCGAGGAAGGTCAATACGATCGCGCCCGTGCCGGCCAGAAACTGTATCCAGGATGCGTTCGTACCCAAGGCCGCGCCTCCCACAAGCGCGCCGATGGCGAGTTGCGCGACCGTGCCCACCACGATCTCGGACAAGGCGGTCGCAACGCGAAACCAGATCGATAGAAGCGTTGCAGTCAGCGCCAGGCCCAGCCACAGCGCCGCAAGCATCCAGACATCTTTCATGTCCGCCTCCCGCCCGCAGGAAGCCGATCATTCTCCGCGCATCGCCACGGCGCAACCGCGCGCGTCAGCGGCAGGACGACGACAATGGTCGATCGATGGGGGAAAGGCAAAAGAGGGGATATGGCCGTCATATGCACTCCGCGATACCCGCATATTGGGCCAGCGGAAGCGCACCGCGCTTGCCGATGGCCTGCTCACTCCGCGCCTATGAACGGGCGGAAACTCGCAGGCATCATCAGCCCTGAGGCGGTTGAAGGAGAATGCCATCTCCCTGCTACGTGAATGGCAGTATAGGGCGAATTCGTGCCAGTGCAAACGCGCACCGGCGCGGTCTCAGGCATATGCGGATTACGTTCTCTGTTCGCCTAGCACCCCGTACTCGACCGGAATCTTCACATAGAAGAGATGCACGCCCTCCGCGCGTAGCCGTTCGAAGAGCCGATCCGCTTCTTCGGCGCTCACCGCCATGACGACCGACAGAGGTTGATCCGCCAGTTCGAAGAATCGCGCCGAATGGATGCGATGGTGATGCCCGATGCCCTCGGCTCCGGCAATCAACGTCGCGCCGCACAGCCCCATTTCGCGTGCGAGACGGACCAGCCAGTCGCCAACGGGCTTGCCGTGGTGACGACGATCCTGCTGGGTGAAAAAGGTGATCTGATAACCGTCCATGAGCGTGCTCCTCAGCGGGCATTCCGCCAGTGCCATGACGCGACGCCCGCCAGCGTCATCAGCAGCTATCCGACCACGTGTGACCCCGATCGCGCCCGCTATCCGACCTTGTTGCAGCAACCTGACAGCTTCGGCGGGGAGCGTCGAAAAGGATAACAGGACGCCTCAGTATTCCAGATCATCGGCACTTGTCCTGGTGGCTTGCTGCGCCGTCCCGGCGGGCACCGCAATTCCTGCGCAGCCGGTGCCGTGCGTTGCGTTCAGGAGTCCACAGGCATCATCATCCGCAAACATGCGGCGCTTGTCTGTGCGATGCGATCTCCCTGATAAAAATAATAGGCGAAGTCGCGCTTGCGTTGCGAAACAGGCGGCAAATCTGACGGCCGACGCGGATCAGGCCCAACAGAAGCCTCGCACGCTTGCCGAACCTGCTTTGCCTTCGTATAGTGTCTGTCAGGAGATGGCATTCCTCCCGCTCGACGAACCGCCGCAACGGCTGATGATGCCTATGCAACCCGACTGGTTGTAGAGGTGTCTGATGGGCGAACGACCTGCTCCTGCATCGGTGTTGACGACACCGGAACCCCCGACGGGATGTTTCGACAGCATCCTGTATCCCGCCTCCCACCCTGCCTCGCCGCAACCCGCGGACGACGTCGCCGGTTTCTTCAGCGACCTCCTTCTCGACCAGATCGTGGAGGCCGTCACGGCCAGTTGGCAGGAGTACGGTCTGACGCCGATCTTTCACGCGCCACTGCACAACACCGATGCAATCATCTACCGTCAGGAAATATTCAGGGATCTCGAAGACGAACACGTCATGCGGGCAGTCAAGGATTTTTCCCGCCAGATGCGAGTCATGCGCGAGCGGCTTGACCGTGCCGGGAAGCGTTCATACGTGCAAGAGCGGCAATGGTGGTTTCTGGCGGCTGTTGACGCCTATTGCGATGGTGTCGGGCGACTGTATCAGGATCTCGACGCACTGGCGCTGTGCTCCCGGGGTTTGCGTGCCTTGCACGGATACCTTGGGGCTTATGTTGCGTCAGCAAGGTTCCGACGCGTTGCAGAAGAAGTGATGACCGTGAAATCCGGTCTGGCGGGTGTCCGGTATTGCGTACTGGTCAAGGGCGACACGGTTACAGTCAGCGACTATCGCGGCGAGCCTGACTACACCGCCCAGATCGAGGTCACGTTCGAGAAATTCCGGCGTGGCGAAGCGGAGAACTATCAGGTCGTCTACCGCGACGCTGACGCGCTCAACCACGTGGAAGCAGCGATTCTCGAAAGGGTGGCGCGACTTCATCCCGACATCTTCGGCGCGCTCAGCGCCTTCCATGCACGACATCGCGACTTTTGTGATGAACGGGCTATACGGTTCGACCGCGAGGTCCAGTTCTATATCGCCTATCTCTCGCACATCGCCTTCTGCCGACACGCGGGGCTCAGGTTCTGTTACCCGAACGTCTCTGCGACATCCATGGCCATTGAGAGTCGTCAGAGTTTCGATCTCGCACTGGCGACGCGTTTTGTCGCGGAAAACGCCCCGGTTGTGTGCAACGATTTCTATCTCTCTGGGCCCGAACGCATGTTTGTGGTGTCCGGTCCGAACCAGGGCGGCAAAACCACGTTCGCGCGCACCTTCGGACAATTGCACTACCTGGCGAGTCTTGGCTGTCCAGTGCCGGGATCGCAAGCGCATCTGTTTCTGTACGACCGCATCTTCACGCAATTCGAACGGGAAGAAGCCATCGCGAACCTGCGGGGCAAACTGCAAGACGATCTGGTTCGAATCCGGCACATACTCGACAATGCGACACCCGCCAGCATCGTCATTCTCAATGAGATTTTTTCTTCAACGACGGTTAGCGACGCGCTCTTCCTCAGCACGAAGGTGATGACCCAACTTTGCGGGCTCGGCGCGCTCGGGGTATGTGTCACCTTCCTGACCGAACTGGCTTCGCTGTCCGGGAGAACCGTCAGCATGGTCGGCAGCGTTGATCCGGATGATCCGACCGTGCGAACCTACAAACTGGAGCGGCGGCCAGCTGACGACCTCGCTTATGCGCTGGCGATCGCGCGGAAATATCGCTTGACCTACGACTGCGTGAAGGAACGCATCAAGCCATGAAAGCTCTGCTGATGCATCCTGATCGCGACTTCGATCCGGACCGCGAAATCGCCGCGCACGCCGACGACCTGGTTCAGGATCTGGCGCTTGACACGTTGCTTGACAGCATGGCGGCAAACGACGGGTTCTTGCGAAAGATTGCGCATGCAGCGTTGCTCGCTGCATGCGACAACGACACGGACACCGTATGCTACCGGCAAGCGATCCTGAAGGACTGTCTTGAACATCGCGCCGTCGTGGAGGAACTCTACCGCTTCACGGTCGACACGCTGGAAGCAAAGCGAACCCACTATTACGGTGTTTTCGGTCACTATCCTCCCGCGATCCTGCACGGTGCAATCGAGGTCCTGGGGATGTTCGTCGAGCGGCTTCGCACGCTAAAGGCGACAGCCGATACCCACGCATCCGGGTTCCGCTCATCAGGCCTGGAAAGATTCTTTGAGATGGTGAAAACCGAACTCAGTGACGACTACCTTTGCAGTATCCAGCATCATCTGAAGGAAGCCCGGTTGAAATCGGGGGTATTGATCAGCGCCACCTTGGGGGAAGGGAACCGTGGCCATCGCCACGTGCTTCGGGAGCAGCTCGACAAAAGGCCACGTTGGGTCAGGCAACTGATGGACCCGAGATCGCACGCCTATCGTTTCCGGATTCCCGAACGCGACGAAGCCGGCGCGCGGGCGCTGTCCGAACTGGAGGGTCGGGGCATCAATCTCATCGCCAACGCGCTTGCGCAGTCAATGGACCACCTCAACGATTTTTTTGTCATGCTGCGCACCGAGCTGGCGTTTTACATCGCGTGTCTCAGACTGCATGACCGGCTCAAAACGCTGGACGTCCCCTTATGCTTCCCGGACTTATATACCGTCGGCACACGCCGCCTGGCCTTCGCCGGAATATCAGACGTGTGCCTTGCACTCGAAATGGAGCACACCGTGGTTGGCAACACGCTCAACCTCGACGACAAGGACGTCGCGATTATCACGGGCGCGAATCAGGGCGGAAAGTCCAGCTTCCTGAGAAGCGTCGGTGTCGCACAACTTATGATGCAAAGCGGCATGTTCGTGGCGGCCGAATCGTACGCTGGCGAGCACTGCAACGCTCTCTTCACCCACTACAGACGTGAAGAGGACGTCACGATGAACAGCGGCAAGCTGGACGAAGAGCTCAATCGCATGAGCCGACTGGTCGACGCAATGTCGCCGGGCTCACTGGTACTGTTCAACGAGTCATTTGCGTCGACGAACGAACGCGAAGGCTCTGAGATCGCGCGCCAGATTGTCTGCGCGTTGCATGAGAAACACATCAGGGTTTTCTTCGTGACGCACCTGTATGCATTTGCACATGACCTGTACGAAACAGCGACGGCACGGGTACTGTTTCTGCGGGCCGAGCGACGGGATGACGGCACGCGCACCTTCAGGGTCATGCCGGGCCAGCCACTGCAGACAAGCTATGGCAAGGATCTCTACGACCAGACATTCGCCGGTAGGGATGGCGCGTCCAAGGATGTGCCAGGTGCGTGAACCGGCGCCTCCGACCATTTGAGCGCGGCCTTCGTCCTGACGGCCAACCCGGCCTTCCGGCTATGACACGGTGCCATCGGGACACCCGCGTCTAATTCCCCCCGCAGTTGGCGTGGCATCGCCTCTTTTACTTTTGCTCGCGATTCGCCCTCAATGGAAAAATCAGCAGCGCCGCAGCCAGACCGAGCACTCCGCCGATCAGCGTCTCCCAAGCGCGCGCAAACAGATAGGAAACCGAGTGAACGCCGTTCGCGGCGAGCGTCACGATCAGGATGAATGCGAATGCGCCGCATGCGATGTCATAGCGATCGGGCAATCCCATCGCGTAGATGATCATCGCGAGCGCCGCGAGTGACCACACGACGAGCGGCGCATGCTCGGCGAGCGGCAGGCACGCGAGACCAAGCGGCACGCCGACCAGCGTGCCGATAATGCGCCGACGCACGCGCTGCGCGGTGCCGCTCGCGGAGCCGGCGACGACATACGTGCAAGCGGTGATCGCCCACACGGATTCCTCGAGCCCGATGAGCTGATTCAACGCGATCACCACGGCCGCGCCAACCGCCGCCTGCAGGCCCATCACGAACTCCGGCGGCCAGCGCCGCGCGAACCCGGCCGGCACCGCCGGAACCGGCGAAAGCGCCGCCAGCAGCGCAGGCCGCTCGGCCGGTCCGCTCAACAGGCGCGGCACAATCGACCCGAGCGCGGCGATCAGCACGGCTACGCCGATCGCTTGCAAATCGGCGGGGACGAGATTTGTGCCATATGCATAGAGTTGCCCGAGATAGATCTGCGAGCCAATGCCGCCGCCGAGTATGCCGAACCGTTTCAGGTAACCGACGCAGAACGCGCCGCTTACCAGCGTGATTTCCGGACCCACCCCGCCCACACCGGTCAGAAGCGGCAGCAGCGCGACGTAGGACGCCGCGCCGATGCCCGTCGCGATACACAATAGCGCGAGGTCCCGGCTCGACTCGGCGCGCGTGACACTCGCTTCGGACACGCTCGCCCAGAGCGCGAAGCTGGCGGCGAGCGTCGCGAGCAAGGCGCCCTCGTGCACGTCGCGCGTCACATCATTCAACGCACCGAGTGCGGCGGCAAGCCCATAGGCCGTGACGAGCCGCAGTCCTTTTACACGGCGATGCGCGCCGGGGTCGACCCGTTCGAGCCACGCAAGCGCCGCCTGCCACGGCCGCACGAAGAAATGCCGCACCCATGCGGGAACCGCAAAGCGGCCCGCGTCCGCATGCGTGGCCTGCGTATCCCCGGCCGGGCGCGGTCGCGTTGCATCGAGCTGCTCACGATCGTCCATGATGACGACACCGCCGGTAACCGACACAGTGTCTTTATAGACGCTTTGCACGTCATGCGGCAATGATCGGAAGCACCGCACCGGGCGGTGCGAGACATCGCAGGCTCCATCGAGCGCCGGCGGCTAGCGCGCCAGCGCTCGCCTGCTCAACGCCGAGGCGGCGGGCTGCCGGCCTGCACGGCAAACGCGGCCGGATTCAGTTCGATATGCAGAATCACGAGCCAGCGCTTCGGGCAATCCGCGGCGATCTGCAGCGCGCGCTCCTTGCCGTCCGTGATTTTCACAAAGCCCTGCTTGCGCGCGAAGGCGAACGCGCGGCGCGCATCGGCCTGCAGCCACAGCGTGAGCAAACCGCAGGTCATGCAGCTGAAAAGCCACACCGTCTGATGGGGCAGCGTGGTATCGATCTGCTGCGCAACGTACGTGAAAGCGCTGGTCAGCACCTGATTGACCGCAAAGGCAATTGCGATCACCTTGCACATGCCGCGCAGCATCATCAGCGGTCGCGAGTAAACCATCAGCGTCGCATTGCGGCCGGTTCCATTGGTGCTCATGCTGCACGCGGAAACGTCGGGCACGGCAGCTCGAGGCGCCGCGACCAGCTGGCGAGCGTACGCGCGGCCACCGGCGGCTTGCTGAGAATCGCGCTGTCATAGTCGCGATCGGGAAAGCGCATCACATCGACCATGCGAAATCCCTGGCTGCGATAGAAGTCGAGCAGATGCGTGGCCGGATACGGCGTATCGAGCGCGAGCTGCGCGTAGCCGCGCGTCGCGGCCCAGTGCTCGGCGAACGCGATCAGCGATTTGCCGATGCCGCGGCTTTGCCACGCCGGTTCGACACCGAACTGGCGCAGCGTCGCGACGTTCTCGACGCGATAGTGCTCGCAAAGCGACTCGGCGTCGCGCGCATACAGGGTCATCGTGCCGACCACCTCACCACCGCAGACCGCGACGAAACAATCACCCGAGCGCGCACGCTTGCGCGTGGCGGACGACGTCTGCCCGACGCACAGGCAGTTCAGTCCCATCATGCCGAGCTTCGCAAACGCGCGGTGCAGCATCGCGGTCAATTGCTCGTAGGAGTCGAGTGACGGATCGAAGCGCCGCAGGACGACGCTTCCCGGACCGCTGCCACGCTGCACGGTTGCGACGCGGGAAGGATTTCTATTCGAGTTTCCTGCCGCTGCGCGTTGTTTCTGCATTGATACCTCCAGACTTCGACCGATGCCCGAAGTCCCTGACTTCAGTGGTTCGTTGTTCGATTTGCCGTTGGCTTGCCACTTGCGCGACGGCTGGCGCGGCGGCTGTCCGCTAGTGCGTCGCGCCCAGCGTCTCCGCGCGCAAGTCCTGCAGCGCGTCGCGAGCCTGCGAAAGCCGCTCGACCAGTTGCGCCGACGCGCGCGTGATCGGCATGCGCGTTTCGTCAGTGAGCTGGTGATCGAACGCGAGCATGGCTTTGATCGCCGCTGGGTTCGGCGCCGCGAACAGCAGCCGCAGCAACGGCACGAGGTTCGCGAACAGATGCCGCGCGTCGTCTTCGTGGCCGCCGCGATGCAGTTCGTGCACTTCGACCAGCAGGTCCGCGCACACATGCGCGCTCGCGAGAATGCCGCCCGCGCCGCCGGCGTCGAGCGCCTCAACGAACGCGTCGTCGGTGCCGCACAGCACGTTGATCGGCAGATCGCGCAGCGTGCCGAAGTGGTCCTTCACGCATTCCTTGATCGCGACGATGTTGTCGAACTCAAGCAGCCGGTCGACCGTGTCCGGCGCAATCTTGACGCCGGTGCGATGCGGCACGTCGTACAGCACGATCGGGCGCTCGGTTGCGCATGCAACCTGCTCGAAATGCCATTGCACACCGGCCTGATCCGGGCACAGGTACGCGGGCGGCGACACCAGGTAGCCGGCGCAATTCCAGCGCTCGTAGCGCTGGATCTCGCGCACCACGTCGCGTGTGTCGAAGCCACCCGCGCCAACCAGCACCGGCAAACGGTCACCGACCACATCGAGCAGCGCCTGCAGCACGGAGATCCGCTCGCTTTCCGACAGTAATGCGGCTTCGCCGGTCGTACCGAGCGCGACGAAACCGCTGATCTCGGTATGCAGGTAGTAATCAGCGAGGCGTTGCAAGCCTTCGACATCGACGTCGCCATTGCGGAACGGGGTGACAATCGGCAGCCAGATACCGGAGTACATCAGTGCGCCTCTTTTGACGGGCTGGTCCGCTTGAGCGACCCGATCAGCGCATGCGGCACGGATCCGATCAGCGTATGCAAGGTGAAATCGAGGTCTTCGGGTGCGATCGAGAACAGTACGCGCACACCGTCACGGACGAGTTCCGTGCTGACGACGTAGACGCCCAGAGGCGAGTGCAGCAGCGATTTGAGTTGCGAGCGCGCTTCGTCTTCCGAATCTCGAAGCAGGGTGACCGGCAGGAATGCGCGCGACAGCGGGAAGGGGATGACGTTGTTGCGTTGTAGGGGCCGTGCAGAGGAACGTACGGAATCGGGGACTTCAGACGGTTGAGAGAGAGCCATGATTGGCGGTTAATCCCGCGGTGGTTGATCAAGACAGTTACGAGATTAGTCCTGCGGGTATAAATGCGGTGCAAAAAAGCGGCAGTCGCGCGAAAAAATACCGTGACGGGCACGACTGCCGGCAACGCAAGCGCTTTGCAAGCGCCTCTTAGCACCGTTTCAACTTGATGACACGCGAAATCTGACCTACCGTGAAGCTGCTGTTACGCGCATACGGTTCACACTCGAGCGGCGCCGTCAACGACTGTTCGGGCGCGTACTGGCCGACGTAGCGGAAACGGTCGGTTTCCGCGCGGATAAAGACCGGTATCGCGCCGGTCTGCTTCGCGAGTGTTCGGCCCGCCGCACGTGCAGCCGCGCCGCTGTTGCACAGGACCACGTCAGGCGCCTGCGGGTTCAGGTCCATACGCAGACATGCGGCAACCACCTTGCCGCGCTTGGTCGGCAAAAAGGCCTGCTTGCTTCCGCCGCACACCGTGTGAATATATTCGCGAGAATATTCCTTGCCGACTTCGAATTCGTCCATAAATGCCTCCAGAAAACCGCCGGAAGCGATCCAGCTTCAGCGGGAGGCCAAGACAATAGCGAACTCCGCCTAAAACACCTGTAAATTCGATGAGGGTCGGAGTAAAGGATGAGTATTTTTTTAGTTGCGCGGTCTAGTTGGATCGCCCGATTCGTTTGTTTGACCTTCGAGATAAAGATCGCGCGTGTCGGGTCCGTCGCCGTATCTTTTGCCGACTGCCACGTGCCGCAAGCGGCCGGACTTCCCCCTGGGACACGCGCAGGCTGCGATACGGCGGGCTTTTTGAAATCCATTCACTGGAATGAAGCCTCCATGGGAGGCAACGGAGGAAGCATCGTTGCCGCAAGCGCGTTTCCGGCCTTGCCGACCATGAAAATGCGCTCAGGCATCCGGAAGCCACGCAGTTTGAGCAGCTCGAGCGGTCCCTCGCCGAGCTGCGTACGCAACACATAGCACAGCGGCGCCGCGTCCGGCTGGTCCCACGTCAATTCATAACGGGTGCTGTCGAGCGGTTTGATATGCGCCTGAGCAAGCAGACGCAGGAAGGCCCAATCGCCGGTTGCGTCGAATGCCTGGCGCAGTCCCGCGTTCACCATTTGCCACATCAGTCCCGCGCGGCCATTCAGCCCGTCGCCGGGCCACGTTAGCGCCGTCCATGATTCCTTCTGGTTGAAGTAGACGATAGGCTTGCCATCGATACTCAGTTCCGTGCGCGTCACATTCGGCGACGGCAGCGCCATGATTTCGAAGTGGTATCCGGCGTCGCCCTGCGCGTAGGCGCGTGCGCCGACGTTGGATAGCTGGCGGATCGCGGCAAGAAAAGCAGGATCAAACCGCAATGCCTGCGGCGCGAGTTCGTCGGGCACCCACTGGTCGCCCTGGCGTTTGAGCACACCGGCCAGTTCAGTCGCGAGAAAGCGCGCGATCAGTCCCGTGTCAGGCCGCACATAGCGCCCCAGCTCCGCAAACGAGGCATCGGCGTTTGTTTCGAAGAAGGGGTAGCGACCGTCGAATGACGTTTTGAACGGAATTGCAATGCTTGCCCGCCAAGCTTCGTTCAGGCTCGCGGCGGCCGGTTGCAGGATCGTTTGCCACGCGGTGTCGAGCGGCTGCACGAAGAGCGCGTCGCCAAAGCCGGACCACAGTGCGCCAAGGCTCGCCGCGGTCAGCGCCGCATCATTGCGCGCCTGTGCGAGTTCGGAAAGCCTGCCCTGGAACACGGCCTGCGCGAGCGACCGGGCCATCGCCTGCGCATCGGGACTGACGGCGATTTGCTGCAACTTCAGACGCATTGTGGTGGTCAGGGTCAGGTAGTGTGCGAGGCTGATGCCGTTTAGCGTCATCGACTCATGTGCGACATGACCGTCGTTGTTCGCACTTGCGCTTGAGCCGGTGTCGCCCATCAGCGCCAGCAAGGGGCCAAATGGCTTGTCGAGCGGGCTGACATCAGGTGCCCGCGTGCTTGCGCCGTCGCCGATCAGGCTCTGCGCTTTGCGTACGAGTGTGTCCGCCAGTGCTTGCGACGGGCGTCCTGCCTGTGCCTGGTACTGGACGGACTTCATCAGTGCGATTAGCGGCGACGTCTGTGCGTCGGCCAGGCGATTGAGCTGGTCGATCGCTTCGTTCAGGTTTGCCGCCGGTTGCCACTGGACGCTGTTGAGCATCCGTTGCCATGCCGCCGTGTATTCCGCGAAGTAGCGTGCGGTGAGGCGCTGTTTGAGCGCATCGCGGGCCCCTTCATTGTCGGTTGATGTCGTCTTCGTGATTGTTTCAGCGCCCCGCACCGCGACGGCGTTCGAGGGCCGCGCCGGCTCATTGCCGCTTAGCACCCAGTCAGCTCTGGTGCGCCGCTCGCTGGCAGCCTTGTCGATTGCGTCGGCGATCATGCCGTCCCAAGCGGCGCGGGTATAGATGCCGGGCACCCTTTGCGTGGTGCTGAACAGGCCGCGTGCATCTGTGCCGTCGAGCAGCATGGCGAGCGACGCATCGGCGAATTTGCCCTTCACGTCATCGAGAATCGATCGGTAGACGATATCGTCACCGTTCGCGAGCCCGATCTGGTTGATGAGCGTGCTGCGCGACGCAGTGACGAGCGCATCCGATATGGGGATGCGCCAATCCGGGTGGGTCTGTAGATGGGTCGCGTAGAACGCGGCGAGATGCTGCGCAAGATCGTCACGTTCACCAGCCGACATACCGGGCGGCAGCGCCCAAAACGACACCAGCATCTTGTCGAGAAAAGCCGCATCGGTCCGCTGCGGATCCGCGAGCATCAGGTATGTCTTGAGCGCGTCGTAACCGTCCTGCCGCGTACGCTCGGTCTGCAACGCGTCGGCGCGTGTGCTGTTCATTTCGTTCAGGCGGGCTTCGAGCGAGCCGACCACCGGACGCTGCAGGTTGCGCGCGGCTACCGTTGCATAGGGTTGCCACAGGGCTTCGAGCAGTGCGTTGTTGCGACTCAGGCCCGCGCCCAAATACCAGGGTACGCCGTGTTGCCGACGGTATTCGAGCGTGTCGATCCGCCGTTGCAGAGCGCGCTGCGCGCGCAGCGCGGCGGGTGTGCCGGGCACGGCGGCTAAAGCCGTCTCGGCCGTAGTGTGCGCGTCACGAATCAATTGCCGGTTGCCGATGAATGAAACCGCCATTGCCACGCACGAGGCAACCGATGCAAGCATCACGCTTGCAGCCAACGCTTGTGGCAGGTGGAAACCAACACGCCGACCGTTGCGATGACGCAGGCGGCGGCCAATCTCTTGCCACACGGGGACGAGCGCGAGCGGTTGGGTACTCGACATCAGCATTGCCGACGCGGAGTTTGCCCCGTGCTGTTCGGCTAAGGACTGTCGACTTACGGCAAGAGTCCCGTCTGCTGCAACCGGCACGGGAGCCGTGCGGACGCCTTCGAATACGGGTGCGAACATCACTCCCCCAAGCGGTGCGCGCGACCATCCTGACGAAACGAACGAGCGCCAGTCGTCAACTATCCGCTCTCGCTGCTTGCCGATATAAGCCGAAACTTCCGCGAGATACTTTACCCAGCCGGAAGTGTCGCGCAGCATCACGCCGGTGTATGCGGTGTGCGCTTCGAGCTGGGCGAGTTCATCGTCGAGCAGGTCCGCGGCGGACAGCATCGCACGACGCGTTCGTCCCGCCGTGAACACCCCGACTGATCGGAACCGCTCGGGCTGTCCGCCGCTCGCTTTCACCGCATGCAGGAACGTAAGCGGCGCGGCCCAACCGAGGTCCGCGGCAATCATCGCAAGTATGCGCGCCTGGTCGGCGTTCCGATGTTCGTCTTCGCTGACGCGCGCCACCTGCACAACGCTGTCGATGGGGCGGCGACGGCGAAGCTGTTTGAGCTGACGGCGCCACGGTGCGGGGTCGATGCCGTCTGGTGCGGCATGCACGAGGACCGTCCCGGCGACCAGCATGGCACCGGCCTGTTTCAAACCGGGCGCGACTTCGTCGATACGGTTGTCGCTGCCAGTGAGCATCAGCCACGGCAAGCGGTAGCGCCATCGCCGACCGTGGCTGTGGCGTAATTCGTCGCAGAGAGTTTGCAGACGCGGGTCGCGTTGCAAAGTCCTTATTGCCCGTGGTCGCTCGCCCGTCTCGCGATAAATGAAGCGTGCGGCAGCGCTATACGCACCGAATGACAACGCGAGGAAGTGGATGATCACCACGATGGCCAGCGCGAATCCAGTCCACAGCAACGCTGAAATCCGCACTTCCTTCGAAGTCAGGTCGAGTAGCTCGCCCTTTGACCAGATCAGCGCGGCCGCAAGCAGCGCGAGGCCCAGTGCGGCGAACGGAAAGCCCCACAGGGTGATAAGGCGTTGACGTAAAGTGGTCGGCGATGCCGGCCTGAGCGCCGGCGTATTACTCGTCGGGGATGTCATTTCGGGAATGGGAATGAAGGTAGACGACTGCGGCCTGATCTCGGTCGACGATCAGGTGCGGACCGGGCTCGGCAGATTGGATGGCCGCCACGACTGAGAGCCAGCCGTTGGCGTTGCCGGCATCGCCGATGATGCGATCGGGACGACGTTGCGCTTCATGTCGTGCCACGCCCAGCAGCGACGCTTCGCGCAGACCGGCAAGCAGCGCGTTGTCGTGGTTACCGTTAAGACCTGTGATCCACGCGTGCGTGACTTCGGGACCGTTGACCTTGCCCCATACCACGGTGTTCGCGAAGAGATCGCCCAACGCCGACCGTTCGCCAGCGACGGGACGATGCAGCGTGCCGATCGCTTTCACAGGCTCCGGCAAACGGTAAAACCCCGAAGCGAGCAGGACCGCAACGCAGCCTTCAGTGCTGCCCACGGGTGGATCGGCGTCGTGCCACGCGGCCGCGATGACCAATAGCGGGCGACGCTCGCGCGCGTCGAGCCAGGCGTCGGCGATCAGCAGGCCGTCCGTCGCAGGGATGGCCTGGCACGGGAGTTCGGGCAGTCCGGCGATACGCAGCGCGTCGCGGACTTGTATTTCGCGTAGCGTGGCTTCGCCGGGGGTGGACAGGACACGCACCTGGGGCCAGTGGATGGATTCGTACTGGGTCAGGGCTTGCAGGCTGGGGGCCAGCGGTTCGAGCGCCTGTGCGATTTTGAGTGTGAGGGGCGTGACCTTCCTGCGCTGTCGCGGAGGCAATGACTGGGCCTCTGTGTCGATTTCGGCTTCAAGGTCGATTTCTACCGGCGGAATATCGGACGGGTCGTCAACGAGCAAACCGGTATCTTCAAAGCGGCCGTGCACAACGACACCTGAACCCGTGCGAGGGGCCTGCGATTTCGGCAATACCTTTGTGCCGGCCATTGCGGCAGCAAGCCGCTGTTCGCCGATCGGCAAACAGCAACCGACGGCTAGCACGTGCAATGGCTGTTGCGCTTCGCGCACCTTGTCTTCCAGCCATTTGGTCCGGAACAGATTCCGGTAGTGTGCCTGGAACCAGAGCGCTTCGTGCGCCGCACGATCGAGGCCGAGAAGCACCATGAACACGGCGTTTGGAATTCCAAACACGTAGCCCCAGAACTCGATGCCGTGCGTTGGGGAATCTGCCGGCCATAGCGCGATCACCAGAGCCGCGCCCACTACGTTGCATATGCAACCGATTCCAAGCCAGGGCCAAAAGCGGGGACCATGTGCGGGATAAACGCTGGGCAACCCCGCACGAGAAAGATCGATCGGCATCAGGCAATGCTGACGTTGAGCAGTGACGAGATCAGCCGGCAACCACACGCGCAGCGGTGATGGTGCATCGCGACTCGCTTGCCGTCCTGGTCGGGAAATCGCTCGTGGCCTTCGTTGATGGTGGTTGAGCCATGCAGTGCGCAGATGGCGGCGTCCCCTTGGCGCGCGAGTGGGCGGCCCATGAAATCCATGTAGGGGGAGCCGCCGGTTACTTCGCCGCCGTTTTCGAGTTTGTCGCCTTGTCGGATGGGGGAGTTCATTTTTTATCTCGAGTGTGGTCTATCTGCGATTGCATTGCTGCATTGAAATTTCCGGTGCAGATGGCGATTCAAAAACACCTTTCAGTTGATGTCCCAAGTCACGATCAGTCGATCGGCGCCTATCGGAAGTTGAACAACCGCAAACAAGAGTCCCTACTAATTCTGACTTTCTGGCTTAGACGTATATCGACAACTTCGAGGTCATCTCCTTCCCCACAGCCGTGCAGGTCTACCGAAACATAGCGCCCGTCCAGCGAAAGTGTGGGCGACATCAACGGCGATCCCTCCATTCGCAGTTTGGACATACTCACACCTTTTCGATCAAATTTCGGAAGATTAACTATGTTTCGATCACTACCAATTTTTGCAACGATAGCAACAAAACCCAATGGATTAACATACACGGGGGTCAGTGATGCATATAGTCCGGCGCGCAGGTTTATATCGGAGAGGAAACCGACATGCGGCGCCGCGATTCTTGCATGTACGATTGATGTCGGATGGCAATCCATAAGTTTAGCCACTGGAATATACGATGTCCCCGATACGATCACTGCCTCCCGGTCTGAGCTAAATTTGAGCTCCTCGGGAATCTGATCAATCGTACAGCGATGCTCGGAGTCAAGGTCCTTCACCAAAATTTCTGAGCCGGAAATTTTACTTACGGTGGCGCCTTGCCCGAGTGCCCCGTTTGAAAAGGCCGTGCCACAAAATAAAATCATTGGCACTACAACAAGTACCAGACGTACGATCATAACGAGACCTCCTTCACGATTCTGGTGTATTTGATTTTTTGCTGCAATCCGGTTTCTGCACCATTGATATGAGCCCAAATACGCACGGCATCACAGGTTTGACAAGCGGTAATCTCATTTAGCCATATCCGGGTAGAATAATGACCGACATGATTGTTCGTCCGTCAGTACTTTTCTGTTATGTTCTATGTCCCAGACACTTGGCCAAGCGTTCGCATCACAGAAAATCTGGCCTGCTGGCGCGACATAACGACCATCTGGGGATATAGCTGCGGAACCTGGCTCGCCCGAACTGCTAAACGCATATTGTTTCAGTTCTGAGAGTTTTCGCCCGGCGACATATGCACCTAGCATATTGACGAGATTCCGTGTGCTATTCAAACATGCGACCGTAGCTAAAAACCCCATTGGCCGAAGCGTTACTATGTCAACAGCCACGTATAGGTTTTTGTTCAAGCTTACGTCGACAAGTATTCCGGCGCTCTGCGGGGTTGTGAAAACGTGCACAGGCGTATCAGCCGGACATACCTTTAAACTATCCACAGGTACGTAGCCATTCCCGGATACGATAACTGCGGCCTTGTCGAAGCTTTCGACAGAGGAAGATATCTCCCTGTCCAGAAGACACGTGTGGTCCCTTTCACCGTTTGAAATATCAATATATCGGCCTCTCGCCTGGTATGTATCTTCAGCCGATACAGCAAGGGAAATCAAATAAATCATCATAAAAGCGATAAAACGAATTAGCTGTTTCATGTTATATCAATACCATTTTTGCCAAGCGAGTAAAAATCAATCTGCCGGCAGCACTATCGAAACCACCATTTATCGCGTACGTTACATCGCGGGACACTCTCTCTTCTACCGCCAAGCAGTCCGGGGAATTTGCAATGCATGGTCCGTCTTTGTCAATTTTCCTTATGACGTTATGTCGCTCAAAGCATAAATAAAATCCCGCACTGTCAATGCAATTCTCCGGCAATGCGACTCGCTGAGGATCGTCGATTTCTGCAGGTCGCGCGGTCATTGCCCTACGGTCGCGCAAGATGTATGCGGGATCCTTCCACCAGCTTTCGGAAAAGTCTTTTGGCGATATCCATCCACGAAATACCCAGTAGCCTGCATAGTTACTTCGACCTGTGAGCTGCTTAAACCCTCGTCCACGGAATTTTTGTGCGTCTAGCCACCCACACCGCCTGAAATGCCGAATAAACGCAAGCGGATGAAAAAACCAAAGCTTCTGCCTGCGATTGCATTGCCGCTTTCAGATTTCCGGCACGGTCAGCGGTTCAAAAAACACCCCAACGAAACATAGCCCGCATCCAGCGGAAGTGTGGTCTCGCAGCAGGCGACGCAGCGATCATCGAAAACACTGTCTCTATATTCAAAAGACACTACTACTGGTTCAAAAAACGCGCCGACTTCAGCATATCTATAAACAGGTCATAACTGAAGCCACGTTCCAGACTAAGCTCTCTTTTTCGCAAAAGGCAAACCCCACCAACCTGAGCCGTCGCAACCTCATTTCCTATCATCAAGTGAATGCAGCGATATCTGGATGTGTATTGCTTATATGATTTGCAATCCATACGCCGTCTCCCAAATTTTTCCTCGGCAATCCATCCATGCCAATTGCGTCCTTGGATAGCACTTATGATTGTTTTTGTTACGGGTTCGCAATCAGATCCGGAATACGATGCCCCTGCTGACAGGCTAGGCATATCACTCTTCTCCGATTGATGAAATATACTGTTTTTTCCAGATCGGATTTTCTGCTCTATCCCTATGTTTTCGATAACGAAACTGATTAAATCGGCACCGCTGTTCCGGTTTGGATCGTATTGGAAGTCCATCGACAGAACGGCCTTTCGGCCCTCTCTATAAGATCCGGCGCAGTCAAAGGTCAACTCCTGATTGTAGATATTCTTTAAAGCCGGGACTCGCATCGAGATCCCGCATTGCTCCTCGACTTCGGTATCCATCTCATTGGTTTCGATGGCTCCAAAAGCAGATTGAGCATACACAGTCGAAAAAATTAACAGGACGTGCAGTGTCATTACTCGAATAATCATCTAAACATCCTCCACTTGGCGCTGCAAGCCTCCGTCGACAGGCATAGTCGGAGCATCGCTCAGGACAAAGTACGCGTATCGGAAGAATTGCTGTCTTTCAGCCAGGCCATCGGCCCCGCCAACTAATCGCAGACAGTTTTGGACATCTTGATCAGTTACGCCATTATCTGCCTTAGCATTAATGCGCCTCATGATCCAAAAATATCCAGCGGAATCGGCCGCGGTTTCGGCGTCGGATTCCAGTAACTCTGGGTTGGGGTCGGCAGTGTAATCGCGGCTACGAAACTTTCCGTAATCGCGATATCCATTACGCCAGGTGAGATGGATCAATCCGCGCCCTTTGAAACGCGCTCCATCCCCGGGGTGAACGTTGCCGTTAGAAGTCGCTTTTTCGTGTATATCATGCGGACGAGTCGCTATATACTCCGCACGATTTCGCCCCCGAAGAAAACCGAGTTTTTTGATCCAGTTGTAATTATGATCAAAATCATAGGCTGCATCCTCCGCCGTATAGCTCTCGTACATTTTTCTAAAATAATTCGAATCCCCCATCTCCCTCGCTGAGCGCAAGGCGCCAGTCTCCTTGAATGCTTGCCCCAAGAAATGAGCCTTTCTAAGAGCGTTGCTGAGGCCATATTTTAAAAACATGTCATTTAGCGCCATCCAAATGTTGCGAGGCCATTGCCTGTTAGCTTCCTTGTGATCTTCGGTGAATCTATTTTCGCTCTGCTCCCACAGAATCAGGGCACCCGCATCCGGTAACGATCTGCGCGGGAGCAATTGAATCTGCTCGCGCAAACTCAACCACCCACACCGCCTAAAATGCCGAATAAACGCAAGCGGATGAAAAAACCAAAGCTTCTGCCCAGCCGGTAGCCCCGTCTTCTCCCAGAACTGAAACGACGTCAGCAGTTTCATGAACGCGGCGTACCCCGCTTCGTTCCCGTGATAGAACTCACCTTCTTCCTTCAACCTCCTGAAACGCTCTTCGTTATGCGTGCTATCCCACTGACCTGGCGCTTCGCAAATAAAGCCTCGCAACTGTCGACGCACCGCGTCATTCGACTTCACATAACGGGCCAGCACCTCCTCCTTCTGATACTCCTTCTTCAACGCAACGTCCTGCGGCGTCTGACGCTCAGTCGTATCCTTGACAACCCTCTTCAGCGCATCGATATCGCACAACCCATCCGCATTGAACGGACTATTGCCTTCGCTGATCTTCTGCCAGCCCATAAAGAACGGAAAATCCGCGTCGGAGAGCTTCAGAATCTCCGGATTGTTGATATCGATGTAGCCCTGTTTACCCTCTTCAAACGCCGCACGCATCCACGTCGCACACTGACTCGGCACGCGCCTCGATTGCGGATTGCCTTGAATTGCTGGATCGATTGACGCGGACGTACTAGCAGACGAAGACGTGAGCGTTGCCGGCTCCGACAGAATCCGCCCAAAACGAAGCAGCTCATAACCATCACTGGGACACGCTGCATAAAGCTTCGTCGCCCGCGCGTACATGTCGTACTCGTAGTCCACTTCGCAGATCGGCTTCGGAGTCAGTAATACCCGGCTGCCGTCCTCGGACATGCTCCAAACATTCGTGTACTTACTGCCTTTGTGGAAGTACATCTCGACAACCAGCGGTTGTGCGTTCTGCCCCGTTTGCAGCGGTTCAAACGCAATACCCGACAGCATGTGGTGACTATCCACGCCCGGCGGCAGCGCACGGAACGCCCTCTCCTGCGGAATAAGAAAATAGCAATGCCCCCAACAGTCCTTGCCCAGGGCTGGGTTCACAGTCGTTCGACCAAGCTGCGTCTGCGCGAAATAAGCCTCGAAATCCGCACTCGTCATAAAGATCTCGAAGTGCAAATGCCACTGCCCCTGACACCCACCGGTCCACCCCAGCACATCTTTGCGACTCACCTTGCGGCCTTCGCCAGGCTGCGCAGGCGGCACCTCAGCGTCATCACCAGGGGCGGGCATACGCAGAAACTCAGGTAAGCGCTTCGCGTCCGCACTAACCGACTGATAGCTCTCGAGATCCAGCAGATGCATATAGAGCGAGTAGAAGGTCAACGTCCGACCATCTCCCGTTTCCGTCGTATGTCGAAGCAGAACAAACCCGGCATGACTGTCCCGCGTACCACTACCGCCGTCGTATGCGTGCTGACAAACGCGATACGCCACTACCACTCCATCTGCAATTGCATGAACTTTCTCGTTCTGCATGGCCGGCATCAAATGCACGCCGCAATGCCATCGCCGATCAAACGCGATCGGGTAAATGCCATGTGCGAGTTCGTACTTATCGACCCGATCCATCAGTGGATCGACGCTCGGAGGATTCGCCTTCGTATCGACGAAATTCAAACCGGCAGTCGGCAGGAACGGAGGGCTGATGATCATGGTTCTAGTGCGTCAAGAGGTAGTCGACAACGGGCTTCAGTTCGCTCTGTGGCAGGGATGGGAGCGGGGTATCGTCGCTTTGCGGTCCCTCGAAGGTGAAGGATGCAGCTTTGATCCGAAATTCCCCGGGACAACGAATTTCCACATTGCCGTTTTCGATCGTGATCGACGCACCGCCGCTGGTTAGCGCGATCTTCTTCTTCCCGGCCACCAGCACGTCCTCCCTGGCGCTGGCGAGATGCAGCCGCTTCTCCGCGAACAGATCAAGCGCGTCGCTCTGCGCTTGAATTTCGACCTTGCCCTTCGCAGCGGTCAGCTTCAGCCCAAGCTTGTGCGCACACAGCGAGATCAACTCACCGACCGCCAGCGTGAAGCGCTCGACGACACTGAAGTCCGCATGTCGTCCCGCTGTCATGATTACGTTTTCGCTGGCCGCGTGCTGAATAGACTTCGGCGTTACCAGCGCAATGCCGCCTGGCGCACTGGCAAGCAGCCCCGGCGCCTTCAACTCATCTAACGCCTCCGTGAGGTCCGCCTGCGTGGCCATGTCGGCCGCTGTGGCCTTGGCCTGTGCAGTGGACTCGGCGAGCGCCTTAACCCGCTCCAGCGAAGACCGCTGTTCGCGGCGCGCCGCCGACATCTCCAGCTGCGGCGCATCCGCGCCCGACAACCCATCAGCCGAAAGGAACAACCCCTTCGGCCCTCGCACCGTTCCCCACGCATGCGTAGCGATCTCGAAGCCTTCCCCGCGCTGCTTCTTCTCGCTATCAACAAGAAACCCGAGACTCACCGACGTCTGCATATAAACCGTCGCGGCCTTGAGACCTTCGCGGCCCTTCAGATCGTCGAAACGAATCTTCGCGCCCAGCAACGGACTACGCCATACCGCACGGCTGTACCACTGTCCGCCGCCGTGCACGACGTCAGGATGTGCATAGTCATGCAGCGCACCGGCGATAAACAGCCGATCGATATCTCCGTTCGTGCCGACCAGCCGAACCTCGGTATCCGGCAACAGCGGCGAATGAAATCCCCCTTGATACGACGCGGCAGGCCGCAGCAACCGCAGCGCCATCAGATGCGTGCCGCGCTTGCCGCTACGTTTGCGAAACAGCGGGTCGACCTGATACCGACCATGCTCATCCAGACACGCATAAGGTTGTGTCGAGTCCGACGTGACCACAGCAGTCAGCGCGCCTGACACCCAGCGCCAATGCCGCGCGGGATCATATTCAGGCCGCCACGTCAGATGCGCTGGCGTCGCCTCGAACTCATTGAAGACCGGCGCTGAACGGCTGCCTTTTGTCTTCAACCGCGTGATCAGCAAACCATAGGGGGCCTCGGTCAACTTCAGGTTGGTCAGTTTCACCACAACGCCCGGCATCATCCCGAGCGCGTTGCTGGTCCCATACAGCGTCTGCTGCTTCGCAACCTGTTCATCGCGCCGCGCCTCGACCAACATCCGGCCACTCTCGACCGTATGGTGATGCTCGATGCTGCGATTGACGCGGCCAAACACCGACCGGTCATCACGCGCCACGATCGCGCCCGCTTCCAGCGAAGCGTCAGGCAAACGATAATTCCGGTCCCATACCCCAATCTCGGCCGGCACCAGCTCGCGCACGGAGCCGACCGATAGCACCGCCTCGTGCCAGTCAGCCACCAGCCCCGAATCCGGCACCCAAGGCAACTCGATCGACCGCACATAGCCGCGCGGGTTGTTGCCAAACACCAGCGTGTCCCGCCGCGGCCCGCTGCGACCCTGCTTGAAGTAGTAGTAGATGCCCGCGCGCCGGCAATGGCGTTCGATAAAACCCTTGACGGTCTCCTCGTACATCACCGTTTGCTCGAATTTCTCCTCAGTGCCTTCGAGATTGAACTCGATGTCGTGCGGGTCAAACAGCTCGCGGTCAACGATGCATTCCCTGATCAGTTCCCTCACCGACACATCGCGAAACACACCCGAATCGTGTACATGTTCAAGCAGCGCAAAGCGCGGCTCGATGCGCAACCCATAAGCCGTCTCGTCCCGGCTTGACGAGCGCCGCTCCCAACGCGTGACCACACCATGCACGCGACGTGCGGGTTCGATCACGGGCTCGATCGGATCGGGCATCGACGGCACCGAACCTTCCTCGACGATCGTGAACGTCGCGCGACGCCCAACGCACAGCCCGCCGTCGATCGCATGATCGGAGGAGGTGACCACCAGATCGAGCTTGTACGTCTGGTTGAGTGCCTCTTCGAGCTCGAAGCTGACCACAGACAAAGATTGACTGACGGTGCCAATCGTCAACTCGAACTGCTGTCTTAAGCGGGCACCTGGGTATTGCAGAATGTTCTGGATTGTTCGCATAAAGGCGAGGCTCTCGTTTTTTTCTTGAGATCGAGTAAGGACGTGCGCGCTTACGCTGCATCCCGGCACGGATCGGCCCTGGAGAAACTAATCTCCAATTGATGCGATGTCCATCGAATTTGCTCAGGTTTGACAAACCTTTGCAATTCGCCTTTTTATTCATTCGTATTGCAAACTATGTCCACGGAAAGATCATGTTTGCGGGTGTCCGCCATAAACGACAAACCCGGCCGGAGCCGGGTTTGTCACTACGGTGCTTCCTGTCGGATCAATCGGGACGCGTAGTCAAAAGCCTACGATCCCGCGTCTCGCGGCTCGCTCGCCGGCGCCCTTCACTCCTGCTCACACACGCGCGCCAATGCGCGATCCATCGCGACCGCATATAACGGGTCCAGCGCATGACTCACCACATACGCTTGTGTCGCCTGCGCCAATTGCGCGCTGCAATCCGGCTGCGCGCGCAACGTCGTCGTATCGGCCAGCGTCTTGATAAAGCCTTGCTGCAACCTGTCCAGTTCCGGACGAATGTCTTTCTTCAGATCCACCCGTTTTTCGTCGGGCGCGTGGCCGTCGCGGTGCCATTGCGCAAGTAACCCGTATTGCACGAGTTTATTGGCTTCAATCTGGTCAGCGAAGAAATGCGTCGCGAGTTGCGGCGGCACGCCGAGCGAGCGTGCCTCTTCCGCCGCGGCCTTGATCACCTCCGCCTCGCGCGGCAGATCTTCGACCGGCTTGCGCGAGTCCCACTTCGATAGCGCAACCTGCCGCGCAATATGCAAGCGCGCAACCGTCATATCGAGCAGAGGAAGAAATGCCTGACCGTTGGATGGTGCGCTGTAGGAAGGCGGCGCGGCGAACAGCAGAGCGGCGGCAAGCGGGCTGATCAGAAAGCGTGACTTGTCGAAACTGAACTTCAGCATCAATCGGTTCCTTTTTGCAGGTGAACGCGGGCGCTGCCATCACAGCACCCGCTAACGCGCGGGCTACGCCCGGAGCCTCAATAACGCCGGCCGCACAGGTTCTATTCCGCACCGGTTCTATTCCATACCGATCGAACTTTCACCTTGTCTGCGCGCAGCGCTCCGAGCGAAGTGCGTCCTGGACGTCATTGTCCACGATACGTTCAACGTGCGCATCGAACTCCGCAACCCACCACCCTGCACTTAGAACCGGTAATCAAGCCTGAACGTCGCCGCCTGCGCGGACGCATGACTGGTGGCGATCAGCGCGTCATAACCCACTGACACGGAGAGCGCCTTGGTCGGCTGCATGCTGACGCTGACGCCCGTCGTCAACTGATCGCGCGGCAGGCTGGTGCCCGGCGCCGCGAACAAGGTGCCGTCCTGCGCGCCGACCGTGACCGCACGTCCGGTGCCGAGCAATTCGCGCGCGTAACCGACTCGAAGTTCCACGTTAACCGGCTTTAGCTGGTTACCGAAACTTTTGTCAAAAGTGAGTTGCGCGTACGGCTGCAAGCTGCGCACGTTATCCGTGCCCACATTCAGGTCCTGACCATTCGCGCCGCTTTCGCTAAAACCATTCGCATGCAGATAAGAAAAGCGCATACCGATGCGCGGCGTGACCGTCACGCCGCCAAGCACAAGCGGCATCGCTGCCTGAGCCGCGGCCGTCGCTTCCTGCCCGATGTGATCGCCTTCCGCAGTGCCAGCCGGACCGAACGGCCGCTTCTGCGACAGAAAATCGAGGCCTGTGCCAACCGTCGCGGATACATCGACCGGCCCGAGCGTACGCCCGCCATAGAACGCGACGCGTAGCGTATCGGTCGTGCCCGAATCGCCGGTGCTGTCTTCGCTGATGTCGCTGTGGTTATAGCCGCCCGAGAAACCGACCGTATACGCGCCAAGCGGATGATCAATACCCGCGATAAAGCCATAGTTACGCGCCTCGAAGCCCGGCGCACCGTTGGTGCCGTGCACCTTCGCCTGTGACCCGGTCGCGTTCACCCATACCGACGATCTCGACGTCGCACGGTCGGCAAACGGCATGCGCTCGAGCAATGCGGCGTTCGCCATCTGCGCGGACAACGCGAGGTTCGTGCCGAGCGCCGTATAAATGCTCGTGTCGGTCGGCGCGATGATCGTCGGACCCGTCCCTGATGCGGGGTCGCCGCCTGGAGGATTGCCCCCGGCGTCATCGCCGCCCGGCGTCTGCTGCCCCGCTCCGCTCAGCACGAGATCGACTTCATTCGCGCTGTATTCGACCGATTGCTGCAGCGAGCCCAGATTGGCACCCGATGCGAGCGTGTTCGTCACATTCGTGAAGCGGCCGTTGACCCCGCCGCTTGCCGTCACGATCGCATACGTTTTCGACTGGTATGTGCCCGGGTCGTACAGCACCTGCAAGCCCCCGTTCAGCGTCGCCGCGCCGCCGACGCGCAACTGCGAGCCCGAGATCGGACTGACCTCGATCGCGAGCGAGGCGCCGCTTGCCTGCGTGTAGTTGCCGCCGACCGTCAGCGTCCCGATCGAGCCACCCGGCATCACGACACCGTTATTCATCACATTGCCGGTGATCGAACCATGACCCCGCAATGTGCCCGGCGCATCGACGATGACATCGCCGCCGAGCTGCGCGCCCGGGTTGTTGATATCGCCGACGGCGAGTGCGCCCGACATGACTTCGGTGATACCGCTAAACAGATGGCTATCGCCATTCAGCACCACGCTGCCTGTGCCCTGCTGCTCGATGCGCCCGGCACCGGTGACATTGCCGGCATACGTGATCGCATCGGGCCGGTTGAATACCAGCAGACCGTCGTTGACCGTGTTGCCGATCAGATCGCCAGCCGCCGTGCCCTGGCCGATGGTCAGAATACCGCCCGACGACACAACCGGATTCGTCAGCGATCCGAACAAATGCTGGGTGCCGCCGCTCATCACCTGCGTGCCGCTCACGCTCGCGCCGCTCGACACGGTCTGCACACCGCCGCTCGATACGATCGAGCCGTTCGCGGCGCCGCCGGACAGCACGTCCTGCGTGCCGCCGGACGCGACGATCGTGCCTGACGTGACGCCGCCCGAACCGACCGTCTGCGTCCCGCCGGACGCGACTGCCGTACCCGACGCCGTGCCCCCCGAACTCACCGTCTGCGAACCGCCGGACGCGACCATCGTGCCCGACGTGACGCCGCCCGAACTCACCGTCTGCGAGCCGCCCGAGGCGACCGCCGTGCCGCTGGTCGTACCGCCGCTCGCCACGGTCTGCTGGCCGCCACTGCCCACCGATGTGCCGACTGTTGCCCCGCCCGACGACACAACCTCCGCGCCGCCGCTGCTCACCACGGTGCCGCTCGCGGTGCCGCCAGCGGTCACGATCGACGTGCCGCCGCTCGTCACGGTCGTACCGCTTGCCGAGCCGCCCGACATCACGACGCTCGACCCGCCGTTGCCAACAGATGTGTCGCTTACCGCACCGCCGGAGGACACGAACTGCGTGCCTCCGCTAAGCTGTGTGCCGCTCGCGGTACCGCCCGCGGCTACAGTCTGCGAGCCCGCGCTGTCCACGATCGCGCCCCGCGTGACGCCGCCCGACGAGACGGCCTGAGCGCCGCCGCTGCTGACGTGCGTGTTGCTTGCGGTGCCGCCCGCGACGTTCTGCTGGCCGCCGGCCGTCACCTGTGTGCCCCGCGCCGAGCCGCCCGATGACACGATCTCGACACCGCCGCTTGCGAGCAGGGTGCCGCTCGTCACGCCACCGGACCCGATCGACACGGTGCCGCCCGCGGACGCCGTCGTGCCGCTCGCGGTGCCGAACACGGTCTGCGAACCGCCGCCGCTGACTGTTGTACCCACCGTCGTTCCGCGGGACGCCACGACTTCGGACCCGCCGCTGGTCACCAAGGTGCCGCTCGCGGTGCCGCCGGACAACACGTTCTGCACGCCGCCCGAGCTTACTGTCGTGCTATTCGCGGTCCCGCCGGCGGATACAAATGTAGTGCCGCCGCTGCCCACCGTCGTGCTGTTCGCGTTATCGCCCGCCAATACGGTCAACTGGCCGCCGTTTTCGACGAGCACGTTCTGGGCGTTGCCGCCGCTGATCCAGAACGCACCGTTCGTGTTGGAACCGACCACCGTGGCCGACGTATTGGTGATCAGCGCCGCGCCCGCGGACTGGTTGACGTCCGTCGCCGTACCGCCGCCCGACACGGCGAGCGTTCCGCCGCTTGACACGGTTGTCGACGATGCACTGCCGCCCGTCAGCACCGTCTGTATGCCGCCACTCGCGACCGTGGTGTCCGACGTCGTGCCGCCCGACGATACGATGACCTGTCCACGACTGCCGACGGTGGTCGACGTTGCGCTGTCGCCGGCTAGCACCGTCAGCTGGCCGCCGTTTTCGACGATCACCTTTTGCGCGTCGCCGCCGACGATGCTGAACGAGCCGTTGGCGTTCGTGCCGCTGACCGTCGCCGACGTATCGGTAATGAGCGCCGCGCCCGCGCTTTGCGCGACGTTCAACGCAGTGCCGCCGCCCGACACGACCAGTTGACCGCCGCTATTCACCGTTGCGCTGTTCGCGGTGCCGCCCGACGACACCAGCAATTGCCCGCCGTTACTGACCGTCGTGTTGTCGGCCTCGCCCGCGGCCTGCACGATCGCACTGCCGCGATTGCCGACTTGCGTGCCGCTTGCCGTGGTGCCGCCCAGCACGGTCAATGAGCCACCGCCTTCGAGAAACACGCCCAGCGCGACGCCGCCGCTAATCGAAAACGGATTGCTGGTCGTGCCATTCGCCGTGTTCGTGCCGTCCACCGTAGCGGACGTATTCGTGATCAGCGCCGCGCCGGCCTGCTGCGTAACATTCGTCGCGGTGCCGCCAGACGACACCGCGAGTGTGCCGCCGTTGCCGACCGTCGTTGAATTGGCCGAACCGCCCGCCATCACCACCGCGGACCCCTGATTGACGATATGCGTACTGGTCGCGGAATTGCCGGAAAGCACCGTCAACACACCGCCGTTTTCGAGCAGCACGCCGTTCGCGACGCCGCCCGAAATCGAAAACGCGCCGCTGGCATTCGTGCCGTTTGCGCTCGCCGAGGTGTCCGCCGTGAAGGCGGCGCCGCTCGACTGAGCGATCCCGTTCGCGGTGGCGCCCGCGGACACGACGATCGCGCCGCCGGAGAGCACCGTCGTACCGCTCACCGTACCGCCTGCCGACACGGTCTGCCGCCCGCCGTTGCTGACGGCCGCGCCGTTCGCGACACCTCCGTTCAGGATGTTCTGCACGCCGCCGCCACGGACGATCGCCGACGTGTCGGTGCCCTGCACGTTCTCTGTGCCGCCGGCGGAGAGTGTCGTCGATACGGCCGTGCCGCCGGCGGACACCGTCAACCCGCCGCCGCTCACGAGCGCGCCCACCGTCGAACCGCCATTGCCGACGCTGACCGCGCCACCATTGTTGATCGTCGTCGCACTCGCGACGCCGCCCGACGACACGATCAGTCTGCCGCCCGCGCCGACCGTCGCCGACGTATCGGTGCCGGTCAGATTTTCGACGCCACCGGAATTGACCGCCGTGCGGGTTGCGTTGGCGCCTGCGGAAACGGTCAGCGTGCCGCCGTTGAGGACCGTGCCGATCGCGGTCCCGCCGCTACTCACGATGCTCTGCGCGCCGCCGAGCACAGTCGTGGCGCTCGCAGTGCCGCCCGCGAACACGTTCTGCGTCGCGCCGTTGCTGAGCGTGGCCCGAATGTCCGTGCCGAAGACCGAGTCGACGCCGCCGGACGAGACTGTTGTGAGCGCCGCGCTGCCGCCGGCCGACACCGTGATTTGACCGCCGGCGCTGACCGTCGTCCCGGACGCGACACCGCCCGACGATACCGCCACCGCGCCGGTGTTGCTCACCGTCGTGCCGCTCGCCGCGCCGCCGGCCGCGATGCTCTGGGTCGACGCGTCGCTCACGGTGGTGCCGATGGCGACTCCGCCCGACGAAACCACCTCGGACGATCCGCCGAGCAGCGTCGTGCCGCTCACGATGCCGCCCGCGGACACGACGTCCAGCCCGCCGCTTACCGTCGCGCTACGCGCGATGCCGCCCGACGACACCGCCAGCACGCCGCCGATACCGACGTTGGTACGCTGCGCGAGGCCGCCCGACAGAACCGCCTGCGTGCCGCCGGCGCTCACCGTCGTGTTGCTGGTAACGCCGCCCGACAGCACGTTTTGCATGCCGCCGACCGTCACGCCATCGCCAATCGTCGTGCCGAGCACGTTCTCAGTGCCGCTAATGGTCGCGCCGTTCTCGGTGTCGCCCGCGGCGACGGTGGTCTGCGCGTGCGCGCCTTGCGCGAGCCACGGCTGCATGGTCAGCGCCGCGAGCAGCATGCCCAGCAGGCGCGAGCACCGGCGATAGCGCCCGCTGAAGGCACGCGCGGTATGCACGGCGTGCACGCGGCGCCAGGTGAATCGTTTCATCGTGTTCCCCGAATTCTTTACTGCTCTTCTTCTGTTTCTTGGTGTCGCTTCTTGGTATTGCTGCTTACTGCTGCTTCTTGCTGTGCTTTTTTGTATGTCGTCTTCTGGCGCTGCGTCTTTAACGCGCTCGCGCGCTCGCCGTATCACGCGCCGTTACAGCATCGGATTCAAGCCGCCGCGACCGGCTGCGCATTGAACACCGGAACGCGCCGGATCGTGTTCTTCACCTGTTCCGCGGTAATGAGCCGCGTACATTCGAATTGCCGTGGCGTGCCCGCATGACGCGGACACCACAAGAAGTCGTGGTGATCGAACTGCACCCGCACGTCGTTCCAGCAACTGTTGCATGTGTGGTAGTTGATCACGCGATACGGTGTGTCGAACTCGTTGGTCGGATGCGTGAAGCCGCTGATCATCACGACCGGTGTGCGCATCGTCCATGCAAGCCATGACAGACCGCTGCTCAGGCCGACGAAAAACTCCGCGTGCTTGAGCCAGCGCGCGCGTTCCGCCAGCGGCCGCTCGCCGGTGAAGTCCTCGGACCCGTAAGGTATGTGATTCCAGACAACACCGCTGCCATGTGTCGCTTTCTGGTCGATGCAGATTACGCGGTAACCGTGCTGCTTCAGGAACTGCACAATTTCGCGCCAGCCACTCGGGTTGTTCCAGTATTTGCACTGCGTCGTGCTTTGCGCGGCGATACACACGTATTTGTCCGGAATCGGCCGGCTATCGTCGGGCAATACGAGCGTCGGCCGCTCTTCCTGCGGGTCGACGCCGAGAATGTACGCGGCCGTCCGGTGCAGGCCGACCAGACGGAAGTCGCACGGCTGGCGCACGTTCGCGTCGTCAGTGAAGAAAAGGCCGATGTTGTAGGTCGCGTAGAAATCGCTGGGGTTGATCGCTTCGGGCGTGGCAAACGTAATCGACGGATAAGCATCCTGAAACAACGGGATCAGCGCGTCGCCCATCACACAGGTCAGCCGACAGCGATGCTGCTGCTCGAACTTCGCGACATACGGAAACCAGCCGAGCGTGTCGCCCAGTGTGCCGACCGGTAGATGCACGAGCACGTTGCGGCCGGTCAGATCGAGGCGGTGACGAAAAACCTCTTTGCCTTGCGACCACACTTCGATCTCGAACGGCACATAGTATTTCTTGCTGCTTGCAACGACGCCCGCGGAGATCTGCGTGTCGAACAGCGGGTTCGCAGTGGCCGTGTCGCGCAGCAGCACGCGCCAATCGCCATCGCCGGCCGGCAGCGTGACGCGACAGCCATCGTTGAAGTCGAAGCGGATGCCGGCCGGGCCTTCCTGCGTCGGCACCGCGGGCGGGTTTTGCACCGGTTGTCCGCCGTGGCCTTTAGCGGCATTGCCGGCGCTGTCGTCCGGCGCGGCGTGGCTGGCCGCGCTTGCCTCGGTGGACTCGGTGGACTCGGCGGTCGTGGTGGCTGACCCAGCGAGCGCGTCCGTACCTGCCGCCCCCGTTGCTGCGCTGTCGGCGGACCCCACCGCCGCGCGCGACTGCTTGCCTGTTTGGGACATAATCGATCCGAAAGTTGAACGACTCGGCCTTGCATTGGACTTGTAAATGGCGTGTGTCTGCTTTTCCGGTCGTCGTAAAGCGAAAAAGCCGGTTATTTAACCATCGGTCGAAATCACTCGCAATAGCGGCCATGCACGGGCGCGAGCGCAGTAAACTGAAGCGCAGCGCGCGCATCCCGCCAATCGGAAACATTCAGGAACATTCAGGAACACCGATGAGCGTCAGCATCGTTCAACTCGGGTCGGCCCGCGCGGCCGATGAAGGCCTGCGCATCGGCACCGTCAGGCGGCCGCCGCGCGGCGTGCCCAAAAGCGAGTTCAGCACGCGCAACTACTACGACGTATGGCTGCCGATTCTGTCGCCGACGCCGGAGCTCGTCAGCGAGGCGCTGGCGGCCGGGACTGAGCGCGACTGGAATGCGTTCGCTCGCAAGTTCCGCGCGCAGATGAATAGCGGCGACGCATCGAAGGTACTGGACACGCTCGCCGCGCTATCGAAAACGACTGATTTCTCGGTCGGCTGCTATTGCGACAACGAGCACCGCTGCCATCGAAGCATCTTGCGTCAGTTGCTGAAGGACCGCGGAGCATCGGTGCGGTAAAGCCTGGAGCCATGGACGACTAGAGCCACGGCAACAACGGTTCCCTGACATACGTGTCAAGCACGAGGTTCGCGGCGACCGGCTTGCCGAACAGGTGGCCTTGCATCACCGTCGCACCCAGCTCGCGCAGCGCGGTCATCTGCGCGCGCGTCTCCACGCCCTCGATCACGCAAGTCAGCCCCAGGTTCTGGCACAGATCGACGATGCTCTTCACGATCGCCCGCGCCGTCGCCTCGCGCTCGATGCCGGCGACGAAGCTGCCGTCCACCTTCACCTTGTCGATCGGCAAGCGGTGCACGCTATTCAGGCTCGAAAAGCCCGTGCCGAAGTCGTCGAGCGAGATGCGCGCGCCGAGTTTTTTCAGCGCGTCGAGCGCGGTGCGCGCCTGGCCGAAATCCTGGATCAGCGCGGTTTCGGTGATCTCAAAGTCGATCCGGTGCGGTGCGACACCGCTTGCGAGCGTCGTGCGAATGACCCGGTCCAGCGCGCCCGCCGAGGTCAGGTCGCGCGCCGACAGGTTGAACGAAATGCGCACCGTCTCCGGCCAGCTGCGCGCCGTGTCGAGCGCCTTGCGCAGCAGCACTTCGGTGAGCGCATGAATCAGATCGCAGCGCTCGGCCACCGGGATGAACATCGATGGCGCCACCACGCCGAGCGTCGGACTGGTCCAGCGCGCAAGCGCCTCGAACGCCATGATCTCGCGCAGCGCGGTATCGAAAATCGGCTGGAAATGCAGCGAGATTTCGCGTTCGAAATCGGCGCGCCGCAGGCTTTCCTCGATCTTGCTCAGATGCCGGATCTGCGTTTCATGTTCCGGCGAGAAAATCACGACGCCACCGCGCCGATGGGCTTGCGCGAAATGCAGCGCGTAATACGCGCGCTCGACGAGCTGCAAGGTCGTCTCGCCCGCTTCAGGAAAGTTCGCGAAGCCGATCGACGCCGACATCCGCGCTGCGCCTTCCGGCAGCACGTAGGGCCGCTCGATCACGGCGGTCAACGCGTCGCCAAGATCGAGCAACTGCCGGTAAGCCGTTGCGCCGACAACCATCAGTCCGAACTCGTCGCCGCCGATGCGCGCGACGCTAACCTGCGGCGTGATCTGCGCGGCAAAACGCCGGCCGGTTTCTTCAAGCACACGGTCTCCAAACGCGTGCCCGTACAGGTCGTTGATCCGCTTGAACCCGTCGAGATCGATAATGCCGATCGCGAGACTTCCCGGTGCGCGCGCGTAGCCTTGCAGCGGCGCCAGGTGGCCGTCCAGGTCGGCAAAGAAGCGCCGGCGGTTCGGCAAGCCGGTCAGCGCATCGAGGTTCGCAAGCCGGAAGTTTTCGTCGCTCAGGCGCTGCGTTTCGGTCTGCTTGGTGCGCAACTGGATCTGCGATTCGACAAGGGTCGTGAAATCGCGGTAGTAGATCAGCAGGATCATCACCATCACGACCGCGACCAGCAATACGTTCACCGCGATCGCGACGAGCACCGGGTTGTGCGTCGACCCGAAAAAGAGCGTGAACGGCACAATCACGATGCAGGTCAGCAGCAGCGCGGCGACGCGCATATGCATCAGGCAGAAAATGCAGCCGATGACCGTCATCGCCATATAGAACGCGACATGGCTGCGCGCATACGCGTCGCCATACGGGTAAAGCGAGAGCGCCCACGCGGTGAATGCCGTCCCCATCCCAGCGGCCATCCACACCATCGTGCGCAGGCGCCGCGCAAGCGCATCGTCGGACAGCACGCGGCGCCGCGAGCGCAGCCACATGACGACCCGCACCACGCAGAACAGGCACAGCAGCACAGGCGCGTACACCGACAGATAAACCGGTGCGACGCGTAGATGCGTAATCGCAACCGTCGCCGTATTGACAATCAGGACCGCGTAAAGAAGCGGGACTTGCTGCAGAAACGCGCGATACTGCGACCGCCTCAGTTCGACCCGAGCCGCCGGCGCAAGACGCGAACCAGACCATCTTTTGAAAGGAAACATGCTTGTCCCGGGTGCATTTCCGTCAAAAGCAGCGCGTGAAGTCGCGAACCACTCAATCTTTGGTTTCGTTCGGTTCAGTTCGGTTCATTCAGTTCGTTTAGGCCCTCCACTATTAGCAAAATTCCCACCTACCCGCGGTAATCGTTCGAATTGTCATCGGGCATCCGTGGCTGCGATCACCGCGCCGTACGCAGATGCTGGAAAACACAGGCAAAAAAAATCGCCGGCGCATAACGCCGGCGATTTCATGGTTCAGCGCCCGCGCGGCGGTTGACGCGTCAGGCGCTGGTCGATGTTCCGTGACGGGGCACTGAATTACACGCCGCTGTCCGCCGGCACATTTGCCGTGCGGATCGGCTCGGCGGCGACGCGCCCCTGGCTTTCTGCCGGCAGCGCCCATTCGAGCCAGCGGGCCCGGTGCAGCACCACCAGCACGAACGCGAGCGCCGACAAGCCTGCGAAGGTCGCAAAGCCCATCTGATAGCTGCCGGTGCTCTCCTTCGCGATACCCATGATCACCGGCAGGTAAAAGCCGCCGATGCCGCCCGCCGCGCCGACGATCCCGGACATCAGACCGGTCTTGCCCTTCCAGCGTTGTGGGACGAGCTGGAAGGTCGCGCCGTTGCCGAGTCCAAAGCAAAGGTACAGCGCGATCAGCAGCACGATGCCTGCGGCAAGCGGCGGCATCCACGCGGCAAAGACGAAATCGCACAGCGAGATCGCCGCGAGCAGGATCACGAGTGCCCGCACGCCGGAGATGCGATCGGCGACGAGGCCGCCGATCGGCCGCACCAGGGCGCCGATAAACGCGAGCAGCGACATGAAGAGGCCTGCTTCGAGCGCCGGCAACTGGTAGAGCGAAATGAGCAGCGTCGTCACGTACGAAGACATGCCGACGAAGCCGCCGAACGTGATGCTGTAGACGAGCATCACGACCCACGTATCGCCTTCGACGAGCACGCTGCGGTAGTGGCGCGGCAACACGAAGATCGCCAGCAGCGCGCCGAGTACGGGCAGCAGCAGCACGCCGGTCTTGCCCGCGCCGAATACGCCCGCATGCACCGCGAGCACGAGCACAACGAGGCCCGCGAGCGTGACGAAGAAACTGCGGAACGCACGCGGCGCGCTGCCCGACTTCAGTCCAAAATCCTGCGCCCAGAAGAACAGCGCGGTGGCCGCGAGCGCGAGCAGCGGTAACGCGGCGCCCGCCGCGGAGGTCCAGCCGAAATGGGCGGCGAGGCCGGGGAACATGAAGCCGTCGAGCACCGCGCCGATATTGCCCGCCGCGGCAAGACCGAGCACCAGCCCCTGCACTTTCGGCGGATAGTTGCTGCCCGCCATCGGTAGCGCCACTGCGAAGCTTGCGCCGCCGACACCGAGGAAGACGCCGAGCACGAGCAGCAGCGTGTACGACGGCGTGCCGGGCATCAGCAGCAGCACGATCGACGGAATCGCCGACAGCAGCACGCCCATCAGCGCGATGCGCCGGCCATCGCAAGCCTGGTACAGGTTGCCGAGCGTCACGCGCAAGATCGCCGCGCCAAGCACCGGCACCGCGACCAGAAAGCCCAGTTCAGCCGGCGTCATCGCAATGTCTTTGTGGATGAACGGCGCGAGCGGCCCGAACATCACCCACACGGTGAAACCGGTGTCGAAATAGAAGAAGCACGCGAGCAGTGCGCGCCAGTTACCGCTCGTGAGCGAACTCAACAGATTTTTCATGGGTCGATGTGCACACGCAAAAGAAAAGCGTCCCGAACCGCACGCGCGCGGATCGATGCATCGATCGCGCTCGCGTGCGGTTCGGGACGCCGTTGCCCCTAGGTCCTATGGTCCGCTCGACCTGAGCGTCCCTGCTCGAACTGCCCTTCATCGAAGCCGCCATTGGCCTCGGCGACGATAAACGCAATAGGTATGCCATCGGGCGTGACGGCGGCGCGCCACGCGCGTGAAAGCGCGCTGCGCGAACCCGTCACGGCGTGCGCAATCGCTTGTTAGACGGGGCGTTGCGCGCGATGCGGCGTGCGCCCAAAAAAATGAAAGCGGCCTCGTGGAGGCCGCGGGTAAGTGCGTGACGGACGGGCTTTCAGCGCGCCGACGCGTTGCCTTCGCGCACGCTGACGAAGCGGGTCAGTGCTGCGCCGTGGTGCACCGCACCACGGCCGTGCGCAGATAGGTCAGTCGAATGCCACTTGCTACGTTTAGCGTTGCGCTTCAGCGTTGGTTCGACCCCGAAATCACGTCGACCCACACGGCGAGCACGAGAATGCCGCCTTTGACGATCATCTGCCAGTACGAATCGACGTCGAGCATCGACATCCCATTGTCGAGGCTCGCCATCACGAGCGCGCCGATCAGCGCGCCGTACACGGTGCCCGAGCCGCCGCGCATCGACGTGCCGCCGATAAAGCAGGCGGCAATCGCATCGAGCTCGCCGGTCGTGCCGGCCGATGGCGACCCGGCCGCGAGTCGCGCGGTTTCGACCAACCCGCCGAAAGCGCACATCAGCCCCATCAGCGCGAAGATCGCGAGCTTCACGCGATTCGTATTGACGCCGGACAGACGCGTCGCTTCGAGATTCGAACCGACTGCATAAATACGGCGGCCGAATACGGTCTGCGTCGCGATATACGTGAAAATGCCGAGCAGCGCGAGCAGCACCAGCACAGGCACCGGAATCCCGCCATAGCGGTTCAGTGTCGCGACGAACGCGAAGACAATCAGCCCCGCCGCGACGATCTTCACGCCGTCCTGCCACACCGGCACCACCGGCAGGTTGTAGTGCTGACGGCTCTTGCGGTGGCGCACGGTCAGCACGGTCAACAGCACGAACAGCACGACCGCGAGCACGTTGCCGGCGATACGCGGCAGATATCCCTGTCCGACAAACACCAGCGCGTCCGAAGCGGGCGCAATCGTCGAGCCGCCGGTCACGCCGAGCAGCACGCCGCGATACGCGAGCATGCCGCCCAAACCGACGATAAACGACGGCACGCGCAGATACGTCGACCACCAGCCGTTGAAGATGCCGAACGCGACGCCCGCCAGCATCACGACCGGCAGCGTCGCCGCCAGCGGCCAGTGATACTTGACGTCGAGAATCGCGGCGATGCCGCCGAGCAGCCCGAGCAGCGACCCGACTGACAGGTCGATTTCGCCGGCGATGATCACGAACACCATGCCGCACGCGAGCATCCCGGTGATCGACATCTGCCGCAGCAGGTTCGACAGATTGCGCGGCGTGACGAACGCGCCATCGGTGAGAAACGAAAAGAAAGTCCAGATGACCACGACCGCCAGCAGCAAAGCCAGCAGCTTGTAGCGCGCGAACAGCTGTTTGACGCGCTGCCCTGAGGCAATCGACGCCCGCTGCCCGGCACGGTTTTCGACGGAACTGAATTCAGGTGTCATGCGACGCTCACAAGGTTGGAAGGGTCACGACGTTCGGTTTCGGTATTGAGCGCGGCGGTCAGGATGTGCTCCTGCGTGAGGCCGTCGTTGACGAAGTCGCCGCGCAGGCGGCCTTCGCCGATCACGAGCACGCGGTCGCTCACGCCGAGCACTTCGGGCAATTCCGACGAGACGACGATGATCGACACGCCGCGCCGCGCGAGCGCGAACATCAGCTTGTAGATTTCGTATTTGGCGCCGACGTCGACGCCGCGCGTCGGCTCATCGAGAATCAGCACCTGCGGATCGGTCAGCAGCATGCGCGTCAGCACCGCCTTTTGCTGGTTGCCGCCGGAGAGGCTGGCAATCGACAGCATCGGCGACGCGGCGCGCACCGACAGGCGCTTCATTTCCGTGTGAATCGTGTCGAGCTCGGACGCGCTGTCGATGCGCCCGGCCTTCGCGAAGCGCGACAGCACCGCCAGCGTGATGTTGTGGCCGACCCCGAGTTGCGGCACGATGCCGTGGCGCTTGCGGTCTTCGGGCACCATCGCGATGCCGGCGCGAATCGCATCGGCCGGCGCGGCGATCTTCAGGCGCTTACCGTTCATCGATACGTCGGCGCGACTCACGCCCGGATACGCGCCGAAAATCGCCTGCATCAGTTCGGTGCGACCCGCGCCGACCAGCCCGGCCACGCCGAGAATCTCGCCTTTGCGCAACGAGAACGACACGTTGTCGACCCGCTTGCGGTTCGAATTCGTCACGTCGTAGCAGGTGACGTGGCGCGCTTCGAAAATCACGTCGCCGATTTCATGCGGCTCGCGCGGAAACAGATTGGTGATCTCGCGCCCGACCATCAACGCGATAATGCGGTCGGTGGTGAGTTGCGCCATCGGCTGTGTCGCGACATGCTTGCCGTCGCGAATCACGGTGATCGTGTCGCACACCGCTTCGACTTCGTCGAGCTTGTGCGAGATATAGACGCACGCGACGCCGCGCTTTTTCAGGTCGCGCACGATATTCAGCAGAATCTTTGTTTCGGCGGCCGTCAGCGATGAAGACGGCTCGTCGAGAATCAGCAGCTTGGCGCGCTTGTTCAGCGCCTTCGCGATCTCGATCAGTTGCTGATGCCCGCCGCCGTAGTTCATCACCGGCTGCGCGACATTGATGCCTTCGATGTTCAGTTCGCGTAGCAGCGCGTCCGCACGCTGATACATCGCCGCGTAGTTCATCCGGCCGCCGGGCAGCGTGATCTCGTTGCCGAGGAAGATGTTCTCCGCCACGGAAAGCTGCGGCACCAGCATCAGTTCCTGATGAATGATCACGATGCCGGCGCGCTCGGTGTCGCGCACGTTTTGCGCGACGAGCGGCCTGCCTTCCCACAGCATCTCGCCGGACCAGTCGCCGTGCGGATAGACGCCCGACACGATCTTCATCAGTGTCGACTTGCCCGCGCCGTTTTCGCCGCACAGGCCGACGCATTCGCCGGGCGCGACGGTGAGATCGATGCCGTCGAGCGCCCGCACGCCGGCAAATGATTTGGCGATGCCGCGCAGCTCCAGAAGCGCTTGTGACATGTGCGCTTGTTCCATGCGTGTCGTCCTGGGTGGATCAGGGACACGCGCGTGCCCGTTGACGGGCGCGCGCGCCTGTTACGGAGACGTCGCGCCGCTTATCGCCTGATGCGATGCCAGCCGCGGCGCGCGTCAACCCGCACGCGATCAGTTGCCCGCGAGCTGTGCCTGCGTATAGAAGCCATCCCTGACCACGACGTCGGCATTGGCCTTCGTCAGCAGCGTCGGCTGCAGCAGCACCGTGTCGACCTGCTTCTTGCCGTTGTCGTACTTCGCGTTGAACGCGGGCTGGTTGCCCTTCGCGAGATCGACCGACAGCTTGGCCGCTTCGCTGGCGATCAGCTTCAGCGGCTTATAGACCGTCATCGTCTGCGTGCCGGAGATCACGCGCTTCACCGCTGCGAGATCGGCGTCCTGGCCCGACACCGGCACCTTGCCCGCGAGATGCTGCGCGGCAAGCGCCTGGATCGCGCCGCCCGCGGTGCCATCGTTCGACGCGACGATCGCATCGATCTTGTTGTTGTTCGCGGTCAGCGCGTCTTCGGTGATGCGCAGCGCGGTCGCAGCGCTCCACTCCGGCACCCACTGCTGGCCGACCACCTTGATATCGCCGCGGTCGATCGCGGGCTTCAACACTTTCAGCTGGCCTTCGCGCAGCATCTTCGCGTTGTTGTCGGTCGGCGCGCCGCCGAGCAGGAAGTAATTGCCCTTCGGCTGCGCGTTAAAGACGCCTTGCGCCTGCAGTTCACCGACCTTCTCGTTGTCGAACGAGATATAGCCGTCGACATCCGCATCGAGAATCAGGCGGTCATACGACACGACCTTGATGCCGGCCTTATGCGCTTCGGCGACGACGTTGCCGAGCGTCTTCGAGTTGAACGGCACGATCACGATCACATCGACGCCGCGCGAGATCAGGTTTTCGATCTGCGAGATCTGGCGCGATTCGCTCGCGTCAGCCGACTGCACCGACACCTTCGCGCCCAGCTTGGTTGCGGCCTCAACGAAGTAGTCGCGGTCGCGCGACCAGCGCTCGACGCGCAGATCGTCGATACAGAAACCGATTTCCGGCTTGTCCTTGCTTGCATGCGCTAGCGGCGCAAGCGACGTCAGGCCGGCAAACATCGCGGCGCAGACAAGTGAATTCAGAACGGAACGACGCATAGCAGATTTCATTGTCTCACTCCTTCCTTTATTGGTTGGCTACCGGCGTCCGAAGATGCGAGAGCAACGAAGTCGCCGGCAAAATCCTACGGATGCGCCGCGAATTCGTGTTCGCGGTCGTCGATTGTGTAAAGCTGGTTTTTGTCCGCCCGACAGAGTGGGCTGTGCGGACCGGCCGGACAATTGCGAAATTGACCGGCCGAGCTAACGTTTTTTACCGATGCGCGTTCTTTCGCGACGCGCGCCTATTTGCCCGCGCCGTACAGCGCCTGGGTCACCACGTTTTCGAGGTGCTCCTGACGGCCGCTGACATGCCGCGGCGCGATGCCGCGTGCGAGCGCATCGTCCGCGAGCGATTCGAGCGAGTAGTCGCCCGCGAGAATCTTGCGGCCGAACTCGGTGTCCCAACCCGCGTAACGCTTTTGCTTGAACTCGGCGAGCTTATCGTTTTCGACAAGACGCGCAGCGCGTTCGAGCGCAATCGCGAGCGCGTCGATCGCACCGATATGGCCGTGGAACAGATCTTCCGGGTCGATGCTCTGGCGACGCACCTTCGCATCGAAGTTCATGCCGCCGGTCGTAAAGCCGCCATTGCGCAGAATTTCGTAGAACGCGAGCGTGAGTTCTTCGACGCTGTTCGGGAACTGGTCGGTATCCCAACCGTTTTGCGGATCGCCGCGATTCGCGTCGACGCTGCCGAAGATACCAAGCGCAAACGCATTCGCAATCTCGTGGTGGAACGAATGGCCCGCGAGCGTCGCGTGATTCGCCTCGATATTCACGCGAATGTCATGCTGCAACCCGAACTGCGTGAGGAAGCCGTGCACCGTTGCGACATCGTAATCGTACTGGTGCTTGGTCGGCTCCTGCGGCTTCGGTTCGATCAGCAGCGTGCCCTTGAAACCCTTCTTGTGCTTGTGCTCGACCACCATGCTCATAAAGCGGCCAAGCTGTTCGCGCTCGCGCTTCAGATCGGTGTTGAGCAGCGTCTCATAGCCTTCGCGGCCGCCCCACAGCACATAGTTCGAACCGCCCAGACGCTGGGTCGCTTCGAGCGCTTCGCACACCTGGGTCGCGGCAAACGCGAACACGTCCGGATTCGGATTGGTCGCGGCGCCGGCCGCATAGCGCGGGTGCGAGAACAGGTTCGCGGTGCCCCACAGCAGCTTCACGCCGGTGTCTTCCTGCTTGCGCGCGAGATAGTCGGTGAGCGACTTGAAGTTGCTCACGTACTGCTTGATGCTGTCGCCTTCGGGTGCGACGTCGGTATCGTGGAACGTATAGAACGGCACACCGAGCTTCGAGAAGAATTCGAATGCGGAGTCGGCCTTCAGGCGTGCGCGCTCGAGCGGTTCGCCCGCGGCGTGCCATGGGCGATCGAAGGTGCCCGGCCCGAACATGTCGGTGCCCGCCCAGCCGAACGTATGCCAGTAGCAGACGGCGACGCGCAGATGATCTTCCATCCGCTTGCCAAGCACGACCCTGTCGCGATCGTAGTGGCGGTACGCAAAGGGATTGTCGGACTGCGGGCCTTCATAGCGCACAGCCGGCAGGTGTTCGAAATAGGACATCCGCGTCTCCTTGATCGATATCGTGCGTGCACATGACCCGGCATGGGGGCATGGCGGGCGCCGCACGTTTGCATGAGTGACGCCATGCTGCCAGTTTGCGGCTCACGCCGGCAATTGCGAAATCCGCCAGCGTCGTTAGCGATTCTTGCCACCGGTTAAAATCGGCTGGCGGCAGCAAGCTTGCACCGCCTAAAATAAACAGGATGCTTAAAAACACCGCGAAGCCATCTTACCCCTAAGGGTTTCGCCGCATACGGAGACGACGGCGCCGCTGCGTTCATGCAGCAACAGCCGTTTTACACAGCGATGACACGCCAGCAACCCGTTCAACGTACGCATCGGATCGCGTTGCTCTTTAACGCGAACAAGGTCTATGACCGCGAGATCATCACCGGTATCGGCAAATACCTGCTGTCGACGCGCGTCGCGTGGGATCTGTTCCTTGAAGAAGACTTTCGCGCGCGTCTGACCGGCATCGAACACTTCGAAGGCGACGGCATCATTGCCGACTTCGACGACCCGGCCGTACGCGAAGCGCTGTCGGATTGTCCGCTGCCGGTGGTGGCGGTCGGCTCGTCGTATGAGGATGAATCCCAGTATCCGGACAATGTGCCGTATATCGCGACCGACAATCGCAAGCTCGTTTCGCTCGCGTATACGCATTTGATCGGCGCCGGACTGCAGCGCTTCGCGTTATACAGCCTGCCCGAATCGCCAACCAACCGCTGGGCGCAGGAACGCGAGCTCGCATTCAACGCGCTGCTCGCCGCCGATGGCCTGACCGGCGACGTGCATCGTGGCCTGCCGACCAGCGCGCCGGTGTGGAGCCAGGCCAGCGCGCAATTAACCGCATGGCTGCAAAGTCTGCCGAAGCCAGTCGGCGTAATCGCGGTCACCGATGCGCGTGCGCGTCAGCTATTACAGGTGTGCCTGATCTCCGGCATCGCGGTGCCTGAGGAAGTGGCGATTATCGGTATCGACAACGATCCGCTCACGCGTTCGCTGACGCGTATTCCGGTGTCGTCGGTCATTCAAGGCACCGAGGAAATGGGCCGCACCGCCGCGCACCTGCTGCATCAGATGCTGGGCGGCGCACGCTTCGGCGGACGGCGCATTCTGGTGCCGCCAGTCGGCATCAATGTGCTCGAGTCGACGCGGCATCAGCCCGTGTCGAGCCCGTACGTGATGCGCGCACGCCACTACATTCGACAGTACGGCTGCCAGGGCATCAAGACCGAGCAGGTCGCCGATTATGTCGGCGTGTCGCGCTCGTCGCTCGAAGAGCACTTCCGCCGCGAGCTCGGCTGCACCGTGCATCAGGCCATCCTTAACCACAAGCTCGAGGTCGCGAAACAGTTGCTCGCGCAACCGGATATTTCCAGTACCGAGGTCGCAATACGCTGCGGCTTCACGTCGTTGCAATACATGTACGCGGTGTTTCGCCGCGAACTGGGCTGTACCCCACGCGAGTACCATGAACGCTTGCAGTCCACGCAGGCATCGCAACCCGGCTGACCCCCGACTTCGATTTTTTATCCATGAACCTCGCAGACTCGCGCAGCTCCGATCGCGCCCATCCGGCGCATATCACCGTCGAACGCTGGGGCACGCTGCCCGGCGGCGATGCGATCCGTCTCTTTACGCTGCGCAACGCGCACGGCATGCGGGTCGCGATCAGCGATCTGGGCGCGACGCTCGTGTCGTGGCATGCGGCTGACCGCGCCGGCCGGATCGCCGACGTCGTGCTCGGGCACGACACGCCGGCCGACTATCTCGCCAGCACGTCGTTCTTTGGCGGCACGATTGGCCGCTGGGCGAACCGGATCGCCGCTGCGCGCTTCATGCTCGACGGCGTCACGTATCAGCTCGATCGCAACGAAGGTGACAATCTGCTGCACGGCGGCGCGACCGGCTTTCATCGCGCGGTGTGGAATGCACGCGAAGTCGATGGCACGCTCGTGTTCACACACGAATCGCCGGAGGGCGACGCGGGCTTTCCGGGCACGCTCGAGGCGACCGTGCGCTACGCGCTGGGCGACGACGGCGCGCTGACCATTCACTACGACGCGGTGAGCGACGCACCGACGCCGGTCAATATGACGAATCACGCGTACTTCAATCTGTCCGGCGGACCGGCGGACATCCGCGGCCATCTGATCGAAATCGATGCGGACGAATTCTGGGAGGTCGACGGCGCGCTGATTCCGCTGGCGCGCGCAAGCGTCACCGGCAACGCGTTCGACTTTCGGACGGGCGCGCCGATCGGTGCGCGTCTGGATTGGCCGCACGAGCAACTCGCGCGTGCGAAGGGATTCGACCACTGCTATCTGCTACGCGGTCCGTCCGGTACGGTGCGCCGCGTGGCGGTGCTGTACGACCCGGGCAGCGGCCGTGAGCTGACCGTCGAAACCGATGCAAGCGGCTTGCAGTTCTATACGGGCAATTATCTGGACGGCGTGGTCGCGCGCGGCGGCCAGCCGTTGCGCAAGCATGCGGCGCTGTGCCTCGAAACCGGCGGGTATCCGAACCAGATCAATATGGACGATGCCGCCGCGCAGGTCGTGTTGCAGCCGGGCGAGCGCTATCGGCATACCACTGTGTATCGGTTGGGTGTCCGATAGAACGCGCGATAACACCCGCGAACGTAACGGTTCGAAACAATTCGATTTGCTTCAGCCAGCTTACGATGATTGCAGCATTCGCTTTGGCGTGAAATGATAGTAATTCTTATCTGAACGCCAGCCACTCCGTCCGGCCTGGCGGCCTGCTTGCACGTTGCCAGCGGCCGCGAACCTGAGCGACGGCCAGCCAGCCCGGACCGCCAGCCCAATGTCGGCGCACCTGTGATGCAACGTGCGCCACCGCGGTGGCGCCCCCCATTCCAACCTGTGCAGTATGCGCACACGCGCCGTCGGCAGCTAACCGCGGCCGCGTGATGCCGCGACGCGCGGGTGATCTCGACACGTTACACATTCCGCGGAGCGATTTTGAATACGACCCAGACCTTCGAATCGGGCACCACCGATTTCAAACCGCTCGCATCGAGTACCGCAGCCGCTGCCGGCGACGTTGAAGCCCAGCAGAAACGCTCGCGCCGGATCACGTTCATCCGCTGGCTGCGCAAGATTCACGGCTGGATCGGGCTATGGGGCGCGGCACTTGGGCTGCTGTTCGGTACGACCGGCTTTTTCCTGAATCACCGCGCAGGGCCGCTGCGTGTGTCGACGGGCACCCCACAGGTATCGGAACTGCAGGTGCCGCTGCCGCAGCCGGCGCCCAAGTCGCCACGCGAGCTCGCCGAATGGCTCAAAGGTGAACTGAAGCTCACCGGCAAACCGGGCCGCGTGCAGAAGGAGCCATCGCATCCGGTTGCGTGGGGCGATCGCAGCGCGATCCAGCCGGAGCACTGGCAACTGTCGTTCGCGTCGCCACAGCAGATCACGTCCGCCGATTACTGGGTGGGCAGCGGCTACGTCACCGTCAAGCGCACCGGCAATTCGTTTCTGGCGACGCTCACGAATCTGCACAAGGGCGTGGGCTTGAGTGTCGGCTGGGTGCTGCTGATCGATACGCTGGCCGGCAGCATCATTCTGTTGTCGCTGACCGGCGTGCTGCTGTGGACGCAGCTCAACACGAGGCGCACAGTCGGCGCCGTGCTGGTGATTGGGTCGATTGTGGCCGCCGTTTGTGTTGGGCTCGCTTAGTGGGGGGCGCGTAACGGCATTGCGTTTTTCGCTACGCGGCGGCGCGCGCGCCGAACTTCAACGGCTCGCGCACCTGCGTTGCGCCTTTGCTCTGTCTTTGTTCTGTGCGGGTCCCGACGCGCGGTTTACCGCGGCGCGCGTAACATCGGCGCACCCGACGGCGCACCGGTCAACCCGCCATCGACGACGATCTCCGCCGCGGTAATTCCCGCCGAATCGTCTGACGCAAGGAACAGCACCGCGCGCGCCGTTTCTTCCGGATCCGCGAGGCGGCCGATTGGAATGCGCGGCGCGAATGCGTTTTCCGCGTCGTCAATCGTCTTTCCCGCCCGTGCGCCACGCGTCCAGATCGCCGTGCGCGTCGCACCCGGAATGACGGTATTCACACGAATGCCGCGCGGCGCCAGTTCGGACGCGAACACCTTCGCCATCGCCGTCACAGCGCCCTTCGATGCGGAGTACGCCGCGGTCCCCGCCATCCCCTCGCCGCGCATTACCGAGCCGTTCAGCACGATCGCACTGCCTTCATGCATCAACGGCAGCGCCGCCTGCACGGTCAGAAAAACCGCCGTGATATTGGTGCGCGTGATGGTCTCGAAGGCCTGCGCGGTCGTGCCGCCAAGCGGCGTCGGCCCGCTGATGCCCGCGTTCGCGAATACCGCGTCGAGCGAGCCGAATTCGTCCTTGATTTTTTGGGCGACCCGCTCGAGCGCGTCTGCATCGTTCAGGTCGGCCACCATGCCGATCGCGTTCGGGCCCAGCTCCGTCAATGCGTGATCGAGCTTCCCCGGATCGCGACCGGTAATCGCGACGCGCGCACCTTGCTCGATCAACAGCTTCGCCGTGGCAAAGCCGATACCGCTGTTACCGCCCGTCACGAGCACCGTCTTGTTCTGGAAACGCATGATCTTCTCCTTCAGAAACCCTTGTTTGCACCGGACCGGTTGGCCCGGCGCTCATTCATTGCAATCGCAACTATAATTTAATGATATTGATCGCAATGAATGTGGTCAAACGGCGTCTGGCGAATACTGTGTTTCAGGAAAGTGGGCTAATGGGGTGCGCAGAGGCGTACGCAGACCCCGGTTGAGTGGTAGTCATACGGCGGCGTTTCGCCTACGCGGTACGCGGCAGCACGCTCGCAAGGCGCGCCTGAAACGCCTTCGGATCGGCGGCGAACGCGGCAGCCGCTTCGCGCGACAGTTTGCCCGGAAATACCTCCATCTCGCCCGCTTCAACCGCGTCGAGCGTATCGGCTGCCACGTCGCGCGGCGCGACCTTCGGTATCTCGCCGGCCCAGCCGCCCATCGCGGTGTTGGTGACGGTCGGCATCGACGCGACCACCAGCGTGCGCTGCGCGGCCAGTTCGGCGCCAAGGCTGCGGGTTAGCGCCAAACCGGCCGCCTTCGCCGCGCTATACGTGCCCATCATCGGCAAGGTCGCGAGCGACAGAATCGACAGTACATTGACGATCGCACCACCGCCGTTACGCGCAAGGATCGGCGCAAACGCGCGCGCCATCAGCAGCGGGCCGAAGTAATTGACGTCGATCTCGGCGCGCCTCCGACAGGTCCGCCGCCGCGACCGCGCCCTGCTCCGCGCTGTAGCCGGCGTTATTGATGACGAGCGACACGTCCGTGGCGACGGCGGCGGCCGCAGCCACCTGCGCGGGGTCGGTCACGTCGAGCACCAGCGGCGCGATGCACAAGTCGCCGTTGAATGAGCCCGCGAGCGCTGCCGCGTGGCGCCCACCTGCGTAGACTTTCGCGGCGCCGCGTTCGAGCAGGTGCGCGACGAATTCGCGCCCGATACCGCCGGCGGCGCCGGTCACCAATGCAACAGTATTTTTGAGATTCATGATCGCTACCGTCGTCCTCAAGGGGTTTATAATTGCACGCGCAATTATAAACCAATGATAGCGACCGAAATCAATGTGTTTGGGATTGTTCGATTGACGCAGGTTTGAAGCAGGCTGGGAGTCAACAATGAAAGTCAGCAAGGAGCAGGCGGCGCAAAACCGCGCCAGGCTCATCGAGACAGCGGCGCGGCTGATGCGCGAGCGCGGCATCGACGGCGTCGGTGTCGCTGAAATCGGCAAGGCGGCGGGTCTCACGCACGGCGCGCTGTACGCGCATTTTCCATCGAAGGAAGCGCTCGCCGCCGAGGCGCTCGCGTTCGGCCTGGAGCGCGGACACATCCGCTTGACGACGCCACGCGACGGGCGCCTGCCGGGGCTCGGCGAACTGCTCGACGGCTATCTGTCCGAGGAAAAGCGCAATGACGTCGCGGAAGGCTGCGCGATGGCGGCGTCGGTGAGCGACATCGGACGGCAGGATGTGTCCGTCAGCGAGCCGTTTGCGACAGGGCTCGAGCAGATGGCCGACGTGTTCCGGTCGAAGCTCGACAGCGCGCTGCCTGAAGCGACGCGGCGCGAACGCGCATTGACGATGGCCGTCGCGCTGATCGGCGCGATTTCGGCGTCGCGCGCGGTGATGAAGGCGCAGCCGGCACTCGCCGATGAAATCCTGCACGCGGTGCGGCACACGATCGATACGATCGCGGCGCAGCCCGACGGACACGACGTGAACGGCGAGAGAGACAGGCAGTGACGCGGCGAGGCGGACGCGACCGCCCGCTTACAGCAAGCCGAGCGCGGACGCCTTTAGCGTCGCCGCCGCACGCGTCGAGCACTCGAGCTTTCGAAACACGCTTTCGACGTGAGTGCGCACCGTGCTCGGGCTCAAGTCCAGTTCCCGTGCGGCTTCCTTGTTGCTGGCGCCGCGGCTGATCGAACGCAATACGTCGGTTTCGCGCGCCGACAGGCGCACCGCGGACGGTTGCCGGCGCGGCGCAACATCCGCGCGCGACGCGACGGACCCGCGAGCGCACGCGAGCAGCACCTCCACCACGTCCGGATCGAAGCGCCCACGCGCCGCGTCGTCACGGATCAACTGCGCGGCCTCATCGGCACCGAACGCCGCGCGCCAAGGTCGCGCGGCACGCAACGCAACCCACGCAACCGATGCCGCCAGCACACGCGCTTCAAGCGGCAGCGCGTCGCGCGCGAGGCCACGAAAGTAGCCTGACCCGTCACCGCGCTCGTACACGTATGACGCGAGCTCGGCCGCATCGGCAAGCGTCCCGGTCTGCCGGCCGGCACGCGCCGTCCAGTAGGGCACGAGACGCACGCGCTCCCACGCGGACGCCGATAACCGTCCGGGCGTACTCCACAGCGCGTTCGGCACGGCCGCGCGGCCGATGCCGTGCAGCAGGCCCGCGCGATACACACGCTGTTGCGTCAGCGGGTCCGCGATCAGTTGCGCGCAGCATTGCGCGGCCATTGTCGCGACCGCGCGCGAGTAGCCGGTCATCCACGGCAGCTTCAGGTCGATCACGTCGGCGATCAGCTCGGCCGACGTGGTGTCGGACATCGGCGGCGTCGATAGCGCAGCGTCGAATTGCGCGGGCGTCATCTGGTCGAGCGCCGCCATCCATGGCCGGCCGTGGGTCTCCGCAAGCGCCGCGAGCGCGGCCGGATAGCGCGCGTTCGCACGCTGCGCGATCAACTGCAACGCGTGATCGACGCCATAAACGCGCGCAAAGATTTCGAGGTCCCCAGCGACCGCGATCAGATACACCGCGGTCGGCACGGCATCGCCGGCGAGACGGTCCGGAATGCCGCCGCCGTCCCATGCTTCGAAGATGTGTCGCAACGCGGTTTGCGTAGCGTGCGCGAGACCCAGCATCCGCGCGACCTCGCCGGACACTTCGCAATGAATCTGCGCGAGCGGCGTCAACGCGGCTCTCACACCACCGTGCGCGTCGAGCGGCTGCGCCCAGTCGGGCCGCTGCGCGAGCATCGCTGCGCGGCCGCCGACGTCATCACCGAGCGTGTCGGCAAAACCCGATGCGTTCGCCGTACAGCCTGTCCAGCGCAGCAGCGACCCTTCGATCACTGCGCAACGAACCGTCTCGTCGGCGCCGGCCGCACGCGCGAATTGCGCGGCGAGCCACGCGGTGCGCAGCGAATGATCGGTGGGTTGGCCCATGCTGAGGTCGCCGATAAAGGCGAGCGCTTTGACTGCGTCGAAGACGTGCAGCGCGGCGCCTGGGTCTGGCGCCATTGGCGGTGCGTTCATGGATTCGTTGCCGGATGAAAGCGGAGGTCGGTGGGTGAGTGAGCCTGGACACTATACCGGAGCTTGCATTCGTGTCTTTTGTGTTCGTTGTGTTCGGATGGCTTCGCTTGCGTCGTGCCTTGGCCAAGGCGAGCAAGGGGCAGCGACACCCGAAGTCATGACGACCTGGTCGCTGCTGGGCAAATGAGACACCTCCCGAGTAAATCCGAGTTGCCTGCTTCTCTCTGAGATTCGATCGCGTGGTTGCGCCGCCCTATCAGACAGTCTTCGCGCGGATGTCAAATTGTGTGCACAACGATCTATTCCGTTTGCCCGGCCCTTATCATCCGCTTCAACCAGTCAGGCGATATCTAGCTTGATGTGATTGACAGAGGAACGAGACCTTTGAGCCCGGCAACGACCAGCATGAGTAGTCAAACGAAACACAAAGCGCACCCGTCCACTGCGCCTGCACACGTCGTTGCGCCACCGCCTGCGTTGAAGTGGTGCTATCCCTTCCCGCGCAAAGGCGGCGGCGAAGTCACCGACCCGCAGGTCTTCTATCACGCGCTCGGGCAGATGACCGATGGCTTCTTTCCGCTTGGCGTGAATGGCTTTCCGCACGGCGGCGTGCATTTTGGCGCAATGTCCGCGGCGTGCGTCGATCAGTCAGGTGGCGTGCGGCTGCACGCGGATGGCGAGATCGTCGCGTACCGGATCGACGGGCGCTATCCGCACCTGAAGTTCAGACAGGACTCGCGCTGGGCGCTGTACTCGACCGGCTTCGTGCTGGTGCGTCACCGGATGACATTGCCTCCGCCGCCGGGCCACACGGCATATCGGGCCATACGGCTGCGCAGCCCGCCGACGAGACGCTGACGTTTTTCAGCCTGTTCATGCATATGGCGGACTGGAAATCCTATCTGGAGGACGGCAGGCTCGCACGCCCGGACTGGTGGCTGGGGGTGGATGCGTATCGTGTGGCGGGCAGGGACCGGCAGAAGCCTGACGCGCAGGGGAACAGCGGTGATGGAACCGGAGCGTTCGTTTATACGGAGCCGAAGGCCGCAGCGAAGAAAGGCCAGTTCAGCGCGGGGACCTGCGTGGCGTTCCTGCAGAAGGACAGCGAAGTGGTCGTGGGCGAAAAACGTGGCGAGTGGCGGCATATCAAGGCCGTGACATCCGGCGCGATGACGGGCGCGACCCATGGAAGCCCGTTCGGCACGAAGGACCTGACCGTGCCGTGGCAGCGCCCGGACGGTGACGACAGGGGACGCGTGCCGCTGACTCCGGAAGGCGACTGGGGCTGGCTTCACCTGCACGACGAGCAGCCGGTGCGCGAGCCGGAGGGCGTGGGCAGTGTGGTGATTCCGCCGCGACCGGTCGCGGTGAAGGCCGGC